>NZ_CP098480.1:0-1395127 GCF_023702715.1 Acinetobacter sp. C32I | reverse complement strand
CGCGCCATTGCGGGTAAAGTCTTTGATTATGGCATTTACAAGCTACCGCAATCGTTACAGCTTTCATTGATGGCTGGGATTGAGCATTACACAGCAGTGTTGGCTGAATTCATGATGCAACACGAAGACTACTTGCTGGGTTCACAAGATGAGCGTCAGCGCGCCATGTGGATGTGGCACATGCTGGAAGAATCTGAACATAAAGACATTGCCTATGATGTCTTCCTTGAGCTTTCAGGCAATTACTGGCTCAGAATTACAGGCTTTTTGTTGGCAAGCTTAACGATTCTTGGTGGGGTGTCATTGGGTGGTTATCTGATGCCGTTTGTACGTAAACCAAGCAACCTGATTAATCCTCGTTATATGAAAGATATTGTGGAAAGCACAGCCTTACTGTTCGGTAGCGAGCGTGGCGTATTTGGCAGCAGCTTTATGCACATTCTGGAATATCTGCGTCCAAGCTTTCATCCCAATGACCATGATACCACTGCGTATATGGCGTATTACAAAGAGCGTTTATTAAACCCTGAAACAGGTTTATTAAGCCCGTATTTCCTTAAAGAGTTTGTACCACCTGTACGTGCAGCGACTGCATAACTGGGTCGTTATAAATACAAGATTGCTGGAAAATAAAGATGAAATTATTTGGGAAAAAAACCAAGCCAAGCCAAAAAGCATTCGCTGTGGTGACTGGTGCAGGAAGCGGGATTGGTCGTAGTTTTGCACTTGAACTGGCAAAACGTGGCGGCACAGTCGTGTGTTCGGACATTAACCTTGATGCCGCAAAAGAAACGGTGGGTTTGGTTGAGGCACTTGGAGCAAAAGCCTTTGCTGTGCAATGTGATGTTGCCAAAGAAGAGCAAGTCAATCAGTTGGCTGAGCAGGCCCAGCAATTGATGCAGAGTCCAGTCACATTGGTGATTAATAATGCTGGGATTGGGCTAGGAGGCAAGTTTGATGAAATGTCTTCTGAAGATTGGCATTGGTGCATGAATATTAATTTATGGGGTGTCATCCACGGCTGCCGTGCTTTTGTGCCGAAGTTTAAACAACTTGGCCATGGCGCAATCATTAATGTGGCTTCTGCTGCATCTTATACTGCAGCACCAGAAATGACCGTCTATAACGTCTCTAAAGCAGGTGTTCGTGCCTTGTCCGAAACACTTTCGGCTGAATTGAGAAAACATAACATCAAAGTGAATGTGTTGTGTCCGACTTTAGTACCGACCAACATCATTAAAAATGGCAAAGTCCCGCATAAAGGGCTATTAGATTATGCTCTCACCAATTTGGCTTTTACCACCAGTGACAAGGTGGCCAAATTGACTTTGGATCGTTTGGATAAAGGTGAGCTTTATACCATTCCACAAATCGATGCCAAGTTATTTTGGTTGATGAAGCGTACTGCACCGAACTTATATGCCAGATTCTTAGGTACCTCATACCGTTTTATGAAGTAATGACCGTAGATAACAGATTTTAAACACTGATATAAGAAACTCGATTATCGACAGACTTATTGCAGTTGAATGAAGAAAGGATATTTTAAATGACAGCTCAAGCAAAAAAATTAAACTCAGCTGAAGGAAAGGCGTTACCCCAACATATCTATGACACCTTTATTGTGGGTGCTGGTATTTCAGGTATTGCGACTGCAATTCGTCTTGATCAAGTGGGTTATAGCAACTACAAGATTATTGAAAAAGCGACCCGTGTAGGGGGAACTTGGCGTGAAAATACTTATCCAGGGTGTGGTTGTGATGTTCCATCAGCACTGTATTCATACTCATTTGCACCCAGTGCGAAATGGAGTCATCTATTCGCTCGCCAACCTGAGATTCTGAGCTATTTAGAGGAAGTGAGTGAAGATTTTGGGGTAAGCTCAAAAATTGAATTCGGTACTGAATTACTCAATGCGGCATGGGACAAGGAGCGTAATTTATGGGTGATGGACACCAATAAAGGCCAATTCTTAGCGCGTACTACCGTCTTTGCAACAGGGCCAATTACCGAAGCACAAATTCCTAAACTTGAAGGCTTAGAAACCTTTAAAGGCGAAATGTTCCACTCGGCAAAATGGAATCATGATTACGATCTAACCGGCAAACGTATTGCTGTGATAGGTACCGGCGCTTCTGCGATTCAGTTCGTACCTCAGATTCAACCATTGGCAAAAGAACTGTATGTCTATCAGCGTACTGCGCCTTGGGTAGTACCAAAGCCAGATACCGATTTAGGTGATGTCAGTAAAGCCTTGATTGAAAAATTTCCACTGATCCAGAAAACCTGGCGTCAAACAGTGGCTCAGTCACTGAATGCGATTAACTTTGGTTTACGTAATCCAGCGGTGTTAAAACCAGTGGGTGAATTGGCTAAACTGATTTTACGTTTCCAGATTGAAGATCCTGAATTACGTAAAAACGTAACTCCGAACTTTACTATTGGTTGTAAACGTCTTTTATTCGCTAACAACTACTATCCAGCCTTACAACAGCCAAATACCACGTTGATTCCACACGGATTGGTAAAAGTAGAAGGCAATACTGTAGTGTCGGCGAATGGCGAGCGTCATGAAGTCGATGTGATTATTTGGGGAACAGGCTTTGAGGTATCACATCCGCCTATTGGCAAGCGTGTGACCAATGAGAACGGTCAAATTCTGAATGATCTTTGGAAAAGTAGTTCACCAGAAGCGTATTTGGGTACCAGTATTGAAAATGTACCGAATGCATTCTTGGTCTTAGGACCAAATGTCTTGGTATATGACTCATTTATTGGTTTGGCTGAAGCGCAACTTGATTATATTGTGGACGGTCTACTGAAAATCAAAGAAAAAGGCATCGCTAAGCTGAATATCAAACCTGAAGTGATCAAGCAGCATAATGAATTGGTACAGAAACATCTAAAGACTACCGTGTTTAATGCCGGTGGCTGTAAGAGTTATTATTTAGATGCCAATGGTCGTAACTTTGCTGCTTGGCCATGGTCGTTGAAAAAGTTAAAGCAACGTTTAAAGCGTATGGATTTGAATGATTACCAAGTGACTTATCAGACTGAAAAAACCAACTGATTTTTAGTTTAATCAGCAAAAAGCAGTAAATTTTATCTAGCGATGGAATTTGCTGCTTATTTTTTGCAAGATAGAAAGACATATAGGGAAAATAACGATGAAAGAAGGGCAATCAAGCCGAACGGCTGAAGCAGCGGCAGCATTACGCGCCAATCATTTTCAACATGCAGAAAATCCAGTTTTTTCGGACCCTTTTGCCTTTGAGTTGACCAGTCAAGGTTGGAAGGCTTTATTAAGTACGTCATTGACCGTGAAAATCATGAATTCATCAATCTTTAACCGCAGTTTCGGTTTATTGACTGGACAGGTGGTTGGGCGTTCACGCTATGCCGAAGATCAACTCCATACTGCGATTGAGCGGGGCGTAACACAATATGTATTGGTTGGGGCAGGTCTTGATTCATTTACTCTCAGACAAGCACAGCAGTATCCGCAGCTGAAGATTTATGAAGTGGATCATCCAGATACCCAAGCGGCCAAACAAAAGAAACTACGTCAATTTGGAGCCTTTCCAGCGAATGTTGAATTTGTTGCGATCGATTTTGAAAAAGAATCGATTGCTGATGCTCTGGTGCGGAGTACGTTTAAGCAGGATCAAGCTGCTTTTTTTTCATGGTTGGGAACCACTCATTATCTTGAACCCGAAACGACGTTAAAGACCTTGGCAAGCATTGCACAGATTGCCGCACAGGGCAGCGAGGTGGTCTTGGACTACTCGGTTGACTATCGTGAGTTGGAGGGTATAGAGCGTTTGGGAACCTTGTTTGTGTCGCAATTTACCCGTTTTTTAAGAGAGCCATTAAAAGGGCAATTTAGACCAAAGACATTGCATCAGGCCATAGAACAAATGGGGTATATCGTTACTGAGGATTTATCTGGAGATGGCTTAACCGAACGTTATTTCCATGCTCGACCTGATCATATCCGCCATACAATTGCAACGCATATGCTACATCTACGTCTCCAGCATGTTTGATTCAAGTTGCAAAAAGAAAAAGCCCTTAAAACACTTGGGTATTTAAGGGCAGTATCAATTAACGGCGTTGGTTATAAACCGCTAAAGCTGCTGGCAAGTTTTTACGCATGTCGCTAATACGTTGAGTATTCGATGGGTGAGTCGATAGGAACGAACCACCACCAGCACCATCAAGACGATTCATTTTTTCCCATAGGCTGATTGCTGCATTCGGGTTATAACCTGCTTTCGCCATCAGCATTAAACCGCCGTAATCCGCACGACTTTCCAAGTTACGTGAGTATGGTAGACCAATCCCCACCTGGCTGCCTAAATCGATTGCAGCACTGCCTAGATCGCCAATGCTGCTGCCTGCATATGATTTACCAATACCAATTGCAAGATTAGTTAAAGCCTGAGCGCCGATTTTACTTTTTGCATGCTCTTCAAGTGCATGGGTCATTTCATGTCCCATCACCGCAGCAATTTCATCATTGGTTAAATTCAGCTTGTTCACAATACCGGTATAGAAAACAACCTTGCCACCAGGGGCTACATAAGCGTTAACAGTATCTGATTTAAGTACTGCAAGTTGCCACTGAAAGCGTTGACCGGTCTGGTTCATTTGATCCGCATACGGTTTTAAGCGGTTAAATACGGTATTAATACGCTGATAAGTACTTGAGCTGCTATCCAACTGGTTTTTGGCACGTGCTTCTTGTGTCATTTTTGAGAAGCTTTGTGCTGATTGCGCATTTAAAGTTGCGCTATCTGCGCCTGCCATGTCTGCGAAAGATGCGCAGCCAGAAATTGTCATTACGGTCACAGCACACAGGCTCAAAGCTAATTTCTTCATACTTATTCTCTCCAAATCAGTATCTTATGAATATAGTCGTGATTAGGGTGGATTATAGAAAATGTTGACAGCAGTTAATATTCTGAATACCTCTATAATCATTGTAATTATGTAATCAGCAAAGCGTATTCTGTGTAAAAAAATGAAAGCCAGTGATGAGCACTGGCTTTGTTCGAATCAATTTGATCTCAGATCAAATTAATCCTCCTCATCATACTCATCTTCAGAGAAGGTGTTTTCTTCTAAAGAGGCATCAAAAATCAAGATTGCTTTACCATCAGTCTGAATCATGCCTTGATCTTCAAGTGTCTTGAGGACACGTCCAACCATTTCACGAGAACAACCGACGATACGACCAATTTCTTGACGAGTAATACGAATCTGACGCCCATTCGGTAAAATCATTGCCTCTGGTTGAGCAGATAAGTCAATTAGACAGCGTGCAATACGACCAGACACATCAATGAAGGCTAGATCAGTCACTTTACGCGTTGTATTTTTTAGACGACGGACCAATTGAGCAAACACAGCGTAACTTAAATCTGGGTACTGCTTGCTTAACTCATGAAAATTGTCATACGAAATTTCTGCAATTTCACAGACATCTCGCGTACGTACTTCTGCGGTACGTTGAGGGTTCTTTTCAAAAAGACCCATTTCACCAAAGAAATCGCCAGGATTGAGGTAAGCGACAACGATTTCTCGTTCGTCATCTTCACGTAAGATAATTGACACTGAACCTTTTAATATTAAATACAGTGATTTTGATTCCGTTCCAGCGTCAACAATCGTGGTGCGTTTAGGGTATCTGTTAATATGAGCACGTTTTAGCAAAGCTTTAACTGATTCAGGTAGTTGACCTGGAGACAAAGCATCAGTGCTAAGTTGTGAAAAATTTGAAGTCATGCTTAAAATTTCCGAATTTGGATAAAACCGATCGCACAGACTCTTGTAAGAGCCTTTTCTACACAGAAGAGATGAAATTCCTTATCAACTCATTTTATGTTAGTGTACAAGAACAGAGTAAATTTATAACGTTTTTCGGGTAGTTGCAATGCAAACAAGTGTACATTGGTTAGAGAATGTTGCTTTTGAGGCAAAATCAGAAAGTGGCCATACTGTCGTGATGGATGGTTCTGCCGAATATGGCGGTGAAAACCGTGGTCCACGTCCTATGGAGTTGATTTTAATGGGACTTGGTGGGTGTGCTTCGTTTGATATTGTGACCATTTTAAAAAAATCTCGCCAAGATGTGACGGATGTTGTATGTCAGCTGAAAGCAGAAAGAGCTGATTCAATTCCAGCGGTATTCACTAAAATCCATTTGCACTTCATTGTCACTGGCAAAGCGGTAAAAACCAAACAAGTTGAAAAAGCAGTTGAGCTTTCTGCTGAGAAATATTGTTCAGCAAGTAAAATGCTTGCCGATGGTGGGGTTGAAATTACCCACGATTTTGAAATTATTGAAGCTGCTTAAAAGTTAAAATTATTAAGTTTTACTAAAAAGTGACCTGTTTTTATAGGTCACTTTTTTTATAAGCTTTTCTTTTTATTTTAGAAATAATTGTGGGTCTACCCGCGCATTATTCAGGCTCATTCCCCAATGCAGGTGTGGTCCAGTGACACGACCAGTTTTACCGACCAACCCCAGTGTTTCACCCTGATGAATCTGTTGTCCCTTGACCACGTTAATTTTACTCAAATGACAGAACATACTGATCAGGCCTTGACCATGATCAATCAGGACAGTGTTGCCATTAAAGAAATAGTTGCCTGTCTGTACCACGACTCCATCAGCAGGTGCGATAACATTCTGTCCCACAGGCGCTGGGATGTCCAAACCTGAGTGCGGTGCGCGCTCTTCACCATTGAAAAAACGCTTTCTGCCAAATGAATTACTAAATTTACCAGCTGTAGGCCGAATAAAGTTAGGAAACTGGGTCCAGTTACTTTGGGAAAAAGAGCTATAAATATCATTTTGCTCTTTGGCTTCTCGTGCATAACGATCAAGTTGTTCTTGATTTGGGTTAACGTAATCTTGATTTTTAACGTTTAAGCGCTGCTCAGCATAGCGGTAGGGCGCCACTTCGATCTGAATAGGGGTGTGATTGGTCGCTAAGGTCAAGGGACCTAATGGAGCAGAAAGTGGAATACCAAACACGGCATAACGTTGCTTGCCTTGTTGTGTAATCAAAACAGGCTTTTGTTCATACAAGACTTGGGTTGTTTCAGTTGAAAGCGGAATTACGGCAATACCGCCTGCTCGTCTAGAGTCTTGTGGCAGTTGTGCAACAGCAGCATGTAGTGGAAGCAGGGAGGCAACACTGAGTAAAATTTTTTTAAAAGGCATGGCGATCATTTTTAATTGCAGCAAAGCTTTAAGCTAAAACGTTCACCTTAAAATCACAATAAGGATTTTGTGCAAAACAGAATGGACAGAAAAATTATACAAAATATACTTGAAATAGATTGTTTATACACCCATATTAATACTGAGTTTTATGCATTGATATTTTTATAAAATATTGAAAATTATATAAATTTTATTTGAAATTTTAAAAAGCGTTCCCATCTAAGTGATAAGTTAAAAATTTGTTGTGAGGAATAACAAGAATGCGATTTGAAAAATTTACAAACCGCTTACAGCAAGCACTCTCAGATGCACAATCATTGGCCATGGGTAAGGATCACACTTCGATTGCAGGAGTTCATATCCTATCCACTTTACTTGAAGAGCCGGCCAATCTGAGTTTATTGCAACAAGCGGGTGCACGTTTACCTGAGTTAAAACAGAAGCTTGAACAAGCAGTGCAAAATGCACCAACGCTGGCAAATCCGACAGGTGATATTAATCTGAATCCTGAAGCGGTAAAGGCATTGAATTTAGCTGACCGTTACGCACAAAAGGCAGGAGATGAGTTTCTATCAACTGATTGGGTGTTGTTAGGTCTGGCGGAAACAGGTGAAACCAAAACAATATTGAATAGCGTGGGTGTAACACCAGAAAGCTTACGTAAAGTAATTGAAAATATTCGAGGAAATGACAAAGTCATGAGCAATAATCACGAAGATCAACGTGACTCACTCAATAAATATACCATTGACCTAACTGAGCGTGCTTTAGCGGGTAAGCTCGATCCTGTGATTGGTCGTGATGATGAAATTCGTCGTACCATTCAGGTTTTATCTCGTCGAACTAAAAATAACCCGGTATTGATTGGTGAACCAGGAGTCGGTAAAACCGCAATTGTTGAAGGTTTGGCACAACGTATTGTCAATGGCGAAGTACCTGAAGGCTTGAAGAACAAGCGGGTCTTGTCATTAGACTTAGGCTCATTGCTTGCGGGTGCAAAATATCGTGGTGAGTTTGAAGAACGTCTAAAAGCAGTTCTCAAAGACTTGGCTAAACATGAAGGCGAGATCATCCTATTTATTGATGAGTTACATACGCTGGTGGGTGCAGGTAAGGGCGATGGCGCAATGGATGCAGGCAATATGTTAAAACCTGCTTTGGCACGTGGTGAATTACGCTGTGTCGGTGCGACGACCTTAGATGAATATCGCCAATACATCGAGAAAGATGCGGCGCTGGAACGTCGTTTCCAAAAAGTATTGGTTGATGAGCCTAGTGTAGAAGACACGATTGCGATTTTGCGTGGTCTAAAAGAAAAATATGCAACTCACCATGGGGTGCAAATTTTAGACTCAGCCATTATTGCTGCAGCGAAAATGTCGCATCGTTATATCACCGATCGTCAGTTGCCTGATAAAGCGATTGATTTGATTGATGAGGCAGCATCTCGTATCAAAATGGAAATCGATTCCAAGCCTGAAGCTTTGGATAAACTTGATCGCCGTTTAATCCAGTTGAAAATGCAATTGGAAGCGGTGAAAAAAGATCAAGATGCAGGCAGCAAAGCCGAAGTCAATCATCTTGAGCAGCAAATTGCTGAAAAGCAAAAAGAGTACAACGATCTGGAAGAAATCTGGAAGGCTGAAAAAACCTTGGTGGAAGGGGATAAGAAAGCACAAGTTGAACTCGATCAGGCCCGTGTTGCTTTGGAAAAAGCTAAACGCGAAGGTGATTTGGCAGAAGCGGCGCGTTTGCAATATGGCGTGATTCCAGAGTTGCAGAAACGCTTGGAACAAGCCGAAGTTGCTGAGGAAAATGAAGAACCGAAACTGATTCGTACCAAAGTCACTGAAAACGAAATTGCAGAAGTGGTCAGTGCGGCAACAGGCATTCCTGTGGCGAAAATGCTGCAGGGTGAGCGTGAAAAACTGCTGAATATGGAAGAGTTCTTACATAATCGTGTGGTTGGACAAGATGAAGCGGTGGTTGCTGTTTCTAATGCAGTCCGTCGTTCACGTGCGGGTTTATCTGATCCGAATCGTCCAAGTGGCTCATTCTTGTTCCTTGGGCCAACAGGTGTGGGTAAAACTGAGTTGACCAAAGCATTGGCAAACTTCTTGTTTGACAGTGATGATGCCATGATTCGTATTGATATGTCCGAATTTATGGAAAAGCACTCCGTCAGTCGTTTGGTTGGCGCACCTCCAGGTTATGTGGGCTATGAAGAAGGTGGTGTTTTAACTGAGGCAGTACGCCGTAAGCCATATAGTGTGGTGTTATTTGATGAGGTGGAAAAAGCCCATCCAGATGTGTTTAACATCCTGCTACAGGTTTTAGATGATGGGCGCTTAACCGACTCGCAAGGTCGTGTAATCGACTTTAAAAATACGGTGATTGTGATGA
Organism: Acinetobacter sp. C32I; assembly: GCF_023702715.1. Lineage (NCBI taxonomy): Bacteria > Pseudomonadati > Pseudomonadota > Gammaproteobacteria > Moraxellales > Moraxellaceae > Acinetobacter > Acinetobacter sp. C32I. The sequence continues at coordinate 1,385,490 of NZ_CP098480.1, read as the reverse complement.
CCTCGAACCTTGGTTCACAAGATGTACGTGAATTGGGTGAAGGTGCAACCGATGACGAGGTTCGTACTGTGGTTATGAATGCTGTGACACAGCATTTCCGTCCAGAGTTCATTAACCGTATTGATGAGCTGGTGGTTTTCCACTCACTGCAAAAGGCACAGATTCGTGGTATTGCGGATATTCAGTTAGATCGGTTACGTTCACGTTTGGGCGATCGTGATATGGGCTTAACCGTGGATGATACCGCTTTCGACTTATTGATCGATGCTGGTTTTGATCCTGTATATGGTGCACGACCATTGAAACGTGCGATCCAGCAGCAAGTGGAGAATAACTTGGCTCAGAAAATCTTATCTGGTGAATTCCAGCCAGGGGATAACATTTTGATCAAAGGTGAAAATGGTCATCTGCTCTTTGATAAAATGAAACTGAGTTAAGCGAAATTTGAACGTTTGGCTAAAAAGATGGTGATATAAATCACCATCTTTTTTTGTATTGGTGCTGTTGGTCAGATTTTTGCTCGAATATTATCAATAACATTGCGGCTTGATGAAAAACTTGATAGTTTCGGAACAAATAAGAAAAAAATTCAGGATGAATTGCAATGGAAAAAAACAGACATCATTGCACAAATACGTGTGTAATTTTGTTGATGACTGCCTTATCTTCAATGGTGCATGCCGCACAACCATTGAGTGAGGGGACGCTCGCCTTACAAACTGCTATGCTGAACAATGCACTTCCCAGTATTCTCATTAAAGCGCAACAAGATGCCTTAAAGCCCGAAGAAGAGCGTTGGCGTTCACAAAGGCTCCTGAGTGATAAATACTTAGGTGAAATTCGTGTCAGCACCATTTTAGGAGGTGTGTTATCACCTCACGAAGAACAGAAGAAAGTGTTGGCGGTTGACCCCAGAGATAAGCGCACAGCTACCATTAAACCACATGAACAACCACCTGATCGCTACATGATTTATGAGTTCGAGTCAGGCAATGTTCATGTGACTTATAATGATGATGTTAAAGCCGAATTGGTGGTTAAATAGCAGGGTGCTGAATTTTCCAAGCACGGTGAATTTTTTGATTACGTTTAAAATCTAGACCAATGGTTTCAGAGGTGATTTCTTTAACTTGATACATCGCCTCGATTTCTTCGTCTAATTCAAAGCCACGATAGTTATTTGAGAAGTACAAGGTCCCATCACTGGTTAAACGATTCATTGCACGTTTCAGTAAGGAAACATGGTCGCGTTGTACATCAAAGGTTCCATAGAACTTTTTCGAGTTCGAGAACGTTGGTGGATCAATGAAGATTAAGTCATATTGCTCATGACCTTCTTTTAACCATTCGAAGCAATCGCTGGCAAAGAACATATGTTGTTCATCGGCATGATCTACAGTCAAGCCATTCAAGACAAAGTTTTCTTTAGACCAGTTCAAGTAGGTGTTGGATAAATCTACACTGGTGGTACTGGCTGCACCACCTAAGGCTGCGTGTAAGCTTGCAGTTGAGGTATAGCTATAAAGATTGAGGAAGTGTTTGCCGCGCGCTTCTTGGGCAATTCTTAAACGCATCTGACGGTGGTCCAAGAATAAACCTGTATCCAAATAATCGGTCAAATTCACCAAGATACGTGCTTTGCCTTCCTGAACGATAAAACGTTTAGATGCCGTACTCTGTTTGGTGTATTGGTTTGCACCCGCTTGTTTTGCCCGTGTTTTAATAAAGATGGCATCACGGCCTAAACCTGTCACAGCACGGATGGCAGCAAGTGCTAAGTTAAAGCGTTTTTTTGCTTTTTCTGGATCAATGGTTTTTGGAGGTGCGTATTCTTGAACATGCAAGCGATCTCCGTATAAATCAACCGCAACATTAAAATCAGGTAAATCTGCATCATATAAACGGAGGCAGAATACATTTTCTTTTACAGCCCATTTTTTCAATGTTTGCATATTTTTTTGCAAACGATTGGTAAAGTCTTCGGCACCTTCAATTTTCTCAAATTGTTGTGGTTGCCAAGTGGCAAGGAACGGTTGTGTCACTGTTGCAGGCTTGACTGTTCCAAAACGGGTGTAAATTGGCAGTTTACCATTCATCAAACGTAGGGTTTGTGGATCATTAAATGCCAGTACATCTGCTTGCTCAATTTGTGCAGCAATAATAGCAGCACGCTGATTTGGGAAATGCTTTTGCAATAAAGCCGATAGACCAAGATATAAAGAACGGTTCGATGCTTTATCGCCTAGGCGTTCACCATACGGTGGGTTGGTCACAACAAAGGCTTTTTTGCCTTCAGCATGGAAATCATCCCAATCTGCGAGTGTACGTTCTTCAATTTGAATTTGATCGAGTAACTTTTCAAAACCTGCAGCAATAATGTTTTGGCGCGTTGCTTTGACTGCTTCCCAGTCAGCATCGTAAGCATAAAACTTAGGCAGGGGTTGTTCTAATGCTTTTTCATGACGTTCTGCGGCTTCGGCTTTGAGGGATAACCACAGATCACGGTCATGTCCATGCCAGCCATTGAAGCCAAAGCGGCGCACTAAACCAGGTGCACGATCAGTTAAAATCAATAAAGATTCGATAATGAATGTGCCTGAACCACACATTGGGTCAAGAATAATATCAGGCTGATATTGCGTCAGTTGGGCTTTTTGCAGAATTGCAGCTGCCAAGTTTTCTTTAATCGGTGCATCGGTCATAAAACGACGGTAACCGCGTTTATGCAAAGAATCACCTGATAAGTCTAAGCAATAGGTATGTTCTGTTTTACCTGCTAACACATAGAGCGTGATCTCAGGTTGTTTAATATCAATACTTGGGCGTTTGCCAACGGCTTCCATAAAGGAATCGACCACGCCATCTTTTACGCGTAAGGTGGCAAATTGTGTATTAACTTTGATTTCACGTTCAACATGTAGGCGGACTGCAAAGGTACTTTGTGGTGCAAAAATCAGTGACCAGTCAAAGCTAATCGCGCCTTCATAGAGTTCTTCTGCTACATCACGTGCATCATGGGTATGCTCAAGTTCATGCGTATGAATCGGCAAAAGCACGCGAGAAGCAAGGCGAGACCACATACAAACCCGATATGCATTTTCGAGAGTGCCTTTAAAAACCAAACGCCCTGCAAAACGTTGGATATTTTGAATGCCTAAATCTTCAAGCTCTTGTTGTAATAAGGTTTCAAGCCCGTCCGCACAGGTGACCCAATAGTCTGTTAGACGTGGTTTAGCGTTCATTCAAATTTCCAAAACATTTTTAGCAATTGGCTATTTTAACTGATTTTTGTTTGTTCTGTCGGTGCATATTTGTTTGATTGTTAGCTTTATCAGCGATTCATCGCATTTTTTTGATGAATTGTTCTTGGCCTAGGCTGTTTTTAATGTGATGGAATTCATTGTTGATGGCAGGTTTATTGAATAGTTGGTACATCTTTTGCTTTTAAATTAGCAGCACATCAGTGAGTGATTTGGCTTAAAGCTGATGAAATTTAAGAATTTTAATTTAATGGCTGTGGGGATGTTATGAAAGAAAGCATGAAGAATGAAGTTGTGGTCAATGCCGAAGCTTTTACGATTGCAACTCAAATGTATGTCCGTTTAAGACGTGTCTGTGGTCGTGTGATCGATGTGATGTATCTAGTCAATAATAAAGATTATGCCAAGCATATACTTGAGCTTGCCTTGGCAACACAAGACCCAGAATTGGAACGTTTTGTACTTCGTTTAAGCCCATTGGTTGATTTGTATCCAGAATCTGCGGCATTGGTGACCGAAGCAAAAGTTGAGGAGAAAAAGCAAGCTGTCGAAGTTTTAGAAAGCTATTCAATGGAAGTGACTGAAGAAGAGATCTATCAAGCTCAAGTGCATCATCACTATATTGGTGCATTGAGATAGATTATCAGTCATTCAAAAATAGAGAATGAGTAAAGGATGTAGCCATGGTGTTTACATCCTTATTTATATTGGCTAGCTAGGGGGTTCGAATGCAATATTTAGTGTATAGCTGTCATCTTCGCTGCACCCACTCAAAAAATAAGATGAAGAAAAAATCTAAAAGATTTTTTTTTTAAGTGTTGAAAAGTTCAACTGCGAATGAAATCCAAAGTCTGTATAATGCGTTAACTTAACGTGTTAGGAATCTCTTATGCACTTGGCGGCATTGCATACTTTGAGTCAGATCCAGCTCAATCAACAAGGAAATCTCAAGCACTTTTTAACAATCGAAGGTCTTTCTAAAGAAACCTTAACCAAGATTCTAGATACAGCGCAAAGCTTCTTAGATGAAAATAATAATTTGATCAATCGCCCGTTGCTTGAAGGGCTGACGGTGATGAATCTTTTCTTTGAAAACTCCACTCGTACCCGTACTACTTTTGAGGCCGCGGCAAAACGTTTGTCTGCCAATGTCTTGAATATTGATATTGCACGTTCAAGTACCTCTAAAGGTGAAACTTTGCGTGATACGCTCTGGAATTTGGAAGCGATGGCGGCAGATATCTTCGTGGTACGTCATTCTTCCTCTGGTGCAGCACACTTTATTGCCAAAGATGTTTGCCCTAAAGTTGCGATTATCAATGCGGGTGATGGTCGCCATGCGCATCCTACCCAAGCCATGCTGGATATGTTGACGATTCGTCGCGAAACCAAGAAGCCATTTGAAGATTTAACAGTGGCGATTATTGGTGATATCAAGCATTCACGTGTTGCACGTTCGAATGTAGCGGCATTGCAAACATTGGGCTGCAAAGATATTCGCGTGATTGCACCCAATACCCTGTTGCCAGTCGGCTTTAATGAATATGGCGAACATGTGCGTCTGTTTAACAAAATGGATGAAGGGGTAAAAGATTGCGATGTGATTATTGCCTTACGCATTCAAAATGAACGTATTGATTCACCAGCTCTATCTTCACAAGCCGAATTCTACAAAATGTACGGTTTAAACAAAGAGCGTTTAGCTTTGGCAAAGCCTGATTGTATCGTGATGCATCCAGGCCCAATGAACCGTGGAGTTGAAATTGACTCAAGCGTTGCCGATGGTGATCAATCTGTCATTTTGAAGCAAGTTACCAACGGGATTGCGGTTCGAATGGCAGTGTTGGCACTCGCAATGCAAGGGCAGTTACAAGAACAAGGTTTAATTGAAGCGATTGCGCTGTAAGGGGATAGATCACATGAGTATTGTAAAAATTGAAAATGTCCGTGTGCTCGATCCAATTCAAAAAACTGATCAAGTAAAAACGGTTTATATCGAAAATGGCAAGTTGGTTGATGCAGTAGATCAAGTCAATGAAACCATTGATGGTCAAGGCAAATGGTTAATGCCAACCATGGTTGATCTTTGTGCACGTTTACGTGAACCAGGGCAACAACAGCATGGAACCTTAAAGTCTGAAGGTAAAGCGGCTCGTGCCAATGGTATTTTGCATGTGATGACACCACCGGATTCAAAACCAATTGTGCAGGATAACGGTGCTTTGATTCATGGCTTGATCGAAAAAGCACAATTGGATGGGGGCATTTACCTGCAAATTATCGGTGCGCAAACCCAAGGCCTCAATGGCAAACAACCTGCCAATATGGCGGGGTTGAAGAAAGGTGGATGTACGGCTGTTTCAAATGCCAATGCAAGCTTTGAAAATGATGATGTGGTGATTCGTACTCTGGAATATGCAGCAGGTCTGGGCTTGACTGTCGTGTTCTATGCCGAAGAACCCCAGATTGCCAAAGATGGCTGTGCGCATGAAGGCTTTATTGCTTCTCGCCAAGGTTTACCGATGATCCCTGCGATTGCTGAAACTGTTGCAATTGCCAAATACTTGATCATGATTGAAGCAACAGGCGTGAAAGCACACTTTGGTTTACTGTCTAGTGGTGCTTCGGTTGATTTGATTCGCGCAGCAAAAGCCAAAGGCTTACCTGTGACTGCTGATGTTGCCATGCATCAATTGCATCTGACTGAGCAACTGACCGATGGTTTTAACTCGCTTGCACATGTACGTCCACCGCTACGTTCTGAGCAAGATAAAGCCTTATTGCGTCAAGGGGTGAAAGAGGGCGTGATTGACGCAATCTGTACGCATCATGAACCACTTAGCAGTTCAGCTAAAATGGCTCCATTTGCGGAAACACAGCCAGGGATTACTGCTTTTGATACCTATGTCGGTTTAGGTGTGCAATTGATTCAAGAAGGTGTGTTTGAGCCTTTGGAATGGGTGGCGAAAGTGACCTCTATTCCAGCACAAGTGGCCAATATGACGGATCGTTGGCTGCAAGAAGCCGGTTGGGTTTTAATTGATCCAGAACTACAGTGGACCGTGTCTAAAGACAGCATCCTATCTCAAGGTAAAAATACGCCGTTACTTGGTCAACAACTGACAGGTAAGGTGGTGAGCACCTTCGCATAAATGAGATGAAAACAGCAGAATAAGATGATCAAGTCTTATTCTGCTTTGTAAACTGTGATGTAGATATTGTATTTAAATTTTACAAAGCTGATAAAAATAGAAAAATTAGATTAAAGTAACAAAATAAATGAGATGTGCTTTACATAAAATTATAAAAAATGAGAAATAAACAATTTAAAGAATTGGAGCTAAATCACATGGCTATTAACCCAATGGAATTACTTAAGCAAAGAGTATCCTCTATCATTGTCAATGATCAAACTTGCTTAGTAAATGAAAAAAATGATATTTTATCAAGATTTTACCCTATTTTCTTACATCGTTTTTTAGAAAAGCCTGAATTGGTTGATCAATTAAAAGAAAAACTTACACCTTCTATTTTTGATTTATTAGAGCAAAATGAACGTGTAAAAAATGAATTGTTATTGAGATTGGCAGCAGGCAAAGTTGCTGTGGCTGAAGTTGAAATTACATTAAATCGAGCCATTCCTAAAAGCTTAGCTGTGCTTTCAAATGAGGTCGGTAATGATGCGATCAGCATTATTCATTATCTCCGAGAACATAAACAGTCTATTCATGCCTTATTGCCAAACTGGTCAGATGAGGTATTGCGACACTTAAATGAAGTTCCTGAACCTGAGCCCGTATTGGAAGAAGTTATAGCACCTGTAGAAGAGTCAATTGAAAAGAAATCCTATAAATTATTTCCTTTTTTAACTTTGATTTTTGCCAGCTTTTCTTTGCTCTTTCTTTATCATCTAAGTAAGTAAAATCTACCGCTTTGATAAGATTGTGCTTGATCATTCCGTAAGTGGGTCCGTGCCAAGTACAGGAATGGCAGAAATATGCTTTGTAAAGTGTGATGTAAGTATTGTATTTAAATGATATAAAAACGAATAAAAAACACACAAATGTTTAGAATGAAAAAGCATCAGTTTGCTTGTGCTTCGCATTTTTCTTAAGCGATCTGAATATTATAAATTTAATGTGTTGGAGTGAATAACAATGTCAATAAACCCAATAGAACTGTTAAAGCAGAAAGTGACTTCTGTGCTTGTGAGTGATCAAGACGGTTTGGCGAACGAAAAAAGTGCGCTGTTATCTAAATTTTACCCGATTTTTCTTTCGATTTTAGCTGCAAAGCCTGAATTGATTCAGAAACTAAAAGAGTCAATTTCACCTTCATTATTCGATTTATTTGGTCATAATGATCAAGTTAAAAATGCATTATTATCCAATCTTGCTGGCGGTCAGCTTCCCACAGCTGAAGCAGAACAAACCTTAAATCACTCGATTCCGATCAGCTTGGCTGCTTTAACCAGTGAAGCAGGCAATGATACCCAAAGTATTGTCAATTATTTAAAACAGCATGCCGATTCAATTCGTGCGCTGTTACCTGCTTGGGCGGTAGGTTTGCTTGCGCCTTTAGGACTGGTTTCTAGTGCTACGGCCTCAACAACGAGCTTCGCCAGCGCAACTGCGACGACAGGAAGTAAATCACGTGCTTGGCTACCGATAGTCGCACTGATTATTTTGGCACTTCTAGTCGCATGGTTATGGAAGGCATGTCAACATAAACAAATGGAAGTACCTGTAAATAATGAGGATTCACCTGCATCACAAGTCGGTACAGTCATTGCCCCAGCGAGTTTGGCATTAACCACTGATGCCAATGGTGATGTTGCACAGTGTCAGGTCATGGTTGGTGATCAAGGGTTCCTTGCCAGCATTCAGGCCAAAGTCAAAGAAGTTTTTTCTTCTACTCAGGACTGTACGGTAGATACTGCTGGTACGGCTGCAACACATGCAGGCAACTTTACCGATCAAGCAGGACTTGCGGGTGTATTGGGATTGCTTAAAGGGGTTCCAAATGTTTCCTTGGAGTGGGTGGGTGATAAGATCACATTAAAAGGTGCTGATACAGCTAAACTCAATGAGTTACAGGGCAAGATCAAAGCATTGGTGCCGAATACCGAGGTGGTAGTGGAAGCACCCGTAAGTGCGGCAGATTCTGTAAGCAATAGTCTAAATGCAGCGCAAGATGCATTGGCAAGTATTGATGTCAATCAGGTTGATATTAACGCCGTAATTAAAGCACTTAATCTACAGATTATTAATTTCTCAACCGGATCCAATCAGATTCCAGATGAAAACAAAGCGATCTTGGATAAAGCCGCTGGCTTAATGAAAAATAGCAAAGATGCAAAACTGACTGTTGCGGGCTATACCGATTCAACAGGTAATGCCAATGGCAATAAAGCACTGTCACAAAAACGTGCACAGGCTGTGGTCGATTATTTAGTTAGTCAAGGCGTGGATGCTTCTCAACTCACAGCGGTAGGACATGGCGCAGATAACCCTGTTGCAGATAATACAACTGAGGAAGGACGTTTTAAAAATCGTCGTATTGAGTTTTCAATTACTCCTTAATTGATGGTTTGTTGAAGTTTTAAAGGAGTTATTGAGAAAATAACTCCTTTTATTTTAATTGTTTATTTAAGTGAATATGATTTTAAACGCAAACGCCTAAATAAAATCAAATAAAAGACTCGAAAGTATAGATTTAAATTGAGTAGAATACGCGCGAAAAACAAGATAATAGAGCATTAATATGAATAAGTTTTTTATATTCACAACATTAACCGCAGCAGTGTTATTAACAGGGTGTGATAAGTTCAAACCGAAAGATAAAGTTGAAAATACGGATGCGGCAGTCGCTGAGTGGAGTTGTACTAATCAAGATAACTTGAATAATATTCAAGCGGCACTCAAAAAAGATTATTTAAAACAAATCGAGCGTAGTCTAAGAGAAAGTCAGTATCAGGCAGACTATGATGTTCTGGACAAAATCAATAAAGGTCTGAAATTCGAAATTAAAAATGTGCGTACCTTAGATGCAGCAGAAGGCGAGCAAGCATCAAAAACACAATTGAGCTGTGAAAGTCAGTTAATTGTTCAATTCCCGAAAGGTTTACAAAAGCGTGCGGAGAATGCCTATGCTGAGCAGCAAAAAAATTGTGAAGAGTGTGAAGGTGATTATAGCGCAAGTACTTTAGGTGATTATTTTGCCGATAATGAATATTCATTGACCTTAGAAAATGATCAACTTAAAGGTAGCTTTTTCTATGATATTACCAAGACCGACAAAGATGGTTTAGTGTTTAATATTCCTGATCAAAATGCAGTGATTGATGGTGTGGTCTTTATGGCGACAAAAGCCGTACAGTATGTGGCTTATTTAAAAGAAAACCGCCTGATTGAACAAAGCAATGAACAAGCTCAGCAGCAATATGATGCAGAAGAATCGGCTCAAATGGGCTTGGCTCAAAAAGCAATGGATATTCGCAAAAAAGAGTTGGATGCTGAAAAAGCACAGCAGGTTGAGCGCTTAAATCAAACCTGGGACAAGTTTAGTCCAGAGCAAAAAGCACAGTTGCAGCAAGACCAGTCTGATTGGTTTGAAAAACGTGATGTTGATTGTAAGGTGCTTGCTCAGAAGCATGTATCTGATATTCCAGAAAAAGATTTGGAAACCTATCAAAAGCAATCACGCTATTGGAATGATGCGATGCGTCAACAAGATCAAGAGATGCAGTACACCAAGTGCTTCACCCAACGTACCATTGAGCGCATTGTCTATCTCAATAATGTCAATTAAGTAAGCAACAACATGAAGGACGAATTGATTCGTCCTTTTTTTATTGGCATGCTTAGCACAGCGATGGTTTTAAGATAAATATTATGCGAATTACATTGATTGGAGCAGGTCGTGTTGCAACCCATTTGGCCAAAGTATTGCAGTTGCAGCATCAGATTGTACAAATCTTTAGTCGGAATCTACAACATGCTCAGACCCTTGCAGACCAAGTCAATGCCCAAGCAATTGACGATGTGCAACAGTTGGATGCGCAAACCGATTTGGTGATTATTGCAGTCAGTGATCAGGCGATTCACAGTGTGATTGATTCGATTGCGCCCCATCTCGCTGAAAATCTGATTGTACATACTTCGGGAAGTACTGCTTTATCGATACTGGAACAAAGACATCCACGCGCGGGTGTGTTCTATCCTTTGCAAACCTTTAGTATGGAAAGGGATGTGAATTGGACAGATACCCCTTTATTTGTTGAAGCAGTCCAGCCACAGGACTTAACCTTATTAACCGAATTAGCCAACAGTTTAAGCCAACGTGTCTATCAATATAGCTCTACACAACGTTTGACTTTGCATTTGGCGGCGGTATTTGCTTGCAATTTTAGTAATTATTGTTATGACATGGCGAAACAAATCGTCGACGCTGAGCAGGTTGATTTTAGTTTACTTTATCCACTGATTTTAGAGACCGCAAATAAAGCTACAGCCAATCATCCCAAGGATATGCAGACAGGCCCTGCGATGCGCGGTGACCAAAATATATTGAGTATGCATAGTCAATTATTAGCAGATTCTAATCGCCCAGACTTGCAGAATATCTATGGTCTTATCAGTGAATCTATTTTAAAACGCCATCATTAAATCGATTTAACAATAATTATACAAAATAGACAAATCAGTCTGTTTTGTATACCATGGCTAAAATTTGATTTAATTTTATATAAAAAGATGTTGGTTAATATATTTCAAGCTTTAGACAATTTAGGTTTGACTGCACAAAAGCGTGCAATTCATATTCAATTTTCCAATCAAAATTTAAATACTCAAGTCTTCCTGCAACGTATTGATGGTCAGCATCAACTGAATGGAGGATTTAAGGCAGAACTGATTTGCCTGTCGACCAATGCGACTATTCCCCTGAAACAGTTCATCGGCAGCCAAGCGGCAATTGATAGCGTGACCGATCAGGGACAACTCACTCGCGTCACAGGGATTATTACTCAAGCCTTACAAGGACAATCAGACGGTAGCCTGACCGTATATAAGCTCACCTTAGAAGATCCAACCGCATTGTGGAAGCAACGCCGTAACAGCCGCGTGTTTATGAACAAGAGCGTGCGTGATGTAGTCGAAATCATCTTCAAAGAGTGGCAACAAAAAAGCCCCTTATTTGCATCCAGCTTAACGCTTGATTTAAGCGGACTCAGTCAAGACTACGATATTCGTCCCTTTATCATGCAATCTTTGGAAAGTGACTACGACTTCCTGACGCGTTTGCTACGGAGCGAATCGATTAACTGGCTCATTGATGAAGCTGAACGAACCGTCGCGCAAAGCAGTGCCGCGATTCAGCCGCAAAAACTACGTCTGATTGACGACAATAGCCAGTACCAAGCTTTAGAGCGTCGACAGATCCGTTATCACCGTAGTAGTGCCACCGAACAATATGACAGCATGACTAGTCTGGTCGGACAACGTTCATTACAACCGAGCAGCGTGCATGTACAACGCTGGCAAGCGGACGCACTGGAACAAGAAGATGGCGCAGGCAGTGTGCAAAGTACGCATAAACATAGTGCTCAATATGACAATGCCAGTCTTGGTCTGGAGCAGGCATGGCATTTTTCACCGGCATGGATGCAAGACCTCAATGGGGAGGATGGTGCAACCGCATCGGGCAATGCCCAAATTGAAAAACTGAATCGGAACTTGGGTCAATACTACGACTTACAATCCAAACAATTTACAGCCCATAGCACCGTGCGAGATACCCATGTCGGTTACTGGTTTGAATTGGCTGAACACCCTGAAATAGATCAACACGCTGGCAGTGATAAAGAATTCCTGATCACAGGCAAAAACTTTTATAACCAAAATAATTTGCCTAAAGATCTGCATCAACAGATCAATCAGCTATTAGTACAAAGTAATTGGCAAATAAAAGAGAGTGACGAACGCCAAGCCAACCAACTGACATTGCAACGCCGCAGCATTAAAACCGTTCCTGAATTTAACCCATTACAACATCGTCCAACTGCCTCACCACAACGTGCCAAAGTGGTTGGGCCAAGTGGTGAAGAAATCTATGTGGATGAATGGGGACGAATTAAAGTCCGTTTCCTATTTACCCGTAATGACGATCATAGCCATGATGGTGGTGCGGGTGCCAATGACAATGACACCGATTCTGCTTGGGTGGATGTACTGACCCCTTGGGCAGGTGAAGGCTATGGCGCACGTTTCTTGCCCCGTATTGATGAAATCGTGGTGATCGACTTCTTTGATGGCAATATTGACCGTCCATTTGTGGTGGGACGTATCCATGAAGGCCATCGTAGCCCAACCAAGTTTGATAATGCAGGCAAGCTGCCTGACACTAAGAAACTGGCAGGAATTAAGTCTAAAGAGTATCAAGGTGAAGGTTTTAACCAACTGCGCTTTGATGACACCACAGGGCAGATCAGTGCCCAGTTGCAAAGTAGTCATGCTGCCAGTCAACTCAATCTGGGTAAACTCAGTCATCCCAAAGATAAAGCAGAAAGTGAAGATCGCGGCGAAGGTTTTGAACTGCGCACCGACCAGTGGGGTGCCGTGCGTGCTGGTGATGGCTTACTACTTTCCACGCATAAACAGGATCAAGCCCAAGGCCAGCATCTTGATGCCCAAGTTGCTAAACAGCAGCTTGAGGGTAATCAAAACAATGCCAAAGCCTTAAGCGAAGTGGCTAAGAATCAGCAGACCGATGAGATTGAATCACTGGATCAACTGAAAGCGTTTGCTGATGAAATTGAATCTGATATTGCCAAGTTTAATAAAGCAATGCTGTTACTCAGTTCACCTGAGGGGATTGCTCTGAGTACCAATGAAGATATTCATTTATCGGCAGATGGACAGATCAATCAGTTTGCAGGCGACAGTATCAATCTAAGTACGCAAAAGAACATGATTAGTCATGCTCAAGACAGAATCAGCCTCTTTGCCGCACAGAATGGGATTAAACAGGTGGCGGCCAAAGGCAAGTATGAGGTGCAGGCACAGTCGGATGGAATAGATTTACTTGCTAAGCAAGGGATTCAAATCATTTCGACTGAAGATCGTATTGAGATTACCAGTCCGAAAGAGATTGTGATTACTTCGGGTGGTTCTCAAATTAAGCTGGATGGTTCGGGTATTTTTCCAATCACAGGCGGCAAGTTTGAGGTGAAGGCGGGGCAGCATTTGTTTATGGGCGGGCAAACTGCACAAATGAAAACAGTAGAATTAAAGTCATTAGATTGTGATATTCAAGCTCAAAATGCAGCAGAAAATGGATCTCCGCTGATAAAGGTTAGTTAATTGATATGGATGATATACCAAAAAACTTTGTTACTAAAATTGATGCGCCTGAGTCCATTATTTTTGAAGCGAATTATATTATTTTTGATGCTTCACTATGGGGCAGTGCACATTCAATATTAAAAGACCTAAACGTCGAACACCATTTTATTGGTTTAAATGTTTTTAGACGCCCAGAACTCACTCCCACATTGATAGATTTAAAGAATCTTTCCAATGAGAAAAAAGAACAACTATGGAACTTAGTTGGTAAAAAAACTCACACCAATGCTTTTAGTGGCTTTGATCAAATGAGCATGTTTCAAACCTATCTTTATTCAGATAAACAAATTGAAGAGATCAAAGATTTTTTAGCTGAGTTAATGGTTTATAAAAGAAAATCAGAAAAATTTGTATTTAGATTTTATGATCCAAGAGTTGCAATTCATCTCTCCCAGTTGAGTGCTTTGTTGAATATGTCAATTTATAAGAAATTACAAGATGATATTTCTAAATGGGTGGTTTCAATAAATCATCAATATTTTGAAGTCAATAAACAAAAAGTCGAAGCACCAGTTATAAATTTTGATGAGATTGACCTGATTAATTCAAAAATTAGAAGTGAATTAACCACAGACTACGATGACCTTGGAAATGAAATTTCTAAAGATTTTAACCAAAATATGAATGAACTAATTAATTTTATATATAAAGAAAAGTTAAGTGAGAAAGAAAATGGCGAGTAATAAAGGTTGTAATGTATGTGATAAACAGGGACTACCTATATTTGTGAGTCGTTTTGGATTTAGCTCAAATGTTTCTAATATAAAACCCTCTATTACAATCCCTAAAAACTACCCTAAATTATCTAGTAGTGGGATGACTTACGAAGTAACGCCAATTCGAAAAACGGGATATATTTATGTCTTTGATGAGTTGGATAACAGTTTTTATTATTTTGTGAAAGATCAATTTGGCACATTTGCAAAAAAAACAATTGGTACTTTTCTTAATGTAGAAACAACAACAAAGATGCATGAACCTTGCAAGAAAGAAATGCGGAAACTAATGAATGGGATGCTTATTACGATTCCGAAGGCGAATGTGTCTAGAAAAATTTGGTTAGCGTACAGCGCTCATTTATGGACTAGTCGGATCATACAGCTTCATAAAAAACCAGCATATAGAGCGGCACATATGAGCCCCGTTATTGTCGGGCAAAGCAAGGGTGAATTTCACTGTCCAATTACAGAGTTGTCTAAAGTTAAAAATACGAATTTTAACAGCACTGTTACTCAATCGTTGATTAATGAAAGCGAAAGGCTTGCTAAAGGCAAGGGCATTATTGTTGCTTTACATGATCCAGTGGCATTAATGGTTGATATTCAAGTCGCTATTGAAGAAAAAGGGGCGAAGTTTGTTAATCAGGATGATGTAAAAAGAGCATTTTTTTCTGATGTGACATTGTCTGCTTTACAAGCAGGGATTCCGCAGAGTCTCACCAAACAATCGATTGAAAATCGTGAATCAGAATTAAAAAGTATGCAGCAATTACGACTCCAACGGCAAGCTCGGTTTGGTTTTGATCCTGCACAAATGACCGAAAAAAAATTTGATGAACAACGGCAAAAAGAACTACGAGGAAATATTGAAAGTGAGTGGGCTAAATATGCAAAAAAGTTTAGTGCTACTCAAAGAACAGCGAAAATTACAGAAATAAAAAACAATCAAATGGCGTATGACAAAAGCCATATTTATCCTTTGGCGATTATGATAAAGCTATGGATAAACTTTGAAAGAACAATTTCATATTTTAAGTATCAATTTGATTCTAAAAATATTGACAGTGGCGTGTGTTATGCGCATGAAGCAACGCTAGCATTGGGGGGAAGCTGTGCTTTAGATCCTGTGAGAATTGAACTTGCAAAAAAACTCAAAGCACAAAAGTTTAGCGATGACAATTTTGTTTTAAATGCTTTGGCACTTAATTTTGATGTGGTTAAAAGCAAGATTATTGATAGTTTTTCAAAGTTAAAACCTGCTGTAGAAAATCCATTTAGAGATATTCCTTGGGATGCTCTATTTAGTGCATTTTCAGATAGTTTAGAAAAAAATGTTTCAAATACCACAGGAATCCATTTAGATAAACTGGGTGCAACCATTGCCTTAACATTTGGTCCTTTGTTTAATATGCTCTGCCAAGGTCTATTAAAGGCAACTCAAGGCGGGATTGCTGTACTGAGTATGGCAATGATGTATAACTTAAAACTTCGTGTATTAGATGTACGTGGGGTTCGAACCAAAAAAATGGCACGTGCAGTCGCAGGCCGAATGATTTCTTTAAGTCTACAACAAGGCGGAAGTTCAGCTGCATATTTACAACGACATCGAGCAGCATTAGAAGTCCAGTTAAAGTATAGAATAGATGATTTGGTCAACGAAACTGGATTAAGCAAAGCACAAATAAAAAGAGAGTTGGTTGTTGTTGAAAGTATTTTTAAAAAAGGTGTCAGTGTTTCAGATTTTGCAAAGAGTTTAGAGTCAGAAACATCTATTCAAAAATGGAATGATGACTGGAAAAACACCATGCAGACTAGAGTTAGTGGTGTTGGTGCGAGTGTAAAGTCCTCTTTTGCAATTGGTTCGTCGGCACTGATTGGCGCATTTCAAGGCTGGGTATTGACCAAGTTGTATGACGACGCTTTTGGTGATACCACGATGAAAAATGATGAAACTGAAAATATGATTCGTTTTGGTCTTGGTGTTTCCGCTGTCGGTGCGGCAATTGCAACCACGATAGAAAAAAGTTTGGGTGTGTATCGAACACCAAATACCAACATAATTAGTTTACAAAGAAATGTAGGCCTCGTTGCTAGACTGTTAGGAGGTATTGCTGGTTTTGGGGTAGCGATTATAGATGGTTATGCAGGCTATAATGCCTATCAGGAAGGCAATAGGAGTCTATCTTATTTATATGGGGCAAATATGATTATTGGCTCAAGCTTAGCCGTCCTTGCTATTAGTAGTTTAAGTATCCCAATGCTTGGTTGGATTATTGCCATTGGTGCAGGTCTAATGATCTTGATTTCAATCGGTATTTCTAAACTGAAAGACAATGCACTACAAGATTGGGTTGAGCGTTGTAGTTTTGGTACATTATCAAAAGAAAGATATGGTACTTATAATCTGATGCAAAGTGAGTTTGAAAAAGCCATGAAAGCAATTGCTAAATAATTAGAGTAAATTAAGTATGCTACGTGTTAGTTACCAAGGTGTAATGGTTCCATATAACAATTATGTGGGAAAAAAATTCGATGAAATTGAAGAGAAAATAGAGCTAGATCAAAAGCAGAATACAGGTGTGGAACCTGTAGATGCAGATATCACTATTCAATTTAACTCGACCTATTTAGAAGTATTAGATAAGGCTTATAATTTAAGAGGTGGGGTTAACTTTTTTTCAATTGGATTGTCTATATTTTGTATGTTCGGAATTGCTTTAATGATTGCAGTTATACAAATAGATGGATTTGAACTAATTGATATTTTTGGTTTGTTATTAATTTTATGTTTTTCTGCTTTGTTATTTTTTTTATATAAAAAAATATTGAAGAATGATTTATTTGGTTACACACATTATCCGATTCGGTTTAACCGAAAAAATAGAAAAGTCTATGTCTTTAAAACTAAAGATGATATCCGCATATTTGACTGGGATCATCTTAAAGTTGCATTTACACGTATAGATACTGGGAGTTCTCGTAAGCGTGACTATGATATCCGTCTATCTCAACTTTCAGAAGATGGAACAATTGAGGATGCATTTAGTCTCTCTTATACAAATTTTGCAGAAACGATTGAATATACAGAAGCAGATGGTTATCAGTTTTCTTTTGGCGGCGAAGCTGCGCAATTTGCATCAAATTGGGAATATATTCGTTGTTATATGGAAGAGGATATCGAAGAAAGTTATAAAGCGGTAAGGAAATTGATTCCATTAGATAAAAAAAGAGAAAGCCTGCTACAAAGCATGAAGATGGCTTGGTATTTTAGTCCTAAAGACTATAGCTTTAAAGAAATAGAAACACCTCAAGGGACACGTTATTTCCTTGATATTCAAAAAACATATAGCGATGCATTTCTTTCTAATTTATTTAAAGGCCTATTTTTCTTTATTGTAATGATTTGTTTTATTGGCCGTCCGTTTGTGATGCATATAGCCAAAAGACCCAAATGGACTAAACAGATTGAAGATGCGTGTGTAGTTGATACTAATGATCCATATAATTATGAAAAGCATCCAAATCAGGGGCATCCGAAAGCTAAGGAAACAGCTTTAGGAATAATCGTTAAAACCATCACCTTCTTTTTATGCTATTTCAGTATTTATGGTTTTTTATGGATATTTGATAAGGTTGCTGAAGTTAAAGGGAATGATTTACCCATTCGTTTTTCAGACTATTTAGCTTTTTGGAATTGGTTTTAAAAAGGGCTCTGCTTTTAATCATAGTAGCCATTTCTTATTATTCTTTGAAAATTCCCTCCTTTGATTAAGGAGGGATAAAACTGAATTGATCAATGTTGGCTTGTTTTAGACCAGATGAAAATGGAAACCACCTGATGCAAAAATACAGTATAAAATAGGTGTTATATGATTCAGGCGAATTATCAAGGTGTAATTATTCCGTATAGAAATTATATCGGGAAGAAATTCAATGAAATCGAAGAAAAAATAGAGCTAAATCAAAAGCAGAATACAGGGGTGGAACCTGTAGATACAGATATCACCATTCAATTTAATTCAACTTATTTAGAGGTTTTAGACAAAGCCTATAGTTGGAGAGGTGTGATTAATTTCTTTTCAATTGGTTTGTGTATATTTGCTCTTTTTATGATTAATCTAATGATTTTAATTATTTTAAAAGTTGGATTTGATTGGTTGGCTATAGCCGCATTTCTGTTAATGTCACTTTTCCTTTTAGGGATATTTTTTATATATAAGTTTTTTTAAAGAAGGATTTGTTTGGCTACACGCATTATCCAATTCGCTTTAATCGAAAAAATAGAAAAGTTTATGTTTTTTAAAACTAAAGATGATATTCGTGTATTTGATTGGGATTACCTTAAAGTGGCTTTTACACGTATAGATACTGGGAGTTCGCGTAAACGCGATTACGATATCCGCCTATCTCAACTCTCAAAAGATGGAACTATTGAGGATGCATTTAGTCTATCTTATATAAATTCTGCAGAAACGATTGAATATACAGAAGAAGATGGTTATCAATTTTCATTTGATGTTGAAGCAGCACAATTTGCATCGAATTGGGAATATATTCGTTGTTATATGGAAGAAGGAATCGAGGAAAGTTATAAAGTGGTAAGGAAGTTGATTCCCTTAGATAAAAAAAGAGAAAGCCTCTTACAAAGTGTAAAGAAGGCTTGGTATTTTAGCCCTAAAGACTATAGCTTTAAAGAAGTTGAGACACTTCAAGGTGCAGGTTATGTCGTTGATATTCAAAAAACATATAGCGATGCATTTCTTTCTAATTTATTTAAAGGCCTATTTTTCTTTATTGTAATGATTTGTTTTATTGGCCGTCCGTTTGTGATGCATATAGCCAAAAGACCCAAATGGACTAAACAGATTGAAGATGCGTGTGTAGTTGATACTAATGATCCATATAATTATGAAAAGCATCCAAATCAGGGGCATCCGAAAGCTAAGGAAACAGCTTTAGGAATAATCGTTAAAACCATCACCTTCTTTTTATGCTATTTCAGTATTTATGGTTTTTTATGGATATTTGATAAGGTTGCTGAAGTTAAAGGGAATGATTTACCCATTCGTTTTTCAGACTATTTAGCTTTTTGGAATTGGTTTTAAAAAGGGCTCTGCTTTTAATCATAGTAGCCATTTCTTATTATTCTTTGAAAATTCCCTCCTTTGATTGATGCAATATAAATATAGGTATTATATGATTCAGGCGCATTATCGAAGAAAATATTAGAAAAACTGGGTTTTAAATATCCAAAAGAACAGGATTTTTATAATGAATTTTTAACTGATGAAGGTATTCAGATTAGTGTAATGAAATATCGTAATAAGTTAAAAGAAAAAGGTACTTATCCAGAAGATTATTTAGATAAGGATGCATAGAACTTAAACATTTGGAAATAAAAAAGCCACTAAACAATTAGTGGCTTTTGAAGCTAAATCAACTTATTTAATTTTCTTAAAGATAAAATCATTAATCTTATGACCAGATTCAAGACCACGACGCTCAAATTTAGTCACTGGACGCCATTCTGGGCGAGGGTAGCTATTGCCTTTACCTGCCAAGTTTTCCATATCAGGACGGTTATCTAGGATATCAAGCATCCATTCTGCATACGGTTCCCAGTCAGTTGCTGAGTGGAAAGTACCACCCAACTCAAGCTTTTGTTCAACCAGTTGCATACGCTCGTGAATCACAAAGCGGCGTTTAAAGTGGCGTTTCTTCTGCCACGGATCTGGGAAGTAAAGCTGTACGCAGTTAATGCTGTTGTCTGGCATTTCACGTAATACTTGGATTGCATCAGCATCCAGTACAAACAGGTTCTTTAAGCCAGCCATCCCCGCTTCATAAACACACTGTGCAATACCAGGTACGTGCACTTCGATGCCGACAAAGTTACGTTCAGGGTTGGCTTTTGCCATCAATACCAAAGAACGCCCCATACCAAAACCGATTTCAACCGTTAATGGGCGTTCAGGATGTTCAAAGTGCTGGCGTAAATCACCAACAGGGTATTCCAAAATTAAATCACGATAATCTTCTAAAGCAGTACGTTGTGAAGTATTGAGCGGAGCTGAACGACGCATAAACGTCACAATTTCACGGTGCTCAGGCAAATTGTCGAGTTCCGTAATTTGCGTTTCTAACTGATCGTTTGACATGATTCTGGAGATATAAATATAGAAATGCCGTATTTTAAGTGTTCAGGTGGTCAAGTCAAACTTTAAGTGATTTTATTTAGCCGATCATTTCTAAAATTGCTTAAAATTTGTCAAAAAATCTTCATGTAGCTGTCACAGAAATTGCATAGCCTAATTACAATTTTAACACTAAGTAAAAAACCATGAACAATTTTAAATACCATTCGATCGCCATTTGTTTAGGCCTGTTAGGTGCATCTTCACTCTTTTCTGCTGCACATGCACAACTGATGTTTAGCCAGTATGTCGATGGCAGCAGCAATAAAAAGGGACTGGAAATCTATAACCCCGATGCCACAACAGTGAATTTAGCCGATTATGAAATTCAGCAGTTTAATAATGGTGGCACAGTTAAAACCGCGGCTTTTCCTTTACAAGGTAGCTTGGCCAGTAAACAAAAATTCCTGATAGGTCGCTCTGAATTACAGGCGCAATTGGGGGATAAGGTTAATCAAGTTGCGGGATTATCTTTTAATGGTGATGATGCGATTGTGTTGCTTTATCGTGGTACGCCAGTAGATCGTTTTGGTCGTATTGGTGAGCGTCCAACGGCAGGTTGGGGCACAACGGTATTCAGTACTGCGAATAGCTTTAAACGCATTCAAACAGATAATCCTGTAGTGAGTGTTGACCCGACTAGTCCATTTGACCTTGACCAATCTTGGCAGGCATGGACAGATCGAAATGATTTTTCGAATTTAACAGGTTCAACCACCACTCCACCTGTAGACGCAGTCAGCTGTAGCAGTAGCGATACACCGATTGCCAGTCTTGCGCAATCGACTCAGAATCAAAACTACACCATTCGTGGTGTGATCACAGCGGATTATCGCTATAGCAATGGCTTCTCAGGTTTCTATGTACAAACCCCTGATAGCAAAGCCACGCAAAATGTCAGCAATGCAATTTTTGTTTATATCCCTGCAAGTAGTGCAGTCAAAGGTGGACAGGTTGGTGATGAAGTGATCCTGCGTGGTCGTTTAACCAGTTATCAAAACCAACTTCAATTGGATCAGTTGCAGCAGGATATTAAGACCTGTAACCAGAACATGGCATCGCTGATCCAACCACTGGACTTAAACTTGCCATTTAGCAGTTTGACCGATACTGCGGGTAACTCTCCAAAACGTTATCAAGGGATGTTGGTGAAATTACCGCAAACGTTGACGGTAAGTGAAAACTATAATTTTGGTCGTTATGGTGAGCTGTCACTAAGCCTTGGTCGCTTATTTATTCCGACCAACCTTTATCCTGCACTTTCAAATGAAGCCAAGGCTTTAGCGCAACAAAACTTACTTTCTAAGATTATCTTTGATGATGGTTATAACAATCAAAACCGTGCACCGTGGTTGCCACAAAACTTTAGTGCTTTAAATACACTACGTTCGGGCTATCAGTTAAAGAATGCACAAGGTATTTTGGAATACCGCTTTAATGCTTGGCGTGTACAACCGATTGCAGGCGCGAACTTGCCAGAAGTGGTAACCACCACCAATCCACGCACAACGATTGCAGCGAAACAGAGTAAGCATATCCGTGCTGCGGCATTTAACGTGCTGAACTATGATAACGGTAAAAATGGCTTTCCAACCGAGCGTGGTGCCAACAGTCAGGCTGAATTTGATAAGCAACATGCCAAAATCGTCAATGCATTAAAATCAATTGATGCAGACGTATATGGTCTGATGGAAATTGCCAATAATGGTTATGGCAGTGATAGTGCAGTTGCTAACTTGACTAAAGCTTTAGGGCCAGACTGGAAATATGTGATTCCAGAAGGACTCAATCAGCTAGGTACTGATGTGATTGCGGTTGCGATTATCTATAACAGTAAACGTGTTCAGCCAGTGAATAAGCCTGCGGTATTGGATTTAGGGGATAAAAGCCGTTCAACCATCGCACAATCTTTCAAGCCTGTACAGGGTGGACAAATCTTTACAGTGATTCCAAATCATCTTAAATCGAAGAGCTGTCGCGGTGTCGATGAAAACTCTCTTGATGCAGATCAACGCGATGGACAGGGCTGTTGGAATCCAACCCGAGTAAAAGCGGTTGAACAACTCACCCAATGGATTGCCAAGAATCCAACTCAAGTGAAGAATCCGAATATCTTACTGTTAGGTGATATGAACAGTTATGCCAAAGAAGATCCAATCTTAAGTTTTGAGAAAGCCAACTACAAAGTTTTGCTGAATGACAGCAAAGTCGGTGAGGGCAATAAAGCTTATAGCTATGTCTTTGGTGTGGCGAGTGATGCCGATGGTTATGGTGGTGCAGGTAACCTTGATCATGCCATTGCCGATGCCAATCTGTATAAACGTGTAATCAAAACCTTTGCTTGGCATATCAATGCTGATGAGCCAACAGTATTGGACTATAATGAAGAATATAAAACTGATGAGCAAAAGGCCTTGTTCTTCTCGGCAGATGCTTATCGTTCTTCCGATCATGACCCTGTGATTGTTGATTTGGATATGAAAAGCTCGGATTCTCAACTTGAACCGAACAATCCGAAGAATATCATCGTTGAATTTTTAAACTCATTATTTGAATGGTTAGGCAAGCTTTTTGGTCGAGCGTAATCTGATTTCCGTGACATTGTTTGGTTTGTTTTTTCATAAATTAATCAATCGTCACGGAATATAACTTGCAAGGCAGAAAAAAATTCATTAATAGTAGTGGTGTAGATGTTCTTAGCATGAAAGCTGTTATAAATTTTAGTTATTTCTGTTCTTGAGTTTCGTAGGAACGTTCTAGGGCATAAGTTGTTAGATAACAAGGATCAATTATGAAGTTGTATTATTCACCTGGTGCATGCTCATTGGCTGCCCATATTATTTTAAATGAAATAAATGTCGATTTTGATTTAGAACGAGTTGATCTAAAAACACATAAAACTTCAAAAGGTGCAGATTATTACGAGATTAATCCAAAAGGCTATGTGCCTGCATTGGAAATTAATCCAGGTTTGATTTTAACTGAGAATGTGGCAATTTTACCGTTTTTGGCGCAGCATGATCCTAAACAGGATTTGATTCCACCATCAGGCATGGGGCGTGCTAAAGTCCTAGAGTGGTTAGGCTACTTGAATTCAGAATTGCATGATGCTTATTCAGTATTCTTTGGCGGGAAGCTCACTGACGATGAGAAAACCAAAGCCTATGCAGAAGTTGATCGTTTGCTTAAATATATCGACAACTATTTAGCTGAATCGGATTGTGATTATTTGGTCGATGATAATTTTGGCCCTGCGGATGCCTATCTATTTGTTCTTACCAACTGGTCAAATCACATTGAGCATGACTTAACGCCTTATATCAATATTATTGCATTGCGTAATAAAGTGGCTGAACGTCAGTCTGTACAAATTGCGATGCGCGATGAAGGTTTATTAAGCTAATTCAGACCAATAAAAAAGCCTCTGTTTACAGAGGCTTTTTTATTTCAACTCAATTATTGTTGAGCTTTTTCTTTCACATCAGCAGCAGTTGATTCTACAGCGCCTGCAACTTTAGCGGTAGCATCACGTGCCGCAGCCTCAGTTTTAGCAGCAGCTTCAGCTGTTGCAGTCGCAGTATGATCAGCAGCAGCATCAATTTGATCACCAGCAGTATCTACAGCAGTTGCAACATTGCTCGCAGCCGCATCAGCCGCATTTTGAACGTCAGCGCCAGCTTGATCAGCAGCATGTTCTAAATGCTCACCCGTGGTTGCACCAGTTTCAGGTGCTTTATCTTTATTACAGCCTACAAGCGCAACAGTAGCAGCAAGACCTAATGCAACAAGTAATTTATTCATTGTCTATTTCCTTTTCTTTGTGGCATCCAATAGGAATGGATACCGAAAATATAAACATAAACTTGATGAATAATAAAGTTGAAAATTTGTTGATAACTTGTAAAAACACGCACTTACATCGGAAAATGTAAGTGCGTGCACATGTTCTGAGTAGACTTATACGCCAGAACGGATCATATAATCAAAGGCAGACAGTGATGCTTTCGCGCCTTCACCTGTGGCAATGATGATTTGCTTGTACGGCACTGTAGTACAGTCACCTGCGGCAAACACACCTTTGACATTGGTTTCGTTTCGATCATTAATCACGATCTCACCACGGTTACTGAGTTCAACCGCACTGTTCTTTAAGAAATCCGTGTTTGGTAATAAACCAATTTGTACAAAGATCCCTGCAAGTTCAACGGTGTGTTCAACATCAGTGGCACGGTCTTTGTATTTCAATGCTGTCACTTGAGCACCATCACCGACCACTTCAGTACTTAAGGCATTCATGATCACGGTGGTATTTGGCAAGCTGTTTAACTTGTCCTGCAATACTTGGTCAGCACGAAGTTTGGTATCAAACTCAACCAAAGTCACATGCTCAACAATCCCTGCAAGGTCAATGGCTGCTTCTACACCAGAGTTACCACCACCAATCACGGCAACACGTTTGCCTTTGAATAATGGACCATCACAGTGTGGGCAATATGCGACACCACGAGTACGGTATTCCGCTTCACCCGGTACATTCATTTCTCTCCAACGTGCACCTGTAGACAAGATGATGGTTTTCGATTCAAGCTTGGCACCATTCTCCAGTTCCACTTCAACCAGACCATTGACCGTTTGATCTGCACCAGTGATCTTGCTGACACGTTGCAAGTTCATAATGTCCACACCGTATTCACGAACATGGGCTTCCATATCTTGAGCGAACTGGGGACCCACGGTTTTTTGAACAGTGGTAAAGTTCTCAATATCCATGGTATCCATTACCTGACCACCAAAACGTTCAGCCACGATCCCAGTTTTGATACCTTTACGTGCTGCATAAATCGCCGCTGTACCACCTGCAGGACCACCACCAATTACCAATACATCAAATGCATCTTTGGCATTGATTGCGGCTGCATCTTTCTCAGCTGAATTGCTATCCAATTTGGCAACGATTTCTTCCAAAGTCATACGGCCTTGACCAATATGCTGATTGTCTTGGAACACCATTGGCACAGCCAAGATTTTGCGTTCTTCAACTTCGTCTTGGAAGAAGGCACCATCAATCATGGTTGCCGTAGTATTTGGGTTGTTAATTGCGATTAAGTTGAGTGCTTGCACTACATCTGGACAGTTATGGCAGCTCAATGAGACAAATACATCAAAGTTCGCGCCTAAGTTGAGGCCTTTGATCTGAGTAAGTACTTCATCAGAGACTTTAGGCGCATAACCTGATACTTGTAATAATGCCAAGATCAAAGAAGTAAACTCATGTCCCATCGGCAAGCCAGCAAAGAACACACGTGGTTGTTCACCTGCTTTGGCTACACCAAAACTAGGACGGCGAGCGTTTGAACCGTCAAAACGCGCCGTAACTTGGTCAGAAAGTTCAGCAATTTCAGTCACGAGTTCTTTAATTTTTGCAGCTTTGTCGGAGTCATCTAAAGCAGCAACCAACTCGATTGGACTTTCTAAACGTTCTAAGTAAGCTTTTAATTGAGTTTTAATATTTTGATCT
Source organism: Acinetobacter sp. C32I (assembly GCF_023702715.1). Lineage (NCBI taxonomy): Bacteria > Pseudomonadati > Pseudomonadota > Gammaproteobacteria > Moraxellales > Moraxellaceae > Acinetobacter > Acinetobacter sp. C32I. Next base: position 1,359,396 of record NZ_CP098480.1, on the reverse strand, counting down.
AACATGTATTTCTCCAAACGCTAAGACTTTTAAATCAGCTAAATTCATTCAATGAAGCTATAGTACGCAAAAGTGCTGAATAGGTAAAACAGTATGTTTTTATGAGTTTGATCGGTTTTTTGAATTTTTAATAAATTTACTATTTTTTGAACATTTCTTTCACAAAAAATTTGAGTACAATCAAAGTTGTTATATAACTGCAATCATTTCGTGGCATAAATAAAGGGTAAGTAATATGAGCTTACAACGTGGCATTTATCAACACTATAAAGGTCAGCTGTATCAAGTGTTTAACGTGGCTCGTCATAGTGAAACAGAAGAAGAATTGGTGGTCTATCAATGCTTATATGGTGATTACTCAATGTGGGTACGTCCATTGGCAATGTTTAGCGAAACCGTTCAGCTCGATGATGGTCAAATTCTGCCACGCTTTAAACTGATACAAACGACTTAAATTCAATACACTTTGCATAAGCGTAGTTGGGGGATCAGATATGACCAGCACTGTATTTTTAAAACGTATCTCTGATTTATATGATGAGTTTAAACAACATGATGCTCGACAGTCTGATCGTTTAAGACGCTACCGAAATATTGAAGCTGAGTCCGCCAAACTGCTTGCAATGTTGGTACGGACTCAACGATCTAAGCGAATTTTAGAAATTGGCACCTCGACAGGTTATTCAACCCTTTGGTTGGCAGAAGCAGGTAAAAGCGTCGGTGGGGCTGTACAAACCCTAGAAATTAATGCCTTTCGCAGTGCGCAAGCAAAAAAATATGCGGAAGAATTTGGCTTAGAGCCATTTATTGATTTTTGGGTGGGGGATGCTGCTGATTATCTGGCCCAAGCGACTGAACCTTATGATTTGATCTTACTTGATGCTGAACGTGGTAGTTATGTAAGTTACTGGCAAGACTTAAAGCGTTTATTGCAGTCTTCGGGAAGTACTTTAATTGTTGATAATGTGATTTCTCATGCAGCAGAGGTGAAGGAATTCCTCGAACTGATCAAAGATGATGAAGATTACATGAGCACCATTCTGCCGATCGGTGCAGGTTTATGTATGGTGGTGTTGAAGTGAATTGATTTTACTTTGATGGTGTAGTCGATATGCTTGAGGGCTACAGCCAATCACTTTATTAAATGCACGGGTGAAATTGGCAGGATTGGAATAACCCAGCTCATAGGCAATATGGGTAATGGTAAAGCTAGAATTTTCTAATAACTCAATTGCACGCTCAGTGCTGATCTGCTGCTTTAACGCTTGAAATTCAACCCCTTGTTGCTGCAAATAGCGTTGCAAGGTTTTAGTGGAAATATTTAAGACTTTGGCACATTCCATGAGGGTTGGGACTTGATTAGCTTGTCGTAACATCATGCTGACCCATTCCACAATTTCTCCTTGATGATAGATCTTCTGGATTTGTTCCTGACAGCGTTGTTCGACTATTTTTAAACTATGTGCATCTGCCAAAGGTAAGGGGAGTGCCAATTGCTGCTGATCAATCACCACGCGGATACCAGAAAGCCAAGTATAGTTAAAATGGAAATTGGCTTTCACCAAGGCTAAATAACGTTCTTGATAGCTCGGCTCTGCAACACTCAAATAGACTTGGTAGCGTTGTAGTTGCTGACCTGCCAATTCTAACAGGCTGTAGTAGAACGCTACCGCAATCGCTTCAATATGAAAGGCCAAACATTGCTTATTCATCTGCAAAATTGGTTCAAATAACAGTTCAACTTTTTGTGAGCCTGTTGGAAACTGAATGCTGAGCTTAAAACTGGGCATAATCAGTCTAAAATATTGTGCAATCAGCCTAAGTGCATGTTCCAGATTAGGACTAGTCATGAGTGCATAGCCGACGAGACTATGTGAGCTGAGCTTTATATTTTTACCCAGTTCAAAGGCCAAGTCTTGGGTATTGGGCAGACTTAAACCAATCTCAATGAATTGTTCAATTTGCTGAATCGATAATAATTCTGTTTTTGCCAGTTCTCGCTGCACAGCCATCAACAAATCATTATCGTATTGATGCATACCGATTAAAATTTCAATCAGTCGCAAATAATAACGTGATGGAATAACCGGGATCTGCTGCTTTTGCACAAGAAAAACTCAGTAAAGTCTTAAAATGATAATAGCAAGTCTTAAAATGATAATATAGAGGGGGGCTGGAGGGGCACAATCAATTCAAGCAAAACATTTTGTGTTTGATTGAGGAATTTCTAATGAATATGCATACTCAACTGGATGTCGAGCAAGCGACAACAACATTTAAGGATAAAAAACGTCATTTATGGCTATTGGGTTTGGCTGTACCAACCATTGCAATGGGTGGTTTGGCGGGCTATCAATTTGGCCCTAAAAAAACGAAAAAGTTCTTTGCTTCATTTGGGCCATTATTTATTCATGGCGTGATTCCAACATTAGACAAATTGATTGGTGAAGATACGGAAAACCCACCACTTGATGCGATTGCAGCTTTAGAAGCTGATCCGTATTACGCTCGAATTGTTAAACTTTTTATTCCTTTACAATACGCGACCAATATTTATGGAGCCTATTTAGCTAGTCGTAAAGATACGCCAGTTGCGGATCAGGTGTTATTGGGAAGCTTGGTGGGCATGGTCAATGGAATTGCGATTAATACCGCACATGAGCTCAGTCATAAGAACGGACGTTTAGAGCATTATCTTTCGCATTTGGCTTTAGCACCCTCGGGTTATAACCATTTCCGAATTGAACACCCGTATGGACACCACCGTCGAGTTGCAACACCTGAAGATCCAGCATCGTCACAATTTGGCGAAAGCTTCTGGAAGTTTTTACCGCGTACCGTGATTGGTAGTTTTAAATCGGCAATCGAAATTGAGAAAAACCGTTTAGAACGTAAGAAACTGCCTTTCTTCTGTAAGGAAAATGAGTTGATTCATGGCTGGGCAATGTCTGCTGTATATCATGCCGCCATGTTGAGCAAATTTGGTATGCGTTCAGTCCCATTCCAAGTGACGCAAGCAGCTTATGCGATTACCTTGTTTGAATCAGTAAATTATATTGAACATTATGGTTTAAAGCGTGCAAAGAAAGAAAATGGTCAATATGAACGGACTTTGCCAGAGCATAGCTGGAACAATAATAACGTGGTAACCAATCTGTTCTTGTATCAATTACAGCGTCATTCAGATCATCACGCCAATCCGACTCGAAGCTTCCAAACTTTGCGTCATTTTGAAGATGCGCCACAATTACCTGCTGGTTATGGTGCCATGATTCTGCCAGCATTTATTCCATCGTGGTGGTCAAAAATTATGGATGATCGAGTGGTACAACACTATAAAGGTAATTTGGACAGAATAAATGTCCATCCTGAAGCCAAACAGAAGATGTTAGAGAAATATGCTGAACAGCAAGATGCTGCTTAAAGCTGAAGTGAGGTTCAACGAAAATCAGCCCAATTGGGCTGATTTTTTATTTTTTAAGCTGAAATACAGAGTCGTTTAAAATGGAGATCAAATTCTAGATATTTATGCACAAAGGCAGTTTTATCGTTGGTGCGAAGTAAATTATTGTAGATAAACTCTGGAACGGGATGATAAAGCTCACCTGAGCCATTGCTATAGAAAATTTTTAAATAGCGTGAAGAAACATCATATTTCCAAGAGGTTACAACAACTGGTTTTTCCATATATTCGTCCCCATTTTGATTTGATCTTTTAGTACATGGTTAACAACTCTGGTGTTCTATTCTTTGACAGTACTCCAACTGAAACCGTCTGACAATTCATAAATGAAGCTTGCTATAAATTTATAAGTATAAGAATTGTAAAAAATTAGCTATAAATTTTGGGTGTGAAATAGGGCTTGGATTGATCAAAATAATTAATAAAAAAACCACCCTAAAAAGGGTGGTTTCAAACCGATTGGTCTAATCTAAAGAATTAGATTTTACCAACTAAGTCGATAGATGGAGCAAGCGTAGCTTCGCCTTCTTTCCATTTAGCTGGGCAAACTTCACCTGGGTGAGCGTGAACATATTGAGCAGCTTTAACTTTACGAAGAAGTTCAGATGCATCACGGCCGATACCACCAGCGTTGATTTCAACGATTTGGATTTTGCCTTCTGGATCGATAACGAAAGTACCACGGTCAGCAAGACCAGCAGCTTCGATTAATACGTCGAAGTTTTTAGAAAGTGTCCAAGTTGGGTCACCGATCAATGGGTATTGGATTTTACCAATAACGTCTGAAGTGTCGTGCCAAGCTTTGTGCGTGAAGTGAGTATCAGTAGATACGCCATAGATTTCAACGCCTAATTTTTGGAATTCAGCATAGTTGTCAGCAAGGTCGCCTAACTCAGTTGGACATACGAAAGTGAAGTCAGCTGGGTAGAAGAATACTACAGACCATTTGCCTTTAAGATCTGCTTCAGATACGTCAACAAATTGACCGTTGTGGTACGCAGTTGCTTTAAATGGTTTAACTTCAGTATTAATTAAGCTCATCATTGTCTCCATGATTGAGGTTTTATTGAGAGGCTAACGCCTTACTTGTTTACGAGGTCAAGAATAAATAATTTTTAGTTATTGGGGAAATAGTATTTTTACATGACTAGAATCGGAAAATTGAATAACTCAATAAAAACGACTTTCACCCAAGAATATCTGTCCTATTTGACTGCATCGAGATGAAGCAAACATGACAAAAGATCCAGAACTAATGTGCATAACAACATGAAGTCTACGCCATCAAAATTCAAGGGTAAAATTGAAAAAATCTAAAATTATATAAAAAACGGAGATATACGATTAAATTTTCGACGCGTATTGGTTTCCTTTGGAAAACGATCTGGTCGTGATCCTGAGTTGTTGAGATAGATTTGCAAAAGAAAAAATACGAATAGGATAAGGAGAATAGGAATTAGTTTGATGAGATTGTTGATTTGTTGCTATAAAAATACAGGGTTTATTTGGCAGGAGTGAAGGAATGGAATCATATCATGGTCTAGTCAATGTTACACAAGCAAAAAATTATCTCCCTAAAGAGGGCGCAATATTTATTCCAAATTGTCAGGCAGTTGATTTATTCTCATGTTCGATGATTATATTGGATGCAAAACAAAGTCAGCAAGAAATAAGAGAAGGGGCTATTTTCGTCCCCAAAGTATTAAAAGGAAAAGGCTATCAGCACTGGTTACAGGTCTCGACTTTTCTTAATCTTGTCGTTGATATTGATCCAAACCAAGTCAGTGAATCAAAATTAAGGTCTATTTTTATTGTTTCAGCTTCGGATGAATAATGACTTAACTTGATTCAAGACCTGAATTTTTACTGATAAGCCTCAGCGGTGGCTAAGGCCTAGAAAAGCTTTCTTTGCATAGCAAGGGTTTAAGGCGTAAAATAGCCGATTATTTAATTTTTCAGGAAAGCTGTTCAGTGCAGAGTCATTTAAATGTAGATCAATTGGTTATGGCTCGTGACCGTCACCGTTTAAATCGACTGCGCAAAGATAAAAAAACAGAAACAGCAGAAATCGAAAAACTGATTCAGCAATCGAATCATAAAGTCAAACAACGCTTAGCCCGTGTTCCCAAGATCAAGCTGAATCAAGACCTACCTGTTACCCAATATGCAGACCGTTTAATTGAAGCGATTCAAAAGCATCAGGTGATTATTGTTGCTGGTGAAACGGGTTCTGGTAAAACCACACAGCTTCCACAAATCGCGATGCTGGCAGGGCGTGGACTCACTGGGATGATTGGTCATACTCAGCCACGTCGATTGGCGGCACGAAGTGTCTCACAACGTATTGCGGAAGAAGTGGGTGAGAAGCTTGGTGAATCAATTGGCTTTAAGATTCGTTTTAATGAGCAAGGTTCGCAGGATTCAATCGTCCGTTTGATGACCGATGGTATTCTGTTGGCTGAATTAACCAATGACCGTTTTTTATCAAAATACGATACCATCATTATTGATGAAGCACATGAACGCTCACTCAATATTGACTTCATCATGGGCTATCTCAAGCAGCTTTTGCCAAAACGCCCTGATTTAAAAGTCATCGTGACCTCGGCGACTCTGGATGTAAACCGTTTTAGCCAGTATTTTTATGACGCGCCTATTTTTGAAGTAGAAGGCCGTAGTTTTCCTGTGGAATTGCGTTATCGTCCAATCTCTGAGCTGAGTATTGTTGGTAGTGATGATGATGAGTTTGATGACTTTGAAGAAAACCTACCACGTGCTGTAGTACAGGCTGTAGAAGAGTGTTTTGCCGATGCTGAGGCAAAAGGTCATCCCGAATATGCGGATATTTTAATATTTGCCAGTACTGAACAAGAAATTCGAGAATTGCAGGAAACCTTGCAGAAGTTCGGTCCTCGTCATACTGAAGTCTTGCCTTTATATGCACGTTTGGCGCTGGCTGAACAGCAAAAGATTTTTAGTCCAAGCGGCAAAGGGCGACGCATTATTATTGCCACCAACGTAGCGGAAACGGCATTGACGGTGCCAAATATTCGTTATGTGATTGATAGTGGTTTTGCCCGTATTTCACGTTATAACTACCGTTCAAGGGTACAGCGCTTACCGATTGAAGCGATTTCACAAGCTGCAGCCAACCAACGTAAAGGCCGCTGTGGTCGTATTGCGGCGGGTGTCTGTATTCGTCTATACAGTGAAGAAGACTTTTTAAGTCGTCCTGAGTTTACTGAACCTGAAATTAAACGGACCAATTTGGCCTCTGTTATTTTGCAAATGCAAAGCTTGGGTTTAGGTAATCTAGAAGATTTTGATTTTATTGAGCCACCCGATTTCCGTTTGGTCAATGACGGACGCAAGCTCTTGGTTGAGTTAGGTGCATTAAACGAACGTAAGAATGATTTAACCAAAGTCGGTCAAATGATGGCGCGTATGCCGATTGACCCACGTTTGGCGCGTATGTTGGTTGGCGGGGCTCATTTTGGTGTGCTCAAAGAAACTTTGATTATTGTCAGTGCCTTGGCGATTCAAGATCCACGTGAGCGTCCTGCGGACAAGCAAATGCAGGCCGATCAAAAGCATGCCTTGTTTAAAGAAGCAGACTCAGACTTTTTATTTTATTTAAAACTTTGGAATACGCTACAAACCAGCCCCGAAACACAAACTGAAAATAAGCGTCGTCAATTTGCACGTCAGCACTTTTTAAGTTGGTTACGTCTTCGTGAATGGAAACAAACCCATCAGCAATTGGTTGAATTGGCAGAAGGTTTAAAACTCAGTTTTAATGAAAAATCAGCCAACTATGAAAACTTACACCGTGCGTTATTAACGGGTTTGCTTTCATTTATTGCCAACAAAACCGATGAACGTAATACCTTTATGGCGGTACGCCAGCAGAAGGCCAAAGTGTTTCCTGCCAGTACCTTGCATAAGACCAATACCGCTTGGGTGATGGCCTTTGAGATGGTGGAAACCTCACAAGTGTATTTGCGGACTTTAGCCAAAATTGATCCCGAATGGATTCTGTTGGCAGCTCGTGATTTATTGAAATATCACTATTTTGAACCACATTGGTCGAAAAAAGCGGGCATTGTAAATGCCTATGCACAAATATCGCTATTCGGTTTAATCATTGAGCCAAAGCGAATGATTAACTTTGAAAAAGTGGATCAAGCTGCGGCACATGAAATCTTTTTACGTGATGGACTGACCACAGGCAATTTGGGTATTACACCGCCATTTTTAAAGCACAACTTACTCAAACTCGAAGAAGTCGAGCGTGTTGAAGATAAGTTGCGCCGTCGTGATTTGGTGGTGGATGAAGAAACCATTTATCAGTTTTATGCAGAAAAAGTGCCTGAGGAAATTGCCAGTCGTCGCAGTTTTGAAGATTGGCGCGCAACAGTAGAACCAGAAAACCCACGTTATCTCTTTGTAGAAGATGATGCATTGTGGATGAATGATCGACCAACCACGCAACAATTCCCTGATTATTTGCATAATGGACAACTGCGACTTGCTGCTAGCTATCGTTTTGACCCAAGTCATGACGAAGATGGTGCAACCGTAAAAATTCCCGTTCAAGCATTGCCACAAGTCGATGAAAAGCAGTGGTCATGGGGCATTCCCGGGTGGCGTCAGGATTTAATCGAAGCTTTATTAAAAGCACTACCAAAAGACAAGCGTCGTAATTTGGTGCCGATCCCAGATACAGCTAAAAAACTCATGAAGGGGATTGATGCGGTCCATTTGCGCGAGCATTTATTTAGTTACCTAGCTTTTGCATTACGCGGTGAGCAGATTACCGAGAAAGACTTTTCTTTTGAACGTATCGATCAGTATCTCATTCCTTTTATTAAGGTTGTAGATGAGAAAGGCAAGTTAATTGCACAAGGGCGTGATTTAGACGAGTTAAAAGCCCGTTGTCGGGTGGAAACTCATCGTCCAGTACAACAGCAACAAGGTGAATTCCAGATCTTCCCTGAAAACTTTGTATTTGAAGCATCACAAAAAGTCACAGGTGTTATTGTTAAGCAATATCAAGCTTTGGTACCAACCAAGTTATTTGCTGAGCTTGAAGCCAAAGATGAATCGGGTGTGGTGATTCAAACCTTTAATGATCAAGACGAAGCGATTAAGCAACATCGAGAAGGGGTGATTCGCCTGGTGCATATGCAATTGGGGGATTTAATCCGTCAATTGAAAAAGCAGATTTCCAAGCCTTTAGCCTTGGCCTATTCACCATTGGGTGATCGTGCCAAGCTAGAACAGATGCTGGTCTATGCCACTTTGCAAGTTTCAATTCAAAAGCTACCTAAAAATGCGGCTGAGTTTCAGCAGTTACTCACTGAAACTAAAAAGCAATTTTTAGCAAATGGTCAACAGACACTCACTGATTTAACTGAAATATTTACCCAATGGCAGCAGATTCGTCGTGAGTTATTGGTTTTGGATCAAACGATTTTTGGTCGAAGTGTAGATGACATAGAAGATCAACTTGATTTAATGTCATTAGCCAACTTTGTTTATAGCCAATCACCCGAAATTTGGCAGGAATACCCGCGTTATTTGAAAGCGCTGCTATTGCGTTTAGATCGTTTGCCCAATAATCTACAACGAGACCTTGCTGCAATTGATGATGTCGATCCATGGATGGACAAAGTATTTAAATTTAAAAATGATCCTAAAATCAAAGAACTGTATTTGATGTTGGAAGAACTACGGATTTCCTTGTTTTCTCAACCGATGAAAACAAAGCTGCCTATTTCACCAACTAGATTACAAAAACTATGGGATCGATTAGCAATCGGTTAAACTGAGAAATATGAAAGTTAGAAGCATTCTTTACAGGAGTTTTACATGGGCATCCGTATAACAGGTACTGGGTTATTTCACCCAACCGAATCTATTTCCAATGAAGAGTTGGTTGAAAGTTTAAATGCTTATGTAGAACAGTATAACCAAGATCACGCAGCGCAAATTGAAGCTGGCGAAATTGAAGCACTTCGTGGCTCGAGCCCTGAATTTATTGAAAAAGCATCAGGTATTCAACGCCGTTATGTGGTCGAAAAATCAGGTATTCTTGATCCAACTCGTTTGCGTCCACGTTTGCAAGAGCGTAGTAATGATGAACTGTCACTTCAAGCGGAGTGGGGTGTTATTGCTGCGAAACAAGCGATGGAAAATGCAGGCGTGACTGCGGAAGATATCGATGTAGTGATTTTGGCGTGTTCAAATATGCAACGTGCCTATCCTGCAGTTGCGATTGAAATCCAGTCTGCTTTGGGTATCCAAGGTTATGCTTATGACATGAATGTGGCATGTTCTGCTGCAACATTTGGTTTGAAACAAGCCTATGATGCCGTGAAGTGTGGTGCGCGCCGTGTGTTATTGCTCAATGTTGAAATTACATCAGGTCATTTAGACTACCGTACCCGTGATGCACATTTTATCTTTGGTGATGTCGCAACTGCATCGATCATTGAAGAAACTGAAACTAAGTCGGGTTATGAGATCTTGGATATTCATTTGTTTACCCAGTTCTCAAATAATATCCGTAACAATTTTGGTTTCTTAAACCGTAGTGAGGATGCGGTTGTAGACGACAAGTTATTCCGTCAAGATGGTCGCAAAGTCTTTAAAGAAGTTTGTCCACTGGTTGCGAAAATCATTACTGCACAATTGGAAAAACTTGAATTAAGCGCTGAACAAATCAAGCGTTTCTGGTTGCATCAAGCCAATGCCAATATGAATGAACTGATTTTGAAATTGGTTGTTGGTAAAGAAGCTGATTTAGAGCGTGCACCGATCATTTTAGATGAGTTTGCTAATACCTCGTCTGCAGGCGTGATCATTGCGATGCATCGTACTGGTGAGCAGGTCAATAGCGGCGAATATGCTGTGATCTCTTCATTCGGTGCTGGTTATTCTGTTGGTTCGATTGTGGTACAAAAACATATTGCTTAAGTGTTTAGCATAATCAAAATTAAGGAGCAAGAATTTGCTCCTTTTTTGTATTAGGAAGATTGATGAATCAAGAAATTTTGGCTTTATTAACGGATATTCCTGATCACGCAGATTATGCATGTGCTGCTGAAGAATTGGATTTGGTAGATATTTCTCAAGATCGAATTGATCGGGTTGTTGAGCTGCTTCTTCATACAGAAGATGTTGTGGTTTTTGATGCCGCTATACTGTTAACCCATTGGGGGCAGGATGAGGGCTTTAATGCGCTGACACACTTATTTGATACAAATCAATTGAGTGGCTGGATAGACCATCGCTTACATGGTTATGATGATACTTTGCAACATGTATTAAGTGCATTTGTCAGTTATTGGGCAGCAAAGTCGAATGCGGGTTTAGAGGAGTTGGCGAGAGGGAAAATTTTTCCTTATGTTGCAAAAATTATTGAGCAATCGAATACTGCTCCTTTTGAAATTAATAGTATTTTTTGGGTGATCGAAAAGAAACAATATAGGGAATATATTCCCTTATTAAAGACGCATCTGGATAAAATGATGGATGACCCTAAATTATATTTTTGGAAAATTCATGATGCAATCAAGTTGATGCTTAAGTTCGATACTGATTTTGTCTATCGTCTGTTGCAAGAAAAGGGAAAAAGTTTAGAGGATTTTAGGATTGAGTGTTAATTCTCAATGACTTGCTAAGAATGCAATCGAGGGGCGCACCGAAGTACGCCCATCTCAACATTAAGCTTCAATCGCCTGAACTGCAATTTTCTTGGCAGGATCGACTTTACGGCGTACCGCTGGAACAGGTTCACCATGGTATTGGCGATCAGCAAAGTAGCTTGAGCGAACCATTGGTGCAGACCAGATATTTCTAAAACCAAGTTTACGACCATGTTCAGCATAACGCTCAAACTCTTCTGGCGTTACAAAGCGGTCAATTGGTGCATGTTGCTTAGATGGCTGTAGATATTGACCAATGGTAATGTAGTCAACATCATGTGCTCTAAGATCATCGAGCAGGGCAATCACTTCTTCTTCAGTTTCACCGATACCGACCATCAAACCACATTTGGTTGGGACATCAGGGCAGTATTCCTTAAACATTTTTAACAGCGTTAAAGAGTGCTGATAATCAGAACCTGGACGCATTGCTTTATACAAACGCGGCACAGTTTCAATGTTATGGTTGAATACGTCAGGTGGGCATTCAGTCATGATGCGTAAGGCAATATCCATACGACCACGGAAATCAGGAACCAGAATTTCCAATAGGGTTTTTGGGCTTAATTCACGCGCTTCTTTGATACAATCAACGAAGTGTTGCGCACCGCCATCCAAAAGGTCATCACGGTCAACTGAGGTAATCACGGCATATTTGAGGCCAAGATTGGAAATCGTCTCTGCCATATGGCGTGGTTCATCAGGATCTAAAGCATTTGGGCGACCATGTGCTACGTCACAGAAAGGACAGCGACGAGTACAGATATCGCCCATGATCATAAAGGTTGCTGTACCACCACCGAAACATTCAGGTAAGTTAGGACAGGCAGCTTCTTCACATACAGTATGCAGTTTTTGCGAGCGCAAGGTTGTTTTGATACGCTGAACTTCTTCTGGAGCGGTCATCTTGACTCGAATCCAGTCAGGTTTGCGAGGTACTTCAACCGTAGGGATAACTTTTACAGGAATTCTTGCGACTTTTTCCGCGCCACGAAGTTTTATACCCTGTTCAGGTTTACGGTGTTCAGACATATAATTTCTACAGCCTTTGACTTGAGATATCCTGTTATTATAGTCAAATTTAGCGGAATAAAGCATGAAAAGTGGTATTCATTTTGAAAATGTAAATATATAAAAATATATAGTTGTGAAATACATCATCTGGCTGCATATTGGTTATCATATATAAAGCAAAAACGGTTAGAAACAAAGGAGCTTTGAATGCCACGTAAGAAAGAGGTCGTTGGTGGGAATATTGTTAAGTATGATGCAGTAATTCTCGGTTCTGGCCCAGCTGGCGAAGGCGCGGCAATGAAGCTTGCAAAAGCAGGTAAACGTGTTGCAATCGTTGATGTTCGTGATCAACTCGGTGGTAACTGTGCACACGTAGGAACAATTCCAAGTAAAGCATTACGTCAAACAGTTTCAAGTATTATTCGTTATCAACGTGATCCAATGTTTCAAAAAGTCGGTGAGTGGAAACAATTCACCATGAAACAGGTGTTGCGTAATGCGCATAAAGTGATTCAACAGCAAGTTGATACACATACACGTTTTTATGACCGCAATAAAATTGAAGTTTTTCACGGTCGTGCCTATATCCAAGATAAAAACACGGTACTGATTTTTGGTCAGGATGGTATTAAAGATACCATTATTTGCAAGCAAATCGTGATCGCAACTGGTAGTCGTCCATACCAACCACAAGGTTTAGATTTCAATCATCCACGCGTATTTGATTCGGACAAAATTCTTGATCTTGATTATTCAATCCAAAAAATCATCATTTATGGTGCGGGCGTAATTGGTTGTGAATACGCTTCTATTTTTATCGGACTTGATCATAAAGTTGATTTGATCAACACCCAGCAAAAGCTTTTAAGCTACCTTGATGATGAAATTGCCGATGCATTGTCATATCACTTACGTGAACAAGGTGTATTGATTCGCCACAATGAGCAAATAGATCGTTTAGAAACCTTTGATGATCATGTGGTCTTGCATTTGCTCAGTGGTAAGAAGATCAAGGCAGATGCGATCTTATGGTGTAACGGCCGCTCAGGGAATACCGATGGTCTAGGTCTGGAAAATGTGGGTCTAGTACCGAATGGTCGTGGCCAGTTGATGGTGAATGATCAATATCAAACTGAAGCAGAAAATATTTATGCTGCCGGTGATGTCATTGGCTGGCCTTCACTTGCTTCCGCTGCGTATGACCAAGGTCGTTGCGCGGGTGCAAACATGGTGGGCGAAAAGAATGTGAAGCCAATCCGTGATGTACCAACAGGTATTTATACCATTCCAGAGATTTCTTCAATTGGTAAGACTGAGCAGGAATTGACAGAAGAGAAAGTGCCTTACGAAGTCGGTCAGGCCTCTTTCCGTCATTTAGCACGTGCACAAATTACTGGTGATACTGTCGGTGAATTAAAGATTCTGTTCCATCGTGATACTTTGGAAGTCTTGGGTATTCACTGTTTTGGTAACAACGCTGCAGAGATTATTCACATTGGGCAGGTAGTGATGCACAGTCCAAACAATACCTTGAAATACTTTGTTGAAACGACATTCAATTATCCAACTATGGCTGAAGCCTATCGCGTTGCAGCTTTGAATGGTATGAATCGTTTGTTCTAAGTACTAGAGGCGTTGTATGATCAAAATGCCAATCAATTCGATTGGCATTTTGCTATCTTGTATTTGATAACAGGTCACTATGAAAGTTCAAAAAAATAATCTGATTCTGGTTGCTATTGTTGTTTTAGTGGCAGCTTATTTTGGTCTTGATTTTAAGCAAAAACAAAATACCAGTAATTCCCCTATACCGAGTACAAGTAATGCTGTAGCGGTCGATGATCAAAACAAGATCATGCAAGCCTATCAGCAGCAACGAAGTAATGTGCAGGTCCAAGCGCAGGGTATTGTAAAAGCCATTTTGCCAGATGACAATGAAGGTTCAAGACATCAGAAAATGATTCTTAAACTGGAGAATGGTTTAACGGTATTGATTGCACACAATATTGATTTAGCGCCAAGAATCGAAGGGCTGAAAAAAGGCGATACAGTTGAGTTTTTTGGTGAATATGAATACAGCCAAAAAGGTGGAGTGATTCATTGGACCCATCATGATCCGCGTGGAAAACATGTTGATGGTTGGCTGAAATATCAAGGAAAAATGTACCAATAACATTCTTCCTTGCGAAGTGAGTTGCAAGATATGCGCTAAATTAGCTTGTAATCGCTGATTTTTGACGAAGTTTCCATTTAGGTAGGACTTTAGCTAAATAAGCGTCCATGCACCATACAGGGCCAATCAGAAGGAATTGCAAGTCTTTAAAGAATGAAGGCTTCTTACCTTCAACTTTGTGCCCATAAAATTGCCCGATCCATGCAATCACAAATACGCCAATATAGAATCCAACTCCGACAGGTAAAATCACAATTAACCATGCCATCACTGCTAACAAGGCTGCCATCGCAATCGCAAGTACGATGTCCAATCGAGCATAAAAGACTAAAGTTAAAACCAGCAATAGTGCCGTGAGCAGGGTGCTAAAATGCGCCAGAATACCAATGATCGAAAATAGAATGGCAGGGACACAGACCCAATGGATTTTTTTGTTGGTTTGGTTTTGGTGACTGTCACTATATTCATCAAACCATTCGTCAATTGATTTCATAGCGCGCTCCTTGCAGTATTCATTTTTATTTATTCAATATACCGAAGAATTGGATGGGCCGTAAAGCATTAACAAAGGTTATAGATAAAAATAAAAAAGCCGCATAAGCGGCTTTTGAGTTGTGGTCTTAATGATTAAGAATTAGGACCATCAACACGTTCAATACTCACATTACCTGTACCTGCGCTAGACATACCGAGTTGCTTTGCAGCACCATAAGATAAATCTAATACACGGTTACCATGGAATGGACCACGATCGTTAACTTTTACAACAACACTTTTACCATTGTCTTTGTTTGTTACACGGATATAACAGTTCAAAGGCAGGCTACGGTGTGCAGCAGTCATTGCATTCATATCGAATGTTTCACCGCTTGCTGTTTTACGGCCATGAAATTGGCGACCATACCATGATGCAACGCCACTTTGGCTGAATTTACGAACGGTGTTCGAAGCAACAGTATTCAGTTTTTCAATCACTGAAGGCTCTTCTTCAGGGATATCGATCTTAGCAGCAATCGTTTGGCGACGGACTTTGTCACCTGAACTCTCAGTGATTGAAAGACTATTAACGTTTGAGAAACGAGAATTAAAATTTTGAGAATCTTTGCTTAGAACGCGGGCAGCCAAATTAGAACCTTCCACATCATTGGTTAATGATGAAGACTGTACCATTTCAGCATGTAACGGGCTTAAACTTAAGCCTGCCGTCAGCGCTAGAATATATTTTAGCGAAAACTGCATTGTATAAACTCCTAGAGAACATGCTTTTCTATTTCAATAAAAACACCTTGAAATATAGTGCACATGTCTAATTATTCACTTTTGCAATTACTTTATCTTGCGGCGATAATATTCATCACTTACGAAGTGTGTCTAGTCCTTAACGATAAATAGTTACAAAAAGGGCAAAAACTTACAGTTTCTGGTTGTAAAATAATCAATATTGTAACAATTTATGAATTTTGCCGAATATATGTACTTTTTAAATAAAAAATTTATTGACTTTTCATAATCTTGTAAAAAAGCTAGCCTATCGGCTAGCTGCTTCTGTGCCCAATAACCACACTGCAGTGGCATACATTCTGCTTCTGTTGTAGGTGGTAATCACTTGGAAATTTGGATAAGTAATATAGTAAATTGGACCAAATTGGTCTTGTAATTGAATAACATTGACTAAATCAAGGTCATCAATTTTTACCAAAGGGTCAAGTGGTGCAATCCCTAATCTTTTCAATTCACCATATGGGGTTGGCTGGGTTAAATCCTTGGCAATCACGCTATCTGGATTGTTACCTGAGTAACGAGCAGGGAAGCCAATCGGACGATCACGTTCCCATCCGTGCTGAGCTAAATAGTTTGCAATTGAACCAATCGCATCTGCAGCAGAGTTTCTTAAGTCAATATGACCATTGCCGTCATAATCCACACCTAATTTTTGAATATTACTTGGCATAAACTGCGGGTAACCAATCGCACCTGCATAAGAACCCACAATACTGTTGGTTGGATAACCTTCTTTATATGTCCAAGAAATTAAAGCAGCGAGTTCATCACTAAAATAGTCAGCACGACGAGGGTAACCAAAGGCAAGCGTGGCTAAGGCGTCTCTAGTGATGAAAGAGCCTTTATTGGCACCATAGCCAGTTTCTACACCTAAAATACCGAGAATCACCGATTTAGGCACACCATACTGCTGTTCAGCACGATTCAGTACGTCTTCATATTGGCTTTTAAAACGTGCACCACGTTGAATGGTACCTTCAACTAAAAACATTGAACGATATTGGTACCAAGGTTTGCTTTCACCTGGGCGAGTCATGATGTTCAAAATATTAGGTAAATTACGTGCACCACTCATGGCTGCATCAATCTGTTCGCCGCTTAACCCATAGGTTGTCATTGCTTTTTGTTTGAATGCAGGGTAATTGGGATGAGTGTAAAATTCATTGGCTTGTGCCCAATTAGTGCTCAAGAATAAACCAGCGCTTAAAGTTAAAAATTTAAAAGTTTTATTCAAAGTAGGAAGAAACATAAGTTTATAAAATTCCTCATTATCGATGTGTATGAATAGACATAACCAGTCCAAAAGTTGACATAAGAGTAATAATTGCAGTTCCGCCATAACTCATGAACGGCAAAGGCACACCTACTACAGGTAAAATACCACTGACCATGCCTGCATTTACAAATACATAAACAAAAAATGACAAACCAAAGGCACCAGCAACCAAACGACCATAGTTATGGAAGCTTTGTAAGCCGATCTGGAATGTTCTAAAAATGATTGCACAATAGAGAAGAATCAGCAGGGTAACGCCAATCAAGCCAAATTCTTCTGAATAGGCAGCAATAATAAAGTCAGTATGACCTTCCGGTAAAAAGTGCAGGTGGGATTGGGTTCCCTCTAAAAAGCCTTTACCTGAAAAACCACCAGAACCAATCGCTGTTTTAGATTGAATAATGTTCCAACCTGTTCCGAGTGCATCGGCTTCTGGGTTAAATAAAGTTAAAACACGCTGACGTTGATAATCATGCAGTAAAAATTCCCAAGCAATCGGAATAATAATCCCTGCAATCCCCGCTGCACCTGCAATCAATTTCCATGATAAGCCACTGAGGAACAGGACGAAAATACCACTGGCAAGGACCAATAAAGAAGTCCCTAAGTCAGGTTGTTCTGCAATCAGTAGAAAAGGAACAACAATCAGCAATAAAGACAGAATGACTTGTGAGAAGCTTGGCGGCAGGGCTTTACGTGACAAGAACCACGCCACCATCATTGGCATGCCGATTTTCATAAACTCACTGGGCTGTACGCTACCAAAGCCAGGAATATCGATCCAACGTTGGGCGCCCATGCGCACTTCACCAAAAACCACCACGGCAAGCAGTGACAGCACCCCAAATACATAAAAGTAGGGAGAAAATGCCTGATACACTTTTGGCGGAATTTGAGCCAAAGTAAACATCACCACAAAGCCAATACCAAAGCTCATGGCTTGTTTACTGACCAGTCCGACATCTTGCGCTGATGCACTATATAAAACGGTCAGGCCAAGTAAGGCATTGAGAATCAGAAATAGGCATAGCCATGGGTCGATATGCAGTTGTTGCCAACGAGAAGGCTGATTGGCAGTACTCAAGCCATCACGAGGTGCTTGACGTAAAAATTTGTATTGCGGGCTTGGAGACATGCGATTCTAAATCAGGTAAATCAACGCTTCGCGAATGCTAACATAAACGCTGATTTAGACAATGCAAATTTAGAAATTGTGACATTTATAAGCGATTAATTTGGCATAAAAAAAGCGACGATTTGGTAATCGTCGCTTTCTTATCATTCTAAACTTATTTTTGTACCAAAAGTTGGTCGAAGTGCTTGGTAAAGACTTCAAGTTCTACTTGGCTTAAGCTCGGAATCAGTTTTTTAATCACGATATGAACAGCAGTTTCTACGCCGCTGGTCGCAACGCTGGCAACGCCACGTTTCACCATACCTAGACCAAGGGTTTTGTTAAATTCAGTCATAAAGTGGTGAATCAATGCATCTGCAAAAGATTTAAACTGTTGCGTTAAAGCATCACGTTGTTCTTTACCGTTTCCAGCAGCCACTTCTGCAAAGCTTTTTTTCATGTCGTTGACAAGATTGTCTGGTAATACCGTACCGATACGTTGTTTACCCTCATTATCAATAAACAAGCTCTTTTCCATGAATGCTAGTGATTCAAGCACTTGTTCATTAGACGCTTTGCCTAGGAGCTGTTTCATTAGGGTTTCAACAATGCCGCGAATTTTAATCGCAAGACCTTCAGTCGTATCACGTTTGTCACTTGGTGGAAATTGTTGAACCAAGTGAACCAACATAGTGTCAATTAACTCATCAGTTAGCTGTAGAGAAATTTTGTCGCGTAAAGGGTATTGAGGCTCTTTACTGTCACGGTTGGCTTGTGCAAGTTGAATGTCCTGACTCAAACTTGCTGACGGAAGAATCCCGAAATAACTGGTCATTGAAGAACGTCCTCTATATCAAATTTATTCGTTTTATTGTCGTGCCAAGCGAATTGGCTCGGGCATCCATGACAAATCTGATACTCGGCATGGGTTAATATCCAAGCCCCCACGGCGAGTATAAGTTGCATAGACCATCAGTTTTTCTGGCTTTAACAGTTGCCAAATATCCGCAAATATTTGCTCAACACATTGTTCATGGAAACCATTATGCTGACGGTACGAGATAATATAAGCTAAAACGCTGCGATAACAAGGTTTTTTACCTTGCAAACGAATAAAAACCGTGCCCCAGTCGGGCTGACCCGTCACTGGACAGTTGCTTCTCAATAAATGTGAATACAGCTCGATTTCAACTTCATCTTCAGCGCTTGTATCTAACTGCAACAATGTTGAATCAGGATGTTCTGATAAACGTTCAGGAATGAGATCGTCAATACAGATCCCTTGAGGTTTAGAAATCTCTAAATCATCAACTTGGAACAGTTGTAATTCAACTTTTGCACCCGCAGCATTGGATAAATCACGTTCAACGGTTTCAACAAAGGCTTGCTGAGACTCAAATTGGGTGAAGTTCATGCTGTTGAAATAAAGTTTAAGTGACTTTGATTCAATTAAATTGGGTGAGTGAGCTGGTAGGGTCAAACGACCAATAGCCACTTGCGGTAAACCGAAGCTGTTCAGCCATGAAATTTCAAATACATGCCACCAGTCTTTACCCTGCGTAATTCCGTCAACATGTAAATACTGTTGACGTGACTCGGCACGAGCAATCGGAAATAAAACATCGGGTTGATATTGAGTTGGGTATTGGGTGTCTTTACCCAATAAAGAATGTTCAACACTCATTCACGCATTCCTGAACCACGAGCTAATAAATGATAGGCAATTGCATAGAGGACAACACAGCATAGCGTCACAATGCCTAAAGAGAAGGATACATTGACATCACTATGGCCTAAGATACCGTAACGGAAGGCATTGACCATATATACAATTGGATTAACTAAAGAGACGTTTTGCCAAAATGGGCTGAGTGCACTAATAGCATAGAACACACCACCTAAATAGGTGAGTGGTGTCAATACGAAAGTCGGGATAATTGAAATATCATCGAAGGACTTGGCATAGACCGCATTGATGAAACCGCCCAATGAAAATAATAATGAAGTAATGATGACGGTATATATAGTCACAAATACATTATAAATTTCTAAGTGCGTAAAGAATAGGCTCATTATCGTGACGATTAAACCGACCAACACCCCACGGCTAACACCACCAATCACATAACCCCATAAGATTAAGTGTAAGGGTACTGGGCTCATAATGAGTTCTTCAATACTTTTCTGGAATTTGGCACTAAAGAAACTTGAGGAAACGTTAGCATAGCTGTTGGTGATCACGGCCATCATAATTAAACCGGGCACAATAAACTGCATATAGCTAAAGCCGCCCATTTCACCTATACGTGAGCCGACCAAGTTGCCAAAAATCACGAAGTACAAACTCATGGTAATTGCTGGTGGAAGTAAGGTTTGTGGCCAAATACGCATAAAGCGACGAATTTCTTTAACCACTAAAGTCCAGAGCGCGGTTTGTAATTGACTGAAATTCATTGATCCGCTCCTGCAAGATTTTTCTCGACCATTTTCACGAACAATTCTTCTAAGCGATTCGATTTATTACGCATACTGCTGACTTGGATATTCTGTGACTGTAACAGCAAGAACAGGTCATTCATGCTATGCGCTTTATCCATTGTCACTTCTAGGGTAACTGGATCAATCAGATTAAATTTAAAACCGATAATATTCAGGTCAAAAATTTCGATTGGCTCGGCTAAATCACAGATAAACGATTCTTCATTCAGTTGATTAAGGAAACCTTTCATCGAGGTATCTTCTTTAATCACACCGCGGTCAATGATTGCAATACGACGACACAGCATTTCAGCTTCTTCTAAATAGTGTGTGGTAAGAATAATTGAAGTGCCATTTTCATTCATTTCGGTGAGGAAGTCCCACATCGAACGACGTAACTCAATATCAACGCCAGCGGTCGGTTCATCAAGGATCAGCAGTTTAGGTTCATGCATCATTGCACGTGCAATCATCAAACGGCGTTTCATACCACCAGAGAGCATACGCGATTGAATATTACGTTTTTCCCATAAACCGAGCTTTTCTAAATAGTGTTCAGCACGTTGTTCGGCCAATTTCTTCGGAATGCCGTAATAACCCGCTTGGGTCACTAAAATATCAAAAGTTTTTTCGAATTGCCCAAAGTTAAATTCTTGAGGAACAACACCAAGACATTGTTTTGCATGTGAGGGATGGGTATCTAAGTTATGCCCAAAAATCTCAACAGAACCAGATGTTTTTTTGGTTAAAGAGCTGATGATACCAATCGTTGTCGATTTTCCTGCACCATTAGGTCCTAATAATGCATAGAATTCACCTTCAGGTACGGTAAGGTCGATCCCTTTTAACGCCTGAAAACCATTACGATAAGTTTTGGACAAACCGCTCAACACCAAAGCATCAGTCATAAACGTCTCACGTTGTTAAATAGAACGGGTATTTTGAGCGATATGAAAAAATAAACCAAGTAGAAAAATAGGTTTATGGCGTGTTAAAAACAGAACGATTATAAAAATAAGAGGATATAGCGAAGAGAAGAAGATGCAATGGTGCGCTCAGCGGGACTCGAACCCACGCCACAGGCTTCGGAGACCTGTACTCTATCCAGTTGAGCTATGAGCGCATGTATGCGTGCCACATCATAGGCAAAAAATACAGGCAGGTAAATATATACCTTCCAATAAAGGTACTTCTTGTTTATTAAAACATCAATTTTATTCTCAACTTATCGAGATTTTGCATATTCAACTATAAATGCTGCACTGAATAATTGATCAACTTTAACGTTTGATTCAGTTGAGCAGGTGGAATCCGTGATTCTTGCAAGGACGTAATCCATTGCATTTGACAGGCTTTGAGTTGTTGTAAAGAACTAATCGACTGAATTTTCTGTATCAATGGACGCGCCATCAGACCGCAATAGGTCGTGAGTGTTTGAATCATGACTTGCTGGATTTCAACAAAGGGTAATTTTTCTAACTCAAGTATTTCAGGTTCGATTTCTGGTTTTAGTTCAGCCGCAATCGGTTTTGGTGCGATTGTATCTTGTGTTGTAACGGGCTCTGATGTTGTTTTGAGATCATGAGCTTTTAGTTCGGGCACTCGATTTTCTTTTTGAACAATAGGTATTGTTTGTTCAGCCAGTAGACCCATATCAATCAGTTGTTGAACCAGTTCAGTCGGTGCAATCCTTTCCTTATAGTCTTGATCCAGCTCTTTAAAATCTTCATGATCAATTAAAAGTAGTAGACGACGTTGACGTGCAGTCAATGCAATACTACGTTCTTGTAGGGCAGTTTGCCCAAGCTCGGTTTTAAAAAAATGTGACATCTCTTAATCTCCCCCAAATCAAGATCTAGACGGAGATTAAGATAAGGTTAAAAAATGACAATAATGTTAACAATTTATTAAATATCATTGCCTTGTTTAAAGTAAGTGGCAAATAAGCTAAAAATTGAGAACTTTATCCTTTATTTCACTCATTTAGTTTCTAAGGCTTTGCGTAAATACGGGTCAAGATCATCCTGACGCATTAGCCATTGAATGTAATCAGCAGGGAGGTCCTGAATGGCAGTACCTTTATGCTTACCAAAAGTAATGCTTTTAGGAATACGGGCGTCTTCAGATGCAAGATAAAGCTGTTCAATATTTTGAATGTTAAGCTGATGAATGATGTGCATTAGAATATTGGCGGTTAAGATAATGTCTGCATCAGCCCGATGTGCGCCTTTCAACATTTCCCGTGCTTTATCACTGCCTTTTGAGATCAAATAAATCAGGGCAGAAATATTATGTGCCTCTGCGTCTTCCCAAACACGTCGGGCTAAAGCCAAGGTACAAATCGGTTTTAACTTTGAGGTGTCTACGCCACACCGTGCAATTGCTGCAATATCATAATCAACATTGTGGCCAATAATATAAGTGGTCTGAGCAGGAAGTTGAAACTCATTATAAAAAGGTTGGTCAATTAGATCTGATTCTAAAATATGGTGTACCGCCATCGCAGCAAATGAAATGGGCTGGCCAACTTGATAAAGCTGATCAAAAATTTGTTTTTTATCGAGACTGAGCTTTCCATTTTCAATTTCAATTGGGGCATAGGCAATCTCAATCGGCAACCCATTCAACGTATGTGTTTCAGTATCTAAGATGATTGCTTGCATAACATTAGCCTAGCTTGAGTTGAGAATTTCAATATCTTACAAGAAATTCTTCATAAGCTGTGCTGAATAAGGCAGATGCAGTTTAGTTTTTTTAAAATTTAGAAAAGAGTTTGGCTAAAACTGCGCAAATAAACAGCAAAATAAAAAAATACTTGAACAATTTGGGATTTAGCGCATTCTTATGGAAGTATTTGCCTTAGTAAAAGAAATGCTAAGCACTAAAATGAAAACGATAAAAATCAGGGAATCATGACATGAATATGAAATTATTAACGGTTGCAATCATCAGTTCGAGCTTGTTGCTCACAGCGTGTAATGACGATGATGACGATATTTCATTTGTACCGAAGCCTGGTATTCCAGAAAATAATATTAAAAATCCTGTGGTGGGTATTCCTGTCGCTTATACCAAAACAGATTTTAGCGCCGTGGCTGCTGAGAGTTCGGTCATGACGTATAAAATGTTAGGACAAAATGGTAAAGAGACCATGGCAACCAGTTTATTGTTTGTCCCTGGCGGACCAACACCTGCTGGCGGCTGGAAAATTGTTGCATGGGCGCATGGCACGACTGGCGTTGCTGATCAATGTGCGCCAAGCCGAAATGCAACCAATATGTATATTCAAGGTATGATTACCCAATTTCTGGCAGCGGGCTATGTGGTGGTTGCACCTGATTATGAGGGGTTAGGGGAACCAAGTGGTCGTGAACTTCATCCTTTCCTTAATGTAAAAAGTGAAGCCTATTCGATTACCGATGCAGTGGTTGCTGCGCGTTCTTATTTAGCAGGGCAAGGTAAATTGGTTTCACGACAATGGATGACAGTTGGGCATTCTCAAGGTGGGCAAGCCGCATTGGGTGCAGCGCAATATCAAAGTCGTGCCAAGCTAGACTATAAAGGGACAGTTGCTGTTGCACCTGCCTCTAACCTAGGGGCAATTTTGGTGAATGGTAATGCCTCAGTTGCAAATGCACCAATTGAACAACAGATAGGGATGTATGCACAGCTAGATACTTTTACTGCATTGATTACGGCAGGATTAAGAAATCTTAACCCAAGCTTTAGTTATTCTAATGTTTTTAAAACGCCAACGGATACCATAGCGAGTCAAGCTGAATCAGATTGTTATGATGCGCTTGAGAATAAATTTACTGACGAAATGAAAGATTATGCGAGTAAAAACAATAATAATTTAGCGAATTATCCTCGGACACAAGCCAATTTTATGACGGTTCCATTGGTAAAAACATTCTTGGATACTGATTCGCAGCCAGCTCAGGTGAAATTGGATCAACCAGTAGTGATTTATCAGGGTGCAAAAGATACAACGGTTCCTAAAGCTGCAACGGATGCGTTGGTATTAAATGCACAAAACAAAGGGTCAAAAATCCAGTACATTACCAATACTGAATGGGATCATGGCTCGGCGTATGTCTTGAATATAGGTGAGATTGTCAAGGATGTAAAAGCGGCGATGCCTGCCAATAATTAAGAGAAGAGAGTAGCCCGATTTTCCATTTTGCGAAGATTGGGCATTTTTCAATGCTAGTCTCTAATATGTAAAAATGTATAAAAAATAGCTTGTTGATTTTGGCCTATTAAAACCCCTGCTAAGAATGAATAAAATTCACGAATAATTAAATAAATATCAATCTGTGAAACCATAAACTTCGTGCTACAATATGCACCAATCTTTAGCACGGCTTAAAAGCCCTAATTCATAGGACCCTCCGCTAATGTTTGCCAATATCTCTATTGCTGAATTTGATCCAGAATTAGCTCAAGCGATTGCTTCTGAAGGCGTACGCCAAGAAGCACATATTGAGTTAATCGCATCTGAAAACTATTGCTCACCGGCTGTAATGGAAGCACAAGGGTCAAAACTTACGAATAAATATGCAGAAGGCTATCCTGGCAAACGCTACTATGGCGGTTGTGAATATGTGGATGTGATTGAACAACTTGCAATTGATCGTGCAAAAGAGTTGTTCGGTGCAGACTATGCAAACGTTCAGCCACATGCGGGTTCACAAGCAAACTCTGCGGTTTACCTAGCACTTCTTAACCCTGGTGATACTGTTCTTGGTATGAGCTTGGCTCACGGTGGTCACTTGACTCACGGTGCTAAAGTAAGCTTCTCTGGTAAAACCTATAACGCTGTTCAGTATGGTTTAAATACTGAAACTGGCGAAATTGATTATGAAGAAGTAGAGCGTTTAGCGTTGGAACATAAGCCACGCATGATCGTTGCTGGTTTCTCTGCATATAGCCAAATCGTTGATTGGCAGCGTTTCCGTGACATCGCAGACAAAGTAGGTGCATACCTTTTTGTTGATATGGCGCATGTTGCTGGTTTAGTTGCTGCGGGTGTTTATCCGAACCCAGTACAAATTGCAGACGTAACAACGACAACAACGCATAAAACGCTTCGTGGTCCACGTTCTGGTTTAATCCTTGCTAAAGCAAACGAAGAAATTGAGAAGAAACTTCAATCAGCTGTATTCCCAGGCAACCAAGGTGGTCCTTTGATGCATGCGATTGCCGCTAAAGCAATCTGCTTCAAAGAAGCAATGTCTGATGAGTTTAAAACTTACCAACAACAAGTTGTGAAAAACGCGCAAGCAATGGCTGAAGTGTTGATTGCACGTGGTTATGATGTTGTTTCTGGTGGTACAGAAAACCATTTATTCTTATTGTCTTTGATCAAACAAGACGTAACGGGTAAAGAAGTTGATGCTTGGTTAGGCGCAGCGCATATCACTGTAAACAAAAATGCGGTTCCAAATGATCCACGTTCTCCATTCGTAACTTCTGGTATCCGTATTGGTACGCCAGCAGTGACGACTCGTGGTTTTGGTGAAGCTGAAGTACGTGAACTTGCAGGTTGGATCGCGGATGTGATCGACAGCAAAGGTGACGAGAAAGTTATCGCTGACGTAAAAGCTAAAGTAGAAGCTGTTTGTGCAAAATTCCCTGTATATGCAAACTAATTTGTATATCCATAAAAAAAGCGCCGTAAGGCGCTTTTTTTATGGATAAAGAAAACTTAAAAGTATCAATCATTCTAATCCCAAAGCATCAAATTGGTGCTTTGTTTTTAAAACTGCACTCTGAACAAGCTAAAAATGATTCTTTTGGTATTACGAATATGCAAAATCGTATTACTTATTTGGCATGTCTTTTGCTTCATAACAACATAGATAAAGTTGTCTAGGGTTCCGATGTGTCCGTAGGGAGACATGACTGGTCCGAGAGATAACGGTTCGATAGAACTACACGGAGGGATAAAAGCCCGGGAGGACAGGCATATTGCCATAACGAGGTTAAGCATCCGCAAGAGGTTTGTTATGAATCAATCGTTCTATCACGACAATAAAATACTGTGGCAAGAAACACTACCCGGTGGGCATCACTGGTCTGGTCGCATTCAACGTGGTGCAGTTTTGCAGCTTGAAGCACTGGGGCAGCAGGCCAATGTATCTTTGTTCTGTGTCAATGCAGATGACAAGCTCGAGCGTTTTAATATGCCCGATAGTCTGAAAGCCCAACATACCGCTTTTCTCTCGACAGGGCATGTTTTGTATTCTGATTTGGGTCGTGTAATGGCTTCCATTGTTCAAGATGAACATGGCTGGAATGATGTGTTTTGTGGTCCGAGTACCGCACAGCATATTGCACAACATTTTGGTAAAAAAAACTTTCAGGATGCTCGTAATGACATGCATCAAAATGGTCTAGATAGTTTATTGGTGGAATTGACCAAGTTTGGTCTAAGCCAAGCCGATTTGAGCGCGACGGTAAATTTATTTTCAAAAGTCCAGCCTGATGATCATGGACGATTAAGCTACATCACAGACGATAATCAAAATCAAAAGATTGAACTGCGCTTTGAAATGGATTGTCTCGTCTTTCTTTCTGCGGCACCACATCCACTCGATTCATCTACACCTTATCAACCCGCCGATATCCAACTTCGCCTATTCAAAGCCAATGCCTTAACTGAACAAGATGTTTGTCGGGATTCATGCGCTCAAAATCAGCGTGGTTTTGCCAATAACACACGCTATTACGCATTGTCGAATTAAGGTAGGGAGCGAGAAAATGACAGCATCTGCAAAAGTTGAACAGATTGTTTTAGATGAGATTTGCCTTGCAGGCGAAGCATGGATGGGTGAGGTGAAGCAAGGTCAGTACTTCCGTATTATTGATCTGGAAGGCAACCAAGCCGTTGATACCTTATTTATCAGTGCCAACAATGCCGAAGAGCGTTATAGCGCAACAGATACTTTGGCGCAAAATCAGCAGCTTTATCTGGAAAAAGGCACGACCTTATTTAGTAATTTTGCCCGTCCAATTGCCCGTATTGTTGATGATAATTGCGGTAGACATGACACCTTAGGCGGCGCATGTTCATGTGAAAGCAATACGGTACGTTATGCACACGATAAATATCCGATGCACAGTTGCCGCAATAATTTCATGTATGCCTTGGCACAGCACCCAATTGCCAAAAAGCATCAGCTCAATGTCCGTCATATTGGACCCAATATTAACTTTTTTATGAATGTGCCTGTGACTGCGGACGGTCATTTAAAGTTTGAAGATGGGGTCTCGGCGCCGGGTAAATATGTCGAGATCAAAGCCGAAATGGATTTGATCGTTCTGATTTCAAATTGTCCGCAATTGAATAATCCTTGCAATGCATATAACCCGACCAAAATCCAACTTGTTATACGTGACGCATGAGGTGGCATAATGTTTAAAAAAGTACTGATTGCCAATCGTGGAGCGATAGCCTGTCGTGTCATTCGTAGCTTAAAGAAACTTGGGATTCAATCGGTTGCAGTCTATTCCGAAGCGGATCGAGATTCCTTGCATGTTAGTTTAGCGGATGAAGCGATTTTTATCGGTGATTCAGCTGCACAGCAAAGTTATTTAAATATTGAAAAAATTCTGGCCGCAGCACAGCACACTGGGGCCGAAGCGATTCATCCAGGTTATGGTTTTTTATCGGAAAATGCCACATTTTGTGATCTCTGTGAGCAACACGGTATAGCTTTCATTGGCCCAACTTCACAACAAATGCGTGATTTTGGTCTAAAACATACCGCACGAGCATTGGCGATCGAGAACAATGTGCCATTACTCCCAGGTAGTCAGTTGCTTATCGATTTGGATGATGCCGTGTTTCAGGCCGATCAGATTGGATATCCCGTGATGCTGAAAAGCACCGCAGGCGGTGGCGGTATCGGGATGCGTTTGGTCTGGAATGCACAGGAATTAAAAGAAGCCTATCAAACTGTTTCCTATCTGGCGCAAGCCAATTTTAAAGATGCGGGACTGTATCTGGAAAAGTTTGTCGAAAATGCGCGCCATATTGAGGTACAGATTTTCGGTGATGGTCTGGGCCATGTCATTGCACTTGGTGAGCGTGATTGTTCAGTACAACGCCGTAACCAAAAGGTGATTGAGGAAACACCGGCACCACACTTGAATGATGAACAGCGCAGCTATATTCAACAGATCGCCATTCAATTGATGCAGTCGGTGCAATATCGTTCTGCAGGTACGGTTGAATTTGTGATGGATACCGATACCCAACAGTTCTACTTTTTAGAAGTGAATACACGCTTGCAAGTGGAACATGGAGTGACGGAACAGGTTTATGGCGTTGATCTAGTCGAATGGATGGTGACCTTAGCCAGTGGGGATTGGCAAGCATCGCAACTGATTGCACCATCTAAAGGTCATTCGATTCAAGTGCGTTTATATGCCGAAGATCCAATTAAGAACTTTCAACCTAGCGCAGGCTTATTGACCAGTGTCAAATTTGATGCTCAGTCACGGGTGGAAACCTGGGTGGAAACAGGCTCAAATGTTTCTTCATTCTACGACCCGATGATTGCCAAGATTATTGTCACGGCAGCAGATCGTGAGCAGGCCATTGCTGCCATGCAAAATAGCCTAAGTAATACAGAAATTGCAGGGATTGAAACCAATCTCGAGTACTTACAGGAAATTATCGCGGGTGAGGTGTTTCAAAAAGGCACACAGACCACGCGTTTCTTGAATCATTTTGAATGGAAAACCCAAAAAATAGAGGTGTTGCAGGCAGGGATTCAAACTGCAGTGCAGGATGTAACAGGTCGCTTGGGCTATTGGGATGTTGGTGTTCCGCCTTCAGGCGCAATGGATGCATTGAGCTTGAATGTAGCCAATCAATTGTTGGGCAATGTATTTAACAGTTCTGGACTAGAATGTACCTTGCTTGGACCAACATTAAAGTTTCATTGTGATAGTCAGATTGCCATTACAGGCGGTGAGATGGAGGTTAGTCTAGATGGGCAGCCTGTCGCGATGTGGTCAACGATCAATGTGCGTAAAGGGCAGGTGTTAAAATGTGGTCGTATCAGTACAGGTTGTCGCAGTTATATTGGGATTAAACATGGATTTAATCTGCCTGCTTATTTAGGCAGTTTAGCTACGTTTACCTTAGGGCAATTTGGTGGTCATGCAGGGCGTAACTTACTGATTGGTGATATGTTGCCAATCACGGAGGCGAAAACAGAGCAAACAGTTGCATTAACACCTGAACAAATCCCAAGTTTTAAAACTGACTGGGAAATCGCGGTCATGTATGGCCCACATGGTGCACCTGATTTCTTTACGCCAAATGATATTGCCATGCTTTTTGATCAAGACTGGGAGATTCATTTTAACTCGAGTCGTACCGGCATTCGTTTGATTGGTCCTAAACCTGAGTGGGCGCGGATTGATGGCGGTGAGGCAGGTCTACATCCGTCGAATATCCATGACAATGCCTATGCGATTGGTGCAATTGATTTCACGGGAGATATGCCGATTATTTTAGGGCCAGATGGTCCGAGTTTAGGTGGCTTCGTTTGTCCTGCGGTGGTGATTAACTCCGAGTTGTGGAAGTTGGGGCAACTGAAAGCAGGCGATAAAGTCAGATTTATTCCTGTCAGCTATGCGCAGGCGCAACAGTTAGAACAACGCTATCAATCGGCCTTACAGAATGAAACGGCATCACAGATTAATTTTGAACCGATGTTTAAAGCAGAGCCTGTCACCTTAAAAAATGCGGTATTGGCGACTTTGGATCAGGGTGCGGCTAAACCCAAAGTGAGCTATCGTCCCGCAGGTAACCAATATCTGTTGGTAGAATATGGTGAACTGGTCTTAGATCTCAATTTACGTTTTCGTATTCATGCCTTAATGCAATGGGTGCAGCAACAAAATATTCAGGGCGTTATTGATCTGACCCCGGGCATTCGTTCATTGCAGATTCATTATAATTCAATGGTTCTAGAGCAACTGGATTTACTGCGCTTGTTACAAGTGGCTGAAAGTGAATTACCCGATATTGAAAATATGCAGGTACCGTCTAGAACGGTGTATTTGCCTCTAGCTTGGGAAGATTCACAAACGCAGCTTGCAACTGAAAAATATACGCAATTGGTTCGTCCAGATGCGCCGTGGTGCCCCGATAATATCGAGTTTATTCGCCGTATTAATGGTCTTGCATCGAAGCAAGCGGTAAAAGACGTGGTCTATGACACGGCTTATTTGGTGATGGGCTTGGGCGATGTCTATCTGGGCGCACCTGTTGCTACACCGCTAGACCCGAGACATCGTTTAGTCACCACCAAATATAACCCTGCACGAACATGGACGCCTGAAAATGCGGTTGGAATTGGCGGGGCTTATATGTGTGTTTATGGCATGGAAGGACCGGGCGGCTATCAGTTTGTAGGCCGTACCACACAGGTGTGGAGTCGTTATCGTCAAAATCCGAATTTTGAACTGCATAAGCCATGGTTGCTTAGATTCTTTGACCAGATCCGTTTCTATGAAGTGTCTGAATCTGAGCTGTTGGACATGCGGGAAGACTTTAAAGCAGGCCGTTTGCAACTGCGCATCGAAGAAGGGGTACTGAATCTCAAAGACTATAATGCTTTTCTGAAAGACAATGAGAGTAGTATTCAGGCTTTTAAACAGGTTCAACAAAGCAATTTTGAAGACGAGCGCCGTCGATGGCATGAAGCGGGCTTGGCTGAATATGTTTCTGAAAGTTTAGATGCTGTACTGGACGATTCAGAGATCACAGTTCCGAGCGGTGGCATGATTGTGGAGTCACATATGCCAGGCTCAGTCTGGAAAATTGAATGTACCGTAGGCGATATTATCGAAGAAGGTGAAACTTTGGCGGTGATTGAAGCAATGAAAATTGAAATTCCAATCCTTGCGCCTGCAAAAATGAAAGTCGACAGTATCTTGATTGATAAAGCGCAAACGGTAAAAACAGGACAGGCATTATTTACACTTGCGCCTGCTGGATAGCGATTAAATTCATGATGCAGAAAAGGCCCTATGATGAAACATCGGGCTTTTTTTATGTGCATTTATTCAGCAATTCACACGGTTTTTCCTCCTTTATTTGGTTAAAAAACTGGCATAGATACTGCATTAAATATTACGAATTATAAATTTGGTATTACTAAGGCTGAGGTGGTTATGAAAACGCAATCAATCCTAATTCAGTATTTCAAAGTTGCAGTGCGCTGTTTTGCCAATTTACTGAGCGTCCGAGCAGGTCTGTATGTAAAGCAAACCCAACTCCCTAAACAATAGTCTGATCATTATGAATGCTCGTCCTAAACTGACTCGAATCAGTATTACCGTGCCTGAAAAGACGGTTGAAGCCTTAGATCAAACCATTGTCGAAGAGCATTATGAGAGTCGCTCTCAGGCAATTGTCGATATGATCAACAAGCATCTCATTGCTGAGCAGGCACAGCAAAATGCAGTCATGGTCGGCACACTGACTTTGCTCTATGACGCCAGTTGTATGCCGTTGCGGATGCAGCTCTTAGATTTACAGCAGAAATTTTTAGAACAGGTGATTAGTTCATTACATATTCAACTGGATCAACAAAAAATATTGGAAGTCATGCTGTTACAAGGTGGCAGCAATGATCTTAAACAGATTAGCCAACAATTTACCGCCTTAAAAGGAGTCATTAAAGGGCATCTGGAACTCATGGATGCGGTGATGCCACCCTTACAGCAAAACAATTAGCAAGCGTTGGCATTGTCGCTAAACACGTAATTGAGATGTGGGCAAAATTTTCAAAAAAGATATGGGGTGATTATGAAGCAAGCAATAGCAACTTTATCCGTTTCAGTGCTGTTGGGACTGGGCCTTAGCGCGTGTGATAATTCCGCCAAAGTGCCAACGGCGGAAAAAGCGACCGAGGCCAAAGATGTAACGACAACCACGCCTATTACGATTGGTTATAGTGATTGGCCGGGTTGGGTGGCTTGGCAAGTGGCGATTGAAAAGGGTTGGCTCAAAGATGCAGGCTTAAATGTTGAATTTAAATGGTTCGATTATTCAGCTTCAATTTCTGCTTTTGCCGCCAATCAACTGGATGCTGTGTTTATTACCAATGGTGATAATTTGGTGAATGCCTCTGGGGGAAGCAAGGGTATGATTATTATGGTCACAGATTATTCTGCGGGTAATGATGTGATTATTGCCAAGACTGGCATCAACAGTATTCAAGATTTAAAAGGAAAATCCATAGCAACGGAAAAGGGCTTAGTCGATCACCTGCTATTATCGACGGCTTTGACCGATGCCAAGATTCCTTTTTCAGATATTAAATTGGTCAATTCGGTGACCAATGAACTTCCTCAAGTGTTTGGCAGTCAGGATGTTGCTGCAATTGCAGTTTGGCAACCCGTGGCTAATCAGGCCTTAAAAGCCGTTGCAGGTTCCAAGATTATTTACAGTTCCAAGGATAAGCCTGGCTTGATTTACGATACCTTAGCGGTAAATCCAACTCATTTATCTGTGCATAAAGAGGATTGGAAAAAGCTGATCCAAGTGTGGGATAAAACGGTGAAATACATCCAAGACCCTGCCACCCATGCAGATGCGGTAAAAATCATGGCCAATCGTGTTGGTGTTGATCCTCAACAATATGAGCAATTTATTGAGGGGACGCATTTACTGGATATTGCAGCGAATAAGAAAGTGTTCCAGAAGGGAACAGGCTTTGATTCGATTTATGGTTCGACCTATCACGTCAATCAATTCAATGTCAGCAATGGTATTTATAAAACTGAAGTGGATGTGGATGGTTTGATCTATCCGGCTTTGGTGGATGAGTTGAAATAGATATTTTCTGGTATAAAAAATTGTTCTTAATGAGCGATTTTTATGTTCTCAGATTCTAAATCAACAGGACGATTGTGATAGAACCTTTTATCACAATCGTCCTTGTCTAGATCAATCACATACAAATAGGATTAGTAAGTCCGTGTGGCATTTTTTAATAAATGCTTTTGTTCAGCCATTAGCCATTGTTGTGTATCCGTGGTGGTTGCAGTTGCGGTATGAAATACAAAATCAGGTTGATAGATATCCAAGTGAAAATAAAGTCGATACAGCTCACCTTCAATCTGTTTTAGTTGAGTCAGGGTGTTGGCATCTTCTATTTCAAAATCATCCAGTGAAATCGATTGCTGCAAACGACTGGTGATAGTACTAAAACCAATAGAAGAACCATTTAAGGCAACTGAGACTTCATAACTTTCAATTGCTTTGAGATCGTTTTCGGGATGATCAATTGGGCCATTTTTCAATTGATGTTGCAGCTGTGGATGACGTGATTGTGCATAAGCCATGTGTTGATCGCAAATCATCAAGCCCCCATCCATAGGTACAATCTTTTGTGTTGCCACATATTGCATTTGAAATAGACGTAAACCAAGCAATAAGCCATGCTGAGCCTGTTGTCGCCAATCTTCTACGTAGGCATGGGAAGGTGAGAACTCTAAAATGCTATTGCCGATTGGGTAAAGCTTAGCAGGTTCAGGCCATTGAATATGATTCTGATAGTTCTGATGAACCTGCCAAGAGAGTAATTCGCGCTCTGAATCCCATAAAGTATCGCCAATCCATCCTTGTCGTTCATATACTGCAGTTTGATTGGCATCGATCAGTCGTAGATCAATGCTAAAAGATTTGGACTGAAACCAATACACAATCGTTTTTTCATCGGTCATGCCATTGAAGAAGCTGATACTTTTACGTCTAAAACATCCCAATAAATAGCGTGGTAAGGGCAAGTGATCATCAATTACTGTTGGCTCAAGTTGCGCTAATAAGTTGATTAGGTTCATTCACTTGCTCCTTGTTCATTTAAACCAAAAGAGTATAGTGGACGGGCATTTTCAAGTACCAACTCACCCGACTGAATGCGTTGCTTGAGGTATATAAAGGTTTGAGCTGTTTGGTTGAACAGATGTTCACCACCTTTCATTGGCGGATATAACGGCGCTTCATTAGGAATCAACGGTTGAATCAGATAGTCATAATCACAGGAGAAGAACAGCGGAAAAGAGTAACGTTCTTGTTGTACACGTCTTACACGATGCTTGGTTGCCAGATAACGACCGTTAGATAATATCTCCATCATGTCACCAATATTCATTACCATGGTGTTTTCAATTAAGGGAACATCGATCCATTCACCTTGTTTATTCAGTACCTGTAAACCTTCAGCCGTTGGAAATAAAAGGGTAAAACATTCATAGTCGGTATGTGCCCCAATACCTGATTGATCTTGTGCTTCGGGATTGTAAGGGTAGTGAATCAGCCTCAATTGGCTTGGTGCATGCTTTGAATGCGGTTCAAAAAAGTCCTCATTCAAATCAAGTGCCAAAGCAAAGGCTTTAAACAGCTGATTGCCGATGGCTTTGATATGTTGATAATAATTTAAAACGGTGTGTTTAAAGTGGGCATCTTCAGGCCATAGCGTTGGGCCGAGTAAAGGACGACGATGCTGCTCACCGAGATAGTCATAATTGATGTCATAGGACTCTTTTAGATCATAGACATTGGCTTTAAACTGTTCTTCGCCAATCGGCACATAACCACTATGATTTTCGGAAAGGCCAATATAATGTTGCATTTTAGTGGCTTGGTCTTGGCTAAAATATTGCTGCGCGATTTGTTTTAACTGATCGAACAGTTCGGGTTGAAATTGCTCCCCTTGAATGTATAAGAAGCCGACGTCTTTACAGGCTTGATCAAGTTGCTTCACCACCTGTTTGCGGTCTTCTAAACTCGCGCTGTTGAGGAGTGAAATATCAATTAAGGGCAACACATAATCATGGTTCATGAGATTCACCATTGGCTGGTCGTCCAGCAATAAATGAAGCAGATTGGGTCGTCCCAAACGCTATTTTATTTCTGTGTACTCATTTGGGCCATACGTGGAATTTTAGGTAAATCCTGCAACGCGGGATCTAGGGCTTCCTCTTGGTGATGTACCAACAGATCAACATGCTCCCGTAGCTGTTTGAATTCAGGTGAATGCATCAGTTCCATGCTTCGTGGGCGTGGTAAATTGACTTCGATAATCTCTTTGACCTCACCCGGATTGGCTTTTAAAGCCACAATACGATCTGCCAGTAAAATGGCTTCATCCATGTCATGCGTGACAAATAAAATAGTGATATCAATGTTTTGCCATAAGTCCATGAGATGCTTTTGCATTTTTTGTCGGGTGTAGGGATCAAGTGCGCCAAAAGGCTCATCCATCAGTAAAATCTTAGGTTCATTGACCAAGGCACGGGCAATGGCGACACGCTGTTTCATCCCACCAGAAAGCTCATGCGGGAACTGGTTCTCATATTTTTCTAAGCCAATAATATTGATCCATTCACGCGCCATTTCTTCGGCACGGGTTTGACTGATGCCTTTCATCAAAGGGCCAAACATCACATTTTCTTTGACGGTTTTCCATGGAAATAAGGTATAGCCTTGAAACACCATGCCACGTTCTGAACTTGGGCCTTTAATTTTTTGTCCTTCAACCAGAACTTCACCACTGTGGTAGTCATCTAGACCTGCAACCACACGGCTTAAAGTTGATTTTCCACAGCCCGAAGGACCAATCACACAGACAAACTCACGCTTATGAATACGTAAATCAATCTGGTTCAGTACGGTTCGTTCTGAATCACCATGCTGAAAAATTTGTGTCAGTTGCTTGGTTTCCAACATTAGGGGACGCGTATAAATATGCTCAAAATAGGCTTTGGCATCAAAATGATCTGTCATATTTATACTCCTTTTTTCCATTTAAACAGGGAACTGCCGAGTTTCATTAAAATCAAATCACATAACAGTCCAATCACCCCGATAATCAGGATGGCGGCATAAACATTATCGAAATTTTGATAACGCGCTTGTTGCGTAATGAACCAGGTAATTCCTGAGGTTGCACCAATCAGTTCCGACACAATTAAATAGGTCCACGCCCAACCCAATAGGACACGTTGATCACGATAAATATCAGGCAGTGCCGCAGGAATTACCACATGGAACAGGCTTTTAAGCTTATTGGTACCTAGGGTATAACCTGCTTCAACCAAGCCGCGATCAACCATTCGGGTGGTATTGGCAATGATCAAAATTTGCTGAAATAAGGTACCAATCACGATAATGGCAATTTTCGGGGCATCATTAATGCCTAAAATCGCCACCGCCAATGCCCCAAAGGCAGGTGCAGGCAAGTAGCGAAAGAACTCGACAAAGGGTTCGGTGAGTTTGGAAATGCTATTGGAAAAGCCACACAGAATACCAAGCGGCACACCGATTAATGAAGAGATAAAAAACGCCGTAAAGACAATCTTGATACTGTGCCACAGGCTTTGATGTAACCAAGGGGCATCGGCCTGTTGCGGGGGCGTGGTAAACGAAGTGAAAAGTGCTTTCGCCACTTGATGCGGTGCAGGCAAATAAATTGGATTGACCAGAATACCTATAGGCGGGGTTTTGCCTTGATTGACGGCATCTTGAGCCTCTGCATAATAAGCCTGCTTATCTATTCGGGTGCCTGCCTGTAGATAAGTGGCTGAGCCTGCATCGGTAATTTGAACTTGTGGATGCCAGATAAAAGGTAAGTAACTGACACAGCTCCAGATTAAGATGGGAATCAGAAAAGATCCCAAACTCAAGTAAAGCTTTTTCCTTTTTGACAATACTGAATGATGCATAGGTGCACACCCGTAGTAATACTAATTGAATAAAACGTAATACTAGTTAGCAATTTTGATGCCAGTGCGGATGCTGAAGAGCAAAATCAGGATGAAGTGCAGTCAATGAAAAGCGAGATAGGCACTTTGTAATTTGATAGCGATGCTTGTGCCTATCTTTTAGTGAGTCCTTAATGTTTGAATAGATTCAAGTTATTGAATTTTATCAGCAGTTGATCAGGAGATTCCTGCCACGCTGGGTCAGGCTGAATACAATCGATGGGACAGACAGCGAGGCAGGTAGGTGCTGTATAGAAACCAATGCATTCAGTGCAACGTTGTGGGTCGATTTCATAGACTTTTGCACCTTCATTAATCGCCTGATTGGGACATTCAGGCAAGCACATATCACAATTGATACATGCGTTGGTAATGATGAGTGCCATATCAATCTGCCGAATAGGCAAGTGCAGCAGATTGCAACTCGGTTGTGGCGTGGGGCAAATTACGAATCAAGAGTGCATATTCAATATCGATCTCAGCGGAGAGTGGAATTTCGACGATATGACCTGAACCTTTGGCATTTTCAATAGCATTGCCTTTAAGATCGCGCATCTGTTCTAATTTGAAGTGGATATTACCTTTGGGGGTCATTAACTCAAGTGAATCACCAATCACAAAGCGGTTTTTAACCTCAATGCGAATATAGTCACCATGACGGCCAATCACTTCACCGCAAAATTGTTGATAGTCAAAATGTGATGATCCGTCTGCATAATTTTGATAATCGCTATGCACATGGCGACGCAAGAAGCCTTCGGTATAACCACGATTGGCCAAGCCTTCCAGTTGTGTCATCAAGCTAGGATCAAAGACTTTGCCTGCCAGTGCATCATCAATAGCTTTGCGGTAAATCTGTGCAGTTCGGGCACAATAAAAATAAGATTTGGTACGGCCTTCAATCTTTAAAGAAGCAACACCCATTTGAGTCAGACAATCCACATGCTGCACTGCGCGTAGGTCTTTGGAGTTCATGAAATAAGTACCATGTTCATCCTCTTCAGCGGCAAACATGTCTTCATCATTACGCTGTACCAAAACAGTTTGTGCTGCTGTATCAGTGCGGTTTGATGTCTGCGAGCAACATTGCTGTTGGGTATCGACCTGCTGAACAGGAATCACATCACCATTGGCATCTTCCTGTGCCTTGTGGATTTTATAGTCCCAACGACAGGCATTGGTACAGGCACCTTGATTGGCATCACGTTTATTCATATAGCCCGATAACAAGCAACGACCTGAATAGGCCATACACAGTGCACCATGCACGAACACTTCCAGTTCAATGTCTGGCACATGTTTCTGGATTTGTTCTATTTCTTCGAGCGAAAGTTCTCGTGACAAGATCACGCGACTTAGACCATAGTCTTTCCAGAATTTTACCGTAGCCCAGTTAATGGCATTGGCTTGTACCGACAGATGAATCTGCATCTCGGGGAAATGTTCACGTACCAGCATAATCAAACCGGGGTCTGACATAATCAGCGCGTCTGGCTGCATGGCAATAATCGGTTCGATATCTCGAATAAAGTTTTTGAGTTTGCTGTTATGCGGCTGGATATTGACCACCACATAAAATTTTTTGCCTAGCGCATGCGCCTCATCAATCCCGATTTTTAAATTGTCATGGTCAAATTCATTGTTGCGCACGCGTAAGCTATAACGAGGCTGGCCTGCATAGACCGCATCGGCACCATAAGCAAAGGCATAACGCATATTTTTAAGTGAACCAGCAGGAGAGAGTAATTCAGTATTCATGATGCAGCATAAAAGGCATATAAAAAATAAGGAATTATTCTAGAAAGTTCAGCACAAGGATTCAACCTAGCATTTTGCTCAGGATTTTATCCATGCTTAAGGGAAATCTAGATAATAAAAAAGCACCCGAAGGTGCTTTTTAGAATTAGTGATGACGGTGCTTTCTTTTTTTCTTGTATTTTTTCGATTGGTAATTGTCATAGTCACGGTCTTGACCAACTTTACGACCTAGAGCAGCACCACCCGCTGCACCAGCAGCAGCACCAATATAACCACCTGTGGTGCCACCGAGGTTTTTGCCGACCGTATAACCACCCACACCACCTAGACCACCACCAATGGCAGCTTCGGTACGGGTGCGTTTGCTACTTGCAGCCGCTGCACCACCAGCACCACCGACAGCAGAACCAATCATTGCGCCACTGTTTCCGCCAATTTCTTTACCAATTGCAGTACCTACGACACTACCAAGCGCAGATGTTGCAGCAACACGGGTTGCATTATCCGCATGAGCAGCAGTAACTAGTGATGAGCTTGCAAAAACAGCAGCACACAACCAAGCATTTAATTTCATTTTTGACTCCGTGTCCGAAATATAGCGGACCTCTTTCTAATGGCAGCAAATGTAACAAAGTTTGAGTATGAAAGTGTGGAGAAGCTTTTCTGAATTATTACTCTTTAGTGTCTAGATTGTAGTGTTTTGTTTCTAAAAAAAGAGAAGAGTGCGAGTGAAGTTTGATTAAACAATAAGATAGTTAATCGGTGCACAAAAACAATGAAACCTTATTTTAAGGTTCCATTCATTTTTTAATTAATCTAATTGATCGTCTTTGCTGCTTTGTTGTTCAAGTTTGGGTTGGCGAGGATTCAGTTCAGTTTGCAAGCGTAGATAGTTTAAGTCACGGATATTCTTTTGGGTTGCGACCACGCCAAACAGACTCAATAAAAAGGACATGATGTAAAAGCCTTTTTCACTCATGCTCAGATCTGCATTCCATAAGCTCACCAATAATAGACCAATACAAAGCGCCATCGAAGCCCAGCATAGCCCATAGTAAATCGCCGTAACGGGAATTTCTTCGAGTTGGTCACGGACAGTTTTCTGTAGAGATGCGGCAGAGAAAAGTCCATAAAGCAAGATCACCAGATAATAACCTTTTTCATGCAAGGGCATGTTGGCATTCCATAGACCAATCATAAAGCCAACACCACCAGCGAGTAAGGCCACCCAGCTTGCAGCGATAAAGGCTGAAGTGGGACGGTTTATAAAATTATTCATAGAGTATCCTGTTGTTTTATCTTTCTATTTGTCTTGCATTATTTATATCTAAGCCTTGATCAGAGAACAAGCAATGAAAACTAAAACTGAACAATTTGTGATGAAATGGGTGAGGAATAGTAAGTTCCCCTGATTCTCTATGTCTTTTAAGCGGTAGAGTCTGTAAACTATGCGCAATTTTTT
Source organism: Acinetobacter sp. C32I (assembly GCF_023702715.1). Classification (NCBI taxonomy): domain Bacteria; kingdom Pseudomonadati; phylum Pseudomonadota; class Gammaproteobacteria; order Moraxellales; family Moraxellaceae; genus Acinetobacter; species Acinetobacter sp. C32I. The sequence continues at coordinate 1,318,871 of NZ_CP098480.1, read as the reverse complement.
GATTTTGCTCGTGCTTGATTATGTTTGATCGCACTGAGTCTTTAGATTTTGAGATATTCCGCCCATGAAAGCATCACTCCGTTTAAGACTCGATCAACTCTGTGATCGTCACGAAGAGCTGACTGCATTACTCGCTGATGTAGAAGTAATTTCGGACAATAAACGTTTTCGTAAACTGTCCCGTGAACACAATGATTTAACTGAAATCACTGAGGTTTGGAGCAAATATCGTCAAGCGGAAGAAGATATCGAAACGGCTGAAACGATGAAATCAGATCCTGATTTCAAAGACATGGCCGAGGAAGAAATCAAAGAAAATAAAGCACTTTTGGTTGCGCTTGAAGAGCAGTTAAACGTGTTGATGATTCCGAAAGATCCAAATGACGCCAACGCTGCCTATCTTGAGGTGCGTGCTGGAACGGGCGGTGATGAAGCTGCGATCTTCTCGGGTGATTTATTCCGTATGTATAGCAAATACGCAGAAACACAAGGCTGGCGTATTGAAGTACTTTCTGAAAATGAAGGCGAGCACGGTGGCTACAAAGAAATCATTTGCCGTATTGATGGTGAAGGCGTCTATGGTCGTTTGAAATTTGAGAGTGGTGCACACCGTGTACAACGTGTCCCTGCCACTGAATCACAAGGCCGTGTACATACTTCAGCTTGTACGGTTGCGATTCTGCCAGAAGTCGATGTAGACACCACAGTCGAAATCAACCCTGCAGATTTACGTATTGATACTTACCGTGCATCAGGTGCAGGTGGTCAGCACATCAACAAAACCGATTCAGCGGTGCGTATTACTCATATTCCATCGGGTGTGGTGGTGGAATGTCAGGAAGAACGTTCACAACATAAGAACAAAGCCAAAGCCATGGCTTTGTTAGTCTCACGTTTAGAAAATGCGAAACGTGCGGCGGCTGATGCAGCAACCTCAGAAATGCGCCGCGACTTGGTCGGTTCAGGTGACCGTTCAGAGCGTATTCGTACTTATAACTACCCGCAAGGTCGTATGACTGACCATCGTATTAACCTGACTTTATATAAGTTGGATGCGATTATGGAAGGTGATTTAACTGAATTGCTGGATAGCTTACATCGTGAATATCAAGCGGATCAGTTGGCGATGCTTGCACAGGAAAATGGCGGCTAATGAATATTGCTCAAGCCTTAGAAATCAAAGGTGAAATTGATAGCTATGAACGTCAAGAGGCGGCGTGGCTACTGGAACATCTTTTGGGGATCAATGCCTTAGAACTTAAATTAAGACTTGAGCAAGAGTTGACGGAACTGCAAGAGCAAGCTTATTTAGATGGGCTGGCTCGTATCGAACAGGGTGAACCGTTGGCCTATGTCACAGGTTCACAACCGTTTTGGACGCTCGATTTAAAAGTCACCCATGACACTTTAGTACCGCGTCCCGATACAGAAATCCTTGTGGAAACTGTGCTAAAACTGCCATTAAGTTCACAAGCGAATATTGTTGACCTAGGTACAGGAACAGGTGCGATTGCTTTGTCGCTCGCGTGTGAGCGTCCACAATGGCAAGTGACTGCAACTGATATCTATGCACCAACTTTAGAAGTGGCGCAGGACAATGCCGTGCGACATGGTCTCATGCAGGTGAAGTTTGCTTGTGGGGCTTGGTTTGAGGCTCTAGAACAGCAACAGTTTGATCTGATTGTATCGAATCCGCCTTATATTGATCCAGACGATGTGCATATGCAAAAGCTCAAGTCTGAACCTGAGCGTGCATTGATTGCTGATAAGCAGGGTATGGCGGATATTGAAATTATCATCACCCAAGGTAAAGACTGGCTTAAACTGAATGGCTGGATTGTGCTTGAACATGGTTATGACCAAGGTCAAGCAGTACGTGATATTTTTGAGCAGCATCATTTTAGTCAGATTAAAACAATTCAGGACTATGGACAAAATGACCGAGTGACCTTGGCATGTTGGGCTTAAGCCTGTTTGTGAATAGTATCGCGCCAACGTAAGAGGTAATTTTCTAATAATTTCATTAAGCTGTCAGATATTTTTCCAAGCAAAGCCAATAAAATAATCGCAATGATCACAATATCTGGGCGTGAAGTTTCTCGTCCATCACTGAGTAGATAACCAATTCCTTGGGTTGCGGCAATCAGTTCCGCTGCGATCATAAACATCCACGATAAGCTCAAGCTATTGCGTAAACCGGTCAGGATTCCTGAAGCAGCGGCGGGTAACACAATTGAGATAACCCGTTGCAATGCATTGAGGCGATAGACCTTTCCAACTTCAATCAGTTTTCGGTCTACATTATGGATGGCAGCGACCGTATTGGTATAGGTCGGAAAAAATGCACCTATCGCAATCAGCGTGATTTTAGAAGATTCATCAATCCCTAACCAAAGTAATAATAATGGAATCCATGCAAGGCTTGGAATGGATTTGAGTGCGGAAAAAGAGGGTTCTAAATAGGCTTCTACTTCTTTGCTTAAGCCGACCCAAATCGCAAAAATTAAAGCTAAACCACTACCGATTGCAAAACCGATGAGTACCCGCCAAGTACTGATGTAAATGTGCTGTAGTAAATCAGTTTGAGCCAAATCCCAAAAAGATTGCCACAAGCTACTGGGTGCAGGGAGTAAATACGCTTCGATATTGCCATTTCTGACTAAAAGTTCACAGAGTATTAACAGCAGAGTAGGAAGTAGCAATGCTTTTAGCCAACGAATGAGGTTTGGGCTAAAACGCTTTTTATTTATTTGTGCGCTTTGCTGAGCAAGAAAATCCGTTAGCCCAGCCTTGTGACTTGAATTGCGCATGGGTTATTTCACAACTTTTTGAGCAAAACGTGGGTCAAGTAGCTGATCAACCACTTGATTGACATCAGTTCCTTTTCTAACTAAGTCTTCTTCCGTCAGGATTTTTCCTGATCGTTTCAGGGCTTGAGCTTGTGTAGCAGATGGAATGTTTTGTTCAAAGTTGGTACGGCTCAACTGCAATTTTGCAACAGGTAAAGGCAGTTTCGCTTCACTTGCTAACAACGCTGCAACTTTATCTGGATTGGCTTTGGCCCATTTGCGTGCTTGTTCATAAGCTTTAATCACAGCTTCTACCGCTTCTGGACTTTGTTTACTAAACTCTTCTTTGACGCTCAAGACGCTATAACTATTAAACGCAACATTACGATACAGCAATTTAGCCCCAGATTGGATTTGTGCAGACGCCATTAAGGGATCAAGTCCCGCCCATGCATCCACTTGACCGCGTTCTAATGCTGTTTTGCCGTCTGGGTGTTGTAAATGAACCAATTGAACATCACGTTTATTCAGTCCGACTATATCCAATGCTTGTAGCGTAAACAGGAAAGGATCTGTGCCCTTGGTCGCAGCAATTTTTTTGCCTTTGAGGTCTTTGAGGTTTTTGATTGGAGAATTTGCAGGAACAACCAATGCTGTCCATTCAGGTTGGCTTTGAATATAGACCGTCTTGATTGGGCTGCCGTTGGCGCGACTGAGTACTGCAGCCAAACCCGCGGTTGAAGCGAAATCAATACTATTGCTATTTAGATACTCTAGAGAACGGTTACTACCTTGGCTAAATACCCATTTAATTTCGGTATTGGGAAGGGCTTTTTCTAACAATTTTTGATCTTTTACTACTAAGCTGGTTGGCGCATAGTAGGCATAGTCAAGTTTAAGTGTGGTGGGAATGGCAGCAAAACTGGAGGATATAAATAAAGTAGAGAAGCCTAAAGCGAATAAAGTCTGAGAGAGAGGTAATTTAGAAAGGAAAGACATGAGCTAAATCAGCACCGTATAATGAAATATCAGCGATCTTTACATGGATCACAGCGCATCCCAACTGAGTTATTTTGATTTAGAAATCATGATAATAGATAAAAATCAAATTGGTCTCAAAACACTGTTTTTATTCACGAACAATGTTGATTATTACGTTGGGCTGCTATTGAAAAGATAGTGATATCCTCAGCTTAATCTTGGATATATTGCTGTACTGCATTGGCTAAACGGCTTTCACCTTGTTGTTGCAGTCCATCCACTACGCCTAAGGCATCTGGTTTTTCCCGATTTTGGCTGAGTTTAAACTTTCCTGTAATGTGTGAAATCGGAATTTCGATCCCGACAATGCCTTGCAGTTCCTGAGCAATATATTCGCTGGGTGCATCCGACATTTTCCAAGGCGTTGCTTGTTTGGCTTCATGGGTACGCGTCAGTCTAGCCAAGATGCCACGTAGCGCTTTTTCATCATATAAGAAATTGATGCTTCCTTTGACATGAATCACTTGATAATTCCATGTGGGTACATGTCGATGGTGTTGTTGCTTACTTGGATACCAATTCGGCGAGATATAACCATGTTCACCCTGAAAAATAATTAAAACCGCTGCACCATTTTCAATTTGAGTGTGAAGCGGATTATTCTTGGCTATATGCGCAATCAGTGTCGCTGTTTGGCTGTGCTCATCACGCAATAAATGAAAGGGCAAATGATTGGCTTCTAAGCCTTCAGCACTATGACTTATCAGAGTAGCAAAAGGGTAGTCCTGAATCAGTTGATATAATTTTTCAAGATCTATTTCTTCAAATATTTCAGGTAAATACATTGCTTATTCCTTCGATTATTCTAAATGGCCCAAACGTTTCTTTTTATTGGGTGAAGACTTTCTATAGCTGCCGGGACTGACCCCCGTCCATTTTTTAAAGGCACGATGGAATGCACTGGGGTCATGGAAATGCAAATCATCGCTGATGCTCTGGATTGAATCATTGCTTTTACTCAGCCGTTCAATGGCAATATCACAGCGGATATCATTTTTAAGCTGCTGATAACTGACGCCTTCTTGCTTTAAACGACGTTGAATGGTGGCGGTTGACATATTCAGTTGCTGTGCAATTTCTTTTAGTTCATCCCATTGTGATGGTGGCTGTAGCAGTAGTTGACGGCGGATCTGTAAGCTTAATGAGTTCTCATTTTTAAAGCGTACAATCAAGTTATAAGGTGTGTGTTTAAGAAAATCTTTGAGCGCTTGTTTATCTTTTTTGATTTTATGCTTGAGATAATGCGCGTCAAACTCGATTTGATTTTGCTCGGCATTAAATTGAATGTTCTCGCAAAACCGTACCCGATAATCTTGTATTTCCACAGGTGGGTGGCATCTGAAACTCATTTTGTGGAATCCGATGCGTTGATCACTCAACCAACACATCAAACTGTGTACCAACATTAAATAGGTTGAATAGGTAAACATCCGTTTCGGGTGCTCACGATCATGCAAGATCAAATAGGCTTTACTGCCTTTTTGAATCAGTTCACCCCGAATATCATCCAGTACCAAACTTAAAAATTTTAAAATTTCTTGAATGGCTTGCTCAAGGGTTTCGGCAGTAAACGCTAATTTCGCTAATAGACTATAACTGCCTCGGCGCATGGGATGAGTATCCATACCAAGAAACTCATCATTCATACTTTCAGCAACTTCGACCCATAACTGCGCACATTGTGCCACGGGAACTCGTGCCTTGGAGGAGGTCAATAGTTCAGCTGAAATACCTGCTCGATTGGCGATATTGACAATATTTAAACCACGACTTGCAGCAACACTTAATGCTTCACGAATTAAAGCATTTGAAATGGTGTCCTTAGCCGAATTAAGATCGAGGTTGAGGTTTTTGTTCATATATCAATAAAATACAGGAGAAGAATGAAATCGAATGCTCAAAAGCCGCAGCAAATTTGCTACTTTTTGAAATTGTATCGGAAAAAACTTGCCTTTAGGCTTAGTTATAAAAATTTATATCTTTAATTTGATAGGAAACGTAAATGAAAATTCAGGGAAAACATTTTGTTATTACAGGTGGCGGTTCAGGCCTAGGTGCAGCAACAGCAGAATATTTAGTTGAAAAAGGTGCTTCTGTGACACTCGTCGATATGAATATCGAAGCTGGCGAACAACAAGCACAGACCTTGGGCGCAGCAGCAGAATTTGTAAAACTAGATGTGACCGATGAAGCGGCAGCAGAACAGTTCTTTAAAGCTGTATTGGCGAAACATGGCAGCGTATATGGCCTGATTAACTGTGCAGGCATTGGTCCATCTGCAAAAGTCGTCGGTAAAGAAGGCGTACATGATTTGGCCATGTTCTCAAAAACCTTGCATATCAATGTCACAGGGACATTCAATATGTTGCGTTTCGCAGCGGAGGCCATGAGCAAAAATACTGTTGCTGAAGGCGATGAAGATCGAGGCGTGATTGTGAATACAGCGTCAGTGGCTGCCTTTGATGGTCAGATTGGACAAGCGGCTTATTCAGCATCAAAAGGTGCTGTGGTGGCGATGACTTTACCGATTGCACGAGAGTTAGCACGGCATGGTATTCGTGTCATGACCATTGCTCCAGGGATTATGGAAACCCCAATGTTGAAAGGCTTACCTCAAAATGTACAAGATGCCTTAGGACAAATGGTGCCTTATCCATCACGTTTAGGTCGCCCAGAAGAGTTCGCGCGTTTAGTGGCGCATATTGCTGAAAACTCCTATTTGAATGGTGAAGTGATCCGTTTGGATGGTGCAATCCGTATGGCTGCCAAGTAAATTTTATTTTAATTCGGAGATTAAACTCTGATTTTGTTTAAAGCCGTTGTGGATGTCACAACGGTTTTTACTTTGGTATTTGATATTGTGTCCGAATCGATTTCGTTTTAAGGTCGAATCAGAATATTGATCTGGATGATAATAACAACGATGAAAGCACTGATCTTTTTATCTGCAGCAATGACTGTGTCTTTAGCAGGTTGTGTGGGCAATATGAACCCGACGGGTGGCAATTCAAGACCGAATTATCCCTACTATGTGACACAGCAACCGATGTTGGTTAAAAAAATTCATGTTCCAGCAGGAACGACCTTGGTCTATAAGGAACAGTACTTCAAAAAAGGCAAACAAGACCAGATGATGTCAGAAAGTAAACTGACCGATATTCGATTGCCTATTGGTCAAAGCATTGATTGGGGTGGTGTACCAGTCACCATGATTTCACAGTTTTTTAATTCAGCTATGCGTGGTTATTCTGTCCATGCAAATTTTAAAAAACTAGATGCAGCTAAGCGAACCAGATTTTCTCAGTTATGGCAGAGTTGTGATGATGATCTAGGCATCAGTATCAAAGATCGAAAGGATTGGTCATTTAATAAAGCCAATATTGCGGATGTTGAAAGCTGTAGTACCAACTATCAACGTTACTTTAAAAATGACCAAGAACAGCAGCAGTTCTTGGATCTTTTATATCGTGAGTTAATGAAAATCAATGATCAATAAAAGAGGTAAAGCTGGTTTTGCCTTGCCTTATATGAAAGATTATTTGGCCTTAACTTCATCACCAATCAAATAAAATGTACCGCCTGCAATGTAATGCAGACTACGCAACGCTTTACTGGCCTCTTGAAAGTGCCAATGTCCATCGCGGAATACCCGTGAATCAGCCCAAGCACCCACCACCGAGCCGATAAATAAATCATGCGCTTGTTGATTGTGTGGTTCTGGAATCACTTTACAGACCAGCCAAGCCAGACTACCTGCCACTAGTGGGACAGGAAAATCATCTTGGTAAAACAATTCAGTTTTACATTCTTCTAACTTGCTTGGATGATCAAACTGGCTAATGCTTCCGAGTTGATGCACCATATCAATTTGCGCATAGCAGGGTACTTGTAAGGCAAAATAACCACTTTGCTCAACCAATTGGCGGGTCTTGGTACTTTTATCCAAGACCACAGTGACCTTTGCAGGTGTTAACTCTAAAGCACAGGCCCAAGCTGCGGCCATGACATTACGTTCTTGCCCATACTGAGCAGAAACCAAAACTGTCGGGCCATGATTGAGCAGGCGATAAGCTTTAGAAAGTTCAACAGCGGTAATTTCTGACTGACTCATATAACATCCACAAGGTTGAGACATCGCTCCATTGTTACATAAACTTCCCTAAAATTTTATTCAATTTCCCAACGTTTATAGGCACGATTAAAACTTGAAAGAGAGGAATACCCCAGCTTTTTAGCAAGCTCATCTTTGGTCATAAATGGATTCAGCATCAGCTTCTTGGCTTTTTCCTTTCGGACTTCATCGTACAGCATTTGAAAGCTGATCATTTTTTCTTGCAACATCCGTTGTAAAGTTCTTTTGGTCAGGTTTAGCTTTTGAGCAACTTGATCAATACTTAGTAAGCCTTCTGTTTTATCATCAATTAGATATTTGACCCGTTGTAAAATATCTTGGGTTGCAAGTAGTTCATCCAGCTCTTTTTGGCACAGTAATTTAAATTTTTCTGCGGTAAGCGGATCGGCCATACTGAGTGGGGCATCTAGAAAAGTTGCAGCAGCAATTAAGCGGGTATGAAGCTGTTCATAACGTATTTCTGCGAAAGTCGATGCTAAGATCTCATCAAAGCGAGAAAAATAATCAGGGTATTTACATTGTAGATCAACACTTGGCTTGAAATCTGGAATGAAGAAACGGACTAAATGCACAAAACCAGTCAGAAAGAAAATACAGCTAAATTCGTAGGCTTGTGTATCCGATTCATCATTAAAATTCAGTAAGGCACGATCATAGGCAATGTTGTAATAGGCGAGTTCATTCTCAACTTTAAAATTTAATTCGACAAATGAACATTGCAAGCTGACAAATTGGTTAATGGTTTCAATAGCCTCTAAGGCATTTTTTGAAATGGCAACGGTAAAACCGAGTAAGCCATGCGAACTGATTTTTAACTGCGTACCTGCATAAAAACCGATGCCTTGTTCCTGTGTCAGTTCAATGGTTCGGGCAATCACTTTTTTAAAGGCATTCAGGCTGATCTTATCATTGAGATCAAATAGTTTGTCGATTTCAACACCAGTGCCCCAGAATAAGGTTTCAGCTGAAATATTCCATCGTGATACCACCTCACTCAGTAGGTGTGCATAAGAGCTGCTAATAAAATGCTGATTATGAAGACGGGGAATACTCATAGTGCGAAGTAAATTCCATGTTAAAGCGGATCCAATTCATTCCGAAATTAAAGCAGAGTGATGGATTTGAAAATGTGCATTCATCGGAATTTTTTCAATCCAGCATAATTTTGGCACGAATTGTTATGATTTTGGCACAGTTTGTTTTAGTCTAAAAATCACACAATATTTCGAAGGAGTATAATTTTTGCCAGTCGTTTGTATGCTCGGAATGATTCCAGATACGAAGAAAAAGACTAAATCGTTGTAATAAAAATGAAAAATGCTAGGAGCAAAACGTGAAGAAAAAATATTTAAATGTCATGGCGCTGATGGCAGGCATGGTGGTGAGCAGCGGATCTGTGGTACATGCAGGTTTGTTCGATTTTTTTGCACCAAAGGCATCATGGCAAAACTGTAATGTGAACTCTTGTTCAGTCGGCGGTAGCACCAGTGTTACATCAAGCTATGCAAAAACCAAGTATCCGATTCTACTTGCGCACGGGATGGCAGGCTTCTCTGCTGTTGGTCCTTTGCAATATTGGAATGGCATTACCGAGGACTTGGTGGGTAATGGTGCGAATGTATTCGTTGCACAGCAAGCTTCTTTTAATTCATCGGAAGTACGCGGCGAGCAATTGTTGCTACAGGCGAAGCAAGTATTAGCAATTACAGGTGCGGAGAAAATTAACTTAATTGGTCATAGTCATGGCTCTCAATCGGTTCGTTATGTCGCCAGTTTGTTGCCTAACAAAGTTGCTTCAGTCACAGCAGTGGGTGGTCCTACCAAAGGTTCAGATGTTGCAGATGTGGTTGACTCAGTGGTTAAGTCTCCTGTGGGACCAGCACTTGCACCGATTATTGCTGCAGGCGTAAATGCCTTCTTCTCGTTGGTGGGGATTGGTTCAGGACATTATTATGATCAAGATGCACTGGCGGGCTTAAATTCATTAACCACTAGCGGTTCAGCAAACTTTAACCAACGTTTTCCAGCAGGTGTACCAACCACAGCTTGTGGTTCAGGAACAGAACTGGTCAATGGTGTACGTTATTATTCATGGAGTGGAACCAGTCCATTTACCAATGCTTTAGATCCAATGGATTATGCATTAACAGCAACTTCTTTACTGATTTCTGGTGAAAATGATGGCTTGGTGCCACGTTGTTCGAGTCATTTGGGCACCGTGATTCGTGACAATTATGCATTTAACCATTTGGATGAAGTGAATCAGATTCTCGGTTTGGTTGGATTCTTACAGAACCCAGTAACACCTTATCGTACTCAAGCAAATCGCTTAAAAAATCAAGGTTTATAATTCATTTACCAAAGGAGCAATCCGTTGCTCCTTTGGTTTTAACGGTTCAAACAAAGAAAGAATGATAAATAGAGCAAGGGATGATGAACGGTAAATTTTTGAATAATAAAACCATTAGTATAGTTTTAATCGCATGTTTATTGCTCTTGTTGGCTTTAATCTATTGGATATTTAAACCCGATGCTCAAAATAGCCAGCAAGCGCCAAATCTGCAGGCTCAATCACAGGTCTCCGAAAATGGCTTAGAGGCAGGTTCGCAAAATAATCAAAAAGGCAAAATGCCTGAATTGGCATCTTCATTGCGAGGCACTGAAATTGACTGTCCGATTCAGGTTGATGCCAATAGTAAATTGATTTTAACCGTTGGAATTCGTAGTTGTTTTGATTATTTCTTTTCTAGTTTAGGTGAAAAAACTGAAACGGAACTGATTGCAGATATTCGACAGTATCTCAGTGCGACTTTACCTGACACGGCTTCAAGTTATGCCAGTTATCTGCTGGATCAATATGTCGCCTATACCCACGCCTTAAAAAATATAAAACCGACGGGCAATTTTAAAACGGGTGATATTGATGGTTATCAAAAAGTAATTGAGCAGATGTACAAAGTACAACAGCAATTTTTTAATGCGGCTGAGATCAATGCCTTATTTGGCAATGAACGTAATTTGAACCAGTTTAATATTGATCAAATGCGTATCCATGCCAATAAAACCCTGAGCGCTCAGCAAAAGGCGGCTGAGTTGGCGAAATTGATTGATCAACTTCCAACAACTTTGGCTGATGGCGTTCGGGTTTCGATGCAATTTGCCGAATTGCAGCAGCTGACTCAAGAGGTGCGGGAAAAGGGTGGTTCTGCACAAGAGCTGCGCAATATGCGTGAAAGCTTATTAGGGCCTGAAGCGGCAGATCGTTTGGAAAAGGTTGATCAAGAAGAAGCAGGATGGCAAACGCAGGTGAATGGATATTTGGCTGAACGTGACCAAATTTTAAAAAGTGATGCAAGTGATGCCAGTAAACAACAGTCGATTAATCAGTTACGTAATCAATCCTTTGGAACGAAAGAAGATTTATTAAGAGCGCAGTCATATGAAATGATGCATGATCGGAAGTAGAGTCAAAGTAATAGATGGAAATATAATCGGTAATCATTTTATTAGGCAAAGTTGAATATGCATGTGGCTGATTATATCGGTTTAGAATTGATCCAAGATATGACAGATAAGAGTTTGCCTCATTCTGAAGTCATGGTTAGGGGAAAAAAGACAGGGGTTATGGTTGAGGGTAAAGTGTTAGAAGGTGTGGTCTGTGTATATTCTCACTGCTATCTTCTTTTCCTTACCCATGATTGTATCTTTGAGGAAACTTTAACTTTGGCGTTAGTCGATCTAGATAGAAATATATTGTTGGAGTCATTATGGATAGGGTTGGCTTATCAGACAGATATCTTTACTGGCCCTAGGATATGTGATGATAAAATCTTATTTGAATTTTTAGCGGAAAAAACATGGGTTCTTCAAGTATTACAAACTGCCAGAGTTAGATTTCCTATTTCTTTAAATGCTTTGATACATAGTGGTTTTCAGTTTAAATCTTATTTTCAATTAGAACATTAATTCATGTGACGTATGCCGTCATGAACTCTAAGCTGTTGGTAGCCATACACTTTCCTCATTTCTAAATGACGTATGCCGTCATGAACGCAGCAGATTACAGGAGAGGATTTATCACAACTTTCTAAATGACGTATGCCGTCATGAACTTACAACAAAGGTATCAGTGGTTCTGGTTTCTTTTCTAAATGACGTATGCCGTCATGAACTTTCTCTCACATCACTGACGATGAAATTAATGATTTCTAAATGACGTATGCCGTCATGAACCCCGAGGGTTATTTGTTATGTCGTGATGTTCCTTTCTAAATGACGTATGCCGTCATGAACTCCCCATTGCACAATCAAATACACCACGTAAATTTCTAAATGACGTATGCCGTCATGAACCCAAGCAAGTCTTGCTGACCACTCAATGCGGATTTCTAAATGACGTATGCCGTCATGAACTCTTTTTAGCAGTTGAAAGTATTGGAGTTGTTTTTCTAAATGACGTATGCCGTCATGAACCAAGAGCAGGCGAAGAAAGCGGAACAGGAAAATTTCTAAATGACGTATGCCGTCATGAACATTTCCCATTTGCCCGTATTGATGGAGCAATGTTTCTAAATGACGTATGCCGTCATGAACATTGATCGACTTTCAATGGTCGTGGATATCAATTTCTAAATGACGTATGCCGTCATGAACGGTGGTGGTGATGTGCAATATCAGGCTTCAAATTTCTAAATGACGTATGCCGTCATGAACTGTGATTTGGTGCGCATGGATCCATGCAATAATTTCTAAATGACGTATGCCGTCATGAACAAAGTCTTTGGTTTTAGCCGATGGTATCGGTTTTTCTAAATGACGTATGCCGTCATGAACCCAGCCCATAACAATAAACCTCACTTTTGTGATTTCTAAATGACGTATGCCGTCATGAACTGAGAATTGTGTTCTTCACAAAAATATTCTTTTTTCTAAATGACGTATGCCGTCATGAACTGTTTGGCAAGATTGGCTTGTTTAATTTCATGTTTCTAAATGACGTATGCCGTCATGAACTATAAAATAATGAAAATAATATAAGCTAAAACATCAAGTTATATACAAAAAGGCAGAAATACCCAAAGTTTTTAACTGATATAGTAACTTATTGATTTTATTAAGCTGTTAAAGAGTAAGGAAAATATTGGGGTAAAAATAGCTTTTTGTCAAAAGAAAACAATGTTCGTTCCAATTTATTACTTTCCTCAAATCCGACATCGACTTAAAATCAGCATTACCCTTGATGATAAAGAAGCAAGCCACGTGTCAGATCATTTAGAAAACGAATTTGAGCTAAGCAATGAGGAAATGCATCTCTATAGTCGTCAGATTTTATTAGATGGTTGGGATATCGAAGCACAAGAAAAACTCAAACTCGCGAATGTGCTGATTATCGGAGCAGGTGGGATAGGTTGCACCAGTGCCGAGCTATTGGCACGCGCAGGTGTGGGCAAGATTACCATTGTCGATGCCGATACCATTGAAATAAGTAATCTACAAAGACAAATCGCATTTACAGCAAATGATTTAGGTCGGTACAAAGCCGAAATATTGGCTAAACATCTACAAGACATTAATCCGCATATACAGGTCAGCTATCAAAATATACGATTCGATGAAACGAATGCTGATGAACTCGTACAGCATCAAGATGTAGTCTTAGATGGTTGCGATAATTTTACCACCCGTTATCTGGTCAATACAGTATGTAAAAAGCATCAAGTCCCACTCATCAGTGCGTCAGCGATTGGTTTTGAGGGGCAGATGTTTATGGTGGATGCTGATTCAGCCTGTTATGAATGCCTCTTTCCAAAAGAAGAGCATGCCAATGAAGGTCTACGCTGTGCAGAGTCTGGCGTATTGGCAACCACACCTATAATGATAGCGTCATTACAAGCACATCACACTTTGTTGTTTTTAGGGCTTGGTCTGACGCCATTGAAGCAAAAATTATTGCTTTGGAATGGCTTAAATCTATCGCAACGCATTCTTAAATTTGAAAAAGATGTAAATTGTCCAGTTTGTCAGGCAACTTGATCGGTAAATTGAGCAAAATTTGCTAAACTAATGCCATCTGTGAGGCAAGAAAGATTATGAAAAGAAATATTTTATTCGATGGATTACGATCTGTTGCACGTATTGGTGAAACAGTGGTGGTTGCAGCACAAGCAGGTGTGAAATATGCAACTGAAAAACCAAGCAACGCCAAACTTATGCGTGAGACCTTTGAGTCGCTTGGTTCGACTTATATCAAACTGGGGCAATTTATTGCCAGTACGCCGTCTTTATTCCCCCGCGAATATGTTCAGGAATTTCAAGGCTGTTTAGATCAAACCCCGACCTTACCATTTAGCTATATTCAAAAAGTATTGGCAGAAGAGTTCGAAGGCCGCAATCTCAATGAAATTTTCAGTTTTATTGATGAAAAACCTTTGGCTTCAGCCTCAATTGCACAAGTCCATGCCGCTCGACTAGTCACGGGTGAAGATGTGGTATTAAAAGTTCAGAAACCGGGTGTCGAAACCATTTTATATACTGACTTAAATGTAGTGCATTGGGCGACAAAGCTTTTAGAAAAAGCTGTGCCAAAAATCAAGTTTGCATCGCTTTCTGAAATCGTAGATGAGATCAAAACACGTATGGTCCGTGAAGTCGATTTTATTGAAGAGGCTCAGAACCTAGATGACTTCATTCAGTACTTGAATGTGTCAGGTAACCAAGCGGCAACTGCACCAAAAGTTTATCACCAGTTTTCGACTCGTCGTGTGCTCACTATGCAGCGTTTATATGGTGTGTCATTGACTGACTTTGATGTGGTGAAACAATACGCCAAAGACCCGACGCAAGTCTTGATTACGGCCATGAATACTTGGTTTGGCAGTTTAATGCTATGTAAGAGTTTCCATGCGGATTTACATGCAGGCAATCTGATGCTGCTTGAAGATGGTCGTATTGGGTTTATTGATTTCGGTATTGTTGGGCAACTAAACCCTGAGGTGTGGACAGCATGTATGGCGTTTATGGATGCTTTACAGCATACCAATTACAACGCAATGGCTGAAAATATGCTGAAAATGGGCATGACTCATCAGAAAATTGATACTCAAGTCTTGGCTGATGATTTAGAGCGTTTATTTAGTGGTGTGTTATTGGCAGATCCACAAGAAATTCTCAGTTCCAATCCAGCAGATTTGAATGACATCATGATGGATATGGTGGCTGTAGGTGAGCGTCATGGGATCAAATTTCCGCGTGACTTCGCCTTGTTATTCAAGCAAATGCTATATTTTGATCGTTTCATGCGTGTTCTCGCACCATATACCGATATTTATGCTGACCAACGTTTAAAAATGGTTCACAATATTGAACCTGCTTCGTTTTTAAAGCATTAATTTATTTATCGGTTCATTAGGTCATTATGGATGCCATTATAATTGAAGGGTTGAAGGTTGATACTGTGGTTGGCTGTTTCAATTGGGAACGCCAGATTATTCAACCTTTAATGCTAGATCTCACCATTCATAATGATCTATCACACGCTGCCCATTCGGATGAGCTAGAAGATACGCTCAACTATGCGCAGCTTTGTGAGCTTGCAGCCCAAGTTATACAAGAGGCGAAACCGAAACTAATTGAGCACGCTGCACAATTGGTACTCGAATGTCTATTTACGACATTTCCTTCGATCGAATCGATCAGTATCACTATTCGCAAACCCGCCATCATTGCACAAGCCAATGCAGTAGGAATTCGCCTTGAACGCAACAGAAACAATTTTTGCGCTCGCACTGGCGAGTAATGTCCAGCAGCAACAAAATTTCACTTTTGCCTATGAGCAGCTCGCAAGTTTGGGCACAGTGGAATTTTCTCCGATTTATGAAATTCCATGTCGAGACGGGATCGGGGCTGATTATTGGAATTCTGCCTGCCTATTAAAGAGTCGGCTTTGTGTCGATGAAGTGACAGAAATCCTTAAACAATTAGAAATGGAGTCTGGTCGAGTTCGCCCGTCACATTATATTAGTTTGGATATTGATGTGATTGCGTGGGGTGAAACTTTAGATCATATGCAATTTAATCCAAAAAAGTTACCATTGGCTTTGGATGTAAAAATTCCTTTATATGATTTATGGCAGCATGCAGATTTAGCCTATCTTCAAAGCATGCATTATCCTGTCATTACAATGTAATGCTTTGATAAAGTAACACTATAATAATAGGAAGTTTTTTATGAAGCTTATTTTAATTTTATCGACTTTAACGGTTTTACTTTCGGGTTGTGCGGCCATGAGTGTCGAGCAATGCAAAACAGCAAATTGGTTTAATGTGGGCGAAAGAGATGGCTCCGATGGGCATGAATCCCGTTTAGACAAATATTATTCTTCCTGTCAAAAAGCCAATATTGTGCCCAATCAAAAGCTATATGAACAAGGCTATCAAAAAGGTCTAGGCTATTATTGCCGACCAGAAATTATTTTTAGTGAAGCGCTCGAAGGTCGTGGCGATATTCGTGTTTGTCCAATCGAAAAACGTGAATCCTTGCGCAGCTACTATCAAGTCGCCTATGAGTATTATCAAGCAGATTCAGAGTTTAATCGCTCTCAAAATGATATGAACCGTTATTTGAAAGAGCTGGAACGGAAAGATCTTTCAAGCAAAGTTCGGGATGATTATCAAAAACGTTTATATGATCTACGTATCAATAGTAGTTGGGTACAGTCACGTTATCAGCAGGCTGTCAGAGATCTAGAACGCTTTAAGGCCGAACATGGTTTGTATTAAGCAGTGATGTTTGACTGATGATTTAAAAATCAATGGCTAAGCCCATGGATTTTTTGTTAGTGACGAAACACATTTGAGTTACATACGCATGTATACAGGGATGTTTAAATAGATAACAAGCGAATAATGAAGGAATTATTTATGCAAGCCAAGTTACTTATTGCCTTGGGGATTATTCTCTATGGCAGCATGAACTCAGCCTATGCAATTGATGCCAAGTATCGACAACAATTAGAACAATCGGGTTGTACCCAAGTCAGTGAAGCACAGGGCTGTGATATAACGAAAAACAAAGAGGAAAATAGCAAGGCGGGTTTTGTCGAGCAGACGGTAGACGTATCAAGCCCGAGTGCATCAGCAACAACGCAGCAACCACAGTGGATTGCGGAAAGATCAGATGGCACCGCTTTGGCTGTGATTAAAATTGATCAGCAGCAGCGGGTTTGGGTCAATGATACGCGTGTTATTGCAGTAAAGAAGAATGATCAGTTGAGTTTCAGACAGGGTAAAATCGATTACACGATTTTTACCGATTTAGACAAGCAGTCGCAAAGCTTTTGGAGTGACCGTTATTCAACCGATAAAGGCAAAATTGTATTTCGTTAGCGTTAGGCTTGATTAAGTGCTGCAAAGCAAAAGGGAATTACCTCGCAATAATTCCCTTAGATAACTTAAAGATAATAACTGGTTTTAGTCATGAGTTTTGAAATGGCAGTCATGGTAATCCGCACAGGTGCAGGTAAGTCCACACCGCCGGCTTCTAAAGCGGTATCGCGATGATGCAATTCATCTTCATTCATCTGGACTAAAATTTTACGTGAACGTTCATCATGTGCAGGAAGTTGTTGAATATGTTCCTGTAGGTGCTGGCTAACTTGACGTTCAGTTTCTGCCACAAAACCTAAGCTGTATTTGTCGCCTGCAATCCCTGCAATCGCACCCATACCATAAGATAAACCATACCAAATTGGATTTAACACACTGGTGTGACTATCTAGTTCTTTTAAGCGATCTTCGCACCAAGCTAAATGGTCTTGCTCTTCAATTGCAGCTTGCTGCATTTCTTCACGAACATGCGGCAATTTTGCAGTGAGTGCCTGACCGTGATAAAGCGCTTGAGCACAGACTTCACCACTATGGTTCACACGCATTAAGCCTGCAACATGACGGGCATCACTGACACAAAGTTGTGACGGTTCATCACTGGCAGGATTCGTTCGTTGTGCACTGGTTGCACCTGGTACCAAACTACGTAAGGCTTGATCAAACGAATGAATCATTTTATCGAGACCTGTGTAATGACGCATAGATTAATCCTCTAAAGTATTGGGAGCATTTTCCAATAAAGGTTTTAGGCGTTTTAATAACCAAAATGAAAAAATTGCACTTAAAACAGCGGTAATGGTAAATAAGATTTTAATATCAATTTTTAAAATGCTTAAGATTAAAATCGAGAAAACTGCGGAAGAGACCATAAATACAGCATTTAAAATATTATTTGCTGCCACAACTCGTGCTCGGTGTGAGCGTGGTGAATAGGCCTGCATCATGGCATAGAGTGGAACGATATAAAATCCACCGCTAATGCCCAGCAAAGTTACTGCCAACATCACATGATAATAGACTGCACCGAGTGTAAACATATCTTTTAAGCTGAGTAAGTCACCCGTACGCTCAGGTACAAAAGCAAGGCTTGCTGCCAGATATAGTGCGAAAACGGTTAAACCAATTGCACCATAAGGCACCATCTTGATATTAATGTCTGACCCACCAATTTTTCGGCAAAGTAAAGAACCGACACCAATGCCGACCGAGAAAAAGGTAAGTAATAGGCTCACCACATTTTCTGAAGCATGTAGGTTTTGTTGCGTCAGTTGCGGAATTTGGGTTAGGTAGGTTGCGCCATAGAACCAATACCATGAGTTGCCTAGCAAAATTACAAATACGATGGGGATACTTTTGGCATATTTAATGGTTTGAAAACTGGTGCGAATAAAGTTCCAGTCAATTTTTAAATCGGGTGCGGCGACTTTCTGAGGCAGAATAAATCGACTGCATAAATAGCCTAAGCAAGCAATTGTAACGACGGTAAGACTAATCCAGAGTAAGTTGCCCTCAGATGTGGCAATTACGGCGCCGCCTAGAATCATTCCCAGTAAAATCGCAATCGATGTACCTGACTGGAATAGCGCATTACCTGACATGAGCTCTTGCGGCTTTAAAATCTCAGGCAAAATGGCATATTTGATTGGGCCAAAACAGGTGGAATGAGTGCCCATTAAAAACAAAGCGAACAACAGTAACCACAAATTCCCAAGCAAGAAGCCAGCAGTACCAATCAACATGATTACGATTTCTAATATTTTAATAAAGCGGATCAGTTGTGAGCGCTCGTATTTATCCGCGATTTGGCCTGCAGTTGCCGAAAAAAAGAAGTAGGGCAAAATAAACAATAAAGCAGCTAAATTATTGAGGGTACTGACAGGGGTGCTTTGTTGTTGAATCCAGCCATAGGTAATAACTAACAGCAACGCTTGCTTATAAACATTATCATTAAGTGCGCCAAAGAACTGAGTGAAAAACATCGGGGCGAACCGACGCGAAGTCATTAAGTGCTCGTCTTGTTTCATCGTGTGTTCACTTCATTGTGATTTATAAAAAAATGTGACGAACTGTAAAAATGTGATGAAATGCATGTATGATACCTAGGTCTGATTGGATGAAAAATCAAAGATTTGAAGTTATTTCACCCATCAAAAACGATAAATTAAAAAACAAATTTAGAGTTTTACATGCCATCTAAAACGAAGTTTAAACAGTCGACACTGGTTCATTCTATGCATTTAATTTTTAAAATGCAGGGTTTTCCTAAACTTATTTGTAGTGGTTTTTTGATTAGTTCTTGTATATCAGTTGCTTATGCGCAAGAACAAAATCCAGCTGTGTCTGAAAATCAGGCAGTTGAACAGACGGAACAACCAGTCGAACTGGCCGTTGCAGCGGCCGCACCGACAACTCCAGCAATCAATCTTGCGGATCAAGGGGTGCTGCCTGGGCAAGACAGTTTGGCTGCGTTAAAAGAACAAGAACAATCCACTCATCAAATTAACGAATTGAAACCGATTCAGTTGGATGACAATTTAGAAAATCTGCCTGTGATCCCAGTGGATCAGGGGATGGCAAATGAGATCTTCCGCGTTGCTGAAGATGCGAAAAACGAAGCACAAGCCTATCGTGAAAATATGGCAAGAAATCCTGAACCTATCATTGCTGATGCATCACAGACGGAATTGACTGAAATCAAGCAAGCCCCGCTGAATATTGACCAGTTAATGGGTGAAATCCAAGCCGATAGTAAGATTGTGGTTGAAGCCAATGAAACAGGTAAAACATTGGCTGATTTGCAGCCTAAATCTGATCAACCACAGGAAAAAGTTGGATTCTTTACGCGAATTGTGAATCGTTTCCGTCCAGATAATTTACTCAATACCGATAAAATTCCACGTATTTCTGCAGATGTGACGGGTGCACCTGCGATTTTGGCACTGAATATCAAAGCCAAGCTATCTAGCTTTACTCAAGAATCCTTTGAAGATTTTAATGTTGCCTTACCGCAATTACGTGCTTTGACCAATCAGGCAGCGCAAGCAGTGGGTTATTACAATGCCACTTATACCTTTGTAAAAGAAAGTGAAAGCAAAGTAAAAGTCATTGTGGTGCCGAATGAGCCTGTAAAGATTAAAGAACAAAATATTGAGTTTACCGGTGCAGGCGCTAATACACCGCAATTCCAAGTGATTCGATTAATTCCAGAGCAAGATGTCGGTGATATTTTTAATCATGGTGCTTATGAAGCAACCAAAACTAAAATTACCACGGTGGCTTCGGATAACGGCTATTTTGATGCATTTTGGCGATTGCATGATGTCAAAATTACCCAACCAGAGAAAACTGCGGAAATTAATTTAAATTATGAAACGGGCGAGCGCTATAAGTTAAAGCAAGTTGAGTATCGGATGAGTGATCCAAGCAAGCCATTGCCACTCACCCAGAAGGTCCTAGACAGTTTGGCACCTTGGAAAGAGGGTGATGATTATGCCTTCTGGCGTGTCAATGTCTTGGCAAATAACTTAACCAACAGCCGTTATTTTAACTATACTTTGGTGGATACGATCAAACCGGATGCCATTCAGCCACCTCTGGATTTACCGCCTGACTTGCAAGCTTTGGTTGATCAGCAACGTGTGCAAGAATCACAATTGATGAGTAGCCAACAGAAAGCGGATCTTGCGCGTGCCAAAATCACTTCGGCACAAGAGGTGACGCAGGATGTGGTTGATGAATCACAGTTCTCGGGTGCTGAACCTGCACAACCAGCTTTGGCCCGTTCAATGCCGATGCCACCTGTACATGACGATGACGATGAAGAACGTCAAAAGCTTGAAGAACAAACACGCGTAGAACGAAAAATTCCTGTTGTAGTGACACTCAATGCTGATCGTCTTAATAGTTTAGAGACAGGTATAGGTTATGGAACCGATACAGGAGCACGTATTCGCACTCAGTATCGTCGTGCCATCGTGAATAAATATGGTCACTCGTTCGATGCCAACGTCGAAGTTTCAGAGATCCGTCAATCGATTGATGGCCGTTATAGTATTCCTTATAAACACCCATTGAATGACTACTTTAACCTTGTGGGTGGTTATGAACGAGAAACACGCGATGATATTGGTCCAGATATCAATCTATTGGTTGAATCAGCGGTTTTGGGTGGAGAGCGCGTCATTAAAAACCCATTAGGTGATTGGCAACACACCTTTGGCTTGCGTTATCGTCTAGATCGTTTAACCAAAAAAGGTGATGTAGATATCAATGAGCTACCTGATGCTTTTAAAGTTTCAGGAATTGACTCTGAGCAAGAGTCTTTGCTGTTGGGTTATGAAGCATCAAAAACCAATACTAATACCCGTTTAAATCCAACCCGTGGATTTAAACAGACTTATAAAGTGGAATTGGGGACAGAATCTTTACTCTCTGATGCCAATATGGCAATTGTAAGTGCAGGTTGGCGTTTTATCTATTCATTGGGTGAAAACGACAATCATCAATTTGTCGGTCGTGGAGATGCAAGTTATATTTTTACCGATGACTTTAATAAAGTTCCTTATAACTTGCGTTTCTTTACTGGTGGTGATCAATCTTTACGTGGTTTCGATTACAAGAGTTTATCACCAGAAGAAAACGGCTATAAAATAGGTGGTCAAGCCTTAGGGGTTGGCTCCTTAGAATATAATTATCAATTTAAAGATGGCTGGCGTGCTGCGGTATTCTCGGACTTTGGTAACGCTTATGACAAACAATTTAGCAACCCAACAGAATATAGTGTGGGGGTGGGCATCCGTTGGAGATCGCCAATTGGACCAATTCGATTAGATATCGCATCGGGTATTTCGAATGATAACAATCCAATTCGATTACATTTCTTTATTGGTCCACAGCTTTAAAAACTTTTTTGCGCCCTTTACTTTATAAGGGCAAAACAATCTCGGGTTGATTATGACGGAAGTAGAACAGCAACTTACCCCTCCAACAAAGCCAAGACCACCACGGCGCATAGCTCGAAATATTGTGCTGATTGTACTGATCATTCTTTTATTATTGGTCAGTTCTTTGGTAGTGATGATGTCAACGGATAAGGGTAGCCGTTTCCTATTAGACCGTGTACTTCAAAGCCAGAAAACCATTAAATACGAATATGAAAGCGGTAATCTGCTTTCAGGCATTATTTTAAAAAATGTATTGGTGCGACTAGAAGGAATTGATGTTTCTTTAGACCGTGCAGATGTGTCTTTAGGCTGGCGAGCAATCCTAAAAAAAGAAGTGCATCTTAGCCATGCTGACGTTCGTAATCTAAAGATTCTTGATAAGAAACCACCATCTGGCAAACCATTTGGATTTGACCCGATCAAACTTCCTTTTGTATTGCGGGTTGATGAAGCTAGCCTAGACCACTTGCAACTGCAAACCTCCACATCTAAAGTCGATTTTAGCGATATTTATTTAAAAGATGCGTTATGGTCAGAAACCAAATTAAAGTTCGAAGACTCACGCATGAAAATGGAGTTTTTGGCAGTTAACAATGCAACGGGAGAGATGGATTTTAGCGGTAAATATCCACTCAATGCGACTGCTGACCTGATTATTCCATCACTCAAAAGCCTAGATATCGATGTCATTAAAGTTGCAGCCAGAGGTTCTCTAGATACCTTAAAAGTTGGTGTGGCAACTCGAACCCCAGATCTGCTCACAGGTTGGGCGGTCATCCATCCCGTGCGTGAACATGTGCCGATGAATGGTGAGTTATTCTTTAAAAACTATCATTTGCCATTACTCAAAGACCAAAAATTGTTTGCAAAAGATGGTATTGCAAAATTCAATGGCGATATCCAGAAACTGATTCTAACACTGAATACCGATTTAAAAGGCGAGCAAGTACCACAGGGTCAATATACGGCACTGATGGATACCGATTTAACCCATCAATTGAATATCCGTGAGTTTAATGGCCAATTAATGGGTGGGGTGGTCAGCTTGCTGGGTTTTGTAAACTGGCATGATCATGTGTCTTGGGATGTTAAAGGTCGTTTAGACGGCTTAGATCCGAAAGACAAAACCGTACCGCAAATCGCACAAGATTTCTTGCCACCAAACTTGGATGCCAGCCTTAACTCTACAGGTTCAATGGAAAAAGGCTTGGTGCTGAATGCCCAACTTGCATTTGATAAGTTTGAGACTTGGGCGGTTAAGCTGGACCAAGCGGAAGAAAAAGATAATAAAGCACAACCGATGTTGCTGGATGTGTCATGGAAAGGAATTGACCGTGCGATGCCTTATATCGGCTGGCTCAGCAGTGAAGAAGGTCATACCAATCTGACTTTAAAAGAAGGTCAGCAAAATATTTACCTCACAACCACGATTCGTCCTCATGAACAAGCGTTATTACCAACAGGAAAATATGATGCGCGTTTAGATGTAAATGGCGATCTATTAAATGTGGAAAGCTTCCGTTATGAGGCGGAAAAAGGCAGTTTGTCGGGACAGGCCAAAGTTAAGCTGCCAACCGAAAAGCAACAGCTTTCATGGCAAGCTCAGCTTAAAGCTCAGGATTTTAATCCGCAAAGCATTGCTGCAGCTGCACCAATCAATCTATTGAATGGTGAAATTAAAGCCACTGGCTTTGCCAAACCAAACCAACAAATCATTCGTTTTGAACAGATTGATTTAACAGGGCAATTGCCACAAGACAATAAAATAGAAACCATTGCCCTCAAAGGAAAAAGTACAGCTGCCTTGATTTTTAATGATGAAAAAGCGGGTGGCGGCTTTAAAAGTTTTGCCGTGGATTATGATGGTTCTTTGAATGCATTGAATCAAGGTAATGGTATTTTAAAGATTAAAATTGCAGGTACGCCTGAGTATATCAAGATCAATGAACTTAATCATGATGGTGTGGCAGGCAAAATCTTTGCAACGGGTGCGGTCAACCTTAAAGATAAATTAGGTTGGGATATTGATGCTTCACTGGTACGTTTTAAGCCCCAGTATTTTGTATCCAGTGTCAAAGGTGAAGTCTCTGGACGAGTTAAAACACTTGGTGTTTGGTCCGATAAACTGAAACGGATTGATATCCGTCAGCTCAATGTTGCAGGTTTCCTGAATAACAAACCGATTCGTGGTCGCGGTAATCTGAGTTTATTGCTTGATTCGAACCAAGAAGGTTTCTTGCCGCAACAATTTGAAGCCAATGACTTATTCTTTGCTTATGCACAGAACCAGTTACAAGCCACAGGCAATGCGCAAAACTTACGGATTAAGTTGAATGCACCTGCCTTGTATGAGCTTTATCCAGGCTTACGTGGTCGTGCCTATGGCAGTTTAAATGTACAGTCACAGCCGCGCCTAAAAGCAACTGCAAATATGATGGTTGATAATTTTGCCTTTAATGATCTGGTGACGATTCGTTCATTAAAAGTGCAAGGTGAATTACCGACTTCTGAAACCACACCTACTCAGCTGACCGCAACTTTAGACCGTTTGCGTAATGGTAATCGCGAAATCGAACATGCAACCGTGAATCTAGCGGGAACACGCAAGGCACATGTGTTGAAGGTGGAGAGTAAAAACCGTCAATCGAATTTCTATTTACAACTGGCAGGTGGTTTCAATCCGAAGAACGATTGGTTAGGCCAATTGCAAAAAGGTAATTTTACTTCACGTAATATCAGTTTGGTACAAAACCAAAGTGCGCCGATTATCTATACGACCGCACAACAGGAATTGTATGTCGGTCAGCATTGCTGGCAGAGTTCCAGCAGCCAGTTATGTCTGGATCAGCCTGCACGTCTTAGCAAAGCCAAAGGCAGCTTCTCCTTCATTACCAAAAATCTAGATTTAAAAGATTTTACCGCATTTATGCCTGAAGGTTTGGCGGTCACAGGTCAATTGAATGGTTATGCCAAAGCATCTTGGGCTCAGGGTAGTCATCCGAAACTGGATGCGCGTTTAGTTACCCAGAAAGGTGAAATCGGATTGGCGGCGGATGATCCACAAGATCCTGCTACAACGGTCACTTATGATGAATTGAGTCTGATTGCGAAAAGTATCAGCGAAGGTTTGTTATTACGTGTCGATATGAAAACACCAGACATTGGTACCGGTTATGCCAATGTAATTGTTAATCCATATCAAGCCAATATGCCATTGCGTGGTGAAGTCGCATTTAATGATGTACAGCTCAAAGTCTTTAAGCCATTTATTAAAGATGTACGTTCAATGTCAGGGACTCTGGCTTTGGCGGGTAAAATGGATGGAACACTGACCCAACCCCAATTTGCAGGTGAAATGCGCTTGAAAAATGGTGCTATTTCAATGATCTCGCTGCCTGTGAATTTAAGCAATATCCAGCTTTATTCTTCGATCCGTCAGCAATCTGCCAGTATTGATGGTGCATTTAACAGTGGTCAGGGTGTTGGACGCTTAAAAGGTAATTTTGATTGGAAAAATGACCCACATTTAAATCTAACATTGAAAGGTGACAACTTATTGGTACGTCAAGCGCCGATGATCACGGCGATTGTAGAGCCTGATTTAAGCTTGGATGTTTATCCTTTTGCGCAGCGTTTAAGCTTGAAAGGGAAAATTGATGTACCACGTGCACGTATTTCAATGCCTGAAAGTTCTGCAACCGTCGTGAATTTGTCGCCTGATGTGCGTGTGGTGCAACAAGGCCAAGACTTGCTGGCGACCTTAAAAGCGGCTAAACCGTGGGATATTCGTGCTGATATGACCGTGACTTTAGGCAATCAAGTCATTTTCCAAGGTTTCGAAAGTACCATACCATTGGTCGGTCGTTTGCACTTATCACAACGTGGTTTAGAAACTGCCATGCGTGCCAATGGTGCGATTGGTGTCAGTCAAAAAGTGAAGATTGAAGCCTATGGCCAAAGTCTTGATTTGAATCGAGCGATTGCACGTTTCAATGGACCATTGGCCAACCCGACGTTGGATATTGATGCCAATAAACCGGTTCAAGGTAGTATGGTCGGGGTCCGTGTCACGGGTACAGCGACTGTGCCGAATATTCAGATTTATAACGATGCCGGCTTGTCTGAACAAGAAGCCTTGAATGCCTTACTGACAGGCCGTATTAATGAAGGTAACAGTGGTTTAAGTAATACCGAAGGCTTTAAGTCAGACGTAAATAACACCATTGCTGCAGCGGGTATCAGTATGGGCTTGGGCGGTACGCGTGCCTTGACCAACCAGATTGGTCGAACCTTTGGTTTGAGTGGTTTGGCATTGGATGCACAGGGTACAGGGGATGATACGCAGGTGAGTCTGACAGGCTATATCACACCAGATCTATTTATTCGTTATGGTATTGGTGTATTTACCCCAGTGAATAAATTGACCTTGCGTTATCAGATGAACCGTCGCTTATATCTGGAAGCGAGTCAGTCTTTAGAACGTGCAATTGACGTATTCTATAACTGGAGATTCTAAGCCGGCTTTAAGCTTGGTTTAGCATCAGAAAGAGGAATTATTTCGATGAAATAGTTCCTCTTTTTTTATGGTTGTAACACGGTCCGAATCTCTCGAAAATACCATCCATATAAAAATCAAATAGGACAGATGTATTAACCATCTGGGACAATTTTTGAATATCTATGCTGATGGTTAATTGAGGGATTAAAAGATTCAATCCATTGTTTTATTTTCATAATTTGGAATTTTAATTCTGTCATTTAGGTCGTTTTAGTCTTGGGCTTAAAGTTAAAACCATTGTTCTGAATAGTTTTTGTTTTTATAGTGGAATAAATAAATTCGCTTTTTGAATGCATCTGTTGAGGTGCTTGAACAACTGTATATATTTTTAACATTTGAATAGATAGAAAATAAGTTTAAATCCTACCAACTATTTTTGGAAACTCATGGAATTTTTTAATTTTCTTAAAAAAAATACACCTGCATTTTTAGCTTCTTTAGCAATAACTTTTCCTGGCTTTATGCTTTTCGTCAGTCAATATTATTATGGACCTCAAGTAGATGCTCTAAAGCAAGCTAATTCTAGTCTGCAAAGTTCATACGATCGGTTAGAAAAAAATTATCAAGAAAAAAAAGCTGATTTTGATCGTTTAAATAGCTCAACTGAAATGCTCTCTACTCACTTAAATAAGAGTAATAGTGAATTAATTGTGAATGACAATAATGTAAGGAATTTAAATAATAAAATTAGTGAGTTAAATAGTGAAAAAGAAATATTGACTTCAAGGTTAAATCAAGCCATATCTTACAATAACTCTTTGAATGATCAATTAAATAGTTATAAACAAAATGACAGTATACTTTTAAAAATAAGCAAACTCGAAGCCGAAAAAAAGAAATTAAGAGACTCAAGTCTTGTATCTGTATTCGATAACAAGACAGATAAGGAAAGAAGAGATGAAAACGATAAAATTGCAAAAGAATTTCACGAACAAATACTTGATTTACAGAGTAAATTGAAATCTAACTAGTAAGTGTTTTTAACATCTCAAAAAACCATCCATCTAAAAATCAAATAGGACAGATGTATTAACCATCTGGGACAATTTTTGAATATCTATGCTGATGCTTAGTTTAAGGATTTAAAGACCCAATTCATTGTTTTATTTTCATAATTTAGAGTTTTAAGCCTGTCATTTAGATCCTTTTAGCCCTTGGCTCAAAATTAAAACCATTGTTCTGAACCACTTTGATTTTTATAGTGGAATACATAAATCCGCTTTTTGAGTGTGCCTGTTGTGATGTTTGGACAACCGCACAATAGAGGGATGTGCGTAAAAGGAGGGTTTGAAATGAATAAGTTTATAAAACATTTACTGTGCTTGGGTTTGCTCGGTCTAAGTGGTTCAGCTTATGCACAAGCACCTCATGTATGTGGTGCAGGCCCAGGCCCCAATGAAGTGTTGGCAGGTATGCAACCTGGGGGGAACGGAATTGCTCCAACACCTTTATGTTATTGGAAACAGCAATCACAACAAGGAGGTTCACAGCAGCCACCACAACCAACAGGTTATTGGGTAAAGACATGGGGGGCGATTGCACCATCACCGAAAGGTGGCGTACTTGGAGTCGTAGTGGGGGCAGACAGTGAGGAAGAAGCAGAACGCTTGGCGATGGCTGATTGTAAACAGAAAGGCGGTCAATCTTGTGAAGTGCACTTAACTTATCATAATCAATGTGCTGTGATGATTTTAGGTCAAAAGTTTATAAATACTTTTAGTAATGCGACTATTAAGGAAGCATCAGAGAGAGGGCTTAAGCATTGTCAAAGGAATGACACCAACTGCGAAGTTTATTACTCCGCCTGTACCGAACCGCGTTTTGTTAAATACTAAAAATACAGACCTGCTTTATTTAGAGCAGGTTTTTTATAACCAATGATTTTAGAAAATAAAAAATGTGATAGAATTGATATAAGGTATTGAAAATTAATGATTTTATGACATTTTTTGGAGAAAATAAATGAAATCTGTCACTTTTGGTCAGCTTTGGGCAGTGCTTGGCTTAGTGCTCCTCAGTTCAACACTCCAAGTCAATGCCAAGGAATACTATAAGTGGGTCGATGCCAAAGGCGTTACCACTTATTCAGCAACGCCCCAACCTGTACAAAGACAAGAACCTCAGCTCGATCCAGTCAAAAAGAATAGCGCTACCACAGTACAACAGCCGACTGCTCAAACTGGAACGGCACTGAAAGAGCCAAAAATCACAACAGTGACTGCAACTACAGCAACAACACCAACCAAACCTGTAACGACGACCACAACAGCCACAGGCAATCTTACTGCGACAAGTGACGTGCTTATCGCCGTCAAAAACTGCAATGGGGTCAGATGTTGGGATATGAAAGGCAAGTCCTATAATCTGGTCGCAGGAACGACATATCTGTCTGCCAATGGAGGAAAGTGTCAAAAGTTAGGCAATAACATGCGCTGTAGCAAATGATTTGTATGTTTTTATTACGGAAAGCATGGTTTTAAAGGCTTCCTTTTGCAAAATAAACAAGTTTCAGTATGATGTGTGCATCAAATTAGCCGCAGTATGATGATGAAAAAAGTTTTGTTTATTGCAATAGGTTTAGTTTTGGCTGGTTGTGCTGAGAAAAAGCCGTTAACCCCTGAAGAACAATGGCATGGCTATTGCGTCAGTGTGGGTAACGCTGCACGTTCGATCACATTGGATCGTCAAAATGGAATTGAGCAAAAACAAGCAACGGAGTATGCGGCAAAGATTGAAGATGAGACCACGCGTAAGTTTATCTTTAAAATTTTGGACACAGTTTATGCACTTCCTGCCGATCAACTGAAAAAAGATCCAGAAGCATTACGTGAAAATTTAAAGAAACAGTTTATGGAAGAATGCTTGGTAACCCCACATGACAAGCTGCCTAACTATAAACTTTTTTAATGTGTATATAAAAAAGACAACACCGTTTGTCTTTTTTTATGGATGTAATTTATTGTTTTATTAGACTTTAACCTAAGACCAAAGCGGTATTTCCAAGGGATGAACATTTCGCTATAAAATAATGGGCATCACGTAGAAATACGGTAGTTGCATTAACATTTAACGCGAAGTCTAGTAAAATTTTGCTGTCCACATTACTTGTAAAGCTTGTAGCAAGCTGGAACTTACAAGTAATTTTTTAAAAAAGAGGAATAACACTGTGCTAGAAGCTTACCGCCAACACGTTGAAGAACGTGCCGCACTCGGAGTCCCACCGAAGCCGCTTGATGATGCTCAAACTGCTGAACTCGTAGCCTTATTAAAAAATCCACCAGCAGGTGAAGAAGCTTATTTAGTAGATTTACTAGAAAATCGTGTTCCAGCAGGTGTTGACCAAGCTGCATATGTAAAAGCTGCTTTCTTAGCTGCTGTTGCAAAAGGCGAAGCAACCTCTCCACTCGTATCTAAAGAACGTGCAGTTTACTTACTAGGTACAATGCTTGGTGGTTATAACGTAGCACCACTTGTTGAACTTCTAGACAATGCTGAGCTTGCTGAATTAGCGGCTGAAGCGTTAAAGAAAACACTTCTTGTATTTGATGCGTTCCATGACGTAGCTGACAAAGCAAAAGCAGGTAATGCTGCTGCTAAAGCAGTATTACAATCTTGGGCTGATGCAGAATGGTTCACAAGCCGTGCTGACGTTCCAGAAGAAATCAAAATCACTGTGTTCAAAGTAACAGGTGAGACCAATACGGATGACTTGTCTCCAGCTCAAGACGCTTGGAGCCGTCCAGACATCCCATTACACGCAAACGCAATGTTGAAAAACGAGCGTGACGGTATCAACCCTGAAAAACCAGGTGAAGTTGGTCCATTAAACCAAATCAAAGAATTGATCGCGAAAGGCAACCAAGTTGCTTACGTGGGTGACGTTGTTGGTACAGGTTCTTCTCGTAAATCTGCAACTAACTCTGTACTTTGGTTCTTCGGTGACGAACTCCCACACATTCCAAACAAAAAAGATGGTGGTGTGTGCTTAGGTTCTAAAATCGCGCCAATTTTCTTCAACACAATGGAAGATGCAGGTGCATTACCTGTAGAAATCGACGTTGCCAACATGAACATGGGCGACGAAGTTGTATTGAAAATTGATCACGCTGCTGCAAAAGTAACTGCATTCAAAGATGGTGCACAAATTGCAGAAGCTGAGCTTAAAACCCCTGTACTTTTAGATGAAGTACGTGCTGGTGGTCGTATTAACTTGATCATCGGTCGTGGTTTGACTGCGAAAGCGCGTGAAGAATTAGGCCTTGCACCTTCAGCATTGTTCCGTACACCAGTACAACCTGCTGACACTGGCAAAGGTTTCACTCAAGCGCAGAAGATGGTTGGTCGTGCATGTGGTTTAGCTGAAGGCCAAGGTATCCGTCCGGGTACTTACTGTGAACCTAAGATGACCACTGTTGGTTCTCAAGATACAACAGGTCCTATGACGCGTGATGAGTTAAAAGACTTAGCGTGCTTGGGCTTCTCAGCTGACTTAGTGATGCAGTCTTTCTGTCACACTGCTGCGTATCCAAAACCAGTTGACGTAACAACTCACCATACATTACCTGACTTCATTATGAACCGTGGTGGTGTATCTTTACGTCCAGGTGACGGTATTATCCACTCTTGGTTAAACCGTATGTTACTTCCAGATACTGTTGGTACTGGTGGTGACTCACATACACGTTTCCCAATCGGTATTTCATTCCCAGCGGGTTCTGGTCTTGTTGCGTTCGCAGCTGCAACTGGCGTTATGCCACTTGATATGCCTGAATCTGTATTGGTTAAGTTCAAAGGTAAAATGCAACCTGGTATCACTTTACGTGACCTTGTACATGCAATTCCTTACTACGCAATTCAAGCGGGTGACTTAACTGTAGAGAAGAAAGGTAAGAAAAACATCTTCTCTGGTCGTATCCTTGAGATCGATTTATCAGAAATGGAAAATGACTTGACTGTTGAGCAAGCATTCGAACTTTCTGATGCATCTGCTGAGCGTTCAGCTGCTGGCTGTTCAATCACACTTTCTGAAGAGAAAGTTGCTGAATACTTACGTTCTAACATCACCATGTTGAAGTGGATGATTGCAGAAGGTTATGGCGATGCGCGTACTATGGCACGCCGTGCTGAAAACATGCAGAAGTGGTTAGATAACCCAAGCCTGTTGAAAGCTGATGCTGATGCTGAATACTTAAAAGTTTACGAAATCGATCTTGCTGATATCAAAGAACCAATTCTTTGCTGCCCGAACGATCCAGATGACGCGAAACTTCTTTCTGACGTTCAAGGTGACAAGATTGATGAAGTATTCATCGGTTCTTGTATGACCAACATCGGTCACTTCCGTGCAGCGGGTCAGTTACTTGACAAAGTACCTGGTGGTTCATTGTCTACTCGTTTATGGTTGGCTCCACCAACACGTATGGACGAGCATCAATTGATGGAAGAAGGCTTGTATAACATCTATGGCCGTGCTGGTGCGCGTACAGAGATGCCAGGCTGTTCATTGTGTATGGGTAACCAAGCACGTGTAGCACCGAACACAACATGTGTATCGACTTCTACACGTAACTTCCCGAACCGTTTAGGTCAAGGTGCAAACGTTTACTTAGCTTCTGCTGAGCTTGCATCTGTGGCTGCGGTTCTTGGTAAATTACCAAGCCCAGAAGAATATCAACAGTACGCGTCGCAAATCGACAGCGCTTCTGCTGACATCTACAAATACTTGAACTTCGACAAGATGAGCGAATATACAAAAGAAGCTGATCAAGTTGATACCAAGAAAATCCAAGCAGCTCAATTAACCTAATACGTGAGTGAGCTAAAAATAAGGGCTGAGTAATCAGCCCTTATTTTTTTTGATATTGTGCCTAATCGTTATGCTAGATGTGACTTAACAATTTAGGCAAAATCAATGTATTAAAAATGAAGCTTTACTTTTCAGAATCATTTTAATCTGTGTTTTTTCTAGAGCAATTTCGAATTTGCTTCTTTTCTATGCTAATTAAATCATCAATACATTTTAATTATTCATGAACAATAAACTTTTCTGTTTAGCTCAAGCTCAATATTTACTGTGTTGTAGCTTAAACATACAGGGTTTTATTCAGTCATATAAAAAGGAGTTTGATGATGGAAACTTTAACCAAAGCTTATGCTAAAGCAGCAGGGATTGTTTTTGCAGGGTGTCTATTGGCAGCCTGCAACGATGATGATAAGAAAAAAATAAATTCTGAAATAAAGCTGCAAACAACCACAGTAGCCTTAACCGCTTTAAGTCAGAGCCTTGTTTGGAAAAATGATCAATGTGATGTGGTATACCGAGATGCGATAGAACAAAATAATAAAGCATTAACTGCCTTGCAAGATTTGAGAGCAGCATTAACCACGCAGCAGAATAATTTAGCCACTTTCATTGATCAGCGTATGTTGCCTAAACTCACTCAACTTCATTCGGAGGCGACTTTTATCCGTGAACGTTGTAATGCACCAGGTTATGATGGCACGGGCGTGAGTATGGAGCGTCCTGCAATGCTGCGTGAAATGTTGAATGAGTGGCAGGGAACGATTGATTTATTAACGGAACAGCTTAATAAACCACCACAAATGAATGTATCGATTCAGCCTGCACGTTTAACCAACGTAAATGTTAATGCAGAGACTGTTGCGGCATTCAAATTTAAAGATTGTTCTGATGGCTTTTGTCCTGAGTTGAGTGTGATCCCCGCAGGAAGTCATCAAATGGGCGGGACACTGGAAGAGCAGGAGCGAGAAGGTGTGCCTGCACAGGCAAGACCTTATGAATTGCCTCAGCATCAAGTCAATGTCACGAAACCATTTGCAATGGCAGCTCATGAAACCACGGTTGCTCAATTTCAGCAATTTCAGAAAGAAACAGGCTGGGAAGTGCAAGGATGTCGAAGCTGGGAGGTACGTGATGGTGAATATAATATGTGGTATCGCAAGGACTTAAACCCGAGCAATCCTGGATTTGCACAAACTGCCCAAGACCCCGTCGTTTGTGTACGCCGTGAAGATGGTCAGGCTTTTGCGGCATGGCTGTCTGAAAAAACAGGAAAAACCTACCGTTTGCCGACCGAGGCTGAATGGGAATATGCAGCACGGGCAGGGACATCTACTGCATTTTATTGGGGCAATGACCCTGAGCGTGATCAAGCCTGCAAATATGCCAATGTTTTGGATGTAAGTACGACAACCACAGAAACCAATACAGCCACATGGCGAGCATTTAACTGTAACGATGGTTATGCATATACCGCACCTGTGGGTTCATTTTTACCGAATGCCTTTGGACTATACGACGTACTTGCCAATGCACGTGAATGGGTAGATGATTGTTGGCATGCCAATTATCAAGGTGCGCCTGCAACAGCAATACGTTGGGGTGCAGAAAATAATGGTCTGTGTAATTTCCCTGTATTACGTGGTGGTGCATGGATTTATAACGTACATAATGTGCGAACGGCTTACCGCAATGCTTATTATTCTTCTCAGGCGCGTTCAACCATGTGGGGTTTCCGTGTTGTAAGGGAAATTTAAGCTTATAGATTAAGTCATGATGCCGATCTCATAGTTTTAATTGATATGGTCTCGTAATTTTGTCTTTACAGTTTAAATCATCCATCGTTTAATCATTCGAAAATGAGTGATTTAAAAAGTTGATTCAACTCAATGGCGAAACAATCCCGCTTCTTATGTATTGGTGGATTTCTTAACGGTTCAGCTGTGAAAGATCAAGGTGACAGTTTTATCTGTGTCGAAAATGGCAAACAAGTCAGCTACCACAAAAAGGAAATCTTCCATCAAGACTCGTGGCATCAAGATTACTATGTCTGCGAAACGACAACCGATCAGCAAGCACGAAACTGGGTTTATGACATCAAGCCTAATTAATGGCGCTGATATCATTTTATTCGGTGTCTGGGCTTATAATCTTAGTATTCTTTAAATACATACATAAAAAAGCCCCTTTGATAGGGGCTTTTTTAAACTAAATCATCCTACCAATAACCCAATACTTTCCACCAAAGTCCACCAATCACCACAAAGATAATGATATTGACCACACTCATGACAAAGCCAGCTTTCCACCATTCACCCAGCGTGGTGTAACCTGAACCAAATACCACAGGCGATGTACCTGTTGCATAATGGGTTAAGGTCATCATGATGCTTGAAGCAGCTGCCATCATTAAGGCAAATAACATCGGTGGTGCACCTAACGCCAGTCCAGCCGTATAGAAGGCTGCAAACATGGCGGTGATATGTGCTGTGGTACTGGCAAACATATAATGTGCATATAGATAGGCAAGCATGAGCAATAAACAGGCAGGCATCCAGCTCAGTCCTAAATGACCAATACCTGTTTCTAACACACCTGAGAACCATGTGATTAAACCGAGCTTATTTAAATAAGTCGCCATCATCACCAAGGCCGCAAACCAAGTGATGGTATCCCATGCGCTTTTTTGCGTCAGGATATCTTCCCAAGTCAGTACGCCAGTGATGAGTAGTAGTCCTAAGCCAATAAAGGCTGTCGTGGTGGGGTCAACCGCCCAAGCTGAGCCAAAAATCATGGCAGGGATGCCTGCCCATAACAGCAGTAAAATACCAAATACACCCAGCATAATGATTTCATTTTTGCTGACGGGGCCCATTTCTTTTAACTTGGTTTTGGCAAACTGAGCCGCATTTGGGGTTTCTTTGACTTCAGGTGGATACATCCAGTACATAATCAACGGCATGATAATCAAGGCAATCAAACCTGGTAATAGCATCGCCAGTGCCCAAGTACTCCAACTCAGTGAAATCTGGCTATTGGTTGCTTTCGCCACCAGATCAACCACCAAAGGGTTTGGGGCGGTTGCGGTAATAAACATGGCAGAAGTAATCGGGTTGGCTTGGTAATTCACCAAAGCTAAATATTTCCCCATTCGGCCTTCGGTGCCTTTGGCTGGGTCAGAGTCATAACTGGTAGAAATTGCACGTACAATCGGATGAATAATCCCACCACCACGTGCAGTATTACTTGGGGTAACAGGTGCAAGAATCAGCTCAGACAGCACCATGCTATAACCGATACCAATGGTTTTCTTGCCCCAAACTGCGATAAATAAATAGCCTAAGCGTGCACCGAGTCCAGTTTTTTGCAAGCCTTTAGAGATCATGATCGAAATACCAATCAACCAAATCAGTGGATTGGCAAAACTGCTGAGCGCATCTTGAATGGCGCCACTTGGACTATCATTGGTAACACCTGTCACGGCGACCAATGTAATGGCAATAATCGCAATCGCACCAATCGGCATGGCCTTACCAATAATGGCAGCAATCACACCGACAAACATCGCCAGTAAATGCCAAGCATCAGGATCAACGCCAGCGGGTACAGGAATCACGAACCAGATCAGTAATGCAATAAATAAAGAGATCAGCGTCGGGAGAGCTTTAAATCCCATGTAAATTCCCCTTGTTGTCACGGGTTTAATAAAATTTATAGTTCTTTATGAATGAATCGTTAAAGAAAATAACCACTAAGCTTTTATTATCGTTGACGCGAGCGCCAAACTGCAAAGAAAATTTTGTTGAAACCGCGTTATATAGGGCAATGAGTTGGCGAATGATTTTGTTTAATTCGAGAAAAATAGGGCTTCAGATTAAAATCCCTTATTAAATATGAAAGCATCATGCTACATTTTCAGCTTGCTTGATCAAACAATAAGTATGGTATGACTCAATTTTCATGGCAGCAATTAAGACGCTTTGTTTATGACAATTTGCACAATGATGACTATAAAAGTACGGTAAGTACCTGTGTAAACTATCTATTGATTGCCTTGATTATTGGCAACGTTGCTGCGGTTTTGTTGGAGTCCGTCAACGAATTTTATCAACTGTACAAGCCTTATTTCGATATCTTTGAAAATCTCTCGATCATGATTTTTAGTGGCGAATACCTGCTCAGGCTCTGGAGTATTGTTGAGGAAGAGCCACAAGAGCCTGCGTGGAAACAACGAGTTCGCTGGATGAAAAGTGGCGGGGCAATTATCGACTTATTGGCGATTTTACCTGCTTATCTCAATTTCATTGTTCCGATCGATTTACGTTTCTTGCGGGTCTTACGTTTGGTTCGCTTACTCAAGCTAACCCGTTATTTTGTTTCCCTGCAAATTTTATTGCGCGTGATTCAACGCGAAAAAGGCTCATTCCAAGCGGTCATTTTTATCTTGGTGATTATGATCGTGATGACGGCATCCGCGATTTATGTGGTGGAAAATAAAGCCCAGCCTGAGGCGTTTAGTTCAATACCACAATCGATGTGGTGGGCAGTGGTTACCTTAACCACTGTTGGTTATGGCGATGTGACTCCTGTGACTAACTTGGGTCGGATACTCGGTGCATTCATTACCATTCTTGGTGTCGGTATTGCTGCTTTACCTGCGGGTATTTTGGCTTCTGGCCTTGCCAATGAATTAAATATGCGTAATCAGCGACTGGAGCAAGAGTTTAGGGAGGTACTTCAGGCCAAAGGTTTGGACCTACTGCATGATCAAGTGGAAATAGAACGAATTCGCAAAAAGGTCGGTTTACCCAAAGAGCAGACCCATGAAATTATTATGCAACTGATCAGAGAAAAGCTGCTTGAAGATCAGGAGCAGGAAAAGAAACTGTGTCGTTACTGCCCACACTGTGGTGAAAAGCTTCCTGAATAATTTGAAATTTATTATAAAAATGTAGCCTAAGGCTTCAGTATAAATTGGTAATGCTTAGCCATTTATTCGGATGTGGCGACACTCAATTCGGCTCTAAAGCTCGGTAACACTGAGACTTAGGGCTTTTTTATTAAAAATTAAAAGTTCAGTTCATTAAGTGCTACTTCACACAAAAGCTATTTCATTTAAAAAAGTTAACAATAATCTTTATCATTTGTGATAGTTTCTTGTTTAATGTTTTGTAATTTTTAAGCTTATTTTAAGTTTACGCAACTGATGAATTTCTCCCAACA
Source organism: Acinetobacter sp. C32I (assembly GCF_023702715.1). Lineage (NCBI taxonomy): Bacteria > Pseudomonadati > Pseudomonadota > Gammaproteobacteria > Moraxellales > Moraxellaceae > Acinetobacter > Acinetobacter sp. C32I. Next base: position 1,281,001 of record NZ_CP098480.1, on the reverse strand, counting down.
TGATTAAGCGGCGTTATCTAATTTTATTATTGCTTCCACTGGCATTGATTTCCCTATTTGTCGGTGTAGGCGAGATGAGTCTTGCCGGTTTGTGGGCAGGTAATCCACTGGACTGGCAATTGTTCTGGACCAGTCGTTTGCCGCGTCTTATGGCAATTGTTGTAGCAGGTGCGGGCCTGAGCGTCTGCGGTTTGATTATGCAATCCCTCAGTCGCAACCGTTTCGTGTCGCCAACCACCGCAGGTTTATATGACTGTGCTCGTTTAGGTGTACTGGTTTCGATTATCTTGCTACCGAGTGCTTCAATTTTTGTAAAAACAGGTTTTGCCATAACTGTGACACTGATCGGGGCAATGGCCTTTATGAGCATTCTGGCAACCCTCAAGCATCGGGATACCGTCTTTGTTCCACTGGTGGGGATGATTTTCGGCAGTATTATCTCGGCCTTTACCACCTTTATCGCCTTGCAAATGGATTTATTGCAGAACTTGGCGGGGTGGTTGCAAGGTGACTTTTCCACCATTTTAAATGGTCAATATGAGCTGATCTATCTTAGTGTTCCTGTGTTGATTCTGATTTATATCTTTGCCAATCGTTTTGTCTTGGCAGGCTTGGGACAGGATTTTGCCACCAATCTTGGACTGAATTATAAACAGACCTTATTTTTGGGCTTGTTACTGGTCTCGGTGATTACAGGTGTGGTGATTGTGACTGTGGGTGCGATTCCGTTTCTTGGGCTGATCGTACCGAATTTGGTCAGCTTATATCTAGGTGACAATATCCGCCGAACCTTATCACATACGGCGCTTCTCGGTGCTTTACTGGTTCTGCTATGTGATGTCTTTGGCAGGGTGGTGATCTATCCCTATGAGGTGTCGGTGAGTCTGATTATGGGCATCGTTGGTAGTGTGATTTTCCTGTGGTTATTGCTCAGGAGATACCGCTATGCCACATAAAACCAAGCTCATTGTTTTAGCCTTTTTAACTATCCTCAGCATTGCCTTGTATTTGGGTTGGGGCTTAGGTGTGACATGGCAATATGCACTCGGTCTGCGTTTAAAAACTGTAGCCGCAATCATTGTCGCTGGCGTTGCTGTAGGGGTGTCGACCTTGGTGTTTCATACCATTGTCAATAATCGGGTCGTGACACCACAGGCTCTAGGATTGGATAAGTTATATGAACTATCCAAGACCAAGATTATTTATTTCTTTGGTGCCAGCACCTTGCTGTCATTTAACTTTGTCTTGGATTATTTGATTAGCTTGGTGTTAATGCTGAGCTTTGCCTTATTGTTGTATCGCTTTATTTTTAAGAAAGTTGCACAGCAAAATATTTACTTCTTGTTGTTGGTCGGGCTGATCTGTTCAACTTTATTCGACAACATGACCACCTTTTTTCAAGTCTTGCTCGATCCTGATGAATTTCAGATTGCAGCCTATGCCGGTTTTGCCAGTTTTAATGTGGTGAAAATGGAAACCGTTGGACTGTCTTTGCTGACCATTGTGCCGATTCTGTTTTACAGCTTAAAGCATTATCACAAGTTGGATGTGATGGCGTTGGGACGCGATCATGCTCTGAATTTGGGTCTGGATTATGACAAGACCAGTCGCTTGTTATTGATTCTGGTGGTATTGGCGTTAGCTTCTGCGACAGCCTTGGCAGGCCCCATGATGTTCCTTGGCTTGCTGGTACTCAACATTAGCCTTGAGCTGTTCAAGACCCATCAACATCACATCTTATTAATCGGCATTATTCTGGTCAGCATTCTGTGTTTGATGGTTGGGCAATTCGTGGTGCTGCATGTATTGAATTTAAAAACCACATTGAGTGTGATCATTAATTTTGTCGGTGGAATTTATTTCTTCTGGATATTACTGAAGGAAAATAAAAAATGGCAATAGAGCTAAAGAATTTAAGCAAAAGCTATCAGCAACAACAGGTGGTGCATGGGCTTTCACTGAGCATTGCCAAAGGTCAGTTTACGGCTTTTATTGGCCCGAATGGCGCGGGAAAAAGTACCGTGCTTTCGATCATGAGCCGTCTAATCGAGGCTGATCAGGGACAAGTGTTGCTAGATGGGCAGGATCTACGCCAAATGAAAAGTGCCGAGATTGCAAAAAAACTGGCCATCTTAAAACAGTCCAACCACACCGAGTTACGACTCAGTATTGAAGATTTGGTGGCATTTGGTCGCTTTCCCTATTCACAAGGACGCTTGACCGCAGAAGATCGTGAGGTGATTGACCGTTCCATTGCCTATATGGATTTAGAAGCATTACGCCATCGCCAATTGAGTGAGCTGTCAGGTGGTCAACGTCAGCGTGCTTATATCGCCATGATTCTGGCACAAGACACCGATTATATTTTGCTGGACGAACCTTTGAATAATCTGGATATGAAGCACTCTTCACAGATTATGAAGGTGTTAAAAGATCTGGCTGAAAATCATGGAAAATCCATCATTGTGGTAATTCATGACATCAATTTTGCCTCGGTCTATGCCGATCACATTATTGCCATGAAAGAAGGGCAATTGGTCTACCAAGGTCATCCTCAGCAGATGATGGATGAACGCATTCTCAACGATATTTTTGATTTTCATATCCCGATTCAACAGGTTCAACAGCACAAATTAGGTTTGTATTTTATTAGTTAGGAGTTCGTTATGCTTTTCAAAAAAACATTGCCAGTCATGATGCTGAGTGTGGTCTTGGCTGCATGTGGTAATTCCGAAGCACCTTCGGCAAAACAGGATGTAAATTCTACTGCGACACAGGATAGTTTGAGCTTTAACAGTAAGGCTGGTCAGATCACGATTCCTGCAAACTTGTCTCGTATTGCGGTACTGGATACCAATGCCCTAAATACCATTCATGCCTTGGGTGCGAGTGATAAAGTGGTGGCCTTACCCAAAGGCACGCCCTTACCGAAAGTATTGCAAGGTTTTAATGATGGGAAGTATCTGGATATTGGAACAGCCAAAGAACCGAATCTGGAAAAAATTGCAGCCAGTCAGCCTGAGCTGATTCTCATGAGTGGCCGTATGGAAAATCTGATGGGCCAGATTAAACAGATTGCGCCGACTTATTTTGTTGATGTGGATTACAACGATCAGTTTAATTCCTTTAAACAGCAAACCCTAAATATCGCTGAAATGGTGGGTAAAAAGCCAGAAGCTGAGCAGCAGTTGCAAACTTTAGAAAAAGACATTAACGCATTGAAAGCCAAGACTAAGGGTAAAACAGCGTTAGTGATTTTGGTCAATAACAGCAAAATTGCAGCGTATGGCCCAGGCTCACGCTTCGGTAATATCCATGATCTATATGGTTTTACTCCTGCAGATCCTTCAATCAAAGTGGGCTTGCATGGTATGGCGGTGTCGCATGAATTTATCGCTCAGAAAAATCCAGATTATCTATTCGTGATTGACCGCGGTGCTGCAATTACTGAAAATCAGCAAGGTGCAAAACAAGTGTTGAATAATAAGATTATCAACCAAACTAAAGCCGCGCAAAATGGCAATATTGTGTATCTGGATTCAAGTAACTGGTATCTGATGAACAATGGTCTCGATGGTATGAAGGACATGCTGAAAGAAGTGGCAGATGCCGTGAAATAAAAATTCAATCTGCTGATTTTATAACAAAAACCCGAAGGACTTGCTTTGGGTTTTTTATATGATGTAATGAAATAAATCACTACTTTTATAACAGCATGCGTATTTCTTTATTGTATTTGGGCACGGCGATTTTAGCTATTTTGCTGCTGATTTCTGGAATTCAGCCTTTCGATCGAACCACGTGGTGGCTTGAGGTCATACCCGTATTGATTGTGGTCCCGTTATTATTTGCCACTTACAAAGCTTTTCCGCTCAGCCCTCTGTTATATGGACTTATTTTCTTGCATGCCATCGTACTGATTGTAGGTGGGGCGTATAGCTATGCACGCGTGCCGTTGGGTTTTGAGATGGCACAATGGTTTGGTTTAGAACGTAACCCCTATGACAAAATTGGACATTTTATGCAGGGCTTTGTCCCTGCCATAGCTGCACGTGAAATTCTGATTCGCAACCATATTTTAAGCAAAGGCAAAATGCTGAGCTTTATTGTGATCTGTATTGTATTGGCAATCAGTGCCAGCTATGAATTGATTGAATGGGCGGCAGCATTGTCTTTGGGGCAAGGGGCAGAAGAGTTTTTGGGGACACAAGGGGATGAGTGGGATACCCAATCAGATATGTTTTTTGCCTTGATTGGGTCGATCACAGCCTTATTGTTATTCTCTCGATGGCATGATCGACAAATAGCAGAGTTAATGTCGTAATTTTTAAAGTAATGAATCTGCCATTAAGACACGGCAGATTCAATTTTTTGTGAATATTTGGCGTACGCTAGCGCAATCAATAGAATCGCCAGACCACCTAAACTTAATACAAAACCCACCCAAATCGGTGCTAACCAGCCCATATTATGACTGAGGACCCAGCCGCCCAAGAAAGCACCAAGCGCATTGGCCAAGTTGAAAGCTGAATGATTCAGTGAGGCCGCCAAAGTTTGTGCATCACCCGCAATGTCCATCAAATGGGTTTGTAAAGCACCGCCTAGACCGATCACGGTAAAACCAATTAAGAATAGGGCCGCAATTGCTGTATAAAGATTGGACATCATAAAACTGGCGGCAACAAATGCCAGTGCCGAACTGATCAAGATGCCAATAATGGTTTTAAATAGATTTTTATCTGCCAACCAGCCAGCAACCAGACCACCAATCACCATACCTACACCCCAAATTGCAAGGGCCACAGGCACCACTCGAATATCGGCATAGGTATATTCGGTTAGAATCGGTGAAACATAACTATACACCGAGAACATGCCACCAAAGCCAATTGCACCAACGGCAAGAGTCAGCCACATATTGATATTTTTTAAACCTGCCAACTCCGCTTTGATACTGGCCGTTTTCTGCAATGGGATATTGGGAACAAATAGACTGACACCGATCAGGGTAATAAACGCGATCACCGCAGAAAACTCAAAACCTGATTTCCAGCCAAATTGTTGACCCAACCATGTGGCAATCGGCACGCCAATGACATTGGCAATGGTGAGTCCCATCATGACTTGTGCAATCGCTGTGGCACGGCGTTGTTTACCTGCCAGTTCTGCCGCAACCAATGCTGCTACACCAAAGTAAGCACCGTGTGGAAATCCTGCAATAAAGCGAGACAGCAACATGGCTTCAGGTGTAGTGGCAAAAGCGGTTGCTGCATTGGCCAGGCCATAAAACAGCATCAAGCTAAGCAATAGCGTCTTACGGGGTACTTTTGCCCCTAAAATCGCAATAATCGGAGCACCCACCATGACACCGAGTGCATAGGCACTGATGAAATAGCCTGCATGTGGCACACTGACATTTAAATCAGTGGCAATTTCCTGAATCAATCCCATTGCCACAAATTCAGTAGTACCAATACAAAAACTACCAACCGCAAGGGAGAAAATAACCAAGAATAAGGAATAATTGTGTGAGGGTGTGGAATCTAAGGGAGAGTTTGGCGAGGACATAATATTTTGAGTCTAAAAGTACCGCCGTATTATATTCGACTCGCTTTAAGAAAAGTGAAATAGAACACAAATTTTAGCTCAATTGATTTGCAGATACAGCATAAAAGTTGATTAATTGAATGATAATTATTTTCATTTATGTATAATGCAAAACAGATGTTTCAAGCTAAATTTTTATAAGGGTGGGAAAAGAGTGAAAAAATTATTGATCAGTTCATTGTTGCTTGCTTCAGCTTATAGCTTTGCTCATGAACCCTATGTTGCACCACTTGCATATACAACGGAACAAACCCAAGTTGCAATTATCTCGGGCTATGCAGAAGAGGCTTTACAGAGTGAATATGCATTAAAAGATGCGAAGTTTGAGATTACCGCACCGAATAAAACTAAAACCACGATTGAGCCAGATTCTAAGCTCAGTTCGGCAACTATATTTGATTTGAAATTGCCTGAAGCAGGGACTTATACGGTCAAAACCAGTGCCAGTTATCCATTGAAATATGTGCAAGATCAAAAAGAATGGAAAATGTTCTTTGATATGCCAGCAGACAAAGCACCTGCCAAAGCTGAGCGTGATTTTGTCATTCCTTCAGATTTAAAAGCGAAAAAATTTACCCCTGTTGAAATTACCCGTGAATGGACATTTTTGACTTATGTGTCTAAAGAGAAGAATACGTCAGTGCAGGCAAGCACAGCTCCAATTCAAGTTGAGTTTCTAACTCATCCAAGCGAGCTAAAGGCCAATCAAACGGTGAAAATTAAAGCATCGAAAGCCAATCAAGCATTGGCCAATGCCAATGTGGTCATTCGTGCTAAAGGTGCAACCGATAAGCAAGGCATGAGCTTGAAGACTGCCGCAGATGGCAGTGCTGATTTAGTCTTTGCTAAAGCAGGCGAATATCTGATTGAAGTCAGTGAAGCAGTCGATACGAAGCAAAAACCAAGCAATCAGTTCTATAGCATTATCAGTGTTGCTGTAAATTAAGAAGAGAAAAGGCTAATTCAGATGAATTAGCCTTTTATTTCGACGTCTTTTATTGATTTGACTCGTCATCCATTGCATTACTATAAAATTTAACGCCCAATTTAATGCGATCACGACCATTGCTCATACGCCAGCGATTACTATCTCTGAGTGAATAGACACAGCCACAGTATTCCTGTTGATAGAACTCTTCACGTTTGCTGATTTCCAGCATACGGACTGCGCCGCCATGTTTACGCCAGTTATAATCCCAATATTGGATATCTGGATAATGCGCCGCTGCACGCAGACCACAATCATTAATTTGCTGCATATTTTTCCAACGTGAAATGCCCAGTGAACTGCTGATCAGACTAAAGCCATGTTCATAGGCATATAGTGCGGTACGTTCAAAGCGCATATCAAAACACATGGTACAGCGAATGCCTTTCTCAGGTTCATTTTCCATGCCTTTGGCACGGGCAAACCAGTTATCCGTGTCGTAGTCACAATCGATAAACGGAATATTATGCTTTTCGGCAAAGCGAATATTTTCCTCTTTACGGATTAGATATTCTTTGACAGGATGAATATTCGGATTATAGAAAAAAATTGAAAAGTCGATGCCAGACTCAATCAAGGTTTCCATCACTTCACCTGAACATGGTGCACAGCATGAATGCAGCAAAAGTTTGTCATGTCCTTCAGGTAGGCTGAGTGTTTGGCGTTCAAGCGTCTTTTGACTTGGATGAGGCATCGTCGGCATAGTCTGCAAAAGTGAATTGTTTATTGTAAAAGCTTTAAACTTCTGTGGAGCTCTAATTCCATGAAATGTTCTCAGCTCAAGCTGAAAATTTTTTAATACCAAAAGCATCAGCGTATCAATTGCAATAGGTGTGCTGAGTTTTTAAACGACCGTGAACGGTAAATAATGAAATAAAAGCCATGTTGAGACAAACTAATTAATATCATGCTAAGATGAATTAAATTCAATAATGGTAGTGGTCGTGTTAGAACTCCGTCATTTAAAAACGTTAATTGCTTTAAGAGAGCACGGTTCATTGGTATCTGCAGCAACAGATTTATGCCTTACCCCATCGGCAATCTCACATCAATTAAAAGAATTGGATCACTGGTATGGGGTGGAAGTGGTTAACCGTCGTAGCCGTCCTGTGAGTTTTTCCAATGTGGGTGAACGTTTACTGAAACTTGCAGATGATGTACTGCCACAGGTGCAAATTGCGCAAACCGATATTACCCGTATTGTGCATGGGCAAACGGGACGAATTATTTTCTCATCGGAATGCCATAGCTGCTTTGATTGGCTCATGCCATTACTCAATCAATATCGTCTGCAATATCCAGATGTGGACCTAGACTTTGCAGCAGGCTTTGAATCCAACCCACATGAACTCTTGCAAAATGCGGAATTTGATTTATTAATTACAGCTGACCCGATTGCATTAAAAGGGATTGAGTACTTTCCGATCTTTGAATATGAATCTCGTTTAGTGCTTTCCAACACCCATCCCTTGGTGCGTGCTGAACAGGTTTCAGTCGAAGATTTGGCAGAAGAAACTTTAATCACCTATCCAGTCGATAAGCATCGTCTTGATATCATGGCGCACTTGTTTATCCCTGCCAATATTCAACCTAAACATATTCGTACGACTGATCTTACTCAGATGCTGATCCAATTGGTTGCCAGTGGGCGTGGTATTGCCGCATTACCTGATTGGGTGGTGAATGAGTATGAGCAAAAAGGTTGGGTCGTGAGTCGTCGTTTAGACTGTGTTTCGCCGCAAGGTTTAAGACGGAAGCTTTATGCGGGTTATCGTAGTGAAGATAAGGAAAAGAATTACTTTGAAGGCTTTATTAAGCAGTTGGAGAAGTTTTCTAAGTTACGCACCGCATATTATGAACAGTAAGCAGTGATTGTTGGTTATCAGGTAGTGGCAGCACCACTACCTATCTACTAACGCGCGATAAGTCTCTATTTTATAGTTTTTAGTCTCATCAAGATTTACCAATCAACAGGGATAATATCCCTGCGGCAATCAATGGACCTACAGGTACGCCGCGTAATAGCGCAACGCCTGCCACGGTCCCGATCAGAAGTCCTGCAACTACATCGGGTTGATTACTCATCAGTTTGACACCGCGTCCACCGAGCCACGCCACCAATAATCCAACTGCAATCGCAGCCAATGATTTAATACTGATAAATGATTTTAGAATGCTTTCACCGCTGATTTTGCCACTTGCGATCGGTGCCAATACACCAATGGTCAGGATAATAATGCCTATATTCAAACCATGATTTTGAATATAAGGGAAAAACTGATTCAGAGGAGTCAGTTTAACCAAGATTAGACAAGCAGCTGCGATTGTGACTGCCGTGTTTTGACTAAAAATACCGCAACCCAATAAAACAAGCAGAACCAATAAGTTGACATCAAATTGTGAAAACATGCGCGAAACGTTTGCGGGAAAGAAAGTTGAATTATATCGTAAATTGTAGACTAACTTCGGTTAAATTCATCTTAATAGCAGAGGAGAAGGCTTTCATACTCATGCTTTTGTAGATTCTCCAAGGTATTAAAAAGCCATCTTTCAACTAAAAGTTGAAGATGGCTTCCTTGAGCAAAAGAGATTAAGCCAGTTTTTTGAATGTTCCATAATAGGCAATTTGTTCATCCCAGAACTGTTCCCATAAATCGCAATATTCAAGGCAAATTTGGCGAATCGATGCATATTCAGATTCAACACAGGCTTGTGCCAATACGAACCATAAATCGTCTTCATGATCATCATCAGCCGCTTCAGCAGATGCATCATGTGAAACACCATGCACATAGTAATAACCGCTATCGACATCAAAACCAACGGCTTTGGTGGCCTGACGTAATGCAGGGCTAAATAGAATCACTTCTTCTTCAGCCACAGCCAATAATGCAGATACTGCTTGGTAGCTATGGAATGAGTTTTCCAAATAATTGCGCACGCGTTGTGAAATGAGAGACGGTTGATAGTCATTCCGTTCTGCTTGACTGAGTTCAAAGTCATTTAACACATCTTCAAACAGTGGGTAGTGGGCATATTCAGGATTGCCTGAATAGTAACCTTCTTGGTCTAAACCTGGGCGGAAACCAAACTCATCCAGAATATTAAGATTAAGTAAAAAGCGTGGGAACATTTTAGAACCTGATAATAAACGTGGTTCTAATTGTTTGCTTTGGAATTGCGCCATTAATAAAGCATCCGTAAATACTTGTACAATGGCATGGCGATATTCTAAATGAATGTGTTTTAAGGTTTCTTTATCAATAACACCGTCATTTAAAAGTTGAATGGCAGGATGACGTGAAACAGGATGATTTGAAATTTCTGCACGTAATTGTTTCAGAAAGTTCAGGTTCTTGTTCCATTGTTCAGTAGAAATACTATTCTTCATTCCTTCAATAGCTTTCTGTCTTGGGTCGTTAAAGTTTTCAAATTTTTTTGGCATAGTTTTGTACTCGATGAATTAATAATATTATTGCTTTTCCAATTATTTACTTAGATTTTCTTTGGTTGCTTATGAATATAACTATTAGTTCAACCAAACATCTTTTTATTGGATGATTTAAATATAAAATGAATTTTTTGTGAAATCAATTTATTAAGTCGGCTAAAAAATAGCAAGAAAGTTTATGAATTAACTTAACTGTAAACAAAAAGTGAATTGCTTCACGTTAAAAAGAAATGTTTTAAAAATAGAAAGATTTTTTTACAAATGATCTTGTATGTAGACTGATTTTTACATACCCTATAAGAGGAACAATAAAGAAAATATGACTTTTCTATAATGCTCTTAAAATAACATAAACATACATAGTGGCCAGAACTTTCCAGCATGTAAACTATGTCTAAATAATGCATTAAGTTTTTTGATAGAATTCTACAAGGATAATAAAATGTCAAAAAAAGAAGATATTATTGCAACGGCTCTAAACCTTTTTAACCGTCATAACTACAGCTCTGTAGGTGTGGATCGAATTATTAGTGAGTCGGGCGTTGCTAAGATGACGTTCTACAAATACTTTCCTTCCAAAGAGAACTTGATCGAAGAATGCTTGTCTCGAAGGAATAAAAGTATTCAGGCAGCCATTGAACATGAAATCAGCTTAATTCCAGCAGATGATTATTTGGGGAAAATCAAGGCCGTTTATTTTTGGCATTTATCTTGGTTTAATTCAGATGATTTTCATGGTTGTATGTTCCAAAAAGCCTCTTTAGAAATTCTACAACAATATCCCTCTATTATTGGGCCAATTGTTGAATATCGAGAGTGGTTAATGGCCTTGGTGGAAGATTTATTTGAAAAGGCTAAAGTATTTCAACCGCATGTGCTTACTGCGATGTATATTAATATTTTAGATGGTATGACAGCTTATGCAAAAGTGAATAAGGATCATGCTCAAATCGAAGAGTGTTGGTATTATATTGAACGTTTGATTCATTTAGAGGCAGCTTGATTAATTGTTTTATTTAGTTTTATTAAATGACGGTTTTATGAAAATTAATATAAATAAAAAATTAAGCTTAATTTAAATCATATTTAAAAAAGAAAAACCGAGGCTAAAACCTCGGTTTTTCTAGATTACTGATTGAAAATTATTTTTCAACAAATGCACGTTCAATCACATAGTCACCCATTACGCCCATGCGTGGTGATTCAACTAGACCATGTTCATCAAGCAGTGCTGCAACATCTTTAAGGAAGGCAGGGCTACCACACAGCATGGCACGGTCAGTTTCACGGTTAAAACGTGGTAAACCAATTTTTTCAAATAGTTCGCCAGATTCAATTGCTGTGGTTACACGACCTTGGGTATGGAACGGCTCACGTGTTACCGTTGGGTAATATACCAATTTGTCTTTGATTCCTAATTCTTCAAAGAACTCGTGATTCGGAAGTTCATTTAAGATCAAATCTTGATAAGCAAGTTCTGATACATAACGTGTACCGTGAACCATAATCACTTTTTCAAATTTTTCGTAAGTTTCAGGATCACGAAGCAGTGAAAGGAATGGAGCAAGGCCAGTACCAGAAGATAAAAGGTATAAATTTTTACCTGGTAATAAGTCGTCATGTACTAAAGTGCCTGTAGGCTTTTTAGAAATCAGGATTTCGTCGCCCACTTGTACTTTTTGTAAGATAGAAGTTAATGGACCGTCTTGTACTTTAATAGAGAAGAATTCGAGTTCTTCTTCATAATTCGCACTCGCGATCGAATAAGCACGCATTAAAGGCTTACCATTCACTTCAAGGCCGATCATCACAAACTGACCATTTTTAAAACGTAAGCTGGTGTCGCGTGTAGTTTTAAAACTGAAAAGCGTGTCATTCCAGTGGTGAACATGAGTAATGCGTTCAACGTTAAAAGCAGCCATTAAAGGTCTCGATCACAGTTAAAAGAAACAGATCGCTATTCTAATCTAAAATCATTCTCGATAAACTGAATATATTTAATTGTGTTTATAAGAAAAAGTGATGAGCAACTCAGTAGTCATGCCGATCATTGGCCATATGCATTCTCCTTATCGGGAGAAATTTGGTATCCCGCGTCAACCAAACCTCGTACAAGTCGAGTCCTATATAGAGATGGCGGAGCCTTATAACAATATTCTGGCTTTTGAAGGGATCGAAGATTTTAGTCATTTGTGGCTGTTATGGCAGTTCCATGAAAACAAAAATCAAGATAACTCTTTGAATCAAATGTCTAAATTTCGTCCACAGGTGCGTCCGCCACGACTGGGTGGTAATCAGAAAATTGGTGTTTTTGCCACGCGTAGTATGTATCGACCATCACCGATTGGTTTATCTGTGGTACGTTTTTTACGTGTTGAAAAGCAGGGGAAAGCGGTTCGCCTGTATGTCATGGGCAGTGATTTACTCCATGGCACACCGATTCTAGACATCAAACCGTATATCCAATATTCCGATTCTATTGCAGATTCGCTTAGTGGCTATGCCCAACAAGAGCCAATACGGAAAATAGTTGTGTGGACGGAAACTGCACAGTCACAGCAGCAACAGTTATTAAAGCACAGGATTTTGGATAAAAAGATATTCGATGAACTGGAACAAGTGTTATCTTTAGATCCACGGCCTGCGTATCAAGATGATGCGGAACGGGTCTATGGTATGTGTTTTTCAGAATTGAATATTCGTTTTACAGTGGATGATCGGAGTGTCACAGTTGTCACTGTAGAGCAAAGCTAAAAACTTTAAAAAAATAATTGAGTCATATATTTGGGGAACTGACGGTGATACAAGCACAGGCAAAATTTGCAAACTTTTCGTTTACGATTGATGTGACGTGGTGTTTAGAGCAACTACTGAAAGATGGTCGTATAACTGAACGGGATAAGTTACTCATCCAAACCACGCATCGTCAAAAAGATCAGTTGAAATGGCATCCGTTACAGTGGATTGCCAATTTTAATTTAAAAGATCAACTTAATGTGGGTTCCACGCTAGCACTCAATCGTTTGTGCCAGTGGCTGGCTGAAAAAGCAGATGTTCCTCTCTTTGTGATTGATCCACTGAAAGCCGATGTAGCTGCTTTAACCAGTGTGATGTCACAAGAATTTGCAGCTAGAAACCATATTCTGGCGGTTGAAGTGCATGCGGATCGGATTCTCATTGGAACCGATCAACCTTTTACCACTGAATGGCTCAATAACTTGGAGCGAAGTTTAGCACCAAAGAAAATTGAGAAAGTGCTGCTCAATCCAGAACAACTGCAACGTTATCTGGTTGAATATTATCAAGTCAGTCGGGCGGTCAGTTCATCGCAAAATGCCAGTATTTATGATCGGGAAAATAAAGGTGTTGAGGCTTTATTGCAGTTAGGCGATACCCAAAACCCTGATGCCAATGATCAGCATATTGTGAAGTTGGTGGATTGGGTGCTGCAATTCGCCTTCGAGCAAGGCGCCAGTGATATTCATTTGGAGCCAAGGAAAGATAAAGGCAAGGTGCGTTTCCGTATTGATGGCGTCTTACACACGATCTATAACATGCCTGCCAATACACTCACTGCAGTGATTTCGCGCATTAAAATCTTGGGTCGTATGAATGTGGCGGAAAAGCGAAAACCGCAAGATGGGCGCTTAAAAACGCGTACACCGAAAGGGCAAGAAACAGAATTGCGTCTTTCTACTTTGCCGACCGCCTTTGGTGAAAAGTTGGTGATGCGTATCTTTGACCCAGAAGTGTTGGTCCGTAGTTTCCAGCAATTGGGTTTTGAAGGGCATTTGTTGCAGAGCTGGCAGCAACTGACACAACATAGTCATGGCATTATCTTGGTGACAGGCCCAACAGGTTCAGGTAAAACTACCACGCTGTATTCATCATTAAAACAACTGGCAACCGAACAGGTCAATGTCTGTACCATTGAAGATCCGATTGAAATGCTGGAGCCAAGCTTTAACCAAATGCAGGTCAATCCGAATATTGAATTAGGCTTTGCGGATGGGGTGCGTGCCTTAATGCGTCAAGACCCTGACATTATCATGGTGGGTGAGATTCGTGATCACGATACTGCAAATATGGCGATACAAGCGGCATTAACAGGGCATTTGGTGCTTTCTACTTTACATACCAACGATGCGCCGTCAAGTTTGACTCGTTTACATGATCTTGGAATCCAACCGTTCCTTACCGCAGCAACGATTCTCGGTGTCTTGGCACAACGTTTGGTGCGTCGTCTTTGTCCGCATTGCAAACAGCAAACCGCCATTAATGAGCAAGAATGGGAGCATCTCACTTTTGACTATATGATGATGGACATGCCCACTACAATGTATAAAGCGGTAGGGTGTGAAGCGTGTCGTCATACTGGCTATAAAGGCCGTGTTGGCATTTATGAATTCATGCCAGTGAGTTTAGAGCTTAAGTCACAAATTAGTGCTAACGCTACCCTAAACGATTTAAGAGCACAGGCCAAGAAAGAAGGGATTGAGCCCTTGCGTATTGCAGGGGCACGTAAAGTCCTTGAAGGGGTAACCACTTTGGAAGAAGTTTTACGCGTAGTACCTCTGAGTTAAACAGAAAATTTGAATCTTCAGATTCACCTCATCTTCATTTGTTTTAATGTCTACATCGAAATGATGAACCACAATGAGGGTATCAAGATGAACGTTTTTTCTAAAGTTGCTGTAATCGCTGGTTTGGTTGGTGTGACAACTTTTGCAGTTGCAAATACAAATGCCGTGAATCAACAGGCGCTAGCACCAACTCAAACCATTACCGTTAAACAAGCGTTGACGATGAAAGATGATACGCCAGTGCAATTAAAAGGTTATGTGGTGAAAGCGACAGGCGATGAAAAATATCAGTTTAGCGATCAAACCGGTTCAATCACTGTCGATATTGATGATGACTTATGGCAAGGTAAAGCTGTATCGGCAAAAACGCCTGTAACATTGATTGGTGAAATTGATATTGATTACAAACCAGCCAAGCGTGTTGAGGTGGATGTAGATCAAGTTCAATTCTAAGCAATCGGATCATCCCCAAAGACCACATGACAATCATGTGGTTTTTTGCTTATGCTTTATTCTCAGAAAATGTTATAGATCAAGAGAGAGGATTATTTTATGCGAATTTTATTGGCTGAAGATGATGCCTCTCAGGCAGAGAGTATTAAAGACTGGTTAGAGATGGATGGTTATAGCGTTGATTGGGTTGAACGTGGTGATCATGCCATCTTGGCGGTCGAACAGCATCAATATGATTGCATCTTATTGGATCGAGGCTTACCACAGGCCACTGGGGATGACATTCTGAAAGCGATTCGCCGTCAGGACAGCAAAACCCCGGTTATTTTTATTACGGCCAAAGATCATATTCATGATCGGGTCGAAGGTTTAGACCTTGGTGCTAATGATTATTTAGTCAAGCCATTTAATTTAGAGGAATTATCAGCACGGGTTCGTTCACAATTACGCCAGCATCAAGCCCAAGCGGGGCAGTATCTAAATTTTTCCGATTTACAGCTAGACCCGCAAGCCAAAACACTGAGCAAAGCAGGACAGGCCATTAATCTGACCGCGAAGGAATTTCAGATTTTGCATAAACTCATGCAAAAGCCCGATCATATTTTGACACGGGAACAACTGGAAGAATCCTTATATGCATGGGGGGATGAAATTGAAAGCAATGCCATTGAAGTGTTTATTTATCAGATTCGGAAGAAAATTGGCGGGCAATATATCAAAACCATTCGTGGTTTAGGCTATCGCATGCATCAGGAATAACAGCATGAAAGTGGTGTCTTTACAAAGCAAACTGGTTAAAACCTCTTTAATCAGCTCCGTCGTTGCAGGATGTGTGGCACTGCTTTTATTCGCGGTTATTTCTGCGTACCAAACCATGCAAGTACAAGACGAAATCATGGATGAGATTTCAGATATGCTGCTTATCGCGGATTTAACCAGCCCCTCTGGGCAGCAAATTGATGAGCTCAGTGATCAGTTTGATATTCAATATCGTTTGAGCAATCAGCAGCAGGTACTGACCCAGTCAGAAGACTTTCATCTCGATCAACAGTATTACACTTTGATTGAAGCCGCACATGGCAACTACGGTTTGATTTGGCAGAAGGGTCAACTCTGGCGAAGTTATGCGGGTGAAGATGAAAATTCGCTTATGCAAGTATTGATATTGCAACCTTTGGAGGAGCGTTTTCAAGATTTGCTGCATAACTTTATGGGATATGCGCTGGTCTTAATGTTGGTGTGGTTAATGCAGTGGATCATGCTGCATTTTCTGATCAAGCGCCAATTTAACGTAATTCATCAATTATCAAAGCAAATCTCGGCCAAGAATGCGGATGATCTTAGTCCTGTTCAAGCGGGTGAGGTGGAGTTAAAAGAACTACAACCGATGTTGAGTCAGCTCAACCGCTTATTACAGCGCTTAGACCAGTCCCTACAGTCTGAACAACGTTTTACCGCGGATGCCTCGCATGAGTTACGTTCTCCTTTGTCTGCGATTCAGATGCGTTTGCAGTTATTGCAG
Organism: Acinetobacter sp. C32I; assembly: GCF_023702715.1. Classification (NCBI taxonomy): domain Bacteria; kingdom Pseudomonadati; phylum Pseudomonadota; class Gammaproteobacteria; order Moraxellales; family Moraxellaceae; genus Acinetobacter; species Acinetobacter sp. C32I. The sequence continues at coordinate 1,264,397 of NZ_CP098480.1, read as the reverse complement.
CGCAAATATCCAGAACGCGCAGCTGACTTTATCCAAATGCAGCAGGATGTGAGTCGAGGTATTCAAATTTTAGAGAATTTATTGTTATTGGCACGTTTAGACCCAGAGCACACGGATAATTTGCCCAAGACTTATTTTTCGATGCAGGAGAGTGTTGAAGAGGCCATACAGGCACTTCACTTATTTGCCAAGGAAAAGCATATTCAATTGCATTGGCAGGCTGCAGCAGATCTGCAGGGGCAGATTCTTGCCAATCAGCAGCTGATCTTTACCTGTGTTCGAAACCTTGTGGACAATGCCATTCGGTATACGCCAGAACATGGACAAGTCTATATCACTTTACAGCAACAGCAGCAATATTTGGCTTTGATTGTAGAAAATGAAGGACAAGGGATGGATGCTGAAAGTTTGGCACGTTTGGGTGAACGTTTTTATCGAGCTTTGGGAAGCAAAACACAAGGCTCTGGTTTGGGTTTATCGATTTGCAGCAAAATTGTCGAGTTACATCAAGGTAAAATTCAGTTTGAACAGTCCCAATATGGTGGTCTGAAGGTCAGCATACTGCTTAAACATTAAATTGGGTTGCGGTTGAGATCAAACACATTAAAAAAGCAGTATGCGCTGACATACTGCTATTCCCACGTTTTTTGTTATTGTCCGATTATTATTATATTACTTCGTTAAAATCAGGCGATTATTACGGGTTAAACGTAAGCGATATTCCTCACCAGCATGCATGATGCGGATTTCGCGACCTAAGGCAAAAAGGTTGTTTGAATGCAACATTGGCAATGATTGAGCTGCATCGGTACTACGAGTAAATAGGCTGAATGGTGCGTTCATTTGTTATGCTCCGTGGTGTGTTTTTTAATGTTTTAAATGATAATCATTATCGAATAGACCTGTCAACGGAAATTTTAAGAATTTACAAAATCATCTATTAATTTTATTTTTTGACATGGGAATGCCGCGTGGAATTCCTTAGAATGAATCTGAAAAGCTGAGAGATTTTAAACGGTTATGACAAAGGCTACAGTTGATGTTGCGATCGCAATTTTATTACACAAAACTAAAGTTTTAGTGGGTTGGCGACAAGCAAACCAACATCAGGGTAACAAACATGAATTTCCTGGCGGAAAAGTCGAACGAGGGGAAAGCCCTGAGCAGGCTTGTCGCCGTGAAATTTATGAAGAAGTTGGCATTGGTCTAAAAGATTGGCATGCATTTGATCTAATTCGTCACGAGTATGATGACCTGATCGTTAATCTGCATTTATTTCATGCCTATGTACCCGATGAATTACTCGACCTCATTCATCAGCCATGGGTCTGGTATCACCGTGATCAGTTGGTAAACCTAAATTTCCCGAAAGCCAATGTTGCAATTTTACAGCGTTTAAGTTGGCCACATTTGATTCAAATCAATGATCAACTCAGTCAGTTATCGGAACAGAATACCTTGTTCTATTGGCGTACATCTTTAGAGGATCAGCTTCAGATTGAGTCACAATTGCAGCATTTAACCGAGGCACAATATTCACGGCTGATTGTCAATTATGCGCTGTGGCAGCATTTGAGTCGCGATCTACAAGCAAAAATTCAAACGATTCACCTGAGACAATCACAATTGATGGATTTAAATAAGGCTGGATTGATTGTCGGCAAGCGTTTTATTGCGGCTTGCCATGATGCGGTGTCGTTGCAGCATGCGCATCAAATTGGCTGTGATGCGGTATTTTTAAGTCCTGTTCACACGACCGTAACGCATCCTGAAGCACAGGGATTAGGTTGGAAGGGTTTTGCAGCACTGGCACAGAACAGTGATATTCCTGTATTTGCTTTAGGTGGGGTTGCTCCCGCAGATTTAGAACAAGCCCAAAAGCATCATGCTTATGGGCTTGCAGGGATTCGTCAATTTAGTTTAACAAACTAAGATCAGAGCGTTTGAATCGCTTTACGTGCTTCTTGGGCCTTGATGGTATGGCCACGGGCTTCACTGGCTTTTAGGATGATCAACCAGAGCTGTTTCTTCATAGCATTGCTTTGCGCATAACTTAAGCCACGGCGTGCCAGTGCTTCCGCATTGGCATATTCTTTGCGCTGATCGGCAATCATGGCCAAATACAAATAAGTTTCTGTAGCTTGTGGTGCAATGCGTTGTGCTTGTAGAGCATAACGTTCAGCTTCAGCAAGTTGCTGCTGCTTGTACGCGACCTGCGTTTTTTGCATTAAGGTTTTAAATGCAGGCAGTTGACTGCCATCATTAAACTTTTGCTGAACTTTTTGCTGTGGCACAACCACGGGCACACTTTGACGTTTAATCTCTTTCTGTTCATAAGGCGTAATTTTTACCCCAGAAGAAGGTTGGGTGACCTTCTTCTGGGTGTTATTGGCTGGTATCTTGTTTGTGGGCTTGGTGCTTTTTTCGGGTGCTGTGGTACAGCCTGCGAGTAGCAGTACACCAATCATTACCGTAGTTTTCTTCATCATGTCCAATCATCCTTTAAACTTAATTCTCACCGCTATAGCTGCCGCTAGAGATCACGCGCGTTGGGGTGTGATTGGATAGGTCATTATCCATCTGGTTTTCACTTTCACGAATATAGTTGCTGATACCATCGTTATGATCATCAGCAGGTGTTTCTTCGGACTGTGGAATATAAGTCGGCTCGACTTCATAGTGAGATTGACCACAAAGGGTTGCACGACGTGGCACGGTTTGACGCAGTAATGGAATATACATTGCACCGTCACAACCTTGCGCTGATAAATCACCGCTGGCGCTATCAATCCATTGCCATTGAACATTGTCCGTTTGACGTAGGTTGACAGGTTCTTGGCGCAATTGACGCATTACATTGGTCCAGACAGGTAATGCACCTGATGAACCAGTTAAGCCCGTGACTTTATTGTCATCCAGTCCTAGCCACACCACTGCCACATGATTACCCGAATAACCCGCAAACCATGAATCTCGGGTGTCATTGGTAGTTCCTGATTTACCCGCTAAATTGAGAGATTCAGGCAAACTGTTATAGGCTGAGCGACCCGTACCAGAACGCATCACTTGCTGTAAACCATAGTTTAGAATATAGGCAGCAGCAGGGTCGATGGTCTGTTGTACATTTAAGCCATAACGATCCAGTAGGTGTCCTTTGGCATCGACTACGGTACGAATCGAGCGTGGTGGATATTTAAAGCCACCTGTCGCGAAATTGCCATAAATACTCAACACTTCCATTGGTGACATATTCACAGCACCCAAATAAATCGAAGGGTAGGCAGGAATGTCTGAGCTGACGCCAAATTGTCTTAATTTATTGCTGAATGCAGATAAACCAAATTCATTGGCTAAACGAACTGTAGAAAGGTTGTACGAGTTGGCCAAGGCTTGCTGCATTGGTACAACACCATGTTCACCGCCACTATAGTTCTTCGGTGTCCAACTCTTGTCGCCATCAATTGGAATATTGACTGCACTGTCTTCAATAGGGCTTGCCCAAGTGTAGCGGCCAGATTCAATCGCATTTAAATAAATAATCGGTTTGAGTAATGAACCTACTTGACGTTTAGCATCTAGTGCACGATTAAAGCCAGTAAAGTCTTGAGTTGAACCAACGGCAGCGACTAATTCACCATTTTCTGGATGCGCAACCAGAACAGCACCTTGCAAGTTTTTCAATCGGGCAGGGTTGGCTTTGGCTAAACGATCCACGGTGCTCTTAAAGGCATTTTGGACTTGGGTCTGTGCAATTGGATCAAGTGTGGTAAAGATTCTTAAACCTTGATTGGTGATATCGCTTTCTTGGTATTCTGTACGCAGTTGACGACGGACAATATCAAGGAAATCTGGGAATTTTGCAGGACCTAAGGTTGGTTTACTCACCACATTTAAAGGGCGGGCAATTTCGTCTTGGTATTCAGCTTCGGTTAAATAGCCCATCACCATCATGTTATTTAATACAACATCACGACGTTTTTTTGCAGATTCTGGATTACGCCAAGGGTTGTATAATGAAGGACCTTGAACCAGACCAACTAAAAAGGCTTGTTGTGAAATATTTAGTTCACGTAAAGGTAAGCCAAAGTAAAATTGCGATGCCAAACCGTAGCCATTGATCGAGTAGCTTCCGTTTTGTCCCAAGTTTACTTCATTTAAATAGGCTTCCAGAATTTCATCTTTACTGTAATGTAATTCGATCAACAGCGACATTAGCGCTTCATTGACTTTACGCTTTAACGTTTTCTCTGGAGAGAGATAGAAGTTTTTAACCAACTGTTGGGTTAAGGTCGAACCACCTTGGCGACGGCCACCTGTGGCATTGCTGACCAAAGCACGTGCCGTACCACGAATTGAAATACCATGATGGTGGTAGAAGTTACGGTCTTCTGTTGAAATTAACGCTTCAATCAGAGTTTTGGGTACTTTATTCAGCTTAATCAGAACACGGTCTTCATTATGTTGCGGATAAATACCGCCAATCAATAAAGGTTCTAAACGTGCAATCCCTGTATTCGATGGTTTGGTCGAACGAATTTCGCTGACTTGACCATCAGCAAAAGCAAGTTCAAGCACTTGTTCAGGTTCGGTACTGTCACCGTAATCAAAGCCACGGGTATGCACAAACATTTTGTTGCCTTGTACCACATAGCTACCTGATTTGTCGTAATTCGCTGTGTTTTTATAACCCAGTAATTTTAACTCTTGGGTAAAATTCTCTTGGGTAACCGGTGCATTAGAATAGATTTCTAATGGGCGAGCAAACACCTTGGCAGGGATGTCCCAACGCTGACCTTCAAACTTGTCACGAATAATATTATCCAAGCGGATCAGATAGATACTAAAAGCAACAAAGACACCTATCACTAACATTGAGAAAATGAGTGCTAGAAAACCAATACCACGTTCAAACTTCATAGATTTGCGTTAAAACCAAAACAATGTCGGTAATGATGCGATAGCTTATTGTCATTTTGCAATCATAAAACTGTGAATAAATAGCTACATGTAATAAAAAGTTTAAGGATGTGTTGACATTAATCGTATAAAAAAACAACGGATAGACATTTTTATACTTTTTAATCAATCATCAACGCAACATTGGTTGTTAATGATATGATAGTCAGTAATCGCGACGGAGCTGAATTATTCGTGCAAATTTCACATAAATCCTTTCGAAATATTGGTCTAATTGGACGACCAGACAAATATTCTGTAGTAGAAACGTTATGTTTAATTCATGATCATTTGATCACTTTAGGCTTAAACCCCGTTTTTGATCAGGAAACAGCCAAACTGGTGCCTTATAGTCATGGGCAGACCGTTAGCAGAAATTTACTGGGTGAAGTGGTTGATCTAGTCGTGGTTGTCGGAGGGGATGGTTCATTACTACATGCTGCACGTGCATTGGTTCGACACAATACCCCTGTAATCGGCATTAACCGTGGTCGACTGGGTTTCTTAACCGATATCAAGCCAGCAGAAGCGATATTTAAGCTTGATCAAGTCTTGCAAGGTCAGTTTCAGCTGGATCGCCGTTTCTTGTTGGAAATGGAAGTCAGAACCAATGGTGAAACGATTTATGATGCAATTGCATTGAATGATGTGGTACTGCATTCGGGAAAATCGGTTCATATGATCGATTTCGAGCTGAATATTGATGGGCAATATGTCTATCGTCAGCATAGTGATGGCCTGATTGTTTCCACGCCAACAGGTTCAACCGCGTATTCACTTTCAGGTGGCGGGCCAATTTTGCATCCGAGTATGGATGCGATTGCACTGGTCCCGATGCATCCGCATACTTTGTCATCACGACCAATCGTGGTTGGTGGGCAAAGTGAGGTAAAGATTACCATTCGTGAAAACCGTGTTCTGCCGATGGTCAGCGCAGATGGCCAACATAGTGTTGCATTAAATGTCGGTGACACTGTGCATATTCGCAAACATCCGTTTAAACTAAGCTTATTACATCCACCCGGTTATGACTTCTATATGGCATGTCGTACCAAATTGGGGTGGAATCAAGATTTTGAATCTTTTCAACAGGATGACTCATGAATATTGAACAAATGCTCGCTATTTTAAATCCTGAAATTGTTGAGCGTCTTCGTACTGCTGTTGAAATTGGTAAATGGCCAAATGGTATTGCATTAACCAAAGAACAGCGTGAAATCTGTATGCAAGCGGTGTATGCATGGGAAATGGAACATTTGCCAAAAGAACAGCGCAGTGGCTATATCGATCGTGGCACCAAAAAAGACGGTGAGGAATGTGATGATGATCATCACCATAACGAGCCAGAATTCAAGCCAATTCGTTTTGTGTAATTTAAGAAGCTCAGTAATTACTGGGCTTTTTTTATGTTTATCAAAATATAATAAAGAATCTTATGAAACGTTTAAAACCTGTTTACACACTATTATCTCTTATATTGTTTAGTGGTGCTGCATTGGCCAAACAACCCATTGAATGTTTACTCAATGTGAGGGTTATTGCAAGTCAGCAATACACTTCACCTCAAGCTCAATATACAAGTATAAAGAATGATGGTTATCCCATGTTGTTGATTGGGATTCAGGTGATGGAGGCAGAAACAATGCGGAACTCTCAAACAATCAAAGCCCATCATACATATTGTAAGACGCTTATAGGTCAACAACGAGATGTATATCTTTCGGGGCCCCATGATCCGAACAAGATTACAATCAAAATAGGCGATCAATTGAGCTTAAGAAATATTCATTCTTCAGCTCAGGAATATCTGTTTTGGCCAGATTTTTATTATGTTGAAGATTAAGTGCATTTAAATGGCCTATTGTGCTGTAGCTAAAATATACGGGTTTCTAGAGTTAAGCAAAAAGTGAAACGTGAGATTGGTCAATTGATCCTTAAGCAAATCGTACTATTCAGTTTTGTTCTTGCAGGATGTAGTTCTCCTACAAATGAAAAGAGTAAAACAGTTCAAGATGTCGAGTTAGGAAAAATAACCTATTCTCGACTTGATGGGATCAGTGGGGACTTGTTTAGTTTTGAGATGATGACGAAGAATAACTTAAGCGATTCGTATCTTAAGGAAAACTATAAATATTCACATTTTAAATGTAAGCCAATACAAGATTATGTCGTCATCGGATCTGTTTCGATTGATGAAGAGCATGTTGAACATGGGATGTATATTTCATCGGGTACTTTTAAAGTGTGTGAAGATGAATCCATGAATACCTGTCTCAGGAAGAAGCAGATTGAGGCGTTATTAACAGATAATCTTTCTTGCCAGCTTGTTGTGGGTGGTCTTTTCAAAAAAAGTAAAATTATTGCTGATTCTATTGTGATTACGAAAGATTCAATCCTTGAATCGAAAAACTTATAAAACAGTCTTGTATATTTTATTCAATTAATGGCGATTTCTTTTACTTGAAATCGCCATTTTGGTTTAGTTTAGACGCTTTTCCCATAGCGCTTTGGCTTTATCCATTGCTTCATCATAGTTATTGACGATACCCATGGTATATAACGCGATTCCCATGGTTTCAATGACCGCCATTTCACCATATTCATGCGTCTGTTCACCTAGCCACACCGCTTTGAACACAGCTAGATCAAGCTCTTCTTCAATTGGGCTACGATCAGGTGTTAACTTTGGCAATTCATGTTCGTACATCTCACCATTTTGAATCCCACAAATTAATGTTTTGGCATCAGGATTACGTTCAAACTCACCCCCTTCACCTTTAATCACTGCGCTATTTTGATAACCCAAACGGAATGCCGTTTGTTGATGTGAGGTTCGATAAGCAGGGTGGAAGATCGCTTGTAAGGTTGCTTTGGCATTAAATGGATTAATCAAGCGTGCCAAGGTGTGAATTGGAGAGCGGAGTCCCATCACATTTCTTAGCGAGATTAATTCACTTAGAATTGGTGAGATGGCTTCAAGAGGAAGGTAGGCAAAGTTGTGTTGTTGCAGTTGCTCACGAACCTCCTGTTGATTTTGACAAATTGAATAACCTAAATATTGTAAAACTTGTTCGGTATAAACGCGGTTAATGGTATGACCTGATGCGCCATGCATCACAATCTTGTAACCATGATGCGCTAAAGTCAGTGCTGCCAATAAGAACCACGGATAGTGCTTACGTTTGCCAGCATAAGAGGACCAGTCAAGATCGACCTCAAGTGGCTGAAAGTTAAGTTGATCACGTGTGGCTTGGACAAATCCTGCCAGTTCATCGACAGATTCTTCTTTAACACGGAGTAGCATTAAAAATGCACCCAACTGCACATCCAAGACTTCATCTTTTAAAATCATGCTAAAGGCTTGATAGGCTTCTTCATAACTGAGCGAACGGGAACCTGTTTTGCCCTTACCTAAAATACGCACATATTGAGCAAAAGGATGTTCAGCAGTTTTATAGATATTACGTTTTGTGTTCATGGTCGTATTGAAGATTGTCACAAAGAATAAAATGAATATGACATAAAACTGGACGGCGTAGCATAAAAAAAAGCACAAGCTGTCTAATCGATAAGCAACTGTGATCTAAAGATCGGCGATGCAAACAAAATTATTGACCGAATCAGTCTAGTGATTTGATGTAAACGGGACATGACATCTAATCTAAAAGTTATTAGCATGACTGCGAACGAATTTTTAAGAACAATGAAAGCGAAAGGAAATAATGATGTTAGCTTACGATTCAGATTTGGAACTCTTCCGCGATAACTTTAAACGCTTTATGAGCGAGCAGATTGCACCGCATTATGAGCAATGGGAACGTGAAGGCATCATGCCACGTTCGGTGTGGAGCGCATTGGGTGAAAATGGATTCTTATGTGTCGATGTCCCAGAAGAATACGGTGGTTATGGTGTACCAACGCATTATTCATTGATGTTGGTTGAAGAGTCTGCACGTGCGGGCTACTGTGCATTATCAACCGCAATTTCATGTCACTCTGAAATTGCGGCGCCGTATATCCAGCACATTGCAACAGAAGAACAAAAACAGTACTGGTTGCCAAAAATGGTATCGGGTGAAGTGGTCGGTGCTATTGGCATGACAGAACCAGGTGCTGGCTCAGATTTACAGGCGATGCGTACCAGTGCCATCCTGCAAGATGATCATTATGTATTAAATGGCTCAAAAACCTTTATCTCAAATGGTCAGCATGCGGATCTTGTGGTTCTGGCCGTAAAAACTGATCCACAAGCACGTGCGAAAGGTGTGTCACTCATGTTAGTGGATACACATTTAGAGGGCTTTAAAAAGGGCACCAACCTCGACAAAATTGGTTTACATTCACAAGATACTTCGGAATTGTTCTTTGATAATGTCAAAGTACCGAAAGATCAACTATTGGGTCAAGCAGGTCAAGGCTTTGCTTACTTGATGCAAGAGCTTCCACGTGAACGTACGGCGATTGCTGCGACTGCATTGGGTGCAATTCGTGGTGCGATTGATATTACCACGCAATATGTAAAAGAACGCCAAGCCTTTGGTCAGGCAATTTCGCAATTCCAAAATACACGCTTTGTATTGGCACAAGCGAAGATTGACGAGTTGGCAACAGCTGCTTTTTATAATCAAAACGTGGCTTTATATAATGAAGGTAAATTGGATGTAGAGACTGCTGCGGCATTGAAGAGCTTCAGTAGCGATATGCAAATGAAAGTGGCTGATAACTTACTGCAATTATTCGGTGGTTATGGTTACATGACTGAATATCCAATTTCACGCTTCTTTGTGGATGCACGTATTCAGCGTATTTACGGTGGTACCAACGAAATCATGAAAGAAATCGTGGCACGTGGCATTATCGGTAAAGCTTAATCCGCATTTATCTAGTCAAACAGCCTGCTTTCGAGCAGGCTGTTTTGTTTTCACTATTTGCTAGATTGACGAAGAACTGGATAATTTTGTTGTTTAGGCAATTGCTGTAAGGCCTGATTGATCTTGCGTAGAAACTCATCGGCTTCATCTTGCCGAAAGGTATCTTCCGTATATTCACTGCGTTGTTGAAAGCGGCCACAGCCTCGTATTTGCATATTAGATGGATTAAATGACCAGTCATTGGTGTTTTTTAAGTTGATATCTAAGTCACTTTCACAACTTTTCCATAAATTTAAGAATGCATTGGGTTGTTCTGACTTAAACCCTTTTGCAGGGTAAACCGTAAAGCCCTGCATTGCGGGATCGGCATATTGAATGAACCGCTCAACGGGCATACCTCCCCAAAGGATTGCAGTATTTTCAGGTAAGGCGATACTGGTTAAGTTCTGTTCTTTTAAGGCATGAGTTTGCTGATGGGTTTGTTTAAAATGTTGTGATTGATAAATCAATTTGGTTTGAGGGGGTACAGGAATTCCTCGAGCTTGTTTACTTACAGGGGTGATAAAGTATGGCGAGCGATCGGTGCCATTGCAACCTGCAATCATGGGGCAACCGCTACATGCGCTTAAACCGATACTGATCAAGCTCAATAAACCTAAGCCGAAAATCTTATTCATTGTATTTACTGTTGTTATGACATCTTCTTGCAGTATAACCAATCTATTCTATAGAAAAGTTCAAATTTAAGCGGAGCAAATAGCCCGCTTAAATTTAGCGATGTTTATTCAGGACTTTATGGTGTTGGTTCATCAAATAGATTTGAACAACTTTGTGGCTGACAACCTGCCAACATAATCGCTTTCGGTAAGCTGGCATACATATTAGTCAAATGCTGTTCAGCAGGATGTCGATAATTCCAGAACAAGAAATGCTTTGAACGTTGCTGATTAAAGTTTTGATAGAAGTTATTCTGCTTCTGCAAGGATTCAGCGTCTGGTGTTGGACTTCGACCATGTTCATGTGTACCCACTGTGGTCATCAGCATGATATCTTGAGTTTTACTTTGGTTCTTTAACCAATCTGCCTGCCGATTGAGCAACGCATAATTATCAAACCAGAGTGAAGGGCTAGCCGCAATATAACGTTGAAACATTTGCGGTTGGCTAAAGAAAGTATGTAAAACAAACAGTCCGCCAAAAGAGTGCCCAAATAAACTCTGTTGCTGTAAATTGACTTTAATTTTGGTTTGAATCGCAGGCTTCAGCTCTTTTTCTATAAATTGAAGAAATTGGTCTGCACCACCATAAGTGTACTTGGCTTGTTTTTGAAATTCAGCCGATGCTTTTGGGGTATAGTCTAAAGCACGCTTTTCTACATCAAAACTGTTTTGCTGTGGGTAGCCGATTGCAACAATAGCAACTGGACTCAAGCCCAAACGATTGGCACCACCACCCACCGACTTAGCAATATTGGCAGCACTATCAAATGCGGCATTGCCATCCAATATATACAGCACTGGAAAACCTTGCTTTGGAACGTCACCAGCAGGAACAGAGATCTGAATCAGATAATCATGTTGGGTATATTTAGATGCCAATACAAAGCTTTGCTGAAGATTGGTTTGTGATTTAAGAGGCGCTTTATTGGAACTTTGGGTAGTCGGTTGAGCAAAAGCCAATGGTGTAGCCACGAGCAGAGAAAAAGCCAAAATCCCCATTTGTTTAAACATAATTTATTCGCAAGCATTGAAATTTTGTTGATAATATATAATGAAAATCATTATCAATAAAGTTTGGTAATAAAAAGAGTTAAAACTCAGCGTGTTTAATAGCTTAAAGTGTTGTTATACTAGCTCGGATAATCAATTCACAGATGAATTGTAATCGATTCTTATAGATGATTTTGCTGAGGCTGCATTCAATGGTAAACGATGGACAAAACACATCGAATTCACTTAATTTAGAACAAATTCGTAACGATATTGATAGTGTTGATCAACAAATCCAAGAGTTACTCAACCGCCGTGCGACGCTTGCAGAAGCTGTAGCCAAAGCGAAATTTGCATCCGAAGAGAATCCGCTGTTTTATCGACCTGAACGTGAAGCTCAAGTGTTGCGTAAAGTCATGGAGCGTAATCAGGGACCTTTGTCTGATGCGACCATGGCACGTTTGTTCCGTGAAATCATGTCAGCATGTTTGGCACTTGAAGCACCACAAAGCATCGCATTCCTCGGACCAGAAGGGACTTATACGCATTCGGCTGTGCTAAAGCATTTTGGTAAAGATGCTGTTGTGCGTCCATTGCCAACCATTGATGAAGTATTCCGTGAAGTTGAAGCGGGTAGTGCACATTATGGTGTCGTTCCCGTGGAGAACTCATCAGAAGGTATCGTCAACCATACACTGGATTGCTTTAAATCATCGACTGTCAATGTGATCGGTGAAGTTGAACTTCGTATTCATCACCAATTCCTTGTATCTGAAAATACGCGCAAAGACAGCATCAAACAGATTTATGCGCATCAGCAAACTTTGGCACAATGCCGTAAGTGGTTAGATGCACATTATCCTGGGGTAGAGCGTGTCGCGCTAAACTCAAATGCGGAAGCGGCACGTCGTATTCGTAACGAGTGGCATTCAGCTGCGATTGCATCTGATATTGCGGCAAGTATGTACAACCTTGAGATTTTACATAGCAATATTGAAGATAATCCTGAAAATACCACACGTTTCCTTGTGATTGGTCGTGAGAAGATTCCTCAAAGCGGTAATGATAAAACCTCTTTATTGATCTCTGCGCATGATCGTGCGGGTGCTTTATTGGAGATTCTTGCGCCGTTTGCCAAGCATCAAATCAGCTTGACCAGTATTGAAACGCGTCCTGCATTGCCTGAGAAATGGGCTTATGTGTTCTTTATTGATTTAGAAGGACATATCGGTCAGGAAAATGTTGCAGCGGCATTGGAAGAAATCCGTCCAATGGTGAAAGAGTTACGCGTACTCGGTTCGTATCCAATCGCTGTTTTATAATCCCGTTTTATCGTATGGATAGATGACTTCGGTATCTATCCATATCAAAGTCGTCTCATTAGGCAAATATGTTTTATGTCTCAACCATTATTTAAGAAAGTTGCATTTATTGGGCTTGGACTGATTGGGTCGAGTCTTGCTCGTGTGATTGTGGCAGAACAACTTGCAGCTCAAATTGTGGCTTCAACACGCTCAAAAAAAACATTAGAAGATGCTAAGGCACTGGGTCTTATTCAACACGGTTATGCAACGCCAGAAGAAGCAGTTCAGGATGCCGATTTAATTGTTTTAGCATTACCTGTTCGTGCGACACAAAAAGTGCTGGAACAGATCAAGCCTTATCTTGCAGACAATGTCATCATTACCGATGTCGGTAGTACCAAAGGTAATGTGGTTGAAGCCGCTAAAGCCGTATTTGGTGAAAAGCTCCCCGTGGGTTTTGTACCAGGGCATCCGATTGCAGGTGCTGAGCATACTGGGGTACATGCAGGTAAAGTTGATTTATTCGTCAATCATAAAGTGATTTTGACACCTCTTCCAACCAGTGCTGATTGGGCGGTTGAAAAACTGATTCAACTTTGGTCTGCTGCAAAAGCAGAAGTGATTTGTATGGATGTCACCAAACACGATGAAGTATTGGCACATACCAGCCATTTACCGCATTTGATGGCATTCAATCTGGTCGAGCAACTGGCAAATCGTGAAGATAATTTAGATATTTTTCGCTATGCTGCAGGAGGTTTTCGTGACTTCTCGCGTATTGCCGCCAGTGACCCACAGATGTGGCATGATATTTTCTTTGCCAATAAAACCGCAATTTTAAATGCTGTTGATGGCTTTGAACAGCAATTGTCCGTTTTAAAGAAATTGATTGAACAGGAAGATTCACACGCGTTGATGGGGCTGCTCGGGCATGCTCAAGCAGCACGTCAGCACTTTAACCATATGTTGGCCAAAAAACCTTTGATGGAGAAAAACAAGGTGACACAGCAATTTACCATTTTACCGGGAAAGAAAACATTTACAGGTAAATTCACCGTACCGGGTGACAAATCTGTGTCACATCGCTCAATCATGTTTGGTGCGATTGCAGAAGGCACAACACATGTAACAGGCTTCTTGGAAGGTGAAGATGCACTCGCAACTTTACAGGCTTTCCGTGATATGGGTGTGAGCATCGAAGGACCGAAGAATGGTGAAGTCACTATTCATGGCGTGGGCATGCAAGGTTTAAAAGCGCCAGCAAGTGCTTTGTATATGGGTAACTCAGGCACCAGTATGCGTTTGCTATCTGGTATGTTGTCTGCGCAGAAGTTCGATTCAGTGATGACCGGTGATGCGTCATTGTCTAAACGTCCAATGGAACGTATTGCAAAACCACTTCGTGAAATGGGGGCACTCATCCAAACCACCGGTGAGAAAGGCACACCTCCAGTCAGCATTACAGGTAGCCAAGCCCTTAAAGGGATTCAATACGATTTACCAATGGCATCAGCTCAAGTGAAATCAGGCATTTTATTGGCGGGTTTATGGGCTGCGGGTGAAACTTCAGTGACTGAGCCAGAACCAACGCGTGATCATACTGAACGTATGTTGCGTGCTTTTGGTTATGATGTGAAAACCGAAGGCAATAAAATCTCGCTTGTGGGTGGTGGTAAATTAGTCGGTACCGATATTCAAGTGCCTTCTGATATTTCATCTGCTGCGTTCTTTATGGTCGGTGCTGCAATTACTGAAGGTGCAGATGTGGTCCTCGAAGCAGTTGGGATCAACCCGACGCGTACAGGTGTCATTGAAATTCTTAAGCAAATGGGTGCTGATCTAACTGTAGTAAATGAACGTATTGCAGGCGGTGAACCCATTGCAGATATTCATATCAAAGGTTCTAGAACGTTGAAAGGCATTCATATGCCAGAAGACCAGGTGCCATTAGCAATTGATGAATTCCCAGCATTATTCATTGCGGCAGCTTGTGCAGAAGGTCAAACGGTTCTAACAGGAGCGGCTGAGCTGCGTGTTAAAGAATCTGACCGTATTCAAGTGATGGCAGATGGTTTAAAAACCATGGGTATTGACTGTACTCCAACTGACGATGGCATCATCATTGAAGGTAAGGGCAAGTCTGGTGACTGGTCAGCCATTTTCACTGGTGGTGAAATTGAGTCACACCATGACCACCGTATTGCCATGAGTTTCAGTATGGCAGGTTTACGTACTTCAGGTAACATCACCATTCATGGTACAGAAACTGTAGCAACCAGTTTCCCAACCTTCACCGAACTTGCAAATACAGCAGGTTTGGATTTACAGGTTGTGAATCCATAAGCAGATCTGGAAAGGCAGTGTTTAGCTTGATTAATTAAGTTAAATGCTGCTTTTTTTATAAGCATATTCATAAAAACAATTGGCTAAACATAAGGCGAAAACGCTTAAATAATAAAAATGCTGAGTTTGTAGATGTACATATCTAATCGGGTCTAAATTTATCAATTTAGCTATAGAACTAAGACAATCAGCTAATCTATTAAAGACAATTGTATATATAATAATTCTTACCGTTCGCGTCGGATTTACTCTGTGATCCAGAGTTAAAACATAAAAATAGAGGGAATAGCATGAAAACGTTGCAATTTATAGCAGATTGCCCAAAACATGGGGTGGTTGATCATCCACCGAATGAATGCTATATCACACAAGAGTACGTGGCTGCATTGCTGTATAAACAATTAGAACAATATGGTTTTGATGCGCAACATATTCGTCATGAGCATGAAAAGATTGAAGTGCGTATCGACAATCATCAATTACCGCTTTCAATTCTATGTTCGCAACAAGACACCGAAGGGCATATTCTGTGTGAAATCTCAGCTAATCCACAGCAAGAACAAGCTTGGTTTGAGCGTATTGAAACACAAAGTATTATCCGCCAATTGGCTCAGGCTGTTGAAAATAGCTTAAAAGCGGAACATAGTTTTTCCCAATTTGTATGGAAAAGCTAAGTCAATTTTGCGCATTAAATCTTAATTGAAGTGATTTAACATCATTGCCGTTTGGGTGTATGGTGTATATTCGTTTAAACGCTTTATTTGAGAGTATAGGTGCATGATACAGGTCGATTTTTCTAAATTATCACCCCAAGCAGTTTGGCAACATTTTGAGACCTTATGTACGATTCCTCGACCATCCAAGCATGAACAACAACTCAGACAACATTTAAAAGATTGGGCAGAACAGCGCAACTTGGAAACTTATGTCGATGACATTGGTAATTTAATTATTCGAAAAGCCGCTACAGTAGGTAAAGAGCAAGTTGCAGGTGTGATTTTGCAGGGACACTTAGATATGGTGACTCAGGCAAATCGTGGTACGCAACATGATTTCTTTAAAGATCCCATTCAACCTGTATTAAAAGATGGCTGGCTGATTGCTGAAAATACTACCTTGGGTGCCGATAATGGCATTGGAGTTGCTCTCGCACTGGCTGTATTAGAATCCAATGATATCACGCACGGGCCGATTGAAGTTCTGTTAACCATTGATGAAGAAGCAGGAATGAGTGGTGCTCGTTTACTTGAGTCAGGCGTGTTAACTGGACAGTGGTTATTTAATATTGATACCGAAGAATGGGGTGAGCTGTATCTTGGCTGCGCAGGTAGTATTGATCTTGAAGTACAGCAATCACCTGAATATGAGACTGCACCAACTGATTTAATTTATGTAGATTTGTTGGTCTCAGGTTTAAAAGGTGGCCATTCAGGGGTTGATATTCATTTAGGTCGTGGTAATGCCAATGTGATTTTAGCCAATTTCCTCAATGATTATTTGGCACCATCCAATGGCCGACTGTTTGAATTTGTCGGTGGATCGGCACGTAATGCCATCCCGCGTGAAGCTGTGGCAACGATTGCAATTCAAGCGGAACAATTACTGGAGTTAGAAAAAGCCGTCGCAGCAACACAGGTTGAATGGCAACAAAAGCTACGGGGCGTTGATGATCAGTTGCAAATAACCGTACAGCAAAATGCTAATCAGATAAATGAAGTTATGACATTGCGGCAGCAACAAGCTTGGTTACTGGCATTGGCGACATGTCCATATGGTATTGCACAGTGGAGTCGTGCTTTAGCTGATGTGGTTGAGACTTCAAATAATATCGGTGTGGTCAAACTGACGAAAGACGAAGCCAAAACTTTGATTATGGTTCGTTCGATGGTAAACCAAGAAGCAGTGTCATTTGCACATAACATTCAACAGCACTTTGCCAATTTCCAGATTCAATCTGAATTAACGCCGTTGGTATCAGGTTGGACACCAAATCCAGATTCAGCTGCATTGAAATGCTTACAACAGGCTTATCAATCTGCATTTAAGATTGAGCCAAATTTGAAAGTGATTCATGCTGGTTTAGAGTGCGGCATTATTGCGGAACATTATCCGAATTTACAGATGGTATCTTTTGGCCCTGATATTCAGGGTGCACATGCACCCGGTGAACGGGTTAAAGTCGACACAGTCGAGAAATGTTGGAAATTATTGGTGACGGCGCTAGAATCTATCGAATAATTTCTGTTAAAGATTCAGTAATCAAAAGTTTTAGGAAGAGGATGTGTTTTACTTTTGACTGGGCAAAAGTAACAAAACCCTTTTGTTAGACTGATGGTACGTCCTTGCCACCGCAGTCTAACAGTGCGGCATCCATGATGGTCAATACTGATTGTGGTAGAAAAACACAAAATAATGAAACTTTAAGTTTTGCTACCATGATTTACTTTGACCTGAAATAGGTTTTTGTTCAGTTCGATAAATTCAATTTCACAATCAATAAATTTTTCAATCATCGCTGCCTGAGTACGGGCATGTTCGCTAATGCATTGTGCCGTAAATTCGCCCCCTTGTCCCAATGCCAAAGGTAATAACAACTGATCCGCTAAATATTCATCCACCACCGCTTGAGAAGCAATATATTGCTTCACTTGTTCAGCTAAATGGTTGGCAATTTGTTCTGCACTTTTCCGCATTTCACCTAAGGCTGTAAATAGCTGGATGTGCTGCTGATGTTCAACTTTGACATATGCTGTATTGCCTTGACTGATGCCATTTAAATGGAACTGCTGCTGTGTATCCAATTTCAGTCTTTTGTTTAAAGTTGCTAATTCCCGCTGTGCAATTTGTGCTTCTTCGGAAAGGTTTAATACTGCTGCAAAAGCTTCAGTCGTTTGCAAAGCACCACGATCTAATAAACTTAGCTTGTTTCGATGTTGCCAAGGCTGAATCATGATTTGAATTTCACCAGCACCAATCGGAAAGAAACCTGCTTTGTTTAACTTAAACTCGACCTCTATTCCAAGTTTTTCTAATGCTGGTAAAAAGCAATGCTCGATAAAATCTGCCGTTGGTGCAAGTGGATTATGAGTACCCCCAGAAATCGTGAGATCACTGGCTTCATTTTGCAATAACAAAGCAGGTAATAGGGTTTGCAAAACCAGTGTTGTGCTTCCTGCCGAACCAATCTGGAATTGGTATTTTCCACTTTGTACATGTTGCGATGCAAAGTACAAACGCTGGCTATGGAGCTCAGCACCTTCCACATAGGCTTGGCTGATGTGTTGAGATGCCTGTACACAGACCAAATGCTGACGCATTAAGCCTGGTTTTTTACGCCCAGCTCGAATGTTGATTAATTCAAATGCTTGACCTGTAATCATCGAAAGGGCAAGGGCGGTTCTTAAAATTTGTCCACCACCTTCACCTTGTGAACCATCAATCTGGATGGTTGCTGGCATATTTGCCAATGCTTTATTCACTTCTATTTTCCTTATTTTCTAATTTAATGAACATACTGTCAGTACATGGTAATGCGAAGTAACGCGTGACTTTGCTTTTGGCAAAGGTTTACTAGGTACATGGTGCGGAGCCTAATCAGTGAAGATTGATGCACGGCTCACATGCTGCCATAGCCGCCTGAATTATTTTCAATCCCTCAGATCGGAGTAACGCAGGATCTTGTACTCGCCCAGTATGTCCAAACTGCGATTGTGAACTAAATTCACAAAATCTATTGTCTATTCGACCAAATCAATCTGCCAATTTGCAGCCTGAATTTTGATATTTAAATCGCGAAGTTTCGCGCTGATATCATCGGCTTGTTTTTGCAAACTAGAAACAGGGATAACTTTTTGCCATTTGATCTCTCGTGAGCTATATCGATCCGGTTCACGATGCGTATTGGCAATCGCATCAATGAGAATCTTATGCTGTTCAGCATAACTATCGCGCAAGCTTAATAGGGACAGCAGAATTTTACCATCTTCCAACTTGGCTTGCGCATTGGTCAAATGAATACGACAAATCAGTTGATTGCTTTCTTGGGTTAAAGCAAATACCTGTTTGATCAGTTCATTTGGATCTTCGCTTGGTTCATCGCCATCTTGTACCAATACATTGGTGTTGATCCGCTGTTTTAATGAAGCGAGCTTTTTTTGTTGATCGCTTCGAAGTAAAAGTGCTTCTGCGAGTTTCATTTCTCTATCTCTATTTTATTCCAGTCAAAACTATCATTCGGTAAAAAGTCTGAATGATATGTTTGAGTATTTTGCATGAATTGAATAAACAAATTACTCATATAATTAGGTTTTAAGTGAATCAAAGCTGTAGCTGCGATGATAATTCGACTGATTGCAGCAGCTTGAAATTCTTGCTCATTTAAATCGTCAAATGCTTTATTGCAGTCTCCATGTTTTAACCAATTTCTGACTTTATTAATTTCTTGAGACACTTGCTTTGTTTGTAAGTTGTTTTTAAAAGCAATATTTTGACTGACTTTATGAAATACATAGCCATTTTTAAGCTCACCAAAAATGCCTTCCGCGGCACCAGCTAAAGTAATAGCTGGTATAAATGTTGTCTCATATAAATACAATTTTATTGCCCACTCAAATTGCACAATACCTGTTTCAATTTGATTCATGAAATCACCCCTTAACACAAATCGCTTGTCTTAATGTATACACCACTTCAACCAAATCGCTTTGAGCTTTCATCACATCTTCAATCGGTTTATAAGCTGATGGAATTTCATCAATTACAGCAGCATCTTTACGGCATTCCACACCTTCAGTCTGCGCAATCTGATCTTCTACGGTAAAACGTCGTTTTGCTTCAGCACGGCTCATTACGCGACCTGCACCATGCGAACATGAACAGAACGATTCCTGATTTCCAAGCCCACGAACAATAAATGACTTGGCACCCATTGAACCTGGGATAATTCCATATTCTCCCAAACGTGCACGAACAGCGCCTTTACGGGTCACCATCACTTCTTCGCCGTAATGTTCTTCCTTTTCCACATAATTATGGTGGCAATTCACGGCTTCCAAGCGTGCTTGGAACGGTTTTGGAATAATCGTTGCTAAGGCTTTAATTGCAGACTGCATCATGATTTCACGGTTTTTCATGGCAAAGCGTTGTGCCCAACCTACTGCAAACCAGTAATCATCAAAATGTTCAGTTCCTTCAACTAAATAAGCTAAATCTTTGTTGGGTAAGTTCATAAAGTGTTTTTGCATATCTTTACGCGCCAGTTCGATAAAATGATTACCGATGGCATTACCCACACCGCGAGAACCTGAGTGCAACATAATCCAAACATGGTCATGTTCATCTAAACAGATTTCTACAAAGTGATTTCCTGTTCCTAAAGTTCCCAAGTGCTTGCGGTTGTTGGTATTTTTTAGGCGAGGGTGTTTGGCACAGATGAACTCAAAATCTGCAACTAAATCAGCCCAAGCTTGATCGACCATTTCAGGTGGGTTTTCCCATGAACCACGATCTCGTCCACGGCCTTTGGTCATTCCATGTGGAATTAAACGTTCAAGTTCAGTACGCAAAGCATATAGGTTATCTGGTAAATCCGACGCGGTTAAGCTGGTACGAGTCGCCATCATTCCACAGCCAATATCGACACCGACCGCAGCAGGAATAATTGCACCTTTAGTTGGAATCACGCTTCCGATGGTTGCACCTAAGCCAAAGTGAACGTCTGGCATTACTGCCATCCATTTATAGATAAAGGGCATTTGAGCTGTTTGCAGCAATTGTTGTTTTGAGTTGTCGTCAACCAGTACACCATTGGTCCACATTTTTACTGGCATACTCGTTTCATCTTTTAGAACTTGATAAGCACGTTGTTGCTGTTCTTGTTCAAATTGAGCTTGTTGGTTGATTTGTTCAACGACAGACATTTTCATTTTCCTTTCAAAGCCTGCCTGCCAAGCGTTTGCAGGCAGGTGATATTCACAAGATCCCAATGATGTTGTGTGCTTATACTATTGCAGTGACCGTGCCAACTTTTTAAAAATCAACTGTATTTGATTTTAATATATTGATAATTAATAAAAAATAAATTTTTAAATATTTTTCATAAGCATGTATGTAGGTGGTTTTTTGATATTTGCATATCTAAAAAGATATTTAAATATCTTAAAAGATAGATTATCTATCCTTGGATTTTATTGATAGATCATATATCAGGTGATCTATTAGGATTTATCGATTTTTATAAGTTGACCTGTCTCGTCTAAGCTAAATTGATCAAAATCATGAGCCAAGTAAAAGTTGCCTTGATAGAACTGTCGGACTTCTTCAGTGATGGCTTGTTGTCCAGCACTGTCTTGATGGCGCGGGCTAAAGTGTGTCAGGATCAGATTACTTAGACCTTGTTGTTGAGCAAATTCTGCAACCATCTTTGCTGAACTATGCATGGGGCCTGAACCTACTTTATCTAAAATGGCTTGGGTGTATGTGCTTTCATGAATCAAGAGCTGGGCATCTTGGCAAGCTTGAGCCAATAACTCAGGACGATCATTATCTCCACCGACAATCGCATGTGCACGTTGCGTTTGAATTTGAATAAAATCAACCGCTTTTAAGGTTTGCTCATTAAACTGGACGTCTAAGCCTTGCTGTAAATCGCCCCAAACTTTGCCTTTTGCTACGCCGAGTTGAATTAAGGCCTGTGTATCTAATTTCTTTTGGATGTATTGCGCAATAATACTAAATGCAAAACTGGGTACACGATGACTGAGTGGGTGGGCTTGAATCGAAAGTTCATCTGTTATTTGTAGTATTTGAGTGGCTTCATTCACATCAATAAAATTAAGCGGGTAGGGTAAATGCAGATCGGTCAGCTGAGCTGTGGCTTTAATCCATTGTTGAATTTCTTCTGGAGCAATAATGGTTAAAGGTGCTGTGCGTGCATTCATACCAGCACTGGCCAATAAGCCGACTAATCCATAACAATGATCACCATGTACATGGGTAATACAGATGGCAACTAGGCTTTGTAATGAGAGTTTAGCCTGTTGAATGCGATGCTGTGTACCTTCGCCTGCATCAACCAATATCCAGTCTTTATTCTTGCTGTTGCGGATTGCTAGGGCAGAAACGTTGTGTGTGAGTGTGGGTACACCTGAAGATGTACCTAAAAAAGTAAAATGAAGCATATTGTTGGAATTTTTTTAATGAAAAGGTCATTGTATATGAAACTATAAAATTTTATAGAAAATGATGTGCAAAGATCATAAGATCAATAAAAAGATTTAAGGGCATAGCCTCAAATGAGTAAACTAGGATGTGTATGTGGTCATGTGATTGTTGATCAGACAGATCAAATTCCATACAAAGCTTCTTTTATTACTGATGTTGATTTATTTGATTTTTATGAGGCAGTCGACAACACGATTAATACTTCTTTAAATCATAAAGAGACATTTTCTGAGCAGATTATAGATAGGTTTATAAGATATTCTGCAGATATGTATGAATGTACGCAATGTGGGCGATTATGGATAGGTATTGGAAATAATCAGTTTAAGGCTTTTCTTCCTGAATCAGGGAAATATCAAGCTATTTTAAATATTCAACATGATAGATTTAAATGAATAAAAAAACCGTCGTAATTGGCTTTGTGGGTTCTACCTTGGATCAAGGAAAGCGTCCTGATCGTTGGCAGCGTTGGCGTCCAACCCTCAGTCTTTTGATGCATGAAGATCTGATTGTAGATGAATTGGTACTATTACATGATCGACAACATCATAATCTAGTCAAATTTATTGCTGAAGATGCTCAGGATGTGTCGCCATTGACCACAGTGTCGGGTCAGCGAGTGAGTATCCGTGATCCTTGGGATTTTGCTGAGGTTTATGGTGCGCTATATGACTTTGTGAAAAGTTATCCCTTTGATACTGAAAAAAATAACTATCTTTTGCATATCACTACAGGCACACACGTTGCTCAAATCTGCTGGTATTTACTGGTCGATACCAATTATTTACCTGCCAAACTGATTCAAAGTGCGCCAAATCAACAGAAAACGCCAGAAGGTGAATATCGCATTATTGATCTGGATTTATCTCGCTACGATGTTCTCAAGCAGCGTTTTGAAGATGAGCAACAACAAAACTGGCAACAGTTAAAAGCCAATATTTCAACCTATAACCATGAATTTAATCAACTGATCACCGAGGTTGAATTGGTGGCGACACGTTCTAGTGCGCCGATTTTGATTATGGGGGCGACAGGTGTAGGTAAATCGCATTTAGCCAAACAAATTTTTCAATTAAAGAAAGACAAGTTTCATCTAAGTGGGCGTTTTATTGATGTGAACTGCGCGACGCTCCGTGGTGATAGTGCCATGTCGAGTTTGTTTGGGCATATCAAAGGGGCTTTTACAGGGGCGGCGGCTTCGCGAACCGGTTTATTAAAAAGTGCTGATCAGGGGATTCTGTTTTTGGATGAAATTGGTGAGCTTGGGCTGGATGAGCAAGCGATGTTACTTAAGGCACTTGAAGATAAATCCTTTTTTCCTGTCGGAAGTGACAAAGAGGTTCAGGCCGATTTTCAACTGATTGCAGGGACAAATAAAGATTTAAGAACAGAAGTGCAAGCAGGGCGTTTCCGTGAGGATTTGTGGGCACGATTGAATACATGGACTTTCTTTTTACCCAATCTTAAAGATCGAATCGAAGATATTGCCCCCAATATCGAGTTCGAGTTGCAACGCTTTGCGGCAAATCACCAGCGACAATTACGTTTTCAACGTGATGCACTTGATGTGTATTTGAAATTTGCCAAGTCGAAGGAAGCATCATGGCAGGGAAATTTTCGTGATTTGACTGCCAGTGTGACACGGCTGGCGACATTATCCAGTGGTGAGTTGATCCGTTCAGAAACGGTGGAAAAAGAGATTCAGCGTTTAAAGCAACTGTGGTCGATTCAAACCACACAAAACCAATCTAAAGATATCGATATTCTCCTCAAATATTTAGATCAAACCCAGTTGAGCGAGATCGATGAGTTTGATCAGATTCAACTGCGTGGCGTCCTGCAAGTCTGTGAAAATGCCAAATCGATGGCTGATGCTGGACGTCAGCTTTTTGCAGCTTCACGCCAGCAACGTAATACCACCAATGACAGCGACCGAGTCAAAAAGTATTTGGCTCGGTTTGGCTTGAGTTGGAGTGACTTTCAGTAATCATTCAGCTGGATGATCTTTCTTTATTTGGGGTTGGCTGGGTAAAAACTCTAAGTTCCAGAGTTTTTCAGCATGTCGGCCAATCCACCAGAAAGATGCAGCGAGCAAGATAAAGAAAATAGCTTTGTGCATGCCATTCCAAAAGAACTCAAAATACTTGGTGTAGAGGTTAATAAATAAGAAGGTGATACCAAAACCTCGTGAGGTGGCATCATCATGTTTTAAACCATAGACAATTGCGATGATGGCAATAAACGCGAATAGTACGCCCCAATGTAACAGCTCATATTGCTTGACGCTATACCAACTCCCTAAGTCACCATAATTGCCAAAGATTGAGAGAATCCATAGGGCAATAAATAGATACAGCAGGCCCATGACATAGGTTGAATGAGCAAATTCCTTAAAATGCACATAGCGTTTAAACAGCAGACTTAAGCCAATCAATACACCGCCAAACAAGACAAAGCGTAGAGGGAAGTTCATCCCCAGATAATAAGCACCCCAGCCCGACATATAGCCAGTTTCCGTCCCAAACCATGAACCGAGCGAAAGCAGTGAGAACACCCAAATCAGTTTAGAGGGGAACCAGAAGGCAAGTGCTGCATAAATAATGGTGGAGAGCAGGAATAATAAAGAGAAATGCCCACTGCCTGTATCAATCGCTTGGCCGAAATAGGCGACAGACGCCGCGGTAGACAGCACGCCTGCAAAAATAATCGCTTCATTGCTAAATTGATGTAAGGGTTTGGTCTTGCGTCGATGATAGGCAAAGCCATAAAAAGCTGCAGCAACCGCAGCAAAAATCAGACAAGGAATGATTTTGGAGTCAATAAAGAGTTTTTCGATCAGTTCCATCAAGAACTTGTCGGCAGTAATTGCGGCAATCGCGATCACAGCACAAATCATTGAAATCCAGAATGAGTATTTTGCTAATCGTTCCCAGTCGAAAGGTCGAATCGAAAAACTCTGCTTTAACTCGTTGGCTACATCAGGCGTAATCGTGCCTTGCTGTTGCCACTGCTCAATGGTTTGCTTTAAAAAAAGTCCCTGTTTTTTATTGAATTTCATTATTAAAGAACCTGGTGTCTGTACATCTATATTGATATAACAGACATTGGATTCAAAACACGTATATTTTTCTTAGTAATTTGTTGTTAAGTCTACAGTTTTAAAAAGCGAGCAATCACTTGACGTAATTGTTTTAGATAACCAGTAAAGAAGTGATTGGCGCCTGGCAGAATCGTGATCGGATGTTTCTGTGGCTTTGCCCACGCGATCATATCTGAGAGCAGGGTAATGTCATCTTGTTCACCATGTACAAATAAGATATCGCCGTCAATTGCAGGAGTTGTGTAGTGGCGTAAATCCACCACAGAACCTGTAGGTAAGCCACATAATACCAATTGCTTTGGACGTAACTCATTGCTAAGTTGCGCTTGGCATTTTGCGAGCACATGAGAGCCGAAACTGAAACCACCTGCATAGAAGGTTAAGCCTGCATGTTTTGCACGGGCATATTCAATCACAGCCATAATATCATCGGTTTCGCCATGCCCTTGGTCGTGAGTACCTTCACTGCCAGCTAAACCACGGAAGCTAGGGCGGTATACCACACACCCCATTTCATTAAAAATCTGAGCCAGTAAAACAGGGACTTTATGATGCGGTGTACCACCTTGCAAAGGATGTGGGTGGCAGACGACAGCAAAACCTGTGATTTCACCTTGGGGTTGATCAACAAACATTTCGATTTGACCAACAGGACCTTGGATGAATAATT
This sequence comes from Acinetobacter sp. C32I, assembly GCF_023702715.1. Lineage (NCBI taxonomy): Bacteria > Pseudomonadati > Pseudomonadota > Gammaproteobacteria > Moraxellales > Moraxellaceae > Acinetobacter > Acinetobacter sp. C32I. The sequence continues at coordinate 1,238,224 of NZ_CP098480.1, read as the reverse complement.
GCTCAGACATAAGATACGCAATGGATAATGGAAGAATCCACTATTTTACCGATAAAACTGAACGAGAACACGAATTGGCATTAAAAATTATCAACTGTTATAGTTTCACCAAGATAAATTTATTTTGATTGATTATGCTTGCTTTAATTTCTCCTGCTAAAACACTCGATTACACCACAGCACTTCCTACAGATACACATACTCAACCCCGTTTGTTGGCGCAATCACAACAATTGATTGATGTTTGTCGCAAGCTTTCTGCAAGTGAAATTGTATCGTTGATGACCGTGAGCGAGAAAATTGCCAATTTAAATGTAGAACGTTTCCGTGACTGGAATGCAGATTTTGATTTTTCCAATGCACGTCAGGCCTTATTTGCGTTTAAGGGAGATGTGTATACCGGTTTAGATGCTTATCATTTAAAAGATCAAGATATTGATTTTGCCCAACAGCATTTACGCATGTTGTCTGGTTTATACGGTTTATTACGTCCTTTAGACTTGATGATGCCATACCGTTTGGAAATGGGCACTAAACTAAAAAATACCCGTGGTCATAATCTATATGAATTCTGGGGTAGTATTATCACCGATCAAATTAACCAAGATTTAGCTGAAATTGATGCAAAAGTGTTGGTAAATTTGGCCTCTGACGAATATTATAAATCTGTGAATGAAAAGAAAATTCAGGCAGAAATTATCAAGCCTGTATTCTTGGATCAGAAGAACGGAAAATATAAAGTCATCAGTTTCTATGCGAAAAAAGCGCGTGGGTTGATGGCGAGATACTTGATTGAAAATAAATTAAGCCAAGTAGAACAATTAAAAGCATTTGATAGTGAAGGGTATTACTTTGATGCTGAAAGTTCATCGAATAAAGAATTGGTCTTTAAGCGAGATGAACAGCACGCAGCTTAGTTTTGCCCTAGGTAGGATGGGATGTTAACCAAAGAACATTTATTAAAACACGCGATATCGTCTGATCAAGTTTGTGTCAAAGGACACCTGACCGAACCTCGAAGTTACGGGGTGTATGCATTGCCGCTTGATCGAGACGGTACTCGACGATTCCGATTTGGTAATCATCCTATGCGCCAGCAGGAACTAAAACATGAGTTTGGTTCCTGTACTTTGTATCAGCTTTTTTTAGAGCGTAAAGATGCTGAATCATTGGCAAAGTGGCTGAATAAAGAAATCCTATGAGGATGAGCAATGCCGCAATATTTAACTTCATTAGAAAAATCATGGTTTGAGCTGCATCAGCATTATCATTTTTCTGAACCGCAGAAAGTTTTTAATAAGTTGATTGCCGCCTATAATGAAAAGCAGCGGGCTTATCATACGGTTCAGCATTTATATGAATGTCTGGTTCTAGTCGACTCGATTCGAGCTGATTTAAATGATGCCTATTCAGTTGAGTTAGCACTCTGGTTTCATGATGTGGTCTATGATCCGCAAGCAAAAAATAATGAGTTGGAAAGTGCAGAGCTATTTGGGCGGTATTTTGCTCTAGATTTATCAGCCGATATGGTTGAAAAGATAAAGCGATGGATTATTGCGACGCAAAAGCATGAAGTAACGAATGAGCTAGATTTACAATTTTTACTGGATATTGATTTGGCGATTCTAGCGGCTTCGCCAGCGCGTTTTGCGGAATATGAGCAACAGATTCAAAAAGAGTATGAGTGGGTTGATCCAGATATCTATTCTATTAAAAGAAAAGAAGTTCTAGCGCATTTTTATCTGACTGAACCGTTATATCAAACGGAATATTTTCAACAGAATTTTGAGCAAAGGGCGAAGCAAAATTTAAATCGAATATTAAACATTTAGAATTGAGAGAATCATGGACCAGCTAATTCAAACATTGAAAGAGCTAGCTAAACAGCATCCGTTAGAAAAATATTTTATATGGGAGTTGCCAGAAAGTAATCCATTACCAATCCCTGTGCATCTTGCCTCCATATTTGAGCAAAATATTTATTTAAAACATAATTTCAATTCTTTATTGAATTCAGATGATTTAGCTGGTCGGTATTGGTTGATTCGAGAGTGGGGAGGTATACGTTCTTTTAAGCAAAATCCTAAAAATGACCTGTTATTGCTTAAATTTGAAAGTGAACTTACAAAAGGTGCTTTAACAAGAACTACTTTTTCAGTGATCTCTTCTTTATCAAAAGTAGCATCATTTATGGATCATCAGGCTTATGCAGTTTATGATTCCAGAGTCATTTATTCTTTAAACTGGTTGTTGTTTAAATATTCAACATTAAAGGAATTTTATCCTCAGCCGATTGGAAGGAATGCTGATATAACTCAATATGAACTTAATACGATTTTTAATTTGTTTGATGGTCCTGTGAACTATAAAACTCATCGCATTGCTTATCATGATTATTGCCAATTAATGAAAAAATTATCGATGGAAGTGTATGCGAAGAGTGAACCGTATTGGGCTGAAATGCTTTTATTTATCCTTGCACCAAAATATATTGTGAATGATATAAAAAGCTCATTACAGATAGCATTAAAATGCTAGAAAGAAATGAGTGTTTTGGCGATTAAAAAAGGGAGCCAACAGCTCCCTTTGCTTTTTCTTATCTTACTTAAAGAAATAACCTGTCTCAGGTGAGCTTGCATTCGCCATACGCTTACGCGGCATACGACCCGCTAAAAACGCTTCACGACCTGCTTCAACCGCTTTTTTCATGGCAGAAGCCATCAAAATTGGATTTTGAGCAGCAGCAATTGCTGTATTCATTAATACGCCGTCACAACCGAGTTCCATTGCAATGGCAGCGTCACTGGCTGTGCCAACACCTGCATCCACTAAAACAGGGACTTTGGCATTTTCTTTGATGATGGAAATGGTGTGTGGATTCAAAATACCAAGGCCAGAACCAATCAAACTACCCAAAGGCATGATCGCAACACAGCCCATACTTTCAAGTTCTTGAGCAACAATGGGGTCATCCGAGGTATAGACCATGATTTCAAAGCCATCATCAATCAGGGTTTGTGCTGCTTTCAGTGTTGCAGTGATATTTGGGTATAAGGTTTTTTCATCACCAAGTACTTCTAACTTCACCAAATTGTGACCATCAAGCAGTTCACGTGCCAGCATACAGGTACGAATCGCGCTATCGGCATCAAAACAACCTGCTGTATTTGGCAAAATCGTGTATTTCTCAGGTGGAATCACTGAAAGCAAATTCGGTTGATCTGCATGTTGACCAATGTTTACACGACGAATTGCAACGGTGACAATTTCAGCGCCACTGGCTTGAATGGCTAAATCAGTTTCATTGAGATCTTTATATTTACCAGTTCCGACCAATAAACGAGATTGGAAAGTACGTGAACCAACAATTAAAGGGGAATCTTGCATGGGCTTACTCCATTTTTAGCCGATTAGCCGCCACCAACAGCTTGAATAATTTCAATACGATCTTCAGGAGCAATTGTCGTTTGCTCAAGTCTACTTTTCGGAATAATCTGTTGGTTCTTCTCTACAGCAAAGCGTTTGCCTTCTAAGGCTAAATTCTGAATCAATTGCTGTAGGTTTTCACAAGACGTGTCTATTGACTCGCCATTTAAATAGATGTGCATGATCAATCCTTATTTCGCATGCTTGATTGCTTGCCATGCGAGTAACAGCCAGCCCGCTATCATAAACGCACCGCCAATCGGTGTAATCGCACCTAAAATGCGCGGTAGGCCGAGCGCCATAATGTACAACGAACCGCAGAAAAAGATGATACCAATTTGGATCAAAATAAAAGGAATTTTTATTGGAAATGTTGCTGTAGTTTTATGCAGGACGCCTAAGATAAGCAAACCAATCGCATGATAGAAAAAGTATTGAGTTGCTGTACCCCACCAAGTAAGTTGTTCTGGGGTTGCAAAAGATTTGAGTCCATGAGCACCAAAAGCACCCAACATAACTGCAAGCGCAAGGTTAAGCGCCGAGATAGCTATCCACATAATGATAATGGAACTGGAAATTTGATGAACAAAGTTAACATATTCGGGTGCTTAAACAAAGCCAGATAAAACAAAAGGGCATTAAAGCCCTTGTGTTTGATTCGATTTTAACTTGCTGACATGGCGGTTTTGATTTTTTCCATTGCATTTTTTTCAAGCTGGCGAATACGTTCTGCGGAAACATTATATTCTGCAGCCAATTCATGCAAGGTTGATTTGTCATCATCTAACCAGCGGCGTTGTAAAATATTCCGTGAGCGATCGTCAAGCTGATCCATTGCCTCATGCAAGGCTGTAGTGCTTTGCTCTTCGTAATCTTCTTCTTCAACTAGTCGAGCTGGATCGTAACGATTATCTTCGAGATAGAGTGCAGGAGCGGTATGTGGTGTATCGTCATCATCATCGCCTTGAGCTTCAAAAGCAGCATCGTAAGCGGTTAAACGACCTTCCATTTCAAGCACTTGCTCTGGTGTTACATTCAAATCATTGGCAATCGATTTCGCTTCTTCCAAAGTGAGTCGTTTGCTTGATTTTTTAAGACTACGTAAGTTAAAGAATAATTTACGTTGTGCCTTGGTTGTTGCGATTTTGACAATACGCCAGTTACGAATCACATATTCATGTATTTCGGCTTTAATCCAGTGCACGGCAAAAGAAACTAAGCGAACACCCATATTGGGATCGAAGCGTTTTACCGCTTTCATTAATCCAAGGTTACCTTCTTGAATGAGATCACCTTGTGGCAATCCGTAACCTGCATAGCTGCGTGCAATATGTACCACAAAGCGTAGATGTGACATTACCAATAGTTTGGCAGCATCAAGGTCTTGGTCATAATAATAACGCTCAGCAAGTTCTTTTTCCTGCTCGGCCGTTAAAATTGGAATTTGATTGACAGTGCTGATATATGCACCAAGGTTTACACCTGGCGCAGACAATGACAGGGGCATCAATTGATTGCTGCTGTCAGTAGTCATGGAGTCTCCTTATAGGATGGTATTTAAGTCAACAATTTCATCTTAATGCGAATGTTCTTCATCACTAAGGAAATTTGAGTATAGAAATGTAAAGTTAACTATTTTATCTTTACCAAGAGTTTAGCAAAGAATCACATAGATTCAATTAAATAGTGAAATTCATTGTCTGAAATTTTTTGTGTCTGGCATTGAAGTTGCTGAATTTGGCAATATCGTGTTACATCAATTTCACTGTGTGGGTCAGAGGACTTTAATAAATAATGCTGTGTACCATCAGCTTTCTTTAGTGCGCGCTTTAGCATTAACAATGGCATTGGGCAGGGTTGCCCTAAGGCATCAATAATGATGAGAGTATCGGGTGTGTCGGTCATATTCATTTAAATCACTTTATTCAGAATTATCTTAACAAATTTTTGCGTAATTTTTGAGAGGAAAATTTCATTAAAAAATTAGCTAAATTATTGAAAAAAACAGATAGAAATATCCTGAATAACTAAAAAAACTTCTATTAATTGTGATAAACCCATGATAAGCTCGATGCGTTTTAGAAAGTTGTTTAATACAATTTAATTGTTTTAAGCTCTATAACAAATGGATGTAACCGGAAATTGTTGATAGTTTTACAGAATGATTACAAGCTTTAAAATTATAAATATTTTAAAACCTTGTTGGCTCTGCTGTTTGCAACACCGGAAGGTCCTTATCTTTCAATATCTGAGGATTGACTTATGACAGCTCGTGAACAAGGCGTAGTAAAGTGGTTTAACGACACTAAAGGCTTTGGTTTTATTCAGCGTAATGGTGGTGATGACGTATTTGTTCATTTCCGCGCAATTATGGGTGATGGCCACCGTTCTTTACGTGACGGCCAACGCGTAGAATTCAGTGTTGTTCAAGGACAAAAAGGTTTCCAAGCTGAAAACGTTCAGCCTTTAGACTAATTTGTTGCCTTAACGCAATATAAAAACGCTCCAATGTAATTTGGGGCGTTTTTGTTTTTTATGGTTTATAATAGCGACTTTCTTTTGGTCGTTGATGGTTCGAGAGCATATATGACATCTGGTTTTGAAACCTTAAATTTACATCCGCAGCTGAAGAGAGCGATTGATGCTTTGGGTTTTACAAAAATGACCCCAATTCAGCAAAAGGTTTTAAAATATACATTAGCAGGGCATGATGCCATTGGTCGAGCGCAAACAGGTACAGGGAAAACTGCTGCCTTTTTGATTAGTGTGATCAATGATCTACTCAATAATCCAGTTCAAGAGCAACGTTTCCGTGGTGAACCGCGCGCATTGATTTTAGCACCGACACGTGAGTTGGCATTACAGATTGAAAGTGATGCGCAAGCATTGACGAAGTTTTCAAATTTACACCTTGTGACCTTATTGGGTGGGGTGGATTTTGAAAAGCAAAAGAAAATGTTGGATCGTAACTTTGTTGATATTATTGTTGCGACGCCTGGACGCTTGATTGATTTCGTTGAACAAAAAGAAGTTTGGTTGGATAAAATCGAATTCTTGGTGATCGATGAGGCAGACCGTTTACTTGATATGGGCTTCATTCCATCTGTTAAAAGAATTGTTCGTTATTCACCATTTAAAGAGCAGCGTCAAACTTTAATGTTCTCAGCAACATTTAGCTATGATGTGCTTAATCTAGCGCGTCAATGGTTATTTGAGCCGGTTACTGTAGAAATTGAACCTGAGCAAAAAACCAATAACGACGTTGAGCAGCGTGTGTATGTGGTTGCTAAACAAGATAAATATAAGTTGTTGCAAGAAATCTTGCGTGAAGAACCAATTGATAAAGTCATGATCTTTGCCAATCGCCGAGACCAAGTGCGTCGCTTATACGATCATTTGAAACGCGATGGCTATAAAGTTGGCATGCTATCTGGTGAAATTGCACAGGATAAGCGTTTAAAGATGCTAGACCAATTCAAACAAGGTAAGAACAATATTATGATTGCAACCGATGTTGCGGGTCGTGGTATTCATGTGGATGGTGTTTCGCATGTAATTAACTTTACCTTGCCTGAACAGTCAGATGACTATGTGCATCGTATTGGACGTACTGGGCGTGCTGGCGCGCAGGGTGTCAGTATCAGTTTCCTGTCGGAAGATGATGCATTCTATTTACCAGAAATTGAAAAAGCGATTGGTAAGAAATTACCATTAACGCGCTTAGAAGGTTATTGCTAAATCTTGATCCATTTTATTGGATGCATTTAAGCGTAATATCTTTTAAGAAAGAGGCCAAATCATGCTGTGATTTGGCCTTTTTGATTATTGGGTCAGAATAACTACTCAAATTACACAAAAGATTGAAGATTTTTTTATAATTACTGTGATTAGTTGCTGAATTGAAATAGATCAGCATGTAGAATATGGCGCATTACCTGGGAGGATATTATGGCTCTAATTTCAATGCGCCAGCTCTTGGATCACGCTGCAGAACATAACTACGGCGTACCAGCGTTTAACGTAAACAACTTAGAACAAATGCGTGCAATCATGCTCGCTGCGGATGCAACGAATTCACCTGTTATCGTGCAAGCTTCGGCTGGTGCGCGTAAATATGCGGGTGCACCTTTCTTACGTCATCTTATTTTAGCTGCGATTGAAGAGTGGCCACATATTCCAGTGGTAATGCATCAAGATCATGGTACTAGCCCTGATGTTTGCCAACGTTCAATTCAATTGGGTTTTAGCTCAGTGATGATGGATGGTTCATTGGGTGCGGACGGTAAAACGCCTACAACCTATGATTACAATGTTGATGTAACTCGTCGTGTTGTCGCGATGGCACATGCGTGTGGCGTTTCGGTTGAAGGTGAGATCGGTTGCTTGGGCAGCCTTGAAACTGGTATGGCGGGTGAAGAAGATGGTGTTGGCGCAGAAGGCGTACTTGACCACTCTCAGCTGTTAACATCTGTTGAGGAAGCAACTCAGTTCGTTGCAGATACTAATGTTGATGCCTTGGCGATTGCTGTTGGTACTTCGCATGGCGCATACAAGTTTACTCGTCCACCTACAGGCGATATCTTGGCAATTGACCGCATTAAAGAAATTCATGCTGCGTTACCAAATACGCATCTTGTAATGCATGGTTCAAGCTCTGTACCGCAAGAGTGGTTAGCGATTATTAACCAATACGGTGGTGATATTAAAGAAACTTATGGTGTGCCTGTAGATCAGCTGGTAGAAGCGATCAAACATGGTGTACGTAAGATCAATATTGATACCGATTTACGTTTGGCTTCAACCGGTGCGATGCGTCGTATGATGTCAGAGAAACCAAGTGAATTTGACCCGCGTAAATTCTTTGGTGAAACAGTTGAAGCAATGAAGCAAATCTGTGTAGATCGTTATAATTCATTTGGTACATCAGGTAATGCAGATAAAATTCGTCCAATTTCTTTAGAGAAAATGGTTGATCGTTACAAATAATCAATTTGTAATGTAAAAAATAGCGGCAATTGCCGCTATTTTTTTGCCTTTAATTTCAGGAAGAAAAATGCCAGCGAATTGCTGACATTTTTCTTAAGCTGGTTTATTTTTGTTGTGCTTTAGAGTCTAAGTTGGCATCTTTGATTTCAACATAGGCATTCGCACGAAGCTCACGCATCCAGCTATCTACTTCGGTGTCGAATTGACGCTCACCTAAGATTTGACGCGCCATACGCTCTTGTACTTCTTTGGTCATGTCTTGTTCACGTGTATCTGTGACTTGCAAGATATGCCAACCGAACTGGCTTTGGAATGGTTTGCTTATTTGTCCAACAGGTGTCTCTTTCATGACTTTTTCAAACTCAGGAACCATTACACCTGGGCTGACCCAACCTAAGCTACCGCCATCACGGGCAGAACCAGTATCATTAGAGTAGGTCGCAGCAAGTGTTGCAAAATCATCACCCGCTTTAGCACGGTTGTATAGGCTGTCGATCATTTGTTTTGCGCGATCTAAGCTTACCACTTCAGATGGTTGGATCAAGATATGGCGAGTCTGGTATTGAGGAACCAATGCTTTTTGTTCGTTTTGCTTACGTTCAAGTAATTTTAAGACATGCACACCATCACGAACATTGATGAGTTCAGTGGTTTGTCCGACTTGAAGTGGGGCAATACGTGCTGAAAGCTCAGTTGGGATTTCTGAGAGTGAGCGGAAACCCATATCGGCTCCATCAACTTTCACGGAAGCAGTTGATAGTTTAGAGCTAATTGATTTGGTGTCGTCACTTGTTGTGAGGGACTGTTTTACTTGTTGAGCAATTTGCTGTACATCATTGGCATTGTCACCCGAAATACGCATGTGAAGCACGTGAACCTGAGTCCCAAGCGCAGCTTGACCTTCTGGTGACTTTAAAAAGTTTTCAACATCATGGTCACTGATTTTAATACGTGACATCACTTGCTGTTGACGCAAACGGCCAATTGCTAAATCTTCAGCAACACGGTTGCGCAAATTTTCGTATGTACCTGGTGCAATTGCATCTAACTTTTGTTGGAATGCTTCAAGTGTATTGGCACCTGATTGGTTTGCCACTTTTAAAACTGCTGCATTTAAGCTTTTTTCATCAGGTTTAATGCCGTAGCGCTTCACTTGCTCTAATTGAGCTTGGCGAATGATCAATTGATCAAGCACTTGCATTTGTAAATACTGTTGCGGTGGAACAGTTTTATTTTGTGCTTTTAACTGGTGTTCTGTTTCAGCAATCCCTTGTTCTAAATCACTTTTAAGAATGACACTACTATCTACAATGGCAACAACCTCATCCGTAGGTTGTGCAAAGCTTTGCATTGATGAAGAAATTAGGGCAGCGAGAACAGTCGCTTTAAAGATATGTTGAAAAGATTTTATCTTCATTAACGTTGTGTCCAAGATTGATTAATTTTGTTGAAACCTAAAACTCTGTTTTCAAGGAGAGAAGCAAGCTTGTTGTTTAAAGCACCAAGACCTTTCAGGGTGAATTCAGCCATAACTGCATTCTTTTTACGAACATCTGGAGAGTTTGGATCATCCAAATCGTTATAATAAGAACGACCATAGACTGAAACAGCCCAGCAGCATGATTCGTAATTTACGCCAAGTAGGTATTCACGCATCACATTGTTGTCAATGTCGTATTGAGCATGACCCATAATACGCCAATTGTCTTTTACAGGTTGTATAAAGGATGCAACAACTTGATCATAAGAATCTTGTCGATCTGGGATATCTTTACGATAAAAATAGCCTAAGTTGTAAAGATTACCTTTGTCGCCCGTATAGTATGCTTGGAAATCGCGTTGAGCATTTTCACCATTCGACATCCAAGCAGAGTTAGAGGTGATGGTGACGTTTTGATTAAGCTGGCTTGATAAGCTTACAATTGGCCCTGTACGGCGCTGAGTATCAAACTCATCGAGTTTTTCATTTAGGCTAACACGACGGTCGCTGAAATAATAACTTTGACCAATGCTTGCCTTAATGCGCTCCAGGCCTTCGGTGTCCAATAAGCTATAGGTCACACCGAGTGACAAAAAGTTGTTGTCATCTAAACGGTCATGTCCATAGAAGCGATATGGGTTGAACAGTTGATCATAGTTGATTGACGCTGTTGTGGAATCAAAGTTTGGATGATCGTCTTGGTTCTTATAAGGCGAATAGGCATAGAAAGCACGAGGAGAAATACTTTGTAAGAATTTACCTTCTTTCTCGAATGTTAAACCTGTAGCAAGTGTGAATTGAGGAACAACGACGGATTTTTCTAAATCATCAGAAGCAGACAGTCCACGCCCTTCTTTTGAGTCTTGGTCGTAGAAGGTATTAATACTACGTACAGAAACTTCTGGAACAACATAGAACCAAGAAGGAGTTAAGTAATTATAGCGGACTGCGAACTGGTTGTAGATACGGGTACCACTTGATTCTAGTGCAGACCCATCATCTACGGATTTTTTAAAGTAAGCCGTATCGTTATTAAACTCATATTGTAGGCCTTGTGGATCACCAGTAACGTAGTTTAATAAAAATTGTGGTAGTCGAGCATAAGGTTTATCAACATCTTTAACCTTTTTGTCCAGAGTTTGGAAGTCTTCGACCTTTAGCTGAGCTCTCAGACCAGGAATTCCATTTTGATAGTTTAGTTCCCAAGCACGGCGTAAATTTAGATCTGTTCGTGTGTTCGGGTTGTTGTTGAAGTCTGCGAAGTAATCTTTATCGGATGCGTAGTTGTATTCTAAATTAGTCGACCACTGATTATTGATTTTCCAATTGTGAATGAAGTGCAGATCGTCACGTGCTTCACCATCATATTGATCATCCTTTGCGATATAACCACCCCAGATACGACCTGAACCAAAGTTTTCAGTTAGATAGCGGAAGTCGGCATCTAATTTTGGACCACGTTTGCTCATATAGCTCGGAGTAAGCGTAAGATCATAGTTGGGCGCAAGATTGAGATAGACAGGGGTAATTAACTGTGCGCCGCCATCGTTGCTATAGCCAAAATTTGGACTCAACAATCCAGTTGTACGTCGGTCATCAATCGGAAAGTTGAAATAGGGAACTGCAAGTACAGGCACATCTTTAACATACAGCTTGGTACCGCGAGTTACACCGCGACCAGTGTCTTGGTTCAATTCAATTTCTTTGGCCTGAATTTTCCATGCAGGCTTTTGCTCAGGAGGGCAAGCGGTATAACTCGCATCCTTTAGCACGACTAAATTTTGATTGGCGCGTTTAATCTGACTGGCATGACCATGTGCATGCTGCTGTTCTGAAATATAGAAACTATTATTTAAATCACCAGTTTGTGTCTTTAAATTATAGTTAATGGTATCGCTTTGCGTGAGTAAACCTGATTGAGCAACTTGAACGCGACCTTTAGCGTTGGCATAGGTCTGTGTTGAATCAATGGTGACTTGATCGGCGCGAATGGTTCGGCCTTCCTGATCAATGACGACATTACCTTGTAGGACTGAATCACCAGCTGGGTTGTAATGCCCATAATCGGCTGTGAGTACAGAGGTGGTGGTATCTGCGTTGCCAGCTTTTGTTTCTGGGTTGATTGGAGTCACCCAAGTCCCTTGGCAAAAGGAGGAGCTTAAATAGCGATTATCGCGTAACTGTGCTTCAGGCGCGGATTTATCCACATAATATTGCTGGAAGAAACTTTCCCCAGGATAACTTTCTTGGTTTTGCTGTTCTTGATTCTGTCGAATGGCAGCTTTGAGCTGTTTATTGTCAAGCGTAGAGACAGCATCAGCTTGCGCCGCGAAACCTGATTGAATCGAGCCGCCGCACAAGAGTGTCAAAATAGCTGTTGCTAAAGGATTAAATTTAAACTGATGTTTCATTGTCTCATTAACCAGTACGCTAATTCACAATTAATTATTGTCGCATCATAGAGAAAAAGTTGATAAGTGGCTACACTTAAGCTTTCAAAATCTCAGCTAGTTTTAGATTTTATTGCAAATGAATACACAACGTGAACAATTGATACAAACTTGGCTTCATGCCACTCTCCAATCTGATCAATTTGAGATCAATTTTTTGGCAGGAGATGCAAGCTTTCGCCGCTATGCGCGAATTAAGTTACAAAACAAAACATACATGCTTATGGATGCGCCACCTGAAAAAGAAGATTGTGCACCATTTGTCAGTATTGATGAGTTTTTTGATAAAAATGGTGTGCGTGTTCCGCATATTGTTGCGAAAGACTTAACCTTGGGACTGCTGTTATTGGAAGATTTTGGGGATGTGGTGTTGTCGACATTACTCAATGATCAAACAGTTGATCAATACTATGCGCAAAGTTTTAAGCAGTTAATTGAATTGCAACAGGTCGATGGTCATGCGCAATTGCCAGCTTACTCTTATGAAAAGCTAATGACGGAAATGCGTTTGCTTACGGATTGGATGTTACCTTCATTAAACATTCAACCAACAGAGCAGCAGTTGGAAACAATCGAACACGCATTCGACTTTCTTGCGATTGAGGCAACTCAACAGCCACAAGTGATTGTACATCGTGATTTTCACAGCCGTAATTTGATGAAAATCGAGAATGAGCAAGAATTAGGGGTGATTGATTTTCAGGATGCAGTGATTGGTGCAGATACCTATGACCTCATCTCGATTACGCGTGATGCCTATGTGCAGTGGAATGCTGAGCGCGTATATGAATGGTTTGAAGTGTTTTATAACTTATTACCAGCAGCAGCGAAAGAAAACCGTAGTTTTGAGCAATTCAAGCGAGATGCCGATCTGATGGCGATTCAACGCCACTTAAAGATCTTGGGTATCTTTGTACGTTTGTTCGAACGCGATGGTAAATCTGGTTATTTAAAGGATTTACCGCGCGTGATGTGGTATTTACTTGAAGAAAGCCAAGGCTACGATGAATTGAATGACTTTATGCAGTTTATGCGTGATGTAGTCATGCCGAAGTTTATTGCGAAATATGGTGATTACGAGGTTGCAGCATAATGAAAGCCATGATTCTTGCTGCAGGTCTTGGTAATCGTATGCGACCATTGACCTTGCATACACCAAAACCTCTACTTGAGGTGGGTGGAAAACCACTGATTGTTTGGCATATTGAAAAGTTGAAAGCAGTGGGTGTAACTGAGATCGTGATTAATACGGCTTGGTTGGGGGATAAGCTTGTTGCTGCTTTGGGTGATGGTTCACAATTTGGTGTGACCATCTTGTGGTCACATGAAGGTGAGGGTTTGGAAACGGCTGGTGGCATTATTAATGCTTTACCTCTGTTGGGTGATCAACCTTTTATCTTAGTGAATGGTGATGTCTGGACCACAATGGATTTTTCTTCATTGTTAAATGTTCAGTTGGAAGATAAGCAAGCGCATTTAGTCTTGGTAGAGAATCCACCGCAGCACTTAAAAGGCGATTTTATCTTGTCCAATAATTTGGCTTACACTTTTGAACAAGAGCAATTGGGCGAAGCATTAACTTATAGTGGTGTTGCGGTATTGGCACCGCAGATGTTCGCTGGTCTGGAAAAGGGCAAGCGACCTTTAGCGCCATTGCTCAAACAGGCAATGCAACAGCAGCAAATTTCAGCTGAAAAAATGCAGGCAATTTGGGTGGATGTAGGTACGCCTGAGCGTTTGGAACAGCTTGATCAACAAATCAAGCAGGGCGCGTTTGCATAACAAAAAATGCTTTGTCTATCTGTGATTTGCATAAGAACAGACAAAAACTTAGCGGATTGTGCAGTTTATCATGCTTGTAAATGTTTAACTGCATAATCGTTCAACAAGTCCTACTGTGCCTTGTATCAGAAATCGGTATACTGCACAGCAAATTTATCGAGATGTTGCACTGTTATGCATCCTTTTTTTCAAGAATTAAAGCAAGGTAGTCAAGCGCTAGGTCTGAACCTGAGTGAGGACGCCCTAACACTCTTATTGAAATATCAAGATGCTCTCGTGCTATGGAATAAGGCCTACAACTTGACGGCAATTCGTGAGCCGAAAGAAATGTTGGTTAAACATTTATTAGATAGTTTAAGTATCTTAAATGATTTACCACAAGGTCGCCTATTGGATGTTGGTACGGGCGGTGGAATGCCGGGCATGATCATTGCATTATGCCAACCAGAACGTTCTTGTGTACTATTAGATTCAAATGGGAAAAAGATTCGTTTCTTGAAGCAATTTATTGCAGATTTAAAACTGAATAATGTTATTGCTGTGCAAACACGTGTAGAAAATGAAGACAGTATTGGTGAGCTTGGTCAGTTTGATGTCATTACAAGTCGAGCATTTGCTTCTTTGACTGATTTCGTTGATGCCGCACAACCTTATATGCATGAGCACAGTATTATTGCCGCAATGAAAGGCTTAGTCCCAGAGGATGAAGTTGAGCAGATGAAAGATCAGTATTCATGTAAGATCATTGAACTGCGTGTGCCAAGATTGGATGAACAGCGTCATTTACTTTTACTTCAACGTATTCAATAAAAAATATTAAGGGTAGTCATGGCTCAAATTATTGCGATTGCAAACCAAAAAGGTGGTGTGGGAAAAACCACGACAGCAGTCAATCTTGCTGCCTCTTTGGCGATCTTGAAAAAACGTGTCTTGTTGGTCGATATGGACTCACAAGGGAATGCCACCATGGGGTCTGGTATTCAAAAGAATGATTTACTTTATTCAGTCACAGATGTGCTATTGGGTGAAGTGCCGATTGAAACTGCGATTCAAAAAGCTGAAGTCGGTTATAAGGTTTTAGGTGCAAACCGTGAACTTGCAGGTGTTGAGCTTGCCATTGCAGAACAGGAAGGGCGAGAGTTCATTCTTAAAAATGCACTGCAAGAAGTTGATTCTGCGTTTGACTATATTATTGTGGATTGCGCACCAAGCTTAAGCCTGATCACTGTGAATGCTTTGGCTGCCGTGAATGGTGTGATTATTCCAATGCAATGTGAATACTATGCTTTGGAAGGTCTGGCTGATCTTACACAAACCATTGACCGTATACAAAAAGCCCTTAATCCAAACTTGGAAATCGTTGGGGTATTACGTACCATGTATGATGCTCGTAATGCATTGACCCGTGATGTGTCAGCAGAGTTAGAGCAATATTTTGGTAAAAAACTATATGAAACGGTGATTCCGCGAAATATTCGTTTGGCTGAAGCGCCTGCACATGGTTTGCCTGTGATTTATTTTGAGAAAAGTTCTAAGGGCGCTGTTTCGTATTTGAATCTCGCTGCAGAAATGTTGAAGAAAAGTAAAGTGAAAAAAGGAAGTGCTGTATGAGCATCAAAAAACGCGGATTGGCTAAAGGTCGTGGTTTAGATGCGCTATTGGGTTCAATTCAAAAAGAGAAATTGCAACTTGAAGCACAAGCCTTGGATCATGGTCAACTCAAGCAAATTGATGTCAACTTGTTGAAGCGTGGTGAATATCAACCACGTCGCTTTATCCAAGAGCAGGATTTACAAGAGCTTGCAGCATCAATAGAAAAGCATGGTGTGATGCAACCGATTGTGATTCGTCCTGTAGAGGATGAACAGCATCCATATGAAATTATTGCGGGTGAGCGTCGTTGGCGTGCAGCTCAATTGGCAGGCTTGACTGAAATTCCTGCGATTGTGCGTGATTTGAATGACCAAGTCGCAATTGCTTTAGCTTTAATTGAAAACATTCAACGTCAAGATTTAAACCCGATTGATCAGGCGGTTGCTTTACAGCGTTTCCATGATGAATTTGGTCTAAGTCATCAGGAAATTGCGGATACGGTCGGTAAGGCGCGTACTACAGTGAGTAATTTGTTACGCTTACTTAGCTTGGCTGACCCAATTAAAGACCTGATGCAACAAGGTCAGATTGATATGGGGCATGCCCGTGCGATTTTGACGTTGAAGGCAAAAGATCAAATTGCGGTTGCACAAATCGTGATTGAAAAAGGTTTGTCTGTGCGCCAAACTGAACAGTTAGTTCGTGAGTGGAGTGAACCAAAGCCTGAAAAGGAAAAGGCCCAGATTTCTCCAGATATTGAACAATTGACTCAGAAACTATCAGAACGTTTCGGAGCAAATGTGAAAATTGACCATAATCAAAAAGGTAAAGGGAAAATGGTCATTCATTACCACTCATTGGATGAGTTGGATGGAATCCTCAATATTTGTTTACCTAACTAATATTTAGGATGGATTTGTTTATCGCTTTTGCAAATCTGCATGAGCGATCAATGAGTCCGGATTCATCCTTTTATAGTTTAAATATTATTGGGGGAATAATATGTGGGAACTTGTGAAAGCGGGTGGTTGGTTAATGCTGCCCCTCATTCTCTCATCAATTTTTACGGTTGCGATTACACTTGAACGATATATTCGTTTAAAACGGTCACAAGTTTTACCGCAAGCACTGCTTGTCAATGGTTCGGATGTAGAGTCGGTCATTACGCAGTTACAACAAGATGAAGCATCAAAAAGTCCTTTGGGTCGTATTCTAAAAGCGGGTTACCTGCATCAAGACCAAGGTGAACAATTTGCACGTGCTCAGATGGAAGCCACAGCTTCACAAGAAATCAGTCATCTCGAAAAAAATATCAACTTCTTAGGTACGTTAAGTGCAATTGCACCTTTATTAGGGCTACTTGGAACGGTACTCGGGATTATTGAATCATTTTTAGTGATAGATGTGGGTTCAGCTGGTAATGCTAGTATGATGATGCCAGGAATTTCTAAAGCTTTAATTACCACGGCTGTTGGGATGTTGATTGCGATTCCGGCAATGATTGCCTATCGTTATTTCCAACGTGTGGTCCATGAATATATTGCTGAATTAGAGCAGCAGTCGACCTTGTTTCATGCTGCTCTGTTTTATAAGAAAGCAGCTCATGTACAAGAACACCGTCGTGCCAGTTAAGCCGAGGTGCTGCGATGAAGTTTAAACGTTCTCAGGTTGAAGATATTCATATCAATTTGACACCAATGATTGACTGCATGTTATTTATTTTGGTGTTTTTATTACTTTCTACAACTTTTAGTCAGCAAAGTCGTATCAACCTGACATTGCCAGATGCGCAGGGTGTTCCACCTAAACAATACGATCACAAAATTGAAATCATGGTAGACTCCACAGGGCATTATTCTGTGAATGGCCAAGCATTATCCAGTAAGGATGTCGCTGACTTAAGTACTGCGATTAAGCAAGTTGCACAAGATCGTCGTGATTTTATGTTTATTATTGCTGCGGATGCCAAAGCTACGCATCAAGATGTGATTCGTGTGATGGATGTTGCCGGTCAACTGGGTTTTGTTAACGTTAATATCAGCACCAAAGTTCCAACGAGAGGTTTTACTGAGTGAATCAGGATTTTAAGGTTTATGTCCGTTTAATATCGTATTTAAAATCTTATTGGGGCGTTGCCTTACTCGTCTTGCTTGGTTTTGGAATCAACGCTGCGACAGAGGTTTCTGTCGCAAAGTTGCTGAAATACATTATTGATGCCATTCAGGATGGTAGTCGTACCAATTTGGATTGGTTTCCAGCCCTGATCGTTCTATTGATGTTCTTCCGTGGTGTCGGCCTATTTCTTGGTGGTTATTTTTCTGCTGTTATTTCACGCAGCTTGGTGTTTAGCATCCGCCAGGAAGTCTATGCAAAACTGTTAAGACTCCCTGCGCAATACTATCTGGACAACAGTGCGGGTCATATTAGTGCCAAGTTGATGTACAACGTGGAGCAATTAACTGCAGCCTCCTCTGAATCTTTACAGACACTGATTAAAGATGGTTTGATTGTTATTGGTTTATTGGGGTATCTCCTTTATACCAACTGGCGTTTAACCCTTTGTATCGTGGTTTTCATGCCATTTATTGGAATATTGGTCAGAATTGCATCGAAGAAGATGCGAAAACTGTCGATCCAAGTCCAAAATACCATGGGCGATGTAAACCATGTGGTTCAAGAAACCATTACCGCTAACTCAGTCGTGAAAAGCTTTACCGGTGAAGAGTTTGAGCAGAAGCGTTTTTATAAGTCTTCAGAAGAAAACTTACGTCGCGGTTTGAAAATGGTGGTCGTACAAAATATTAATAGTCCAATCATTCAGCTATTATTATCGATGGCGATGGCGATTATTCTTTGGTTGGCATTGCGTCCTCAAGTATTTGGAGATACTTCCGCGGGTGAGTTTATTTCATTCATTACGGCTGCGGGTTTGATTTCTAAGCCTGTGAAAAACCTGACGGATATCAATGAAAAACTTCAACGTGGTCTGGCAGCAGCACATTCGGTATTTGAATTGTTGGATATGCCTGAAGAAGTCAATAATGGTCAACTTAAGCCTGCATTGAAAGGTAATATTCAATTTGATCATGCCAATCTGCGTTATGACGATGGCACTCATGCGATTAAAGACTTGTCTTTGGATATTAAGGCGGGTCAAACGGTTGCATTGGTAGGGCGTTCTGGCGCTGGGAAAACTTCATTGGTTAACATGCTGCCACGTTTTCAAGAGTTAAGCGAAGGGCAGATCTATTTTGATGGTATTCCTGTTCAAGAGATTGAGTTGGCTTATTTACGCTCACAAATTGCAACAGTGAATCAGCAAGTGGTGTTATTTAACCGTTCAGTGCGCGATAACATTGCTTATGGTCAGTTACAAGATTCAAGTGATGAACAAGTGATTGCCGCTGCTAAAGCTGCTTATGCACATGACTTTATTATGAACTTGCCACAAGGTTATGACACGATCCTAGGTGCTCAAGGTTTAAATCTATCAGGTGGTCAGCGTCAACGTATTGCGATTGCGAGAGCAATTTTAAAAGACTCTCCAATTTTAATTTTAGACGAAGCGACCAGTGCTTTGGATAACGAATCTGAATACTTCATCCAACAGGCATTTGATGAAGCAATGCAAGGTCGTACCACTATCGTGATTGCGCATCGCTTATCTACAGTTGAAAATGCAGATGTCATTGTGGTGATGGATAAAGGTCAGATTATTGAGCAAGGTACTCATGCTGAGCTACTGGCAAAAAATGGCATGTACTATCAGCTACACCAACGCAATTTTGAGGAAAACTAAGTATGTCGATGGCGCAACGAATACAGGACGCTTGGAATGAACAAGCTTCGTGGTTGGTGGCGTTGCGCCCACTGTCTTGGTTATACCGATTTGGTTTCTGTGCCAATCAGGCCTTGTATAAATATGGAATTAAACCCGTTTATACAGCACCCGTACCAGTCATGGTGATTGGTAATATTACTGTTGGTGGTAGCGGTAAAACACCATTATTGATCCAACTGGTTAAATATTTACAGCAACAGCAGATTCGTGTGGGTGTGATTAGTCGGGGTTATGGTGGTGAAGGTCCATTTCCGCTTTTGGTGACTCAACGATCTGAGCCAGATGCTGCAGGTGATGAACCTTGCCTTATTGTTCAATCGACTGATGTCCCGATGGCAGTTGGGCCGAATCGACAAGCCTCAATTGAGTTGCTTCTTGAAAGTGAGCAGCTGGATCTCATTATTAGTGATGATGGCTTGCAACATTGGGCTTTGGCGCGTCAGATTGAATGGATCGTATTGGATCAAAATCGTGGTTTGGGTAATGAAAAGCTATTACCAGAAGGTTATTTACGTGAGCCTAAATCACGCCTAAATGATAGTACAGTGATTGAACATAGCAAAACTGCGCAAGCGCAAAGAAGTATGCATTTAGCGGTTGGGCAGCCCTATCTTTTAAATGCCAATCTTGAAGCAAACTGGTTTGACTTTAATCAATATTTTAATGCCGTTGTAGGCATTGGCTTTCCACAACGGTTTTATCAAACACTGAATACTTTGGGTGTACAGCAGTTTCAGGCACATGAATTTCCAGATCATCATGATTATGAAATCGGCGATTTAACATTCGACAATCATGATGCGATTATTACCACTGAAAAAGATGCAGTAAAGTTTAAAACTTTATTAAAACAACATCCTGAATTTAGTACACCGATTTGGGTGGTTCCAGTTGAGGCTGTTTTGTCATCCGATTGTTATGACGTGTTGAAACAACAATTACAGCACGTCGGTATCCAATTTTCTTAGAGAGCGACCATGAAACATATTGTCATTCCAGCTCGTTTTGCGAGTTCTCGTTTGCCAGCAAAACCGTTATTACTCATTCATGGCCGTCCAATGATTTTGCGTGTGGTCGACCAAGCCAAAAAAGTAGCTGGTTTTGATGATTTGTGTGTCGCTACGGATGATCAGCGCATCGCAGAGGTGTGTCGAACGGAAGGAATTGATGTGGTGATGACTAGTGCAGAGCATCCTTCAGG
Source organism: Acinetobacter sp. C32I (assembly GCF_023702715.1). Classification (NCBI taxonomy): domain Bacteria; kingdom Pseudomonadati; phylum Pseudomonadota; class Gammaproteobacteria; order Moraxellales; family Moraxellaceae; genus Acinetobacter; species Acinetobacter sp. C32I. Next base: position 1,217,465 of record NZ_CP098480.1, on the reverse strand, counting down.
CACTGATCGGTTAAGTGAGGTCGCGCGCCTGAAAGGGTGGGCGCAAGATGATATTATCGTCAATGTGCAAGGTGATGAGCCATTGCTACCTGCACAATTGGTTCAGCAGGTGTGCCAGCTTTTAGTCAACAATCCGCAATGTTCGATGTCTACGCTGTGCGAGCCGATCCATCAGTTGGATGAGTTTCAGCGAGATAGTATTGTTAAAGTGGTGATGAGTAAGCGTAATGAGGCGCTGTACTTTAGCCGTGCAACGATTCCATATGATCGTGATGCTGCGAAACAGGCTGAACCAACATTGCATGATCAAGCTTTTCGTCATTTAGGTTTATATGCCTATCGGGTGAAATTGCTGCAAGACTATGTCACTTGGGAACAAGGTCATCTTGAAAAGTTGGAAAGCTTGGAGCAACTGCGTGTACTCGAAAATGGTCACCGTATTGCTATTGCTGTGGCAGAAGCCAATTTGCCGCCTGGGGTAGATACTCAGGCTGATTTAGATCGTCTAAATACCCTGCCTTTGAGTGCATTTGAATAATTATGGTCGATACTCAATCTACAGTGATTTATCCTTGGCATGCTCAGACCTGGGAGTTGTTAACAACACGATTTCCTGAACTTGGGCATGGTCTTTTATTTTACGGAAAGAAAGGTTGCGCCAAGAAAGAGTTTGCAGAGCGATTTGTGGCTTGGGTGCTGTGTTTAAATAAGCAAGCACAACGGGCATGTGGTGAGTGTACCAGCTGTCAATGGTTGAAGTCTGATACGCATCCAAACTATGTGCATATCACCACGGATGAAGACAATAAAAAGCAAAATGCAAAGATTAAAATTGAAAAAATTCGGGATCTACTTCCGTTTGTTCAGCAAACAGGAGAAGGTTGGCGGGTGGTGGTTATTGAGCCTGCTGAAGCATTAAATACCGCCTCAGCCAATGCATTACTCAAAACCTTGGAAGAACCTGGTGAGAAGGTTGTGTTAATTTTATTAGCCGATCATTATCTAAAGCTTCCTGCAACCATTCGTAGCCGTTTACAACATTTTGCCTTAGATCGTTTGACGATTCAGGATGCACAAACATTTGTACAGCAGCAAATTCCTGAGATTAATGCCACGCAAGTTTCATTATTGTTAAATCTTGCCAATGATATGCCTTTGACAGCGATTGAAATTGAAAAGAGTGAATGGTTACAGAAACGTGCATTATTCTTGAATGATTGGATTAAATTGGTTGCTGAAAAAAATATGCCTTTAAACTATTCAAATAAATGGTCTAAAGAATTAAATTTTTCTGAATTTATCACTATGTTTGAATATCTTTTAGGGGATTTGGTCAGTTTAAAGTTGAATCAATCCTTAAAAAATGATGATTTAGACTTTAAAGCACTTGCTGAATTTTACAGTTTAGAGGCACTTTTTACTATTTATTCTGACTTACAGCAGAAAAAGTTAATGATTGAGCAAAATGTACAAACCCAACTGGTCTTGGATGAGTTGTTTATTCAGTTGATGAATGTTGCTTAAGTAGATTTTAAAAATATTTTAATTAAATTTATAGGCTTAACCCTCTAAATCAATTAAGAGGGTGGGCTTTTATCTTGTTTATGTAAAGTTTGTATATAAATTGTTCGTTGCTCTTCAATCCTGATTAAAACTATATAAAATGTGAGTTACTTCACAATAATATTAAAAAATAAGGAATATAGAGATGAAAACAACATTTATCGCGATTGTTTTGTCATTTGCATTGATACCTAATATTGCAATGGCTGAACCCAAATTTGTATCCAATATTAATGGCTCCTCATTTGCGATTAATGCTTCAAATGCAGGTTCTCAAGCATATGAATGTGTATACAGCTATTCATTTAATCATGCCCAAGGTACAGTAGCGAGTCAGTTCAGTGGTAAGTTTTATATTGAAGCTGGGGTGAATAATATTTCCGTGATTTCAAGAAATACAGATCGAATGATTAGCACATTGGATTTTGATTATAAATGTACTGAAAAATAGTCATGCATGTATTGAATGCTCATAAAAAACCGCTTAGAAGAGCGGTTTTTTTATGAGAAAAATTTCCTCTACATAGAATGTTAAAAATTCACATACACAAATAAATATGTTATTTTTTCACATGGCGCTTTGCTAGGTATGCTAGGGAATTTAGATATGCACATAAAAACACTTTTGGTCGCTTTAAGCTTTTTGTCATTAAGTGCTTGTCAGACATTGGATTCAGCAATGTCTGCAACAGATGGGATTTTAAATAAAACTGGAGATATTCTGAGCGGGGACTTTCGTGGTTTAGGCCCTGCAAAGAAAGCAACACTTTCTGAAATCTGGAGAGATTGGCAACAAAACGAAATTACTGCAAAACGGAAATGGGATGCTCAACGTCTTGAAGTACCCGGAATCATTACTCGGATTACCAAAACTGGTGAAGTGATTTCTCAAAACCAAATCGCGATTATTTTTAAAGATCCAAGTAATAGTAAGTGTAAAGGGCAAGGTCTGACTCGCGATGATTTAAAAGTAAATACAGACAAAATTAGCAATCTAAAAGTTGGTGATCGAATTACCGTGACAGGAGTACTAGGGACCACCGAATCGAAATGGGCAACACAAGGTGAATGCTGGTTCTCATTTGATAAAGCTGAGATCGTAAAAGCCACAAAGTAATATTTTTGATCGAGATAGTAAGCAAGTCTTACTATCTTTATCGATCTGAAGTATTTATGGGTTTAACGTGTCATTATCATCTTCACTTTTTGCAGGAACAGGCGTGTGATAAACCAGTTTCAATTGATTATTTTTGAGGAGGTAGAATTTTTTAGCATAGATATCCTTTCCATTCATTTGAACGGAACCATGAGTGACCAATAATAAGCTATTGGGTTGGATATCAATTAATTTTTCTCCAGTTTCACCACCAAATACTTTGAGAATTTTTCCTGTTCTTTTGCTGATTAAAGTGAGGCTGAAACACATAGCACCACACCCCCAACCGACTGCGACATATTCTCCAGCATAGTCAGGTTTTTGTTTCAGTCCTTCTGATAACCGTGTTCTAAACAAACGAGCATCAGCATCACTCATGTCTAATTTTGCAGTAGGTCCTGTATAGATCTGCATTGGATAGTCGGTGAATTTGGGCTGTTTGTTCAAAATCTTCGCATAGAGCACGGACGGACTTAATAGATAAGCACTACACAAGATGATTAGACTTATTCTTTTCACTCTAAACTCCTTTGGATCTGCCTTGTTATGTTTTAATCGAGTCGGTTCAGTCTGTTTTGATGAATTGTCATCTAGTTTTAAACAATCCTTTCTAGAATGCATGGCTTGTTTAAATAAAGCGCAGATTGATTGCTTTGTTCGGGTTTTATTTAAACATTATTTGTTGTTTGTTCGATTGTTTTCTATAATCAAGTCATAAATCGAGTATAGATTTTTTATTAGACGGTCACCAATGAGAATTCTCTAAAATTATGTAGGACTAGCAATATTTTTAGATTTATCAATGGTATAAAATTATTAATGTTTTGATGAATTCAGTTTTTGACAGGGGAATGTTATGCAACCACAAATGATGGGCGGAATTATACAGGTCAATATTCCAGATAAAACCACATTGCAATCCAGTTATATGCCTTTTGTTGTGGGCGGTGGTCTGTTCGTGCCGACGAAACAAGCCGTTAAAATGGGGCAAGAGGTGTTTGTATTGGCAACCTTGCCAGAGCAATCACAAAAGATTCCTTTGACTGGAAAAGTGATCTGGATTTCGCATAAACAGACGCATTTTAAACCACAAGGCTTTGCGATCCAGCTTGTTGGTGAAAAAGGTGTGTATTATAAAAACGAAGCTGAAAAATTATTGGCGGGTATGAAAGGCTTGGATCGTCCAAGCTATACCATGTAGTTGTAAAGAGAATAGGAAGAAAGAGTGTTTGTTGATACGCATTGCCATTTAACCATGTTAGATCTCAGTCCCTATCAAGGGGATTTAGATCAGGCACTTGAACAAGCGCGACTTGCAGGTGTTTCCAAGTTCATGGGGATTTCAGTTGATCTTGATGATTATGTTAAATTGGCTGAAATTGCTGCTCGCCATCAGGATGTAGGCTACTCTGTAGGTGTGCACCCTTGTGAAGACGAGCATATTATGGCACGTGCAACAACGGATTATCTGGTGCAACTCGCCCAGTCAGACAAGGTCTGGGCCTTAGGGGAAACGGGTCTAGATTATTACCACAGTACCGATTTTGTTGCTGAGCAAAAACGTTGTTTTGCACGTCATATTGAAGCATCGAAAATTGTTAAAAAGCCGGTGGTGGTACATACCCGAGCAGCGAAACACGATACGGTTGATATCATTCGGTCAGAACAATCTACACATGGCATTCTGCACTGCTTTACCGAAGATTGGGAAACGGCAAAAGCAGTTTTGGATTGTGGCTATTACATTTCCTTTTCTGGAATTGTTTCTTTTAAAAATGCGCAAGACCTACGTGATGTTGCGAAGCAAGTACCACTTGATCGTTTGTTGATTGAAACGGATAGCCCTTATTTAGCGCCTGTGCCATATCGTGGTAAAACCAATGAACCGAAATACGTTCCTTTTGTAGCAAAAGCATTAAGTGATGTATATGATAAATCGGTTGAAGAGATTGGCATGATTACAACGCAAAATTTTGAGAATCTCTTAAATTTGAAATAAACGGTTTTTGATGTACTAGGAAAGAGAGTTATTACGTGAAAATGGATCGTCAGGCTCAGTTTAGAGCACGAGAAGTATTAATTTTTCAAATCGCGGAGCAACTCCTATTAGAAAATGGCGAAGCTGGTATGACGCTGGATGCCTTGGCAGCCGAGCTAGATCTTGCCAAAGGTACGCTATATAAGCATTTTCAAAGTAAAGATGAATTGTATATGCTGCTCATTATTCGTAATGAGCGTATGTTATTGGAAATGATTCAGGATACGGAAAAGGCTTTTCCTGAACATTTAGCATTCTTTATGCTACATCATTTACATCATCCTGAACGCACTGCATTATTCCACCAAATTGAAGAGCGCCTTTCGACAACGGGTCAGGGTATTCAATTGCTTTTTAGCGAGTTGTACAAAATACGTCGACAGCGTTTACGTATCATCATTCGGATGACCGAGAGTTATTTATTAGGTATTAATAGTACGATGACTACTCGTGATTATCTCGCCTCAATTTGGTCGTTGACCTATGGTGCTGCGGTTATTTTGAACTCAAGCTTCTATCAGCGCTATTTGGGTTCTCGGGATACTTTACGTGTCGCCTATATTGAGCAGGCTTTAGCCTTACCTAAGCTGCTTGAATCTGCAATGCCATAGTTGAAAAGATAATGAAATCACCACTGCATTCGCAAAGAGCCTTTACCCTGATTGAAGTCATGGTGGTGATTGTTATTATGGCCATCATGGCGTCTTTGGTGGTGTTAAATATTGGTGGGGTTGATCAGCGCCGAGCCATGCAAGCCAGAGAAATGTTTATTCTTGATCTGAAAAAAATAAATAAAGAAGCAACTGATCAGGCCAAAGTTATTGCTCTAAATACTCAGAATGCCACAGATGTTGCACCATTTAGCTATAACTTGTTTGAATACCATGATCAAAGCCAGGAGCAGATTCAGCAGGCAGACCGTACTTGGCAATTGTATAAAGAATTTAAAACTCGCCAATTACCCGATCGTGTGTCTTTTAGTATTCAAAGTCTAGACACAGCGACTTATAACAAAGCAAAAAATGAAGACTTGTTAGGTGGTAAAGCACCACAATTAATTTGGTTTGGTAATGGTGAAGTGAAACCTGTTCGAATTCAGTTCTATTATGAACAACAAGCGATTGGTCATGAGTTAGAGCTAGATCATTTGGGTAAAATTGATGAAAATTAAATATTCAGATGAAAGGGGTTCATCTTGCGCTCAAGTGAAGGATTCTAATCCCTGGAGCATAGCTTCTCAGTCTTCTTGCGAAGTGACGCTTCTCAGGGAGAAACGTTGTTTCACTAACCCTGCAACTCGAAGCATAGCTTCTCGCCTTGCGACACGATCGAGCGTTGCTCGATTTAATCGTGTCTCAGGATTTACTCTGCTCGAAGTGATGGTGGCCTTGGCGATCTTTGCAGTCGCAGCCATTGCCCTAACTAAAGTTGCGATGCAGTATACGCAGTCTACCTCAAATGCGATTTTAAGAACTAAAGCACAATTTGTCGCAATGAATGAAGTGGCGATGATGGAAATCAATCAGGAATGGCTGGATGGAACACAATCCAAGCAAATCACTTCCCAAGGTGAAACCTGGCAAATTGATAAAAAAGCACAATCGACTATTAGTCCGAAAATTCAACGTATCGAGTTACAAGTCAGCTTATTTAATAATGAACAAGGTAAGGTCGAAGCGGGCGTTACTAATCTTGTGTTCTTTAACTATCCTGCAAAGGCGAGAACACAATGAAATATCATGCTAGGCATCGCTCTTCGCCTCACTCTGGTTTTACCTTAGTTGAATTGCTGGTTGCAATTGCAATTTTTGCTGTGCTTTCAATGTTGGGGTGGAAGGTCTTTGATTATTTATTAAAAGTAAAAGATCGAAATGCAGAACATGAAGTGTATCTATTTGCCTTACAAGATGCATATCAACAGGTTTTAAGAGATAGTTTGCAGATTATCCCTGTGACGGCAAATGACGGGCGACAATTGCAAGCGGCCATTGTTTTGAATGATCAACATTTTGCATTTAGCAAGGCTGGGGTTTCAGATCCGTTGAAACAAGGACTTTCACCTTACGAGCGCATTGAGTATCGCTATGATTCAACACAAAAGAAAGTGTATCGATTAAAGTATTCGAATCTAAATATTCCAAATCGCGTACAGCCGATTTCAAGTACGCTGTTGGATAATGTGGAACAATTTAAAGTGAAGGTTCTGAATCCGCAGGAACTGACGCAATGGCCTGAAAATATCAGTGATCCCAACAATATCGCTGAACTGAAAAAACTACCTTTAGGGTTAAAAATACAATTGACTGTTGCAGGGACAGATTATGAATGGGTATATAGCCTGTTAACTCCGAATCAGGGGGCAGGAAATCAATGAAAATCTCTTCCTCTCAGCGTGGTATCGCATTACTCACGATATTGGTTATGGTGGCTTTGGCAACGATTTTAGCGGCGACGATTGCCAAGAGACAAACCAATAGCTCTGAAAATACAGGCTACTTGATGCGTCAAAATCAATCGCTGCTCTATGCGAAAAGTGCGGAGGCATTTTTCTCCGAACTGTTGATTCAAGACAGTGATAATGGCGGTACGATCGATCATCTGCAGGAAAACTGGGCCAAGCCGATGCCGCCATTTCCTGTTGAGGATGGCTTAGTGTCAGGACGCTTGATTGATGAGTCTGGGAAATTTAACCTCAATAATCTGGTCAAAGCAGACGGTAATCAAGTTGATGATTCGGCACGGCGCTGGTTTGAAAAATTGTTACAGCGGGTAGGTTTGCCTGCGGAGTTGAGTCAGGCAGTCATTGACTGGCAAGATAGTAATGATGAAGTAACAGGTGCAATGGGTGCTGAGAGTAGCTATTACCAAGGTTTAGACCCTGCGTATTTAGCACCCAATACAAAATTCCATAGTGTTGAGGAACTTAAACTGGTGAGAGGTTTTGAAGGTAAAAACTATGACTTGATTAAACCTTATGTCACGGCTTTACCTGAACAAACTAAAGTAAATATCAACACAGCACCTGCATTATTACTTGCCAGTATCGATTCTAAAGTGGATGTCAAAACAGTCGAGCAAGAGCTAAAGCATAAGCAAACAGAGCTCACTTATTTCAATAATGCGGAAGATTTATGGAAGTTAAGTGCTTTTTCTGGAATAGAAGAGCAAAGCAAAAATGATGCGGCAGCTTTACTGGATAGCAAGTCCAATTATTTTACCGCACAAATTGAGGTTGTTTTAAGCGAACGGAAACGCCAATTTAGCAGTTCTTTGGTGCGTAAAGACAAGCAAGTATCTGTTTATTCAAGAAGTCTTGCCCCATTTGAGTGATTTTAAAGATTGATTTATCAAATGGTGACAAGATTTAAAATCAATCCCAATGCACGTTTTTTTGCTTTATAATAAAATTCGTTTGCAGATAAAAGATTAGCTTGGTGCATGTTAATTCGTAAATTATTTAAGTTTGAAAATGCTCATATTGTACGTAACTGTACATCGGACCGTTGTAAGCGTTCGATCCATGGGCATAGCTATAAAGTTGAATTATTATTAAAAGCGTCAAAGTTAGATCATGGGCAAATGGTCTATGACTTCGGTCTGTTAAAAGGCGTTATTAAAGAGTTGTATGATAGTTTTGACCATGCAATCTGTTTTTGGCAGAAAGATGATCCTGCTTATATTGAGGCATGTAAAACATTTAGTGCGCGCTGGATTGCTTTACCTGTTTCACCATCAGCTGAACAGTTTTCCCGTATTTTCTTTTATCTTGCTCAGCAGGTAATGAACTCAACCACGACTCAAAACGGCGAGGGTGATGTTGAAGTTTATTCTGTTATTGTGCATGAAACAGATACAGGTTACGCTCAGAGCTTTCAGGAAGATATTGATAATGCACAAATGGGCGCATTAAGTCTGGATCAAATTGTGTTTTCAGAGCAGGTACAGGCTGAATGGAGTGACGTTCAGATGTATGAAAATCTGAAAAAAGGAATGAAGTTCCAAAATCCAAATGTAGAATTACAAGTTAATATTTGAGTGCTTTTGCACGTATTTGAGTGAATTTATTTCAAGGAATGTGGATGCAATTTACTGAACAGCAGCAGGACAAATTAAGTAAAGTTCAGTTGGACGAGTCTTGGAAAATCTCATTATCAGAGTTTTTGCTTAGTCAGAAAATGGATAACTTGCGTGATTTTTTGCAACAACAAAAGTTGGCGGAAAAAACCATTTATCCACCGAGTAAACAGATTTTTAATGCACTGAATACCACACCACTTGCTGATGTTAAAGTCGTGATTTTAGGCCAAGATCCATATCATGGCCCAAATCAGGCCAATGGTCTCAGTTTCTCCGTGCAAAGAGGGATTGCATTACCGCCATCTTTACGTAATATTTTTCACGAATTACATACGGATTTGGCTGTACCGATTTCACGACATGGTGATTTGAGTCAATGGGCAGCACAAGGCGTGCTGTTACTCAACAGCGTACTTACGGTAGAAGCAGGACAGCCGACTTCACATCAGAAACAAGGATGGGAAGACTTTACCGATACTGTTATTGACGTATTAAATGAACAACGTGAACATATCGTGTTTATTTTATGGGGCGCTTATGCGCAACGTAAAGGTCAACGTATTGATCGTAATAAACACCTGGTGCTAACGGCAGCGCATCCATCACCACTTGCTGCGAATCGTGGTGGCTTTTTTGGCTGTAAAGTATTTTCTAAAACCAATCAATATTTGAAACAACATGGCATTGAGCCTATAGACTGGCAATTGGACGCATAATGACTTCTCCTGATTTAAATAGCTATCATCCAGATTTAGTTATTGAACACGCAAAAAATGGTTGGCGAATCATTCGTCTTAATCGCCCTAAATCTTTGCACGCTTTGGATGAATCCATCGTTAGTGCATTGCTTCAGGTTTTTGAAGATTTTCATGTCGATGAGACAGTGAAAGCAATCTGGTTTGATTCAACCACACCTAAAGCATTTTGTGCGGGTGGTGATGTGCGTAAATTACGCCAGCTGGTGATTAATCAGGAAGTTGATGCGGCTAATCAATTCTTTCAGCAAGAATATGCGCTTGATTTATTGTTACATAATTATGCTAAACCGATTGTGGTTTGGGGCGAAGGTTATGTGATGGGTGGTGGACTTGGTCTGTTTATGGCTGCACCATTCCGCTTAGTCACGCCTTATTCACGCTTGGCTATGCCAGAAATCAATATTGGTCTGTATCCAGATGTTGGTGCGAGCCGTTTCTTGGCTGATCGTGGTCAAATTGGCTTGTTTACAGGATTAACAGGTTCAATTATGACTGCCGCAGGGGCGTTCAGTATTGGTTGGGCGACCCATATCTGTGAAGCGCAACGTGATAATGTCTTGCAGAAAGTTTTAAATGTAGACTGGAATCATTACCCAGCGGGTGCATTCAGAGCGATTGATGACACTTTAAATAGTTTGCATCGCCCAGTCGCTTCTGGCCCATTACAAAATTCAATCGATGTGATTCATAGCGTATGTCGTGGACAAAGCTTTGAATATGACTACCAATCAATTATTGGTTTGAGCGATGCAAGTAGCGATTGGTTGCGTCAAGCCAGTGAAAATTTACAGAAAGGTTCACCAAGCACAGCGGCAATTACTTGGTTGTTGTGGCAATGGGGCAAGCAAGGCCATGCTTGGGATGAGGTTTTTGCACTAGAAGCTCAAATCTCTGATTGGAAGATTCGTCATCCAGATTTTGTCGAGGGTGTGCGTGCGCGTTTAGTGGATAAAGACTTATCTCCAGAATGGCAGGCAACTGAGCAGCTCAGCTTGAAAGGTATCTTGGGGGATTGTCCTCCTGTGACCAATATCCAAAGCTGGAATGCGTTGTTAAAGCAATATGGTGTTATTGCCTGAGCCGTATGAATTCTGAAAATCGTAATGATGAATATTGGATGCAGCTTGCCTATGAGCAGGCTGCATTGGCTGCAGCCCAAGGTGAAATCCCTGTAGGGGCAATTCTGGTGAGTAATGGGCAGATAATTGGTGCTGGATATAATGCACCGATTAAACTTTCCGATCCAACTGCACATGCTGAGATACAAGCCTTACGGGTTGCGTGCCAGTCATTAAATAACTATCGTTTGCCTGAAGATACCACTCTCTATGTCACCCTTGAGCCTTGTACCATGTGTGTAGGCGCTTTAGTGCATGCACGTGTTCAGCGTGTAGTCTTTGCTACAACCGAACCGAAAGCAGGTTCTTTAATCAGTGCCAGACAGCTACTTGATAGTGGTTATTACAATCATAAATTTGTCTTTGAGCAAGGTTGCTTACAAGCACAATGTTCACAACAGTTGAGTGATTTTTTTAAACAGAGACGGGGCGAAAAGAAGAAAATCCGTTCATCAAAAACGTCCTTAAATGATTAAAAAATGTCTTTACGGTTATGGCAAACTAAGCCTCCAATGATTTTGGGTCATCAAAAAAGGCAATGTTATGCGTAATGCAATTACTGTAAAAAAAGAATTCAATGCACCGATCTCCGAAGTTTTTGACTTGTTGTCAAAACATGCCACTTACAACAAGGCTTTCGCACCTTTGCAAGTGGTTCGTGTAAAGGACTCGGCTGACCCAAAACGTCCTGATGGCATTGGTTCGATTCGCCGTATGGGCTTTGGCCCAATTAAGCCGTTACAAGAAGAAATTACCTTGTTGGAAGAAAATAAGCGGATCGAATATAAACTGATTAACAATCCATTGGTGAGGCATCATTTAGGGCAAATTGATTTTAAAGAAATTACTCCTTATATTACTTTGGTCACCTATAAGATTGAATTTACTGCAAAAGCCCCTTTAGTTAGTAAATTAGTTCTTGCACAACTCAAAGCAGCGATTACACTAGGCTTTTCAAAATTAGCCAAATCAGTTGCTTCATAAGAGATGGGAATGACAATTCATATTATTACGATCGATGGCCCTAGTGGTTCAGGTAAGGGTACATTAGCCGCCAAAATTGCAGCACATTATCAATTTAATTTATTAGATTCTGGGGCGTTATATCGTTTACTTGGATTGTCACTCTTTCAACGTGGTTTGCTTGATCAAATTGACTCGAACTTAGATCAATGTGTTGAGTTTGCAACACACTTGGATATCGAATTCAAAACGACTGAAACAGCGACATTGATTTTTCTTGAGGGTGTAGACGTCACCCATACCATTCGAACTGAACAAGTCGGTGAGTATGCTTCTAAAGTTGCCACTGTACCCGAATTAAGAAAAGCATTATTTGAACGTCAACGTGCTTTTATTCAGGCGCCAGGTTTGGTAGCTGATGGGCGAGATATGGCAACATCGATTTTTCCAGAAGCCCAAGCCAAGATTTACTTAACCGCATCGGCTGAATCTCGCGCAGAGCGACGTGTAAAACAGTTGCAGGGTATGGGTCTTGATGCTAAAATAAGCGACATTTTATCTAACATACAGGCTAGAGATAAAAGAGATATGGAGCGTTCGGTTGCTCCGCTCAAGCCGGCTGAAGATGCGTATATCATTGATAGTTCTACAATAGGTATCAATGAAGTGTTTCAGCTCATGGTGAATTATATCGATAGTCGTATTCAGTAGATAAACCTTTTTATTTTCAGTTGAAGCATTGCTTGATCAGATTTTTTGGACAATGTAACAACTTAACTAAACCGGCCTTGTCTGATCCAAGACCGCGGACTTTATCAGGTATATCATGACCGAATCTTTTGCAGCCCTCTTTGAAGAAAGTGAATTAAACCTCAACGTTGAAAAGGGTGCAGTCATCCAAGGTACTGTTGTTAGTATCGATTCTGACTGGGTTACTGTTGACACTGGCCTTAAATCTGAAGGCGTTGTTGACCGTGCTGAATTTTTAAATGAACAACGTGAACTTGAAGTTCAAGTTGGCGATACTGTTGACGTAGTTGTTGAAGCGCTTGACAACGGTATGGGTCAAACAGTTTTATCACGTGAAAAAGCGAAGCGTGCTGAAACTTGGACTAAACTTGAGAAAATCTTTGAAGATGGCGAAATCGTTACTGGTGTTATCTCTGGTAAGGTTAAAGGCGGTTTCACTGTTGACATCGGTCCTGTACGTGCATTCTTACCGGGTTCTTTAGTTGACACTCGTCCTATCCGTGACACAACTCACCTTGAAGGTAAAGAGTTAGAGTTCAAAGTAATCAAACTTGATGCTAAACGTAACAACGTTGTTGTATCTCGTCGTGCAGTTATGGAAGCTGAATCTTCAGCTGACCGTGAAGCATTACTTGCTCAACTTGAAGAAGGTCAAACAGTTACAGGTACAATCAAGAACCTTACTGATTACGGCGCGTTCGTTGATCTTGGCGGTATTGATGGTCTTCTACATATCACAGATATGGCTTGGAAGCGTATCAAGCACCCTTCAGAAGTTGTTGAAGTTGGTCAAGAAGTTACAGTTAAAGTACTTAAGTTTGACCGCGAGCGTAACCGCGTATCTTTAGGTCTTAAGCAATTAGGCGAAGATCCATGGTTAGCGATCATGAGCCGTTACCCTAAAGGTTCTATCGTTAAAGCACGTGTAACTAACTTAACTGACTACGGTTGCTTCGCTGAAATCGCTGAAGGCGTTGAAGGCTTAGTACACGTTTCAGAAATGGACCACACAAACAAAAACATCCACCCATCTAAAGTTGTTCAGATCGGTGACGAAGTTGATGTTATGGTCCTTGAAGTTGATGAAGAACGTCGTCGTATTTCATTGGGTATCAAACAAACTCGTGCTAACCCATGGGAAGAGTTTGCTAAAGCAAATGAAAAAGGCGAAAAAGTTTCTGGTACGATCAAGTCAATCACTGACTTCGGTATCTTCATCGGTTTATCTGGTGGTATCGACGGTTTAGTACATTTATCTGACATTTCTTGGAACGAACAAGGCGAAGAAGCTATCCGTCGTTACAAGAAAGGTGACACAGTTGAAGCAGTTATCTTATCTGTAGACGCTGAAGGTAACCGTATCAGCCTTGGTATCAAGCAATTAAACAGCGATCCATTCAATGATTTCTTAGCTGCGAACGAGCGCGGTGCTTTAGTTAAAGGTACTGTAACTGCTGTTGATGCTAAAGGTGCTACAGTTAAATTAGCTGATGACATCGAAGCAACGCTTAAAGCTTCTGAAATCAACCGTGACCGCGTTGAAGATGCAACCAAATTCTTAGAAGTTGGCCAAGAAGTTGAAGCGAAGATCATCAACGTTGATCGCAAATCTCGCTCTATCAACTTGTCTATCAAAGCGAAAGACGAAGCTGAAGAGAAAGAAGCTGTGAACAATGCTCGCCAAGCTGCTGCAACTCAAGCTGCAGAAAACAATAATGGTCCTAAGACTATTGGTGACTTAATTAAAGCTCAAATGAAGTAATTTGTTAAAAAGTACGTTTCTTGTAACAGAGACGTACTTTTTTATACAAAAATACTGCAAACGGTAGCGTAGTAATCATGTACTGCGCTACCGTTTTGTATTTAAACAGGTTATTATTAAAAACATTGAAAAGTAGCAATAATTAAAGAGGTCATCAATGACTACTGAAGCACTTAATAAATCTGATTTAATTGAACGGATTGCACTTAAAAACCCACACTTAGCTGAGCCTTTGGTTGAAGATGCAGTTAAGATCATGATTGATCAAATGATTGAAGCGCTTTCAAGCGGCGATCGTATTGAGATCCGTGGTTTTGGTAGTTTTGCATTACATCACCGTGAGCCACGTTTAGGGCGTAATCCTAAAACTGGTAAGTCTGTAGATGTTGCTGCAAAGGCAGTTCCACATTTTAAACCTGGTAAGGCACTTCGTGACGCAGTAAACGAATCTGCCGAATAAGAATTGAGGTGTTTATGCGTTATGTATTAATTGCATTACTCGTTGCCATATTTGGTTATTCACTTGCTTTGGTACTTCAAAACCCGGCTGAATTACAAGTAGATTTACTATTTACTCAAGTTCCAGCGATGCGTTTAGGCTTATTGCTTTTACTGACCTTGGTCTTAGGTGTCGTGGTTGGTTTGCTGCTTGGTGTGCAGGTTTTCCGAGTATTCCAGACCAGTTGGGAAATTAAACGTCTTCGTAAAGATATTGACCATCTTCGTAAAGAGCAGATCCAACTTGCACAACAGGCTGCCGCAGAAGCTGCTGCAAGTGTAAGACATGAAAAAACAGTGTTGGATATTCATCCTGAGAGTCAAACACGTACACCACTGTAATTAAGAATATCTTCTGAGCTATAAAGTGTTAAAGTTTTTGTAGCGAATAAAAATAGCCCTTTATAGAAAGGGCTATTTTTTTGCCTTAGGGAATGCCAAGATATCTCAGGCTTGCAGTGATCAGCATTGCCACAAGAATAACCACGATCAGTGAATATTTCTTCCAAGCAAAGATAAGGGCTACAGCAACACCCACGATTTTACTGATTCCACTAAAATGAGCCTCAGAAAAAAGTGTATTGAATATGGCTAAGGTAAATAGAAGAACACAAGCAGAATCAGCGAGAAGCTGTTTGTGGTGTTCTCTAAAAGTGATACGATCAGCTAAATAAAATCCCGAATAGCGGATTAGATAAGTACCAAGTGCAAGTACGGCAATCCCAATAAAGATATAACTCTCACTATATTTCATTTTGATTTACCTTTTAGCAACAGACCAAACATTGAGAAGAGAACTGGTAAACCAGTTGGCAGTAGTGGGATAGACGCTAAAGATAATGTGGTACCAAGAAATACCCGATTCCGTGTGGTTTTATTTCTCAGCATCGGCAGAATCAAAGCAAAAAGTATGGCGGGAAATGCGGCATCAATACCAAACACATAAATATCTGGGATATTTTTACTTAAAAGGTAGCCAACAAACACGCCAATTGGCCAAAGAATGCAAATCCCTAATCCACACATCCAATACGCCCATTTCTTGGCTTGATCATTTTGCTGGCTTAGTCCAAACATCACACTTTCATCATTCATGATGTGACAAGCGATAAAACGATACCCATTTTTTTCAATAAATGTTGAAACGGATAAACCAAATGGCAGATGACGTAGATTGATCAATATGCCAGTCAATGCAGCAAAAATAGGATTTACACCTGTCGCAATCATACCAACGAACGTAAATTCAGCCGCACCAGCCAGTACCGTTAAAGAAAGTAATAAGGGAATCCACATGGGCACATCGAAGCTTGCCGCAACTGAGCCTAATGAAATTCCAACAATCCCTGTCGCGATAGAAATGAGACTAATGGCTTTGAGGAGGTTGTATCGCTCTTTATCTTGCATCTTTCTTTTCTATATCAAACGAACGTACGATATAATAGATTAAATTTATATCGTTCGTCAAAACGAACATTCGTTTTTTATGGTGAAATATGGCATTGCCAATTGAAATTGTTGCTAAAGGCTTACAAAGAGAAAGACAAAAGGCAGGGCTGTCCTTGGCAGAAGTGGCTCGCCGCGCAGGAATAGCGAAATCGACTTTGTCACAATTAGAAGCGGCACAAGGCAACCCGAGTCTGGAAACCTTATGGGCCTTGTGTGTGGCTTTGGATATTCCTTTCGCGAAGTTGATGGAAAGCAATATTACACAAACGCAAGTGATTCGCTTTGGCGAAGGGCCTTCGGTTTCATCCGAGATTGCCCATTACCAAGCGATTTTATTGGCCAATTGTCCTACAGGCGCTAGACGGGATGTGTATATCTTGGTCACCCAGCCTGGCGAGCCACGCTGTAGTCAGCCCCATTCAATTGGTAGCATTGAGCATATTATTATTATGCAAGGCAGGGCTAAGGTTGGCCTGATTGCAGAGCCTGTGCTACTCAGTGAGGGGGATTATATTTGTTATCCTGCAGATCAGGCGCATATCTTTGAAGCACTGGAAACCGATACCCGAGCGATTTTGATCTCAGAGCAAAGATAGGGATGTTTTAAGTGATTGGAACAGTTTTTTTCAATATGCCGGCTTTCTTGCTTTGTTCATGCTCTGAATCACTTTATAATTACTCGATTTTTATGTGATGGAACTAGATTCGTGAGTATTATTGTTGCCCTAGACGCAAAAAGCCAATATGACGCCCTAACAATTGTCGATCAGCTAGATCCGTCATTGTGTCGTGTCAAAGTGGGTAAAGAGCTGTTTACTCATGAAGGTCCATCAATCGTTAAAAACTTACAAGACAAAGGTTTTGAAGTTTTTCTGGACTTAAAATTCCATGATATTCCAAATACCACGGCTCAGGCCGTGTGTGCAGCAGCAGACCTTGGCGTATGGATGGTAAATGTGCATGCATCAGGTGGCCGTAAAATGATGGAAACCTGTGTAGAGCGCTTAAAGGCTGGAAATTATCAAACTCAACTAATTGCAGTGACGGTTTTGACTTCAATGGGACGGGAAGATTTACGTGATCTTGGCCTAGATATCGAGCCAGTTGAGCAGGTAAAGCGTTTAGCAAAACTCACTCAAGAAAGTGGTTTGGATGGCGTGGTTTGTTCAGCACAAGAAGCCAAGATCCTTCGTGAGTTGTTAGGGCAAGAGTTTGCATTAGTTACGCCAGGGATTCGCCCAGAAGGTTCAAATGCAGATGACCAAAAACGTATTGTAACTCCTAAGCAAGCCATGCAAGTTGGATCAACGCATTTAGTCATCGGTCGCCCAATTACCAAGGCTGAGAATCCAACTGAGATGTTGAAATCAATCTTGGCTTCAATCTGATAAAGTACGATTTTAAAACCTCATACTTAGAAATAAGCTGATTAAGAGTGGTGCGAGAAGTGACAATATCAATCCACTCATCATGGCATGTGGGACATAATGTGTGCCACATGATTGTTTGACCATGGCAAGCGTGACATCCATCGAGGTTGCGCCAGCACTGGAAATCGCAGAGCGTGGAAAGCGCCAACCCAAACAATACATCAATAAAATCGCAAAAATCTCTCTAAACAAATCCGTTAATAAAGCGATTCCACCCAGTTTGGCTGAGTGTAGCTCAGTAAATAAAATCCCTGACATGGAATACCAACCATAACCTTGGGCTAAGGCCATGACTTCGTTTAGGCTGTAATGGTTGGATAGAATAAAATAGTTAAAGACCGCAGCTAAGCAGGAACCGACAAAAGCCGCGATAGGTACAAGTAGAATTCTCCAACTCAACCAGCTACGATCAAACTGAGTGAAGGCCAGTTCGATCCCGATCAAAAAAATAAAGATCAGTAATAAATACCAACTATTAAAGCTGATCGCTAAACCTGCACTATTGACCACGACGCCGAATAGGATACCAACACCCAAAGCCAAAAATGCTTTGGCAATATTCTTGAGCGCATTGAGAAACAGGTGCAGGGAAATCTTTCCTTGGACACTTTGGCGATCAATCAGTTTGTAGGTGACCAAGCAAATAAAAAATGAACCAATTGAAGTGGTGAATGCAATCAGTAATGCTGGTGGTAGAATGGCAGCAGGATTTTGAACGTGATTTAAGGCTTGAGTCAGCTCAAATGCGACGCTAATCAGTAAAATATAAGAAAAATAGGGCAGTATTTTAAATACAAATTGTTTAATTGACTGTGACAAATGTGGCCCAACAAAATAGCCTAAGCTAATGCAAACAAAAATCTGGAAGATTAAAACAAGAGAGGTCATATCATCAAAGCGTTTATAGTGCTGATTTATTATGCAGGGAAATCTGATACTTGGATAGATTTATATATCACTTGATATAGAATGCTTTGCAATAAAAGTGCATTTAAACAGATCGGGAGTAGCGAACCTGATTGATTCCCTTCATTGTTGTCATGTAACTATGATTATCAGGTTGGCTGAAATATACTGTTGTAAGACATAGAGGTAAATGATTTGTGACAGCAGCTAAGATTCAAAAATTTGCTTTGGAGCGTTTTGCAAAACAAGGCTTTGCAGCAACATCCTTAAATGAAATTGCGACTGATGTTGGCATTAAAAAGCCTTCAATTTATGCACATTTTAAAAATAAAGATGAGTTGTATCTGAGCTTGATCCCGATCATGATTGATGAAGAATTGGGACATGCCAAAACCGTTCTGCAAGGTGGTACGAGAATTCAGCAGCAATTACATGCTTATTTTATGAGTATCGAGCAGCGTTTTGACGCCTCTTATGGGGTTCAGTTCTGGATGAATGCGTTAATCAGTCCGCCTGTACATTTATATGATCAGGTGATTGAGCCAATGCATGTTTTTATGGCTGAATTGGAACAGGTATTTTTACAGGCAATACAACAGTCAGTGTTAAAAGAAAATAAGCATCAACTGGAGAGTATGGTCTTAGCACGAGTCTGTATGAGTTTTGTGGATGCGCTGCAAAGTGAGTTGATCTACGGAGGTCGAGATAAGTTCAGGCTTCGGTTGGATGCCATTCTAAAAACATTAGATGTTCTGATCAGCCCTTAATTGTAGTCAATTGCTGATCAGAGCATGATATTTGTTATTCTGTTTCCATCGTCGAAAATGTGTCAGCTTGCCTAAGTGCTGCATAAATACATAAGCCCAGTGCAATCCCACCACAAATGAATAGGCTGGCTGGCAGCAGGCTGATGTTAATTTCAAACAAGCTCACGATAAAGCCAATCAACGAAGCAAAGGCATATTGCAGCAAACCCATTAATGATGAGGCTGCACCAGTTAAATGTTGAGGGCTTTGTTGCATGGTAAGTGCAGTTAAATTACCAAAAATAAAACCTGTAGACCAGATACTCAGTCCTAAAAGTACGATGTATTGCCATAAGTTTAAGTGATAGAAACTGACACTCAGCATCAAAATGAAACTGGCGCCACTAAATATGCATAGGCCCAGTACCAATAATTGCTGCGCTGTCCATCGTTTTAATAACAGGATTGAAACTTGTCCAAGGATAATCAAGCCTACGGCGTTGGCTGCAAATAGGCTGCTAAAACTTTCATTATGAATATGATAATGCTGGATAAAAATAAACGGTGATTGGCTTAGATAAACAAAGAAGCCGCCCAAGATAAAACCACCTGCCAAGGTGTAAGCCATAAAGCCTTTATTTCGGGCAAGTGCTTGATAGCTGGTTCGAATTGCTGCAAATTGAAGTGGCTGACGATATTGAGGTTTTAGGGTTTCTGGGATGGCATGATTCCCCCATAACCAGAGAATCGCCCCAAGTACGGCCAAAGTATAGAAAATCAGATGCCAAGAGCCGATCCGCAGGATGAGGCTTCCAAACAAGGGGGCAATGATGGGTACAATCATCATGACCTGCATCAAAATAGAAAAATTTTTGGCACTGGTTTTGGCATCACAGACATCAGAAATAATTGCTCTTGGAACCACTAAACCTGCAGATGCACCGATTGCTTGCAAGAAGCGTGCGGCCAACAGCCATTCAATACTTGGTGCAATCGCGGCGAATAATGACCCCAAGATGAATATTGCGATACCAATCAGTAAGGGTTTACGTCGCCCAAAGCGATCAAGCAATGGGCCATACAATCCTTGACCGATTGCGAGTCCAATCAGGAATACAGAAAGGGTGAGTTGGATATGACCTGGTGAAGTTGCAAAACTTTCTGCAAGCAGTGGAAACGCTGGCAAATAAATATCAATTGCCAATGCATCTAAGGCGGTAAAGAGGGAGAGCAACAGTAACAAAGACCAACTGATCTTTGTGATGTGGGTAGCAGCGTTCATGTTTTGTGTACTCTTTCGAGGGAAACAAGATTTATTTAACTACCTAACGGTAGGTAGTTAAAATGTTAACATGATTAATTATGTTTTGCATAGGGAAGAACAGGTGGATTTAAAATCAGCTCCATATAGCGTGGCAATAAAAAAACACCTTTGAGCGTTCAAAGGTGTTCTTGCTATTTGGAAGAATTCAGCTATTTCAGCTTAAGCGGCATGGTTTTTTGAATTAACCGCTGTGTTGATAAAATTATAATCAGCAACATTTACTTTACGGGTTTCTAACCAATATCGCCAAGTGTAGGTTGGCCATAACGAGAAGTTTTTACCGTCAGCTGCTTGATACCAACTGCTACAGCCACCTGCTTGCCATACGGTGCCTTTAAGTTGATCTTGAACACGTTCATTGAATTGATCTTGAACCTCATGTTTGATTTCAACCGCTTGAGTTCCTGTTTTATCGACAGTTTGGATCAACTGGAGAATGTAGTTGACCTGAGACTCAATCATGAAGATCACTGAGTTATGACCGAGAATGGTGTTAGGACCCAATAACTGGAATAAATTGGGGAAGTTCTTGGTGCTGATACCATAGTAACTTTCAGCACCATCTTTCCATGCCTGTTTCAATTCTATGCCATGGCGACCAACACAATCGAAATGCTTGAGATAAATACGAGGGTCGGTAATGAAACCGGTACCGTAAATCAGGCAATCAATTTGACGTTCTTTGCCATCTTTAGTGATGATGCTATTGGCTGTGATTTCTTGAATAGCATCGGTTACCAATTCAACGTTTTTACGATTGAAAGTCGGGAAGTATTTATTGGAAATCAAAATACGTTTACAGCCCATGACAAAATCGGGCGTCAGTTTCTTTGCGAGTTCTTTATCTTTGACTTGGAAACGGATAAAGGCTTCAGCCAGTTTTTGACCATACTTCATGATTTGAGGTTGTACGATAGGTACAACACGAGATTCATTGGTCCAGTACAAACGGGTACGATGAATCTGACGATAGATGTTTGAAGCTTTGAATAACGATTTGCTCAGTTGTGAATATTTACGTTCATCGCGAGGAATCACCCAAGCCGCGGTACGTTGCAATACATATAGCTGCTTCACCTCGGGCGCAATTTCAGGAATATATTGAATCGCACTGCCGCCTGTTCCAATTGATGCAACAGATTTTCCTGTTAAGTCGTAGTCATGGTCCCACTGTGATGAATGGAATACTTTACCTTGGAACTTTTCAATACCTTTAACGTGTGGAACTTGTGGCACATGCAGTGGGCCAGATGCAAAAATAACAAATTGTGCTTCTAGTGTTGGCTGATCTTTGAAAGTCAAAGTCCACAGATTGCGGCTTTCATCAAATTCAGCATGAGTGACTTCATGATTGAACTGACAGTAGTCTTTTAATTTATATTGTGCAGTAATGTCTTGAATATAGGTGAAGATTTCATCTGCTTCTGCATAGCGCTTTGACCAGTCGGTCTTCGGTGCGAATGAAAGCGAATACATATGTGACTGAACATCACAGGCTGCACCAGGATATTGGTTTTCGCGCCAGGTCCCGCCAACATCGTTGGTTTTTTCTAAAATTACAAAATCATTGATTTGACTTTGCAATAGTCGAATGGCCATTGCTAAACCACCAAAGCCTGCACCAATAATTGCAACTTTTGTTTTTTGAATCGCATTTTTGGTTTCATCACGCATAGTCTATGTCCTACACAGCTAAATTTTGTGCAAGTTTAACGGTTTTAGCGAGATTAAATATGATTGTATCGACGCAAAGCTTGATCATTTCGGCAATTCATTTGTACATGCTTTTATAGTAAAACATTAAAGTTTTGAGCATTGCATTCGGAACTATGAAAAGATCTATCCTCGGATTGATGTATTTAATTCAAGGCATGCGACATGTCGGCATTGATGTGGACGCACGTTTAGCGAATATGGGAATACAGGCCGATGCATTAGATCCAAGCTCGATTATCCCCGATGAAATTGAATGGGATATTTTGCAGCATATTAGTCAGGATATCTCACCTGAACAAGGCTTATTCATCGGACAACATTATGCATTGGCTGGTTATGGCCCATTTCTGATGTTATTGGTGACCAGTGATACTTTGCATCGTGCTTTACTCAATGGTGTTCAATTCCAGCAGTTAACTCATCTCTTTGGGTCGCTGCAGTTAAAGATTGAAACTCATTTGATTTATTTGTTCTATCAACCTATTGATTTAAGTATGCATCTTGGTCAGCTTAGGGCACAGTGTGAGATTTCAGGTACCTATAAGTTCTTACAAGATATCTTTAAAATGATGGGCTTGAATGTGCCTAAGATTCAGATTGAATTGCCATTTCAGCGACCTAAAGATCTCAGTTTACTTGCAGCTTATCAAGACTATTATGGGCAAGACGTCAAATTTGGGTGTGCGCAAGCAGCTTTCATTTTAGAAAATACTCAAATTTTAAATACAAAAATTCCATCTGCAGATATTTTGACGTATCGTATTTATGAAGAAAAATGCCTACAGGATATTCAACATTTAGAGAAAAGTGCGGCAGTCAAATTAACCATTGTTGAGTATGTGCAGGATTATCTGGAAATGCAAAATGGGGTCATGCCAACCATGGCAGAAACAGCCTGTGCGTTGAGTATTCCTGAGCGAACCTTAAGACATCAATTGCAGCAAATGCAGACCAGCTATAAAGAAATTCGGGAAACGCTGATCAAACAGAAGGCAATTAAATTTATTGAAAACAGTTCTTATTCCATTGAACAGGTGGCTGAAATGTTGGGTTATTCTGAGCCTGCTGCGTTTAATCATGCCTTTAAAAGATGGTTTGGATTGAGTCCAAGACAATATCATCGAAATCATTAAATGATTAAAAATGGTACATTTTGATGTTTAAACTCTATGATAATTAAGCCTAAAATCTAATGCCATTGAACAGAATGTTCGATATAATTTTCATCAATTAAAATTGCAATAACACCTTATGTCAAATTCTAAACCAGACTCACATAGCACTGCATATATCCCAACATCACCTGCTGAGCGTTATGCTCAAGCACTTGAGTCAGGACAATTCATGCCAGATGAGGCTCAAGCACAAGCCGTGCAAGAGTTGGATCGAGTATGGAAAGAGTTACTCACTCGCTATAAAGCATCTAAGAAAGCGTTTCGACGTTTCCGTCGTCAAACCTATCCAAAGGGTGTTTATATGTGGGGGGGTGTCGGCCGTGGAAAAACGTGGTTAATGGATCAATTCTATGAATCTGTACCATTTCGCCGTAAAACACGCATGCATTTCCATCACTTTATGCAACACGTACATAAAGAGTTGAATAAACTTTCTGGTCAACGTAACCCTTTGGACTTGGTTGCGGATCAAATTTATAAAGATGCCGTTGTGATTTGCTTTGACGAATTTTTCGTATCGAACGTGACTGATGCGATGATCTTGAGTGATCTATTCCAAAAGCTATTCGAGCGCGGCATTACTTTGATTGCGACATCAAACATTGCACCAGATGGTCTATACAAAAACGGAATTCACCGTGATCGCTTTATCCCGACCATTGAGTTGGTCAAAAAGAACTGTGCCATATTGAATGTGGATGCAGGTGTGGATTATCGTTTGCGTGTATTGAAGCAGGCGCAATTATTTAAATATCCATTAACTGATGATGCGCAAGCGTGGTTATCTGGTCGTTTTAAAGCATTGACACAAACCCAGACACAGTCAAATTCACCAATCATGATCAATAATCGTGTGGTGGAAACATTGGGGCATACGGAAGACGTATTGTGGTGTGAATTCTCTGAATTGTGTTTTAAACCACGTAGCCCAGCAGACTTTATCGAAATCGCGAATATCTATAATACCGTTTTGGTCAGCAATGTTCCGCATTTAACCGATTTCTTGTCTGAAGGAACACGTCGCTTTATTTATTTGGTCGATGAGTTCTATGACCGTGGGGTAAAACTAATCCTCACCTCAGAAGATTCGATTATCGATCTTTATGAAGGCGAGAAATTGGCATTTGAAATTGAACGTACGCGTTCACGTTTATTAGAAATGCAATCGGATGATTATCTACATTCGGAGCATCGACAAATTCAAGTCGCGCAGACTTCATAAATGAAAAGGCATTCTTCGGAATGCCTTTTTTTATAAACTTATTGGGATAAGGCTTTATTCTTGGTCGAATTTTGTTATAACTAGATGAGTTTGAAAAGGGAGTATGTTGCATAACTAGAAAAGAAGCACACATCATTTGATATTTTGATAGGTATAAAAAAATATGTTTGTCAATACTTCTAATGGGGAAAATGCTTACTATTTAGGAATGTGATATTACTATTCAGGCTAGTATAAATCAGTATACTAGAATTCTTGTTATAAAAAGTTAGCACCATCAGGAAAGACAATGACTGTACGTATTCAAAAAGGCAAGCTAGCGATTGCTAAAGAACTTTACGATTTCATCGAAAATGAAGCTTTACCAGGTACTGGTTTAGAGAGTGAAACTTACTGGAAGAACTTCGAGCAAGTCGTTGTCGACCTTAGCCCAAAGAACAAAGCATTATTGGCTAAGCGTGATGAACTTCAAGCAAAGATTGATGAATGGCATCGCAACAATAAATTTGAATTAAATGCTTACAAGGCATTCTTAACTGAAATTGGTTATCTCGTACCAGAAGTGGCTGACTTCCAAGTGACGACTGAAAATGTGGATGAAGAAATCGCATTATTGGCTGGCCCACAATTGGTTGTTCCTGTGCGTAATGCACGTTATAGCTTAAATGCAGCCAATGCACGTTGGGGCTCTTTATATGACGCACTGTATGGTACAGACGTTATTTCTGAAGAAGGCGGTGCAGAGAAAGGCAAAGGCTATAACCCAGTTCGTGGCGATAAAGTTATTGCTTTCGCAAAAAATTTCTTAAACCAAACTTTCCCATTGGCACAAGGTTCGCATGAAGATGCAACTCAATATGCAATTGCGAATAATGGTTTGGTTGTGACCTTAAAAGATGGTTCAACTACATCTTTAGCGCATGAATCACAATTTGTCGGTTTCAATGGTGAGGCGGCAAACCCAACTGAAATCGTTTTATTAAATAATGGTTTGCATGTGATCATCGAAATCGATGCAAACAGCCCAATTGGTAAAACTGATGCTGCTGGTGTGAAGGATTTAACCCTTGAAGCTGCGGTAACAACCATTCAAGATTTAGAAGACTCTGTAGCAGCAGTTGATGCTGAAGAGAAAGTAGAAGGCTACCGTAACTGGTTAGGTCTAATGAAAGGTGACTTGCAAGAGTCAATCGAGAAGAATGGTAAAACCGTTACTCGTACTTTAAACAAAGACCGTACTGTACAGAACTTGATTGGTGGCACGACAACTTTACATGGTCGTTCATTGATGTTGCTTCGTAACGTAGGCCACTTAATGACCAACCCTGCGATCTTGGTTGATGGTGAAGAAGTGTTCGAAGGTATTATGGATGCTTTAGTGACACCTTTACTGACAGTTGCTGATATTCGTGGTCAAAACGAGAACAAAAACTCTCGTAAAGGTTCAATGTATATCGTTAAGCCAAAAATGCATGGCCCAGAAGAAGTTGCATTTGCAGTTGAATTGTTTGAGCGTGCTGAACAAGCGATTGGCTTGCCAGCAAAATCACTCAAAATCGGGATCATGGACGAAGAACGCCGTACTTCTGTGAACTTGAAAAACTGTATCGCAGCTGCGAAAGACCGTACCATTTTCATTAACACAGGCTTTATGGACCGTACCGGTGATGAAATCCATACTTCTATGGAAGCTGCGCCAGTTGTTCGTAAAGAAGCAGTTAAAACACAAAAATGGATTGCTGCTTACGAAAATCGTAACGTTGCCATTGGTTTAGCATGTGGTTTACAAGGTAAAGCGCAAATTGGTAAAGGCATGTGGCCGAAACCAGACAGCATGAAAGATATGTTGGCGACCAAGACTGCACATCCAAATGCAGGTGCAACTTGTGCATGGGTTCCATCACCAACAGGTGCTGTACTACATGCTTTGCACTACCATCAAATCAATGTAAAAGCACGTCAGGACGTATTGGCTGCTGAAGATATGTTGACTTTAGATGACTTGTTAACGCCGCCATTTGCACCAGAAACAAACTGGACTGCAGAAGAGTTAAACAACGAACTTGAAAATAACTGTCAAGGGATCTTGGGTTATGTAGTTCGTTGGGTCGACTTGGGTGTTGGTTGTTCTAAAGTGCCAGACATTAACAACGTTGGCTTAATGGAAGACCGTGCAACTTTACGTATCTCTTCTCAACACGTCGCAAACTGGTTACGCCACGGTATCGTAACTCGTGCTCAAGTTGAAGAAGTGCTTAAACGTATGGCTGTGATTGTTGATCAGCAAAATGCCAATGATCCATTGTATACACCAATGGCACCAAACTTTGATGGTATTGCATTCCAAGCCGCTTCAGACTTGATCTTTAAGGGTGCAGAGCAACCATCTGGTTATACAGAGCCATTGTTACATGCTGCGCGTTTAAAATTAAAAGGTTATACAGGTGATTAATCTCATCTAAACAAAAAGCCTCTTCGGAGGCTTTTTTTATGGAGGTGAAGATTTAATTAATTACATCGCATTTTCACAATGTCATAAAACAGGATTACACATCATATAACTGAAAATTTTGCTATAATTCTCCTAGTTTGAACATTTAGCCGAATCATAACGATGTCACAAATTTTAAAATTAGATGCTTTAAAACAAGCCCAAGTTTTGACTTCACCATATCCTTACTTTGTTGTTGAAAATTCAATTGTCGATAGTGAAGTAAAGGCGGTGATTCAAGACTTCCCAAAAATTGAACAGGGTGGAAGCTATAATATTGAAGATGTTGAAATTAAGCCTAATTTTGACCGTTTTCTAAAATCACTGGATACCAAAGAATTTCGTCAAATCTTGACTGAAAAATTTGATGTTGATGTGATGGAACATCCAATGATGATCACTTTACGTGGTTATTCACGTCAAAAAGATGGCCGTATTCATTCGGATTCTAAAACCAAGCTGCTGACCATTTTGATTTATTTGAATGAGTCTTGGGATGCACCAACAGGTCGTTTACGTATCTTAAATGATGAAAAGAATATGGATGACTATGTGGCAGAAATTGATGCGGGTCCAGGTACTTTGGTTGCCTTTAAAGTCACCGATAATGGGTGGCATGGTTATGTGCCTTATGAAGGTCAGCGCCAGTCGATTCAGATTAACTTCCTAACCAGCGATAAAGCTAATGCCAAGCACCGCTTTATTCACGGTTTAAGTGCCAAGATGAAAAAATTATTTGGTTAATTTTTTCTAAGCATCAAAAGAGGAGGTTTTATGCCTCTTTTTTTTAACTTCATTTTCTAAGGAATCTTGAGCAACAAGCTTATGTGTGCCAATTATAAACCTTTAACAGCAGCGCAAGCCAAGCAATTGGAACTGCCTTTGATTCCTTTTGAATATGTAGAGGAGGTCTATCCAAGTTATAGTACACCGCTGCTATTTAAGTCGGAACAGGGTTTAGAATGGCGTGAAGTGTTATTTGGTTTGGTACCCAAATGGTCGGAAGATACCAATATTTCAAAGCATACTTATAATGCACGGCATGAAACGATTTTTCAGAAACCAAGTTTTGTAGAGGCGGCGAGCAAGTGTAAGTTTGGTGTGATTCCTGTGACTGAGTTTTATGAAAGTAAATATATTGATAATAAGCCTCAACGTTGGGGAGTAAGGCGTAAGGATGGTCAGGCATTTTATATTGCAGCGCTCTATGAAATTCGTAAGTTAAATGATCAGGTGATCCGTTCAGCAAGCATGCTCACGATGGATGCCATAGACCATCCGATGATGAAAGACTTTCATGAGCCGGGAGATGTAAAGCGGTCAGTAGTAGTTATTCCACATGAGCGTTTAGATGAATGGTTAAGCTTAAAACAGCCACATCAGCTCTATGAGTTTATGCTGGGTTTTCCTGTAGAAGAATTTGAGTGTTCCCATGTTCCTAAAGCAAAGATTGTAAAAATAACACCGCAACTGAATATGTTTGATTGAGCTTAATATTTGAGTTAATGAGATTAAAAAAGGCTTCCTATTGGAAGCCTTTTTTGGATCAGTTGCTTAGCGCGCAAGATTTTTAAACATATGGCGTAAAATTTCCATGGTTTTTTCAATTTGCAGCGGTGTTAGGCCATCAAAAGATTGTTCTAAAATAACAGAGGTTAGATCATTGATTTTAATGATCATTTCTTGGCCTTTTTCGGTCAGGTAGACACGAGTGATACGACCATCTTCTTTACATGAATAAGTATCGATATAACCTTCATCTTTAAGACGATAAACGATTTTGGTTGTGGTCGACATTTTGGAAATGACCATGTCTGATAGCTCAGACACACTTGCATGAGGTTTGACATGCAAGGCAATTAAAATGCGGCGGCGAGAATTATCTAGACCATATTTTTTGAGTACGTTATCAATATTTTGAACGTATTGAGCATTTACTTGAGAAATCCAGTAAAAAGGGAAGTCTTCCAGGTTAAATGAATCGGCTGTAGGTAAAAAACGCGCATATTTTTTTGGCATCACTTATTTCCTATACTTGCACAAGAAACTACGCCTCGTAGTTCCTAGATTCCATGAAATGTCTCTAACTTTCCTGTTAAAAAAATCTCTTTCCTGATTTTTTTTAGCATTCCATTTTTTAACAAATCTGTCCAAAGATAACGGTGAAATTATCTTTATTCTGAATGAATAAGTCATCATAAAATTCACATAAATCAGTTATTAATGATGTACTATCCAGTCGTCTTTCCCTCAAGGTTGTCCTACAGCTTTGCATCTCTGCTGATTTGTAGAATAATCGTATTGTAGAAAAAAAATACGATTTTTGACATGACATTTTTATAATAATTTCTGTCTAAAATGTCATAAATATACGAAATCAATATATTTATAAAATAAATAACGCTTAAAAAAATAGCGAATACATATATTTGTATTGATCACTTGGTTAAAATATAACACATAAATTTTTTTTAAAAAGTTGAATAAATACATTCTTTATCACATTTTTCCGATGAAATTTAATCAATTATTGTTTTAAAAGTATCAGCAGGCGGTTTTTTAAGGCAGGGAGATGATGGAGAGCTAGATTTAATCCATATGAGGCAAAACAAAAGAATAGCGATGGGGTAGTTGGTGTAAAAAAGACGCATCTAAACAGGATTACAGGTTTAGATGCGTAAAGTGCAAAGCGAGAAAGGAATCACTTGATTTAAAGCTGGAGTTCACTTTCCATCAGTGGCCATAATTTTTGATGAGATTTTTTAAACATCAGCATGTGCCCAATTTGCTTATAGCCGTATTGTTGAGGGTTAAGCTCAATCAATTTGGTTGGCGCATTCGGGTATAAACGTAGTAGATCTTTGACATTTGCCTGCGTAGCAATCTCATCATCACTTGCCCAGAATGATGTGATTGGGCATTGAATATCTTGGTGATAATCTTCAAAGATGGTTTTGCCAATTGCATTCATGACATAGCCAGGTTTGCTGCAAAATTCGGCCCATTGTTTGGCAACATTTTTAGGCAGATTTTCACCCATGCCAATGAATTGCGTTGCACCATAGCCTTTAAAGAAGCTAGAAACAGGAAAAATAACATTAAACATCACAGGTGCAAGGATTTTGGTTTTTCCCTTTAAGCCTTTAACATGCCCAGTTGAGCCTGCAATAGCTAATACTTTCGCAACTTTATGATAATTTGATGTAATCCCGAGTAACTGTCCACCAGCACTATGTCCAACAATCATCACCTTTTCAGCTTGAGTGCGATCTAATAAAGTCTCGATTGCAGCTGGGATATCATAGATTCCCCAGTCATTAATGCTGGCTGTTGAGTCTTTCAAAGCACCATGTAATGACTCTCCAATCCCTCTAAAATCAAAGCTTAAAACATCATAGCCTTGCTGGCTGAGCCAATCCGCGAAAGCATGGTAGAAGTTTTTGGTAATCCCTGTTGCTGGGCAAATCAGAATCGGATATGGCTTACTTTGTTCTTGTGCCGGGTAAAACTGAGCAGCAAGCTGATAGCCATCTTTACAACTGATCCAAAAAGATTCAAAGCGATTCATTTAAAAGTTACTCGTGTATTCGCATGGTTCTACTCTACACAAGTTCTAAAAAGAAACTCGTTTAAAAAATGACTTAAAAGTCAAATTTTATGTAATATAGGCGCAGAAAAGGAATAAATTGATTTCGGGGATATATATGTTGGTTTTAAATACAGCAACACAGCTTGCAATTGTATTTAGTGGGATTTTTCTATGGGTGGGCATGCTCACTGGTGTCTGGAAATATTATCAAATTAGACATTCAGAGTTAGCTCGGGCACATTATTATGTGGATATTGCTCATCGTAGTAGCTTGCTTTATGCCGCTGCCAGTTTAATTTTAGCAGCATTGAGTTTCTTTACAGTTCTGTCTGATGCTTGGGCCTTGTTTTGTGTGGTCGCAAATTTATTCTTTTTTGCGATGTCGATTTTAATTTATATCTTGCATGGATTATTAAAAGATACAACCAATCAATTCAAACAACCACATCAAGTGGGGAGATGGACATTGCCGGCTTGGTGTATGACGCTCATGATGCTCAGTTTAATTATTGTTGAGCTAGGTGCTACAGGTATTTTAGTTGTTGGAACAATGGCTCAGTTTATGTATTAAAAAATGGATGATCACTCATCCATTTTTCCTAAAGAATTTTTTTGGCGCGCTGCGCTTAACTGTCGAAACTTTCGATCGACGATCGCCCACATACAAAAGGCCAGAGATACAACCAATGCATAAGCAAAATATTCAGGTTTTAAATTACCTTTAATCGTGCCTTGAAATAACAACGTGACCATCAAGGCAAGCGTTGTTGTTGCATATAAGATCGAATCATTCGCCTTCAGAGCGTTAATGAAGACTTGCTTGTTGAAATGTATTGATAACATCTCCATCCCTCCTTGTTGTGACGACAAAACCATGCGTTTTTGTCTGAATTGTTTTTTAAGTTGTACTGCTATTTTCTGAGCATTTCAATAGCAAAAGGGGGTATTTTGAAAATAAATTTATGAATGTATTGATTTATATAACTTTTGAGTATTTTTTATATTAATTTATACTATTTTTTAGTTAAATATTACTCATTATTTTTACATTTTGAAAGAATTAGCCGTCAAGATATCCTGCGGAAATAGTATGTTTTAAATGGGGGATCGATAAGTCAAGGGTGGCATAGACAGCCCCCAAGAAAAGAAAGATTTGTCGTAAACAAAAAATGAACGTTGGATAAAAGAACATTTTCTGTATAGCTAAAATCATGTTTGGGTAAAACATCATTTTAACGACAAATCATTTTAATCTTTAGATGCTGTTACGCGATCAACTACAATTGCAAAAACGAGAACGATGAGCGATGGAAGTAACCATGCAAGATTCTGTTCGTTCAAAGGTAAATGCTGGATGAATGTTGGTAATTGTTCAGTAAAGCCAGCTGCTTTTATCGCTTCAATAATGCCGAATAGGAATGCAACCGCAGTCACAGAACCAACCACGATAGAAGGATTGTTCCAACGCTTCCAGAAAAAGCTCAGCATAATCACAACAATTGCAGGGGGATAAATTGCACTGAGTACCGGAACTGATACTGCAATCAGCTTGGTTAAACCTAAATTGGAAATCAACAATGAAAAGCCAGTTAGGATAAAAACAAGCAATTTATAAGACAAGCCTGTCAATTCGGTAAAATATTCAGCACATGCACAGGTAAGGCCAATTGCGGTCACCATACAGGCAAGGAAAATTAAGATCGTTAAGAAATAAGATCCGTAATCACCAAAGGCGTGTTGTACATAAGCATGCAGAATGATTGCACCATTGGCTGCATTCGGCGCAACTTCATGACTACCTAAGCCAAGTTTGAATAAACTGATATAAACAAGTGTTAGTCCAACACCCGCAATCAAGCTTGCAATAATGGCATATTTGGTAATTAATTTAGCATCAGTCACACCACGTGATTGAATCGCTTGAATAATCACAATACCGAATACCAAAGCACCTAAGGTGTCCATGGTCAAATAACCGCTTACAAAGCCTTCAGAAACCGGACTCGCAATATAGTTATTAACAGGAGCTGAGATTAGACCTGTTGGAATAGCAAATGCGGCGATCCCTAAGATTGCCAAGGCAATAATTTTCAAAGGTGCCAATACATGGCCAACAGTATCGAGTAGTTTGTTTGGATACAGTGAGACTGCAGTCACAAAAGCAAAATAAACCACACTATAGATAAACAGGCTGCTGCCAGATGTACCGAAGTAAGGTGCAAAACCAATTTCATACGAAACGGTTGCGGTACGTGGTGTCGCAAATAGCGGGCCTACAGATAAATAGCAGACAATCGTTAATAACAGGCTAAAGAAACGACCCAGTGGAGAACTGATGATTTCGATAGAGCCTTTCATGCGAGATAAGGCCATAATCGTAATAACAGGCAAACCAACTGCGGTAATTAAGAAACCGAAAGCGGCAAGCCAAACATGTTCACCAGCCTGCTGAGCAACGATTGGAGGAAAGATAATATTGCCCGCGCCAATAAATAACGCGAAGGTCATAAAACCTAAAGCAATGATATCTCCTGTACGAAGTTGATTCATAAAGAGGGAGGCATAAAATAAAAGTGCGAATTTTAAAGCAAAAATGCGTTCTTTTGAAACTAATTTATGTGAAATTTGGTTGATTTTTGACTAAAAAGAAATGATTAAAATCATATAATTAGTAATGGTAAAGCTAATGTATTGAAAAGCTTTCTGAAACTTGAAAATCGCAGTGTGGTGGCAATTTTCTGTTATGCGGCTAATCGAATTTAAATATAAAAATAAAAAAGGTCTTTTAGTCTTAAATAGATTGAAGATTTCAATCGGAAGGCGTACAAATATTGAAATACTTTATGCAGTCCCCATATTAATTTTTCTGCATGTGATTTTAATCTGATTGATGAATAAGGAAAATCTCGAATGAGAGCTTCTACTGTGACCATTAAAACTGAACAAGATCTCGAGAAATTAAGAATCTCAGGTCGTTTAGCGGCACAAGTGCTGGAAATGATTGGCGCTTATATCAAGCCAGGCGTTTCAACTGAATATTTAGATGATATCTGTAACGATTATATTGTGAATACATTGCAGGTGATTCCTGCCAATGTGGGCTATCACGGTTTCACCAAGACCACCTGTATTTCGGTCAATGAAGAAGTTTGTCATGCAATTCCTTCTGCGAAAAAGATTTTGCAGGATGGTGACATTTTAAATATTGATGTTGCTGTGATTAAAGATGGTTATTTTGGCGATACCAGTCGGATGTATTTTGTGGGTGAACCTAGCCCAGAAGCCAAGAAACTGGTGGAAACAACCTATGAAGCCATGCTAGCTGGGATTCATACTGTTAAACCTGGTGCGACATTAGGTGATATTGGGCATGCGATTCAGTCTGTTGCGCATCGTGAAGGTTATAGCATCGTCCGTGAATACTGTGGACATGGCATTGGTCGTATTTACCACGAGCAACCGAATATTCTGCATTATGGCCAAAAAGGTCAAGGTATGGTCTTGAAAAAAGGCATGGTGTTTACCATTGAACCGATGGTGAATGCGGGCAAACGCTATGTCAAAGAACTCAATGATGGCTGGACCGTGGTGACTCAAGACAAGTCACTGTCTGCACAATGGGAACATATGGTTGCTGTAACAGATGATGGTTTTGAACTGTTAACCCCATGGCCGAATGGCACAGGACATTATCCAGCTGTTTAAGTTGTCCGATAAAAAAAGCGCGATTTCTAATCGCGCTTTTTTTTAGTTGAGCATTGGGTAAGTTGTTCAACCAAATAATCAATAAAAACACGAACAGCTGGCAATAGACCGCGTCTCGATGGATAAACTGCGTGGAAAATACCGTGTGGTGCCGTCCATTCAGGTAAAACAGTCACAAGTTGCCCTGTTTTTACAAAGTCTTGGGCAATACTGTCGGGCAGCAGGGCGATCCCACAGTTTTGAGTAGCTAATTCCGCTAGCATCAGTAAATTTGAACCCATAATCACTGGGTTTACTTTGATCTTTTTCTGTTGATGGTCAGGACCTGTGAGTAAGAACTGTTGATCGAGATGATCTTCTGCCATACTAATAATACGGTGTTCAGCAAGCTGTTCTGGACTATTAAGATGACCAAATTCATTTAAATAGGCTTGGCTGGCAAAAAGACGTTGTTCAATTGCTTCGAATTGGCGTAATACAAGGTTGGGGTCATCATCCAGTTTAGAACGAACTCGTAAAGCCAGATCAATTCCTTCATTAATGACATCAACACGGCGGTTGCTGACCATCATCTGAACTCGAACTTCAGGATATTTTTTCAAAAACGCGGGCAGGATTTTTGCCATCTGATTTTGTGCAATATCAACAGGCACGCTCACTTTAATCACGCCACGGGGTTGGCTGCTTAAATGATTGACCACATCATGCGCTGCTTGCGCTGCATTCATCATCACTTGTGCATGGCGGTAGACGTCCATGCCGATATCAGTGACAGCAAAATGACGCGAGCTACGTTGAATCAGACGTACGCCCAATTGTTCTTCAAGATTATAAACTCTGCGGCTGAGCTTAGATTTAGGAATGTCAGTCGCACGTTCTGCGGCGCTAAAGCCACCGTGCTCTACAACGAGCGCAAAGCAATAAAAATCATCTAAATCCGTTAGCATTACGCTATAAACTCCAGCTTCTTGTCATCAAGTAAAATTCATACAATCGTAATTATTAAACATTTTGGGTCAATAAAATATCTCTAACCTGTTTATATTCGTTCAATCGCTCGAAATCTTTGGCTGTTGGCGATGAAATTCGAGACAAGTCCATATTGTCAGTGATATCTGCCAATTTCACAACACGTGCCAAAGGGTTTTGTACAGTTCGTTGCGCGGCCTGTATTCGAGATTCACCATGTTGTTTGGTGAGTGCGATGATGGCTTCGATAATCTGTGCCTGGAATCCTAGCGCTTGTAAATCTTCAACGCGAGTATTGGTGTCTTCCAAGACATCATGTAAAACTGCAATGATTTTGTGTTCAATACTGGGTACATTCAGCATCACTCTGAGCGGGTGTAAAATATAGGGTGCATTGGCTTTGTCAACTTGGCCTTCATGTTGTTTTGCTGCGAATGCAATGGCTTGTTCAAGTGTTGCCATCAGCTGAATCCTCCTATGCAAGATAGATTAGCGCGTCATATTCTTTTAAACTAACTGAAATTTTTAACGCTTTATTATTATGTCATATCAACTCATCAACATTGCCGATGCGACCCAAAACATTGTATGTCCTTATTGCCAGCATGCTGTCCTCGACTGGGATCAGGAGCAATATATTCAACCGTGTGAGCATACGCTATTTATGGCAATGGATTTGGGCTTTGAGTTTATTGCAGATCGCTTTGAAGAAGTTTTACCACAATCTGTCGATGAAATTCACGAAGATCCGAACATGAATATTTTTGCTAGTGTTACTCAAGCTCACTATGCCGACATGCACATTTATAAAGCAGATTTAGGTGTGGAAGGGTTATTCCGCTATGTTGGATTTAGTCAACATTAAAATCCTTCCAATAAAAAAGCCAATCATTTGATTGGCTTTTTGCTTTACAGCTTATGCTTCAGGAGCAGGGCTGTACTGTTCAACTAATGGCTTTAATTCGCCATTTTGGAACATTTCAAGCATGATATCGCTACCACCGATTAACTCGCCATTGATCCATAATTGTGGAAAAGTAGGCCAGTTCGCAATTTGTGGTAAAGTTGCACGAATATCTTGATTTTCCAAAATATTTACATAGGCAAATGGACGACCAATTTGGCTAAGTGCTTCTACTGCTCGAGCAGAAAAACCACATTGCGGGAATTGTGGAGTGCCTTTCATGTAAAGTAAAACAGGGTGTTTCGCAATTTGATCACGAATTAACGCTACTGTATCACGCGCTTGTTCCGTCATAGATAGATCCTCTACTAATCTCCCTGCATTATACCTAAAAAAAAGCGTGGCGGAGGATTGCAAAAGATTTTTCTTATATAAATGTGAGTTTAGGCTTTCAATCTACGCAAGTTTTTGCTTATATAACTTTTTTCACCACAACTAATGATAGATTGAGTTTGTTATGACTAATATCACTCTTGCTCCTGTGCAACCTGATCAACCATCACATCTTATGGCGACTTATGGCCGCCAAGCGATCAGCTTTGTACGAGGACGAGGGGCGTATTTATATACGGCAGATGGTACAGAATATTTAGATGCACTTACAGGGATTGCAGTATGTGGCTTAGGGCATGCACATCCTGTGATTGCAGAGGCGATTGCTGAACAGGCTGCGACATTGGTACATACCAGTAATTTATTTGAAATTCCTTGGCAAACGGCAGCAGCACAAAAACTGGCTGAAGTGTCAGGTATGCAAGAAATTTTCTTTTCCAACAGCGGTGCTGAATCAAATGAAGGTGCGATCAAAATTGCACGCAAATTTGGCGCACAACAAGGCATTGCCAATCCTAAAATTTTAGTTGCTGAACAATCATTCCATGGTCGTACTTTGGCAACCTTGTCTGCAACAGGTAATAAAAAAGTTCAGGAAGGTTTTGCACCTTTGGTTGAAGG
Source organism: Acinetobacter sp. C32I (assembly GCF_023702715.1). NCBI lineage: Bacteria > Pseudomonadati > Pseudomonadota > Gammaproteobacteria > Moraxellales > Moraxellaceae > Acinetobacter > Acinetobacter sp. C32I. The sequence goes on along the minus strand of NZ_CP098480.1, from coordinate 1,180,142 downwards.
TTTTATTCGCGTGCCCTTTGGTGATGTTGAGGCAATTCAAGAAGCAGCCATCAACCATCCAGATATTGTTGCCATCCTGATTGAACCAATTCAAGGTGAAGGTGGCGTCAATACTGCACCACAAGGCTTTAGCTATCTGGATGATGTTCGCGCTTTATGTAATCAACATAACTGGTTGATGATGTTGGATGAAATTCAGACTGGGAATGGCCGTACAGGTAAATACTTTGCCTATCAACATACCAATATTGTTCCTGATGTAATGACCACAGCCAAAGGTCTGGGGAATGGTTTCCCTATTGGTGCGGTGATGACTCAAGGCAAAGCAGTAGGTTTGCTGGGTGCAGGTAGCCATGGTTCAACTTATGGCGGAACGGTATTGGGTTCACGTGTGGTTTATACGGTATTGGACACCCTTGAAAAAGAGAAGGCTGTTGAAAATGCAGCCGTAGTTGGTGCTTATATTGTTGATCAATTAAGCGCTCAACTGGCCGATTATAACGTGCAAGTACGTGGTTTTGGGATGATGATCGGTATTCAATTACCAAAAGACTGCGCTGAACTGGTTGCGATCGCACGTGATGAATATCAATTGATTGTCAATGTTACTGCGGGTTCAGTCGTCCGTTTATTGCCACCGTTGAATATGACACAAGCACAAGCAGATGAATTGTTAAAACGTCTTGTGCCTGCTATTCAAAATTTCCTTAAAGCTTAACGAAACAATATCTATTAAAAAAGGGCAATCAACTTGCCCTTTTTTATGTCTGATTAAATCTTTAACCAGAGATATATTGTTGCAGCTGTTCAATCAGAATCCGTTGATCGTCCATTGCGGCTTTAACCAAATCGCCAATGGAGATAAAACCGACAAGCTTCTCTTGATCGAGTACAGGCAAGTGACGTAAGTGACGATCAGTCATCAGGTTCAGGCATTCCTCTACCGTATGGTTTAAACCTACAGAAATGACCTTGGCCGTCATAATGTCAGCAACAGGGGTGTTGTTTGAAGAACGTTCCATCAAGGCAATCTTACGGGTGTAGTCACGTTCAGAGAAAATTCCAACGACTTTCTCATTTTCGGCAACGACTAAAGCACCAACACCTTTTTCTGCCATAATTTTAATTGCTTCAAGTACAGTCGCATTCGGTGAAATGGTGAAAATTGATTGTACTGCTTTATTCTTGATGACTTGAGCAACGATTGTCATTGTTTATCCACCTGTGTTGTATTGTCATTTTCATTTAACTTAACGGTATTTTTTTTAATTGCAAAGCCCTAATTTCTTTTCAATGATAACTTTTTCTCATGAGTGTCTAAAAAGTCAGCATTGTCATCGGCAGAATGATTAAACCGTCACTGCTGATTGATGTGGCATAAAGAAGAAATGCTGCATTTGCTGGGTTGAAAGTTTAAATTTGCGGTGTGAAGAGTTAAACAGCGCAGGTTCAACCTGTAAACGGGTTAAGGTCGGAAGCAATGACTCATGGAAATCTTTTGGCGTAATTTTACGTGGTGTGTAGTTTTTCCAGTGTGCTTTTGCATAGCGATGGGCTTGAACACCATTCAGCCAAAAGGGGAATACGTGACCATCTTGATCCGATTTGATTGCCCAACCTTGATGGTATAGCCCCCAAAGAACACCACAATACATCATTGTTTTTAGAATTGAAATTTTAAACATCAACTCACGTGAGACTGGCTGGAAATGGTTAAAACGGTACATGTTATTAAACTAATATTCTTAAACTTATGTTTTATTATAAGAAATATAGATGGCAGTTATGTTTAAACAATTGATCTAAATCGTAAGCAAATATTGTTGCGACTTGGAACGCCACCTGAGCAAGACAATGCGATTAAGCTTTGACGTAGTGCAAGTAAGAAATGTGAAAGGATGGTGTTAATACGTTTTATGCAGGTATTAAAAAACGCCACCTAGGTGACGTTTCTTTATGCTTGTAAGGTTGCCATTTTCTGCCAATATTGGGCTTTCAAGGAATCACGTTCTACTCGGAAGCCTTGATAATACAATTCTGCTAAAAATAATGCCGCTTTGCCGTGACCTGCTTTCGCTACTTCTTCAAGTTCTTTCACTGCATCTTGGAAGTTTTTTTGCGATTGAATTGTATTCACCGCATTTGCATATACATGCTCTAGTTCATGGTGTGTAAATTGTTGAATCATATAATAACTCCTTATTTTAATTATGATTACCGCAAATTCTATTCAAAGATACTCTACTTTGAATTTAAGCTACTTTAACTCTGAATTATTAAAGTAATATGACAAATTGATGGAAATGTCAAATATATTAAGTATCTTTGCTTAAATAAAAGCTTACACGATTAAACATTAACCACAAATAATTTTAAGTAAAATCAAAGTGAGAATAATAGAAAAGGAGAATAACATGTCAAATGTCATTGATGGCGTAACTGTGGATGTTCCACCATTAGAGAGTCAAATTATTGCTTTAGCTCATCATCATCGTCAATTGCTTGATGAAGCCATTTTCCATCAAGAAATTCACTTAGGTGATTACTGCTTGGCACAGCGTAAACGTGTGTATGACTTTGCCAGCCATTTAAGTCCAGAGCAAAAAGATCAGTTCTATCGGATCTATGATGGAGAGTTAAAAAATATTGCAGATGATGATGATTTGCATCCTGCTGATGCTGAAAGTGGCGTAGGGATGTTTGCCATTTTTATTACCTTGGTCATCATTGCATTTATTCTATATTTCGCTTTTGTTCGTTCACTTATTAGTTAATCTAAGCAAAGTTATATACGTTCAATAAGTTGTGGAATTGTGACTTATTGAACGTTGTACTTGTTCTAAGTGAATCAGAGACATACACTACCTCTAACTCGAGGTAGGTTATGTTGTCTATAATTTCTAAGCATAAAGTGATGCAATCCAAATTAGGATTCAAGTTAGACCAATTTTATAATGTTTTGGTCGGTATTATTATTTTGTCTATTTTTATACTCGCGTATAACGCATTACAACGTCCAATCAATACATTGCAATATCAGAAAATAGTTCAATATGCACAGCAAGCCAGTCATCCAAGAACACAGCATCTGGCTGAAGAGGTGTTAACACATGCTTCAATTCGCCGTGTGGATTACCTCAAGCTGTTAAATGCCTATCAATTTGAGTCGAATCGGATTAAACAATATCCAGCAATGGCAAAAGAAGATGAATGAGTTTTAAGCGACTCATTTCTATTGATAAATGAATGGTTTGTCACGGTCGGGAAAACGAAATCAATTTATGCTAGACTGACCGTCTTTTTTAAAGCTGCTTTAATCTCAAGGAATCGACATGCAACAGCAATCGAATATGCAAAATAAATTCTTGATAAATGCTGATATCGGCGATGACGATGTCACATTACCGAGTTTACCTGCTGTCGATGTTCCCATTATTGAGCCAGCTGTACAGCAACCAGTTGAAACACCTGTAGCAGCACCAGTTGTTGAGCAGCCTACATCGGTCGTTGAAGAAGAAACCAAATCAACGGGTTTCTTTGGTCGTATGAAAGATGGTTTGACTAAAACCCGTCGTAGTTTTACCGATGGCATGGTCAATATCTTAATCGGTGGTAAAGAGATTGATGATGAATTGCTGGAAGAAGTTGAAGAACAATTATTAATTGCAGACATTGGTGTGGATGCGACTAAAACCATCATTGCAAACTTGACTGAACGAACAGCACGTGGTGATTTGATCTATTCACACGCATTGTATAAAGCACTGCAAGAAGAATTGGTGGCTTTACTTGCACCACGTGTTAAACCCTTACATATTGATCCCAATAAATCACCGTATGTGATTTTGATGGTTGGTGTAAATGGAGTGGGTAAAACCACAACCATTGGTAAGTTGGCTAAGCGTTTACAAGGTGAAGGCAAGAAAGTCATGTTAGCGGCGGGCGATACCTTCCGTGCGGCAGCCACTGAGCAACTGCAAATTTGGGGTGAGCGTAATGACATCCCTGTGGTTGCGCAAGGTCATGGAGCAGACAGTGCTTCGGTTATTTTTGATGCTTTTGAAAGCGCGCGTGCCAAAGGTATTGATGTGTTGATCGCGGATACTGCGGGGCGTTTGCAGAACAAAGCCAACTTGATGGAAGAGTTGAAAAAAGTAAAGCGTGTGATGCAGAAGATTGATGCAACTGCGCCGCATGAAATTATGTTAATTGTTGATGCTGGCACAGGGCAAAATGCGATTAATCAGGTTCAACTGTTTGACGAAGCCGTTGGCTTGACAGGGATTACCATTACCAAACTGGATGGTACGGCAAAAGGCGGCGTGTTATTTAATATTGCAAGTCGTACCCATGTGCCGATCCGTTATATCGGCGTAGGTGAAAAAATTGATGATTTGCGTCCTTTCTCTGCAAAATCATTCGTTGCTGCATTATTTGAAACCGATAAGTAGTTTTTAAGATAAATAAAAGCCGATTTTTCGGCTTTTATTTTTTTACAAAGTTATTTTCAAAAAACTAATAATTTAAAAAAGTAATTGAGATGAAATTTTTATTAAAACCTTTAGCCGCTACCATTTTAATCTGTTCTTTTACAACAACAACGGTATTTGCATATACAGAGGCTGTCGGAATAAAAGCACTCACTGAAGCTGCCGAACAAGGTGATGTTGAAGCACAATATAATTTGGGTGCGATGTATGCAGACGGCGATGGGGTTGAGCAAAACGATGCGAAAGCTTTTGAATGGTTTCAGAAAGCTGCCAATCAAGGAGAAGCATCCGCTCAATATAACTTGGCAGTGATGTATGACAACGGGAAAGGCATCGAAAAGGATATAAAGCAAGCTTATTATTGGTATTTTAAGGCAGCTGAGCAAGGGGATTTGGACGCACAGCATCATTTAAGAATGTCTTATTTACTAAAGCAACTCGATCAATCTGCACAGAAAAGATATAAAATGATTTCAAAAGACTGGGTGATTCCTGTTGTTGATGCTGAGGAAGCAAGTGAGGCAGATTCTGAAGCAGATTAGTTAGAGGTCGCTTCAACTGTTTCAAAAATAAAACGATCTGTCATGTTTTTTAGACTATTCCTAAAAAATACGTCGTTATACACTACATTCAATCCAAGATAACGCCCAAAGGGCACAAAGGTAGGAATAACAACATGAGCAACTTCTTAAATAGCATTAAATCACGCCGTACCATTTATGCAATTGGTAAAAACCTTAGCGTTGACCAAACTAAAGTTGAAGAAACCATCCGTGAAGCGGTAAAACAAAGCCCGTCATCATTTAACTCACAAACTTCACGTGTTGTGACTTTGTACGGTGAATCGCATGTTAAATTTTGGGAAATCGTACGTGAGACTTTACGTAAAATGGTTCCAGCAGAAGCGTTTGCAAATACAAGTGCGAAAATTGATAGCTTTTCAGCTGGTTTTGGTACCGCGTTATTCTATGAAGATCAAGATGTTGTAAAAGGTTTACAAGAACAATTTGCATTATATGCTGATAACTTCCCAGTATGGTCAGAGCATTCAAGTGCAATTGCTCAGTTCGCAACATGGACTGCTTTGTCAGAAATTGGTGTAGGCGCATCATTACAGCACTACAACCCAATTGTTGATGCAGAAGTTGCGGAAACTTTTGATATTCCTGCAAACTGGAAACTACGTGCTCAGCTTGTATTCGGTTCAATTGAAGCAGCGGCAGGTGAGAAAACATATATGGATGATTCTGCACGTTTCAAGACTTTTAACTAAGTTAAAAGCAGCATCAATGAAAGAGCACTTTTGAGTGCTCTTTTTTTATGTAAATTGCAATATTCACCAAAGTTAAAATCGATTCAATAAAGACGTGCCAGAATAATATTTGTAATGAACATATGAAAAGATCTATGAATTTTCAATCTATAGAAAATGAGGTAACGGATAAAGGTGTGAGTCTATTAGGATAGAATCTTCTTCAAACCAACTAGACCCTACATAGGGTAAACGCTATTTATATACTATCGTGGTCAAAGTTTAAGTAGATCGTAGAAATTAAGGCTCATCAAAAGGTGGACTTTTTTGTTGTCTTGTTATTTTCATAATAGTTTGCTTTTATTGTGGCTCGGATTAATAGGAACTCATCATGAAAGAAGCAATAGAACAATATCGCCAAGAACGAGCAACATTAGAACATGAGATTTCAGACTTCCTTGAGATGAAATTTGCAGAATTCAAAGACAAGACCGGTGCTGAAGTCATTCACCTTGAGGTAGAGTTTGATTCCACTGATGATGAAGATGCAGAGTTCTTTATTTCGAGTGTGTTTATAGGAACTGATCTTTAATTGAAGCAAGAGATAAAAACCTCCCTCGGGAGGTTTTCTTTGTTTGGGATATTTACTTTACTTTTAAAGAAAAAAATAACCAAAATTATAGCAGCATCAACGTTGAGATTGCGCGTTATGATTTATCTGTTTAATCATAAGCTTTTGTTTTTAATGTTTATTTGAAATATTTTAGAATAAATATTAAAATATACACTTGTCTTTATTTATTTCGTGTTGAGTATTTTTGGTGAAAAAAATAGTAATTCTTCTTATAAGTACGGTAATTTGCGGTTCGGTGTATAGTGCAGATGATATCTTCAATAAAGATAAATCACTTTTAATTCTAAATAATGAACAGCCTCATAAAGAGTTCGATAATAGTAGTGAACAATTTGATTTTTTTGAATCAATGAAGCAGCAAGAACAAGATCGTATCAATCAACGCAATTACGATTTAGCGCAGGCGCATGAAACACAACAGCACACATCCAATATGAGTCCTCATGATAGGTCTCAATATTATCTAGAACATAGACATTTCGATGCATTGAATGCTCAAGGACATGAGCAACAGTTCAACTCAATTTTAAAGGCGAAAAACAAAGGTTTAATTTCCGAAAAAGACTATCAACAGAAAATTGTGAAGCAAAACCCGTTACCTTCAGCACATGGGACTAATCAACTTAGATTTTCAATCCCAATCGGGGAGTAAGCGAGTTAAGGGTTAAAGCTCATCGAAAGATGGGCTTTTTTGTTGTCAGGAACTTAAGTAAGGTTTAACCCACCATCGGCAATTAGAATTTCCCCTGCCAGGTAGTCTGAAGTCACCAACATTGCCACTAAATGAGCAATATCATTGGGTTTTGCTGCTTTACGCATAGGTGAGCGCTTATTCCAAAGTTCATGAGCAGAAGTCCAATTTTTTGTCAAAGGCGTATCTACTAAACCTGGAGCAATTGCATTTACTCGTATATCAGGCGCAAGAGATAATGCAAGCAAGCGAGTCATATGGTTTAGTGCGGCTTTAGATGTTGCATAGGGTATAGATGCTCCCTTGGGGCGGAGACCGGCGTGTGAGCTGATATTAATGATACAAGCAGCTCGACCATTTTGAGCTGATTTTCTCAAAGCAACTTCTGCTTCAGCTATGAGTCTAAATGGCGCTATGACATTGACTTCATGTAATTCATGCCAGATGTCTGGTGATGCAGGTATTAAATCATCATGCGGAATAATGCGATTGATACCAGCATTGTTGATCAGCACATCTAATTGGCCTTTCCAAGATACAGTTTCATGGATAAGTTTTATCCTCTCCTTATCATTTGATAAATCTGCCTGAATGTAAATTGCATTTCCTAATTCAGCAGCTAAGGCCAGTCCAGTTTCAACCGAGTTGTGTGAATGAATAACTAAAGCATAACCATTCTTAGATAATCTGCGGGCTATCGCGGCACCAATTCCAGATGTAGAGCCAGTAACAAGTGCAACAGGTAAGACGTTTTTTAAAGATTGATGCAAAAAATTGCTTCCTATTAAATTAATTGTTCGTTATCTGATCGAAAATATATGCGATTTAGTATATATTCTATACACTTATTTATAACGAATGCATTATTAAAAAAAGGCATATTTTATGAAAAAAATATTAGGCTTATTAATTTTACTAACTACGTCAGCTTCTATTTCTGCACATGAGAATCCTGACAAAAAAGGGAAATGCTTTGAAGTGCGTGGAAAAAATATTACAACTTCTTGCATTATTTCATCAGGTGGTGGTGCAGGTGGTATGTATACCGCATTAAAAATAGGGAAAAAGGAGTATCTAATTGAAGAATCTACGATGAATCCTGATGTAGAAGAACGATCTTTTTCGTTAGGGCTTAATTCAGATTCAATGTTAAAAGCTCAAGAATATTATCGTGATGCAAAAACAAAGCAAGTGATTAAGACTTATAAAAGTGGATCATGGTTTTGTAGTAAACAGATCAATGGAAAATTAGATGTTTGCTATAATTACTGAGCAGAAATCGATTATGAGCATCACTTTGATGCGTTTTACTTGAACCCTAACTATGGTGGGGCTTTTTTAAATATAAAATTTTAGGTGGTGAACCTTCTGTAATATATGTGCTGCGAATGTCACATTCCAAGCAATTAAAAACTCAGATGGTGGGAAGGATTCTTCGTCAATCCCAATAGGAACTGCTTGTTTAAGCGGTTTTTTTACTTTTATATTAATGCCCGTGAGGACGCAACGATCTTAGATGTGGCCAAAGAGGTTAAGGGCTTTAAAGATAATTTTTAAATGCAATGAAACAATGGTTTAGTACTGCCTTGGGGAGGTTTTGCTCTAATCAGTCAAATATTTTTTGGACACAAGATCTGCAGCTGAGATTTGGAGAACAGTCGATAATTTAAGTTGTTGAAAAATATATAAACAATAAAATGCCAGTTTTTAAGAATTGGCATTTTATTACACCACTAAGAATGAAATATTACTTCAGTTTTAGACACTCGTTGGGTAAAATGTATTTATTGAAAATAGCATTATTTAAGATGTCTAAGTTCACAGGCCTGAGGTGTGGGAGGTATCATTTTAAATAGGAGTGTTAATGAAAGTTTTTAATTCTTTTTTAACTTTTTTCTCATGGTTTGTAGTTGCTTTTCCTGCTATAGCTTCTTTGAATTTTGATCCATTGTTTCTCCAGATTATGCTGTTTTTTTTCATTTTATTTTTTATTGTTAGTGGTAGGGCTAATGCTAATGTATTTTTTTATATACTAAGTTTTATATATATATTTGTTATTTATATTCCTCCATATATGCATTTTGTAGTGCCATATATGAATGGAGTAGCTTGGGGGAGATATTGGTTAGCTTGATTGATAAGAAGGTTCTTAATTTAAAGTCAATTTATTGGGTGGTGTTATATACATCTTTATATAGTATGAGCGCATTTTTTTTAATTAAGAAGCATAGATAGTATATCTTCGCTAGATCCCAAATAACTCTATGTTCATCTATAAAAATTCTTCAATTTCATTCATGGCAGCACTTAACTGTTTAACAATAAAGCACTATGTGGTTAGTTCGCCGCCGTGCTGCAGAAAGAGATCTTTTCTTAAAAAAGTAATTTATCACTACAGGCGCTCAGCGGTTTCATTGATCACTAGCGCCTGTATATTGTGTCTTTTACCTAGTTATATAGCCCACGCACAGTTTTTTCCATAACAATTGAAAAGCTTTTTTTATCTCTTTAGTATTTACTGAATTTATAATATTAAATATTCTTAGATTTATCCAAAATTCTTTGTATAACAGTACGAGTAACTGAAAAATATTTAGCTAAACTATATACGCTAAATCCACGTTTATACATTTCAAGGACTATAATTTTCTGTTCATTGGTTAAAATTTCTGGACGTCCAACTTTTCTATCAGTTTCTATGTTTTTAATGTTGGGAGTTTTAGTTTTATTTTCAAATTTTTTGCACATATTTAAGAAGTGGAGGAAGAGGATTTTTAACTCTCCTGTGATTTCATTTCTTGAGTACTCTAGACAAATTAATTTAATTCTTTTTTTATCAATCTTGTTAATAGTGTTGTGTATTTCTTCAAAACTACTCCCTAAGCAATCTAAACTTTGCACTATCAAAGTATCTTCTTGTTCTAAAGCATATTCGATTAAATTTAAAAAAGAGTTCCGATAACAAATAGATTTTTTAGCTAAAACCTTTTCAATAACTAATCTGTTTTTTTGTAAATTAAAACCAAAATCTTTAAGTGAAGAAATATATTTTGATTTTTCGATGTTACTATCTAAATCAACTCTAATGTAACCGTATGTACGCATTTCAAAAACTCTATAGTTTATAGATTTTAAAATAAAGTATTGCTGAGACTCTACATTTTTACTTGCTTGCAATACATTTACTTTATCAGCCTTACCTAGGTAGCTGCACAAAATTCATTTAGATAGAACTCTATGGGTTTTGTGCAGCCGGAAGAACGCCATGAGTTGTTAAAACTCATAGTATCTACAATATGTGATGCCCAATGCTCCCAGACTACTCGTCTGATGTACCCCATGGATTATCAATAGTAAATCGCCAGTAACCATCTACGCCTTTACGAATTACATCTGTACCTGTTCCACTAAGATTAATATCTTCATTATTAGAGTTTTTCCCTTTGATTGACCAGTCAACTATAAGTAGAGCAGTATCATCAGTGGCATATATTTGCTTTACCTTTCCTTGCATAGGCAGACCCAGTTTTAGGAAGTTAGTAATTAATTCAAAAAGTTCCGAACCCTTCACAAAATGTCCTGGTTTATTTGACATAATTGCATCGACTTCGTACATTGAAATTACTAAATTTGGATCTCCTGAATTAAAAGCTTCTATGAACTTTAAAGTATGTTCATGAGCAGTTTTTGACAAGTGATTGTTTTTCATTAAATTGATACCTAGCATGCGAGCTTTGCATATTTATTGGCAATAAATCATCACACGCGTGATTCCAACGTATGTTAATTCAATAAATACGAGTTAAATAAAGCCGATTGAGTTTATAAGTTTACATATCAACACTACTTTGGAAGTTCATTGGAAAAAGCATAAGTTGGTGTCTAATATATGTGTTTAATTTATAGGTTTTAATAATGTCAGTTCAGCCAAAAAAGGCTCATTTACCGCCAAGGTAGGCCAGATGATGTTACAACGTAATATTCACTTCATTATTTTTCCAGATGTTAATTTGCTCGATCTAAGCGGGCCTTTGCAGGTCTTTAGTACAGTTAATGATTTGATGGAGAAGAAAGGTGATCCTAAGCCGTACAATTTACATGTGGTAGCTTCAAAAGCGGGAATTGTAAAGACATCTGCAGCATTGCCGCTGATGGTTGAGCAGTTACCTGATAAGAAAGAATTATCTGATACATTCATTGTAGTGGGTGGTACAGGTGTGTACTCAGCAGTAAATGATGAGCTTTTAATGGAATGGTTAAAAGTTCGTGCTGAAAATTCAAGAAGAATAGCCGCAGTTTGCAATGGAGCTTTTCTTCTTGCTGCTTGTGGAATATTGAATGGGCGGCGTGCTGTAACACATTGGAGTACAAGTAGCGACTTTGCCCAAAAATTTCCAATGGTCACTTTTGAAAATAATTCTATTTTTGTTCAAGATGGCCCAGTTTGGACATCTGCAGGAGTTACAGCTGGTATAGATTTGGCTTTAGCATTGATTGGTGATGATCTTGGACATAAATTGGCTCTTGAAGTGGCGCGTAATTTAGTGGTATTCCTCAAAAGACCTGGAGGACAAGCACAGTTCAGCACTACATTATTTTTTCAGCATGAAACCGAACGTTTCTCTAAATTGTATGCTTGGATAGCAGATAATTTAACAGCTGATTTATCAGTAAATGCCTTAGCAACATTTTGTTGTATGAGTGAACGAAGCTTTTTACGTCATTTTTATAAAGATACTGGAATTACTCCGGCAAAAGCTGTACAGCAAATACGTCTAGAAGCGGTCACTCGGTTGTTAGTTGATACAGATCTTCCAATAAAACGTATTGCTGAGCGTTGTGGATTTAAGTCTGAAACGACTTTGCGTAGACGTTTCTTTGAATATTATGGGAATTATCCAAATGAATATCGCCGATATTTTACTTATTAGTTGCAATGTTTTTAAGAAATAATCGAATTTATAAACATAAAAAATCTGCTATGAATATGAAAATATTAATATTTTTAATCCTAAAACAAAAGTGCGTTGATGAGCTTTCTTATTCTTTATTAATGTTTAAGAATTAGATAAGCCTGTTGATTACGATGATTTGGCCCGAATAGCTCATAGCTATCACTTGAATTTGTAACATATTCAAAATAATATTCTATAGCCTATAATGTTTTCAAATTTAAAACTCTGTGGATAAATAAAGACAAGTCATAACTTGTCGCTAGTCAGGGTGTTTTTGGTCGGAATTTATGCGTTTAGTATTTTTTAATTGGATGCTAGATTTGTTGCATATCATTAAGTAAAGGGGGAATTTTCTCAATTAGAAAATCAAGAAAAACTCTGGATGCAGGTAAGGATCCACTTCTTGATGGGAAAATTATATGAAAATTACCTCTTGGTAATTGCCATTCTGGCAAGACTACAACTAGTTCTTTAGTAAGAATCAATTCTTTGCACCTTAATAGTGGTATCAATGCTATGCCTTTACCTTGAAGTGCAAGCGAAGTTAAAAGAGTTAAACTGGCAGCTTTGATGAATGGATCTACAGCAATAGTTAAGTTTTCTTCTGCATTGGAAAATGTCCATGCTTGATTTTCATTTTCAACATTACTTAAAAGCTTGAATTGTCCTAAATCATTAGGATGCTTTGGGGAGCCATGTTGATTTAAGTACTCAGGACTCGCAACTAAAACAGATTCAGTATAGCCAAGATGTCGCATGACTAAGTTGTGATCAGTATCTAAATTCTGTCGAACTCTAACTGCGATATCAACTGATTCTTTTAGAATATCAACTCGTTTGTTTGTAACGATAAACTTTATATCTACCTTTGGATATTTATCAATAAATTCAGGCAGAATAAGCGGTAATTGTCTTTCAGCCACTTCAATTGGGACACTTACACATATAGAACCTACAGGTTCATCCCGCAGCTGCTCAATTATGTCATAAACAGTTTGTGCTTCTAGCAACATAGACTGCACATACTGATAAACCTGCTCACCGATAGCGGTTAATTTTATTTGTCTCGCATCTCGTTGTAACAACTTTACATTTAAATTTTTTTCCAAAGTAGCAAGTCTTCGGCTTAGTTTTGACTTATGAATACCAGTTTTTTGTTCAACCTTACTGAAGCCGCCATGTTCAACGATTAAGGCAAAAATATATAAGTCATTTAAGTCTTTCATAAAATTATTACCATTTAATGTTTAATTGAGCTCATTGCAATATTACATGTTTTTATGTTGCAATTTTTGCAACATATGATCTTAATTTTGTGTCTTAAGCTTCAAAAATAAAACGAATACACTCTGTGAACTAACTTAGACCTTACAGGTGTAGAAGCAAATGAAACTGTTGCATTTAGATTCCAGCGCTCTTGGCGAATATTCAGCGACAAGAGAGGTTGGTAAAGCTGTTGTTGAAACATTGAAAAATCATGGTCCACTAGATGTAACGTATAGGGATTTACATGATGATCCTTTGCCACACTTCAAAAAGCACTTTGACTTAACTAGTCAAGAAGCACAAAACGATGAGTTTATTCTAAAACAATTTGAAAATACTGATGTTTTTGTATTAGGCGCTCCCATGTATAACTTGAGTATTCCAACAACTTTAAAAGCATGGATAGATCGAATTCTAATAGCAGGGCGTACATTTCGATATACAGAAAATGGTCCTGTGGGATTAGTAAAAGGTAAGAAGGTAATTATTGTAAGTGCTAGAGGTAGCGCCTATGGTGATAGCTTTCCAATGGATCATCAAGAGGCTTATCTCAGAGATATTTTTACATTTTTAGGAGTAAATGAAGTTCATATTGTAAGAGCTGAAGGGATGGCATTTCATTCTCGAACAGAGTCAATTGAAGAAACTATTAACCAAGTACGCGAAACTTTGGCACATGTGGGCTAATTGAGGATGGTATAAAATGAGCACAAGATTTGATCCTTTTTTTAACAATCTAGTCCATAAACCTAAAGTTTTTGCAGTGTTATCCGTTTTAATGCGTGCAATGATTTCAGTAATTTTTGTCTTATCTGGAACAGGAAAATTATTCCAATATTCCAATAATGCAATATATATGCAGTCTCAAGGAATTTCACTAAATTTATTACCCTTAGCAATTCTGGTCGAATTAGGTTGTGGGCTAATGGTCTTACTAGGGTTTCAAACCCGTATCGCGGCATTTCTTCTATTCGGATTTACTGTAGTTACAGCAATACTTTTTCATACTGGTTCAGATATGAATAGCCAAATAATGTTCATGAAGAATATTTCGATGGCTGGTGGACTACTTGCATTGGTAGTTTTCGGGGCTGGTGGATTAAGTATTGATCGAAATAAGCAGTAAGTATCGTAAGTAAAAGCTTTAAATCAACAAATTAGTAGTTATTCCTTAATGAAAATATGTACAAGGAAATCAGAAATGATTCTATATATACATCCACATGCTTGCTCAATGGCACCACATATTGCTTTAGAAGAGTCAGGATTGGAATTTGATATTGATGTTGTGGATCTACAAACAAAGAAGGCGATTAGTGGTTTAGATTTTTTAACAGTAAATCCAAAAGGTTTTGTCCCAGCCTTAGCACTTGATAATGATAGTGGCGTAGTACTAACTGAAGTAACTACAATACTAACGTATTTGGCTGATCAGGTGCCTGATAAAAACTTAATACCAAAAAAAAATGAATTACAGCGATATGAAATGATGAGCCTTTTATCTTTCATAAGTATGGACCTTCATAAGAATTTTTCGGCATTCTTTTATCCTGAACCAATTGAGCGATGGAAAGAGATCTCATTAGAAAAAATGTCGAGAAGTTTTACATACTTGAACAAGTTGCTAACAAATAAAGATTTCTTATTGAATGACTCCTTCTCAATTGCAGATATGTACTTATTTGTCATGTTGCATTGGTGTGATTATTTTTCTATGAGTTTAGATAAATGGCCAGAAATCAAAAGGTATAAAGCGAATATTCAGCAACTAGAATCTGTAAAAAAGGTACTGGCAATTGAGTCCAACCTTGCAATTCAAAGTTGAAGTTAGCTGATAAAAAACATTAGTTTTAAGACTAAACACGCATTGATGGGTGTTTGGTCGAAATTTATGCATATTAGATTTCGGTGCTGCAGTAAATTTCTCAACAGCCATCTCAAGGAAAAAATGTGGTGTTTGCTTATGAGAACAAGTAAGCCATTCATTTCTACGTTCTCTTGGAATCACGATGATTGTTCGTTTTTCATCGTTAGGAGCATGAAATTGCTTCATAAAAGGGTTTAGCATAGACATTGATCTAATTTCTTCGCCGTTTACCACAACATACTCATAAATACCTGCTACAGTGAAGGGAATTTGATCTTCTCGATATATTTCATTCCAATGGGGTTTAATGTCTATATATTTAGGTTCAAAGATAGTCTCAACTGGGATTAGATAAAATTGATTTTTCTGCTAGGCGTTCCTGAAACTTGGTTTACTTGCAACTGTCTCTGTTCGTGCATTGTATGTGTTTCGAACTTTTTTACATCATCGACCCATGGGGCTACTAAACCAAATCTAGCCAATCGCCACTCTATTGTTCCATGTTTTGAAAAATAGGATAGGTCCTGCATAGTTCGGAAAGATATTAGCTTTATAGTCAAATGTAGGCTCAAATAAATCCATCAAATGGACACGGTCTTTTGAGACAAGTCCGCAGTTTGCGCACATAAGATTCACCATTTCACTAAAACTATTTGCTTCCCTAAATTGTCAGTAAACTCAATAATAAGAGTATAGTAAAATTGAGTTTTTTCAGAGTTTTGCAGCAAGATAATTCACAATGATATATTTGTTTTATAAAACAAAATGTTAGATAAAGGCATTTTCTTTTGCCATATATATGCTGTATATATCTTAAATAAGCCGAATTGTTGCAATAGACAGTTTTGGTTTTTGTCATAAAATGGTCATAATCGCGGAGCATAGTGCTTACGATTTCATAAATTGTTTATATCGAGAAGAGTCTAATGTCTTTAAGAGTTGGTGTTGCTGCTTTCGGTTTATTATTAAGTAGTTCAGTTTTTTCAGCAGTCACAATCACTGCACCTGAAGAAATCGTGATTCTTGCTGTAAATGGTCAAGAAGTAAATACTGGATTAATTCCATCAAAGAAGAATAACTATCAAGTTGACCCAGGTAACTTGACTGTCAATGTACGTTATCGTGAATATTTTGAACACTTGAATGGTGAACATGACATTATCAAATCAGGTGTGGTTACGATTCAGGCTCCTGATTTGCAAGACAACCAATCTTATACTTTGGGTCTGGTAAATGCCCCTAAAGATTTTGAATCTGCAAAAAAATATGCGGATCAACCAACGGTTGCGCTATATGATCAAAATAAAAAATTGGTAGTACAGCAAACAGGTGCAAATAATGAAGCACAGCCTTGGTTTACAGGTAGTAATCTATTAAGTCGTACTTTGGATTTAACACAAAAAAATAAGAACGCTGTAAATCAACCTGCACCCGTCTATGCAGGGACAACAGCACAAGCAGTGGCTGCTGCGCCAGTAGCGGTGACAACAGCTGCAACTGTGGGTGCAGCAAAAACTACGGATCAACAATTGGCAGAATTGTGGCAGAAAGCCTCTAAAGCTGAGCGCCAAAAATTTATGGCTTGGTTGGCTGGTCAAACGAACTAATCTAAAACGTGATATGAAAGCCGATGTTATCATCGGCTTTCTTTTGTGTGGAATAAAATAAAAACGAGTTTGAATATTAGAAAAGTGAAGCTGGATGGTTTGGAACAATTACTTAAGCTGATTAATATCGCTTATAGAGAACAATCAGAACGTAGTTGGACAACTGAAAAAGCGTATGTGCAAGGCGATCGTATTGGTAAAGTTCAATTAGAACAAGCATTACAACAACCAAATTTCGAATTCTTGGTGGGGAGCTAGGTAATGATCAGATTGTTGCCTGCATTGGATTAAGTTTGAATGCTGATTGTATAGAGATAGTTTTTTGCTGTTGATCCAAAACTATAAAATCAGGGCTATGGGCGTGAATTGTTGAATCTGAAGATTGGTGATTGAGTCATGCATGTTCTAGATGTGCGTACTCTGAGCTGTTGGCTTACTATCAGCGTCGAGCTTACCAAGCAAATGGACGGAAAAGTGATTACCCAATTGGGGTTGATGTAGGGCAGTCACTTGTACTTATTCAACTGATTGAAATGAAGAAGATCTTGAGTGTATAAAAGAGCCTTGATTGCAACAATCAAGGCTCTATAGACAATGGTTCAAGCTTGGTTTTCAGTAAGCGATGGTGCTTGGTCAACTTTTTGCGTAGACCAAATTGAACCGACTGGAGCGGCTTGCGCACGATCTCTGGCTTGTTGGTAAAAGCGTATAAATACCAAAGCAAATAATAGTGCGATAACATCAATCCAAATCAAAGTTCCTGTTGAATGCCAAAGTCCTTGGATTGGAAACACATAGGCAAGTACAGAAGTCGCAGGAATTAGTAATAAAACCACTGCAATTGCGAAGAACAGTTGAGCTAAAGCTTTTGCTGCACCAATGGCAAAACTGTATACAATACAAGCAATAAATACCAAATAGTAGCTATATATAAACACATGGTTATGACTTTGTAATTGCAATGGTATGACATAGGCCCAGCGTCCAATCAACATACTGGTAAATATCGCTAACATACAACCTAAGCAAGCGCCTACGGTCAGATTGGCAATAAACATGACATCTTTACGCTGTTGTGGTGCTGGTAGGTTTGGGTTCTTCTGTTTACGCAAGCGAGTTTCAATCCACAGAATATTGCCTGAATAGAATAGATAAGCCCCACCTAAGCCAAAGATCAAATAGATCCAGCGAATTGGCTCACCACCATAATTACCAAAATGTAAGGCAAACATTGAACGAATCAGTGAAGCGGCTGAGCTTTCTTCAGTGGATAGGGTTTTGGTTGGGTAAGGGGTGTTTTGATATGGATTAAATGACATATAGTCGAAGGTGTCACCACGAAGCATACGATCAGGATGATATAAAGCAACAAAGGCAGATGCACGTTCAGGATTATCCAGCTGGTTAAAACGAATACCATCAATCCGATAATCAGGTGCTGCTTTTTGAATGTTGAGAAAAACCTTTTCTACATCGAGTTGCGGATTCGGCTCAACAATTTTAACGGCTGGTGGACGTTCAAATAGCGGCTTATCTTTCGAAACCAGTTGAGTGAGTGCGCCATAAAAAATATCATGAAAAGCAAAAACGACGACACTAACGCTAATGATGATATGAAAAGGCAAGCTGGTGATGCCAATGACATTATGCGTATCTAACCAAAAGCGTTTTTTGTTTTTACCTTTGCGGACTGCAAAATAATCACTGATCAGCGTGGGGAGTAACACGATTAAACCTGACATTATGGCAAGAAAGTATAAAACAGCCACAACGCCCATCACCATTACACCTGCGGTATGGTGTCCCATCATGCCAGGGATACCCGCAGTTTCATGCAGTTGTTCAATCAGCCAACCTAATTTAGATACATTTTCTTCTTTGGCAATCAGTTGTCCATTGTTATCGAGTGTTGCCATCATGCTTGTTTGAGCAATATCAACGCCATGATGATCTTCAGCTCCCTCATGTACTGCCTCCCATTGGATGGGTGCATTATGTCCTTCTGGCCAGTTAAAGCTTAAAGTGAATGCCTTTTGTGTTTCGGGGAACTTAGCTTGAACTTGCTCGACTAATTGGTTGTATTGGTTGGTTTGTATTTTTGCTAATTTTTGCTGAGGAGGAGCTGCCCATTGACTAAGTTGATGTTGAAACATCGTTAACCCACCAGCAAAAAAACAGATAAATAATAGAATACCTGCACTTATGCCAACCCATGTATGCAGGTTTTTGCCTGTTTTAATAATATCTGCACGAATTTTCATTTTAAGCTCTTATCCAAAATAACAGGGTATAAGCAAGGACATTGGCAATGCTGTAGATCACTAAGCTTTGCCAGCCTTTAGGTATGAAATAGGCAATAAAAAAGACGCATAGCCAAATCCATGGAATCGACCACATTCCTAATTGTGGGGCAATCGAAGAATCAGCATTAGATTTACTGAGTAAAAGAATGATTGCTCCCATCGCCATTGCAAAGCTGAGACCGAGAACAGCACCGACAAATGTTTTGGTCCACCAATCAGGTTGGAGTTTTTGTTTAAACATGTTCATTTAAGTTGGCCTTTTCATGAGCATAATGAAGGGGGCAAATGACCAAACGAACGTAGCAACTGCAAGCCAGATTAAAATAGCAACCAAAAGAGGTAAGCAATAAATCAAAATGCTTAACCCGATGAATAAGCCAACAAGTCCGAGGTAAAAGAATGGCCGAGACAACTGCTTTTTCAGAAAAATTTGATGGGTGTGGCTGAGATAGACACTCATACAGGCAAGCAGTGAAACCATGATCCCTAAGAGTTTTAAAGTCATGTTAATAATCTGTTAACTATAATGATAATAATTATTATTTAAATTCAATAAAAATTAAAGCTTATATTCAAAAACTTAATTGATTTAGTCGGAACATGATGATTCAAATGCTATTGATAATTGTTATCATTTGTGTACTATGTAAAAAAATATTTCATTTCTGGGGGAGCAATGCAGCATCACAACTTATATATAGCGATTATGTTCAGCCTATTTGGGGCTTCT
Organism: Acinetobacter sp. C32I; assembly: GCF_023702715.1. Classification (NCBI taxonomy): domain Bacteria; kingdom Pseudomonadati; phylum Pseudomonadota; class Gammaproteobacteria; order Moraxellales; family Moraxellaceae; genus Acinetobacter; species Acinetobacter sp. C32I. Next base: position 1,160,347 of record NZ_CP098480.1, on the reverse strand, counting down.
GCAACAATGACGTGGGCAGAAGATCAATCGGAAGATTTAAAAAAATCGGATGTTTTACCAATTATTCATCTTAAAGCGGATCACGAAGCTTCTGCATATACCGTTAAAAAATCAAAATCGGCAACCAAATTGGACCTGTCTTTAAAAGAAACGCCACAGTCGGTGAGTGTGATCACTGAACAACAAATGAAAGATCAAAATCTGACAAGTGTATCTGGGGTGCTTGATCAGGTTCCTGGTATTTATCGTCAAAGTTATGGTGCGACATCTGCTTGGGGAACGGGTGGTGAATATACTTCGTATTATTCGCGTGGCTCTAAAATTATTAACTTTCAGATTGATGGATTGTTGTCGAGCCCTGCGATAGAAGGTCGTAGTAACACCGCACTCAGTAATATTGATACCGCTATTTTTGAAAATATTACTGTTGTTAAGGGGGCAACTGGCTTGCTAAATGGCAGTGGTTTGCCAAGCGCCAGTGTTAATTTTAACCGTAAGCATGCAACAGCAAATGCTCAATCATCTGCCAAGCTGAGCTATGGTTCATGGAATACCTGGCGTAGTGAAATTGACGCCTCTCAAGCATTGAATGAATCAGAGAGTATTCGTGGTCGTGTTGTCGCAGCACATCAACAAGGCGATAGCTGGCAGAAATGGGGTGACGCTGCCTCAACCATTTTATACGGCGTAGTGGATGCGGATTTAAGTGATAAAACAGTTTTAAGTATTGGTACATCATTAAGCCGTAATGAAAGTGATGGCCAAAGTATCCACGCTTACGCAAATTTTGATGCGAAGAATATTCTTTCTCCTATGGGGCGCAAGGACAACTCAGCCCCACGATGGGCTTATACCCATACAGATAGTCTAAATGCATTTGCGCAGTTGCAGCATGAGTTTGAAAATCGTTGGAAGTTGAATGCAAATTATAATTTTGCGACCACCGATACAGAAAGCATTTATGGTGTGATTGGGTCGAATACATCTGGCGTTTATAAGATGCAAGATGGCAAGCGTGTACAGGTCATTGGTGCTGATGGTAAACCTGTTTATTACACTGATTATGAAAAAAATACATCAACTGTGACTGCTGGTTATCAGCATACTAAACCTGTTGAACATTCTGTTGATTTAGGTGTGACCGGACCATATCAGCTTTTTGGTCGTGAACATGAGCTAATGCTTGGTGCAAACTTTCAGGATGTAGACCAAAATGATCCTTATTACAATCGGGTAATGGGTGAAACAGGCGTAATTAATATCAAAAGCTGGAATGGTTATACCGCACAGCCTGCTGGGTTATATACAGCGTCAAGTGCAGGAAATTCTGTGCTGCAATTTAGACAATATGGCGGCTATTTGGCAACTCGCTTAAATCTTCTCGATTATTTGAAAGTTATATTGGGTGGGCGTGTTTCTAGCATTGATTATTATGCCGAGTCTGGTAATAAAAATAGTGGAACAAAAATTAAAATTGATGATCAGTTTACGCCTTATGCAGGGATCGTTTTTGATGTCACACCTGACTGGGCGGTTTATGCTAGCTATACCAGTATCTTCTCACCACAAGCGAATAAAGACTATCAAATGAAATTGCTGGATCCTAAACAAGGTGATAGCTATGAGCTAGGTGTTAAAGGCGAACTGTTTGCGGGTCGTGTGAACACCAGTTTGGCTTTATTCCAATCGAATATGGATAATGTTGCTGTTGATGCTGGCAAATACGCAACTAGCGAAGAAGTGCCTGGTGCCGTTGCAGGGACGACATATTACCGTTCAGCAAAAGGGGCGAAAACAAAAGGTTTCGAGGCTGCGATTTCAGGAGAAGTGCTGCCTAATCTGAATCTAAATGGCGGATATACTTATTCAGAGACCAAAGAAAAAGGCGATCGGATCAATACCGATATTCCAAAAGATCAGTTTAAGCTCTTCGCTACTTATAAGTTTTCTGGCGATTTAGACAAGCTGAGTGTTGGGGCTGGGGTGACATGGCAGAGTAAAATTTATAACAGCTATGATATGGACGGCTTCGCCCGTGATAGTAATGGTCAAAAAGCTTTTACATTGGTTGATGCAATGGCGAAGTATGAACTCAGCCCAGATTTAACCGTAGGTTTAAATCTCAATAATATTACGGATAAAAGCTATCGTTTGAATACGTCAAATCAAACCTTTGGTGCACCGCGTAATGTAACGGGTTCTGTATCTTTCAAGTTTTAATATCAAGTTGATAAAAAAGAGGAAGCAATCTTGCTTCCTCTTTTTTTAGATTTCTCGGAAATTAGTTTCCAATCCAAATGAAATATCCCAACACCATTAATGGCCATGCGATATAAGGACTAAATAACCATTTCCATAACCAGAATCTTGGTATAAACCCAACCCCATGTACGAAACCACCAGAAATTCCAATCATCACCAACATTAGTAAGCTATGATTGTAATGTCCGTTGGCATCCAACATCAGCGATGGATGGACCAGTAAAATAGCAGCAAGCGGCAATGCCAACAAAAACGAAATGGTCATTGCAAGTACTTGCGCTTTACTATTCTTCGGTGTTGTCATTGCTTCAGCCATTCTATTATTCCTCATCTAAATCTTGATGATGTTCGATATAAAGTGCACTGAGTACACCTGCGAAACATGCCATCAAGACACCTAGAATCCATGCAAAATACCACATGTCATATCTCCTGATTAATACAAACTATGTGAATTTTCTTCGATATGTTTGTTGGTGATGACACCCCACATTTTGTAATAGGACCAAGAGGTATAGATCAAAATGAGAGGAACGAAGATACATGCAGCAACGGTCATTACACCAAGGGTTTTATGACTAGAAACCGCATCCCACATGGTCAAGCTTGAAGTTGGATCAATGCTTGATGGTAATAAGAATGGGAACAGGGCAAAGCCAGCAGTAAGAATTGCGCCGACAATCATTAAACTTGTACCGGTAAAACTCACAGCCGCTTTATGTTTCGCTGCACTGACAATGACCAATAGCGCACCGAGGATCGCAACGATAGGTGCAGCCATGGTGATCGGATACGTTGCATAGTTGTTTAACCAACCATGATTGGCGTTGGTCACCACATCTTTCGCAAGCGGATTCAGTGCAGCATTGGTATTGACCGCAGTTGCATAGCTATAACCAGAGATATTGCCAAACAATAACCATGCACCCGCAGCCAAGAAGCACACAAGGAACACGATTGCCATGATTTGTGTTGCTTTAGCAGAACGGTTATGCAAATTGCCATCGGTACGTAGCATCAGCCAAGCACCACCATGCGCACATAGCATTGATAGGCTAACAATACCGCAAATCAATGCAAACGGATTTAAGAGCGCAAAGAAGCTACCAGTATATTGCGAACGTAAAGTGTCATCTAAGCTAAAGGGTACGCCTAAGAACAAGTTACCGAATGCCACACCAAACACCAGTGCAGGAACGGCACCACCGATACATAGACCCCAGTCCCAATAGGTACGCCATTGGGTATTCTCTAATTTAGAGCGATAGTCGAAGCCGACGGGTCGCAGGAACAGGGCGAATAGCACCAGTAGTAAGGCCCAATACATGCCAGAGAAAGCAACCGCATAGACCATTGGCCAAGCAGCAAACAGTGCACCACCTGCGGTAATAAACCAGACTTGGTTACCATCCCAGTGTGGTGCAATGGTGTTGATTGCTGCACGGCGTTCAGAGTCAGTTTTACCGACAAATGGCATCAGTGCCATTGAGCCCATATCGAAACCATCGGTAAGTGCAAAGCCAATCAGTAGTACACCAACGAGCACCCACCAGATAATTTTTAGGAGTTCATATTCGATCATGATTGAGCCTCCCCAGTTTTTGCTTCTAGTTTTTCAAAATGATATTTACCAGTATGTAAAGAACTTGGACCTAAACGAGCAAATTTGATCATTAAGTACATTTCAATAATCAGCAGTACTGTATAGAACGCTGCAAGCGCGATAATCGAACCCCACACGTCACCAGCGCTGACGCTTGATGCAGAGAGGTGTGTCGGTAAAATTTCACCAATCGACCATGGCTGACGACCACCTTCGGCCACATACCAACCTGTTTGAGCTGCAATCCATGGGAGAGGGAGAGCAAACAAAGCAAATTTGAGTAACCAAGGTTTATCTTCGGCATTACGTTTTGCCACAGCCCAAGTCGCGAACAGGAATAACAACAACATGAGGAAGCCAGAAGCAACCATGGCACGGAAAGAGAAGAACAATGCCGCGACGTTTGGAATGGTATCTTTGGTTGCAGCTTGGATGTGTTCTTCAGTCGCATCAACCACATTTGGAGAATATTTTTTCAAGAGTAGGCCATAGCCTAAGTCTTTTTGATTTTTCTCAAATGAAGCCAACAATTCTGGAGAACGGTCACCTGCACGCAGTTTTTCTAACTCGCTATAGGCCACCATACCATTACGGATACGTACTTCATGTTCTTTCATCAAGTCACGTAAACCCGTTACTTCTTTATCGGTAGAACGTGTTGCAATAATCCCCATCACATAAGGAATTTTAATTGCATAGTCGGTACGCATTTCCTGCTGATTTGGAAGACCAAATAAGGTGAATGCAGCTGGTGCAGGCTCGGTATGCCATTCTGCTTCGATCGCAGCAAGTTTGGTTTTCTGAACATCACCCAACTCGTAACCAGACTCATCACCGAGTAGAATGACAGATAACGTTGAGGCTAAACCGAAGATTGCAGCGATGGCGAATGAGCGGCGTGCAAAAGGTAAATCACGTTTCTTTAATAAGTAATAGCTTGAGATGGCGAGTACAAAGATCGCACCTGTTACATAACCTGCAGAAACCGTATGTACAAATTTTACTTGTGCCACAGGGTTAAAGATCAGTGCACCAAAGTCCACCAGTTCCATACGCATGGTTTCGTAGTTAAATGCAGCACCGACTGGGTTTTGCATCCAACCATTGGCGATGAGAATCCACAAGGCTGACATATTTGAGCCAATCGCTACTAACCAAGTCACACCTAAGTGCTGTACTTTAGAGAGGCGATCCCAGCCAAAGAAGAATAAACCAATAAAGGTGGATTCTAGGAAGAAAGCCATCAAGCCTTCAATTGCAAGCGGTGCCCCGAAAATATCGCCTACATAGTGAGAATAATAAGCCCAGTTAGTACCGAACTGGAATTCCATAGTCAGACCAGTGGTTACCCCTAAGGCAAAGTTAATCCCGAAGAGTTTCCCCCAGAATTTGGTCATATCTTTATAAATTTCTTTACCAGAAATCACATAGGTGGTTTCCATGATGGCAAGAATAAAAGCCAGACCTAAAGTTAGAGGGACGAAAAGAAAGTGATACATTGCGGTCATTGCAAATTGGAACCGCGAAAGATCGACCACGCTTTCAGAAATCATCAACGTGTCTCCTGAGTTTTGGACATGTCGCCAGCAATACGCTCGGCAACTTCATTGTTAAAATCTTTTGGAATCGTTGGCGCATCAAACCAGATGTGTTTAATCACCAAGAGAAGTACAACTTTAATAATAAGAATAATCGTGATTTCTCTGATGAGTCGCCGATTTGGATCTTGAGAACTCGTGTTCATAGAACCTAGCCTCATATTTAAAGAAGATGTAAAACATTATTAAATAAAATTCATTGAAAATAAACCTTTAGCAGTTTTAAATAATTTAAAACAAAATATTTGTTTTAAATCATATGGATATATTGTTTTTATTAAAATATTTAAAATAATTATTTTAACCAACTAAAATAATATGGATTATTTTTTAAATCTGATTAAAACGGTTGTATTTATATTTTTAAATCTGATTAAAAAGATTGGATTTATACTGAATTAAATAAATATTAAACCAACTAAAATAGTATGATTATAAAAATAATAATATTTACAATAACTTATCAAGTTGTTTACATAATTAAATAATTCTCACAATGACTGCTGTATAAAACCTAGTGTATAGGTAGAGATTATTCTAAAAAATGTGATGGGTATCACTGTTGTATTTTTTGTGTCAGTGAGATCATGAAAACAACAAGAAGGGAAGAGCTAAATTCAAAACTTTTGCCCTATATATTTGTAACAAAGTGTAATTTTCTGAGGGTTTATGCAAAAAAGAGCTTTATTGAATGAAAATTTAGTCTGGTGTAAACAAGTTATTCGACAGTGAGATTTTCTTGGCGAGATAGTGTGAGTTGGATTTTTGGCTAATCAACAATACTTGGGATTGTAATTCGAGTTCGCCGTATTCAGGTTCGACTTGTACATAATACAATTGACCAAATTCATCACGGACACGTGCTTGGGCTGAAAAGCCTGGACGCGCATTGCCTGTTGAAATGGTGGCTAAACGTCCGACCAAATTGGTATGCGTATGGATGACCTTTGGCTTGATCACTTGGTCTAAGCAATGAATCATAAATACGGTAAAGAAAATATCGATGATCAGTGCTGGAACAAATAAATAGTAAGGTGAGATGAAGTAGTGCTGCAAAGCAAAGAACGAGAGTTCCAAAAAATAGCCTGCAAAACTAAAATTAATCAGTAAAAAAACAAAGATCAGGTATTTGGAAAACTTAACATCCAGTAGAGGAGAATTGAGTAACCATTCTGGTGTTAGCTTTTTAACTAAATAACTTGGACGTAAACCAATCACAATCCCGATGGTTTCTGCAATGCTGAGCACAATTAAAGCCACGACGCTCATATGAAATGGCATCAGGTAGTAATTGAGGAAAAACTCAGTCATCGCAGAATTCATGATCTATGGCTTAATCAATATAGATACCACCATCTGAGTGGACTTCCAAATTTACTTTCTCAAGGAATTCACCTAGACATGGGCCTGAAATACATTCACCCGTTTCGACTGAAAACAGTGCGCCATGAGTAGAGCATTGAATATATTCTTTATCTTGATCCAAGAACTGATTTTCTAAATACTCAAGTTCAGTTTGTAAGTGTGGACAAACGTTTTGATAGGCATAGAAGCTGCCATCTTTTTGAGTAATAAAAATCGTGGTCCCTTTCATGGTGTCGTATGCACGAGACTCACGCTCAGGGACTTCTTCAGTCATGCAAATCTTTTCCATGTTATGCACATTCCTGTTGAGCTTTTTGGAATTGTTCAAAGAGTTTAGCGTAATTTTCTACGCTTAAACGTGGTCCATATTGAGCAACCACCTCACTTGAGATCAAAATAGCAAGTTGTGCAGCAGCTTCCAAGCTTAAACCTGCATTGATTGCATATAAAAATGCGCCTGAGAATGCATCGCCAGCACCATTGGTATCCACAGCTTCAACTGCACGACCATTGACATGGAAATGATGTGCTTGGTCAACAATTACAGCACCTTTAGCGCCTTGTGTGATCACAATATGTTGATTTTTTAATTTTAAGCTTTCAATCGCAGCATCAAGATTGTCTGTTTCGGTAAACATGAGCGCTTCTTGCTCATTACAGAATAACAGATCTACACCATCATCTAAGAGTTCGACCAAACCCTGACGTGCATATTGCACCATTGCAGGATCAGACAGTGATAATGCAATTTTAACGCCATGCGTTTTAGCCAGTTCACGTGCCTGTTTAACTGCAACACGAGCGCTATCACTGGTTGATAAATAACCTTCGATATACAGCCATTTTGCGGTTTTAAGCGGTTCAAGGTCGATTTGCTCGTCGGATAACTCAGCGGTAATCCCAAGATAGGTTTGCATGGTACGTTCTGAATCTGGGCTGATCAGAACCATACAAGTACCTGTAACGCCTTCACTGATTGATTGTGTTGTGGTTTTGATGCCTGCTTCGTTTAAGCCATCGAGATAAATGCGACCGAGTTCATCATTCCCTACACGGCAACCATAAAATGCAGTACCACCTAAGGCACTAAAAGCAACGGTTGTATTCGCTGCTGAACCACCACTCGCTTGGCCCTTGTAGCTTTGAGTATCTTGTAATTTTTGATATAAATTTGCCTGTGTTTCACCATCGGCCAAATGCATTGTGCCTTTTGGCAATCCCTGTTGCGTTAGAAACTCATTTGAAACCTTAAATTCTTGGTCAATGAGCGCATTACCAATTGCAAAAAGATCAACAGTTGCCATGTTTGTCATCACAGTAAAAATCAAAAAGCAAAGTTTACACGAATGCTACGGATTACAGTAGTTTGTTGAAGAAAATTCAGCAAAGCATAGGGTCATCGTGAAATAAATAAAGGGAAGAAAATGAGGTCAGACCACTTTAGGATTGAAAGAAGCCTAGAATTGCCTGCACAAATCGATGTTTTGATCCAATATTCAGAACGTGAGGGCTTTCGCTTCTTAAATAGATTAAAACAAGAATTTCAATCAGGTACCAATTGTTTTGATCAGATCGGAGAAGCACTTTTTGTTGTGTATGATCAGCATGATCGTTTGATTGCCGTAGCTGGACTGAATCAAGACCCTTTTGCTGAATCGCAGCGAGTTGGGCGCTTACGTCGTTTCTATATCCATCCAGACTATCGCGCTAATCAGATTGGTACGCATTTATTGGGACATATTGAACAATATGCAAAGGCTTATTTTGAGCGACTTGAGCTATTCACAGATACCACACAGGCGGCTCAGTTCTATCAAAGTCGGGGATATCAATCTATCGTGTCGGCATATCGTAATTTTTACAAGATTTTATGAAACGGCGTTTTGATTTAGGCGCTGCATTTTTCTACAAAAATAGAGTAATTTACATGGATATCGATACGTATTCTTCGGTAGACTCTCTATAATCAATTGTAATGAATTTAATAGAGATAAATTGGAGATCACATGACTGTAGATGTTACTGAAAGCATTACTCAAACGACACATCCCGCGTTTCAGCTATTACGTCAACACCATGTAGAAGCACTCGATATTCAAGTTTCAGAATATAAGCATAAAGTGACTGGTGCAGTTCACTATCATTTGGCTACCACCCATGACGAAAATGTGTTCTTGGTGGCATTTAGAACCCAGCCGATGGATTCAAAAGGGACTGCCCATATTTTAGAGCATACGGCACTTTGCGGTTCTGAAAAATTCCCTGTACGTGATCCATTTTTCTTGATGATCCGTCGTTCTTTGAATACTTTTATGAATGCTTTTACTGCGGCAGATTGGACGGCTTATCCGTTTGCAACGCAGAATAAAAAAGATTTTCAGAACTTATTGTCGGTGTATTTAGATGCAGCCTTTGCCGCGAATTTGAATCCTTTAGATTTTGCGCAAGAAGGGATTCGTATTGAACTGGAAAATGATCAAGCTGTATATAAAGGGGTGGTCTTCAATGAAATGAAGGGTGCAATGAGTTCGCCTTCAGACCAGCTTTACCATCAGCTTGCGCATCATTTATTCCCGGAAACAACCTATCACTATAATTCTGGTGGTGATCCGAAAGATATTCCTGATTTGAGTTATGAGCAATTAGTCGATTTCTATAAAACGCACTATCACCCGAGTAATGCAGTATTTATGACATTCGGTAATGAAAGTGCTTATGATCTGCAAGAGCAATTTGAGAAACTAGCATTGCATAAATTCTCACAAGGTACGACCCTGTATTCAACGCCAGAAAAGCGTTTGACTGCGCCTGTGGAAGTAACGGAAAGCTATGCAGTCGATAGTGAAGATCTGAAAGATAAAACTTACCATGTCATGTCATGGTTATTACCTGAAACCAGCGATATCAAACTACGTTTGGGGATGCGTTTGGTTGAAGGGATTTTATTGGAAAACTCTGCTTCGCCTTTGCGTCAGTATTTAGAAACCTGTGGCTATGCACAATCAACAGGCCCGTTAATGGGGGTTGATGACAGTAACTTTGAAATGACCTTCTACTGCGGTGTACAAGGTTCAAATGCCGAACATGCAGAAACATTTAAAACAGGTGTTTTAGATGTACTAAACGCGGTTGCATCTCAACCTGTTGATACAGATCTAGTGGATGCGATCCTGCATCAGATTGAATTGCATCAGCGCGAAATCAATGGTGATGGCACACCGTATGGTTTGAGCTTAATCTTGAATGGTTTAGGCAGTGCGATTCACCACAATGACCCTATCCATGTTTGGGATGTGGATTCAGCAATCGAGCAGGTCAAAGAAGAACTCAAAGATCCAATGTGGTTATCGAATCTGATTCAAACTCATTTATTAGATAATCCACATCGTGTGCAAATGACCTTAGTTCCTGATGCAACTAAGTCTGTGAAAGAGCAGCAAGCTGAACAAGCACGTTTGGCTGAGATTACTGCACAGTTAACTGACGAGCAAAAGCTTGAAATTCAGGAAAAAACAGAAGCACTGAAAAAGCGCCAAGATACACCAGATAATTTAGAGCTATTGCCTAAAGTCGGCTTGGAAGATGTGCCAGCAGAGTTACAGATTGTACAAGGTCAGTTGCGTGAAATTATCTGTAATGGCCTGGATACGCCGTTGAATCTTTATCATGCGGGCACCAATGGGATTTACTATCAGCAAGTGTTGATTCAGATTCCTGATGAGATCGTACAATCACCTTACTTTAATTTGCTTTCAATCTTGATGGGCGAAGTAGGTGCAGGTGAGTATGATTATCTTGAATTGCAGCAAATCCAAACCGCGGTCAGTGGCGGCCTCGGTATGGGCGCGTCTTTACGCAGTAAAGTAGATGATAAAGACCGCATCAGTGCATGGCTCACACTGACGACAAAATCACTGACACAAAAACTGGATGCAATTCAATTATTAAAATTGGCATTTGAGCAACTTCGTTTTGATGAGAAAGACCGTATTATCGAGTTATTACAGCAACGTAAGACCCGTTGGCAGTCACGTTTATCTGGCTCAGGTCATAGTTACGCCATGCAGGCTGCTTCTCGTCAAATGAGTGCATTGGCTCGCCGTGATTATCACAATACGGGGCTAGGCGCATTAAACTGGCTCAGTGACCTAGTAAGCAAAATTGATCAGGACGATAACGCTTATCAAGCGCTGATTACTGAATTACAAGCGATTCATCGTAAGTTAATGCAAGCGCCAAAACAATTCTTGTTGGTCTGTGAAGAACATCAATCAGATCGTTTGGTGGAAGAAGTGCAAAATGTTTGGGACAAGCTTGCGGTTGATCAAGCAGCTGTGACTTTGACGCAAGTCGATCAAGTGAATAGCAACGACGATGAAGCATGGTTGATTCAGGCCAATGTGCAATTCTGTGCTTCGGCTTATCAAGCGGTGGATGTCGCACATCCAGATGCAGCGCCATTGATGGTATTGGCTGCTTATTTACGTAATGGTTTCTTGCATAGTGCCATTCGCGAAAAAGGCGGTGCATATGGTGGTGGTGCAAGTTATGATGGCAATGCGTGTTCATTCCGTTTCTATAGCTACCGAGATCCACGCTTAGCGGAAACGTTTAATGATTTTGAAGCCAGCGTGCAATGGTTACTCAATACGGAACAACAACCACATCAACTCGAAGAAGCAATTCTAGGGTTAGTGGCTGGTATGGATAAACCGGGCTCACCAGCTGGGGAAGCAATTACCGCATGTTATGCCTTATTGCATGCACGTACGCCAAAATTCCGTAAAATCTTGCGTGAGCGTTTACTTAGCGTGAACTTGGATGATTTACAGCGTGTGGCGAAGCAATATCTATTGGCTCAAAAACCTGTGAAAGCGGTGGTTGCACCATTTGCGAAACGTGAAGAATTGCAGAAACTTGGATTTAATATCCAGCAGGTCAATTAATAAAATAAAAATCGGAGAAATCTATGGCGTTCAAATCTTTTGAACGTAGTCATTTGGAGCTGAGTATCCTTGCGATACTTGGTTCTTTAACGACATCGTTGTCACATGCTGAATCAACAGCACCTACAAGTCCTGCAACCGTTGATGCCTGTGTGGCCTTGGCAGCAAATGCTGAACGTCTGGCTTGTTATGACCGCCTGTTTAAAGCGCCGACCATTATTCCAACTCAAGCTCAGACCGATGCCGCACCTATGGTTGCAGCCGCTATGCCTGCAGTAGAGGAGAATGAACCAGCTAAACCTGAGTCTTTAAAAGATAAAGTGGTACAAAAGGTCAGTGATTTACATATATTAGGCGCTGCGCCAAAATTTGATCCGAATGTCTCGTTACTTGATCGCCGTTGGGAATTGTCGGAAGAAAGTAAATTGGGGGTATGGAATATTCGTGCCTATCAACCAGTCTATCTGTTACCTGTATTCTGGACCAGTGATAAAAATGAATTTCCAAGCAGCCCGAATCCTGAAAATACCGTCAAAGATAAGCAAGAGTTGACTTCGAGCGAAGCAAAGTTTCAGCTTTCATTTAAAACCAAAGCTTGGGAAAATATCTTTGGTAATAATGGTGATCTCTGGTTGGGCTACACCCAATCTTCGCGCTGGCAGGTGTATAACTCTGAAGAATCACGACCATTCCGTGAGACCAATTATGAGCCTGAAGCAAGTTTGATGTTTAGAACCAATTATGAAATTCTAGGTCTAAATGCACGTTTGCTTGGGGTGACCCTGAACCATCAATCCAATGGTCGTTCAGATCCATTATCGCGTAGTTGGAACCGTGTGATTTTCAATCTTGGTTTTGAAAAAGACAACTTCGCACTGATGCTGCGTCCTTGGTACCGTGTTGAAGAAGATGCCAAAGATGATAATAACCCAGACATTAAGGATTATATCGGTCGTGGTGATTTAACCGCATTTTACCGTAAAGGGAATAATGATTTTTCTTTAATGTTGCGTCATTCATTAAAAGGTGGCGATCGCTCACATGGTGCGGTTCAGTTTGACTGGGCTTTCCCTATTAAAGATAAATTACGTGGTCACTTCCAAGTATTTGATGGCTATGGCGAGAGTTTGATTGATTATAACCACCGAGCGACCTATGTTGGTTTGGGCGTATCTTTAATGAACTGGTATTAAATGAGTTTAAATATTCCAGAGTCCTTATTGCAGCTTGAAGCAAATGGTGGTGTCTTTGCACTCTGGTTAATCGTCAAGCAATATCATACCCATGTTGATATTGCTGATTTGATTCGCTTGTCAGGCCATAACCGAGAAGATGGGACATATACCATTGCTTTGGCTGTGGCACTGAAAAAATTAGGTTTTGAAGTGTCGTTTTATACGGCGCCTGATCCGAATATTGAGGCAAAAGAGCAACAAAGTTATCTGGAAGCACAACGCCTGCAAATTCCAATTCAAGCCGCGTTAAGCTACTCAGCGATCCAGCAGGCGTTTGAACGTGGTCAGTTTGTCATTGTGTTTTATGACACATTACAAGGGATGGGAAACCAATCCTTGGTTTACTCCATTGATCCTCAAGAAATTAGTTTCTGTGATCATTTCGATGTGATGTCTAAAACGGTATTTGAACAACAACGCCAAGCAGATGGAATCTGTCAGCAAGTGATTGTGATTGAGCAACCACTAGAGCATTAGCCGATCTGAATATTGGCATTGGCATGTTTTAAGCGGCTCTTTTTCGGTGTTGCAATCAGATAGGCCAGTGTTAACGGCCCCAATCGTCCCGTAAACATCAGCAAGCTAAGTACAAATAAACTGCCGTCATGCAACTGTCCTGTCGCACCTCGTGACAGGCCTACAGTACATGCGGCAGAGACCACTTCAAACATTAAGTCGAGTACATCTAATTTAGGTTCAAGTAGGAAAATAATAAAGCATCCGACAAAAACCAACATGCCTGTAATCGCGGTTACAGCGAGTGCTTTATAGGTGGTTTCTTGTGACACTGAATGGTTAAAAATACGGATTTCTTCATTACGTCGTAAAAAGGAAATCACGCAGAGCAGTAAAATCACAAATGTACCGACTTTAATACCGCCAGCTGTACTGAGAGAACCACCACCAATAAACATGAGTAACATCGTCAATAACGCCGTACTATGTTCCATTGAACCTGTGTCAATGGTATTAAAGCCCGAAGAGCGCGGGACGGTGGCTTGAAACCATGCATTCATGGCTTGTTCACCTAAGCCCATTGAGCCCAGGGTGAGTGGATTGTTGGACTCTAAAAGCCAGATCAGTACAAAAGCGACAAGGTTTAAAATTGCGATGGTACTCAGGATCAGTTTGCTGTTTGGGGTGAGTTTGCTCCAGCGTTTATTTTGTTTTACATCTATCAAGACCAAAAAGCCGATTCCGCCTAAGGTATATAAAATACTGATGGTGAGGCAAATCACATAGTGACTTTGAAAGTTAATCAGACTGTTATCAAATAAGGAAAAACCCGCGTTGTTAAAGGCCGAAACACTATAGAACACCGCATAATAAAGTCCCCGAGCAAAACCATACATGGGCGCAAAAGAGGCTGTCAGGATAATGACCCCAATCAGCTCAAAAAATAGGGTATATAACACGACGCCTTTGGCAACAAAGGTGACTTTGGAAAGACTGGTTTGACCCAAACTGTCTTGTGCCATCATTTGCTGTTTTAGCCCCAGTTTCGGCGCAAGACTTAAGGCGGCCAAGATCGCAAAGGTCATGAAACCCAAGCCACCAGATTGAATCAGCAAAAGAATAATAAACTGCCCGAAATGATTGAAGGAGTCATTCAGATTGACCACCGATAAGCCTGTAATGGTCACAGCCGAGGTGGCTGTAAACAAGGCATCCATCCAACTGACATTGCCTTTATTTGCGATGGGAAGTTTGAGTAATATGGTGCCAATAATAATAAAACTAAGAAACCCAATCGCGAGTAAAGAAGGTGGGCTCAGGTTAAATGTCTTTTGGGGGTTTATTTTAAATGCCATATTATGCGAAACATCCTGAAAGTTTTCTTAGATGGCTGAGTGAACCTTCTAAAATCAGGACATCACCCGTTTGCAAGGTAAAGTTTGCATCTGTTTCATAGTGAATCTGTTGATCTCGTTTCAGTAGCAGCAGCTTGATATTCGGTTCTTGTTTTAATATGCCAGATAAATTTACATTGTTGAGTTTGTCGTTGACTGGAACTTTAACGATGTAATGATCATCATCTAAAGCCATATAACGGCTTACCATCGGATAATTGAGAGCTTGGGCAACGCGAACCCCCATATCTTCTTCAGGATGGATAATCTTACTGACATTTAAATGGGAGAGAATGGTGTGATGTGCTTTGGTCTTGGCTTTAACCAAGATTTTTTCCACACCAAGATTCTTGAGGTTTAAAACACAGAGAATACTGGCTTCAATATCTTCACCAATGGCAACCACGACAGCATCACAATTTTGGATATTGAGTTCTTCTAAAACATGTTCATCGGTAGCATCCGCAATCACAGCATGGGTAATGCGATCTGCAAGACTTTCGACATTGCGTTTGATAGTATCAATGCCAATGACATCATGATTCAGTTTGGTCAGCTCCAATGCAACAGTTGCCCCAAAACTCCCCAAACCAATGACTGCAAACTGTGCCATAACTGTCCTTAACTAAATGATAAAAATGTCTTTTTATCCATTTTAAGATGGAATGCTTTTCTATTTGTAATGATTTTGTTTGTTACTGACATAGATGACTTAAACATTGAACAAAAATAAAGCCGACATCATGTCGGCTTTATCGGATTGCTTTTGTTATTTAAGAAAACGTTGGTAACCAATATTATCGGTAATTTCAGCATATGGATAAGTGATTTTTTCCAATGTTTCCACGAGACCGTCAGGGTTTTGTTTGGCATCAGTTGCTTGTAGGCCAACCAAAACACGACCTTCAGCTGCGCCGTGGTTACGATAATGGAACAAGGTGATGTTATGGGTTGGGCCTAAACGCTCCAAGAAGGTTAACAGGGCGCCTGGGCGTTCTGGAAACTCAACGCGGAATAAACGCTCATGTTCAATATTGGCATGCCCGCCAATCAAATAACGAATATGCAGTTTCGCAACCTCATCATCAGACAGGTCATCTACTTCATATTGTTGCTTTAACATCTCATGAATTTCATGACGTTCAGTTTCACCGCCTTTGAGGCTAATCCCGACAAAGACTTGAGCGAGATTACTATCACTGGCACGGTAGTTAAATTCAGTGATGTTGCGACCTTGTAGAGCACGGCAAAAATGCAGGAAGGCACCTTTTTGCTCAGGAATTGTTACCGCATAGATCGCTTCACGACGTTCACCCAACTCAGTGCGTTCTGCAATATAGCGTAAACGGTCAAAGTTCATGTTAGCACCACAAACAATTGAGACCATGTTTTTGCCAGTCAGTTGGTGCTCTGCAACATATTTCTTGATACCCGCCAAAGCCATTGCACCTGATGGTTCAACAATGCTGCGATTTTCATCAAAGGTATCTTTAATTGCGGCACAGATTTCATCGGTATTGACGGTGACAATGTCAGGGTCGACGATTGGGCCAGAGTTATCTGATTTGCGTAGGCGGATAATATCGAAAGGTAACTCACCAATTTGTGCCACTGCGGTACCGTCAGCAAATAGCCCTACATGTGGCAAAATCACACGTTCATTGGTTTCAAGTGCTGCTTTTAAGCAGGCAGATTCTTCGTATTCAACACCAATCACTTTAACGTGCGGTGCAACTTCACCTAAGTAGGCTGCAACACCTGCAATGAGACCGCCACCACCAACAGCAACAAAGACGTATTCAACATCACGCCACTGGCGTAATAATTCGTTCGCGATGGTTCCTTGACCTGCAATGACCAGTTCATCGTCATAAGGCGGGATAAATACCAAGCCTTCATCTTCGGCACGCTGTTTTGCATATTTGTTGGCAACATCGAAACTATCGCCATGTAACACGACTTGACCACCTAAGCTTTTTACGGCCTGTACTTTAATATCAGGTGTGGTGCTTGGCATGACAATAATGGCATGAATGCCTAATTTTTTTCCAGATAGTGCAACACCTTGAGCATGGTTGCCAGCAGATGCGCAAATTACACCACGTTCCAGTTGGTCTTTGGGCAATTGGCTAATGCGGTTATAAGCACCACGTAGCTTGAAAGAGAAAACGGGTTGTAAATCTTCACGTTTAAATCGAATGTTATTATTAATTTTGTGACTAATTCGTGGGGCTGCTTCAAGCGGTGTTTCAATCGCAACATCGTAAACCGTTGCTTGTAAAATTTGTCGTACCACACGAGACAGCATGTTCTTCTTCCCTATAACAGTTTAAAATAGACAATCATTGTAGCAAACCCCTGTGCATTTGCGCTGTTTTCTTGCAGCAAATGTCAAAATAGTTGAGTGAAGTCATGAGTCTATATGCAAGCCAAAATGAAAAGAAACAAGCTGCAGCGAAAGCAGCTTTGAAACATTTGCCTAAAGGCGGCATTTTGGGCGTAGGAACAGGCAGTACCGTTAATTTTTTAATTGATTTATTACCTGAATTGCAATTAGAAGCGGCAGTCGCAAGTTCAAATGCAACCGCAGAGCGTTTACAAAAGCTCGGGATTGAAGTGGTTGATATGAACTCGGTCGGTGGATTAGATGCCTATGTCGATGGCGCTGATGAAATTGACCGCCATATGCATATGATCAAAGGTGGTGGTGCGGCATTAACCCGTGAAAAAATTGTGGCGTCTATTGCAAAGAAATTTGTATGTATCGTGGATGATTCAAAATGGGTAGATCAGTTAGGGCGTGATTTTCCACTCCCTGTTGAAGTGATTCCAATGGCGCGTTCTGCAGTTGCCCGTAAGATTGTTGCCTTAGGTGGTGATCCTGTTTATCGTGAAGGTGTGGTCACTGACAACGGTAATGTCATTTTAGATGTTTTTAATCTTAATATTTTAAATGCACTTGAATTGGAAAGAACGCTGAATAATATCCCAGGTGTAGTGACCAATGGTATTTTTGCATTGAATCCAGCGACGATTGCGGTTGTTGCAACTGACAGTGGTATCGAAGAGCGTACAGCACAATAATGCAATTAGTTTCATTAGAAACACTGTTACCTGAAATTAAAGTTGTTCGACATGCAAGAGCAAGAAATTTGCGCTTGCGTGTTGAGCCAACAGGTATTCGCCTCACAGTTCCATTGTTTTGCAGCAAAAGACAGATTCAGCAATTTTTGCATCAATCAGAACCATGGTTGATTGAGACTTGGGCTAAACAACAACAGCAATTTAATCAAACTACGGCATTTCCCGAATCTTTAATATTATTCCACCATGTACAGCCTTTTAAAATTGTTCAACAACGGCAACGACATATTTTTAAGTTTGATTTTGATCAGTACATCATCTGGGTAAGAGATGAACAGTCTGAACACGCTTTGCAAGCAGCAGTTTTGGCCTATGCAAAGCAGTTTTTACCTGAATATTTGGCTCAAGTGAGTCAACACATCAGTTTGCCGTATCAGCAATGTAGTATCCGAAAACCTAAAACACGCTGGGGGAGTTGTAGCTCCAAACACGACATCATGTTAAATGCGGCATTGGTGCTGATGCCTGCGCATATTGTACGATCTGTTTGTGTACATGAGTTGGTACATACCAAACATTTTGATCATAGTGCAGCATTCTGGAATGAGGTCGCAAAGCACGATGCGCATTATCTTGAGCATCGAAAACAGCTGAAACAGACACAATTGCCCAATTGGTATTATAAAAAATAAAATCACCTAGCCATTAAAAAAACGATTTTGCTGGGCCGGCAAGCCTTTGCGAATACGGAACGCCTGTTTCAGACTAGGTACATCATTTTGCCATTGTTTGAGTACTAAAATAATAGAGATGATCTCAGTCCGCGTCAGAATACCCAGCCAAAAAACAATCCAGAATAAAATTTGACTTTGGCCTGTGAGTGTCACTTGTACCAATAAGGCAAAGAGAAATAAGGTCCAAATTTTTGCACCAATACTATGAGTGGCCACTTCTTTACGGAACTTAATCCAGCTAACCATATAAATCGCCACTTCAAATAAAATCAGAATCAGAATTGGCCAAATGTATTGTTGAAAAAAATCAGGTTGTTGTAAGTAAATTGATACGATTGCACAAATAAAGAAGATTTGATCAATATTGGAGTCTAAGCGACGCAATTTTTCATTTGATACACCTAAATGTCTTGCAATGATGCCATCAAAGATATCACTGATAAGTCCCAGCGTTAAAAATACCACGGTATAGATCGGGAAGAACTGAGGTTGTAGCAGGGTCACAATGACAATGAGAAAACCCAAGAGTAGTCTTGAATAAACAAGTAAAGTTGGAATTTGATATTTTAAAGACATTAAAACAGGAGTAATAAATAGATTTGCTATGAGTATAGCAGTGGCTATTGAATATCAGGATGGCAAATACATATTTTATAAAAACAAAAAAAGTCTGTTGTATTGCTTAGCAATACTCAGGTTATTTTCTCATACTAAAATCGCATTTTGTAAGCAATGACATCACTGTGCCATTGCTTACATGTGTGGCTTAAATCTTAGAAATTGCACTGTAACTGCGTTGTTTGCAATTGATCTGGTGCTTTGCGGTTATCCAAACCAGCGCTTGCACTTAATACCTGATTTGCTTTTACTTTCACTTGAATAAAACTATATTGCAATGTGCTGTTATTTGGTTCTGTTGAGCTGCTATTTAATATGTATTCAGCATTAACCTTATCTACCTGTAATAAATTATCAGTACTATCACCGTCCAGTTTCGAGCTAAAAGTTTGCCCATCTTTGCTGAGCTCTAACCAGCCATCACCACGGACATTCAGCTGACAGTTACCAGATGACTCTTTGTAATTGCCAATTAAATATTCAACAGAAGGCAATCCCGCACTAACAATATTGATTCCAGTAATGCCTTGTTTGCAGGGATAAAGAGAACCATTACATGTTTCCGTGCTATCAGTGAAGCCAACCGCACGACGATAGTCGCCAGCACCTATGACCCGAAAGGCATTGGCTGTATTACTTATCGGCGTATTTCCAGCATAGGACTTTTGCTGCAGTAAGGCGTAACCTTGTGGGTTTAAAGCAGCCTGACGATAATTATCCGCCAGTTGCAGTACAGCTTGTTTTAAAGTCGTAGCAAAGGTATCTCTTGCATTCTTTTGATTTTCTGCAATAAATATCAGGTTATTTTTAGATGAATCAATATTGTCTGGTGTCGGAATCACTAATGAAGTGAGCGTGCTTTGATCGCCGCGTAATTTTTTGGCGTCAAGATAGCCGTCTTTTAAATCAACTGCTAAGTTCTTGGTAAACTCAACAAAGGTATTGTTGGGATAAAGATTTGCCCACTGCTGAATAAAACCAAAACTGAGATACGTATTGACATATACATTTGATTTTAAAGTCGCATCTTGTGGAGAGAAAGCATTTAAAAGATAAGACGGATTTAAATTGGGAATATCTAATTGATAAAATGCGTTTGCTAATGCTGAGTTTACATCTGCTGTCGCGAGATTTAATTGAGATGCACTCACTTTTGTAGGATTGATATTAATATCTGTTGGTAGTGTTCCAGAGCGAACTAGTGCACGTTGATAGATTGCTTCTGAGCTAGGATTGATATAAATCGTTTGTGTAAGGCTACTGGTATTGACCTCTACAAGACTATGTAATGTCATAGAGACATTTTGGTATTGGCCACTTTGAAAGTCAAAAACCAACGAATTTGGAGTTGTTGATATCTCGATACGGTATAAACGCTCTTTATTTAGAACACGTGGTAAAGTGATATTGATGTCAGATGTTGTGCTTAAATTTTGTTCCAAAACTAATGTGTTATCAAAGTTGTCGAAGATTTTTAGCACAACATCTCGCATTTCAACTGCAGCTTTGATATTAAAACTCTTTGGTTTGGGCTCTTGTACTGTAGGAGTCGTTTCCACTTTCGCTTTACTTTCACCACTTCCACAACCAATTAATGCTGAGCTGACTAGCAGTGTAGTTAGTCCTAAGCAAATATGATGATGTAATCTTTGTTTTGACATCAAAGAAGGCATTCCAGCTCTCCAAAAAAATTTTGCATCCATGAAATTTATTATTACCGCAATTTTTTTATTCTATTCGAATAGTGAAATGATTCAATAGTATTTCTTGACCAATGGTAGAATCAATTCAAATATAATCCTTTTATTTGTATCTAATTATAGTTTTTTCACTGAATAAGAATGATGGATTGAGCTGTTATTTTCTTAAATGTTAGACACTTGAAGATTGTGTAAAATGGGGCAAACTGCCATACTATTTATCTAATTGAACGCTTGAGGTGTTACACGTGATTTCTGTTGGTATTGTTGGTGGAACTGGATACACTGGGGTTGAGCTATTACGTCTTTTATTAAGACATTCACAAGTTCAGGTTCGTATTCTCACTTCTCGTACAGAAGCAGGAAAGCGTGTTGCAGATATGTTCCCTAGTCTACGTGGACATACAACACTCGAGTTTTCTGATCTGGATTTAGATCAATTAGCACAATGCGATGTTGTATTTTTTGCAACGCCACACGGCGTCGCAATGCAACATGCTGAAAAATTGATTGCTGCTGGTACAAAAGTAATTGATCTTGCAGCTGATTTTCGCCTGCAGGATTTGGTTCAGTTTGAAAAATGGTATGGTATGCAACATAGTTGTCCAGCCTTATTAAAAGATTCTGTTTATGGCTTAACTGAGTTAAATCGTGAGAAGATCAAGCAAGCACAAGTGATTGGTAATCCTGGCTGTTATCCAACAACAGTACAATTAGGTTTGGCGCCATTGCTAAAATCGGCAACGCAACTAATCAATACTCAGAGTATCATTGTGGATGCAAAGTCAGGGGTATCTGGGGCGGGGCGTAAAGCAAGCTTAGGTATGATTTACAGTGAAAACGCTGATAATTTCAAAGCATATGGTGTTGCTGGACATCGTCATCATCCCGAGATTGTTGAAGCGCTTGAAAATATCTCAGGGCAAAAAGGGCAGTTTGATCAGCTTATTTTTGTGCCACATCTCGTGCCAATGATTCGTGGCATGCTGAGTACGATTTATGTTGACTTAAGCGAACAAGGTCAGCAACTTGACTTGCAAGCACTTTACGAAGATTTCTATAAAAATGAACGTTTTGTTGATGTTATGCCTGCAAATAGTTCCCCAGAAACACGTAGTGTTCGTGGTGCCAATGAGCTCAGAATTGCACTCTATCGCCCACAACCGAATAAGCTGATTATCTTGGTTGCTCAAGACAATCTAGTGAAAGGCGCTGCAGGTCAGGCGATTCAAAATATGAACTTAATGTTTGGTTTTGATGAGGCCGCAGGCTTGGAAGGTATTGGTTTATTACCATAAAAAACGCTTTTTTACTTCACACACATTTAAATTTCGATTTTAATGTGTGCTTTGATGCAGATCATAACGATAGAGATGATGATGGAAAACGCTGAACCGACTACTTCACCAGACAGTTCCGTTGAAAAAAATAAATTCTTAAAAACGAATTTACCTTTGATTATTGGTGCTACTGTTCTTATCGGTAGCAGTTTTTTGCTTGGTTATACTGTCGGCCACCGTCAAGGTTTAACAGTGGTTGGTTATGATGCAGATGCTGAACAATTGGTTGATGTGGTTCAGAAACAAAAGACTGCATTGGATTCAGTCAGCAAGAGTTTGAATGCTGCTGTTCAAGAGCGTGATATGGCTGTGGGTAATGCAGATGACTTATTCAAAGCAGTGAATCAAGCCAATGCGGATAAGACCCAATTTGAGGGGATGAATGCGATTTATCGTGATATTTTGAGACAGCGTGGTGGTGTAAGCTTAACCATTCAAAATATGGCAATTAAATCTTTACCCGAAAATGCCTTTGAATATCAGATTGATCTTGTTCAAGTAAGCCCAAATAAACGCCGTGCTTCTGGTTCGGTTGAATTGCGTTTAATTAAAGATACTGAAATTTTAGTTGTGCCTTTAGAAGATAAAAACTTCAATTTCGATGATTTTGAGCGCCTAACGGGGCGTTGGACAATGCCTAAAGGGTTTACACCTCAATTCATTGAAGTTCGTCTAACGGGGTCTGGTACGCCTGTAATCAAACGTTTTAGCTGGCAACGTGGTAAGCCTGTAGATGTTGGTTCTGCTTTTGTGTCAGAAATTCCTCAAGCCGAAGCAAACGCCCAATAATTTTTTAGATTAAGAACCCAATATGCGAAGATACAAACGTCAGATGAATTTAAGTGAAGTGAAAAGCTCTTTTCATCAATCAGGTTATGTCGATTGGCACTTGAATCCACGTTTAAGTGATTCGCAAGAGGATCATGAGGGTGAGGTGGTTGTACAAACAGCCCCTCCAGAGTTAAAACGGCCACCTTTATATGCGGTCGTGCTAATGAACGATGATTACACGCCGATGGATTTTGTCATTGAAGTTCTACAAAGTTATTTTGGCTTGGACTTCGATCAGGCCAGTCAGGTGATGTTAACGGTGCATTATGAAGGCAAAGGCACTGCGGGTATTTATCCACGAGATATTGCTGAAACAAAAGCAAATCAGGTGAATAACTACGCCAGAGCTCAAGGTCATCCTTTGTTGTGCCAGATCGAACCTGAGCAGCGTTAAGAAAAGCAACGCACTTGCGGAACTTCATTCCTCATGCGCAAGCCCTTGCGCCATTGTATGACTCGTATGTTATGAGTGAAATGGTGAAAGTGTTGCTAAAAGCATCAAAGTAAAGCTTTTCGACTTGATGAATAAATGCATATCTTGTTTTGTGCTAAAAACATGAAACAATATACTGAGTGTTAATATATTAAACTTATGAATGATTTGTTAGGCTTTAAGCAAGATCATGCAGTATTACAATTTTTCATAGGTTTAATATTGTTTCATAAATGAATAACAAATTCGCTGTCTTTTTGAGCGATTAGATAAGTCCTATTCTCTTTGTAATTGAATTTTTACAACAATACTTTGTTTTGAATCTTGACCAAGATAGTCAACTAATGCTAACAGTAGATTATGAAGCAAAGAGACTTGTAGACGTATATCCAATCACGGTTACAGAAGCTCAGCGGATCAAGTCAATAATTCGCTTTTTCATTAAAAGATTTTCTTTTTTTGATAGAGCCCAAGATATAAGGGGGTTACATGCTCAGTCGTCAATTAGAAGTATCGTTACGTTTGGCTGTTAGCATGGCTCGTCAAAAGAGACATGAGTTTCTGACAGTTGAACATTTGTTGCTTGCCTTGCTCGATAACGACTCTGCCGTAAATGCATTAAAAGCATGTGGTGCAGACATCGTTACCTTGCGTAAAGAATTAGAGGAATATGTAGAGCAACATACCCCAAAACTTGGTGATAATAGTGAACAGGCCCCTCATCCAACTGAGAGCTTTGATCGAATTTTGCAACGTGCAATTTTCCATGTTCAATCGAGCGGTGGTGACCGTACGGTTGAAGGTGCGGATGTTTTAGTTGCGATGTATTCAGAACGAGATTCGTTCGCGGTTTATTTACTTAAACGCCATCAAATTAACCGTTTAACTTTGACTCAATACCTATCTCATGGCACACGCAAAGATGAGATTCAGGTTGAAGAAGAAGTAGAAGATATTGAAGGTGAAAGTGCGGCTTCAGCAAATGCTGGGCCACTTGAACAATATACGCTGAACTTAAATATCGAAGCGCAAAAGGGTAAAACAGATCCTTTAATTGGTCGTGAAAAAGAAATTGAGCGTGCAGCACAAATTTTATGCCGTCGCCGTAAAAATAACCCGCTACTTGTTGGTGATCCAGGTGTAGGTAAAACCTCGATTGCAGAGGGATTGGCGTGGTTAATTGTCAATGGCAAAGCACCGAAACCACTTGCGAATGCTGAAGTTTATAGCTTAGACATCGGTGCATTGGTTGCAGGGACTAAATATCGTGGTGACTTTGAAAAGCGTTTAAAACAACTGTTAAATGCATTGAAGAAAAATCCAAATGCGATTTTATTCATTGATGAAATTCATATGATCATTGGTGCAGGCTCAAGTATGGGCAGTACTATGGATGCATCGAATTTAATCAAACCTGCTTTGGCAAATGGCAGTCTACGTTGCATTGGTTCAACGACCTTCCAAGAATATCGTCAGGTATTCGAGAAAGATCATGCCTTGTCTCGTCGTTTCCAGAAAATTGATGTGAATGAGCCAAGTATCAATGAAACAATTGAGATTTTACGTGGCTTGAAAAACAAGTTCGAAGATTTCCATCATGTTGAATATGATGATAAAGCATTGGTTGCTGCTGTTGAGTTGTCAGCTAAATTTATCAATGATCGTTTCTTGCCAGATAAAGCGATTGATGTGATTGATGAGGCGGGTGCGCAACGTCGCTTGAAAGCAGAAGTGGATGGTACGACGATTTCAGTTGAGAATATCGAAGATATCGTTTCCAAGATTGCCCGTATTCCACCAAAAACTGTGTCTAAAGATGATAAGTCTGTACTTGAGAATCTGGAACGTGATCTTAAACGTGTGGTATTTGGTCAGGATGAGGCGATTACAGCGCTTGCATCAGCGATTAAATTATCTCGCGCAGGCTTAAAAGCACCAGATAAACCAGTGGGTAGTTTTGTATTTGCTGGTCCAACAGGTGTGGGTAAAACCGAGGTCACTAAACAACTGGCGAAATTGCTCGGTGTAGAGCTGGTTCGTTTCGATATGTCTGAGTATATGGAGCGTCATGCAGTTTCTCGCTTGATTGGTGCGCCTCCGGGTTATGTTGGCTATGATCAAGGTGGTTTGCTAACCGATGCGATCCATAAAAATCCGCATTGTGTACTCTTGCTTGATGAGATTGAAAAAGCGCATCCAGATGTATTCAACTTGTTATTGCAAGTGATGGATCATGGTGCCTTGACTGACAACAATGGTCGTAAGTCTGATTTTAGAAATGTGATTATTGTGCTTACTACAAATATCGGTGCGGAAAGTATTGTTCGTGCAAGTATTGGTTTCACTGAGCAAGATCACAGTGCGGATAACCAAGATGCAATGAAACGCGCATTCTCACCTGAATTCCGTAACCGTTTGGATGGTGTGATTCAATTTAAAGCACTTCCGACGACAATCATCGATTCAGTGGTAGACAAATTCTTAACTGAGTTACAAGCACAGCTCGACGAGAAACAAGTAGTTCTCGATGTTGATCAAAGTGCTCGTGACTGGTTATCTGCTAATGGTTATGACCGCCTCATGGGTGCTCGTCCGATGCAACGTCTGATTCAAGAACATTTGAAAAAGCCGCTTGCTGAGATGATTTTATTTGGTGAGCTTGCTGAGCACGGTGGCAATGTTGCAGTTTCTGTGAAAACAGAGAATGGCAAAGACGTCGGCCTAAAATTGGAAGTGTTTGAAGATCATATTAACCCGAGTGCTGAACCTGCTTAATGTTTGAATTGTCTTTCTCAATAACCCAAGTACTTAAAGTATTTGGGTTATTTTTCGTCACAGCAATTGCTGAAATTTTAGGTTGTTATTTTCCTTATCTTATTTTGAATCAAGGAAAATCACATTGGTTATGGATTCCGGCTGCTTTAAGTTTAGCGGTTTTTGTTTGGTTGCTGACGTTGCACCCTGCAGCATCAGGTCGTATTTATGCGGCTTATGGAGGGATCTATATTTTTACTGCTTTATTGTGGCTGCGTTATGTTGATCAAGCCATGTTGACACGTTGGGATATTCTAGGTGGTCTTGTGGTTTTGTGTGGGGCTAGCTTAATCATTTTGCAGCCACAGGGCTTAGTTCGTTAAGTTATTTATAGATTGAATTAGAATGGAAAAAAGCGAGATTTTCTTTGGTGCAATTAAAGTTGGTGATTTCATATTAGATGAAACTGATTTTCCAAATATTTTTGGGACTATTGAGCGTTCGGAAATCATTGATCCAGTGCTAAAGCAAAAGTTAATGGATTATATTGCTTTTTGGATTGAAGTTGAAAAAATTGGAACGGATGATGATTTTGGTGATTGTTGGTTGACTTATATTGAACAGCATGAAATTGAGCATTTGGATTTAATTGACTCTGATCAATGGCGCTTGATTAAACCAGATGGAGTGATTTTTTCAATTACGGCACCTGTTTTTCATACAGAAAATCAAATTTCATTCAGATAATCCTTGTCCAAGTGTTTATCAGGGCTGAGAGCAATTCATAATCCTTAATTGTGTTATCTAAACAAAAGGCCGAATGATATAGACACAAAGAGGCTATGTTCTATTGAACCTAATGGGGAGATATCAGATCAACCCAGATCTCAGTCTTGCGGTCAATGTTGATAATGTAGGAAATACCGTTTATAAAAGAACGGCAATCAATACTTGGGGGGAGCTACGTAACTTTATGGCGACCCTTAATTATAAATTCTGATTTAAATTTTTGAATTGTAATGCAATTGTGTTGATTTAAATGATTGTTTTATTCAGGCATGAACATGGTTTTGCCATGCCTGAATTTGAAAATAAAAAAACTATGTCAAGACATAGGATGTGGTGATTCGGCATGCTTCAACAAAAGTTTCGTCATGCGACACCAGTATCACCGCACCGTTAAAAGAATGAATTGCTTGAGCCAGTAATTCACGAGATTCGATATCGAGATGATTTTCGGGTTCATCCAAAAGTAACAACTCTACAGTCTGTTGTTTTAAAGCAAGCAAAGCCACTTTTAAGCGTTCACCGCCACTGAGGGTGGAGATGGGCATAAGTGCTTTATCTCTTCTAATTTGAAGGTTGCCTAATAAGGTTCGCCCTTGTTGTTCCGTAAGTTCGGGATCAATATGCTGTAAATATTCAAGTGCTGAAATAGTGTCATTAAGTAGCGAAAGCCTCTGGTCAAGATAAGTAGAAGTTACTTTGCAATAAACCTCACCTGTAAGTGGTGGAATCAAACCTTGAAGGGTTTTTAATAAGGTTGATTTGCCAGTTCCATTTGCACCACGTAAACGCAATTTTTCTCCAGCCTTAATAGCAAGATTAATGGGATTTGTCTTTGCATAAGCGAGTTGTAATTGGTGACAACGTAAGATTTCTCCTGACTTTCTGGCTATATGTGCAAATTCGAAAGATTGTGATTTGAGATGTTCCAGTTGGATTTGCTTCTGTTGTAATTCATCTTTTGCATCTGCAAGCTGCTTACTTTGTTGTTTGCGTAGATGAGAAAGGGATTGCTCCGATTGTTCTTTCTTGGCATCCAATAAGATGGGTGCTTGGGATCCTGAGGCTCTTAACTTTTCCCCCGCTTTTTTGCGTTTTTGAGCTTTCATCTGACTATGATGTTGCTGCTCCTTTAATTGTTTTAACTCACGTTTTTCTTGCTGCACTGCTTGTATAAGTGATTCGACTTGTTGCTGATATTGCTGCAGATAAAGCGTATAATTGCCACCATAATAATGTAGTCCCAGCTGATTTAAGGAAAAAATCCCCTGTACGTGAGACAGTAGTTGCCGATCGTGGCTAATGATGAGCCCACCTGTAGGATGTTGAGACATTTGCTCAATCAACCATTCTCGTCCTCGTGTATCTAAGTGATTACTGGGTTCATCCAGTAATAGATAATGATCTTTGAGTAGAAATAGGCGACACAGTGCGAGTTTGGTTTTTTGGCCTTCACTCAAATATTGAATAGGTGTATCAAGATCTATCGGTAAATCCGCACTTTGCAAAAGCTGTTGCCATTCTGTTGGTAAATGCCACAGATGTTCGACTTGGTCATAATCGGCAAAAGCTGCAGTACCGTGCTGGATGCGTTTGAAGCATTGGTATAAATCCTCAATATGCAAGGCTTGAGCGATTGTATCTGCTTGTACACGTTGAAGCTGAGCCAGATATTGATGTGGACACTGCCATGAGATTTGGCCTGAATAGGGTAGCTTGAATTTTATCTGTTCATGCAGAAGAGACATCAATAGCGATTTCCCTTGGCCATTGCATCCAATCAATCCTGTGAATTGATGTAATGGAAGCTGAAAGCAAAGTGAGTCAAAGTGTATTCGCTGTGCGAATTCAAGGGATAAGTTGGAAACAATACATGCCTGTTGAGTCATAAGAAACCTCATAAACAGGATATGCAAAATAGAGAGATCGAGATAAGTTTTGGAATAAAGCAGCGCTAAACGATAGCTAAGTCTATTTTGCACATCAAAAAGAAAAATGAACTTTGATGATGAAAATAGAACTTACTTCATTGGCATGATCTCAAATTGGTTTATTTTTACACTATTCTATGGGGGAAGTGATGAAAGGTCAAATTTTAAGATTTTGAAGAGATGATTAAAAAAACATAAAAAGTGCTTGTCAAATGCTGAAATAGTGCGTAATTTAATAGTTAGACACCGTTTTTTAGATATTTGAAATAAATATGTTAAAGCATACTGTAAACACCAACGCATACTTTTACTTTTGGCAATATTGATCGTTGCCTGATGCGTTTCGGGCAGCAAAAGGGTTGCCCAACCAGTTAATACCTGATCGGCAACACCGATCAGGTTTTTTTATGCTTTAACAATCAGGATTTTAGGAGAAATACCATGTATACATTTAATTATTCATATTTTAGCAAGATTTCTTGGTTTTACTTTGCAAAAAAATCAACATCGCTTAGATCACACTTGCTCAAATAAATGATAGGACTGCGAAGAAGGCCAGTCCAAAGGAATTGAAAATGAATGCTTTAAATACTGCTTTGACACAACCACAAACACATACAAAAGAATCAATGCTTAGCTTGCCATCACAACTCAAAGCGCAGTATCCCTTGTCTGCCACTTTAGCGCAGCAAATTTCAAAACATCGTCAAACGATTCAGAATATTTTATCTGAACATGATCATCGCTTAATGGTGATTACCGGTCCTTGCTCGATTCATGATCCTATTGCAGTACTTGAATATGCTGATCGCCTACAACAATTACAAGAACAGGTTAAAGATCAGATTTTCCTTGTTATGCGTGCATATATCGAAAAACCACGTACAACCGTGGGCTGGAAAGGTTTCTTATATGATCCAAATTTAGATGGATCATCAGATTTACAACTCGGTTTAGAAAAATCTCGTCAGCTTTACTTGCAGCTAATCGAGAAAGGTTTGCCAATCGCAAGCGAAATTTTAAGCCCAATGGCGACAGGTTATTTTGATGACCTATTGGCTTGGGGCGCAATTGGTGCGCGTACCAGCGAGTCTCAAATTCATCGTGAAATTGCCAGCCATATGCCATACAGCATTGGCTTTAAAAACGGTACTGATGGTTCGATTCAAATTGCGTTGGATGCGATTCAATCAGCACTGCATGGTCATCAATTCTTGGGGATGACTCAGCAAGGTTTGCCTGCGATTTTACATAGTGAAGGTAATCCATTACCGCATTTAATTTTACGTGGTTCAAATCAGGGTACCAACTATGATTTGGCTTCGATTCAAGCCATGCATTTCAAACATAAACAATTACCTGCACTGGTAATTGATTGTAGTCATGGTAATAGCGGTAAAGATCCATTATTACAGCCTCAGGTTTTACAGCAAATTATTGCAGAGCGTGCTGAATCGAAAGTGCGTGGTGTGATGATTGAAAGTCATCTGGTTGATGGCAATCAAAAAATTTCCTGCGAGATGACCTATGGCCAGTCGGTTACGGATGGCTGTCTAGGTTGGGATAAAACAGCGCAAGTCTTATTGGATGTTGCTGAAAAAATGCGACATAAAAAATAAACCAGACATAAAAAAGCCAATCTCAATTGATTGGCTTTTTCTTTGCGGTCGACTTAAGCTGCTTGGATGGATTGAGCTGCAAGAAAGTGACCAATCTCTTGGCTGAATTTTCTAGGTTCAGTAATCAGTGGTGTATGTCCAGAGCGTTCAAAATAAATCGCTGTAGCATTGCTTAAGCTATTTGCAATCAGTGTTTGTCCCGTTTCTGGATAAAGCGTAGATTCACGACCAATAAAGAAAGTGGTTGGGCAACTGAGTTGACTGATGGCTTCACGATAGTCTTCATCATGGTTGAGATAATTTTCGACATACCAAAGTAAATAATCTAAACGTTGAATCGGTAGTAGATATTTTTGTAAGAAGGGACGATGCAGGGCAAGTTTCAGGATTTTAGGGCTATAATTATTGCTACCTTGCAACTCAATGAAATCACCCCACAAGCTGACCAGCTTATAGCGGATATCATCGGGTAAGTCCTCTAGTTTCTGAGCATGTTTATAATCGAGTAATAGTGTTTGAATCTCAAGTAATAGATTTTTAAATTGAGGATGCTTTGGACCAAATAAGCCGTATTGCCAAGAATCATCAACTGCAATTTTAGGCGTTTG
Source organism: Acinetobacter sp. C32I (assembly GCF_023702715.1). NCBI lineage: Bacteria > Pseudomonadati > Pseudomonadota > Gammaproteobacteria > Moraxellales > Moraxellaceae > Acinetobacter > Acinetobacter sp. C32I. Next base: position 1,129,050 of record NZ_CP098480.1, on the reverse strand, counting down.
ATCAATATGCAGATAGGCTTTGAGTTTCTCAGCTAAGCCACCATGCTTCATACCATGCATAGCTGTGGTTGCACCCATGGAATAACCCATCAGGATGAATTGATCGAGCTTTAATTGTTTAATCAGTGAATCTACATCATTCCAATGACTTGAGATTGCATCGAGCTCTGGAATTGCACAATTCTTTGAACCGCCGAAACCACGCCAATCGGGAATGATAAATTCATATTGTTTACGGTTGGCAAATAAGAAAGGGAGCCATTGCCAGCTTTGCATGCCCAGTCCGGATAGGACGAGCACAGGTTCGCCTTCGCCAACGCGTCGCACAAATAATTTTTCTTGATCGGGCATGCTATAGAACGGCATTATTTTTCTCCACTATTGTTGGCTTCTTCAAACTTTTTCAGTTGAGGAATCATTTGTTCCAACCATTTTATCCATTCATTTTCTTTAATGATACCAAGTTCCAGAATCATCTTATGGATAAACAAAACGCGATTGGTTGGTTGGTTATCTTTAAAATCTTTATCATGAATGGCTTGATAAAGGCTTAATTTTTCCTTATGTAACGACAAATGGCGTTCTAATTCAGGCAAAATATTATTGCCACCGAGTTGAGCTTCTGCTCTTAGCCTGACCATGAGGTCATCGCGCAATTGCGCGGGTTCACTTTGTTGTTCAATCCATGAAGCCAGTTGTATTCTTCCAAGTTGTTCAACTTGATAAGTTTTTTTACGGCTGTTGGCAGTTTGTTCTTCTAATGTCGAAATCCATCCTTTTTTCAGCATCCCGTTGAGTTCACGATAAATCTGCTGATGAGTCGCATTCCAAAAGAAGCCCATTGAACGGTCAAAGCGACGAGCCAAGTCAAAACCTGTACTTGGTTTTTCCAATAAGCTGGTCAGTAAAACATGGGCGAGTGACATGATGTTCCATAATAAAAAAATGACTCATCAGAATTATGCAATATGTTGCATAAAAATCAAATCTTGTTTATAACTTTATGCAACAAGTTGCATTAGCTAGCAGAGTGCGAGCCAAAGGAGAAACCATGTCAGCTTATCCACATTTATTAAAGCCACTTGATTTAGGCTTTACCACCTTAAAAAACCGTGTCTTGATGGGGTCTATGCATGTTGGCTTAGAAGAAGCGCCTCAAGGCTATGAGCGTATGGCCGCATTCTATGCAGAACGCGCCAAAGGTGATGTTGGATTAATCGTCACAGGTGGTATTGCTCCAAATGATGCAGGTCTTACCTTTGCACATGCATCTAAGCTGGATAGCATCGCAGAAGCAGAAAAACATAAAGTGATCACCCAAGCGGTACATGATGCGGGTGGTAAAATTGCGATGCAGATTTTGCATACAGGGCGCTATTCTTATCAGCCTGAAATTGTTGCACCTTCTGCGATTCAGGCTCCGATTAATCCGATCAAACCAAAAGCATTAAGCTCTGCCGAAGTACAGCAAACCATTGATGACTTTGCCAACTGCGCCAAGCTGGCACAATATGCGGGCTATGATGGCGTTGAGATCATGGGCTCGGAAGGTTATCTGATTAATGAGTTTATTGCTGCACGTACCAACCATCGTGATGATGAATGGGGGGGTAGCTATGAAAATCGTATCCGTTTCCCGATTGAAATTGTAAAGCGTACCCGTGATCTAGTCGGTGAAAACTTTATTATTATTTATCGCTTATCGATGCTGGATTTAGTTGAAGGGGGTTCGAGCTTAGAAGAAGTCATTCAACTGGCGAAAGCTATTGAAAAAGCTGGTGCAACCATTATCAATACAGGGATTGGCTGGCATGAAGCACGTATTCCAACCATTGCAACCAAAGTACCGCGTGCTGCATTTACATGGGTGACTGAAAAACTAAAAGGTCAAGTTTCAGTCCCATTAATTACCTCGAACCGTATTAATACCCCTGAAATGGCAGAGCATGTATTGGCTTCTGGTCATGCAGATATGGTGTCTATGGCACGCCCAATGCTGGCCGATCCTGAGTTTGTATTAAAAGCCAGTGAAGGTCGTAGCGATGAAATCAATACTTGTATTGGTTGTAACCAAGCTTGTTTAGACCATATTTTTTCAATGAAAATTGCCACCTGTTTAGTCAATCCACGCGCTTGTTACGAAACTGAGCTGATCTTTAAAGAAGCCAATGCGGTTAAAAATATTGCGGTGATTGGTGCAGGTCCAGCAGGCTTGAGTTTTGCAGTATATGCAGCAAGTCGTGGGCATAAAGTCAAAGTCTTTGATGCGAGTAATCAAATCGGTGGTCAATTCAATATTGCCAAGACCATTCCAGGCAAAGAAGAATTCTACGAAACTTTGCGCTACTTCAAGCGTCAAATTGAATTACAGCCAAATATTGAGCTAGTACTGAACCACACAGCGACTTATGAAGAACTTAGCAACGCAGACTATGATGATATCGTGGTTGCAACAGGGGTAACGCCGCGTCAGTTGCAATTTGAAGGCATTGATCATCCAAAAGTATTGAGCTACATCCAAGTGTTGAAAGAGCGTGTACCTGTAGGCAAGCGTGTTGCCATTATTGGTGCGGGTGGTATTGGCTTTGATACGGCAGAATATTTAACCCATGAAGGTGATAGTGGCAGCTTAAATCCTGAAAAATTCTATGCAGAATGGGGGATTGATACGGCTTATGAGCATGTAGGTGGCTTAAAACCAGCTGAGTTAGAAAAGTCTGAACGTGAGATTTACTTATTGCAACGTAAGAGCGCGTCAGTTGGTGCAGGTCTGGGTAAAACCACAGGCTGGATTCATCGCACAGGCTTAAAACATCGTGATGTAAAAATGATTGCTGGCGCAAGCTACGACAAGGTAGATGATCAAGGTTTGCATATTACCGTTGATGGTCAAAGTCGCGTACTTGAGGTTGATAACGTGGTGATTTGTGCAGGTCAAGAGTCGTATACCGCAATGTTTGATCAACTTAAAGCGGACGGTAAAAGTGTTCACTTGATTGGTGGCGCTAAAGAAGCAGGTGAGTTGGATGCTAAACGAGCAATTCGCCAAGGTGCTGAGTTAGCAGCAACATTGTAAACATGCTAGGGGGCATTTTCTATTGAGGGCGTGCTCCCAACTTATCCATTAAATCTCAAGGGAGAATAACAATGACATTGGAAACAACAAAACAAGCTTTAGAAAACTGGCATCAGATGATTAAAACAGGTGACCTATCCAACTTAAATGATTTGTTGGCAGACGATGTGGTGTTTCGTTCACCAGTTGCTTATAACCCTTATGAAGGAAAACACGTGGTTTTCTTTATTTTGACCAATGTGATTCAGGTGTTTGAAAACTTTACCTATCATCGTGAATTTTACACTGAAGATGGTGAAAATGTGGTGTTGGAATTTAGCGCTAATGTCAGCGGAAAATCACTTAAAGGCATTGATATGGTTCGCTTTAATGAACAAGGCAAAATCATTGATTTTGAAGTGATGATTCGCCCAATGAGTGGTTTGGCCGCATTGGCAGAAAAAATGGGTGCACGTTTTGCCAAGTATCAACCGAATTAATGTCTGCAAAATAGCCTAAGTAATATTAAGAGAATTAAAATGTGGTTAAAGCTTTCAACTTTTGCATTACTGCCTGTATTAGTCATACAGGGTCTGAAAGTTCGTAACAATACACCACGTCTTTCGGAAGCAAGTGGTGATCGCCACGGTATCGTGGGTCAGGGTCAGCCACTTTCTTTACTTATTCTAGGTGATTCAGCAGCGGCGGGTGTTGGGGTTGAAACCCAACAACAGGCTTTGTCGGGAGCGCTTATTGCTGAGTTGCAGAATGAATATCTGCTGCAATGGAAACTACATGCTAAAACAGGCGATACCACGCAACAGGTTTTTCAAGCAGTACAACTATTAGAGCAGCAGTGCTATGATATTGTTATCACTTCAATTGGTGTCAATGATGTGACTAAACTGACTTCTGCAAAATCTTGGCTTAAACAACAAAAACAGCTATTCACTTATATACAGAATCAGTTTCAACCTAAACTCATTATTGTATCGGGTGTGCCGCCAATGCAGCATTTTCCGGCTTTGCCTAATCCTTTGGCTTGGCTGTTTGGAAAATATGCAGAACAAATGAATCAGGCATTACAACAATGGTTGGCACCACAATCTCAATTTCGATTTATTCAATATGATATTGAAGCTTTTCAAGCAATGGATTTGCCGATGGCAAGCGATGGTTTTCATCCAAGCAAAGAAATCTATGCCATCTGGGGACAACAGGTCGCAACTTTGGTGCGACAAACATTTACTCATGCTTAGATAGAGGCGGTTATTGAATATGGGTATATCTGCTTTAGATAAAATCAAAGTGCTAGGTTCAGAGCTTCTTGATTCAGTGCTCGGTGCTGAGCAACCCAAAATGTATTATGACCCGAAAGGGAAAATTAAAGATGTTTTGGAAAAATTACCGCAGTTAAAGCAAAAATATCGTCCTACGCCTTGGCTGAGTAATACACATCTACATTTATTGTATTTTGATGTGATTCGTAAGAAAACCATTAAACTTGAATATGACCGTGTTGATCGTTTGATCATGCAGGATGGCGGGATTACCGCCGTTGCGTGGTATGGATATGACTTGCCAGCAGAAACACCAACCGTTGTAATTATGCATACCATTACAGGGACACCTGAAAGTATGCGCGAACTGGTCAAAGATTTGCATGAATATAATGGTTGGCGAATTGCACTGTGTTTGCGCCGAGGTCATGCAGGATTGCCAATGCCAGTGCCTCGTATTTCACTGTTTGGTTCAACCAGTGATCTGAAAGAACAACTTGCGCATATTCAAAACCTGTTTCCACAATCCGATTTATATGCAGTTGGTTCCTCAGCTGGAACGGGGCTTTTGGTCCGCTATTTAGGCGAGCAAGGGGTGGATACGCCATTCAAAGCTGCTTTTGCAATGTGTCCTGGTTATAACACTGAAATTGGTTTTAAAAATGTGCATCCTTTTTATAGCAAAATGATGACTAAGAAGTTATTTAAATACTTCATTTATCCTTATCAGAATACATGGAATCAGATTGCATCTGTAGAAAAAGTGCTAACGACCACAAGCTTGGAAGAGTTTGAAAAAGAATATTTTGAAATGGCAGGATTTCAGGATTATCAGAGCTATTGCCAAGCGATTAATCCAATCTATGTCTTCGAAAATGTCAAAATTCCATTGATGATTCTCAATGCCGAAGATGATCCAGTCTGTTCAATTAAAAACTTAGAACCTTATAAAGATGCCATTCAGCAAATGGACAATATTGCAGTTGTAACGACCAAAAAGGGAAGCCATTGTGGTTTCTATGAAAGTTTGATGGTGAAATCTTGGGCCTCCCGTTTGATGGCGGACTTTTTTAAAAATTACTAATCTATAGACACAAAAAAGCCAGTTGAAAGCAACTGGCTTTTTATTACTCAAGAGTGAATTAGTTATTTAAAGCTGGTGTTGCAGCAGCGATTGCAGCAGCGACAGCATCATCTTCACTTTGAGCTGGTGCAGATGGTTTTGCCGCTTTCACGGGTTGTTCTGCTTTAGGCTGTTCAGTCTTTGCTGGTTTCTGTTCAGCTTTTACAGGTTTTTGCTCTTCCGCGCGTGGAGCTTCAGTTGCAGCAGGTGTTTCTGTTTGAGCTGGACGAGTCTCACGACGAATTTCGGTCGTTGTATTTGGTGTTTCTTCACGCGTTGTTTCTACAACAGGCGCTGGAGCTTCATGCTTATCGACACTTTCTAAAGACTCGAACTCTTGGATTTTTTCAGGTTCAGGCTGAGTTTGAGTCTCAGTTGCGGTCTGCTCTTGCTGCTCTTCGCTTTTAGGTTCTTCTTTTTTCACACAAGCAGTTAATAAAAGACCAGTCGCAAGTGCTGCACAAATTAAAAGTTTTTTATTCGCCATTGCTAAAACAACATATTAAAAAAGGACAGCAGCAATTATAACAGTAAATCTATGTGAAGAAATCACTACGCTTTGTTGAGTTTGTTGATATTTTATAAATGTTTGCAAAGGCGTTTAGGGTTTTAAATTGATTTCACTGTGATGAAAACCTGATTTTTAATCTATATGTTGATGGATTTGATCGATGAAGGGGCGTTTATGGATGAAAAATCCACAAAACCCGTAAATTTTTATCGAAAATGCTGATAGAATAACCAGTTGTTTATAGTTCTTTGAATTGATGCGGTTTGACTTTGCTTTATAGGGGCAGAGTACAGTAAAATTGCCCAACATTGTAGGCCGATTTCGGCTCGATTGTACGAGAAACTCAATGACCCATTTTATTTTTGTCACTGGTGGTGTGGTTTCATCACTAGGTAAAGGTATTTCTGCTGCTTCTGTTGCTGCACTTTTGGAAGCTCGTGGCTTAAAAGTCACTATGGTAAAAATGGATCCATACATTAATGTCGATCCAGGTACCATGAGCCCATTTCAGCACGGTGAAGTTTTCGTCACAGAGGATGGTGCTGAAACTGACTTAGATTTGGGATATTACGAACGTTTCTTACGTCGTGCGAAAATGACCAAACTGAATAACTTTACCAGTGGTCGCGTATATCAGGACGTTTTAAATAAAGAACGTCGTGGTGACTACTTAGGTGGTACGGTTCAAGTTATTCCACATATTACAGACAACATTAAAGAACGTGTACTTCGCGCAGGTGAAGGCTACGACGTTGCTATCGTTGAAATTGGTGGTACGGTTGGTGATATCGAATCACTTCCATTTATGGAATCAGTCCGTCAGTTGATGGTAGAGCTTGGTCATAAACGTACCATGCTCATGCATTTAACATTGTTACCATATATCAAATCTGCGGCTGAGCTCAAAACCAAGCCAACTCAACACTCAGTAAAAGAGCTTCTTTCAATTGGTATTCAGCCAGATATTTTAATCTGTCGTACTGAATATGATGTCGATGTTGATACTAAACGTAAAATTGCATTGTTCACGAATGTGGAAGCGCGTGCCGTTGTGGTATGTAAAGATGCGAAAACGATTTATCAAATTCCACGTACATTCTACGAACAAAACGTTGATGACTTGATCTGTGAGCGTTTTGGCTTTAATGATCTTCCAGAAGCAAATCTTGAAGATTGGGACAATGTCGTTGAAGCATTACTCAACCCTGAATACACAGTTCGTGTTGCAATGGTGGGTAAATATGTTGAACTTCCAGATGCTTATAAATCTGTGAATGAAGCGCTTCTCCATGCAGGTATCCAGAACCGTGTTAAAGTCCAGATTGATTATGTCAATGCTGAAGAGCTTGAACAGCAAGATATTAGTGTTTTAAGTACGGCAGATGCGATCTTGGTACCAGGTGGTTTTGGTGAGCGTGGTACTGAAGGCAAAATGAAAGCCATTCAATACGCACGTGAAAACAAGATTCCATTCCTTGGTATCTGTTTAGGTATGCAATTGGCGGTGATTGAATATGCACGTCATGTTGCTGCAATGCCAGAAGCGAGCTCGACTGAATTTAACCGTTCAACGAAATATCCATTGATTGGTTTAATCACTGAATGGTTAGATGAACGCGGCGAGTTACAACAACGTAGCCTTGAGTCTGATTTAGGCGGTACCATGCGTTTAGGTGCACAGAAATCTGAATTGGTTGAAGGCACGAAGACTCGCGAAGTTTATGGTAAAGCTGAAATTACTGAACGTCATCGTCATCGCTATGAAATGAACGACCGTTTTATTCCAGCGCTTGAACAAGCGGGTATGAAAATTTCAGGTTATTCATCAGTACAACATTTAGTTGAAACTGTAGAAATTCCTGAACATCCTTGGTTTATTGCTGTACAATTCCACCCAGAATTTACAAGTTCACCACGTGATGGACATCCATTATTTGCTAGTTTTATCGAGGCTGCTAAAAAACAGCATCAAAAGTAAGTAATGAAAGTTTAAATAAACTGGGAAAGTTTAAATGTCACAATTAAAACCACAAGAAGTTGTACGTTTAGGCGATATACAAATGGCAAATCATTTGCCATTTGTATTATTTGGCGGAATGAACGTACTGGAATCAAGAGATTTAGCATTTGAAATTGCTGAAACTTATGTTGATATTTGCAAACGCCTAGACATTCCTTATGTATTCAAGGCAAGCTTTGATAAAGCAAACCGTTCAAGCCTAAACTCTTATCGTGGACCAGGTTTGGAAAAAGGGATTGAATGGCTTGCAGACATTAAAAAGCATTTTAATGTGCCCATTATCACAGACGTTCATGAGCCTTACCAAGCAGCGCCTGTTGCTGAAGTTGCCGACATTATCCAACTTCCTGCCTTCTTAAGTCGTCAGACTGATCTTGTTGAGGCAATGGCGAAAACTCAAGCCATTATCAATATCAAAAAAGCACAGTTCTTAGCGCCACATGAAATGCGTCATATCTTGCATAAGTGTTTGGAAGCTGGGAATGACAAACTCATCCTTTGTGAACGTGGTTCAGCATTCGGCTATAACAACTTGGTTGTTGATATGCTTGGCTTCGATACCATGAAAGAAATGAATGTGCCGGTCTTCTTTGATGTTACCCATGCATTGCAAACCCCAGGCGGACGTGCTGATTCTGCTGGTGGCCGTCGTGCCCAGATTACGACATTAGCGCGTGCAGGCATGGCAACAGGATTGGCTGGTTTATTTCTGGAAGCACATCCAGAGCCAGAAATCGCAAAATGTGATGGACCATGTGCATTGCGTTTATCTCAGCTTGAGCCATTCTTGGCGCAATTAAAAGAATTGGATACTTTGGTTAAAGGATTCAAAAAGTTAGACACCCATTGATGCAATCATTTGCATCTTGTTTTTCATTCAACAGAGGAATTGTTCATGAGCCAAATCGTTGACATCCGCGCACGTGAAATTTTGGACTCTCGTGGTAACCCAACCATCGAAGCAGACGTTATTTTAGAATCTGGGGTTGTTGGTCGTGCATGTGCACCATCTGGTGCTTCAACTGGTTCTCGTGAAGCTTTAGAACTTCGTGATGGCGACAAAGCACGTTATTTGGGCAAAGGTGTTAAAACTGCGGTTAATAACGTAAACACGATTATCCGTGACGCTTTAGTGGGTAAATCAGTATTTGAACAAAAAGACATCGATAATACGATGATCGTGCTTGATGGTACTGAAAACAAAGAAAAATTAGGTGCTAACGCAACTTTAGCTGTTTCATTGGCTGCTGCGCGCGCTGCTGCAGATGAAAAGAAAATTCCTCTTTTCCAATATATCGCTGATCTTCGTAGTCAAACGACTTTGACCATGCCTGTACCAATGATGAACATCATCAATGGTGGTTCGCATGCAGACAATAATGTTGATATTCAAGAGTTCATGATTGAGCCTGTAGGCTTCACTTCTTTTGCTGAAGCATTACGTGCAGGTGCTGAAATCTTCCATTCACTAAAATCAGTTTTAAACAAAAAAGGTTTAAACACTGCTGTCGGTGATGAAGGTGGTTTTGCACCAAACTTGCGTTCAAACGAAGAAGCAATCACTGTTATTCTTGAAGCAATTGGTCAAACTGGTTACAAAGCTGGTTCTGATATTATGTTGGCACTTGACTGTGCTTCTTCAGAATTCTACAAAAATGGTCAGTACATCCTTGCTGGTGAAGGTAATAAAGCATTCACAAGCAACCAGTTCTCTGACTATTTAGCGGGTCTTGTAAACCAATACCCAATCATTTCGATTGAAGATGGTTTAGATGAATCTGACTGGGAAGGTTGGAGCTACTTAACATCAATCCTCGGTGACAAAATTCAATTGGTTGGCGACGATTTATTCGTAACTAATCCTAAGATTTTACAACGTGGTATTAATGAGAAAGTCGGTAACTCTATTCTGATTAAATACAACCAAATTGGTACATTGACTGAAACTTTAGATGCGATTTACCTTGCAAAAGCAAATGGCTATAGCACTGTAATTTCACACCGTTCTGGTGAAACTGAAGATTCAACAATTGCTGACTTGGCAGTAGGTACAGCAGCGGGTCAAATCAAGACTGGTTCACTTTGCCGTTCTGACCGTGTAGCGAAATATAACCAATTACTTCGTATCGAAGAATTAACGAATGCAGCTTACCGCGGTAAAGCTGAATTCAAAGGTCTAAAATAAGGTCAATTTATCTATGTTGAATACTTCTGATCATCTTTCTTTACAAAAGAGAGAAACTCTGCAAATTCATAATCATATAGAATTTGCAGATGATCTTCCTTGTAAGAAGGATGTAGGGAATTTTTCATGATAGAGATGTTTCGATCGACCTCGAGTAAATTGATTCTAGTGCTTGTCATCGCTTTGGTGGCAAGCCTACAGTATCAATTTTGGCTAGGTGAGGGTGGTTATTTTCCTCACCAAGCTTTAACTCAACAAATTACGCAACAAGCAGAAATTAATACTGAGCTAAAAGAACGTAATCGTATTTTAGCGGCGGAAGTTTTTGATTTAAAAAATGGCAGCGAAGCCATTGAAGAACATGCACGTTTAGACTTAGGTTTGATTAAACCGAATGAGACGTTTGTACAAATGAGTACCATTAGTACCCATTACAAACCGATTTATATCGATCCAAACGCAAAAGAAGACACTGCAACCAATGAAAACCCAGACTAAGCTATGGGCGGTTGTACCAGCAGCAGGTTCGGGCAGTCGTTTTTCAAAAACTGAATTAAAACAATATCAGTATATTCAAGATCAAACTGTGCTTGAACACACCGTCAATCGACTGAATTCCTTAGATTTAGCAGGTTGTGTACTTGCCATTGGTGAGCAAGATAATTTCGCAAAAACCCTCGCTTTTCAGCATAGTGATAAACTTCATTTTTGCATTGGTGGCACTGAGCGTGTCCATTCAGTTTTAAATGCCTTAATCTATTTATCTGAAATTGCGGATGAAGATGATTGGGTGTTGGTCCATGACGCTGCACGACCATGCGTAACTGTAAACTGCCTAACAAAGTTAGTCGAATCAGCTCAGCATTCAAATCAAAGTGCAATTTTGGCTATTCCAGTTCGTGATACGCTAAAACAAGTAGCTCGGCAAAATCAGATTGAGAAAACTGTGAGTCGTGAGTTATTGTGGCAAGCGCAAACACCACAAATGGCACAACTCGGCGTTCTTAAAAATGCGATTGAACAAGCTTTAGCTAATCATATTGTGATCACGGATGAAGCAAGTGCTTTGGAATATATGGATGAACTTGTACAAGTGGTGCAGGGACGTTCAGATAATATCAAAATTACTTATGCTGACGATTTAGAACTTGCTCGCTTAATTCTTCAGGCTCAAAACTAAGCCTAATTCGCCTATGTAAAAGCGCTTATTTTTTTGTTTAACTCAAAATAGCCTAAGTAAATTTAAGTGATTTTTCCATTTTTTTTACATCAATCTAAATGACAAAATTTCTACGATTTGTTAAATTTGAATAACATACTTTATAACGGATCAACAAATGAAAAAATTATTCATTGCGGGCCTTTTTACTTTTTCTTTAGTTGGCTGTGCAACAACACCTCAACAACCTCAGGATACGGCGCAAGAAACAATCCGCTACTCATCTAGTCCATGTTTTGGTGCATGCCCAATCTATTCTGTTGAGATTACCCCTGAAGGTGCTGTTCATTTCGATGGTAAACAATACACCAAAGTAACAGGTACTCAGGATTTAACTGTTGATCCTTCTGTTTATAAGAAATTACAGCAAGAGCTAAAAACCTATCGTCCTGCGACGGGTGCAAATGTAAAGACAACTGGTTGTGAAGAAACCGCAACAGACCAGCCAAGTGCTTACTTCTCATGGAAAAAGCCTGATGGTACTGTAACGAAACTTAGCCATTACACAGGATGTATTTCTCCGGCAAATGCTGAGTTGAATAAAGTAATTGATAAATTACCAAAACTGATCGGTATTGAAGATCTGGTTCGTTAAACTCTCTGCTGCAAAAATAGACAAAACTAGCAGTTATGCTAGTATAGGTATAAGCGCAATCAGGCTGAGGAGTCTTTAATGACAGCTTTTACAATCATGAAAATGAGTACGCAAGAGGAAAGTCTTCTTCCTAAGCTTGCTGTAGAAGCATTCCGTAATGCATTTGAAGAAGCTAGTGAATCCTCTACTGTGGTCTATGCCAAAGGTTGTCAACTGTTAAAACAGCATCCAACTGGTGAGACTGAAGTGATCAAGGATATCTCAGGCGCTTATACTACTATTGAAGCATCGCGTACTATATTGAAGCGTAAGAAAAAGCAGGCTGTTGTATAAGTTAATGCGACAGTCTACGCCTAGAATTCGCATGTTTGCTGGTCCAAACGGTTCTGGTAAAAGTACGATTAAAGAATATTTATTGCCCCGACATATTGGGGCATATTTAAATGCAGATGAACTCGAAAAAACTTTAAATCAAACTCATCGCTTGGACTTAAAGATTTATCATGAGTCTCTAGATGCACTGAAATTGATTGCTTTTTTAAAAACCAAAAAGAAAAAATTGAATCAAAAAATCTGTAATTTATTAAGCCAAGAACCTGAATTGCTCGGTGAGCACCTTATTCTTTTTGCTATTCAAGATATTGATTCATATCTTGCTGCCAGAATCATCGACTTTATCCGTTTAGAATTTCTAAGCTTAAAAATAAGTTTTACCTTTGAAACTGTTATGTCGCATATCAGCAAAGTTGAGTTTCTGAGAATGGCTCAGGAGCAAGGGTTTAAAACTTATCTGTACTATGTGTCAACGATTGACCCTGAAATCAATATTGCGCGGGTGCAGTATCGGGTAAGTACAGGTGGACATGCTGTAGCAGAACCCAAAATTCGTGATCGTTATTACCGTAGCATGGACTTACTCATGCAAGCCATTGAGGTGAGTGATCGAGCTTTTATATTTGATAATTCTTCTAATGGTGAAAAAGCAGCTTTTTTAGCAGAAATTGAACAAGCGGATCGACTAAGAATCAATCCAATCGTGACAGTCTTTCCTGTTTGGTTTGCAGAAAGAGTACTTGCTGAGTTTGAATAATCGGTCTATTCAAGAAATGCGATACTTGTTCACAGCATATTTTTATGCTCAACAGTCAAATTAACTTACTTGATTTTAGAAAATATTTACCAAGATGTGCCATTTTTCGTATAAATCACGATTTAAAGGCTAATATTGAATAGATTTATTCAAATGTTATTTAAAATAATATATTATAAAAACATATATTGATTGGTGGGAGAGGATGATGACAAGTATTATTCTAGCTTTGATTGGTGGCGCGTTAATTGGATTAGCGGCTGTTGGTTATTTATACGTCAATGGGCGTGTCGCGGGTGTGAGTGGTTTGATTGCCCAATTATTACAGCCCAAAACATTTTTACATAGTTCGGCTTTTTGGTTTTTATTAGGCCTGATTATTACCCCCTTTATTTATCAAATTTTTGTCAAGCCTGAAATTATTATGCAGTCGTCTCCGCTCGCTTTGATCATTGCTGGACTGTTGGTAGGCTTTGGGACACGTTTAGGTTCAGGTTGTACCAGTGGGCATGGGATCTGCGGGATTAGCCGTTTATCGCCACGTTCAATGGTTGCCACAATCACATTCATGTTCGCTGGTTTTGTTACGGTCTATGTAGTACGTCATATTCTGGGAGCAGCATAATGAAGAATTTGTTTGCATTGATCTTTGGTAGTCTATTTGCACTAGGCCTCTTGGTTTCTGGAATGTCAAATCCTGAGAAGGTATTAAGTTTTCTAGACATTTTTGGCACATGGGATATTAGTTTGATGTTTGTGATGATTGGTGGAATTGCAGTTGCATTTATCCCATTTCAAAAAGCTCTACGCAATCCCACAACATTATCAGGTGAGGCGATTGCTTTACCAAAGAATAATCAAATTGATAAGAAGTTGATTACAGGTGCGATATTATTTGGTATGGGTTGGGGAATTGCAGGCATTTGCCCAGCACCCGCAATTACTCTGATCGGACTGGGTTATTTTGAAGTTTGGTATTTTATTGGAGCAATGCTGCTCGGCATGTTGATCCATCGTCTTTGGGCCAAACAGTAGGAGAAATGCAGTGCAATATCCAGCAGTCAAAGCCTTTTTTGATGAGCAAAGTAATACCTTTAGTTATGTTGTACATGATGCTGAAACAAAACATTGTGCAATTATTGATAGTGTTTTGGATTATGATGCTGCCTCGGCATCAACATCTACACAGCATGCAGATGAGATCATTGCTTATATTGAATCTCAAGCCCTTACCGTTGAATGGATATTGGAAACGCATGTTCATGCCGATCATTTAACGGCGTCACAATATCTGAAATCTAAGCTTGGCGGCAAGATTGCCATGAGTGAGAAAATTGCCATTGTTCAGGAAACATTTAGTGCAATTTATCATATGGATATGAAGTATTTTAATACGCATCAAGTGTTTGATTATCTGTTTAAAGACCATGAACACTTCCGTATCGGAAACTTAGCGGCATATAACATACCGACACCTGGACATACACCTGCGTGCTTAAGTTATGTGATCGGTGATGCTGTTTTTATTGGTGATACCTTATTTATGCCCGATTATGGAACGGCGCGTTGTGATTTCCCAAAAGGCAGTGCGAATATCTTATTTGATTCTGTGCAAAAACTGTATCAATTGCCAGAACTTACACGTGTCTTTTTATGTCACGACTATAAACCAGAAGGTCGTGATACATATAGTTATGAAACAGATATTCGGGCACAGAAGCAAAGCAATATTCACTTAAATGCAAAAACACTGAAGCATGAGTTTGTACAAATGCGTCAAGCACGTGATGCAACTTTGTCGATGCCTAAGCTTATTCTACCGGCAATTCAAATCAATATGGGTGCAGGCCGATTCCCAGAACCCGAGTCTAATGGGGTTCGCTATTTAAAGTTACCTTTGAATTATTTTAATTAATCGTCACACACTCAATCGTTCAAAAGGAATTGAACGATGTCTTTTCTCGCACATTAAGAATGAAAAATGAAACTTAGGTTTTGTTTGAACACTTAATTGTTATGTTATAACATAACAATTGAAAATAAGGAGTTCAATGTGCGTTACAAAGCCTTGGCAATAGCCATTCTATTCATTCATCAGCAAGCATCTGCAAATGAGCAGGACAGTCCTGTTATCTTGCCAAAAATCAGTTTAAAAGCAGAAACAGATCTTTCAATCGGGAACAATATCGTTGTAGAAAATCGAAATACACAAAATCAAACTTTAGGGGATGCACTCAAGCAGGTGTCAGGTGTACAGAGTAGCTCTTTTGGCCCCAATGCAGGAGCACCAGTTATCCGCAGCTTAAGTGGCAATCGTGTACAAATTCTTGAGGATGGATTATCGATTTATGGTATGAATGCTGTCAGTGGTAATATTGCCATTCCATTTGATCCTTTATTTAATCAATCTATTCAGGTAAATAAGTCATCGGATAGTGTGCGATACGGCGGAAATGCTATCGGTGGTAGTGTAAATGTAGAGAATGGTCTGATTAGCAAAGAAATTCCTAAGAAAGATCATAATTTAGAGCTGGCTGCGCGAAAAGGTTGGAACAGCACCGATGCACATGGCTTTAAGCTGAATTTAAATAATCAAAGCAACTTTTCAACCAATTTTTTATTTTCTAAACAAGACATTTCTTCTTATAAAATTCCAGGCAACAGCAAGGCTGAGCAATGTAATAGCGCAGTATTTCCTGCAACGGGCGGTGTCAATTCAGCATTGGCAGATGCTTGCCAAAAGGATGCACGTATACAACAGATCTATAACACCGCATCGCAACAATATATTGACCAATTCATGACTGAGAATCCCGATTGGGCAGATGGTCAATTTTCATTTTATACCGATAAACCGACTTCTGTTTGGAGTGGTAAAACGTATACCAACCCGGTAAATCCAGAATATAAGCCTGATACAGCTAAGTTTAAAGAAAACAGAATTAATAATGATGTGACGCCAAATTACCATCGTAAATTAGGCAATAGTTATTTAGAAAATCAGTATTATGCGATCGGAAGTACCTACTTTCTGCAAAATGGATATATTGGCTTGAGTGCGGATTCAAAGAAAAATGCATACGGCGTACCAGGCTTTTCTTTAGAAAATAAGTCATTTCAATCTTCTTATGAGGATGGCTTGCCTGTTGGTGTAAAGACCGATCAAAGGAAATATAGCCTAGACAGTCAAATTAATTTTGATATTCCATTTTTGAAAGGCATTGATATTAAAGCGAATCAGGTAATCAATCGTTCAGGTGAATATCTCGGGACACAGCTTGCCAATGATTACCGCTTTGATACTAAACAAGCCGAAATTGTATTGAGACATCAGCCCTTTACTTATTTGAATGGTTTACTTGGGTTGAGTCAGAGTAATCGAAGCGTTGAAGGACACGGGAAACTACGCTATTTACCTAACGTAAATACCAAGACACAAGCGATTTTTGTTCAAGAGAAAATTGATTTGGGCCGTGTTTCTTTCGATGCAGGTTATCGCCAAGAAAGCATTGATCATACGATCAAAGACAGCGATTTTAAAGTTGCTCGTAATTCACCAAATACAACACTACAAGACACCAGTTTTGATCTGGAAAATTATAGTTTCAGTTCATATCTCAGAATGAATGACTATCTAGGTATGAAGCTTAGATATTCAGTATCAGAGCGTGCACCAGAGCTGAATGAACTTTATGCCAGTGGTAATCATTATTCGATCATGGTTAATGAGCAAGGAAATCAAAAGTTAGAGCCTGAAAAATCTAAAAATACAGAGTTGACCGCTTTATTCAATTATCAAGATTTTAATCTTGAGGCTACTGTATATAAGATGAAATTTGAAAACTATCTCTATCTTACTCATTCTGGCATGCAAACGGCGAACCGCTTACCTCTCAAATACTGGACTCAAACAGATACAGAAATCACAGGCTTTGAAGTTGATCTAAAACAGAAAATCAATACACAGCGTTTGGGGCTTTTTACCCTAGGTGCGTTTGCTGATTTTGTGAAAAATAAGAATTTAAATCCGAATCGAACGAGTTTGTTTAATGATGGCAATTATTTACCAAACATGCCAACCAGTCGCTACGGTGCAAGCGTAGAGTGGAGTAAAGGGGATTGGGCTGCACGTCTCTCAAGTATTTATTATGATAAACCGAAATATCTAGGCAAGAATGTTTCGGAGGAAGAGCCATTGCCAGCCTTCAATATGGTCGATATGCAGATTAGCAAGCATATGAAATTAAAGAACTCTGATATTGACGTGTTCCTGAACGGTTCAAATTTACTGAATGAGGAAGCGAGACCGCATAATTCCCCATTGAAATATATTGCACCATTGCCAGGGCGAGGTTTTCAGCTTGGTGTAAGTATGAAGATATAAGGTGATAAAATCTGGCTACTGAAAGAAAATCGCTAGAAGCGCTTTCAGTGGTCGCCACTTAACACGATTGATTTAAATTTTTTAATGAATTTTTGATGATTAGATCATGTACCAAGGAGACCGGAAGCATATAAATCTTTCCAAAAAGATTGTAAGTAATCACACTGGTTGTGACGGTCAACTCATTCTCTTGTTCATTATGTTCCTGAAGCTGTAATGCGACCAATACGCTGAGATGTTTATCTGTAGATTGTAAATATAATTCCTTGTCCGTAATTTTCACTACATCAAAAAAATCCAACTTTTCATTGATCTGAACATTTTCGGGTTTAACCGAATCAAAGCCGCTGATCGGTTGAACACCTCCTAACCTTAAACTTAAAAAATCTCTGATTTTAAATGCAATACGTAACCAAAAGGGTGGATGTCCTGTCATTAAATTATAAACTTGCATCACTGTTAGGTTCTTATCGATGTATTGATGTGCTTCATGTAGGTAATTAAGCGCCGCTAATGGAGCAACCAAAGGATGAAGATCATTCTGATGTTCCATTGTGCTTATTCCTAGATTTTATAGATATATGAAATTTATAATAATTTATAGATGAATTACTGAATGTTTGTCAATCACATTATCTGACGATTATTTTGAATTCAGTTTGATATTCTAGTACAAAATGGCTTTTCTAATTGATATTTATTTTGCTAAGCTAAATTACATTTCACATAATTTATAGAAAATTTAACTACAGCAAGACTGATTTTATAACATATCGGCCAATGGTTGCATAATTTCCTTACCTGGAATCTTATCTTTGCCTGCTTTTAATAAGGTAAATTTAAGTGTTGCGCGAGCAGATGCTTCCAAGGCTGTTAGAGCTACCTCACCATCTCCCTGTGAAAAATGACTATCGCCAGTATAGAACAGTGCACCAGCAACTTGTACCGGATAATAGATGGTTGATCCAGCACCTAATTCATTGATATCAATATTACCGCCATACATGGCAGGAGGGACAGAATGTACAGGCTCAGAGGTGTTCGCTGCCACGCCCATGATGCCCATAAATGGATAAAGCGGGAAACGTATTGCTTTACCTGATTCAGTTTTGAGTACACCTTCGTATTCACCCTTGGCGTTCCTTTCTATAGGGGTAAATACCGAAACATTCCCATAGCGTTCAGGGTGAGCAGCAGATGCATTTTCTTGTTTAGATTTTTTGGGAAATTCACCCACCAGTGCGCCTTTACCATGACGATTGGAAATAACACCATAAGGAACACGGGGTTCAACTTTAATGACTTCGACCTTTAAAATATCACCAGGCTGCGCACCTTGGATTTCAATAGGCCCAGTAACGATATGAGGGCCATCTTTGTGGAAATCATGTTTTAAATTCGACCTAGTAATTGTTTTTGCTTCATCCAGAATGTTTTCAGCTTTGACACCTTTCGATTTGAAATATTTTTCAGCATCACGTCCTTGATCTTCCAATAAACCTTCATGAGAG
This sequence comes from Acinetobacter sp. C32I, assembly GCF_023702715.1. Taxonomy (NCBI): domain Bacteria; kingdom Pseudomonadati; phylum Pseudomonadota; class Gammaproteobacteria; order Moraxellales; family Moraxellaceae; genus Acinetobacter; species Acinetobacter sp. C32I. Next base: position 1,110,077 of record NZ_CP098480.1, on the reverse strand, counting down.
ACAGTATCAAAGGTCACTACACTTCCTGAGGAGACTGAAATAACAGGTTTGGCATCTTTATTGGGTAAATAGCCCCAAGTGATAGTATCTAAAGTTGAAGGGACATAATAATTACCTTTGTAATCACCGTCTTTTAGCTGAATAGGTTTGCTTGAGATCTGTTTAAGAATATTAAAACTTTCTGCATAAACTGTTGGTGTTACAAAACTGCTGAAAATGATTAGTGAAAGGAGCGAGCGCTTAAACATAGAATATACCTTAACGAATTTTAAAAATAATGAATAAGGCTAGAGCAAATTTTGTGCCACGCTAAATTTTGATTTTATTGGATAATTTAAATGAAAAATGCACTATGTTGCGACAAGAGCGTGTCTAATCCAGTGCATCAGCCATCTTAGTAAATCAAGAGTGGTCTTTATTTTTCCAGTCGGCATTCTATGTACATTGTTGGCTTGGATGGTCGACGATCAGACTTCAAAGATGTCCCACACATAAGTTCAGAAGGCTTAGAAAAGAAAGAGCCAGACAATTTCTGGTTTTCAGGTACAAATATTGTTCTTAGGAGACTACATACTGAAGATCTGAATAGAGCAGTATTATTATTGAGCAAAAATTTTAACCCATCAAAAAAGTGACAAAGGGGTAATGGGCAAGATTGGGTAAAACTGAGTTGTATAAAAATAAAATTTAAAAAAAACAGAATGTTATTGATTTAGTTCAAATGACGCCATCAGAGTTGAACTCGCATCCGCAAAACCGCTTTAAAAAGCGATTTTGCTATGACTTGGAAGCAAATTTACATTTAATTTACGTCTGTCAAATCAGCAAATTCAAATCTCATTCCAATAAAAGATATTGTTAAAATTTTGTTAAGGTGAAATTTTCACCAACAAAAGATCCAAGCAAAACACTGGAAGATTCTATAAAATAAACGGAACTTTTCGCTCAATTTAAAATTTGGCTCTTTGTATAAATGACTGATATCGAAATAGAAACACATCCATTACAACCATTTTTACCTGCGACTGCAAAGCTGCTGATGTTGGGCAGTTTTCCACCGCCACAAACTCGCTGGAAGATGGATTTTTACTATCCAAACTATCAAAATGTAATGGCGATAAATTAAATTAAGATAATGATTTATATGAATTATTATAGTAAAAATTAGCGTTTTTTAACGTAAAAATGGGACTTATAGAAACCATAGAAAACAATAACTTAGAAATCCCATTTGTGAAGCGTATTTATGTCATTTAGGCAAATGGCAGGGCAATTCCAACATCAACATCATTCCAAACAATTTCATGTCCAGCCTCATAATGTTCGGTCATTTTTACTGAGCTATGGCCAGCCAAAGCTTGAGCACTTCGACCTGCTTTTTTATGTAAGAAAATAGCCAGTGATCGTATTTCATGAAAAGTCGGAATTTGCCTACCTTTCAGATCTGGATATGCCTTAGCGAGTTTAACGATCTTCAAAAATTCCTCGGATAAATACTGAGGAAGAATTTGAGTCCAGTGCTCTTTATTTGCATTTTTAGTTTTACGCTTGGGGATTTGATAAATTACAAACGGAGTAACAACTTTAGCCGATTTGCATCGATCTAAAACTTTTTGCAGTTCTGCATCAATTTTAATTCGAACATATCCAGCACCTTCCATCACCTCAAATTCATCGAATGAATCGGTGGTGGTTTTCTGTTGTGCAATATGAATATATCCATCATAAATATCAGTCCAACGAAGAGCCACAATATCCGTACGTCTTTGAGTGGTTAAAAGAGATAGGTCAATTGCGTTCTGGAGCCATAATGGGGAATGAGCCCTAATCTGTTGTAGTCCTGCAACCGTATGGCGCTTACGTTGTCTCTGAACGTGCTTTGTCAAAGTAATACGGGCAGGGTTATCAGGGCAGATCCCTTTACTCATCGCTACATCAAAAATATTACAAAGCAAGCTTCTAAGCGCCTTACGGTTTGAGGGTGTCAGCTCATCTAATTGATCATTTATCATTTTTAGAGTAATGGAGTCTAAAGATTTATTACCCCAGACTTTGAAAATTCGGTTCAACTGAATTTGATAATTCTTCTTTGTGTTGTCCGATATAGGGCGACCATCTTTACGTCTCTTTTCTTCAAGGAACTGTTCGCAAAAATCTTTAAATGAGACTGTTTTGCCAGTTACGCTAGAAACATAATCTTCTTCCTGAATCAGCAATGAGTTAAGTTTACGTGCAGCTTGAACTGCAATCGCCTTGTTACTCCCCATAGAATGAAATTTACCCGTTTCAGGATGGCGATATCGCCAAGATTTACCATTATCCCTATAGAGATTCGCAGGCAAGTCTTTGTTGCCTGCATTTCTAGAACGTGACATTTTTAACCTTGCAGTACTTTATTTACTAACTCATCGCCAGTTTGCTTTTCATAAGCTTCCCAGTTGATGTACCAGGTACCTCGTTTGCCATCTTCTGCGCCATGTAATTCAGCAGGCAATTTACCGATGCGGCATTTACGGGTGATGGTTTGGGGAGTGGGAGGAGTGGCGCCATTTTCAGCGTCTCCATACACGCGCTTAATAAATTCAGATACTCGAATTAAGCAAGACATAGTTAATTCACCTCAAATTAGTTATTTATTTTTTCAAAAGACTGCGCACGTGCAGCCTTTTGATTGGTTAATAGCGATACTGAGACATCCTTGATCAATTCATTGCCTTGCAATATCTGCTGTTTTGCTTGGAGAGCTGTCGTAGCCTCTACACGTCCTCGTAAGCTGCCTTTGCCGTGAAGCTTGGCCACATACTTAAATATGTAGGTTTTTACGCACTCCAACCCTCCATGTCCTTTTTTGCCTTACATGCCTGCACAATCTGAGCTTCATAGCGTGTGCCTTTAAACTGCTTATAAATCACGCCTAGATCTGCTTCTTTGTCGGTGTGATGAATTGCATTTAAAGCTTGCTGAAAATCATTGGTCAGCTGCTGCGCTGCATTTGGCTGGGCTGTTTGATTTTGCTGCTGGCGTTGTTGCTGAGCCGGTGGTTGGTTCTGATTGCGTTGCTGATTTTGAGCAGGAGCATTCTGTTGAGTGTTGCGAGTCTGTGCATTGGTTTGCTGATGATATGCATCAGTATCGGCATCTTGGGTATCATCAATCAGGAACAGGCCATTCAATGCGTATTTACGTGCATAGGAACTGGATGAACCAAAAGTTTGGGCAACATCCATTCCTTTTTTATTGATCTCCACACCAGCATGTGCGGTAGTCATGGTTTGTTTACCATCGGCATCGGTAAAGACTGCTTTGGCCGTAATCACCACCACAGGGCCAATCTCTTGCACTTCATCACTAACAACAAGGGTAGCGCCATACTTTTGCAATAGTGGTTTAACACCTTCAAGAATGTCTTCAAGGCTACGGTAATGGAATTTACCAAAGCTGTTGTATTTGCTCTTTGGTGCTTTTAACTCAAGCTGAATAAGTTGTAAGGCATCTAGTGTATTGGTTGATGCTATTTGTTGATTCACGGCTGCATTCATCATAAATCTCCTTAGGCACCGTTATATTGTGCGTTGCGGTAATCAATCCGTTGTTCTTTGCTATAGCGTGGTGTTTGGCTTTTAGCCCTGCGTTCTATGGCACGTTGGTAATTTACGATTTTCTTGATATTACCTTTTAGCCAATACACCGCTAATTCTTCATCTGTGATTGGGCGTGCTTGGCTTTCTAGTGATTCTTTAACCAGAATAGAATGCCACTCAAAGCATGGGGCTTGTGCACCACCAAAGAATTCACCATCAAAATTAGGGGTGTAATTTAACGATACTTTGACCAGATAAATTTTTGGGCCAAGGCGTACGTTGTAGTAGCCGTTCACGTCTTTACAGATGAATTGTGCGAAAGGTGTGGTGTAGCGTTTCTTTTGCATGACAGGCTCCAAATTCTTGGTCTTACCCTGTGTATATGATGCTGAAACCCCAGTATTTACAGGGCTTACAAGTCGCTGTGCGTCATAGCTTGTCGGTTGTATTTTGTTCGATAATGACGAGTTGAATAGCTTAGTTTTTTGGTTAGAAGCTGTATGTAATTGTCCCATGTGCTTATCCTCCAAAGATGCCGTAAATGACAAAGGTCAGGACTAGCCAGAGCAGGAAAACGACTAGAATAATAGGGAAGAGCTTAAGTGCATCTTTAAGATTGGCTTTGATGAAATCGAGTGTACTGACCTGATAATCAGCAGCAGTAGGGGGCTGGTGCAAACGTTTGGACGTTTGACTATGTATAGGCTTTTGTTTCATACTTATCTCGCTTAAGTGCAAAGCCCCGTTGCCGTCCAAAGTTTCGGGGCTTTTTGTTGTCTGTGAGATGTATATTACCAAAAAGGTAATTTAATTCAAGATTTAAAATTATTTATATTATCTTTTTTTTTGTTGCAATCACAACAGAAGTACGATAAAAATAGAGAACCATCTCATCAATGGGTTTAAATTAAAAAGTAGATAAAAAATGAAAAATTTGATTAGTCTTCTATCAAGAAAAATTGAATCTATAGTTTTATTATTCAAGTTTATGTTTTTGTGGGGTTTTAGCCTATTAAGCAATATTTTCAATATTGAAAAGCAGGCTTCAGAAATTAATATTCTTGAAGTGCATATCTATGCAAATGAAATTTTATTTGATTTTTCTATTTCAATAAATAGGCGAAGGTGAAATTATCACCTTCCCTATATTAACCCTTTCATTTATTCCTAATTTTATTAAGAATAGGTGTAGGGGTTAATTTCGTAATATTAGGATTTAAATTTTCAACCTCATTAATAATATAAATAAGATTGTTAAGAGTTAATGGGATCTGTAATTTATGTTCAAAAATAAAATGTAATATTTTTTTCCTATTTGATCTAAAAATTTGTTTACCAATGCCAGCTGGGTCTGCGTTAAGTATATCAATGATTTTACTATCTAAGTTTTCGGTTGGGTTTGTGATACGAACTCTCATTTTGTTTCTTAGCATAGCTTCCCAATTTTTATTTTTATAATGTTTCCATGTTAAGTCGGATAATAGTTGTAAAATACCCCAATCAATAGTTTCAAGACTTGCTAAAAAACCATTAAGTGTTCTATAAGATTCATTAAAATCATTCCAATCTTCTTTATGTTTATATCGAAGATCATGCTCAACCTCATGCCACCCCTCAGAGAACACAGTGCGTATTTGTATTTCGAAAGTATTGTCGCATAATCCTTCGTTATCTAAATATTTACTAGTGCAAAGTTCTTGAGGTAAACCAAAAATTAAATTGCATTTAGTTGCATCAAATGTACTTTGTGAGTAGTCATCAATATTAGAAGAATCTTGATCCCACTTAAATATTTTTTTCAATATTTCGATTGTTATATCAATATCATCTGTGAAATATAAAGTAATTCTTAATCCAATGACATCTTGAATCTTTTTACCGCCATCATCTGGTTGATATTTTCCAGGCTTAAGATCTAGTTTGCTTTGTAAAGAATTTGGTGATTTTACTCTTCCAAATAATCGATACAGTAAACCAATTTTGTTAAATTCACCTTCAATCTGTTGGGTTAAAATATTTAAAATTCTTTGGTAGTGTGTATTTTGAGGAGACATTAATCATTTTTCCCAAGTGCAGCTTTGATTTGTGAAAGGAACTCAAAATTTAATTCATAAAAATCCTCTTTATCCGGAGTAAGTAAAACCTTTCTCTTTTTTAAATTTTTTATGCTCATAAATAGATCTGTTAAATTGTATTTAGAGTGTCCACAGATTGCATTGTGGTGTCTATGCTTGTGTATAGAAGAGCTTCCTTTAGGCCAAAACTTATCTAATATTGATAATTCAATATCAGAAAAATTATTCTCATTAACTGTAATATCCGAAAGTTCATTTTCTTTATTAAGGCTAGAGATGAAATCAAAGAAATTATCATTTTGCCCAGTACATCCCATTTCAATTAATGAAGATGAATATCCATTATAATAACAATCAAAAAACTTACATTGAACAAAAGCAACGTCTTTAAAGTTATCTAAATTAAAATTTATATTTGAAAACATGCAATTATAGAAAGTAAAATTTTCAACTCTATAATTATCACTTCCAATAGTTATATTTTGAAAATTAAGCCTATCTAATAGTTGATCTGTTAAGTTAAAAAATATTCCACTTCTAAGCTTTACAGAGGTATTTACTTTCAAATTTAAATCATTATCTTCTACATAGAAATAAGTATCTAGGCTTTCCCAAAGCTTCCTTCTTTTGTCTTCACTGGTAGGCGTTGTCGCGGTTACAGCTGGTTCAATAAAAATTTTATCACCTAACCACTCAGCAGTATCGTTAATATTTGGAACGACATAGTGACCTAATACAAAATCATTAACAAAACCAATTTTTTCCTCACCAACTCCAGATCTGTCAAGAAGGGCATGGCTAGTTAATTTATTTATAAGTTCATTAGTTGTTGGTCTGTCTTCAGTTTGATAATATTTTCTAGCATTTTCTAGTAATGGTTCAAAATTTTCTTCAATATGTAAATGTAAAAACTCTTTTTCTTCGGTTGTAAAGTTATTAACTATAAAGTATTGAGCAATACTTTTTAATATTAATGATTGTTCTGCTGGTAATAGCTGAAGAGCTTGACGCTTTCTTTCTCGCTCTAACATACTTAAGAAATATTTCTCTATAATCAGCTCAGGATTTTCTATGCAGCTGCAATAGTCTTCATCTGAAATAAAACGTAAAAAGGAGAGTAGCACAGGATTATTCAGTTTTAATATTGGGTAGTTGGTTCTACTTAGTTTTTGGAACCGTTCTGGAGGAAGCCAATCTGTAATTGTAGGTTCATTAATTTTAATTCTATATATATCAAATGAAACTTTATGCTCCTCAACCCATTCAGCAAAATCATCACCATCAAATAAGGCAGTTCTTCTTGATGTTAGAATTATTTTTGCAGATTCATTTAATAAATCACTAATAGTTTCAAGCATAGGTTCCGTATTATATGTAGATGAATTGCTATAGTCATGCTTGTTAGGGTTATGCAATAATTCATCAAAACCATCTAATATAACTGGTACTTTTCCATTCAATATCTGGTCTTTTACAAGTTGTGATTTTAAGTTGGGAAAACTACGATCAATTTCATCTAGAAGGACATAGTGGAAAATCTTTGCTTGTCTATTCCTAGATAGTTCACTAAATAATGGAACCATATTCTTTTCTTTTTTTACAATATGATCAAGTATTTCATAAGCTGTACATGTTTTCCCAAATCCTGCGGCTGCTTCAATGATAAATAAAATTGGTCGTTTGTCATTTAATCTGCTTGTTATCTCAGTAATTGGATTTAACTCGCCTTTCTTATTATTTATCTCGTAAGTAGAATTTATATATTTGTATTCACTATTATCTGGAAAACTTCGGATAATTTGATTGACATGAGTTTCATATTCTTTATTTAAATGGTTTTTTGTGTTTTCAACAGAAAAAAAACCTTCGAAAAGTCCATTTTTAACACTTTCAATACTTGTGAATTTTCTTTTGATACATGCATAGCCTGACGTACTATAATCTTTAAATGCACTTTCATAAGCCGAATTGTTATTAGGGTAGTCTAAATCTATTATGTCTGCATTGTGATAATGCCCCGATTGAATAGTGAATATTAAAATATTTGAATATTCTGATGATCTTTCAAAAGTAAATCCATAGCTTTTGTAAATATCTATAATTTCATTTCTGTTGAGCATTAATTTTTACCTAAAAATGAATCGTATGCAGTAATAATTTCAATCTATACTTCATAATCACAATGATTTTATTCCATACTGAATTTATGAGTTGTATTTTTGAGATTGATTTGCAATTTCAAAAAATAGTATTGGATGCTAATCATTTGCTTATAAATTGATACTTATTTCTTTATTATAATATTTAATCGTTTTTAGGTTCAAGGTTTTTGATGATTTTAATTTAATGAGCTTATTATTGTTTTAAGCGCTTTTATTAAATCTCTTGAAAGTTTTCCCTGAGAATCGAGATCAATTAGAGACTTAAACAAAGCTTCCAATTCTTTATTACTTACAACTGAAGTATGTGCGTTTAAATTATTAGAAGGAAAATTGCTATCCTCTTGATGTGAAACATCCAACCATCCATGCGGCTTTCCAAAAGCATCTTCAATTTCACGAGCTACTTTGTTACCAATGCCTTTAATTGGTGTCGTACCTGCGAACTGACTAGTTTGAGATTGACCTTTATTAATCTTATTAGCAAAGTTAGACACACCGCCAACTTGGTCAACCAAGATTCGGGTGTTGTTATATCTAATCGTTTTGCTGTCCATAAATTAACTCAACATTTAGCTATATTTGCTACGGAAAAATACCTAATAGGTAGTTTTTAAAGAAAAAATACCATGTAGGTGTAATTTTACTTTTATCACCTTAAAGGTAAACAAGAAAAAAGGTTGTATTTACATTACCATAAAGGTAATATTTGGATTGGTTAGAGAGGATCAATCTATGCGATTTAGAGACTTCATTTTAAAAATGACTCCTGAGCAATTGGAAAAGTATGCAAAAGCTGCTGGCACAACAAGTGGTTATCTAAAGACACATCTTTTATATGGATATAAAGAACCACGTAGGAAACTCCGCACTGCATTAGTTACAGCCAGCAATGGACAAGTTTCGGAACAGGAAGTCTTACAACATTTTGGGTTGTATCCAGTTCAAACATTACCTAATCAAAATGGTAATGAAGTAGCTATCTAATAAACACGTTCAAAAGGACTCGCAATGAACATATTAGATGCGGCTTACCACACGGTTCACGACTTTAAAGGCGGGGCAAATGCGCTTGCATCACGCATGGGCATCAAAAGCCCTGCGGTACTCAACAGCAAGGTCAACCCAAATACGGAAACACATCACCTGACTTTGCTCGAAGCTACAAAGCTGATGGGCATAACAGGAGATTTTCGAATATTACAGGCGATCTGTGCAGAACATGGCAAAGCAGCCATCGACTTACCAGATATACCTGAAAGCAAAAGAGACAGTTGCCTGATGGATACCTTTCTAAATATCGGCATCAAGAAAGGCAACGTAAGTAAGCAATTTAGAGAAATGCTTGCGGATGGACGAATAACAAAAGGCGAGGCAATAGACATGGCCAAGGTCATACACGACATGCATGTACTGCTTGCCACGCTTGAGCAACAAATTAAAGCCTGCATTCAGAGCCAATAAGAAACCGCTTCCTGTTATTAGCAGCGGAAGCGGTTTTATGACCTTTTATTCATACTTGCTAAGCGAGACAAAAATATGAACGAACACAATCTAGCAAAACCGTCTGGCAAAGATAAACACAATTCCGATGATTCGACGCAAATCATTTTGGATATGGGCGCAGATCGCCATATCGAAAACCATATTTCTAAAAACTGCCGTGTGATTAGCAATGACGTTTCTAAATTTCTAAGTAGAGCTTTGTATGCTCAAAAGGAGATGACATGAGCCATTACTCAACCTTAAAGGGTCTAGGAAGGGCGATTGCCTACTTTCCGCAGCTTGGCCTATATCTTGGCAGCCCACTAGCAGGCATCTTTTTAAGCCAGCTCGTGTACTGGCACGATAAAACAGACCATGAACTTGGGGTATATAAAACCTCTGAAGAATGGCTGAAAGAAACAGGCATGACCTATAGCCAGCAGAAAACAGCACGTAAATTACTTAAAGATCTCGGCATTCTGTTCGAAACAGAAAAACGTCTAGAACATAAACTGTATTTCAAACTTGACGTTGAAGCCTTCGATCAATGGTTCGAAAACTGTATTTATTCAGAAGAAAATGGCGAACAACAGATCGTAAATCCCCGAACGCGAAATCCTGCATTCGGGGAAGAACAAAACTTATATTCGGGGGAGAAGAAATCCTGCATCCGCGGTGATAGAAATCCTTCATCCGTTTATACAAAGATTACTACAGAGAATACTACAGAGATTACTGCAAATAATTCTTATGTCCCTCCGCCTGAAAAACCTTCGCCTAAACCAAAAATATTTGATGCCAGCAGTATGGATCTATCCCAATACCCAAACGTCGATCGGGATGTATGGCTCGGATTTGTCGAAATGCGAAAGACCATCAAAAAACCACTGACGGAACGGGCAGCCAAAATCATCCTGAAAAAACTTCGGGATGATTTCAAAGATCAGGCCAACGTCATCCTCGACCAGTCAACGGTGAATAATTATCAGGATATTTACCCGCTGAAATCACCAACAGGCAGGCAACCGAACCATTACGGGCAACAACCCTACCAGAAGCGATTCGGCTTGGATGAACCTGCACCAATGCGTGACGTAGGAGATTATCCATGAGCAACATCGAACTTTTTCAAAGTGCTTTTGCCGTGAATTTTCCAGTTGAAATTGCGGAAATGGTTCTAACCCGACTCGAAGATATCTACGGAACAGAGTTCCAGAAAACTTATGGTCATCTGAGCAACGAGAAACTCCGTAATTTGACCTGTACGGTGCTGAATGGGTTGACGCCAATCGAACTACAACGCGGCTTGAATCGGATGAATTCGGAAAAATGGTGTCCCAAGCTGCCTGAATTTCGTAGCTGGTGTGTACAGGCAGGTGAGTGGTGGACAGCAGAACAGGCATGGGCCAAAGCACTGAATTTCAGCAATGACCCTGAATTCAAAATTAGCACCTTGGCAAAGCGATGTTTGGACGAGGTGCAGTACATTCTGGCCAATCAATCACAGCGGGCGGCACACAAGGCATTCGTCGATATTTATCAGGACTATCTGGCCCAAGCGCAAAAAGCTGGACGCGTTCAGGTGATGTGGATTCCTAAGAAAACGATTGCTGAACCTAAGGCTCGGAATCACAAAGGCGTGCCATGTCCTGCGGATTTACTCGCACAGGTCAGTGGTGTGAATAAATACAATGAGGGTAAGGCATCGTGATAGAGCAATTGCTAAGAGGTACAAAATGACATTGGTGATTGAAAAGATGCATATCATGCAGGCAATTGATTGGTCACGATTCGATTTAGAAGGCTGGCTCTACCAATTCGGAGCTTGGCTCTACAGTCATACAGGTCCATGTGGCCAGAGTATCAATCCAATTGCTATCGCAATGGATAACGCTGCCAAAACCCGACGTGCAAAAAAGCTGACAAAGAAGAACCGTAATCAAGTCATTGCTGACTATATCTCCAATGATTACGAGCCACCACGACCAAAGCGCAATAAGACCACTTGTGAGATCAATGACAATGAAGCTCGCGCTGTACAGCGTCTGATACTGGATATTTTGGGGCAGAGCGAAGTGATGGATGAATGGCTAGATGCCGTGGTTGATCGTTACTTTATAGGACAGTCATGGTCTGAGATGGCCAATGAAGAACGCACTCAAAGCGATGCTCGACAAGACGTTAAGTGTGGCTTGGCAGCGTTGCATTGTCGGTATGGGTTTATAGGATTTTAGATAAAATCTAACTAGGAGTTAGCTTTTATCTAATTTTTACAACTTAAAGTTAGGTTTTACGCCTAAAAATTAGTTCCTATCTAATTTCTACAACTTAAAGTTAGTATTTCGCTAATTTTTCTACAAATTAAAGTTAGTTTTTATCTAATTTTTACAACCTGAAAATTAGTATTTACTAAATTTTATGGTGTAATAAGCCTAGTTTTAATAAGTAAGCGCTTACTTACTTAATTACTTAAGTAAAAGGTATATATGTCTGAATCAAATGATAGTGTTCGTTCAGAACTAATGGACAACTTAAACGATCCAAATTTATTAGAATCAATCGGGAAAGCATATTTCGGGAATAGTTGGAAAAAATCAATGGCTATTGCATTAGCTGTTGATGAGAGACGTATTACGCACTGGATGCAAAGTACGAGACCTGTTCCAGTTGGTGTTTGGTCTGATCTAATAAAGATTGGGAAAGAACGGTTAGAAAAAATAAAAGCCGTTGAGTCACTAGCATTAGCAAAACTCGAATCTATAGGATCTTGACCGTGCAAATATAATTGCACATAATCTATCTCGATAGAAAAAGAAGTGCACAGTGCATTTCAGAACCCGAGGTGGACTATATGGAAATCAAAAATCAATCGTATGATGCCAGTGATGTTGCAGATGGCTATGCTTTGGCTTATGAGCAAGTTGCAGATCTAGCGGCGATGATTGGCGCTGTTCGGCATCTATGTGATAAGAACATTGAGTATGTTGGTAAAGTCTATGATGTACCTGACTCAGTATTCCAAGAACTGAAACGTGTTTTTAATATTATGGATGGACTGATTCAAGAGTCATTAGAGTTTAGCAAGGCTCAGGAAGATTCTTATAAGTGTTAAAAGTTAAAGCCTGTCGGGAGATGGGCTTTATTATTTTAAAGAGAGTAAAAAACTTGCTAAGGTATAGCAGTATTTGCTTAGTCATTTTTAAATTTGATATCTAAAATTTCAGATAATTTTAATGTCGCACGAGCTTTGCCAGCAGGGAATGCAAATATCATTATTAAAATAATGATAATGTCAAAAACTATATTATTAAGAGGTTTGGCTTTAGTCATTAGACAATAAAGATTACCCAAAAGCCAAAAAGTGCTTGTGAACAGATACATGGTGAGGTAGACATCAAATATAATTTTCAAAGTCTTCTTTGAAAATCTACAAGTTAGTATGAAGTTGCCATTAACTGTTTTTTCTTTTAAATACCAGCTACAAAAATTTAAGGTATTTATTGCTTTGTAGAAATATTGAGCATTCGATTCTAATATTTTAAAGATTAATTGATAAGAATATTTGTCGTTACTCATTAAAACGTTCGTATCTTCTTGCAGGATAAATTTAGATTTTTTATCTTTTTTTAAATAAGTTTCATCATAATAGGTTTGAAGCAAATTCCTTTTTTCAATATATTTACTTCTTCTTAAATGAGTACGATAAGAAGAAAGAAAAAGAAATTTTAAGATGGGTGTGACAATGGCGAGGCTAGCAATAAATGAAAGAATGGTTCCTAAATTAGCAGACATTTAACCTCCTGATTAATTAAATGTAATTAATATTTAATAATATTTTAGTTGAGTTGACTAATTAAATGAAAAATATTTTCTTTCAATGCTAATCGATCTGCCTCAGCATTCACGATATGCATCTTCTTATGACAGTTTGGGCAAAACTACTTCGCTAACTTCCACCAATGCAACATCTGCTGTAAATCTACGTCTTGCATAGTAAGGCCATGTTGCTGAGCCTGTTCTTCAACAAAGGCAATACGTTTCTCAAACTTTGAGATAGCTAAGCCTAAACACTTTTCAGAGTCCAGATTTAGTCGGCATGCCAAATTCAGCAGAGAGAATAAACAATCTCCAAACTCATCCTCTAAACGATCCTGATTGATTTCTGGAGCATTGATCTCAACAAAGAGTTCATCGATTTCTTCAAGAACTTTTTCTTTGGCTTGCTCATGGCTCTTCCATGTGAAGCCTTTTGAAATTAATAGGTTCTGGATCTCTTCAGCGCGTTTAAGATTACTTTGTCCCATATCTTTTCTCATTAACTTCATTGAACTTTTCGAAATGACTAGTCATATACTTTTTGAAAACAGCTAGATCTTTACCTCGGAAAGGTACCTTTATAACGAAATCTATTAACTGATGATTGTTAATAATTTCAAGAATTAAAGGATCTTCACACATGATGAGCCTCAGTGACTCTGGATCAAACGTGATGAAGTAACGATCAAAGAGTTTGTCCATCAAGGCAGACAATAATAAACCATTTCTAGAATCAATCCTTTCCTCATTCGTACACTCGCTCCAAGGTTTGATATGACTCGCGAGTAATAAGGATTCATGCCGGATGCCGGTTAAAAGGCACGTGCTCTTAAAGTTGTGTAAGAGATCACTTCTAAAGCGGCCTTGACCTAAACGTGACTGAATAAGCCTTTCTTTGTTGGTCTCTGTTATAGAGGAGCTTTGCTGAATTACATAAATATCTTCATCAATATCTTTCTCAGGATTGATATCGACAGCATGTGAAGGTGCACTGGATTGAAACTTATCAAAGACTTTCTTTTCACTATTACGGTGTAACACACTATCTTTCAGATTAAAGATAGTCCCTAAGTTTTTTAAAGTATTGTCTTTAATCGCTTCATCAGGCAATTTCACTGAAATATTTGTAATTAGTCCATTTCTACCTTGGACACATGAAGAGTAGCGGAAACCTTCATAAATCTTGGCAACATGAGGATCATCAGTAACATTAAAATAGTCTTTCTTTAATTCATAAACGTTGTTTTTAGACTTTAGAGTTGGATAGGCCGCTAGAATATTGAAGTAGAAGCGGTGAGGATAAATATTAGAACCAACCTCATCGTCCCATATTTTGGGGTTATCTGCGTCTTGCTCCGCCGTAACTTCAAACATATCACTGGTTACTTTAGCGAGAACATATTGTGTTAGTTGACCAGAGAAACGACTTCTTACAGGACCTAATAGTGCATGAGCAAAAATCAGGTAATCCCCAGCTTTAATTTGCTTTGCATTACTATTTAATTCTTTAAAGCCCCAAATTCCATGGTTAAGACCAGTAAGGAAGTTGTTAAGGCTTGGATCTGCGACATAGATACAATGAAGATTAATATTGTTAGGCATAAAGTAGGATTATTAATAAATAAAGTAAGGATTTTGTGATTATTGGATAGGGTACCATCTCAAAACTATCAAAACAAAACTTATAGTAAATTTTTCAAAAACTTGACCCTGCGCAGGGCAAATGCTATTTTTACGTTATAGTGGTCGAAGTCTAAGTAGATCATTAGATATAAAGCTCATCGAAAGGTGGGCTTTTTTGTTGCCTGTGCTATATTATTTATTAACTTTAACTAATCAATTATCAATAAAATGAAATCAATCTTTATTATATTTTTTACAATGATATTAACTGGTTGTATGACTTTTCCAAAAAGTCCCCATGAACTAAAAAATTTGGGTACTGCTAAACATCAGTTTATTGTTAACAAAGACATAGCTAGCGTTGAAAAAAATATAGATGCATTCTTAAACAAGTGCTACAACACCAAGAACAAAGCAAAAATTGTATTAGATCATGTTCGCCTTGGCCCTGATATGGGATTTGAAAAAATGCAATCTTTGAATAAAATTGAATATTCAGTTTACATTGGATTAGATCCTAAATTATACAGTTTAGGAATTGATGTAATTAACCTTAATGAATCAAAAAACGTAAAAGTTGATGTGGTAGCTGTAACAAGTATGTGGAAAAGAGTCTTTCCAAGACTTGAGAGAGCAGCTAACGGAAGTGATGAAAGTTGCCCAATGTAATACACCTCCTTCGGGAGGTTTTCTTTTATGCCCTGCTTCGGTGGGGCTTTCTTATGTCGTTAATTTAGAGAAGTGATTTTGAGTTGGGCATTCCTATCTGATCACCTCATCTAAGTTAAAAACAGGATGATTTTTTGAACTATTTTTTTTGATTGAAATTCATGCTATAAAAATATCAAATAATAAAAGGGTGTTTTCATGGGCAGTTTGAGAGATAAGATTGATCATATTGAAGAGATATTGCATCAGTTTCCAAGTGTATTGTTTATTGTATTGCTAACTATCTGTTTTACAGTGTTTTCACCATTTGTTTATGTGTCAATTATAAATGGAATTGCTAATACTCAAATTCTGACAACTTTCCCATTTAAGGGTTTAGTTGAAAACAACATTGATGTGTTGAAATATGGATTGGTCATTGTGCCTGTTACGGTGCTTTGTATTGGTCTATCTTTAGCTAATGAACGTTATTCAAGAATTATTTCTAGATTCTACTGATATTGCTAAAATTTATTAAAGCCACCTTCGGGTGGTTTTTTATTACCAACAAAAAATAAAAGCCCTCACGGGCTTTCTCAAAAAAGATGCAACTGTTACCGCCTCATCTTTTAATCCTAATAAATTAGGGGTGGCGTCCTTCGTTCTTTAGGTCTGCTAGGGTGTTACCTTAACGCAAACAGACCAGCATCATAGCTGACCCAACGGCACGAACCCTGTGAAGTAATAATACAGCCATCGGGAAGTCCTTGCTCCTGCATTGTTATTATATGCTGTATCCACCATTTTGTAAAAGATAGGTTCTACTTAGAAACACTTGATGATTTGATGTATGCATATGATGTATAAGTAGAATAACTTTAATTAGCCATTAAGATTATGGATATTGTGAAAATAAAAGAACCTAAGCACATATTTGATTTGTCTTTAGCAATGTTGAGTGAGTTAGAAAGGGAGATTTCGAAAAGTCATTTTATGGACATTGGGGTAAGGCTTGATTTAGCAAAACAAAGCATTTTTATTTCATATGAGCATGCAAAAGGCATTAATAAGCTCTTAAATAATGATTTGCCTATACCTGCCATGGTCTTATTTAGGGTTCAATTTGAAGCGGTTTTAAGAGCATTTTGGATTATGTTTGTTGCTGAGGGAGATAAGATAACCTCTTTAAGCTTTGGTTACACTATGGAAGAACAGTTTGAAAAAGAAAAATACCCAACTGCAACTGATATGATTAATTTGCTTGATGCTGCAAATTTGCCAGCTAGAGATGTTGTAGAACATTTTAAGATGTTCAAAAAGTACCACCTAAAACAATTGAACTCATTTGTACATACTGGGAAGCAATCCTTTACAAGAGATTTGTTAGGATTTGATATTGAAATTTTGATGGATGTTTTGAGGCAGTCAAACAACTTAGTAACAATTGCAGCTCAGCTGTTGTTTACAATGACACTGCCTGATAAACAAAAATATATTGGAAATTTAATTCAAAAGTATCGGCACTGTTTCTACATGGACCAAGATGTTAATGATGAGAAAAGACAAAGAGTAGACAGTTACTTTGAAGGAAAATAGCCCTCTTCAGAGGGTTTTTTAATGGGTAAAATTTATGAACGAAGTCGGATTTGTAATTCATCAAAGACCATATCCACCAGAATGGATCTTTGCCCTAGATACACCAAACTTTGCACCAGCACCTGAATTATGGCGATGGATCAAGACTATTTTTCTGAATCCTGAACATAAGCTTTTTAACCCTGATCACTCACATCTTGGGGCGTTCTACTATCCACAGATCGCCGTGATGTGGGCTAAAGGTGGGTTTCAGAAACAAGGTCGTTTTGTGGTTGGCCAAACTGAAAAGATTATGATTAATGCGGGTGGATGGAAGAAAGAACGGCAGGAAGAGCAGTTTTATCAGTGGTTCAATGATTTGCCTGATTACTTAATTACGATAGATGCGACCTATGCCCAGCAAGCAAACGATGTTGATTTTTGTGCCCTTATCGAACATGAGCTTTACCATATCGCCCATAAGAAAGATGAATGGGGTATCCCATCCTATAACCGTGAAACGGGTAAGCCTAAGCTGTCGATTCAAGGGCATGATGTTGAAGAATTCACGGGAGTAGTTCGCCGTTATGGCGCTAATAAGGAAGTACAAGAAATGGTGAATGCTGCAAATCAACAGCCAACAGTAGCTAAGGCTGATGTCTATCATACCTGTGGAACTTGCTTTCTAAGAGTGGTTTAAATTTTTTTTTGCCATTCTTCTTGGATGTACTTGGATGGAATGGTTGAAATGGCACGTATTACCAAAAAGGTGAAACTGTTCATCGTGAGGATGCTTGCCGAGTTTGAAACTCCTACCCAAACATCCAAATCAGTTAAAGATATTTTCAATATTGAGGTTAGCCCTCAACAGTGTGAAGCCTACGATCCCACCAAAAGAACAGGGCAAGACCTAAGCCAGGAATTACGAGATAAGTTTTTTGAATATCGCCGTTTGGCCAATGATGAACTTGAAGCAATCCCGATAGCCAATAAACGTTACCGTCTACAGCTATTACAACAACTTGTAGAGAAATTCCCCGATAACCCTGTATTAACCCCTAAATGGGCGGAACAAGCAGCAAAAGAAATGGGTGGGTTGTTTACCAATCGTCAGGAGGTAACTGGCGCAAACGACAATGAAAAAGCTCAAACCAAAGCCGATGTAGAACTCGAGATTAAGAAGTTAGAACTGCAAAAGCTGCAGCGTGAAGTGAATCCTCCAGAACATCGACCTCCTGATGAGGATTACAAAATTGTTCTGAATCCTGATGAGGAGATACCAGATGAGCCAATTCTTTAATCCCCCTGAAGGTTCAGTTCAATTAACGCCAAAGCAAGCCAATATCTATTTATGGGGCTGGCAAAAAGAAGCGCGGTTTCGTGATGCAGTATGTGGTCGCCGTTTTGGTAAAACATTCTTGGCCAAAGCAGAGATGCGTAGAGCTGCCAGACTGGCAGCACAATGGAAAGTATCAGTTGAAGATGAGATCTGGTATGCAGCACCTACATTCAAGCAGGCCAAACGAGTTTTCTGGAAAAGATTAAAACAGGCAATTCCTGCATCATGGCGAGCAGGCAAGCCAAATGAAACCGAGTGTTCAATTACTTTAAGAAGTGGGCATGTTATCCGTGTGGTAGGTCTGGACAACTATGATGACCTTCGTGGATCTGGCTTATTCTTCTTAATTATTGATGAATGGGCCGACTGTAAATGGGCGGCATGGGAAGAAGTGCTTCGACCAATGCTCTCAACTTGTAAATATATGATCAACGGCGAACAACGTGTCGGAGGGCATATATTAAGGATCGGGACGCCGAAAGGTTTTAATCATTGCTATGACACATTCATGGATGGTCAGCCTGGACATGAACCAGATTGTAGAAGCTTTTCATATACCTCACTTCAAGGTGGCAATATTCCTGAATCTGAAATCATTGTTGCTAAACGCAAGATGGATCCTAAGACGTTCAGCCAAGAATACGAGGCAAGCTTTGAAAGTTATCAGGGTGTTATCTTCTATTGTTTTAATCGAACACTAAGCGCATCAAATGAGACGGTTAAGCTAAATGATGTACTCCACATCGGGATGGACTTTAACGTCACTAAGATGGCAGCTGTTGTCTATGTTCGCCGTGGTGAGCAGATGCATGCGGTTGATGAGTTTGTGAATCTGTTTGATACCCCAGCAATGATTGAGGCAATACAGGAACGCTATCCTGATCATGAGATCGCTATCTATCCCGATGCTTCAGGTGAAAACCGTAAGTCTAGCAATGCCAGTGAAACGGATCTGGCATTACTCAGAAAGGCTGGCTTTAAGGTTCATGTCAACAGCAGAAACCCTGCTGTGAAGGATCGAATCAATTCAATGAATGGAATGCTCTGCAATACCTTGTCTGAGCGTCGCTTATTCGTAAACGTAATCAAGTGCCCACACTTCGCTAAATGCCTAGAACGTCAGATCTATGATGATTATGGGCAACCTGATAAGAAGTCAGGCTTTGACCATATGAATGATGCAGGTACTTATCCAATCGCATACTTATTCCCGATCGACAAAAAGTCAGCAGGAATGCGCAGGATCCGAGGAATGGCTTAACCAACGCACCTTTACAGGTGCTTTTTTTATGGTGTTTTTATGGCAGTGACTGATAAACATCCGCAGTATATTGCTGCACAAAAAAGCTGGCAGATGATGCGTGATGCTGTTGCTGGTGAGGAAGAGATTAAGCAAGCCACCACGAAATACCTTTCCAAGTCCGCAGGCATGATCGAAGCCGAGAAGCAGGGCGATACTGCAGGTGAGATCTATAAAGCTTATGTGAACCGCGCTCAGTATCCGTTATGGGTTCAAGACTCATTACGAACGATGATTGGCTTGGTATCAAAGCTTGAGCCTGACATTGTGATAGAAAGCAATCTTCTCACTGGTTTGATTAATAACGCTACTAATGATGGATTTGGACTTAAACAACTTTTTATTCGGATTTCCCTAGAACTGCTTGAATACGGGCGCTGTGGCTTATTGGTCGATGTAGATGCAGATGGTGTCCCATACTTTGCTTTGTACGATGCTTTATCGATTATCAACTGGAAAGAAAACAGCATTGGCGGCCGTAAAGATCTCAAGCTTCTGGTGCTCGAGGAGCAGTTTGATAACAGTAATGATGAGTTTGGCCATGAAACCAAAACTGTGCACCGTGTTTTGTCCATGCAAGACGGCGCTTTAACGGTTCGGTTATTTGATGGAGCAATACCAGAAGATAAAACGCCTGATTTGGGGGGTAATCAACTTTCTTTTACGCCGTTTGTATTCTGCGGTACCACAGACAATTCACCTGATGTGGGTTCGGTACCATTGCTGACAATGGCTAAAGCTGCACTGAAGTATTACCAGTTGAGTGCAGATTATTTCCAGTCATTGCACCATACAGCTCATCCACAACCATGGATCAGTGGTTTGGATGATGATTCGGATATCAGTGTAACTGGCGTAATGGCTGTTTGGGATTTACCTAAGGAGTCGACTTGTGGTTACTTGGAGATCTCAGGTGATGGAATTGATATGACCAAAAAGGAAATGGACGCCCAAAAGAATGCAGCATTGGAAGCAGGGGCTAAGGTCATAGATACCAATAGCCAAGAATCAGGTGAAGCCCGCCGTGCAAGACAGGATGATCAGCATGCCAGTTTACACAGCATCGTGATGTGTGCTGCTGAAGCCATTGAACAAGCCATTAAATATGCGGCTCAGTGGCTCAAGCTAGATCCATCTAAATATGCTTTTACGGTTGAACCAGAATTTATTGTCCAGCAATACGATATCAATCTGGCTAAGCAACTTTATGAAGGTGCACTTGCAGGCAAAAACTCATTTAAAACCTATTGGGGATATATCGCGACAGGCAAGCTTCCAACGCATGAATATGAAGAGGAACTTGACCGCGTTGAGGATGAGCGAAACAGTCTGCCGTTGTAAGGAGGCTAAATGGCTTCAAATGATCACAAAAATCTGATTGAGATACTCACCCAGCATCAGGCTTATTTATATCGGGCATCATCTCAATCGGTGAATGAATTAACCAGGTTATTTAATTCAGAATCAGATGTGATGCTTTCAAAGCTTCGGGATTTGCTAGAAGAGTTAAGTGACGCTGAGAAGGTGGCATTAGCTGGGGGGCTATATACCACAACTAACCTTAAAGAGATTCGAGATCTCATTGCAAAGTGGTTTGCCAGTTTAAGTACTTCTATTCCTGAGGTATTCGCCGTATCAGCAACAGCTTTAGCGGTATATGAGGCAATTTATATATCTAAGCTTTACGGCGGCAAGATCAAAAAGCCAAACGGAAATAAGCTTTATTCTTCAGCCAAGAAAACGCCGTTAATTGGTGGGGCTTTGGTAGATGATCTACTGTCTAAGATAGCTGAAAGTGCTCGGCAAAAGGTCGAGTATGCGATTCGAGAAGGGCTCAGCAGCGGCAAGACCAATCAGGAAATCATTCAGCGCATTCGTGGTACCAAACGCCAAAATTATGAGGATGGCATTCTAAATACCAGTAAGTCTGACATCGATCGCACTGTGAGAACGCTACGCAGCCATGTAGCGAATCAAGCTTACCAAGATAGTTTTAATCAGCTCGGTTTTGAATATGTGAAACTGGTTGCTACCTTGGATGGGAGAACATCAAAACTTTGTGCGTATCTAGATGGTACGGTATGGGCAATCAATGATCCTGCAAAGCGTGTACCGCCGTTGCATCCAAATTGCCGGAGTATTTTAGTACCCGTCGATAAAGATGGTTTGCTGATTGGCCAACGTCCATTCGTGATGGATGAACGTAAAGTTAAAGACATACCTAAAGATGAGCGTGATCACTTGATTGGTCAGATAGATGCAAACACAACTTTCAAAGTGTTCTTTAAGAAAACAGATGATTTCTTTCAAAAAGAGTGGTTAGGGCCTAAACGGTATAAGCTCTATAAAGAGGGGAAGTTAGATTTTGATAAGTTCTTTGACCCAGAAGGGCAGCTTTACACACTAGAACATCTTAGAAAGCTAGATGAGCTAAAATTTAAAGAGCTTGGAATTTAACAAATGTAGAGGTACTTACTATGTTAAAGGTATCAATTGCCGAATGTTGTTCGCGAAAGGAAGAATTAGAAAAGGCTTTAACCCATCAGATTGCAGAGTTAGTCAATAAGTTTGAGATTGAAACAGGGGTAAATATTCGTGATATTTACCTGAATTTTACTGATGTGTCTGAGATCGATCGACCAGATAAGTATGTATTTACCAGTGTTACGGTTTGTACTCAGAAGTCTGATTAATAGCTTAAATAGAAATGATTATTCTGGCGTATAGATTGGCCAGTCTATCTCAAATAATACAACAGTAAGGTGTAACCATTGAGGAACAATCCCTAAGAGAATTTCAACGGCTTACACCTTTGATAATGGCTATAGTTCCTGCTGTTTATTCTTGTAGAGATTTTAAATAGTCAATTCTTTGGTTAATTAAGTCTGTTTGACAGGCTAATGAAATAGAATTCGATGCTGGACTATGATTGGAGTCAGCGTCAACAAAATCCGCACATTGTAAATCACGATAAGTTATCCATGCTTTTTGAGCGGCATCGAGTTGAGGTTTTGCTTCAGTTTGTGTGTAAACCTTGTTGTAAGTTTTATTTAACTTTGCTTTTAGTGATTTAACACTTTCAGCCATACATTGTTCTATTTCAAATGAATTACTTGTCTTGCTACAATCCCCAGCCCAAGCATTAGCTGCAAATAAACAAGAAGTAATTAGAAGTAGTTTTTTCATTTTTAATTCAATATGATTGGATAATTGCGGAAAATTATATTCTTAACAGGAAGGGAAATGAATAAATTTTTAACTGGTGCAGGATGCTTATTTTTGTCTAGTTTGACTGTTGCAGCGACGCAAGTTATTACAATTCCTGATGATGGAAAAGTCATGCAATTATCAGGAGTTGTTAGCAGTAAACCAATTACTAAACCTGATGGTTCTTTTAAAGCTTATTATCTAAGACTAAATTCTGAACTTACTTTTAATGACGATTCTAATTGCGGAGAGCAGACGCAAAAAACGATCGCTCTCAACAGTACAGAAATGAAGAAATATGCAGGTAAGAAAGTGACTGTTTCTGGAAATGTTTTTTGCCAAACACAGTACACAGGTAACTACCACATCGAAGACATAAAAGTGGTTTCAAAATAAAAGAAGCATCAAGTTTTTCGAATAATACTTAGACTGAGGCATCAATATCAGTTTTTAATTGTTCAGCCCTCTTATTATTCATGTCAATAATACAATTGGCATGATTATTGATTTCTCCATGATAGATACTATAGCTTGAACAATAGCTGTCACGGAACTTAATCCAATCTGATTGGGATTGTATGAGAGGTTTTAACCCATACTTAGCATAGGTTTCTGTTTTTGTAATTTTTAATAGCTTATTATAATTTGTAGTTACTTTCTTAAAAGATTCTTTTTCATAACAAGCCGCAATATCACTAGGCTGTTCGTATTGAAGCTCACACTCAGCCCAAGCGTTAGCCCCAATTAAACAAAAAGCGATTAGAAGTAGTTTTTTCATTTTAGATTCCATATGATTAGGATGTTTTGCGAACATAATATTATTAATAGGGGGGTAAATGAAAAATATTTTTTTTCTTAGATGCTGTTTTGTCTACAAAAATAATTACAGTTATGTACTGGCTAATGCTTTTGTCGGTTTGGATAGTAGGCTTGGCATTTATTCTTAATTCTGGATCAGGGACAAATATAGCTTCACATGAGGTAGCAGGCGGCCAAAGTATATTTATTGGTATTCTTATTTTGGTTTTTGGTTCAATCCTTGTCCGTGTTATGTCGGAGTTTTGGGTCGTAATTTTTAAAATTCAACAAAACACTAGACGGACATCGGAACTTCTTGATGAAGTAGCTAATCATAGGAATACTTTTTAAAAGGCCACATCAATAATTGTTCTAAAAAAACCACCTTCTTAGGTGGTTTTTTCACTTAAAGAAAGTCTTTCAAGGCTTCACTTTATTGTTTAGTTGGTGGAAGGATATGTTTAGCAATCTCATGACCAATATCCATTAAAGACGGCATTCGATCAGTGGCGACAAGCCAAGTCAAAACAAGTAAGACAACAATTATTAGTATGTTTTTCCCATAATGATTCCGGAAGGTTTTTATGAAACTAGAAAATATTGTTCTAATTGAAAATAGGCTACATCAGAACTCAACACAAATCTATTTTGAAAATATCAATCAAGATTGTGAAGAGTTTTATGTTCCTGTTGGAAATTATACTAAGCCAATCGGATTTTTAAAGTTTAAGCAAATAGCTAAAAAAGGCCGTTTTGAATTAAGTTCATTAGAGAGTCTAGATTGTCATAACCCGTATCCACAATTTTCGTTGTCAGGTGTTTTATACTCTCGGCAGGCAGCTCTCGAAGCAAATCAATCATTGACTGTTTATGTTCAGGAGATAAATCAGAAGCCATGATTTTTGATTCAGGCTCTATAAATATTAAGTTGGATTTTAACCTCTTTTATGCTATCAATAACTTATTTTTTATAGGGGTATATTGATGGAAGTAATTTATCTTTTAGATCGATGTGTGATTTCATGGGTGAAGGATTATTTAGAAAATGGAATTGTTGCTGATGATAAAAAAGAGACTATCCAATTTCTAAAAGAAATTGACCGTGTTGGAAATATTGTTTCAATTCTTCCAGCTATCGATGAGTCAATATTTGCTAGAAAAATTAGGAAGGAGGATAAAGATAGGTTTATAGAGTCATCTCAACAAGATTTAGATGCAATTAATTCTTTTTTTAGTAATACTAAAAAAGAGAATGTTTTTTTGTCAGATAAGAGGTGGACATTAGAAAAATATTTTGATCAGATAATACTTGATAGCTACTCTGTTGAAAATCAGGACTTAAATCTAAAAGTTCTACTTAGAGTGTTTGAAATATATGTTGAAAATTTAAATAAAAAAATAACTAATTTTGAGTTGATCAAAATTTTTGTAGATGAAGTTGTATATAAAAATAAAAACTATAAAAAAAGTGGTGTTTTATTATTTTCTTTAGCATTTTTGGCAAATGCAGGTCGAGATCATCCTTTTTCTAAATTATTCTTGGGACGAAAGTTTGAGAAAAAAATGAGAGAGAGTAATAATTATATAGAGAAAAGAGCATATAATGTTTTGTATGATCTTACATTTTTGAAATATAAGCATTTTATGCAAGCATATGGCTTTAAGAATGAAATTAATATTATAACTTCTGATGGTGCTTTAAGTGAAGTTTTAAAGTTTGTTATTGATTTTGAAGGAGTATGTGTTGGAGAAAATAAGGATTTTAAAGAAGTTAAATATAAATTGGAACTCAGCCCTTTAGTTTTTAAAGATTTACGACCAGAGGAATTGGATTACGCTTTTGATCTCTCGTTAAGAGATGATGTTTTAATTTTTTTAGATGATAAGAATAGACAAATTAGAGTGGTGAAAGATGATAAAGAAAATGTTATTTATGTTTATCATGAGCTAAAAAAAATTGGTCAAGTCGATTCAGAAAAAATAGGAACTCATGAATTTGTAGCTGTTGATAAAGACTATAACAGTGAGTTAGTAATTCAAGCTGTTTTAGAATATCTAATTATCGGATTGAAAAAATAACTAAATTATATTTAATTTCTAAAAAAGCACCTCATGGTGCTTTTTTTATATCTACATATTTTTGCAAAAGATCCTTTGTTTCATCATCAAGTGATTTCATATTTATATTGTCAATATCTTCACTATATAATTTCTTCAAATTCTCTATAGCAGTATCTCTTTCTAATATCATAAATTCTTTAATAGTATTCCACTTATTAGCTTTCTCAGTATCTTGAGTGTGGGCTTTTATTAAATAATTAACATTACCGATCTGAAGTTCAAGACGTTCAATTGTGTAAGTCAGATTCAGAATTCTTTTGTTTATATATCTTTTATATGCTTCTTGATGATTAGTTGGGGGAAAGCTTTCCTCAAGTCTAGAAACCATTTCAGCACTTTGTGAACGGTTATTTTCTTCAGCAGATTTTTCAATTTTTTCTTTTAAATCAGGCGGAACACGTAATCGAACGATGGTGTGATCAGCTTGGTTACTCATGAATGACCTCGAAAGCCACAAAATGTGGCAAATGTTTTAGTTAACTTATTTACATTACCACAAAGTGTGGCTATATTAATTAAAAGCCACATTTTGTGGCATTGGAGGGAACATGAACCCCAAAGAATTTGTTTATATCAAAGGTCGGCTTGATGCTGACTTACATAGGAAGCTGAAAGTGAAAGCTCAGCAAGAAGAACGCTCAATGAATTATTTAATCAATAAGGCAGTCGAGTTAATGATTAACCAGCCTCAAGAGGTAAAAGCATGAATGCAATTATCCCACTGTTAACTCAATCAATGACAAGTTTAGAAATTTCTGAACTTGTAGAAAAACGTCATGATAATGTTAAGCGTACTATTGAAACTCTTGTAAACCAAGGTGTTATTACTTCTCCTCAAATTGAGGAAAAGCCTACAGCAGGTCGACCAAGTACATTTTTCGTATTCACAGGCGAACAAGGTAAACGAGACAGCATTATTGTAGTTGCTCAACTTTGCCCAGAGTTTACAGCTCGCTTAGTAGACCGTTGGCAGGAGCTTGAAGCTCAAGTTGCTAAACCAATTGATCCAATGAAACTATTGGCAGATCCACATGCTTTACGAAATGCCTTACTCACGTATTCAGAAAAAGTGATTGAACTAGAGCAGCAAGTAGAGGTTATGCAGCCAACAGTTGAAGCTTTCGATCGTATTGCGACAGCAGACGGTAGCTTGTGCCTTACAGATACGGCGAAAGCATTACAAATGCGACCAAAAGATCTGATCTCATGGCTGAATCAAAAACAGTGGATTTATAAACGCACAGGCTCAGCACATTACTTGGGCTACCAAGAAAAAGTTCAGTCTGGGTACTTAGAACATAAGGTAACTGAAATTACCCGTGGAGATGGCTCAAATAAAATCACAGAGCAAGTGAGAGTGACACCAAAGGGGTTAACCAAGCTTTCAAAGCTATTAGGAAACCACAATGCGTAATTCAGGCAATAAAAAAGCCCTCACGAAACTTGGCGGAATCAAAGGGCTTTTAATTTGTCACATAGGAAATGTAACGATGAACAGTATGATACAGATAGGAATTAAAAATCAAGCCTATGACGCAAGCGATGTTGCCGAAGGCTTTGCACTCGCTTATGAGCAAGTTTCCGATATTGCTGCAATGCTTGATGCAATCCAGCATAAGCAAGAGAGAGTTATTGAATATGTGGGTAAGGTGTATAACGTACCTGAATCCGTATTTAAAGAACTGACTCGGCTTTTTCAGATCACTGAGGGCATGATTCAAGATTCACTTGAGTTTAGTAAAAAGCAGGAAATGGAATTTCAGCAGCAAGGCGATCATAAGGTTTGATTGATTTCATAAACACCATGTAACGGAGTATTTTTTTCAAAAGCTTATTGAAAATTAATGAAAATAGTATATTGTATGGAGATCACCCTATTTAACCACTAGAGAACTTCTATGCTATCAGCTCGTCAAACCTATCGAATATGAATCTAATTAATTAGAAAATTTTGATTGCGAACGAGAATATGCATAGCTTAGGAGTACTATTGGTAAAAATTTAAACATGATTTAACCACAGTCTTATTTAATACCCCTGATGAATTTAAAATCAGGGAATTTCTATAGGCCGGTACTTAACTAAGCTCTCGTAACGCAATCACGTTATCGGGGGCTTTTTTTTATCTAAAAAAAGCCATTGTACTTAGCCATTTCAAGGGGAAATCATTTTGAATCCATTTGAAAGTTTGAAGCAGTAAGAGTTGCTGTGACCAATAAAGCAAAAAGCCCATGACGGCAATCATGAGCTTTTTAGAATCAACTCAACTGGGAAGTTAAGGAGAAACATTACTATGCATAAGCATACATCAAAATCCGAGTTAAAGGTAGATGGAAAAATGAGCGAGAAAGGTGCCGATCGAGCAGGACTAATGCAGGCGATTACCAATTTAGGATTAGTCATTGGAATTGTCATTATCGCGATTATTTTAGCGTTGAAATAATCGCATTTACTTACACACCGCCTTCGGGCGGTTTTTTATTGCCTTAAGAAAAGGCCAACAAATCAAACGAGAGGTTTGAACATGTCATTACCATTTATTGTAGCTTTACTAGAAGACGTTAAAGAGGAACATCGTGGCTTATATGTCGAGGAGGACGGGAAGTTTCGCCTTGATTTGGATGGTTACGAAGATCCGAAAGGTCTGAAGACTGCATTACAAAGCGAGCGTGATGCCGCCAAGAATGCGAAACAAGAACTCCAGAAGCTACAAAAAAGGTTTGAGGGGATTGATCCTGAAATTGTCAAAAAGCTGTTTGCCCAATTAGAACTCGATGAAGATGCGAAATTAATTGCTGAAGGCAAAGTTGGTGAAGTCATTCAAAAGCGTACCGAGAAGATGCGTGAACAACATGACAAGTTACTGAATGCTGAAAAAGAACGTGCGGATAAGGCTGAAGCCTATGCCAATAAGTTCAAGCAATCCGTTGTCCAAGGTCAAATTGTACAAGCTGCTGTCGAGCTTGAAGCCTTACCTGAAGCGACTGCAGATATTGCATTCCTAGCTCAATCCAAATTTGTACTCGATGAGAATGGCAAGGCTGTTGCAGTTGATACAAACGGCGACGTCGTTATTGGGAAAGATGGCAAGACGCCATTGTCACCTAAGGAATGGGTCGAAACCTTACGCGAGCAAAAACCTTACTTCTGGCCAAAAGCAAATGGTTCGGGTTCACCAGGTAGTACCAATACAAAAATTCAGGTCGACATCACTAAAGCTGATGGCTCGGTGAACTTAACCAAACTCGCTCAATTACGAAATGAAAATCCGCAGTTAGCTAAAGAGCTTGCTGCAAAACATGGTATTAAACTTTAAGGAGAAGGCCACATGGCTGAAACAAAAATTGCTGATGTAATCGTACCAGAGTTATTCACTCAGTACGTTTTAAACAAAACCACCAAGAAATCTGCTTTATGGCAGTCGGGTATTGTTGGTGAACTGGATGTTGAGGTGGCATTCGGTACCCAAGGCGGCTCTACTGTGAATATTCCATTCTGGAACGATTTAGACGGTGAGTCTGAAGTCCTATCAGATAATCAGGCCTTGACAGTGAATAACATTGCGGCGGGACAGGATATTGCGATTTTACATGCCCGTGGTAAAGCTTGGGGTGCCAATGACCTAGCCAAAGCATTGTCTGGTGATGATCCATTGGGTGCCGTTGGTGATCTTGTTGCTGATTACTGGGCACGAGAGTTCCAAGGTTTCACTGTGAATACACTTAAAGGTGTGTTCGGTTCTGCAAGCATGGCCAGTAATACTCATGATATTTCCGCTGGTGCCGGTGCTGCTGCAGTGATTGATGGTGTTTCTTTTATCGATGCTTCTTATAAGTTGGGCGATGCGGTTGATAAATTAACAGCAATTGCCATGCATTCAGCAACGATGGCTGCATTGGCTAAGCAGGGCTTGATTGAAACAGTCCGTGATGCAGATGGTGTGGTGCTTTATAAAACCTTTATGGATCGCCGTGTCATTGTCGATGACGGCATGCCTGTCGATGGTGATGTATTTACGTCGTTCCTGTTTGGCCAAGGTGCAATTGGTTTTCAGGATATTGGAGCGCCAGTAGGCGTGGAAACGGACCGTGACAGTTTAGCCGGTTCCGACATTCTGATTAACCGCCGTCATTTTGTTCTACATCCTCGTGGTATCAAATGGTCGGGAGCAATGGGCATTGCCCCAAATAACAGCGGCCTTTCAACAGAAAATAACTGGGAGCGCGTATACGATCCAAAGCAGATTCGTATTGTGGCGTTTAAACATAAGGTCAAATAAAGGCGGGTAATACCGCCTTTATCTTTTTTGGAGATCCAGAAATGGGACTTTCATCATTCAACCGAGCACGGGAACGACAAATGACACAACAAAAAGTGAATGAACTAGAAGAGCAATTAGCTGGCGTAAAAGGTGAGTTTATTGCATTCATGAATGATCCTGAAGCAATGACAGCACGTATTGCAGAACTCAATGAAGGTAAAGGAATACCTGATCCTTTAGATGGTCCTACATCTGTTGATTATTCATCCTTAAAGGTTGATGAAATCAAAGCTGTATTGACCGAAAAAGGCATTTCATTTGACGGCGTTACCCGTAAAGACGATTTACTCGCACTTATCCCACAAGAGCCTAAGGAATAATCCATGAGCTTTATCACTGAACAAGAAGCGATTGAACATGTTGTAGGCTTTGATGCTTTATCTGCCAGTGATAAGGCTGATTATCTTCAAAAGGCGGAAACCTATCTGATCGCCCGTAATGTGAAACCTTATGATGATGAGACACTAGTGCCTCAGGCACTAAAAACAGCCTCATACGAGATCATTAAGGGCATCATGAAAGGTGATCTCTATCAAGGGCAGGAACAGGTCTTAAAACGTAAAAAGGTTAAGGCCGATACGGTTGAGTCAGAAAAGGAATACCAAGATGGATCGGTAACGCTGAATGCTACCGAGCAATACATTTTGGATTTGATCAAACCTTTCACTAAACGTTCTTCTGTATTCTTTATAAGGAAAATCTAATGGGCCTACGTGATGAACTACAGGTGGATATTGCCGAGGCATTTAATGAAGATTTGGCAGATGCCGTTCAATCCTTTACGTGTGAGCGGATAATTAGAACAGAATGGGATCCTCTGACCGAAACCCACAAGACCATCAAAGAGAATTATTCTGGCCGTGGTGTCTTATTTGGTTCATACAATCAATACGAGATCCAGACGCTCGGTGTCTTGGCCACCGATAAAAAAACGGTTGTTGTGCAGAATGAAGTAACTTTGGTACCGAAAATTGATGATGAGTGGTTTACGCCTCTTGGGAAGTTTCGAGTCATGCATATTCAGCAAGATCCAGCCGAAACGATTTGGAAATGCCAGTTGAGAAAGGTTTGAATAATTGTTCTAATACCCTTATAAATTAGGGGGATATATGGCAAAAAAAACTTTAGACGGAAAAATTAGTTCAGCGATATTTTGGTTACTAATGTTTTTCATCTCATACTTCATTATTGGTTTCGTATTGAAAGTTGATTTATCAAGTCAATTTAATGCGAATGCATTTTATGATGTACTTAATGATTCGTTAACACTCTTGGCTTACTTTTTAGCACCTGTTACAGCATTACTGTTATTTAGTGATTGGCGTCAGCAACATGCTTCTATTAATAATGAACAGATCAGTAAAGAATTACTTAATATTCTTGATGAATTTAATAATTTTTATAACATTCAAGTTGAAAATTTCGAAGTGGTAAATAATTTCTATGAATTTAGATCTAATTTTTTTCAAAAACTCACTAGTTTTTCAACTAAATGTTCTGAAATTAATCAGATAGATGATGCTTCTATTAAATTTTCTGAAACTAGTAAGGAAATTTATGAATTACTTTTTAATTATTGGTTTGATTTGTCACAAGAAGCTTCAATGTATTTTGAATACAAGAAAGTTGCAAATGGTACAACACAACAGCTTGTTGCATTAGCAGAGGTCTATGCAAAAAAACAAAACAATGCCCAACAACAGAAATTTGAAAAAATACAACGTTTAAGGCAATTAAGAACTAATTTAAGTATTTTACATGTTTAATTAATACTCACTTCGGTGAGTTTTTTTACTAAATATTTAGGGGATAATGGTAAGCATTAATAGTGAGATGAGAGATGGGATGGAAGGGGAAAAAGCCAACTGACTTTAGCGTAGCAGTTGTTAAGGGAGCTGAAAAACTCATTCAGAAAATCACCATGCATACAGTGCAGTCCTTAGTTGTTTCAAGTCCAGTAGATACGGGTGCATATCGTGCATCTCATATTGTATCGATTGGATCTGGTAACTTTGGTAAACGCGGTCCTGAAACAAACGCCGTACAGGATGCTGCAGTTCAGGCAGTAAGGATTAAGCTAGGAAATCTGGTCTATATCCAGAACAATCTAGCTTATGCAGAACGACTGGAAAATGGCTGGTCTGATCAAGCACCTCAAGGTATCTATAGCACGACGTTTAACTTTATTTCTCAAAAATACGGTGGTTAATATGGCAATGACTCTTGAGCAAACAAGACAAGCCATCGTCGGGCGGATGCAGTTATTTACAGGCCTGACTCAAGATAGAATCCAGTATCCCAATGCACCAAATTTTAATGTTCCTGTTGATGGGTTATGGTGCCGGCTGAATATTCTTGGTGGTCCAAGCATTATCTCAGGACTAGCTGATACGCCATGTACCCGAAGAACAGGAGTGATCAATATTCAATGTTTTGCTCGACCACATACAGGAGAGAAAGATTTAACTGTTTTGAGTGATGCTTTGCTTGGTCATTTTGAATATTTTACCTCTAGTCATCTTGAGTGTTTGCAGGGACAGGTAAATCGTGTGGGTACTGATAAGGATTTTGTGCAGTACAATATTATTTTAAATTATAGAGTTAATTGACTTATTCGCCATTTGTATTGTATTTTGTCTAAAGTGGTGTTGACTATGCTTAACAGAAAACCACTTTAAATTTGACCTCGCGATATGCGGGGTTTTTGCATTTTTAATGCTACTGAAAAGAGGTTTTGGCACCTAAAACACCCAATAAAGTAGATTTACTTTTAAACGAACCTGTCCATAGCGGCAGGTTTTCTTGTTTTCAAAACAGGAAAAATGGAGAAAAACCCATTTTTTCAACTGAAAGAATAAGCCTTGCAGCAATGCAGGGCTTTTTTATTGCCTGATCTCAGGCAACCACTGGCTAGGGCGACGGTTCGAAAGGAAGATGGTCATTCGACTACTCATTGCATCTTCTTGCCAGTGACTTTTATTTATGGGTAGTCGGAGCATACCAATGAATGCAATTGTAAAAATTAAGTATGAAGATGAGGATCAAGCTTTTGATAATCAAGGTTGGTTTAATGCAACACAAGCTGCTAGTAAATTTAATAAACGGGTCCATGATTGGGTGCGTTTACCAGAAACAAATAAGTATTTAGAAGCACTTGAACGCAAATACGGGAAAATCCCTTATTTGAAGACTAAGCGAGGAAATAATGGTGGAACTTGGCTGCATCCAAAGCTAGCAGTTCGTTTTGCTCAATGGTTAGATATTGATTTTGCAATTTGGTGTGATGAGCAAATTGATAACCTTATTCGAACTAGTCAGGCTCCACCTTCAGTTCAAGATATGATGCGTTTGATGCTCTTGCCAGAAGCGTCCACTTGGGAGAAACGTTTCCCAGATTCTTTCTATAAAGCTTTAGCAAAAGTTACAGGCACAAAGTTTAATAATCATATTGGTGGATCACCTGCAATTTTTGGCGACTTAACAAATAAGTGGGTTTATCGAATCATTATGCCAAAAGAGGTTCTTGCTGAGATCAGAGCAAGTAAACGTGATGGTGAAAAAATGCATCAATGGCTCACAAGTGGTGGAGAGAAATTGCTTTCAGAGCAAATAACTAAAGTTGAAGCAATTGCTAATTCATCCAATGACTATCAAGACTTTGTAAGCCGTTGCTTTCAAGCATTTAACTCTGTGAGGGGGCAATTGCGCTTAGTAATGCCGCAAGGTGAATAATTATGGATGGACGGGAAGTTGATGACTTTTTAGAAGTCCGCGAGGAATTGCAATCTATGACCCATAGTGAGTTAGTTGATGAAGTAATTATCCGCATGCAATCACAACAAAGAATGCTTATTGAGAATTGGCATAGTACTAAGGATTTAAGAAAACAAAACTCAGACTATAGAAAGATGGTGTTTGATTGCGGAGAAGCTTTGGATAAAAGTTCAGCTGTAATTGATGTGATGGCCAAGAAGATTAAATACTGGAAGAATTCATTCTGGTTCTTAGCATTTCTAGTCATGCTTACTTTACTAGCCACATTTATTTTTAAATAACACATCCAACGCCCTCAATTCGAGGGCTTTTTAATGCCTAAAAATTAAGGAGAACTTAGATGAGTTCTGGTGCAAAGATCCGCCTCTATTATGCCGAGGAGCAAACCCCAGAAGTCTTACCAACTACACCAGGATGGAAGACTATACGACGAGTTACAGACGGTTTAACAGAAAACGTCACAACTGAAGCTTCTAACAGCATTGTAGACACCCGTTTCCGTCAGGGAGGTATGGCTACTGAAGCAGAAATTACAGGTTCACTTGAAGTTGAATTATCAGTTGGTTTGTTTGATGACTTCTGGTCAGCTGTTGCTATGAATAACTGGGCCAGTGATGTTCTTAACTTCGGTGGTGATGTTCGTAAAACATTTACATTCGTCAAAGTCTACTCAGATATTAATCAAGTCTTTATCTACCGTGGTGTTCGAGTTAATGAAGCATCATTATCTCTTGCCACAACAGGAAAAATCACTGCCACATTTGGCCTAATGGGAACCGTGTTTGAGCGAACTACAACAAGTCCTGTTACTTCGCCGTTACCAGTTCCAGAAGCTGTGCTTGTTTCCGCTTTGAATGTTGGTGACTTAAAAGTTAATGGTGAAACCGTAGTCGGCAGCGCCTGTATGCAGACACTTGAGCTATCCATCAACAACAATATGGAAGCGATTCGTTGTATTGGTTCTCAAAAGCTCACAGCAACAACTTACTTAGAAAAGATTGTAGACATCACCGTTAACACTCAATACATGTTCTCGGCACAATCAGCAAGCTATATCGACTTTATTAAGACACGTGACACGATGCCTTTAGAGTTCTCAATTGAAGACAGTGCAGGCAATGGTTATGCCTTCCAGTTCCCACAATTAGAAGTTGCTGAGGCGCCTCATCCAGATGGTGGTGGCGATGACACCATCACAATCGACATTAACTACAACCATGTTCGTGTATCACCCGTGATTACACGTGTTATTGCGCCTTAAGCAAAATGGTAGCGTAAGGCTGCCTTTATCCGGAGAACAACATGGCTTTAGAAGTCAATATTCAAACCAATAAAGATGTCAGCCTATGGCGTGAATATAAGGATATAGAAGGGAATGTTCTTGCAGAATTTAAGGTGCGTGGTATTGGGTATAAGCCTTATCAAGTGGCCTTAGAGCGTGCCAATCATCAAATAACATCTAAAGGGTTTGATGTTAAAAGTGTCGCTAAGGGAGATAAGCTTTATCATGAGCTTGTTCTAGAAGCAGCAGCTTGTCATTTAATTGAAGACTGGAAAGGTGTGGTTTTCCTTGAAATTAATGCTGAAGGAGAATCTATCCGAAGCGAGCCTAGTTATCATCCAGATAATGCTTTAAAGCTCTTAGGGATGGGTGATGTTGGACTATCAATTTGGCTGTTCGTTAAAAATGAAGCAGAACAGATTCAAACTGAAGCTGATGCCTATAAGGTTGAAGTTGTGGGAAAGTCACAACCCTCTACAAGTTCTCCAGTCGATATGCTGGGCTCTCGGACCATGAAAAAGCGCAAAGGAACGCCTTAGGCCTTCCTGAAATAGAACCACCTGAATATTCATTCACAGCAAATACTATTCTATCAGCCTATAACACCATTGCTCGATCTAGACGATACGAGCAATGTGTTCCACTGGCCTTAGATATAGCCGCTATCAATGCATATGTTGAGCAGTACGATTTGCCAGTAGAGAGATACATATTTAATGAATGTATCTTCACGCTAGACAATCTATTTCTTGATGAGTCGCATAAAAAGGCTAAAGCAGAGGCTGAGAAGCGGATGAAGTGATGAGTTGGGTGGGGAGGTTACGACAATTTGAGACGCATAAAGTGCAATTTATGCTCTAAGTGGTCGCATAACATGCATACGGGGTATTGACGTAAGTTAATATTTGGAGTATTGACGCTGAGATGGCTTATCGATATTATGTATGTAAGTGTAAACCCTGTTATTAATAGATAATAGGGTGTTTTTATCTCTAGGAGATTAATCATGGGCTTTCCATTCTTCTTTAAAAGGGAAAAGCAGGAAGATCATAGTGGGGATGCTTCTAAGATATTTGCGGATGCCGCAGAAACATACAAAAAAGCTATGCAAGAAAGTTTAGCTCAATATAATGAGCATAGAAAAAAAGCAGAGGAACAAATTAATCGTGGCGCAAGAATCACAAAGCATCGAATCAATCTTTGATTTTTTCTATTTAGATAATCCTAAAATTAAATCTTTCTATGCTCAGCTTAATGGTCTTGGAGCATTGAATGCCTTAAAAAATACCAGCCAAATAGGTGATATTAGGAAAATGGAGGCAACAGTAGGTTTGCCTACTGTTACTGGTGGCAAACTCGGAAATGATCATTCTGTCAGTTCTACTGCAGAGCATCTTTATGATGCAATACCCACAATGCCAAGAGAGATGATTGATAGACTTGATGAGTTAGGTTTTATTCATAGAGAACTTAATGAGTCAATGCTAGGAAACTTAATATTGTGTGAAGGACGGCTTGGCGTTCTTGATGTAGGAGTTGCTAAAGAGCTACTTGAGCCTGCCCTAAATCGCCATATAAAAGAATTGGAAAGATTTAAAGAAACAAAAAAAGAGGCTCAGGAAATCAGAAGTAGTATGAGAGACTTAACCACTTTCTACAAAAATATTCCTTTTGGTTTAGAGGCTAAACTCTTAGTGGACACAGGTGCTAAAGATGTGGAAACTGGCATACCTTTATGTGATGAATTGTGGATGACTCTTAACAGGGAGGAAATCACAGGTAGTCCTTATGATATAAATTTTAAACATGGCCCATTCTTATCTGGAAAGTGGTATGTTCTTGGTGTTTTAGATGCATTACCACATGACAACTTTACCTATACCACAGTACCAAATGAACTGAAAGATGGAATTTCAGATCTGGTAAAGGTAATGCAACAAATGGCAGGCAGGCCAGACTCAGCATTTGGAATAACTCCCATTGCTATTTTTAGAGTATTAAAGCCGAAATAAATATCATTATAAACCTCCTTTGGGAGGTTTTTTAATATTCAACTGTTTGTGTTATAAATACCCTTAAATAAGAGGGTATTTTTATGGAAATCAATGTACTTTTAAAAATAATTGGTGGGGTTTCAAGTGGCGTAGGGTCACTTCTACTAGCATATCGTGGTTATGTAATTCTTAATTGGGTTAAATATATTCTCTTTGCTCATGAAAAAAATATAGATGCATTAATGGGAACAGTCTATAAAGTTCCAAATGTATATGATGGCGAAATTATAACTGGAACTGTAAATCAGCTTTTAATATTAGAAGGGAAATTAGGGCTAAAGCTATTGATTCTAGGCTTTGTGTTATTTGGCGCTGGGATGTTGATGACAGCTTTGAGTTACTTTGTTGCTTGAAATGATACTAAGACTAACTAGCTTTTCCACTCAAAACAAAATATCCTCGTTAGAAATAAAGGGGATTTATTATGAAAAGTATTTTATTTGTTTTAGGGGCAATTTTTTCAGGATTGAGTCATGGCGCAGATTGGAAATTTGCAGCCATTGGGGGAGAAAATGATAGGGCGATTTACGTTGATAACAGCCAATATGCGTATGACAAAAAAAATAACACCATAAAGGCTTGGTTCAAGACAGATAGCTATAAAGAGCTTGAAGGAAATGATATATATACAAAATCAAAAGATTATTACCAATTCTCATGTCTTGATAACAAGTTAAGACTTTTGGCATTCGTGAACTATGGAAAAGATGGCAATGTTATTTCATCTGCACAAAGAGAAGAAAAGGATGCTAAATATGATTTGATTATTCCCGACACGACAGGGGAAAATATGTGGAGGGTTGCATGTTTAACGAAAGGTAAAGGATTTAGATTTCCTAAATGGCAGATAGGGGAAAGATTATCAAAAGCTGAAATGGAGAAGATACTTCCAAAAGGATATCAAAACAAATCAAATTTAGAAGAAAGTAACGAGTTGATGAGGAACCTAAGTGCTCAATAGCTTATCTTGATATAATTAAATTATAAAGAGCGTATTAAAAAGACAAAGCACCCAAGGTGCTTTTTTAGTGACTTACCAGATAGTATCCACTAAATTATCCCTAAATTTGAGGATTTTTATTTTAATTTGAATATTAGTTTTTAGATTAGATTAGAACAGTATTTAGAAAATTTAAGCATTCGTTTTTCATCGCCCAATGATTGACTTACTATCTATATAGTTGTTTATTAAAAGAACAATTATAAAGGGGTAATAATTTATGAATAAATTTAAATTAATATTAATACCAATATTCTTACTAATTAGTAGCACCAGTCTTTATGCAGATCAGAAATTAAGTCCTGTAAAAGCTACAGACATGTGCATGCAACATTTGAGTGATAAATTTAATAAATATGGACATTCCTACACTACATTTATGATTGCTGACCTAGCTGGTAGAAGTGAAAATGAGACTTTAACCTTAACTTACTTTTCTCAATATCCAGATGAGGATAAGCAATATGATGCAATTGTAAATGCCTTTAAAAATAAGATTCCTTTTCTTGGTGATGAATTCAGCAGAGATGCTGTTAAAAAGTTACATTCATTACATGGTGGAGGGAGGTCGATAATAGATGCTAGACGTAAAAGCTTAGAGAATGCGATTGCTGTTAACTTAAAGAATCAAAATGATATATGGAAAGCTGGTCTACTTATTCATGCTTACGCTGATACATATGCACATACAGATGGGAAGTATGGTGCAAAAGATGAAAAGGCATTTGGGCCATTTGCTGGTCATGCATTTCACTCAATCTTAGGTAAAGATCCTGATAAATTTACCGATAAAAATAATATTCCTAAATATACAGCTTATGTTGATCACTTATTTAAGCTTCTAAAAACAAGTAAAGCTCATGAAAAGGCATTTTTAAACTATAAAAATTTGATTGACAATAATGATTGCAAGTCTGACGAATGTTTTATGAAAAAAGCTTTACCTGCTACTGATCTTAAAAAAATTACAATGTTTAAAAATTGTATGGATAAAAATATGCGCTCTTTAACTCAAAATGAAGTTCAAGGCGTATTAGACCAAATAAAGTAATAAGTATTTATTAATAAAGAAAGCCCCTCGGGGCTTTTTTTGTTTCTACCTTGTAGGTTGAAGAATATGTTTAGCAATCTCATGACCAATATCTATTAAAGACAATATTCGATCAGTGGCGATAAGCTAAGCCAAAAAAGTAAGACAACAATTATTAATATTTTTCTTCCCATAAGGATTCAGTCATATTTTTCTGAAATCAGAAAAAATTAAAATATTTAGATAGGTTGTGGTTGAAAAAAATCTTTTGAACCATATACTTATGGTTCCAACTTTAAGAGAATAGAAAAATGTCAGATTTAAATATCCATAATAGTATTGCGGGGCTGGAAAGTTTTCAAAGTATTCAACAAGTTTTTAGAATGATTGTTTTAAATAAAAATTTAATGGCTACAAGTGATACCTTTTTAGGTAGTGAAGCAACCTTTTTAAGCCTTTTAGAAGAACTTGTTACTCCGCGTCTTGATAACAATCCAGAGGAATCTAAAAATTATTTAGAGTTATTTATAACAAATCAGTTATATGCAATGACTATTCAAATTCACAGTTTAGCTGATTTAGTTGCTCAACTAATTTATGAGAACCGTTTGGTAACTTTGCGAAGAAATGGTGTTGATTTAACTATTGATAAGGTTACTTTCCAGAAAGTAAAAGATGAGTTACAAGCTAATGGTTCAGGTATTTACCCAGATTTATTGAGTAGCTTAACGTGTTTTGAAACTGAAGAATTTAAATATTTTGCTTCGTTATCAAATACATTAAAGCACAAATATATACCTGTTACGAATCAAGGTGGGGATGCTATTTCTGGTGAGCTATTTAGAGCAGGATTCCAAGTTGATGCATTTGTAGTGCATGAAAGTGGAACGGAACGGCTAGTTCAAGCAGCGTATCTTCCAGAAATTATTGCTAAATATGATTTGTTTAAGTCTCAAATTGATCAAGTATTTGTAGAATTAAATTCAATCGCAAATACCTAATTGATTCTTATTAATAAAAAGCACCTTATGGTGCTTTTTTAAATGCATCAGGAAATAATCTTTCAGCGTTAGATTTTAATTCACTAATTAAAAAATCATATTTCTCAATTTCTCGCTTTAATTCTTGATTTTCTGGATCTTTTTTAAATAAATTCAATAGATTATCTTTTTCAGATGAGTATCGTGAATACATACCCATGAAATATGCTGCGATTAATTTAGGTAATCCATCAGCTGGAATTGCATCAATAAAACTCTCTTCAAGGCGTGACTGGGCTTCAGCATTTAGGGAACGATTATTTTCTTTTGCTGCCTCTGCGATATGTTCTTTTAGTTCTGCAGGTATGCGGAGGTTGAATTGTATATCGGCCATTTTAAAAATACTAATCTATGAATTAGTAGCATTATGCTATCAAAAATTATTGACAGCAATGTTAGCATATTGCTATGTTAGCAATATGCTAACATGTCGTTTAAGCATAACAAGGAAAAGTAATGGCAAGAAATGATCAACAGGTAAATGTTCGAATGCCACATGAAATAGTCGATCAACTTAAAGAGTACGCAGTTAAGTATCGCAGATCTTTAACAAGTCAGTTGAATGTAATAGTTGAGGAATGGCTCAAAAGCCAAAAGGAGAAAAAAGTATGAATTTGCCAAGTCAACCAGATAACTTAATTCCTGTCATTGATGGAGAAATAGGAGGGGAAGTGCAACCATGCGTTGATGCTCGTACTTTGCATCTATGGCTTAAAAGCGGTGATCGTTTTGCTGATTGGATTAAGAAGCGTATTAAAACCTATGGTTTTATTGAAAATGAGGACTTTGCTTGCTTTTCGGTAATTACCGAAACCCAAAGAAATGACGGAAGAAAAGGAAAAGCTAAGCAACTAGATTATCTTCTTACTCTAGATGTAGCTAAAGAACTTTCAATGGTTGAGAATAACTTGCAGGGTCGTATGGCTCGCCGTTATTTCATTAACTGTGAAAAAGTACTTCGTAAAACAGTTTTTGGCTTAATGGATCAATTCAATAAAGCATCTATTGAATTTGATAAGTTCAGTGAAATTGCTTCCCAAGCGGGACGAACGCTTTCGCTTGTTGGCAAACAGTACAAACCGAAAGCCAAACAAAAATTAGATGATCTGAAAATTATGGTTCAACCACATTTAACAGGTTTGGAACTAAAACAATGAAAATTTCAGGCAATAAAAAAGCCCCTTACTTTCGACGGAGAGAGGCTTTTAGTTTGCTACATAAGGAATGTAACTATGAACAGTATGATACAGATAGGAAGTAAAAATCAAGCCTATGACGCAAGTGATGTTGCCGAAGGCTTTGCACTCGCTTATGAGCAAGTTTCCGATATTGCTGCAATGCTTGATGCAATCCAGCATAAGCAAGAGCGAACCATTGAATATGTGGGCAAGGTTTATAACGTTCCTGAATCAGTATTCAAAGAACTCATTAGGCTTTTTCGAATCACTGAAAGCATGATTCAAGATTCCATGACTTTCAGTAAAGAGCAGGAAGACCATTACCAAGCTGAAGTGGATAGCAAGTCATAATTTAGCTTCAATTAAATGAAAGCCATCCTTTGGGGCGGTTTTCATCTGATTTCACACAATTTTATAAATGATTATTTATACTGAACGTTCAATTATAAAAAGGTGAAAGATGTGAAAAAGATAATATTAGGAACCTTAATCAGTGCCGTTTCTATTTCAAATACATTTGCTGCTTGTACTTATAACTTTGATGCGACACAAGCTCAAATAACAACAGCTTTCGCTGGGTTTCAGAAATTCCCCGCTATCTCAGGACAAAAGACATCTTTCACAGTAGCAGCAACTGCGGAAAACTCTCAACAGATGTTTATTGCAGCCAATGGAAATGCAATTTCTGGGCAAAATAATGGCAGTAACGTGCCGCAAAGTGGAATTTTTGCATACGAATATAAGGTTAAAGTTCCTACAATTTTACTGACCAACAATGAACAGATATTTATGTATCCAAACTATGCTGACGCTTATTACAGTAATGGTAAAGGTCAGATAGTAGCTTTGTATGCAAATCATTTACAAGGCAGCACTACCCCTAATAAAGTTATGTTTGCAGTTGGTAGTACTGTTGATGGGGCAACTGGTATGATTGAATTACCTGTAACAAGCACTAGTGATGGTTATCAAAATATTGGAATATATGTAAACCAGGATACTAAGCAAGTTGGTGTGATTTTTAATGGTGTCAATAAAGGATATGTTTCTACTAATCCAAGTAAAATTATAAGCTTAGCTTTTACTAATGGAATGGCTTATTACGGTATAGATTCTACTTCTCCAAATATTGGCAATGTGTATTCTATAGAACTTATTACTGACTCAACTAAACTGACCCAAACCTACCCAACAGGCACCAAAGACATCTGTGGTAATACTATTTAAAAGCTGAAATCCATTTAACCTCCTTTGGGAGGTTTTTTATCACCCCTAAATTCCTAGTTTTTCACTAAAAAGTAAAATAAACTAATTGAAAATAAGGGGAATAGTCCAAACTATGAATAAGAAAATTTATCATTTATTAGGGGATTTACACGATGCTAGGTTGTATGGCTTTTTATTGGATGTAGATCCGAAGACATTCAGTTTGAATGTTCTCCTTTATGTTCATATTTTTTCAACTTTTGAAGATGAAAAGTATTCATTGGAGAAGGCATTAGTTGTTTTTGAAAAGGCATCAATTCATAAATTTAGTATTACAAATGACCTGAGTAGTGGGCAATTTTATATTGTTGATTGTATTGTAAAAGATTTTGGAAATGAAAAATTTAAGTTCATTTTCACTTTTAATGACCCTTCAATAGAACTGATTTTGATTGCTGAGAATATGAGGATTAAAAATTCAGGTGTAGTAGAAGAAAAAGATGAGCAGTTCCTACCTACGAATTGGCTTAAACTGTTAGAGCATATAAATGCAGAAACTTTATTAGAGCAGATAGAGGTAAAATTCAAAAATATCACTTTAGGTGGTAATTATACGCTTGCCGAAGAAGACTATGCTGATACAAGTTATTGGTATTTTGATGAAACTCATCCTGACTCTAATTTAACTGAAGAAGAATGGGCGAAACAGGAAATTCATTTTTTTGAAACATGTGGATGGCTTTCAGTAGATCAGGAAGAGGCAATTCAAGCAATTAAAGAAAAACGGAAGATGGCTAACAGATTTAGCAATCCTTTAGACATACCTGTTCTATACCTAAATTGTTATTCTACAGGTTATAGCTATTTAAAACCTCAGGCATATTTATTCTATACACCGGCTATTATGAAATACTTTTTAAATGATGCTGAGATAATTTATTCAAATAGCTTCACATCATGGCTCAGTCGTCTAGTTTGGGCTGATACATATGAGGATGTTACAACCTTATTGCAATTTTTTAGTAAAGATCAAGTTTTAATACTAAAGGAGTTTTTACTTTATACTACAAAGTCTAATGTTGAAAATGAAAGATTAAATAAAGCCTTGGATAATGTTAAGTTAATTAGTAGTATCTGATTTAAATTTTTATGAGAGTTAATAATGAATGA
This sequence comes from Acinetobacter sp. C32I, assembly GCF_023702715.1. Classification (NCBI taxonomy): domain Bacteria; kingdom Pseudomonadati; phylum Pseudomonadota; class Gammaproteobacteria; order Moraxellales; family Moraxellaceae; genus Acinetobacter; species Acinetobacter sp. C32I. Next base: position 1,066,295 of record NZ_CP098480.1, on the reverse strand, counting down.
AACCCTTGAAAAAATATTTCCTCTTTATGATCTAGGTGACTCTTACTCATTGTTAGAATGTGATTTTTATGATACACATTATCGATATTTTGAAGAAATAGATGATAACTATTTAACTGCGCTGAATATGTCTGCAAAAGATTTAATTCTAAAATATAACTTTCAATGGCCTGAGTTTTACACAAATGCAGCTTTAAAGGCCGTTTCAACACGCATTAGACCGCAAGAAGGTATTAAAACATGGGAAGACGTCAGTTATGAATATCTATATTACTTTGGTGATTCATGTAGTTTCTTAGATTCGAAAGGTTTTAAATTCTTTTTGCCTGCTGCTATTAATCACTTTCTAACAACAAATAAAAATAAAGCTTTTATGGATAGCTTTGTTTTTAGATTAGAAACACGATGGGACGAAGATAATCATGTTTTTAGTGATGATCAAAAACAGTTTATTAAAGAGTTTTTAAGAGAAAACACTTGACTCAATATAAAAGCCTCTAGGGGCTTTTTCATACCAAGAATTTACCGCGCCTTTAGGCGCTTTTTTATTGCCTAAAGGAACGTGATATGACCCAAGAATCCCGTTTAGTCATTGTGATTGACTCAAGAAATGCAGCAAGAAATGCCCGTAATTTAAGTGATGAACTAAATAGTATTGAACGAAATGGAGATTTCGCAACCCGCTCTACAGATAGATTTAGCGTAGCAACACGACAGTTAGCTGGGTATATGGCGGGACTTGTAACTATTGGGGCTGCTGTGTCAAAAATGGACGCATATACCAACTTATACAATAAACTCAAAGTGGTTACTGAGACTCAAGAGCAACTAAATGGAGCGATGAAGGATACGTTCGATATCGCTCAAAGGGTTGGTGCTCAGTGGGAATCTGTTAATGATGTGTACTCTAAGTATGTAGCAAACAGTAAAACGTTAAATTTGAATCAAGAGCAATTAGCAAGATTAACAGAAATTACCACCAAAGCCGTGGCTATGAGTGGATCTACAGCTCAGGCAGCCGCAGGGGCTTTGTTTCAATACGGCCAGTCAATCGATGGGAATATTCTCAGGGCTCAAGAATATAATAGCCTAGTCGATGGCGCAGGTGGGCTTTTAAATGCTATGGCAAAGGGCTTGAATGTAACACGCGGCGAATTGCGTCAAATGATGTTGGATGGAAAATTAACAGGCGAAGTTATTACGCAGGCTTTGCTGAAGGCTGGAGACAGTGTTGATCAACTTTATGCAAAAACGGATACATCCATCGGTCAAACGCTTGCCCAACTTAACAATGAAATTACTAAGTTTGTTGGTGAGGCGGGGAAAGGTAGTGGTGCAGCTCAAGCAATAGCTAAGTCCATTCAGTACTTAGCTTTTAATCTCGAAACCTTAACCAATGTTGCAATGGTTGGGGGTGCCTACTGGTTAGGTACTCTTATCCCAGTTATGTATAAGTCTGTCGTTGCAATGGGAGTTAAAACCAAAACTTTAGCAATGCAAATTACCGTGCAGTATGCAGCTATTCAAGCCGAACGAGCAGCTGCGGCACAAGAAGTTGTAAATGCTCAAGCTAAGTTAGCAAGTTTACAAGCAACCAGAGTTCAATTAATTGAAGAGTTAAAACTGGAGCTTCAGCGAAAGAAAAGTCAAATTTCAACTCAAGGAGCAATCAACTCTGAAATCCGCTTGGGATTGTTACGTCGCCAACAAGCTGTAATCAATGCTGAATTAGCCGCAACAGAAAATGCTTTAGCTGCAGCTCAGACTCGCACAGCTGCCGCAGGAGCTGCATCAATGGGTGCGGGAAGGGCATTATTAGGGGTATTGGGTGGACCAGTAGGATTAGGCCTTACAGTAGCTGGAGTTGCGGCAACTTATCTATTGATGCGCAATAATGGTGATGAAGCAAACAAAATGCTTAGAGCCCAAACTAACTATGCCAGTATGGCCGCTGAAGAATTAAATAAACTTAGTGGTGCTCAACTAAGAGCTGCTGAACAGGAACTATCTAAAGAGTTAAATGTTCAATCCTTGAAACTTCAGAAGGTTAAAAATGATTTTGAAGAATTAACTGAAAAAGTTTTAGACAGTAATAGAGAGAATAAGGAGGCATATAGAATCTGGGCTGAACTGAAATCAGGCACAATTGAAGTTGAACAAGCGTTTGAACGTTTAAATCGACTTGACTTCATAAGTAGCGAACAGATCAATCAATTGGTGGAGAGTAAGAAAAAAGTCGATGACCAGCAAGGTGCTGTCGAAAAGGCAAATGAACAGCTTAATTTAGCTAAATCAGCTGGAGCAAACGCAAAACAGGGTTTTAGTGATGCAGGCAAAGGTGCTAGTGATGCAGCACAAGATATTGCTAAATTTGCCGAAAAACTAAAGGATGTAAATAAAACGCTTACAGACCGCTTATGGGACAATGAGTTTAAAAAATCTTTAATTGAAAAATTTGGTGCTACAGAACAAAAAGCTGAATTGTTATTACAAACTTATCGCAAGAATCAGGAAAAAGGTTTTGAAGGTGTAACGGTTCAACAAGAGAAATTGATTGATCAAATTCTCAATCAGGAAAGTGCAATTGATAAGTTAATCGATAAAGATAAAGAGAGAACCAAGGAGCTTGAAAAACAAGCTAAGTTATCTCAGCGTTTAATTGGTATTTCTGGAAATTCTGGAGTTGGTACAGGCGCACATTTAGATGTGCGTTATGGTGGTTCACGAGATGGCCAAAAGGTTTCTAAGGAGCACTTAGCAAGATTACAAGCTGGAGGTAAAGCATTATCTTCCTACAGAGTCAGTTCTGATTATGGACAACGAAAAGCCCCTACAGCAGGGGCTTCTTCTTTTCATAAGGGGATTGATTTTGCAATGCCTGTGGGTACTCCAATCACGACTACAGTCGCAGTTAAGGATGTAAAAACTGCTTATGATGCTAAAGGTGGTGGTTACTATAGTACTGTGACTTTTGAAGATGGTGTCGTCTTGAAGTTACTTCACCAAGCACCATCGATGATGTCCAAAGTCAAAGGTGGCCCAAGTGATGGAACATATAAATCCAACTTGCATTTGGAGAAACAGGCTAATGAGGTTGCGAGAAATCAAATACAGTTGCAAATGGCTGTTGCGGATGAAATTACTCGTATACGCCAAAACCTAGCTGATGGTTTAAAAGAGATTGATAAAGCCGGATATAGCGATGATGAAGCGAGAAAGTTAAAGGCTCAGTACCAAGTACAAGCCAATAATGATATTGCCATTGCTCAGCAAGCTATACGAACCAGACTCGATGACTATAAGGCTTTCACAAAAACAGAAGAGCAACTGTTACGTGATAGCTTTGCGAGACGACAGTTTGAAGCTTTACATGATCTTGAATTGACGAAGAGCCAAAGACAGGAAGCTGTAAATCTTTTAAGTCAGCAGGAGCAGCAAGAGCTTGCGCTAATTAAACTCGCTCAAGAGCAGCGACTTTTTCAGATACAGCAATCATATATGCATGAAGTTGATTCAATGCGAGAGCGTTATCGCCTAGAGCGTCTAGAGATTGAAAAAACTAAAGATGCTGCTGAAAGAAGCCGATTACTAAATGCATCATATCGAGCTGAAGATAATGAGTATGAAACTAAACGACAAGGAGCGTGGAATACCTATCAGGGCATGAAGGCAAATCAAACTGGAACAGGCGCTTATTTTCAGTTGGAGCAAACAAAGAACACAGCGGATTCAAATGTATCTGAAACTCTTAAATACAATCTCATTACGGATGAAGAGGCTAAAGCCGATTTATTAAAGAATGAAGAAGAGTTTCTAAGGGCTCGACTGGATCTTAATTTATCTTTTGGTGGCCAGATAGCTGGTTCTTATGCGGATATGTTTAAGAGTATGCTGGGAGAGCAATCAGCAGCTTACAAGGCGATGTTTGTTGTGGAGAAGGCGGCAGCAATTGCTCGATCAACTATAGCTATTCAAGCTGGTATAGCTCAAGCATCTAACCTCCAATTCCCGATGAACTTGGCTGCAATGGCTACTGTTGCGGCTGAAACAGCTAGTATCATTAGTAATATTCAATCAGCAACAATGACATTTAGTGGCAAAGGTTATGCCACGGGCGGCTATACAGGTGACTTGGGTCGGGGGGAGGTTGCTGGTGTGGTACATGGCCAGGAATATGTACTAAACGCTGCCGCAACCAAGCGAGTTGGAGTTGATACCTTAAATGCCATTAACTCTGGCAGAAGTGTATCTGGTAGTTCAACAACTATGAGTCAGCCCAAAGTAAATGTATTTACTTTACCTGGTACTACTGCAAAGGTAGAGACAAGATCTGATGGTTCAATGGATATTCGTATTCAGCAACTGGCAGAACAGTTGGTCACAGCACAATTGTCTAACCCTAACAGTCCAATCTCTAAATCCTTAGGACAGAACACCAATGCTGGTCGGAGACGTTGAGTTAACCTTTCTCGATCAAGGTCCACTTAGAAGTACACGTATAAGAGAGGATTAGATACATACGTATAAGAGAGAAGAAAGCCTGTTGACAGTATAAACTACTACTCACTTCTAAACTCTATTGACAGTAAGTAATATTGAATCACCACCTTCGGGTGGTTTTTCTTTTTCTGTGGGGGGAAAACCGAAGGACGAATTGAATTCTAAAGAAATTTAGAATCACAAATAAGCAAAAACCCCAGTGTTGGCGCACTAGGGTTTTCAATCAACTTAACCGAGCCGATTAAGGAGAAAATATATCTATGTTTGAAAGTATAACAGTAATTATGAAATTTGTAGAGGCGATTATGGAAAAGTATGGATTCTTAAAAGTAACAGGATCTATTCTATTTGGGATTTTACTTTGGCAATTCTCAAATATTGTGAATGCATTTGCCAAGCTAATTGAGGTCCTAAAATGAGCACAAAAGATGCAGGAAAAGTAGCCATAATTATGGCCTATGGGAAAAGTATCTCATTGGTACTAGCAAGTCTAGGTGGTCTAATAACTGCCATAACCGCACTTATCTGGAGGATTTCTGGATGAGTGGAAAAGTTTACAATTGTTCCTAGAACCGACCTTTGATAGGTCGGTTTTTTATTACCTAAGGAAAAGTTATGGTACTTAATCGAATGATGTACTGTTCAACACAGGAAGGATATTCAGCCAACATCGGTGATGGTGTTATGTCGCAAATCTTGGATGGAGGCGCGGACCGCTATCGAAAATCACTTAAAGGTGTGATGCATACAGTAAGTTCAAGATGGGTGGTGCAGGAGTCAGGGTATCAGTATCTTATGGCCTTTTATCGAGTGTGGGCAAGAAACCCTAGCCAGCCTTTTCTAGCAAAGATCTGTGTGGATAATGCACCAGTTGAAGATTACGAATGCTTCTTTAGTGGTGCTCCAACACTCTCAAGTAAAGAGGCAGATGTCTACACAGTGACAGCAACTCTGAAGGTTAAACCGCTACCAGTTAATGAAACTTTGGATGACATTATTATTGGTGTGGGTAATGAGGGCGGTGATTTGGCTGCATTATTGAATCCATTGGAGAAGTTGGTCAACCAAGACCTTCCAGATGCACTGGAGACTTATAATGGCTGATTACACTTCATTTTATTTAAATGCATCAAGCGGTATTGTACCACTTGAATGTATTGAGATATCTCACCCAAGTTTTTCAAAAGTCTTTCGGTATGTGAAGAATGATTCAGATGGGATTGTAGCTGAAGGTCAGAATTATGTTTATCAACCGATGTCGATCAAGCGGAATAATGTTTCCAATGACCTGGAGCAAACCTTATCTCTAACCATTGCAGATATGGATGATGAGTTGGCATTAGCAGTTTCAGCCATTCGAGAAAGTGCATATCCAACTGTAAAACCTGAATGCAAATTTAAGCTATTCCGAGATGATGATCTGACCTCACCTATGACACAGTTGCAAACGCTAGAAATCCCTACAATCTCTAAAGATAGTAGTGGCTTGGTCACATTCGATGCACAAGCGCCACAATTAAACAGTGTCAAGACTGGACAAACATACTCCATTGAAGACTATCCACTGTTGCGGAGAGCGTGATGAGCATAGACAACCTGCTTGATCGCATATGGTCAAAAACTTACACGTGCAATGAGTTCACCTGTGAAGCATGGCAGCAGATTACTGGTGAAGACCTTTCGAAACGACTAAAGAGATTTCTGAATGGGAAGGGTGGATTTGAATTAATTGAAGAACCGATATCGCCCTGCATTGTTTTTTTCAAACATAACTTTCAAACCTCAACACATGTTGGGGTTTTTTTTGATAACAAGGTTTTGCATCTTACCGGTCGTGGCGTTCAGTACATGCCATTAGAAGTTGTGAAAATTGGATTTAAAGAGGTTAGTTACTACAAATGAAAAGAGTAATTATTTGCCCTGATCCATATAACCAAAGCACATGGTCTACTGCTGATGTTGATGATGTAAGTGCATATCTAAAACAGCAATTTACTGTTTTCCCACAGAATACAAAGATTTATCACAATAGTGTTGCAGAAGAAAACGATATCACACCTTTAAGCGCGGAAGGTATTAAGCACTTGCAGTCACTGGAAGGCACTTTTTATGTTGTGATCTATCCAAGTTGGATTTGGTATGTGTATTACGCCATTGTAGCCATCATGGCGGCATATAGTATCTATAGCATCCTCACTATGCCGAAGCCTGAATCTGGCCAACCTGGTTCAGCTAACAATGAACTATCAGGACGGTCGAATAGATCGCGTGTAAATGGTCGAATCGCAGATATCTTTGGGAATATCCGTGCATATCCTGATTTGATTGCTGTTGTATATAGCTACTACGAAAATGATATTGAGATTGAGGAATGCTTAATGTGCATTGGTCGAGGGTATTATCAAATTCATGATTGCCGAGATGGTGACACCGACGTAAATGGTATTGATGGAGTAAGTGTCAGTATATATGATCCTGACACAAGTATTATCGGTTCGGACACCATATATAAAGTTGGGCAATCATTTACTACATTACCTTTGGATGTGGCTAAATCAGCATCTATTAATGGACAGACACTCGTAAATCCAAACGATGTCGTTGTGGACGGAACCCATATTTACTTTACGACTGGCGGTGTAATTCGTAGTTCTGAAAGTTCAACAGACTTCAGGAACATTTTTGCTGTAGGTGATGGAATAGCAATTTCAGGTGCACAGTTTGGTGTTGATAATGCAGTTTTGTCTGGTCCTTGCTCAGTATCGAGTGATTTTAAAGTCAGTATAGATACAGATGTTGATGTTGCGGCATATGCAGACTTTAAAGGCTTATTATTGAATGGCGCGAATGTTGATATTGCTGGCATCAATTATGATTTGTCTGGGCAATACATTGTGTCATCAGTGACCAGAACATTGGTTGGATCCATCTACACATACGTTGTTCAATTAGATTCACCAAAACAAGTGAACTACAACTGGAACTATGTTGATGCAGATTATGATCTAACAGCAGGCATCATCCTAAATAATAACATTGGCAGTGTTGATCTTGATGATAATTACTCTGTAAGTGTCGTTACAGCATCAAGTATCACCCTTTCAAATGCTTCAACGGACAATCCTGATTGGGATAAAATTCCAACTCTTTTTGGTGGTTCAACACAAGGTTTAAATGATGGGGCTATCTACCTAGAACTGGTAGCAAACAAGTGGGTAGGTTGGTTTGATATATTTAAAGATGATGCAACACACTTAAATCTTAATATCTATTTCCCTGGTGGGCTGTGGAACCAAGACAGCAAAGGGAAAACTAACTGGGCATGGGTTAAAATTCAAGTTCAGTATCAAATCATTAATGATGATGGTGACCCTGTATCTCCAATCTACACTTATGAGTACTACAGTGACCATGTGACTAAACGATATGGGTTTGGTATTTCATTAAATATTGAGTTGCCAACACAAGGAAATGTTCGTTTTCGTGCAGCAAAAGTTGATCAGCATAATGGTAACAATCCAACCACGGACTGCAAGGTCAAAGATGTCTATTTATCCTCTGCATACAATAAGGATAAGTACTCAAATGTGACCATAGTAAGAAGTAGAACAGTTGCCACAGATGGTGCTTTGTCGCTAAAAGAGCGAATCTTAAACTGTCTTGTTACTCGAAAACTCAAAGTTGATGGAACAGGTGAGTTAGTCGCTACAAAAGATGCAGGGCAAGCCTTAATCAATATGGGGCTAGACCAATATATTGGACGACGATCTGCGACTGAAATAGACATTGACCAAATCAAATCAGAGGTTCAGGCTGTAAGAGATTACTTTGGATCTCCTGTGGCAACTGAGTTCAGCTACACTTTTGACGATGAGAATCTAAGCTTTGAAGAGCAAGCAGGGATGATTGCTAGTGCCTGTTTCTGCGAAGCCATGCGCTTTGGTAATAAGCTGCGTTTGAAATTTGAGAAGCCTCAAGATAACTCAGTTTTACTATTCAATCACCGAAATAAATTAATGGGTTCTGAGACGCGTACTTTTAAGTTTGGTATTGATAAAGATTATGACGGAGTTGAGCTTGAATACACATCGCCGAGCGATGATAAACGTGTAACTTATTCAATCCCGACAGGCATTACATTAACCAATCCATTGAAGATTCAGAGCACTGGAATCAGAAATGAAGCCGTTGCAAAGACAAGGGCTTGGCGTGAGTGGAATAAGTTGAAGCATCAGAATGTGAACTGTGAATTTACGGCCCTTAATGAGTCGGATTTATTGATTCGTAATGACCGAATTCTTGTGGCTGATAACACTAGTTTAGAAACACAAGATGGTGAAGTGGTTGCTATTGATGGATTGATCTTAACTGGTTCGCAAGATGTGGACTTTGTCTCTGGCGAAACCTATTACTGTCATCTTCAAATGCAGAATGCAACTGTAGACATTGTTGAATGCACAGCAGGGGAAATGACAAACCAGATCATTTTGACTAGGCCGCCAATACAGGCGCTTGTTGTTGATCCTGATCGTTATGTCAAAACACTCTATACAGTGATCAAAGGTGCTGATTCAAGCAAAAGCATATTTATGCTTAGCGAGATGACACCCAATGATCAGATGACTAATAAGCTTACATGTATCAACTATGACGATCGCTACTATCAGAACGATCACGATTTCATTTAGACAAAATTAAATGGATAACCGCCTTAACAGGCGGTTTTTTTATGCCTGGAGAAAAGTTATGCCTATTGTAACAAGAGAAAAACTAGAGAATGCCGATATTGATTGTGACACTTGGGAAGCTGTCATAAGTGGTGACGAGCAATCTAATGTCACTTCTAGACTTGGACGTATTTACCCGACTATTGCAAAAGCACTTTATCAGGTAATTCAGGCAGGAGGATATGAGCCTTTTGATACTGAAGAACTTTTGATTGCTAGTATTCCAACAATCCCAAAGAAAGCGGCTGTGGCATTAGATACTTTTAATGTTTTCTTTTGGCAAAACAGTTCGTGGAAAAATAAAGGTAATATTTTAAATAAAGTCGATGGACTAACACTTAATAAAAATAAGGCTTATCCACTTCGTTTAATTGCCCGTAATGGTACAACCAGTCCGGCAAATAATGTATTCAATGCGGTTATTCTGGATATCAAACTGATTGGAACACTGCCTGATAAATACTACAAGCTGTCTTATTTTAAGAATGGCAATACTTCAATTGTAGGTGCATTAGATGGTTGGGTGATTGAAGAGTTTGATAAGGCGAATTATGAGACCGCAAATAATGCCTCTTTGCGTATAGTAGACTATACACATCCAGTTGCCGATGTGAACAAAAACGGTACGATCCAGACCGTTAAAGTTGTTTCTGCAATTCGCTCTGAATTTCAGGCATTCATTACTTTAGATACAGCAAGCTTACCGCCAGTTGGTACACCGATTACATCTTTGAATGCTGGTACAAGTGGGTGGTCATGGATCATTGATCCATCTTGCTATGGAATTACCATTCCTTCAGCATTAGTTATCAATCAGGGTAAAGACTTTCCTAATCGTGTAATTCAGCGTAACAATGTTACGAGTCCGTTTAACTCATTTATACGTGATGCGATTTTAGATGTACGGATCACTGGAGCGCGTCAGGGCAACTATTATGGTATTCGATATTTTAAAAATGGTTCAACTGAAGCAAGTGGCGTGATGGATGGTTGGATTATCGAAGAGCAAGCAATTGCAGATTATGGGACTACAGAAACAGCACTCGCTGTTGTGCCTTTGGCAAATCCGTATACAGTGGCATTGGATCGGACAAAGGGCATTCAGACAGTTGTTTTCGATAGTATTATCGTTCCGAGTCTTCGAGTTTATATAACTGTTGATCCTGCAAAATTCCCGCCATTCGGTGAATTTGTAAGAATGAATAGTGTTTCAAATGCTGGCTATTCTCATATTATTGATCCGTCAAAATATACATATCAGCAGCCATTAATTGAAAATGCTTTGACAATCAATCAGGGCAAGAATTTCCCAAATAAGCGTATAGCACGTAACGCAGAAACTAGTAATCCGAACTCATTTTTACTTGATGTTTTGCTCGATGTAAAAGTAATTAATGCGCGACAAGGTTACTATTATGGCATTCGATATTTTAAGAATGGTACTACGTTGTTACCTGGTGCTGCAGATGGCTGGATTATCGAAGAACAGGTAGCGGCAGATTATGGTACTAATTCGGCAGCAACTCGGATTATTTCATATACCGATGCGGCGCCTGATATTACTCGGGGCGGTATTCAAACAATTCGCTTAACTTCACCGCGCAGTGATGTTGAATTATTGATTACGATGGATACTGATAAGTTGTTGCCGTACGGTCAATATATTTCAATGTTGAATAGTGGTAGTGCGGGATATTCATGGATTATTGATCCTTCTCGGTACGAGTACAGTAAGCCTATGCCGTCAGGTGCGACATCTTTGACCGCGTTATCCTATACATGCACAGAGGCAGGCCGGTTGCGTTTAATTTGGCAGTCTGGACAATATCTATATCGTTTAAGTTTTGGGCCGAATGGTTATAACAGTTTGCCAAATCTTATTAGCCTTGATCGTGCTCCATTTGGTGACCGCAATACAGCACAGTGGATTAACGTCAATTCAGCAAGTACAGATTGGTTGCCGCCTCTAGTCGTTGAGGCTGTCAATGATGGTGATGGGAAAAGTCAAATTTACACGGGCGGCAATCATGGAGCAGATGGTAGCGCGGGTGGTGGTAATACGGCCCGTAATATTCATTACCAAATTTTAGCTGACGGCCAACCGATGAAAATGGGTGAAGCCTTTGGTGGTAATGCAGAAAAGGTTTCAGTACAGATCGTAAATGAGCTTACGGCATTCAATACAACCGGAACCGTTGACCCAGAAAATTTCCCTTCGCGTTATGTATTGAGCCAGTCGTTTGCGGTTGATATTTACTGTGGATCTATGGAAATTAGTTCAGAGGTAAAAGCATATGAGCAGATCTCAGTTAGAACAGACAATGGTCCACAAACTGTATCGGTCGGCTATCAGGAAAGTATGCTGTATTTGGATGGCCAATTTGCAACACGTGTACCTTTTGATAATAGTACCAACAGCGGCATCAAAACGCAGTACCCAAAAGTATGGGCCTTGATTTTACAGCATTCAGTAAACGGTCAGTTTGTAGCTTGGATGGATCGGGAATATGAAGCTGGCGATGGCCGATATGTGAGTGGTAATGCACCATACATTCGGGGAGGGTTTACAACAAATACCAAGTTTTATCATGCTGCTGTTGCGGGTGGAATTAGAGCAGAATTACAAATGGGTGAAAAGTATAAATGGCGCGGCGGTTATGCTTGGCAAGCCCCAACACTACAAGGTACTTTTGATTCTACGATTGTGTTTCATAAAAATGGAAAAATGACTACAGCCATAGTCAAGACAGCTATCGATTATACAGTTGTTTAAAGTCCTAATTTATTTAAAAGCCCTGAAATATGGGCTTTTCTCATTTCTGGAGACAGGAAATGCAAGAACAAGCAGCAAATGCGGTTGAAGCTGCTGCAAGTACAGCCGCAGCAACAGCGCCAAAAGTATCTTATATATCAGCGGGGGCATCAGTGGCAGCGTATGCAGCAAATATTGATTGGGCAGTATGGTTTTCTGTCTTTATTGGTGTGATCTCTTTTTTCACGACGTTGTACTTCAAACGCCGTGAAGATAAGCGGGCTCAAGAGATCCACGAATTGCGTAAGAAGCAGTATGAGCAAACCAAAGAACGGCTAAAAGGAGATTTTGATGACAAGTGAAAAGACTCGAGCATATTTGGCCTTTGCCTTGGTTGCATTGATGTTTGTCCTGGTAATTGCATTATTCTTTGTCGATATGCCACGAGAAAACAGCAACTTAATAAACACGGCTTTGGGTTTTATTGCAGGGGCAATGACAACCGCTTGTGGTTTCTACTTCGGTAGTTCTGAGCAAGAAAAGAAAAAAGATATTTAAATCTTGTAATTAATAAATGGCCGCTTTTGGGCGGCTTTGCTCTAATCAAGTTTCTTATCATATGTAAACTAATTATTTGACTTCAACTCTCTGTATTTCACAAAAATCTAATGTAAAAATAAAGGAGTTGTTCAAGTACTACAGAATAGCGTTTAAGGCCAATATGTAAACAAGGGTGAGTAGAAAAAAAGCACCTTAGGGTACTTTTGTTTATTTCCATTCATCTGATTTAGCAATAATTTATAAATGTCTATTTATACTAAACGTTCAATTATAAAAAGGTGAAATAAGTGAAAAAATTAATAATTGGTACATTAATCAGTATGAGCACTATGGGAAGTGCTTTGGCCGCCTGTACTTATAATCTTGATGCTACTAACAGCCAAATTTCAAGTTTAGGGGGTATCCCTTTTATAGCTCAACAATCACAATCAGGCAGTTCGCCAATTACTCCATATAAATTAAAATTTATTGATAGTTCGCAGCAAATGGCAGCTAATTTTTTAAATGGATTGGTTGTCGGGGATAAATTAGTATCAAATAATGGCACAATTGCATTTGAATTTAAGATAAACAGTTTTGCATCAACAAAACCTTTAAATGATGGGGAACTGGATGCACAAATTGCTTTCTATGGTCAAGATACTACTAATAACAGTATGTTGTCAGGTATGTTGTGGCTGCATAGTGGTTACAATGGAGTCTCTTCATATCCCGAATCTGCAAGATTTAGTGGGATGTTAAGAGGAGGATCATATAATCTAGTGAATGGATTTCCACAACCTATCAATCCATTAGTAAGCTTAACTCCTTCCCCAGTTGTATTACCTGTAGGCAATAACTTCAGAGTCGGAGTCTATTTAAATCAAACAACCAAAGAGCTTGGTTTAATTGTTAATGGCGTAAATAAAGGAATAGTACTGAACTATGAAAAGACTTTAAAAAATATAGGTTTTTTTATTAGCTCTACTCAAAACCGAATTGATTCTAATGATTCAATTATCAATCAAAATGTAGGCGTTGAGTTGATTACTGATGCAGCAAGCATGACCTTAAGTTACCCATCTGGAACAACAGATATTTGTGGAACAACAATTTGACTTTAAAACCAGCCAAGTGCTGATATTTTTAATACCATAACTTTATATAGCGCCCATTGGGCGCTTTTTTATTGCCTAGAGGAAAGCAAAATGGATAGAAAACCTTTTTTTGATGCTGCACGTGTCCTAGCGGGTGGTAAGCTTACACAGACCCAAGTCGATAACTTGAACAAAGTTGCAGATCAACTAAATCCCAATCAAGCAATGAAAACCAGTCAAGTAGGTATCAACTTAATTATCAGCTTCGAAGATCTAGTGCTTACTGCCTATGACGACGGTGTTGGTGTCTGGACGATCGGCTACGGCACCACGGTTTATCCTAATGGAATAAGAGTGAAAAGAGGAGATACTTGTACTAAAGCCCAAGCAATGTCCTTTTTCCAACATGATTTGAGGCGCTTTGAGGCTGCAGTTAACCAAGTTGTAAAAGTGACAATAAATCAAAATCAGTTTGATGCATTGGTTAGTCTAACTTACAACATTGGGGAGCAAGCATTTAAGGATTCAACTTTGTTGAAAAAATTGAATGCTGGTGATTTTATGGGTGCTGCTGAACAGTTTAAAGTCTGGAATAAAGGCGGTGGCAAGGTAATGAAAGGACTTGTTCGCCGCCGTGCTGCAGAGCGTGAGTTGTTCTTAAAAAAGTGATATTAATATGTAGGTGCTAATAAATATTGTGAAAGAATAAGAACCAACTATCTAAATTCTTTTAATAGCATAATTTTTATAAATTTATTATTTAAAATATAATGGAGTTCAATATGCCAAAGAACAATGAACAAGGTGATAAAGAAATAAAAGGGCGGGAAGCTAGTACTGAGGAAGCCGCTCAAAGTCCAGAACCGGGCGGCGCAAGTGGTCCAAAGGAAACACCGTCTGAACCATCTACTAATCCATCTGATACAGCTGGTGGAACCACGACCACAAAACCTTAAACGTACTTATTTCGAAGCTATAGAATACAACCAAACCTTTTTATAAAGTAATTCAAACTAATACCGCTCATTATCCAAAAGGAAGATGAGCGGTATCATTCAGAATATTTAAAGAAGTTTCAGTTGCTAAGAAGTGCTTTCAATATCATTTTTATCAATAACTGTGGATGTGCCATCAGGATAGTTGATTATTATACTGTCTACGCCATCAGGTAGTGGCTTAGGACAAGAATAATGTAAAGTAATTATGGTTTCACCAGAAGGTCGAGGAATGAATAAGTACCGCGGTACAACTGTTAAAACTAAATTTGGTGGTATTTTCTTTTCTAAATGTGAAAACTCAAGCGTTGCTTCATCCGATTCATTTCCTACGTCAACTTCGGCTTTGATGTGTAAGCTTGGTGAAAAATTAGGGCCAGGTTGATTGTTATACCAAGCAGACCAATCAACTTCTCCATCAGTTAATTTTTTACCAACATTCTGATTTTCTTTCCGAGACCAAGGAAATCCGTCTATGGGGCCGAATGTCTTGATACTCCATGGAAATGAATCTGCACCACCAGATAAAACTGATTTATTCTTATCAAACAGCTTAACTAGAGCATTGGTAGAGGCATGGATTCTAACCCCCTTGACCCAACTTGGAAGATCAATTACTAACGGAGTAGCAAAAATATCTACTCCATCGTGATGTGCAAAGACTAAGGCATCCTTTGATGGTTCAGTAGCATAAAAATCTATATCAAGAATGCCGTCCTCTGGTTCTTTAATATAATACCAAGGCCCTAATTCAGCATTAGACCAACCACTAGATGGTACTTTACCCTTTGCACTAATTACGGCTGAAGGTGGTGTATCCCCACTGCTTTGCGTAAAATCTACATACACTTTATTTACAGATATAACTTTTCTAACCATTTTTATTACCTATTATTTTGTAATTATTAGAGAACTATATCTAGCATTATTGCATTACATAATCAATTGCATACGTCTTAATGCTGAGGCTATGAGTGAAGATAGCGATGGATGGTTGCTGTAGCATAAACTCACTATCTTAAAAACAATTTGAGACGCCTTAATTATTTGGAATCTCTTCATCCCTCGGCTTTCTAACGTCCTTAACAAATCGCTCCTCCATTGCCCCATATTTTTTAAAGTTTTCACGAGCTTGGTTTAGTGAAGGTACGTTTGCACCGCCAGCGGAATCATGGTCTTCTGCTTGTACAGGATCATCCTCCCAGAAGCATACAGAGCAGATAATATAATCACCGTTAGATGGTTCGTCTCTGGTTAAGTAGCCACAGCATAAACACGGGTAGAGCATTCTATTTCTCCAATTTTTTATTTTTCAGATCGTATATAAGTAAAAGCCCTTCAACAAAGGGCTTTTGCATTTTTTAACTTTCAATGTTGATGGCAGTTTTAAGTATTGCATGTCGTTATATGATTAAATATTTTTTCACAAACTGATTTTGCTGGTTCAGTAAGATCCCAATCTTCATATGTCATTAATACTTTACATATTTCACAAAAACTTACTTTATCATCAATTGTTCCTGAAGCATCTGAAAATAAACGAGGTGGGGATGTAACAGAATTATCTATGCGGATAGTATCATCAATAATTTTTCCAATACCTTCAGCACTTATAAAATTGATTGAAGCATTTAGTTTTTCAATATCAAATTTATCTTTATCTCTAGCAAAACCCTTTTGTGTTAATTTATTTTGTGTATCGGAGCTTAAAGTAATTTGTGCAGAAGCTTTCTTGATTCCCATAAATTTAATTAAACAAGCTTTGTAGATTATTGATGCTGTTAATGTATTCTCTATTTCTTTACAAGGTAGGGTATATACATTTTCTTTTAATTCATCTCGCCACTCTAGAAGTCTTTCCGCTTTACCTTCATTATCACCATCAGCTAAAAGTAAAATATTCTTTGTAATTGCTTTAGCTGTCAAACCTTTACTATTCTGTAAAAACTCTAAAGCTTCCTCTTTTGTTGGGTAGTCATCAAGAAAACTCCAGTGAGTGATGTTTCCACCAGCATATTCAATAAATGCGTAATGGAAATTAGGCATAAAACTTTTATATCTCTCGGCATTTTTTTTATCTTTTGAATCAGAACTACTACCAAGAACTTGAATATATTTCTGCATTAATTTTGATAAATACATGCGATCAGTTACGCCTTCAACCCAAATTGTACAATTGGCTAAATATAGAGATGATGGTCTAACACCTAATGAGCTTAATAATTCATGATCTCTATCACAGCGATAAATTTTGAAATCAAATTCTTTACGATCAGCATCTATAGGTTGCTTTACAAACTTCTGAATTATGACTTCATCGGATTCATCAACCATATCTAATAGGTGATTTGAGTGCGTCGTGAAAAAATAATAATGATTAGTTTCATTTAGATAAAAATTCATGAGTTGACGAACCATACCTGCATGCATATTTAACTCAGGCTCTTCGATAAAAAATGCATGTACCTGCTTGTTACCATTTTCATCTACATTTTTTATGAAAGCTTCATAAGTTAAAATAATAGCTTGTTGTAAACCATCACCAAGTTGTGATATTGGAAACTGTTTTTCAGAACCAATTTTAATGTTTACAACATCTTGATCATGTTTAGGGATAAGTGATACATGTTCATTATCAAAAAAATATTGACTCAATTTTTCTTCATAACTTTTAATTAGATCACGCTGCTCTGGCTCACCTAGTAGATGAACCTTTAATTCATAATAGAGACATTCACCTGTAACGATATTATGTGAACCAAATTTAGGTTTTTCAGGTTTCTCTGTGGTAGATTTTTTTTCAGGGAAATAATCTTTTTTAGCACGTTCGATATAGGGCTGTTTGTTTTCATCATCAGTTACTGGACGCATACCACGAAGTATAGGTATATAAAATTTTGAACTTTCAAATTTTATTTTAGTTTCATAATTATTAACAAAATTTTTAATTTCATTGGTTTTTACTTCTAAAATATTTGTATAATCAATTTTTGAATCAGATATTTTTTTTATATTATTTAAATAGTTTTCTTTATATTTGCTTCTAGGGAAAAGCGGAAAGTCAAGAACTCCATTTATAAATTTTAACAAAGTATAATAGCTATCTCCAGAGCTTGCACTTCCAATGTAAATAGTGCTTCCTTTGTATTTTTCTACAGCTGACTTTAGATCAGAAAAATGATTAGTTAAATCAGGAAAGGAAAAGTCTTGTATTGTATGCTTAGGAGCTGAAAATAAATTTCTAATAAAACGACTTTTACCAGAGTTGTTTTTTCCAATGAAAAAGTTTAATTTTTTAATTTCGATTGAAAACGGAGTCTCCTCATCAATATCAGAGCTATAGTTCTCTAAATTTTCTGCCCAATAATATAATTTTTCAGCCATAAAAACCCCAAATAATGTAATTTACGTTAATCTTATATCAATGCGGATAAGAATAATTTTTTATAAAATCACTCTCGATTCTTACTTTAAAATATTTAAGTATCCTATCTAAATAAATATTTAAAAAAACTCACTCAATCAATCTCAGCTTTCTAAGACGAGCTCTGATAGCCCCTGTACTTCGTTTTAATAGCTGGGATATTTCCTTAACATTTTTTCCTTCAGTCATGAATAAATCTATTAATTTAACTTCTTCATCCTCTGACCAAGCTTGATATGCGTTGGTACCATCTGAATTCTCATCTCTCTTGAACTTTTTGATAATCTTTTCAGGTTCAGGTTCAGGTTCAGGTTCAGGTTCAGGTTCAGGTTCAGGTTCACCAGTTTTTAGAATCTGAACTATTTCATCAAAGAAGCCCGTATTTTGATTAGCGATCATATAAAGGTTTTCTTTCGCTCGAGTCATTGCCACATAAGTTAACTTACGTTCAGTATCTTCATCACGATTAACATTAGGGGAGATCCTTGGCATATTCTCTAAACCAATCAAGAAAACATGCTCAAACTCTAAGCCTTTTGAAGATTCAAAATTTAGAATTTTTATTGTTGGATCCTTTAGGTTTAAAGTCTTTTTATCTTGGCTTGTCAGAATAAACTTAAACGCAACATTCGGTGCGAAATCAGCAAAAGCATTTCGAAGCAACATATCGACTTTAGCCTGTGATACATGCCTTGCTACTAAAATGGCAATCGAGCTTTCAGAGTAGCCGTTTTTAATAAGATAATTGCTCTTCTTAACAATAAGATTGATCGTTTCTTCAAGATCTTTACTTTGATACGCAACAGGTATAGTACCAACTTTGCATTCACCCGTATCTGGGTCCAGTACACGATCAAAGTCATCTTCGGCAATTAGACTATCCAGTGTTCTACTGTTTAAGAAACTTCTAGCTGTCATTAGAATTTCTTTAGTATTCCGATAACAACGCATCAATTCTGTAGGTTTTTTACCTTGAACTTCTAAACCAAAGGACTTCCAGCTCGGTCTTTTTCTATTAAAGATATTCTGTGCAGGGTCATAACAGAATAGAATGCTATTAGTCTCTGGGTTTAAGACTCTGATTAAACTTTGAATCCATTCTTGGGCAAAGTCTTGGCCTTCATCAATTAGAATAGCATCATACTTTTGAGTAAGCTCAGTATTGTCTAGATGTTTATTTAATATCTCGGTAATTCTGAGGCTATATTCATCCTGAGTTTCTTTATCGAGCATAGTCAGATTTGCATTGGTAATCTTCTTAACTAAGCCATGGAACGTTGAAATGTCTATCTGATCAATATGATTTTCATTCATCATATTGAGGATATGATTACATAGGGTATTGTTGAAACATACGACAAGAATTTTCCAGTCTGGATACACTGTTTTTAAATATTTGGCTCGGCATGCAATAACTAAAGATTTACCACTGCCTGCCACACCTTTAAGAATCCTATGTCCAGTACCAATATTCTTAGCAATCATCTCTTGCTGAAGATCTAGAGCCATTAAATCTTGGGGCTCTGCATCAAACAGTTCGTGATTTTCAAGTGCATTGATTCGTATTTCTGGAAATAATAAATATCTTAGAGTCTTGAGCTGAGTATAGTTGAGAGGCTCAAAATCGAAGAATTCTTTAAAGTTAAGATGAATTTTTCTAATAACTTCTTTTCGATTATCTTTGTGCTCTAGGTCGTACTCAAGTTCATCTTTGAATAAGATTTTATTCTGCTCATTTATGCCATCTTCTAATAGGCCCAGTGAGGCAGCATCACTACGATAAATGTTTGTATAAAAAACGCAGTAGGTAATAGGGAATATCGTTTTACCTTCATAATGACCAGATTTTGCTATTAATGAATCATTTCTCTTACATTTATTTAAAAGATTCATTGCAACAGTGCGAGCCTGAATTCTAGGGTTGGTTACAACATCTGGTTTATCTTTACGATAAAAGTTACCCTTAAAGTGTGTAGGATTAACTTCTTTAAAATTGCTTTTGGTCCAGTCTTTGACTTCAATGGCAAGTAAGCCATGGGTGGGGAACCATAAAATAAAATCCGAATAACGCCCTAAAGCCTCTGTCTCATACCAGACAATAGCATCTTGATCTATGAATAGGTCTTGTAAAAATTTATAAACTTTTTTTTCACCCGGTGTGATGTTGTCTACGTTAGTTAGCGTTGTAGGCACCATGTCTACCATGATTTATTTCCTTGTTCACTCGTTAAATCAGAATTTTCTTGTGCATTGTTGGCTGCTTGCTAATTAAACAAACATTATAAGATCATAAAATGATACCGTAACAAATAGTATAAATGATACCCCTTAATACCCCCAAGTTGAGGTATATTTAGCATTTAGATTATTTTTCTCTGTATTCTTTAGGGGTAGTAATGAGTAAGCCGGTTTCATTTTTGATAGATGATTTATTAAATAGAATTAAAAATCATGGTGAATACATTAGTGCTATAGAACTGATTCAATTAATTGCAACCTATCAAAAAAGAAAAATACAGTATGTTGCTAGCTATTTATACAAACATAACTTGGATGAAATTGCTCCAATGTATGAAAGGAAACTAGTCAAAAGAAACGAGTTTGAAAGTGAAGTACACTTCTCTATTGCTGATAATAAATACAATCAAAAAAGTTGGCATCAAACCAGTAACTTTTTACATAGAGTAAAATTTGGAGAAGATGACATATTTGCTAAAACTGAAATAGAAGAAGTAATTCATGGTTTTGGTGAGAAAATTTTTACTAAATCTCAAGAGAATTTCTTAACTCGCTGGAAAGACTATTGTTGGCTGACAGATGATTTAATAAACTTTCAACCAATCAATAAATTAAATAATAGAGAGTTGAGAGGACTAAAACCTGATTGGAGCTATTGGTTGAGTCTCTATGAGTTAGATGTTTCTTGTTTAATAAACTTATCGATGGGATTAAACCCATTAGGTGATAATAAACATTATTCTTCATTATTAGATGAGATTGTTATACATGAAGGGGGTAAAGAGCTGGATCATAGAATGGATGTTTTATTTTCTTATATTGGGAATGACAATCATCCCTTTATTTTCAAAGATGAAGATAAGCTTTCTAAAATACATACGAAAATAAAAATTAAAGACTTTGTTGCATGGGCAAAAAGCTTAGGCTGGAATCTACCAGAGGAATTACAAGATCTTTTTGAGAGTTATAACAGCGTGGGGCTTCCCGTAATAGGACATGCAACAACAGAACATTACCAACAGCAGCGGGATCAATTGCTACTAGAAAATGAAAAACTAAAAGCAGAATTGCTCAGAGCACAGGAACATATTAAACAATTGGAACAACAAGGTAGCTCAGAGCACCCTTCACTTGATAGAGATCACCCTAATCACGCGCCTGAATTACTGTTAGCAATACAAGCTTGGGAGTCAAAATATATTCATAATGAATACCCTCATCACGATCATACCCCCGCAATAAAAGCCTTTTTAAATAAATCTGGTTATACAGGTACGAGATTGCAAGACCGAATTGCAGCTATTACAAATCCTAAAGATATAAATAAATCAAAGAACTAGATGAAGTGACACCTCTAGGTGTCACTAATTTTTTATTAGATGGCACTTGTATGTCACCTCATACTTTTTGTTTAACTAGCCTCATCGAAACAACACGATGAGGCCTTTTATGGACTCAAATTATTTATCTAAAAATGGAGCTGATTCAGTTTCATTCATCTTTATTAAGTTTAAAGCCATTAAAAATTTCTTTAATTTGATCGTCGCTCAATCCACTTTCTTTGAGCGATGTCATGACATGGCTAAGGATTTTTACACCTGCATCCGTAAAAGCTCCAATATAAATAGATTGGTTAGTTTCAAAACTTTTTTCCAGTCTATCAACAATTTCTGCATTCATGGAGCGGTTATTTCCCTTTGCTGTCGTAACAAGTTTCTCTCTAAATTCAGGAGTTACACGTACTTTCATGGTCACAACTTTGTTGTCATCTTCATTCATAGCAAAAGGCTTTAAAAATAAAATTTATGTTAACCCCATTTTGGGGATTGACCAATAACCCCAAAATGGGTACATTGATTAAACACCCCAAAATGGGGACATTGGAGGGAGTATGAAACCTAAAGAATTCGTCTATGTGAAAGTCCGCTTGGAAATTGATTCTCACAAACAGCTTAAGGCTAAAGGTGAGTCTGACGAGCGATCTATGAATTATCTGATTAATAAAGCGGTCAAATTGTTGATCATTCAAGAAGGAGTTAAAACATGAATGCGATTGTTCCATCATTACACGTACAATCCATGAATCATATTGAGATTGCTGAGCTTGTTAATAAGCGATCTGACAACGTGAAACGGACTATTGAAACTCTTGTTGATAAAGGTGTAATTCGGCTTCCTCAAATTGAGGATATCGATAAAATCAACAACTTAGGGTTAAATATTAAAGTTAAGACTTACATTTTCACAGGTGAACAAGGTAAACGAGACAGCATCATTGTCGTTGCTCAACTTTGCCCAGAGTTTACCGCTCGTTTAGTAGATCGTTGGCAGGAATTAGAAGCTCAAGTTGCTAAACCAATTGATCCAATGAAACTATTGGCAGATCCACATGCTTTACGAAATGCCTTGCTGACATATTCAGAAAAAGTGATTGAGCTTGAACAGCAAGTAGAGGTTATGCAGCCAACAGTTGAAGCCTTTAAGCGTATTGCTAAAGCGGATGGAAGCTTTTGCTTGCGTGACACAGCAAATAACTTACAAATGCGCCAAAGTGATCTAATCAAATGGCTCCAGTTAAATGGCTGGATTTACAAACGTCTGGGCAATGCCGCATGGCATGGTTATAGCGATAAGCTACAGGCAGGTTATCTGGAACATAAAACCGAAGTGATTACTCGTCCTGATGGCTCAGAAAAGATCACAGAGCAGGTGAGAGTGACACCAAAGGGATTAACCAAGCTTTCAAAGCTATTAGGAAATCACAATGCATAATTCAGGCAATAAAAAAGCCCTTGATAATTTCTTGGCGGAAAACAAAGGGCTTAGTGTTGTCATCGCATGGAGCAATAAACTACATGAACAGTATGACCCAGTTAGTTGCTGAAAATCAAGTCTATGATGCAAGTGATGTTGCTGAGGGCTTTGCACTGGCATATGAACAAGTTGCCGATATTGCAGCAATGTTGGATGCAATCCAGCACAAGCAAGAGCGAACAATTGAATATCTGGCCAAGGTCTATAACGTACCTGAGTCAGTATTCAAGGAACTCACACGGCTTTTTCAGATTACTGAGAGCATGATTCAAGATTCCATGACTTTCAGTAAAGAGCAGGAAGATTCCTATAAAAGCTTAAATGAAGGGAAGGCTTCTTAATTTGTTGACCTCTACTGAAACCGCTTTCTGAAGCGGTTTTTTTATATTTTGAGAGCAGGTTTTCACTCAATCTACTTATGTCAGATAGGCAAACTCAAAGCTCAATGAAAAAAATGATATTGCGAATATTTTGTGAAAATTTTGTGAAAGTGAAATTTGCACCAACAAAAGACTCAAGCAAAACACTGGAAGATTCTATAAAATAAACGAAACTTTTCGCTCAATTTAAAATTTGGCTCTTTGTATAAATGACTGATATAGAAATAGAAACGCATCCATTACAACCATTTTTACCTGCGACTGCAAAGCTGCTGATGTTGGGCAGTTTTCCACCGCCACAAACTCGCTGGAAGATGGATTTTTACTATCCGAACTATCAAAATGATATGTGGAGAATTTTTGGCCTGATCTTTTTTAATGATAAAGATCACTTTTTAGATTTGCCCAATAAAAACTTTAAAGAGCAACTGATCCGTGAGTTCTTGACTCAAATTGGTGTAGGAATCTTTGACACGGCCTATCAAGTGAAACGATTACAAGGTAATGCTTCTGATAAATTTTTAGAAATTGTCACGCCTACAGATTTATCCAAATTACTGGAACAAATTCCACTGTGCCATACCATCATGACCACAGGCGATAAAGCCACAGATACGCTGATGCTACACTTTCCAGAGCAAGCTAGTAAGCCTATGATTGGACAGTCGGTGCAGGTGAATTATGCTGATCGAGAGCTGAATTTATACCGATTACCATCATCATCGAGAGCCTATCCTTTAGCACTGGAAAAGAAAGCTGAAGCTTATAAGCAATTTTTTGAACAAATTGGCTTGGTATAAATATAAATAAGGGGAAATAAATGCAGGATGTCGCAAGCCCAATTGATTTAAGAAATTTCGCTGATGCTTTGGAATGGCAAGAAACGGCGAATATGAAAAGGCCGTGGCGCAAAGACTTCTTTGAATATTATGCCAATCTCATTAGGCAGCATATTTCTGAACAATATCAGGTATTAGAACTTGGTTCTGGACCAGGTTTTTTAGCTCAACATTTGCTCTCGCAACTTGCTAATATTGAATATACTGCTTTTGATTTTTCAGAGGTGATGCATCAGCTGGCACAAGAAAAACTCAATATCACTGAAAGAGCACGGGCAACCTATATTGTTGGAAGCTTTAAAGCTGCTGATTGGCAGAATACATTCTCTCAGAAGTATGATTTGATTATTATCCATCAAGCATTACATGAGCTTCGACATAAATGCTATGCAACTGATTTCCATAAAATCGTAAAAACATTATTAAAACCCAAAGGCTATTATTTAGTCTGCGATCATTTGTGCGCAGCACATGCGATGCAAAATGATCAGCTTTATATGACCAAACAAGAGCATTTAGATGCACTTGAACAGGCATCTTTTACACAGATTAAGATACCGTTAGAGATAGAAGGGCTGTGTTTGTTTGAAATGACTTTGGATTAAGTAATTATAGCGAGTCTAGATAAACTCGCTATGCGTTTACATCATCCATTCAATGGGAAAATAAGACACAAAGTGCATGGTAAAACGCTGGAATTTGGTACTTTCAGGGTCGTGATGATGTTCAACCACTTCACCATTTTCTTTATGCTCATACCAAACAATGTTACCGTCTTTATCTAATTTGAGCTGATAAGCCACTTGTAATAAATGCTGATCCAGCATGGCGGTGATTTGGTCTTGTAAATGATCAGATTCCACCACTAAACCAACTTCTGTATTTAAATGGGCAGAACGTGGGTCAAAATTAAATGAACCAATAAAAACTTTTCCATCAACATCAAAAAATTTGGCATGCAAACTTGAGCGATTCTTGCCTTTTACAGGAATCACGCTGCCTGTCGCAATTTCATACCAAGTCCGTTTTTTACGTTCAATATTCGGTTTAAACTCATACAGTTGCACGCCACTTTGTAAAAGTGGTTTACGGTATTGGCTATAAAAAGAATGCACCACGGCGACATCATTCGCCACCAAGCTATTGGTTAGGACGCGGACTTTAATACCATCTTTGGAGAGTTGATTGAGGTAAGCAGTTCCTTGTTGCGTAGGAACAAAATAAGCCGAAACTAACTCCATATGTTGTTCTGGTTTACCCATAATTTTCAGAACTTGAGCATATAAAAGTTCCTGATCTTTGGCTTGTCCTAAGGCCTTATTCGGATGATCTGCGACAAAATGTGCTTTTGCCCATTGGATTGGATAGTTTTGTAGACGTAATTTTAAATAATCTTGAGCGGCTTCGAGTTTATCTTCGGTGGGTGTATCCACCTGATCTAAGGCTTTATAAGTATTTCTTAAACTTTCCAGTTGTTGGAGCGTACCAGAACCCATTAATTGCTCAGTTGAATAGCTGAGTTTATCTGACCAGAACTCATCGAAAACCTGTTCCGCGTGATCGACGGCTTTACCGTAGAACAAAATGTCCATGTCGCTAAACTGAAACTGGTCACTGGCCTCAAAGTATTCACTACTGATATTACGGCCACCTGTCACTGCAATTGAATGATCGGCAATGGTAAGCTTATTGTGCATACGATGATTAATCTGTTTCAGTCTAAAAACATAATCAATAAAGCGTAAGTGTCTAAATTTATAAGGATTGAAAATACGGATTTCAAAATTTGGATGTTGGGCAAGGGCTTTTAAGGTTTTATCTAGTTTTATGCCATTCTGATCATCAATCAATAAACGGACTTTTACCCCACGATCAGCAGCTTTGAGCAACTCATGCAGCATCATGTTGCCGATCGCATCGTCATTCCAAATATAATATTGTAAATCCAGTTGATGCTTGGCATTTCGAATTAAATGAATACGGGAAGCAATACTTAAAAAGGCATCATCCAATGCTAAAAATGCAGTTAAACCTTTTTCAATATTAAGATCGGCTTGTGGATCATTCATCCACTTTGTTTTCGTATGCAAGGAGTTACTCCGATCATGGTTCTGATTGGGTGGCAAAGAACAGCCACCAATTCCTAACATGATAACAAGTGTCATTATCTTAAAATGGTATGAATTGTTTATCATTTTATTGATCAAGCGTGTGGATCCAACAGTAATTTGTAGATGATTGATTTTCTTATATATCTAAATGCCTGTTTGTTCCAAGGGTGAAATGTAATTATCAATATAATCAATTGCTTATTTCGAATATTAGTTTTTTATTTATGTAAATTAGGCCCATGAAATATCATTTTATAGAATTAAAAACCATATATATTGAATTAGTTTACTATACTGGTGTATAGTATATTTTTAGATTTAATGTGGTCGACATTATGCCTAAACAGTTAGAGGATAAAAAAAAGATTCTCACACGTGTAAGACGAATCCAAGGTCAAGTTCAGAGTGTGGAACGGGCTTTGGAAAATGACACAGAATGTGCTGATATCTTGCAGCAAATCTGTGCAGTTCGTGGTGCATTAAATGGTTTGATGACGGAACTTCTCGAAATTCACCTCAAAGACACTTTAGTTGTCGGTGAGTCATCTGAGTTGCAACGCAGTCAAGAGCTCATTCAAGTCAGTAAAATTCTTAAATCTTATTTAAAGTAAATTAGGGGCAGCTGACATTTCACAGATGCTTGTGACAGAAGGGATTTTTTAAGCGGTACAAGGCAGGGTTTGTGAAACTTAGTGATTCTAAGTAATGAACAGCGACTAAAGCTGTGAAACCTAACGCTGTAACGATAAAAAATCTAACTGTCCCGTAGGGTTATGGCTAAAACTTCCGTAAACTGCGTTATGAAACTTGACAAGGGAGCCGCCTTTGCCTGTCTTTCATGCCTTGTTTATTTACGGAGCTTTAATTGCTCCTCATTTAGCCGATAACACAATGCATGGTTGAAATATCAACTGACCCAAAGGAGTGTCATTGTGATTAAATCTCGTGCAGCCGTTGCTTTTGCCGCAGGCGAACCATTACAAATCGTAGAGCTTGATGTTGAACCACCTAAAGCGGGTGAAGTCCTGATTAAAATTACCCATACTGGTGTGTGCCATACCGATGCTTTCACTTTATCAGGTGATGACCCTGAGGGTGTTTTCCCCGCAGTACTTGGACATGAAGGTGCAGGGGTTGTGGTGCAAGTTGGTGAAGGTGTGACCAGTGTTGCAGTCGGTGACCATGTGATTCCATTGTATACCGCTGAGTGTAAAGAATGCTTATTCTGTAAATCGGGAAAAACCAATTTATGCGTTGCTGTTCGTGCAACTCAAGGTAAAGGCGTAATGCCAGATGGCACAACACGTTTTTCTTATAATGGCCAACCGATTTATCACTATATGGGGTGTTCAACCTTTAGTGAATACACCGTTGTTGCAGAAGTGTCTCTGGCAAAAATTAACCCTGAAGCCAACCATGAACAAGTGTGTTTATTGGGTTGTGGCGTAACCACAGGTATTGGTGCAGTACATAATACGGCAAAGGTACAAGAGGGTGATAGCGTTGCCATCTTTGGTTTAGGTGGTATTGGCCTCGCAGCAGTGCAAGGTGCGCGTCAAGCCAAAGCCGGACGTATTATTGTTATTGATACTAATCCTGATAAATTTGAACTGGCAAAACAGTTTGGCGCAACTGACTTCTTAAATCCGAAAGATTATGATCAGCCGATTCAACAAGTGATTGTTGAAATGACAGGTTGGGGCGTTGACCATTCTTTTGAATGTATTGGCAATACCAATGTCATGCGTTCGGCACTGGAATGTGCACACCGTGGTTGGGGTCAATCAGTGATTATTGGCGTTGCGGGTGCAGGTCAGGAAATCTCAACGCGTCCATTCCAGTTGGTGACAGGGCGTAAATGGATGGGAACTGCTTTTGGTGGGGTAAAAGGCCGTAGTCAATTACCGAAAATGGTGGAAGATGCAATGAAAGGTGAAATTGAGTTGGCACCATTTGTAACGCATACTATGCCATTGGATGATATTAATCATGCCTTTGACTTAATGCACGAAGGTAAGTCGATTCGCACCGTGATTCACTTCTAATTAAAAATGATAGGATTTGATGATGTGAAATACATCATCAAATCTTGGGTAATATGAAATGTCAAAAGCACAATTAAAGCTACATGTGCGAATCTTATCTGATGAGCAGATTGCTTTTGGTCCGGGTAAAGCTGAGCTACTTGAAGCAATCCATCGTACAGGATCAATTTCCCAAGCCGCGAAATCTATGAAGATGAGTTATCGCCGTGCATGGCAATTGGTGGATACCATGAACCAATGCTTTCATTCTAATCTGGTCGATACCCAAACGGGTGGAACGCATGGTGGTGGTGCAGTGCTAACCGAATTGGGGCAAGTGGTGCTCAAGAAGTTTAGAGCCATGGAGCAGCAAGCAACTCAGGCTGTCGCAACTGAGTTTGAAGATTTAGCCAACTATCTGAAAGTAAATAAATAATCTTATAAATATAAATAATTTAAATAGCATTTCATGGTCTTTGTTTTGATCCTTTCTCTCTCAATAAAAATTTGCTGAGTTATAGCGCATCGGTATTTCTGTCGAATCTTTTTAGCACCATCATTAAACCATTCAAACAAACTTGCATTTTAGTGTTTTTATTAAGTTGTTAATTTATATATTAAAAACATTTTTGGCACGCTTTCTGCTTCTATCTATTCAAACTTGTATACAAGATAGGATTCATAAAGTGAGCGAAATAAAAACTTTAGGCTGGACAATTTCTGAATGGCAAACAGCGTATTTAAAGCAAGAAATTCAACTCGATATTTTGCAGGAGTTAGTTTCAGCACTTGATCCTAAGGACGTTGCTTGGATTTCTCTTGCGAGTACAGATTTAGTTGAGCAACAAATCCAATCTTTAAAGCAACTGACTCAAGATGCGGAAAATCTGCAAAAACAATTTCCTCTCTATGGTGTGCCATTTGCAGTCAAAGACAATATTGATGTGGCTGGTTTTGTTACTACAGCAGCATGCAAGGCATTAAATCGTGTCGCAACACAAGATGCTGAAACGGTTCGATTACTTAAACAAGCAGGAGCGATTGTCGTTGGTAAAACCAATCTTGATCAATTTGCCACAGGCTTAGTTGGCACACGTTCACCCTTTGGGGCTGTACCGAATAGTTTTAAACCTGAATATGTCAGTGGGGGCTCAAGTTCGGGTTCAGCCAGTGTGGTGGCACGCGGCTTAGTGCCATTTTCTCTCGGGACTGATACCGCAGGATCAGGTCGTGTGCCTGCAGCGTTCAATAACATAGTCGGTTTAAAGCCAACCAAGGGCCGCTTTTCTAATCGTGGTTTATTACCTGCAGTAAAAAGTATTGATTGTATTTCAATCTTTGCTCTTACAGTCGCTGATGCTGAATTGGTGGCTGCGCAAGTTGAAGCTTATGATGCTTTAGATAGCTATTCACGTCAGCATCCTAAAAACGTACCTGCACGTTTTTCCAGCAAATTGAAATTTGCCATTCCGAATAAATTGAACTTCTTTGGTGACAAGCAAGCAGAAAAAGCCTTTCAACACACCATTCAATTACTTGAAAGCTTAAATGCTGAAATGACACCGATTGATTTTTCTGCTTTTGAGCAACTTGCAGCACAACTCTATCAAGGTCCTTGGGTGGCAGAACGCACTGCAGCGGCTGCCGATCTCCTCAAAACCAATGCTGCTGATTTTGATCCGACCGTTTTAGAAATTATTCAACAAGGTGAAAAGTATTCTGCAGTGGATGTCTACAATGCTGAATATTTAAAACAGGATTTGACTCGAAAAATCCAAGCTAGCTTGGCTGAGTTTGATGCCTTGATCGTGCCAACTTCACCAACGATTTATACCATTGAACAAATGCAACAGCACCCGATTGAGTATAACGCGCATTTCGGCACGTATACCAATTTCACCAACCTCGCTGATTTAAGTGCCTTGGCATTACCTGCAGGCTTTAGAGCTGACAACTTACCTTTTGGTATCACCTTAATTGCACCTGCTTGGCACGATGCAGCCTTGGTGCATTTCGGCAAAGCATGGCAGAACTATTTAGCACTGAAACTCGGTGCTTTAGATAAGACATTAGCTGTAGCAAGTGCACCGACTTTGTTGTCTCCTCACCATATTCGTGTTGCGGTTGTAGGGGCACATCTAACGGGAATGCCACTGAATTTTCAACTCACCACACGTGGTGCCGTGCATGTCGAAACCACCAAAACCTCTCAGGATTATGCGCTGTATGCCTTGAATGGGACAGTTCCGCCAAAACCTGGTTTGGCTCGTCAGCAAGATGGGCAAAGCATCATTGTCGAGCTCTGGGATGTACCAACAGCACGTTTTGGTGAGTTTGTGGCAGAAATTCCAACCCCATTGGGTATGGGCAATGTCGAACTGGAAGATGGCCGTTGGGTTAAAGGCTTTATTTGTGAACCCTATGGCTTAGGCGATGCAGAGAATATCAGCCATTTTGGCGGTTGGAGAGCGTATATCCAGCACCGTAACAGTCAAGCAGATCAGCAACTCGCCAATACAGCCAATTAATTTTTAGGGGGAAATCATCATGTTTAAGACCGTACTTATTGCAAACCGTGGTGAAATTGCTGTTAGAGCAATTCGAACGCTGAAAAAATTAGGCATTACCAGTGTCGCGGTTTATTCGGACAGCGACCGCTATGCACAGCATGTACAGGATGCAGATGTCGCAATTGCATTAGATGGTTTAAAACCAGCTGATACTTATTTGAGTATCGAAAAACTGATTCAAGCCGCTAAACAGACTGGAGCAGAAGCAATTTTTCCGGGCTATGGTTTTCTGTCTGAGAGTGCAGATTTCTCTCGTGCTTGTGAAGAAAATAACATTGCCTTTATGGGGCCAACTGCAGAACAGATTCTGGAATTTGGTTTAAAACACCGCGCACGTGAACTTGCCGCAGCGGCTCATGTACCAATGACTCCTGGGACAGGTTTGTTGGACAGTTTGGAGGAAGCATTGACTGCGGCTGAACGTATTGGTTATCCAATCATGCTCAAAAGCACTGCGGGTGGCGGTGGTATTGGCCTCACTCGTTGCGATACCCCACAAGCACTAGCAGATGCTTATGAAAGCGTGAAACGCCTAGGTGAGCAGTTCTTTAAAGACGCAGGTGTTTTTATTGAATGCTTTATTGATAAAGCACGTCATGTCGAAGTACAGATTTTTGGGGATGGTAAAGGTCAAGTAGTTGCGTTTGGTGAGCGTGATTGTTCATTGCAACGCCGTAACCAAAAAGTGGTTGAAGAAACACCTGCTGCGAACTTACCTGAAGCAACCCGTAAAAAGCTACATCAAGCTGCTGTTGAACTGGGTCGTTCTGTGAATTATCGCAGTGCAGGAACGGTTGAGTTTATTTATGATGCCAAGCGGGATGAATTTTATTTCCTTGAGGTGAATACCCGTTTACAAGTAGAGCATCCAGTAACGGAAATGGTGACAGGTCTTGACTTGATCGAGTGTATGCTCAAAGTGGCGGCTGGCGATGCATTGGATTGGGACTATCTCAACAATATCCAACCGCAAGGGGCTGCGATTGAAGTCCGAGTTTATGCCGAAGATCCTGTGAAAAATTTCCAGCCAAGTCCAGGTGTGCTTACAGAAGTGTCATTTCCCGAAGGTATTCGTGTTGATACTTGGGTGAAAACAGGGACTGAAATTTCTCAGTATTTTGATCCAATGATTGCCAAGATTATTGTACATGCGGAAGATCGAGCTACTGCGATTGAAAAATTAAAAGTAGTGTTAGCGGAAACGCGTTTAAATGGTATCAGCACCAACTTGGATTATGCCCGTGCCATTGTCTCAGACCAACGTTTTGAATCCATGCAAATCTGGACACGCATGCTTGACGATTTCAGCTATTCGCCAAAAGTCATTGAAGTGATCCAAGCGGGTACACTCAGTTCAATTCAAGATTATCCTGGGCGTACAGGCTATTGGGACATTGGTGTACCACCATCGGGTCCTATGGATGATTATGCATTTCAACTTGCCAACCGTATTGTCGGCAATGATGCTAAAGCGGCAGGTTTTGAATTTACCTTGGTGGGTCCAAGCTTAAAGTTCCATGCTGACACCACCATTGCACTCACAGGCGCAAGCTGTACTGTTATGTTGGATGATCAGCGCATTGCTTTTTGGCAGCCGATTAAGGTCAAAGCAGGTCAAACCCTGAAAATTGGTCAAGTAGCATCAGGCTGCCGTACATACTTAGCTGTACGTGATGGACTGGATGTACCCTTATATTTAGGTAGCCGATCAACCTTTGCATTGGGTAATTTCGGTGGTCATGCAGGACGTACTTTACGTGTTGGCGACATGATCAAAATGGTCGATGCAGAACTTGCCAGTGCGGAATTACCGTTGGCAACGGAGACACCACAAGCCTTATCCAAAGATCTCATTCCAGAATATAGCAATGAATGGGAAATCGCAGTGCTGTATGGACCGCACGGCGCACCTGATTTCTTTAAACCTGAATATGTGGAAGAATTCTTTGCCTCTGAGTGGACGGTTCACTTTAACTCAAACCGTTTAGGGGTCAGACTTTCAGGTCCAACACCGAGCTGGGCTAGAGAAAATGGTGGTGAAGCAGGTTTGCACCCATCTAATGTGCATGACTGTGAATATGCAATTGGTGCGATCAACTTTACCGGTGATTTCCCTGTGATTTTGGCAAAAGATGGCCCAAGTCTAGGTGGCTTCGTTTGTCCAGTGACTATTGCCAAAGCCGAGCTATGGAAAGTAGGTCAACTGAAAGCCGATGACAAAATCCGTTTTTACCCAATCACGGCAGAGCAAGCCAATGCATTAGAACGGAAACAAATCGACAATATTCAGAACTTTGCCGCTGCTTCTAAAGTCGTTGAAACCATTGAATCAGCTCAAGACGTGTTTACCACCATTTTGGCTCAACGTGAACCAACTGATTTATCACCAAAAACTGTCTATCGCCAAGCGGGTGATAGCTATATATTATTAGAATATGGTGAAAACATCTTAGATTTGGCACTACGTTTGCGTGTGCATC
This sequence comes from Acinetobacter sp. C32I, assembly GCF_023702715.1. Lineage (NCBI taxonomy): Bacteria > Pseudomonadati > Pseudomonadota > Gammaproteobacteria > Moraxellales > Moraxellaceae > Acinetobacter > Acinetobacter sp. C32I. Next base: position 1,032,804 of record NZ_CP098480.1, on the reverse strand, counting down.
AACTCATTCAAATGATTCGTGATGCCAATCTTGCAGGTGTTTTGGAACTGTCACCAGGTGTGCGTTCCCTACAAATTAAATATGATGGTCTGGTGATTCCTCAAGCTGAGCTCATTCATCAATTGCTTAAACTTGAAGAACAAATGGGTGATTTAAGCCAGCTTAAGATTCCATCGCGTATTGTTCATTTACCAATGGCATTTGAAGATAGTGCGACTTTAGGTGCAGTGGAACGTTATCAGGAAAGTGTTTGCGCCAAAGCGCCGTGGTTACCGAATAACGTTGATTTTATCCAACGTATTAACGGGCTAGCACATCGTGATGAAGTCAAAGATATTATTTTTGATGCCAATTATTTAGTACTCGGTTTGGGCGATGTTTATCTGACAGCACCATGTGCGGTGCCGATTGATCCACGCCATCGTTTGCTCAGTTCTAAGTACAATCCTGCACGTACTTTTACTGCGGAAGGCACAGTGGGTATTGGTGGGATGTACATGTGTATTTATGGCATGGATTCACCCGGTGGTTATCAGTTGATTGGTCGGACGCTGCCGATCTGGAACAAGTTTAAAAAGAACAAGCAATTTGGTGATAAGCAATGGTTCTTGCAATTCTTTGATCAGATTAAATATTTTCCAGTGACTGAAGCTGAATTGAATGAATGGCGTGCAGATTTTGAAAATGGCCGTGCTCAGATTCAGATTGAAGAAACTGAGTTTGATTATGCAGATTATGTACAATTCTTGGACAATGAAGCGGAAAGTATCGCGGCATTTAAAGACAAGCAACAACAGGCCTTTAGTACTGAAGTGAGTCGCTGGAAAGAAGAGTTTGCTGCACAACCTGAGCAGCAAGAGGAGCAAACCAATCATGTTGATTACAGCCATCTTTCTTCTTTAAATGCTTCAATGACAGGAAATATCTGGAAGATCTTTGTGGAACATGGTCAAGAGATCAAAAAAGGTGAAACTGTTGCTATTATTGAAGCCATGAAAATGGAGTTACCTGTCTATGCGGAAGAGGATGGTATTGTTAAGGCCATTATTTGTAGAGCAGGGCAAACCGTACACAGTGGTGAACCATTGGTCTATATGGAATAAGCTTGAATGAAAGAAGCGAACATCAACATAAAAAACACAACCAAAGGCTCAGACAATCTGTCTGAGCTGGTTTACCAACGCATCAAGAATGACATCTTTGATTTCAAATTGATGCCAGGTGAACGCTTTACTGAGTCTGAAGTTGCCAAAGCCTATGATGTGAGTCGTACCCCAATCCGACAAGCCTTATATCTTTTGCAACAAGAGGGCTATGTTGATGTGAGCTTTCGGAGCGGTTGGCAGATTCGGCCGCTCAATTTTCGTTACTATGAAGAGCTTTACGATGTTCGTATTGTTTTGGAAAAAGATTCGATTCGTAAACTCTGTCAGATTGACCACCACAATTCGGTTGAGCTGTCAGTGTTAAAAGACCTGTGGTTAGTACAACCTTCTGAGTATTTAAAAGACATTAAACAACTTTCTCAGCAAGATGAGGATTTTCATTGTGCTTTGGTCCGAGCTTCAGGCAATAATGAAATGGCGAGGATCCATCGGGATTTGAGTGAGCGCATTCGGATTATTCGCCGTTTGGATTTTTCTAAAGATTATCGGATTGAAGCAACTTATCAAGAACATCAAAAAATCTTGGGTTTTATTTTCGATCGACACACTGAACAAGCGATCAATGCGATTGAAGCGCATATTATGCAAAGTCGTGATGAAGTGAAAAAAATTACTTTACAGATGTTGGATTCGAGTCAGTTTTATTAGTCCAAATATTAGGTATAGTCATTGATAGTATCTAACTTAGTAAGGTAAGAGTTTATGGCAATAAATAAACGTATTAAAAGAAAGGAAGGAGATATTGCGCTCATAAAACTTTCAAATAATTCTTTTTGCTATGGTCGAGTTTTAGCTGACCCTTTATTCGCTTTTTATAATTTAAATACATCTCAGCCTTTATTAGATATTGATCAAATTATTGGAAAAAATGTTTTATTTAAAGTTTGGGTAATGAAACATGCAATTACATCTAGTAGATGGGAAATTATAGGCAATCGTAACTTAGATTCGAATCTTATAAGTTTTCCTTTATTCTTTAAACAAGATATGTTTACTAAGGAGTTCACTATCTATGATTCAAGAACTAGTCTTGAGATTAGTGCAGGCTATGACGAGTGCAAAAGCTTAGAAAGAGCGGCTGTTTGGGAGCTTGAACATATTGAGAATCGATTAAAGGATTTTTTTGAGGGTAATGCTAATAAATGGGTTGAAAGTTTAAAACCTAAGTTATAGGTAATTCTAAAAAAATTTACAAAACTCTCTTTTCCATGCCTAATTCTGCATAAAACTAACAGTTTTTATGGCTTTGCTATTTAATAATAAAAATCATATTTCAAATCATCAGATGACACATGATGAATGACCAAACACTGATCAATTTATTTCTAAAAGTGGTGCATAAAGAAGGCTTTTTTGCCACTTCGATTGATGGCATTACCTTGATGCGTGTCGATCACAACACACCACCGATTGCTGTATTGCAAGAACCAACCCTCGTGTTTGTTTTGCAAGGGCAAAAGCGCGGTTATATCGGCACAGAGACTTATTCATTCAAGCAAAACGAATGCCTGATCGTCTCAGTTTCAATGCCCTTTGATTGTGACACTATTGCCAGTCCTGAAACACCAATGATTGCGATCAGCATGAAATTGGAAGCGGATACGGTCAATGAACTACTGGCTAAAACCTATTTTGAAAATTACCAGTTTAAGCCACTCACCACAGGAATGAGTGTGATCCAGTATGATCAAATGATATCGAATGTCCTTATCCGTTTATTAAATACCCTGACTTCTGAACAGGATGTATTGATCTTGGGAGATCAAATTAAACGTGAGTTACTCTATCGCGTTATTCAACATTCAGGTGCTGATGCCTTAACAGGCTTGGTCGCTCAGGGCAATCTCCGACCGATTTATAAAATTTGTGAATATATTCAGCATCATTTTACCGAGAAATTAACAGTTGAGATGCTGGCAGAGCAAGCCAATATGAGTACCTCTGCATTTCATAAAGCCTTTAAACAAGTCACACAATATTCACCATTGCAATATTTAAAAGTGGTTCGGTTGCATAAGGCAAAACAATTGTTGCAAAACGCAGACCAAAGTGTGGCTCAAGCGGCTTATGCTGTTGGATATCAGAGCTCTTCTCAATTCAGCCGAGAATTCAAAAAGCAATTTGGTTTTCCTCCCAAACATGCCGATACTAATACTCAAATGGAGTCATGATTAAATGAATCAAAATAGCGTAGAACAAATGAAATATATCGAAATTACACAAGCTGGCGGTCCTGAGGTTTTACAAGTCACTCAAGGACCTCGACCAGAGATTAAAGCAGATGAAGTGCTCATTGAAGTCTACGCAACGGGTATCAACCGACCTGATATTCTACAGCGCCAAGGGTTATACCCAATGCCTAAAGGAGTCACACCCATCCCTGGGCTAGAAGTTTCAGGAGTAATCAGTCAAATAGGTGAACACGTCACACAGTTTAAAGTCGGTGATAAGGTCTGTGCACTGACCAATGGTGGTGGCTATGCAGAATACTGTGCAGTACCTGCCAATCAAACCTTAAAAATTCCAAAGAATCTGAGTTTTGTCGAAGCAGCGGCTATTCCTGAAACCTATTTTACCGTTTGGGCTAATTTATTTCAGATTGGACAGTTGAAAAAGATTGAAACTGTACTAATTCATGGTGGAGCCAGTGGTATTGGTTCCACAGCAATCAGCTTATGTCATGCGATGGGCATCAAAAACTTCTCCACTGTTGGAAGTGACGACAAAGTTGATAAATTAGCTTCGGTGTCACAGGTAATTAATTACAAAACCCAAGATTTTGAAAAAGAGGTTTTGGCTCAAACCGATGGCCAAGGTGTAGATGTGATTTTGGATATTATCGGCGCCGCTTACTTTAATCAAAATCTGAGATTATTAAAGCGTGATGGTCGATTGGTGATTATCGGTTTTATGGGGGGACGAAAAGTCGATGGCTTTGATATACAGGAGTTAATGTTAAAACGGGCTGTTGTCACAGGTTCGACCATGCGTGCTAGAACCAATGCTGAAAAAGCTCAAATTACTCAAGAACTTGAGCAGTTTGTCTGGCCTTTAATTGAGGCGGATCAATGCAAACCAATGATCTACAAAACCTTTGCATTTGATGAGGTGGCTCAGGCACATCAATGTTTGGAAAGCAGCCAACATACGGGCAAAGTGGTACTCGAAATTAAGTCCTAATTTGCCTAATTGTGTTCAATCCATGCCTGTTCATACTCAAAACTTGAGTGTGACAGGTGACTCAAGCAGTATGTATATAAACATAACGACCTGATGAGGAATCTCAAAAATGACAACAAATCCTGATGATCGCAACCCAAGTCCAGACCATGCAGAAGACAATGCTTTTTTCCCATCGCCATATTCGCTGAACCAATACACCTCGGCAAAAACAGATTATGATGGCACGACTTACTCAAATCCATATCAAGGCGACAAACGGATTTTAATGATTGCAACAGATGAACGTTATATCTTGATGCAAAATGAAAAATTCTTTTCTACGGGAAATCATCCAGTTGAAATGTTATTGCCAATGTTCCACTTGGATAATGCAGGTTTTGCCTTTGATGTGGCAACACTTTCGGGCAATCCAGTTAAGTTGGAAATGTGGGCGATGCCGAATGAAGAACAAGTGGTCTTAGATACGTATAAAAAATATGAAAAGCAACTCAAAGCGCCGCTCAAATTAGCAGATATTCTGGAACAAGCTTTAAGTGCAGATTCACCTTATGCGGGTATCTTTATTCCGGGTGGACATGGTGTTCTTGCTAAGATTCCAGAAAGCGTAGAAGTTAAACAGCTATTAAAGTGGGCCATTAAAAATGATAAATATGTGATTACGTTATGTCATGGACCAGCTTCATTGCTTGCAGCAGCTGTAGATGAAGATCCGCAGGATTATATTTTTAAGGACTACAAGATTTGTGTGTTCCCTGACTCCCTTGATAAAGGTGCAAATATTGATATCGGCTATATGCCAGGACAATTACCTTGGTTAGTGGGGGAAAATCTTGAAAAGCTAGGTGTCGAAATCTTAAATAAAGGCATCACAGGGCAGGTTCATCAAGATCGTAAATTATTAACAGGTGATAGCCCATTGGCTTCGAATAATCTTGGAAAACTTGCCGCGACAACTTTATTGGCAGATCCTAATCTTCAATAAACCTTGTTATTGGAATATCTAAAAGCCTAGCTTAATTGCTAGGCTTTTATTTTTTATGAACTCGGCGAAACGTCTTAAAGCATCTTTTTGCAGACCTATTTTGCTCTCAAAGCTGAATTTTTATATTGATCTATTGCAGAAATGAACATTGAAATGACACCAAAATTACATTTATGTCATTCAAAACTATTTAAAGTAGTACAACGTTATTATCTTCTTAAGCAGGGCTTTAATAGGTTTAAGATGAAAATATTACTAGTCGAAGATGAGCAAAAAATAGGGAGTTATCTTAACCAAGCATTATCAGAAGCAGGTTATATGGTCGATTGGGTCACAGATGAAATAACAGGTAAGCATCTTGCGTTATTGTTTAGTGAATATGATTTAGTAGTCTTGGATGTTATGTTTGCTGGTTTAAATGGTTGGAATATTTTGCATGATGTGGGCAAGAATGGAAAAACCATGCCTATTTTGTTTTTGATTGCGCGTGATCAAATTGAAGAGCGAATTAAAGGTCTTGGTCTTTCTTTTACCTTGGTCGAGCTTCTCAGACGGATCAAAGGTCTATTGAGTAGAGAGCAGTGGAATCATGAAATCAACCGAATCTGTGTTGCCGATCTTGAACTCGATTTATGGAAACGCAGTGTTAGTCGGGCTGGTCAGCGGATTAATCTGACCAGCCAAGAATATGCTCTGATGGAACTGTTTATGAGTAGACGTGGGGAAGTTTTACCTAGATCGTTAATCGCCTCACAAATATGGGATATGGATCACGAGAGTGATACTAAAGTGGTTGAAGTAGCGATTAGCCGTTTAAGAAATAAAATTGACCGAAATTTTATTCCCAAGCTGATTCATAATATTTATGGAATGGGCTATGTACTTGCAGAATGGCGCGGATCAAGGTCGAGTCATGAAGCCATAGAGAGCTTTGAAGTCAACCAATGATTGTCCAAATGATATTTTAAATTGAGCATGTGTTTCCAATTGTCAGATAAATGACAACTTAGGCCATTCATTGTGGTTAAAGTAAATACAGGGCAGCAATCGAATGAACTTAGGCAAATAAATGAAAATATGTATTTATGGTGCAGGCAGTATTGGATGTTATCTTGGTGGTCGTTTAGCTACAGCAGGAGCCAATGTCGATTTTATTGTACGCCAGCAAATACAAAAACAGTTGCAGCAATATGGATTAACTGTATCGGACTATCTAGGTGGAAGAAATAAGGTTCCAACGAGTCGGCTACAACTTAGTACTGATCCAAACATTGCTGCCCAGGCTGATATCATTTTTGTCTGTGTTAAGTCTGCGGCGACAAAGCAAGTGGCTCACGAGCTAAAAGAAATTCTAAAGAAAAATACCATCATTATTAGTTTTCAGAATGGCTTAAGTAACGTTGGAATTCTAAAGCAGGTTTTATCCGAACATACAATTCTTGAAGGTATGGTGCCTTTTAATGTCGCTGCTTTGGGAAATGGGGTTTTTCATCAAGGTACAGATGGGGCTTTGTATGTGAAAAAACATGTTGGCTTGAATGAGCTTGTCATCGCATTTAATAGCGCTCAGCTTGAACTGAAACTTGAAGATGATATGCAGGCAATTCAATGGGCAAAGCTATTACTAAATCTGAATAATTCAGTGAATGCGTTATCTCAGCTACCACTCAAACAGCAACTTTCAATTCGAGCCTATCGTCAATGCTTGGCAATAGCGCAGATTGAAGCTTTAGAGCTACTTAAAATCGCAAAAATTAAGCCTGCACAATTGACCGCTTTATCTGCACAGCTCGTTCCATTTGTATTAAAACTCCCCAATTCTATTTTCAATATCGTGAGCAAGAAAATGCTGGCGATTGATCCACTGGCCCGATCTTCAATGGCAGATGATCTTATGGCAGGGCGAGCCACCGAAATTGACTGGATTAATGGTGAAGTTGTCCGTTTAGCAACGCAACTAAATTTAAAAGCACCAATCAATCAAAAGCTGATTGAGTTAATTAAACAAGCTGAAATCACACCCAAAGCATGGTCAGCCAAAGCACTTAGCGATCAGTTGGAAGCGGTGAATAAAACTGGATTTAAATAAAAGCCATAGCATATTTCTTTATACGCTATGGCGGTGATGGTTTAAAAAAGTTAGGCTTTTATTGTTTCCTGAGCGCCAAATCGTGTAATCAAAGTCCCAAAGATAGTCGCGAAAATATACATAAAAATTGAGTAGACCGCAGCAGGCATGGCAATGGTCGTACTTGCCATAATGGTGAGTGCGATGGTCATGGCCAGCGTACTATTATGAATACCAATCTCAAACGCGCATGCGCGAGCTTGATAAGAGCTGATTCCAAACAGTCGTGGTACAAAATAACCGACACATAGACTAATTGCACAAAATAAGGCAGTTGCAAAGCCAATTTGCCCGATATATTCGATCAGGTTATTTCGTTCTTTTATAATTGCGCCAAGGATGATAATGACAAGAAAAACCACCGCAAAGATGCGCACAGGGCGATTCAGTTTTTCTGCGGTATGCGGCGCATAATGACGGATCAACATCCCAATACAAACAGGGACCAGAATGATGGCAAAGACTTGCAGGACTTTTGCAAATTGTAGTCCGACTTGTTGGCCTTCATTCATAAAATGCAAAATTGAGAAATTGACAATAAACGGTAAAAAAATGGCGGCAATAATGGCATTAATTGCGGTTAATGTAATATTTAATGCGATGTCACCTTTATACAAATAGCTGAATAGATTTGCGGTTGATCCACCAGGTGAAGCGGCAAGTAACATCAAACCGACTGCCAGAAGCGGCGGTAAAGTCAATATTTTACAAATTAAAAATGCAATGCCGACCAATAAAATAAGCTGGCAAAACAAAGCAATGATCACCGCTTTGGGATGTTTGCTCACTCGTGCAAAGTCTTTGAGTGTGAGCTCCAAACCCAGCCCGGCCATGACAATCGCCAAAGCGATGGGTAGAAACAGTGTGATTAGTCCAGAATCCATAAACAGTCCTTCTTTTTAGATCAATATTATTTTTCCAATTTTTAGCTTGTTTTGTCTGATCAGATCAGAACTTATCGGTATCTAAATTGATATAGTTCACATCTAAACAGCAGCGTTAAACAACATTATTTAGCAATACCTTAAATTTTTACTGTGCAAAGAATGAATTAGCACATTTAGGTTATTAATTCTAATGATTTGTTTAGCTTAAATACTTTATTCACTTTTGCAAAAACAGTTTGTGCGTTATCGCACAATTTGATTGAATTAAAATATGAAAATTAATAGGAGAAAAATCACTTTTTTTGCAAAAATTACATTTCTATAACGCTTCAGCTTTTTGGTATTTTACGATTTTTATGTTCATCAAGAGCTAAGAAAAGTAAGCTGATTAAACTAAATGGTAAAAATAACAGTGAAGCTGAATTTAATAATTTATTTAACTTAAACAATAGCATAGGTTTATTTTTTTACAAATGAAAACACGAATCATTTATGCTTGTGCTAGAATTTCACAAATCTTTAATAAAAGCTTTATACCATTCGAACAATTGGCAGAAATAGAAAAATGATATGCATAAATGGTCAATGACATATTATTCCATTAAGAATGATAATTTGCGCCAATTATTACATTGTAACTATTTATTTATGCGCAATTAAGTGAAAAGTTACGTGAAAAGATGACCATTTAACCGTGGCTCAAAATAAAAACTGTATATTACAAAATAGCGGAATAAATATGGATAACGTAGCTCAGCTCGAAACTGATACTAATTTCCAAAGTCGAAAAAAAATAACTTGGGTTGTGTTTAGTGTACTCATCTTATTTCTGATCTTAGGCATCGCGTATTATTTTTTGGTCTATCGATTCTATCAATCTACCGATAATGCCTATGTTCAAGCTGATGTCACTTGGGTGATGCCAAAAATCTCAGGTGAAGTCATCGAATTGATTATTAATGACAATCAATTTGTGAAAAAAGGAGAGGCTTTGGCGATTTTAGATCATCGTGATTATCAGGCACGTTATGATCAGGCGAAATCAGTTGTCACCTTAAAACAAGCTGCACTTGGCGTGCAGCAACAGAATGAAAAGTCTGCAAAATCATCGATTAGTGAAGCCAATAGTGGTGTAGTTGCTGCCCAAGCAGATTTATCTCGCTTGAAAAAAGATTTCAATCGTTATCAAGATTTGCTCAAAGACGGAGTGATTACCCGACAAAATTTTGAAGGCGTACAATCCCAATATTTAACGGCTCAGGCACAACTGAGTAAAGCCCAAGCTGCAGTTAATGCCGCAGAGGCACAGCTAGGTAGTTTACAAGCCAGTCGTGCACAACTACTGGCAGATATTCAGAATGCCAATGCGACTTTGGATCTTTACCAAATTGACCTTTCATCTTCAAAAGTGATTAGCCCTGTTACAGGAAAGGTCGGCAGTCTTTCGATTCAGAAGGGTTCTCGTGTTTCACCACAAACACGTTTAATGGCAATTATTCCTGAGAAAAGTTTGTATGTACAAGCAAACTTTAAAGAAACCCAAATCGAGAAAATGCATATTGGGCAGGAAGTTAAATTAAAAATTGATGCTTATCCAAGTCTGACCTATACAGGGAAAATCGAAAGCTTTTCTCCAGCATCTGGCGCGACCTTTTCACTCATGCCACCAGACAACGCCACAGGAAATTTCAATAAAGTGGTGCAACGTATTCCTGTGCGGATAGCAATTGATTCGAGTCCACATATTGATCTTATAAAACCTGGAATGTCCGTCAACGCGACTGTTGATTTAAGAACTTAATCAGAAAAGTTTTGGGTATAAGAAAATGAATAAACCGAACCAAGATGAGTGGAAGTTTGCGCCAAAAACAGCTTGGCTGATTTTTGCTGCCATGATTTTTGGTAATTTCATGGCAATTCTGGATATTCAAATTGTTGCAAGTTCTTTGAATGAAGTACAGGCAGGCATGAGTGCTAGCCGTTACGAAGTGACATGGGTGCAAACGGTTTATTTGATTGCTGAAATTATTGCAATTCCAATGTCCAGTATCGTCTCTCGGGTGCTCTCAACTCGAATTTATTACACCATTTGTGCGATCGGATTCACGATTAGTTCTTTGCTGTGTGCTTTGGCATGGAATCTGGAAAGCCTATTGGTATTTCGCGCCATTCAGGGTTTTATGGGGGGCGGCATGATTCCTACCTCAATGACAGCGTTATACCTGCTTTTTCCTGAAGCAAAACGTGCCTTGCCGTTGGTGACGTTTGGCATGATCAGTACTTTAGGTCCAGCCATAGGTCCAACCATTGGTGGTTGGTTGACCAATAATTTCTCATGGCACTGGATGTTCCTGATTAACATCATCCCCGGTATTTTGATTGCGACGATTATTTACTCTGGTCCAAATATAGACCGTGCCAATTATTCACTGATTAAAAGCATGGACTGGTTCAGTTTGATTGGTATGGCCATGTTTTTAGGTGGTTTAGAGTATTTCTTGGATGAAGGGGCGCGACATGATTGGCTCGCCGATACAGGTGTGCGTGTTGCATTTATCATTTGCCTGATTGGTGGCATGATCTTCTTCTCACGCAGTTTTACTCAGCCTAAACCTTTACTGGATCTGAGTGTATTTAAGAACAAAAACTTCACTTTAAGCTGCATCATTACTTTTGTGATTGGTATGGCCTTATATGGCTTGGGCTATATGATTCCTGTATTTCTTGGGCAAGTCCGAGAAATGAACAGCAGTCAAATCGGACATATCATGATGGTGACAGGGATTGTGATGTTCTGTTTTGCGCCTTTCCTTGCATGGTTGATTCCAAACTTTGATACCCGAAAAACCGTGTTTGTTGGCATGATTTTGGCGGGTTTTGGCGTTTGGCTTAATTCACATCTCAGTATTCACAGCGATTATGACTTCATGTTTTGGCCACAAATTTATCGTGGCATTGGTCTGATGATTTGTTTGATCGTGGTCTCGCATCTGGCAATGAGTACGCTGCCACTGGCTAAAGTTGCCGATGCAAGTGGTATTTATAACCTGATGCGCAATATTGGTGGCGCTGTTGGGTTGGCATTGATCAACTCATCGCTCGATTGGCTGACCGCCGTGCATGTGACGCAATTGAATCAGTATATGAACCCACAGAACTGGATTTTCATTGAAAGATTAGACCAGTTGACAGCGCAATACCAAGAAGTGGGCAGTAATGCTCAACAAATCGCGCTCAGTGTGATCTACCGAGATATTCATTACCAAGCACTGACATCAAGTTTCAATGATTTATTACGTATGCTGGCCATCATCATGTTTGTGGCGGCTTTCTTAACCATCTTTATGGATAGGGGGAAGAAAATGGACATGTAGATATTCAATGCTAGAGGGTTGTTTCATATAACGAAAAAATAATCGGGGCATCGTATACAGCAACATACCCCGTCATAAAAAGAACAGCGATATGAGTTTTTATATTTCTTTATGAGATAGGGGAACGTGCATATCCAAATTTAGAGGTTGAAGCAGATGATTAATACAACATATAAACTGATTTCAAGATTCAACAATAAAGAATCTACCTATGGTCAATATGTCGAGAAAGAACAGATCGATATTGATCGGCTAAAAGTCATGTATTCGATTTACGAGCAATATTATGAAAATACCAAGTTTTCGATCTTTGCGGATGATTTCAAAAAGAAAAGTGGTGCCATCTTAATCTTTAACTCGGAAACTGATGAAATCGTTGGTTTTTCTACTGTTGTGGTTCAGCATTTTTATCTAAATGGTAAGGACTATACAGTGCTGTTTAGTGGTGACACCGTGATCCTTAGAGCATTTTGGGGCACTCGTACGCTACAAAGTACCATGCTCAAACTCATGATCAAATTACGTGTCAAATATCCATTTAATGAGCTGTATTGGCTATTGATTTCCAAAGGCTACAAAACATATTTACTGCTTGCCAATAACTATTATGTGTATTACCCAAATATCAATGATGAGAACCAGCACCTTTCCAGTGTGATTGAACATTACTGTGAAAACTTCTTTGGTGAATATTATGACAAAGAAGCAGGATTATTGAATTTCGGCGATGACTATCAACCACTCAAAGGCGAGGTGGCGCCGATTACTGAGGAAATGAGAACAAAAAATCCCAATATTCATTTCTTTGAGCAAAAGAATCCGACATGGACGGTGGGAACTGAGTTGCCTTGTATTGGCCGCTTGGGGTGGAAAGATATTGCACGTTTCCCAGTTAAGTTAATGACCAAGCCTGCCAGTAAAGGTCGCTGTGAGGCGTTGTTAAAAAACTCAGCCAATCGTCGAGAGGTTCTACAATGAAGCATACCGAATTGCTGACTTCTGGTTCACATCTGATTTTAAAACAATGGTGCGATGTTTCTGACCGAGATTTTCAAAAGCAGTTTAATCATTTAGAAGCGACACAGCGTCAAATCCTGAATTCAATTTTGCAAAGTTCACATTTTGCAAAACAACAACAGGTAAAAGATTATGAGCAGTTTGTTGGTGCTTTTCCTGCTACGCGCTATGCAGCGTGGCGAGAGGACATCCAGCGTTATCGAGATCAGAAACTTCAACTATCAAGCAGTAAGTTGGTGCGTTTCCAGCCCACCAGTGGTTCGAGTGAACAAATTAAATTTATTCCGTATACCAAGCTGTTTTTAGATGAATTAGATCACGCGATTGCGCCATGGATGGCCAGTCTCTATCGTAAGTGCCCACAACTTCGCTCAGGTACTCATTATTGGTCAGTTTCATGGTTGCCAGAAAGCCAGCGTGAAGTGCTAAAAGATAAAAATCTCAATGATGATAGTGCGTTACTGGGCATAGGTAAGCGCATTTTATCTAAATTTACCCAAGCCGTACCGAGCAATGTCGCCTTTGCAGCCAATGCCGATGATGCTTTGTTTGCCACCATTTGTTATCTGGTTGCCAATCGAAATCTCGCCATGATTTCAGTATGGAGTCCAACCTTTGCTTTGCAACTCCTAGATCGTTTAGAGGCCATGCAGCAAGAGGTGATTGAAGTTTTAGAAACAGGTCGATGGGGAGCGCGCCAAGCTTCATTAAAAGAAGTCAAAGCGCCATTCAGTCCAGAAAGTGCAAAGTGTCTGATGGACAGTTCAAATGGTGAACACATTGATTTTAAAAGGTTATGGCCAATATTGAGTTTAGTGTCGAGTTGGGATACCGCAGGTTCCAAAGCTTGGGCAGAAAAACTAAAACAACGTCTTCCATCAGTACAGTTTGAAGGTAAAGGCTTATGGGCAACCGAAGGTGTAGTCACCATTCCATATAATGATCATTATCCACTGGCTTATCAAAGTCATTTCTATGAATTTGAATATTTAGAAGGTGAAAAAACGGGACAAATCATTCCATCTTGGGAGCTGAAGATTGGGGATGTGGTCAGTCCAATTATCACATCAGGCAATGGTTTATTACGTTATTGCCTTGATGACTGCTTACGGGTGACTAGTTTTCTGGAACAAGTACCGTGTTTTGAGTTTCAAGGTCGCCGTTTTGGAGTGGATTTAGTGGGAGAGAAGCTTGCCCCAGAAACGGCACAACAGTTGCTTTCACAACTGAATGAAACCGACTCTAAAGCAATCTCGTTGTTGGCGATTGATACAGAACAACAGGTCAAACCATTTTACTGCGTTCTGTTTGAGGGTGAGATTCATCACAGTATTGATGATGATTATATTGATCAGATTTTGCGTCAAAACTTTCATTATGAGCTGGCACGTAATCTCGGCCAGTTAGATCAGCCTCAGATTCGTCAAGCCAATAATGGTTGGAACGCCTACAAAAAGCTGGTGATGTTTGATGGCATCATCGAGGGCAATATTAAGCCTGAACCACTTAAGAAAGTTACCTTGAATAGTTTGGAACAACTATGAAGAAAGGGATGACGAAATTTAACCATCGATTTTTAAAGTCTCAATACACGCTTTGTATGGGACTATTGTTGGCATCCAGTCTGGTGGATGCCATGACTTTAGATGATGCATTATCCGCCAGTTTAAGACATGAGAGCCAATTGGAGGTGAGTCGTTTAAGTGTCAATCAATCCACAGCAATGCTTGAACAGGCCAAACAACGTGATGGACTCAAAGTGAATTTGGTCGGACAACTTGATTATGAGCGGGTTGAAACGCCGACTAATGTCTTGTTTCCAACTGAAGGAAACCGAAAAGGTCGTAGTTTGCAATTACAAATGGATTACCCTATCTACACATCTGGACGACATCGCTTGGGAATTGATGTTGCTAAAAATCAACTTTCTGCGCAGTCGCAAGGACTTTCGGATCAACGATCTGAAACGATTTTGAATACAGTCATGGTCTATACCGATGTACTGAAAAAGAAAGCGATTCTGGATCTGAGAAAAAAAACCATGTCTAACTTACAGCGTTCGCTGTATGAGTCACAGCGACGTTTTGATGTGGGTATGATTACTCGTGCAGACTTGGCACAAGTGCTGGCTCAGGTGGCACAAGGTCAGGCCGATATTACGCAAGCCCAATCCAATCTCACGGTGAGTGAAGCACAGTTTTCACAAATTACGGGGTTAAGTGCAGATAATCTAAGTCCAGTTAAGCGTCTCCCTGAAATTTCTAACAGTCTGGATGAGATTTTGGCGCAAACCAAAAGTCATCCAGCTTTATTACGGGCCAAATATGAAAAGCAGGCAGCTGAAAAGCAATATGCCCTAACCAAGCGAGAACTGTGGCCGACGGTTATGCTCACCAGTCGTGCGGGTGCGCAGCACGAGGCCAGTTATATTGGTTCGGAAAGTAATAATTACATGGTCGGAGTGCAGCTTAATGTGCCGCTTTATGACGATGGTTTGAATCGCGCCAATACGCGTAAAGCACAAGCGGATGTTGATTTGGCTAATCAAAAGATTCGTAGCCTTGAACTGGATTTGAATCAACGTACACGGACCACCTATGCACAGTTGCAGACCATTCGTCAGAACAAAGACGCACTACAAAATGCCATTGATGCCGCTTCAATTGCGTTTGTTTATACCCGTAAAGAATTTGAATTGGGCACCAAAACCACTTTTGATTTATTAAATACTGAACAAAAGTTATTGGATGTTCAAACTCAGAAAACGGTCAACGAGCAGGATGAAATTGTTTTTGTGTATCAGCTCTTAGACCAAATGGGACATCTCAATGATTTGGTGTCTACACAAAATACACAACAGGTGAATAATTAATGAAAACAAATCCACCAAATACTCAAAATAATCCGTTGCTTACCCGAGAAGCAACCTTGGCTGATGATCAAGCTTTACGTGAGCTGATTGCGGTGCCGATGACCACCAAAGGGGTGCAAATCAGTTTTCAGCGTGAACCCAGTTATTTTAAGGCTTCGGATATTCTGTATCGCCATAAGCTGCATGTGGTGATTGAAGATACGCAAAGTCAGAAAAATGTCGCCTGTTATAGCAATGGTCATCGTCCATGTTATGTTGATAAAGCGGTACAAAATGTACGCTATGCCAGTGATTTGCGTGTTGATCCAAACTATCGTGGTAAATCATTGGTCAAGGCTTTGGGTGTACATGTCAAACAAACCATGCATCAACCTGATTTTAGCCAGATGATCATCTTTAATGATAATTATGCTGCACGAGCGGCAATACAAACTGGAAAAACAGGAATTCCTGATTATTATGATGAAGGACTGATAGAAACACTAACGCTGACCCATCTTGGGACAAAGGCAAAAATTAAAGCCTTCTTAGATCAGAAGGCTCAAGCTGAGACAGCGAACTGTGAAATTCAGTCTCGTGCAGCGCAGCCAGAAGATATTACTGCTATGAATCGATTTATTGCAGAGATGTCGCAGCATTATAATTTTATCCCAGCATATAATTTTGAAGAATTACACGCAGGGCATCAGTATTTTACTGGCTTGAAGCTTTCGGATTTTCAGCTGTATTTTCAAGATGAGAAACTCGTCGGAATGTTTGGGTTATGGGATCAACATGGCCTTAAACAAACCAAAATCTTGCATTACAGTTCAGCGATTGGTGTACTGCGTCCGATCTATAATTTACTGACCAAAGTCACTAAAGGCATGCCATTACCTAAACTTGGTGATTCCTTAAAATATCATGTGTTACACAGTTTATTGTGCCATCCACAGCAGTTAGCACTGCATCATTTAATGCTTGGAGATGCGCAAAAACTCTCTAAGCAACGCGGTGTAGGAATTGTCAGCTTTACCTTATCGCATCAAGATCCACGTTTTCAGCTGAATCGGTTTTATAAAGGCGAACGATTAACAGGCATGCATGGCTTTATTAGTTTTCTGGGTGATCCACGTCCAAACTTTGATAAGAGTCTAATTCCGTATTTAGAAGTGGGTCGAATTTGATTGGAGCAATAAAAAAACGCCTCAAAGCGCGTAAATAATTGGGCTTTGAGGCGTTTTTTTATATGTAAATAGATTAGGCTTTTAGTCCTTGAGCATATGCAACCAGTTGATCAATCACCGTTCCCCAACCTTCGAAGAAGCCCATGTCTTCGTGTTGCTGGCGAGTTTCAGCAGTACGGTGTCTGGCAATTGCGGTATATTTGGTTGCTCCATTGCCTGCATCTTCAAGCAACAGAATCGCAGTCATAAATGGATTCTCAGCAGGTTTCCAGTCCTCAGTATAAGTATCGGTAAAGACCAGTTTTTTGCCATCAATCACTTCTAGGTAAACACCTTCATTCTTGATTTCATTGCCATCAACATCAAAGATGGTGTTGAATTTTCCCCCAACTCTTAAATCAATTTCACAGGCTTTGATTGAGTGAGGGCGAGGAATAAAGAAGTGTTGGATATGTTCGGGTGTGGTCCAGCATTCCCAAACCAGTTCGCGCGGCACATCAATCACTCTTTCTAGTTTTAAATCAGTTTTTGGATCCAGTTTCATTTTCTCTTTTCCTTTTTAATTCGAGTGCATAACGATCAAATTGATTAAGTCTTTGTTCCCAGATCGCCCGTTGCTCACTTAACCAATTTTGCATGGGGGTGAACGCATCGGGTGTCAGAGCACAAGTTCTGATTCGTCCATTTTTTTCTGAATGAATAAGTCCCGCTTCTTCTAATTTATTTAAATGTTTTAGAAAAGATGGCAGGGCCATGTCATGTTGTTCAGCTAGTTCAGTGATCGATGCCGTCCCAAAAGACAGTCGCGTTAGGATGTCTCTACGCGTTGGATCACTGAGAGCACTGAATAACAAATCGAGTTTAGAATCATACTTAGCCATAAAGCTAAGTATTGCACAAAAAACATTCATCTTGCAATAAAAAACTTAGCTTTTTAGCTAAGTTTTTTTTATTGCTGTTTGTATCACTCTATTTTTCCTGTTTATTGGTTAAAATAACACCAATAAAACTTAGGCTGCCACCCACCAGCATTGACCAGGTGATGGGTTCATTCAGAATAAGAAATGCCAGTAAGACTGCAAATACAGGCACTAAATTATTAAATACGATGGTTCGAGATGCACCAATGCTGTGAATCGCCTCGGCATACCAGACAAAAGTCAGTACAGTACCAAAGGCACCTAGAAATACAATTGATAAGCCGCTACGAAGAGAAATATGCGGCAGAGAAAACTGCATAAATTCAGGCATAAGACTGATGAATAGAAAAAATGTTCCCCAAAGTACTGAATAAGTAGTCATGGTTAAAGCGGGTGCACGGGTCTGCTTAAAGCAGATTGTGTAAATGACCCAACTGAAGACCGCGCCACACATCATCATTTCACCTGTGCCAAAAGATTGAGTGAATGCAGCAAAAAGTTCACCTTTACTCACGACGATCAGTGTGCCAACTAAAGCGAGACATACACCTAAATAATTTATTCTCCGAAGCCTTTCCTGAAAGAATATCCGCATGGCTAAGATGGTTAAAATAGGGGATAAGCTCACAAACAGTGCAGTTCTGCCTGCTTCAATTCTGGATAGAGCAGCAAAGAAAAATAAATTATAAGCAAGCACACCGGTCAATCCCATCAAGATGGCATAGACATGTTGTTGTACAGAAAGATTGGGAAATCCTCCTGTACTTTTCAACAAGATCAAGACCAGTAAGATCGCAGCAAAGCCAAAGCGTAATAATGCAGATAAGTTTGGAGAGAGTTCCGCAGCAACAATGCGTCCTGCGATGAAGGTACCACCCCACATCATGGCAACACAGATCAGCTTAAAATAAACAGTGGAGCTCGAAAGAGAAATGGCTAAATGACGCATGCAGTTTTTAATCAATATAGAATTGAATCAAATCCTAAAACTAATTTATTTTTATAGTAAAATGAGCTTTTACTCATGAATGCATCATGATGACCCTGACCCAACTCGAAATATTTTCAAAACTCGCGGAACTAAAAAATTTTACCCATACTGCACAACTACTGAATATTTCACAATCAGCGATTTCGCATGCACTTAAATCGTTGGAAAAGAAATGGGAAACCCAACTGTTTTACCGAAATAACAATGAAGTCGAACTGACAGCTGCAGGACAACGCTTACTACCTTATGTAAATGAAATCTTGAATGTTTCTAACATTATTCATCAAGAAGTAATGGATCTAAAGGGTCTAAAAGCGGGAACTTTAAGGATTGGGTCCTTTGGCGCATCATCTTCCAATGTGCTGATTCCAATGATTTTAAAAAAATTTACGCAGCAATATCCTGATGTTGAGGTGTTGATGCTAGAAGGAACTGATAAAGAAGTATTGCAATGGATAGATGAGCGCAAAGTCGATCTTGGCTTTGTGGTGTTGCCTGAAACCCGCTTTGATAGCTTTGCTTTGCTGGAGGATATCTTTGTTGCTTTATTGCCTAAGGATTTAGAGATTGCACAAAAGCCAGCAGTGCAATTGCAAGAGCTGATTGATCATCCTTTTATCCTGACCAGTGCGGGCAGTCAAAACCATGTCATGGAACTGTTTAAGGCCGCACAACTCACGCCTCAGATTAAGTATAACTTGTCGCAAATCCTGTCGATTTTAAATATGGTCAATCACAGTGCAGGGGTTTCAATTGTGGCGGATTTAGCCCTAGACAAAAATATTCTTCAGCTATATCCCAATGTGGTAAAACGACCATTATCTCCCAATATCAAACGCTCAATAGGACTCGCGGTCAAAAACAAGCAACAGATGACACCGATTGCAAAAGCCTTTGTTGAGATTGCCCTGCAGCTCTAAGTTTAGGTCAATATGGTAAAACCTGTTTAATTGTTCATAAAAAGGCTAGAAAAACAGACAAAAGTTATCAATTCCACAAAATACTTCTATAATAGCGCCCATCAATACTAAGGTCAGTGTTTAGATAGAGTCATAAGACGACCTTAGCCACAGTTTTTTAAGTCCATTTGTGATCCACGATTCGGCTTATAGATTAATATTTTCAATCTTATGTACTTGCAACACATAAGAATATTTAGGTGCTCGCATGGAAATCAAGGTTAATTATCTCGACAATCTTCGCCAAGAAGCGAAGTTTGATGACTTTACGGTAATCGCCGATCAGCCGATTCGTTATAAAGGCGATGGTTCTGCACCCGGCCCATTTGATTATTTCCTTGCTTCATCTGCGTTATGTGCAGCCTACTTTGTCAAAGTGTATTGTGCTGCGCGTGACATTCCAACCGACAACATCCGTTTATCACAGAACAATATTGTTGATCCTGAAAATCGCTACAAACAGATTTTTAAAATTCAGGTTGAATTACCTGCTGACATTTCTGAAAAAGACCGTCAAGGCATCTTGCGCTCTATCGATCGCTGTACGGTTAAGAAAGTGATTCAAACTGGTCCAGAGTTTATCATTGAAGAAGTTGAAAGCATTGATGCAGATGCACAAGCCTTATTGATGCCAAGCCTTGCTTCGGAAAGTAGCACCTATATTGCGGGTAAAGACCTGCCATTAGAAGAGACCATTGCCAATATGTCAGGGATTCTGGCAGGCCTAGGCATGAAGATTGAAATCGCATCTTGGCGCAATATCGTACCGAATGTCTGGTCCTTGCATATTCGAGATGCACAATCACCAATGTGCTTTACCAATGGTAAAGGCTCAACCAAAGAAAGTGCTTTGGCATCGGCTTTAGGTGAATTCATTGAACGTTTAAACTGTAACTTCTTCTATAACGACCAGTTCTGGGGTGAGGACATTGCCAATGCAGAATTTGTGCATTATCCAGATGAGAAGTGGTTTAAACCAGGCCCAAATGGCGAATTACCAAAAGAAATTTTGGATGAATATTGTCTCGAAATTTATAACCCAGATGATGAGTTACTCGGTACGCATTTATACGATACCAACTCAGGGAATACAGAACGAGGTATTTGTTCATTGCCATTTGTACGTCAATCAGATGATGAAATTGTCTATTTCCCATCGAATCTGATTGAGAACTTATACCTCAGTAACGGGATGAGTGCGGGCAATACCTTGGCAGAAGCTCAAGTGCAATGCTTATCAGAAATTTTTGAACGTGCGGTTAAACGTGAAATTCTTGAAGGTGAAATTGCATTACCCGATGTGCCGCAAGAAGTACTGGCGAAATACCCAAGTATTGTGGCAGGTATACAAGGCTTGGAAGAGCAAGGTTTCCCAGTCCTTGTAAAAGATGCATCATTAGGCGGTCAATTCCCTGTGATGTGTGTGACTTTAATGAATCCACGTACAGGCGGTGTATTTGCCTCATTTGGTGCGCACCCAAGCTTGGAAGTGGCATTAGAGCGTAGTTTGACTGAATTATTGCAAGGTCGTAGTTTTGAAGGTTTAAACGATTTACCGCAACCGACATTCCAAAGCAATGCAGTCACTGAACCAAACAACTTTGTTGAACACTTTATTGATTCAAGCGGCTTGGTCTCTTGGCGTTTCTTTAGTGCCAAAGCGGATTATGACTTTGTCGAGTGGGACTTCACCAATGCGGGTGAAAATTCAAATGCTGAAGAAGCTGCAGAATTATTCGGTATCCTTGAAGAAATGGGCAAAGAAGTCTACATGGCGGTGTATGAACACTTAGGTGCAACAGCATGTCGTATCTTGGTGCCTGATTATTCTGAAATTTATTTGGTAGAAGACCTGATTTGGGACAATACCAACAGAGCCATCTTATTCCGTGAAGACATTCTCAATCTACATCGTTTAGATGACGAACAATTGGAAGCCTTGGTTGAGCGTTTAGAAGAATGCGAATTGGATGATTACACCGAAATCACCACCTTGATCGGGATTGAGTTTGATGACAATACGGTATGGGGACAATTAACCCTGCTTGAATTGAAACTGTTGATCTATCTTGCTTTAGAACAGTTTGAAGAAGCGAAAGAGTTGGTTGAGACTTTCTTGCAATACAATACCAACACGGTAGAACGTGGTTTGTTCTATCAATGCATGAATGTGGTGTTGGAAGTCTTACTCGATGATGAAATGGAGCTTGAAGACTACGAAACCAATTTCCGCCGTATGTTTGGCAATGAGCGTATGGATGCTGTGGTCGGTTCTGTTGAAGGCACAGTCCGTTTCTATGGTCTCACCCCAACCAGTATGAAACTCGAAGGGCTTGATCGTCATTTACGTCTCATCGACAGCTATAAGAAATTGCATAAAGCCCGTGCTAAGGCAGTTGGCTTAACTGGCTAAAACTCAATAAATATTGTTTTAAAAAGTGCATGTTGATCATGTACTTTTTTTTTATTTAGAACCCATAAAATTTTGTTTTTGAGTCACTCAAAATTTTAATCAATTGATGGCTTGACCTTGCAATTATTGGAAGGACTACAGTGTCTTTCATAAAGGTCACTGTGCCACATGAGATAGAAACGCTGATCTATTGACGGTGTCACTGCCTTTATTTTCATCCATATAGCATGTCAATCACATCTGAAATGAATGTGATGCTGCTAAATAGAAAGGAAACAATAATGAGTGAACAACAATCAGCAATAAGACCTCACCCAAATGATTCAAGTGATATTTATAGTCTCTCTACGCGTGCTTATATGGAACTAACCAGCCGTATGCAGGTTGATATGCAAATCAATTACACAGGCAATGCAGATATCGACTTTATGCGTGGAATGATTCCACATCATCAAGTGATCGTAGATATGGCCAAGGTTGCCTTGAAATATTGCTATGATCCAGAAGTTCGCATGTTGGCAAAAAATATTATTTTGGCTCAGGATATTGAAATTAAAGTGATCAATGCTTGGTTACAACGGCATCTATTATAAAGCCTCCGATCTTATTCTTGATTTGATCGTTCCATCCATAAAGGGCTGAATCGAAACAGCCTTTTATGGATTACAGCTTTTTCTAATTAGATAGAAAGGTAGCGAACATGCCGAAGATAACCGTGTTTCCACATGAAAAAATCTGTCCAGAGGGCAGCATTCTAGAAATAAAAACGGGTGCAAACCTGTGTAGAGCTTTACTTGATTATGGCATTGAAATTGAACATGCCTGTGATCTTTCAGGAGCCTGTACCACCTGTCATGTCATTATTCGAAAAGGCTTTGAAAGTTTGCAGGAAATGGATGATGTTGAAGCAGACTTGCTTGATCGTGCTTGGGGTTTGTGCCCAGAATCACGACTGTCTTGTCAGGTGAATATTCTGGATCAGCCTTTAGAAATAGAAATCCCTAAATACACGATCAATTATGTTTCTGAAAAGAAGGAATGATCACATAAAATATTGTTGATTTTAATGTGTAAAAGGCTTGACCTTACCATTATAGGAAGCTTTATAGTGTGTTTATCTTCTTAAATAACTGAATGGAGTTTTACGATGGAATTTCATGTCGAAAATATGACTTGTGGTGGTTGTGCACGTGGCGTAACCCGTGCGATCCAAGCGGTAGATGCCAATGCAAAAGTGATTACTGATCCGCCTAACCGCAGTGTTAAAGTTGAAACCATAGCCTCACAGCAACAAGTGGTCGAGGCTTTATCAGAAGCAGGTTTTCCACCACGTTAATCTGTTGATGAATACAAAGCGGCTTAAATGGCCGCTTTTTTTTGTATCAATGGAATGGATAAAAAATAAAAGGCGATCATAAGATCGCCTTTTATGCTGTTTTACTTGCGCCCAGTGAGTGGGGACAGCGAGAGTAAATCATTATGATGATGGATGTCTTTCATTTCATGACTTGGCTCTTTTAGGCCTTCCAGAATCGGACAGTCGGGGCGATTGTCACCCGCACAGCAATCAACCAAGTTCTGGAGTGTTTGTGCCATTTGCTGTAGGTCTTGGATACGTTGTTCCAGCTTATGGATATGTGCCTGAGCTAACTGTTTTACATCGGCGCTTTGACGATTACGATTATTCCATAAATCCAGTAAATCGGTAATTTCCGTAACCGAAAAACCCAGTTCACGACTGCGTTTGATAAATTTCAATCGTTCCACATCATTCTCTGAATAAGAGCGGTAACCTGTATTGCTGCGTCCTGCCGCAGGAATTAAACCAATCTGCTCGTAATAACGAATCATCTTGGCAGTCACACCTGAAGCTTGAGAAACTTTACCAATATTCATAAGATCCTCCTTAGCCTTTATGCACAGACGGCGGTTGGAAACGACGTAAACGTAGGGCATTCCCAAGCACAAACACGCTTGAAAGTGCCATCGCACCAGCGGCAAAAATCGGTGACATCAAGATGCCATAAGCAGGGTATAACACACCCGCAGCCACTGGAATCAATAGAGTGTTGTAGGCAAAGGCCCAGAATAAGTTTTGGTGAATATTGCCAATTGTTGCCTTGGATAAGGCAATCGCATTGGCCACACCTTGCAAGTTCCCAGATATCAACACCACATCCGCAGACTCAATCGCAACGTCAGTACCAGTTCCAATGGCAAGACCGACATCTGCTTGAGCCAATGCTGGTGCATCATTGATCCCATCGCCCACAAAGGCAATATTGCCATATTTTGCTTTCAGTTCCTGAACGGCATTGACTTTACCTTCAGGTAGCACTTCGGCAATCACTTCATCAATGCCAAGTTGTTTGGCAATGGCATGGGCGGTACGAGCATTGTCACCGGTTATCATTGCTACTTTTAAACCCAACTGATGCAGTGCTTGAATGGCGGCAGGCGTTGTCTCTTTAATTGGATCGGCAACCGCAATAATCCCTGCCAAAGCACCATCAATTGCCACATAAAGTGGAGATTTTCCTTCATCGCCCAAACGCTGTGCTGTATGGGAAAATGGGGTGATATCCAGACCAAGTTGAATCATGTAGCGGTCTGCACCGATATAGATATTTTGGCTTTCATTCACGCTGGCATTAACACCCATCCCTGTGACTGAATCAAATCGATCAACTTTAGGCAGGGTTAGCCCTTGATTTTTTGCCGCATCGACAATTGCTTTGGCAATTGGATGTTCAGAAAGTGACTCTACTGCAGCAACGAGGCTGAGCACATCATTACGCTCAAAAGCGGATGTTACCTCAAAATCAGTCAGTACTGGATGACCTTCGGTCAAGGTCCCGGTTTTATCAACAGCAACCACTTGAGCATCTTTTAACAGTTGTAGTGCTTCACCTTTGCGGAATAGAACACCAAGTTCTGCACCACGCCCAGTACCAACCATAATCGAGGTCGGGGTTGCTAGGCCCATGGCACATGGACAGGCAATAATCAGAACCGCAACTGCATTGACCAGTGCAAAAGTTAAAGCAGGTGATGGACCGAAAACTAACCATACGAGGAAAGTAAGTAGTGCTGCAAGCATGACCGCAGGCACAAACCATAGAGTCACTTTATCAACCACCGCTTGAATCGGCATTTTAGAACCTTGTGCCTGCTCGACCAGACGGATAATTTGCGCCAACATGGTGTTGCCACCGACAGCGATGGCTTTAAAACTTAAAGTTCCGTTCTGGTTAATGGTTCCACCCACCACTTGGCTGCCAATGTTTTTCTCAACAGGAATCGGTTCACCTGTGATCATCGATTCATCGACAAAGCTTTGGCCTTCAATGACCTCACCATCGACAGGGATTCTTTCACCTGGTTTTACAATGACAAAATCACCTGCAAGCACTTGCTCGATTGGAATATCGATTATCTGATTATCTCGAGAAACATGGGCAACTTTTGCCTGTAAACTGACTAAGCGTTGAATGGCTTCAGAGGTACGTCCTTTGGCTTTCGCCTCAAGAAAACGACCAAGTAAAATCAAGGCCACAATCACAGCTGCCGCTTCGTAATAAACATTCACCGTGCCAGCAGGCAGTAGCTTTGGTGTAAAGGTTGCAACTAGTGAAAATAGATAAGCTGCCAATGTACCGACCGCAACCAAAGAGTTCATGTCGGGTGCTAAACGCACTAAAGCGGGTAGACCTTTGAGATAAAAACGACGCCCTGGGATAATCAGCACTAAGGTGGTTAAAACGAATTGTAGGTACCAACTATTTTGCATACCAATGCTTTGTTCAATCAGATGATGAACACCCGGAATCAAATGTGAGCCCATTTCCAAGATAAACACAGGTAAGGCTAAAATAGTGGCAATAATCAGGTCACGTTTGAGTTCAGCACGTTCATGATCTTTTTTCTCAAGTTGTTCACTTTGGTCTGGAATGGATGCCTGAATCTCTTTGGCATCGTAACCTGCCTTATCAATCGCTGCGATTAAGCTTTCGACCTTAGCCGTACCCGTTACCGTGGCACGTTCAGTTGCCAAATTGACGTTGGCCGTTTTTACACCGTTAACCGCATTCAATGCTTTTTCAACACGACTAACACATGAAGCGCAGGTCATGCCTTCAATCGACAATTCAACCTTATTTGCAGGGACGTCATAGCCTGTTTGTTCTATGGCTTGAATCAGCACTTGTTGGTCTACGGGCTTAGCAAGGGTGATATCTGCACGTTCTGTGGCTAGATTCACTGATGCAGACTGAACGCCGTCAACTTTTTTGAGTGCTGCTTCAACGCGTCCAACACAACTGGCGCAAGTCATGCCCTCGACTTGAAGGCTGACATTCATATTATTAGACGATGTTTTTGTTTGCGTTTCCATAAGTTATACCTATAGAGATAATCCGATTGCTTTCAGCATAGACCTTAACATTATGGGAAGGTCAAGCGGATTTATCAAATTTTAGGATTTTATGCAAACTGAGTTGGGGCAGGCTCATGGATTGTCCTTTATTTCATTCAAGGACAATCCAAATGCAGAATGGTTTAATGAGGGAATTTAAACAGCTATTTTTTTGGCTTCATCGTCTATCTGAGTTTGTGACTGTGCCGACTTTTGTACTTGAGTGTAATTTTCCAGATCGAAGCGACGAGTACGCTGACGGTATTCCAATGTGAAGCCTGGCCAATTATTGGTATTTTTCCCTGTCGCAGTTTGATACCAACTGGTGCAGCCTTGAGACCACATGGTTGATTTCATGCGTTCCTGAATTTCTTGATTAAACTGTATTTGGATTTCAGCTTTCAGATCGGTGAAGGATAAATTATTTTGGATATGGGCTTGAAGTGCATCTAGGATGTAATTCACTTGGCTTTCAATCATGTAGACGATTGAGTTATGCCCAAGATTGGTATTTGGGCCATACAGCATAAAGAAATTAGGGAAGCCGCTTACGGTTAAGCCTAAATACGCTTCTGCGCCATCGACCCATTGGTCTTTTAATTTTTTACCATTTAGTCCTGTAATTTGCATGGGTGCCATAAACTCAGTTGCAGCAAACCCTGTTCCATAAATAATGGTATCGACTTCGCGGTGTTTACCATCTTTATCAACAATACCAGTTTCAGTAACTTCCTGAATCGCGCTATTGATCACCTCGACATTTGCACGAACCAAACTTCGGTACCAATGATTGGAAATCAAAATACGTTTGCAGCCAATCGGGTAGTCGGGCATCAGACGGTGGCGGAAATGAGGATCCTTGATTTCCTCACGAATATGCCGCTGAAAAATATATTCGGCTAAAGGAATTTCATTCAGTGTGGCGGTAAAGCTCTTGAGGCGAATTTCGTTATAACTATATTGAAATACACGATCCAGACTTTGCAAAATTGGAAGTTTTTGAAATGCTTTTCGTTCCAATGTTGAATAAATACGATCTGGTTTTGGGATGACATAAGGTGCGGAACGTTGATAGATATCTAAATGGGCCACTTGCTTTGCGATCTCTGGGACAAATTGAATCGCACTGGCACCCGTACCAATTACAGCAACACGTTTATTATTTAAGTCGTAATCATGCTCCCAGCGTGCAGAATGGAAAGCTTTTCCTTTGAAACGATCCAAACCTTTAATTTTCGGGTATGCAGGGCGGTTGAGCTGACCCACTGCAGCAATCAGAAATTCTGCCTCAAATTTTTCCCCAGTTAAACTCTGAATCTGCCAAACACCTAGCGTTGCATCAAAATCAGCGCTGGCAATTTCAGTATTAAATTGGATATGCGGATAAAGCTGATATTTCTCGGTGCAATGCTTCAAATATTGATGAATTTCCTGCGATGAACCATAGCGGTTTTTCCAACCAAGGTCTTGCTCAAAAGAAAATGAATACAAGTGAGACGGAACATCACAAGCAGCACCTGGATAGGTATTGTCACGCCAGACACCACCGACATCATTGGCTTTTTCAAATAAGGTAAATTGTTCAAATCCAGCACGTTTGAGCTGAATAGCTAGCCCTAATCCACCAAATCCAGTTCCAATAATGGCGATACGAATATTTTTATTTGAAGATAATTGTTGTTTAAACATAACGGACTCAAGTGAAAAGTATCATGTATTGCTTGCAGAATAATCATTTCATGCATTGATTTAGAGGATGGATCAGGACAAAATATTGTGATTAGAGGACATCGAGAAAATAGGTTTGAACTACTTATGGTCGTATCAACGTAGTATCCATAGTGTTCGTCTCATGGCAGATTTTGCTTCTGAACTGGGCGTGAGTCATGCACAGATACTTAAGGGAACAGGATTGGAGCAGCAACAGTTGCTTGATCCCAATATGTTGGTGACTGGGCAACAGGAATTTCAACTGATTCGCAATTTAGTCGAGACATTTAGTCAGAGACCTTTGCTTGGCTTGGAGGTAGGTCAGCGTTATCACTTTACCACCTTTGGTTCTCTCGGCTTAGGCTTGATCAGTAGTGCGAATATTCGTGAAGCTTTGAACTTTGCTTTGGCCTATTTTCCTTTATCTTTTGCCTTTAGTCAGTTTGTGGTATCAGAACTACCTGAGACTGATAATATTCGAATTGATATAGAGGTAGATGAGGGAATTCCTCAAATATTACGGCAATTCATTATTGAGCGAGATATTGCCGCACTGATAACAGTCCAACATGATTTGATTTCAGAGAATCTCTGCCAAAAAGTAGTATTTGGCTTTCAGTCCTGTGGAGAACGGCAGCCTTATCATGAATTGTTTGGGGTGATGCCTGAATTTGGTGAATCGAAAAGCTTTATTATCTTAAATGCAGAAAAAATAGATCAAAAGCTGAGTATGGCAAATGAACTGGTGCTACATTCAGCTGAGCAACAATGCCGAGAAATACTAGATAAGCGGCAATTTCAAAAAAAATATGCTGATCAAGTGCAATACATCCTTATGAATAGCAAGGGGAAAATTCCAGCGATGGAAGAGGTTGCAGATCGTTTATATCTAAACTCCCGCACCTTACGTCGTTATTTGGCGCAAGAACAAACCACATTTATTAAAATCAGGGAGGAAGCCCGAAAAATGATGGCAAATTCCTATTTGTCGTCAACACAAACTTCAATTGAGCAAATTTCTGAATGGTTAGGCTATGCCGAACCCGCCAGTTTTATTCATGCTTATAAACGCTGGTATAGCAAAACGCCTCATGCAAGCCGACTAAAAAATAAAGTCTAGAAAATAACGATTCAGTGGCATATAAAAGAGAAACAAAAGGGAATAACTGTTCATCTTAATTCTAGAATGGGCAGGTGTCAGGAAGATAGAAAGGTAGCAGGCCATGCTTTTAGAACACGACTTAAGTCCATCCGAATTTTGTCTTTTTTCAGAAATATTATGGAAATTAGGTTCAGGAAAAGGACAAGAGAGTTTACGTGAAACAGTCTTGGTAGATATTGCGACCCTATTAAGAGCCGATTTTGCTGCGTCTTATATTTGGGATGCAAAACAGCATCTATCCAAACAAGGTATTATGTGGCAAATCGATCCTAAAGCAATTCTTGAATATGACCGTATTTGGCAACACAATGATCCGATTACATCTCGGCTGCGGGAACGGCAACAAGCCACTTTCGTTAATGAAATCATTTCGATATCAGAGCTAAAAAAAACGGATTATTACAATGAGTTTTTACGCCCTTATGGTCTATATCATGGTTTAAATATCTATTTTGTTCGGGATGGGATAGATATTGGCGATTTGCGTATTTGGCGTGCTCAGGATTCGGTGATGTTTAGTGAACGAGAGAAAAGGATCTTAAATCTACTCGAACCTTATATGACCCAAGCTTTGCCCATAGATTTATCGACCCAATACTTTTTGACCCCACGGGAGCAGGAAGTGGCCATGTTAGTGAGTAAGGGATTGAGTGATAAATATGTTGCCAATTTACTGGATATCAGCTTCACCACGGTGAGAACGCATTTAAAAAGTGCCATGAAAAAAATGGGTTGTCATAATCGTACTGAAATGGCTGCATTGATGCATGCTTAATGAGCTCCTCAATTTTGAGGATATCTAATCAACTTAAAACAGTACAAATTATAAACATTATTGCTTAAATGGATTTTAAGTCACAATGTTAAAGATAAAAGAAAACGTATTTTTAGATCAAGGTATTCATCTTGATAAAGCCACAATCAAGGAAATTACAGCACTAGTTACTGAGCGAAAAGTTTCTTGTGAACAATTGCTAGATCACTATTTCGAAAAGATTGATGCACAGCAGTCCCTCAATGCTTTTATCAGTCTTGATTATGCTGCAGCGCTTCGACAGGCGCAATTTTGGGATCAATCTATTGCAGAAGGCAAACCGTGTCCTGCACTAATCGGGGTATTGCTGGCGGTTAAAGATAATATTCATGTTGCTGGTTTTAGCAATACGGCGGGAACCCCTGCTTTAACTGGATTCAGACCCAAAGTAACGGCTCCAGTGATTCAAGCATTGATTGATCAAGGTGCGATTGTTGTGGGTAAAGCCAATATGCATGAATTGGCATTTGGCGTGACAGGTTATAATACTGCAATGCATATTGAGGGTGTGATTGGCACTCGTAATGCGGTTAATCCTTTACATATTGCAGGCGGTTCTTCTTCGGGAAGTGCAGTCGCGGTTGCTGCAGGCATGGTGCCGATTGCGATGGGGACTGATACAGGTGCATCGGTCAGACTACCCAGTGCCTTAAATGGCTGTGTTGGTTTTCGTCCCACGGTTGGACGCTATGCTCAACAGAGTATTACGCCAATCTCGCATACACGTGATACCGCAGGCCCAATGGCACATTCGGTACCCGATATCATCTTGATTGATCAATTGATTACTCAACAACAAGTCCCAGCTCGTATATCGGCTCAATCCATCAGGCTTGGGATATGTGCATATTTTTGGGAAAATCTGGATGAAGATGTTCAGCAACGGGCTGATCAGGCACTACAACTTTTAAAAAATGCGGGGATTGAAATCATCAGTGTAGAAATGCCTGAGTTAGGGCAGCTGAATCATCGTATTTCATTTCCTGTAGTGATCTACGAAGGCAAATATGATCTGATTGAATATTTAAAAAATCATGAAGTTGGAATAGAACTAGACGCTATTGTGGAGCAAATTTCAAGCCCAGATGTGCAGCAACTCTTTCAGCAAAATATTTTGCCTGAATTGATTGTGGATGAAATGGGTCAGTCTGTGGCGGTCGAAGCTTTATATCAGGATGCGATCACAACGGCTCGACCACAGTTGCTTTCACTCTATGAAAAAACCTTCAATGAACATCAACTCAATGCTTTAATTTTTCCAACCTCCGCCATTGTTGCGCCACTAGCAAATGAGCAAGTGAGTTCAATTGAAAATTTCCAAAGGCTGATTCGCAATACCGATCCAGGAAGCAATATTGGTTTACCAGGGCTGAGCTTACCGATTGGATGCGGCACAAAATCAAAATTACCTGTCGGATTAGAAATAGATGGTTTACCGAATACAGATCATGACATTCTTGCGATTGGGCAAGTACTAGAACAGATTTTTAGCAGTTTAAATCATGGCTAAAATAACCTCGGTCTCAGTACAAAGCCTGTTTCATTGAGAGCAGACTTTGTCGGTCATTTGAAATAAGCAGCGATATGTTCCTGCTTGGAGAACAACACAAGATACAAAACGAAATGGCAAATCCGTATGTGCAAATCTAGTATTAGGCTTACTTTATAAAAACGGTTTAAGTTTATTTTATGTTTTTAAAGAAAATTTTAGGTATTTGTATTTTAACTAGCATGTTCGCAATCAGCGGCTGTCAAAAAAACGAGCCGCATTCCAAAGAAAAAGTTGAAGATGTCAGTCAATCTGTTCTAAAACTGGATGCGGCACAGATGATGACGCATTTACATGCATTTGAACAAATTGCCAAACAGCATGGTGGCAATCGTGCTGTCGGTACACAAGGTGGTTTGGCAAGTGCAAATTATATTTTAGATCAAGCCAAGAAAGCAGGTTTTAGTACAGAGCTTCGAACTTTTGAAAATCGGGAAAAGACCAAAGGCAAGAATATTATTGTGGAGATTCCCGGAGAGTCAAAACAAAGCATAATTCTGCTGGGAGCACATTATGACTCAGTCAAAATGGGGCCTGGCATTAATGATAATGCTTCAGGTGTGGCCTTATTGCTCGACTTGATGACACAATTATCAAGCCAAAAATTAAAACCGAAACACACTATTCATCTGGCATTTTGGGATTCGGAAGAGATCGGGGTTGCAGGTTCTCAAGCTTATGTGGAGAAACTGACTGCTGAACAGTTAAAAGCCATTAAAGCCTATATCAATGTGGATATGGTTGGCACCAAAGATCCTGAAATCCTGATTGCAGATGGTGATAAATCATCTATAGATGAAATGGAAAAAATGTTAAAAGAGCGTGGCATGCAAGAACAGGACTATAAGCCTTTACTTGATGGTTTACGTAGTATTCCAAGCCATAGTGGTGATTTAGCATTAGAAAATACGCTCAAAGCATTTTTTAAAGCAAAAAATCTGGAAATTAAAGAAGATGTTGCAACCCTAACCGCAAGTGATACAGCACCGTTCTTAGGTAAAGTTCCAGTGACCTCTGTCATCTTATTTAATGAGCAAATGAAAGGGGATGAACTTGAGTTCGCGCCGTGCTATCACAAAGCATGTGACACGATTGAGCAGGTCGATCCAAAGTCAATGCAATTGGCAGGTGATGCTGTGATCCATTTATTAATATCTTTAGATCAAGACTAATATCCAACTAGGGGATCATCTATATTGGATCAGCCGCTGTATTATTAAGCATTGATAGAAATGACAAAATTGTCATTTTCAGGTCATGTTGCTGTTGGGCTGCCTGTTCTATCTTATAGAGAGTTAAGAGAGAACAGGTAAATAGAAATGAAAGCATTGGTTAAACTCATCTTCATCCTATCGTTTGCATCAACAGCGAGCTTAAGTTATGCAGATGGTGGTTTAATGTTCTTGGAAAAAAACCAAGAACGTAATGCAACGGTACAAGGCAATGATGGTCAAACGCCATCTAAATAATTCTGAGTTTCACAAGGATCATATAACTTCTCCCAAGTTGTATGGTCCTTAATCATTCCACTTTAAAAATCATTCTAAAGACAATATTTTCTCCTTCGATAAACACATCAATTTTCGCAGCGTGAATTTCGATAATTGACTTGGTAATCGCTAATCCTAAACCTGTACCATCCTCGGCCTTGTGTCGCGATGAGTCCAGACGATAAAAACGGTCAAAGAAACGAGACAGTTGTAAAGGGCTTAAAGTTTGCATTTCAGCAGACACTTTATTTTTAATCTGAATGTTCGAATGCTGAGGATCTTGGCTCAGCTTGACTTCTAAAATCGAGTCTGGCTCACCATATTTAATTGCATTCGAGATTAAATTATTAAAGGCTCGACGGATCATTGCAGGTTCGGCCTGAATAGATGCCTGACCTGTTTGCTTGAGCTGTATCTGTTTTTCTGATGCAAAGGCTTCAAAGTACTCAAACAGCACCCGCATTTCTTGCTTTAAATCGATTTCTTTTTTGTTTTTTAATGCGAGGTTATGATCCGATTTTGCTAGAAACAACATATCTGAAATCATTTTTGCTAAATGTTCGTATTCTTCTAAATTTGAAAAGAGTACATCTTGATATTGCTCAATCGTTCTTGGCTTGGTTAAGGAAACTTGGGTTTGCATCATTAAATTATTGATCGGTGTTCTGATCTCATGAGCCAAATCACTTGAGAACGCAGAAAGTTTATCGACTGAAACCTCCAAGCGATTGAGCATGTCATTAAATGCCGTTGCCAAAGGGGCGAGTTCAATGGGTATATTACTGAGATCAAGGCGATTGGACAGATTATTTGCAGAAATGTTTTCTGACAGTTTTGCCATTTTCCGAATCGGGCCAAGACCTTGCCAAGTGGCCAACCAACCTAAAAACATCAGGCCAATTACACCGAGTAGACCAATCATGAGCAACTGCTGTTTAAAAGAGTGCAGGAAGTAATAATTATCGGTGACTTCAATTGCAGCAATGATTTGCATGTTCTGATTGGTTTCTCCATAGCGAAGAACCTTATTGACCATGATGCCTTGATAACTCTGATCCTTATTTTTCCAATTAATCCATTGCCCATTTTGAGTTTGTATTAATTGGCTCAAATCGGTGTGATTATTCTTTTTGTTATAAATGGTCTGACCATCGGCCAGTTTGATCTGAATCACCAGATTATCATGGCCAATCAAGGCCTCATCTAAACCATCTTTAAAATTGCTAGGTTTCTGTTGGAATAGATTTTCGATCAGCTGAATTTTACCTTCAATTTCTTTTTGATTTTGTTGATAAAAATAATTAACCACATGCTGATTGACGAATATTCCCATAACGATCAAGATCAGAATCGTGAATAAGGTGGAAATAAAACTGATTCGAAAACCGATTGAACGAAATAATTTAGTTCTCATCTTCGATCTCTAAGACATAGCCCATGCCACGGATGTTTCTAATCAGCTTGGGGCTAAAATCGGTATCAATTTTATTTCTCAATCGACGAATTGCGACTTCGACCACGTTAGTATCACTATCAAAATTAATATCCCAAACCAAAGCAGCGATCAGTGATTTTGGTAAAACTTCGCCTTGGCGGCGCATAAATAGTTCTAATAATGAAAACTCTTTGGCGGTCAGATCAATGCGTTGTCCAGAACGTACCACACGGCGTTTAATCAAGTCGAGATGTAGGTCTGCAACGGCATAGAAGGTTTGCTCTTCTTTAATTTGCCCACGTTTTAATAGGGTTTTAATACGTGCAAGTAGTTCTGCGAAGGCGAAGGGTTTAATCAGGAAGTCATCTGCACCGAGTTCCAAGCCTTTTACACGATCCTCAATCTGATCTTTTGCAGTAAGAAACAGCACTGGGAGGAAGGTGTTTACTTTGCGAATTTCAGTGAGGATTTTCCAGCCATCCAGTTTTGGAAGCATGACATCCAGAATAATCAGGTCATATTGTTCTGTCACAGCATGATGCAGACCTGAAATGCCATCTTGACTCCAGTCCGTCACATAGCCTGCTTCGGTTAAGCCTTTTTGGAGATAGTCTCCCGTTTTTTGTTCATCTTCAACCAGAAGTATTCGCATGCTTTCATCGAGCCCAAAGTTTTATCGTGTCATTTTAGCGTCAAAGATAATCAGATATTTATAAATGACAAAATTGTAATATTGCAGTCAGCTTCTCGACGTTAACGATTTAACATTTTCAAAAAATAACAGCATGATGCGTGTTGAGTTTATTTTTGAGCAACATGCTTAGTAAGCTGTTGTTTAAGCCAATAATCTAAACTGAAATAACGACCGCCACCCAATACGATTAAAGCCAATAACATGACCAGATAAGTAACAGCAAACTCAATTCCATTATTTAAAATCACAAATGAGCCATTGGATGTTAGCCAGTCATAGTTGCCATAGTTTTCTAGAATTCCCCGAGCTGCTTCCAGTTTTTCAGCAGAGGCAAGCACTTGTGCATTGGCAAAGGGTGCATTGGGATCAGCAATCGCTTGCCAGCCATTTGGCAGGTGTACAGTGACAATCGCCACCAACATGGTAATGATCAATGGAATACTAATCCAACGTGTCAAAAGACCGAACATTAAAAGTACAGCCCCAGCAAGTTCCGTCGAGGTTGCCAGTGCTGCCATGATATGTGGAAAGGGTAAACCCAAGCCCCAATCACTATTACCAAACCATTCCACCGTATCTTGAAAATGCATTAGTTTATTGGTGCCTGCCATCCAAAAGATTGGAACGAGATAACAACGTAAGGCCAGTGCCGCGATGCCATCCGTATGTTTGAGTGCTGAGCAAATGTTTTCATAGTGCTGAGCGAGAGAATATAAAAAGTTCTTCATGATAATTTCACACCGAATAGGATTGAATGGTCATTAGTCGGGTGAGGATTCCGTTTCTTACATAAATTTTTTTTATTTGCACTGTAATAAATCGAAATTTACGCCGTCTAACTTTATGTACCTTTGTACAAACCGAGCATTTACCTTAAAAGGAATAGAAAAATGAGCAAACTTAATTCGATGACTTCAGTTGCAGCGTTATTAGCACTCTCTGTTGCTGGCATAACCCAAGTGACTGTTGCAGCAACGACAACGACGACAGAGGCCCATGCAAGCAAAGCTGCTGATGGAAAATGTGGTGAAGCGAAATGTGGCGCCAATAAAGCCAAACAACAGCAAAAATCTGCTGAAGCCAAATGCGGTGCAGCAAAAAAAGCAGCGGACGCGAAGTGTGGCGCAGCCAAGAAAGCAACTGATGCGAAATGCGGTGCAGATAAAAAAGTCGCTGATGGCAAGTGTGGGGCTAAATAGTCCATTCAATCCTAAGTGATGTCGGTCTAGAACCTAGATCGGCATCATTCTAATCATAGGAGTTTCACCATGGCTGAATTGGCTGGTGTGGGTCTGGGTTTAAGGCGTGAGTTTATTGATACATTTTTAAATGCAGATACTCATCCAGATTTTATCGAAGTTGCTCCTGAAAACTGGATGGGCTTTGGTGGTCGGCATGCAAAGCTGCTTGGGCAATGTGTGGAGAAAGCATCTTTGATTTGTCATGGGTTGTCTTTATCCATTGGTGGTCCACATCCACTCAATCTTGAATTTATCCAGCAGGTTAAAAATTTTCTACAACGCTATCAGGTGCCGATTTACTCAGAACATTTAAGTTATACCCATGATGGCGGCTATTTATATGATTTATTACCGATTCCGATGACCGAAGCTGCTGTTGATTATGTGGCGGAGCGTATTTTACGGGTGCAGGACATATTAGGGCAGAGACTAGTGATTGAAAATGTCTCTACCTATTTGATGCCCAATGCAGAAATGCGTGAAGCAGAATTTGTACGTGAAGTGTTGCTCAAAGCAGACTGTGAATTGCTGCTTGATGTAAATAATGTCTATGTAAATAGCATTAATCATGGCAGTGATGCGTATGCTTTTATTGATGCGATGCCCAAAGATCGGATTCGTTACTTACATATTGCTGGCCATGAGCAAGTTGAAAAAGATCTGTTGATCGATACTCATGGCGCAGCAATCAGTGATCCTGTTTGGCAGCTCTTACAATATAGCTATCAAGTTCTTGGGGTTAAGCCGACTTTACTGGAACGTGACTTTAATATTCCATCTTGGCAACAGTTACAAAATGAATTGAACAATATCAAAAATATGCAGCAGGAGAGTCGTGATGAAGGCAAGGCAGATATCCTTTCACACTACGCAGCGACAGTTCTGTGACTGGATTCGTGATCCTGAGTTAGAGCCACCACAAAACTTTGCTGTGCATCGTATGCAAGTTTATCGTGATCTGTTGTTTAATAATATCTGTTCATTTATAAACTTGGTCTTTCCTGTCGCACGAGCCATGTTACCTGAACAGCAGTGGCAGCAGCTATTGGCAGAATTTTTTCAGAAATCACAGTGTCAGTCGCCGTTATACAATGATATTTCGTTGCAGTTTCGAGAATACCTCACTGAACAACAGCATCCACTATTGCAGCAATATCTTTGGTTGGCAGAGCTATTGCAGTATGAATGGCTAGAGCTCTATTTAGATACGGTTGAAATCGAAACACCTATTCTGGTAGAAGACCAAGACTGGCAGTTGACCACCCAAGTTTGGGTATTGGCTTATCAATATCCTGTTTACAGTTGGACAACGGCGATGACATCAACACTTGTGGAACTCGCGCCAAGCGCGATTATGGTGTGGCGAGATGATTTGGATCAGGTATGTGTTGAACCTTTGTCACCTTTATTCGCGATGCTCATTGAACAAATGAATCAAGGTAATGTAACTGAATCAAATATTTATCAACTAACCCAATCAGTAGTTCCTGAGTTTTCTCAGCAAGAAATTCAAACACAAATTTATGCGTTAAAAGCGTTATTAACTCAGTTAAGATTAATTCATATTCCTCATAATCATGACGAGATACAAGGATGAGTTCAGCTTCAGCACAGAATCATGATGAGCTATTCCATCAATTGCACAATCCTGCTTTTTTACAAGATTTAAGACAACAGATGCTGAAATTTGCAATTTTACAACTGTCTTCAATACAGCAAGCTGAGGATGTGGTTCAGGAAGCGCTGACCAGCGCGTTTCAACATCTGGACTCATTTACAGGACGGGCAGCGTTTAAAACCTGGGTATTTGCGATTCTTAAAAATAAAATTATTGATTTGATTCGGCAGAAATCTCGTTTGGTCAGCATGAGTGAGTTGTTTAAGGATGAAGAAAGTGAGTTGAGTATTGATGCCTTATTTGATGCCTCAGGGCATTGGCATAAATACGAAGCGCCTCAAGCATGGCAAAGTCCTGAAGAAATGATGGAGCAGCAAGATTTCTGGATTATTTTTGATGCTTGTCTTAATCATTTACCTGCCAAATATGCACAGGTATTTATGCTACGTGAGGTGATCGAGCTGAGTTCCAATGAAATTTGTGAGAAGCTGGAACTGACGGTTTCACATTTTAATGTACTAATGTATCGCAGCCGCACCCGACTACGTGAATGCTTAGAAAATAAATGGTTATTGCAGGAGGATTGCTCATGTTGACATGCCGCCAAGCCACCCAATTATTATCCGAGAAACAGGATAGAGCATTGCTGTTACGAGAGCAGAGTAATCTGCAATTGCACTTATTTGCTTGTCGTTCTTGCCGTCGTTATGGCAAACACATGAAAACGTTAAGTGTGTTATCAAAACAATTTAAAAATGTTGATCATTAAGCTTTTAAACTACTCCGTTTAGGCTATATTAATATGCTCTAGGGGATATAAGAGATTAATTTCTAAAATAATATTTTTTAAGTTTTTTGCACAAAGATAAAGAATAAGCGCTAGGCCTGAATGCTATGGGCTTCACATAAATTTCATATCGAATTGACTAAGATTATAAGCATAAGAAGAGATGGGTTAGGAACAATCAATGTTAAAGTTTTTTCTGGGATGGATAGACAGTTGGTCAATTACACATTCTTCTGAATTAACAGAATTCGAAGCGTCTAAAACCAGCAAAAATACTCAGATCCAATGGTTGCGAATTATTCCGTTTATTTTATTGCATATTGCTTGCTTAGCTGTGTTTTGGGTGGGCGTTTCATGGTTCGCTGTCTGGTTTATGGTTCTCTTCTATATGATTAGAATGTTTGCAATTACAGCATTCTTCCATCGGTATTTATCACATAAAACATTTCAAACATCACGCTCAGTACAGTTTATTTTTCTTCTGATTGGGACCATGAGCGCACAACGTGGCCCACTCTGGTGGGCGGCACATCATCGTTATCACCATCGTTTCACCGACACTGAACATGACCCACATTCATCGACACATGGGTTTTGGTATAGCCATGTTGGATGGTTCTTGAATCAGCAGAACTTTTCCACTCGTAAAGAAATTATTAAAGATTGGCTAAAATTCCCTGAGATTGTTTGGTTAGACCGTTTTAGTCTTGTCATTGTTTTAATAACCGCTTTTGCGATTTATTTGCTAGGCGATTGGTTAGCCTTTGCTTATCCCAATTGGGGTACTTCTGGACCACAGTTGCTGGTTTGGGGATTTGTGGTTTCAACGCTGTTATTGATTCATGCGACTTTATGTATTAATTCACTCGCTCATCTTTATGGGCGCAGAGATTTCGATACCAAAGACAACAGTCGTAATAATCTGTTTTTGTCGATCATCACCTTAGGTGAAGGTTGGCATAACAACCATCATTATTATGCAGGAAGTACACGGCAAGGTTTTTTCTGGTGGCAAATTGATGTCACTTATTATGTCCTAAAAGCGATGTCTTTCTGCGGACTCATATGGGCAATCAAGCCTGTGCCTCAACGGATATATGATGCACATAAAATCCATCTAGACAGTTTGAAAAATAAGATAGAAAAGAACAGTGACGGGGGTGTTTTATGAAAATTGCAATCGTCGGCTCTGGCATATCTGGATTATATGCGGCTTGGAAGTTATCAAAACAGCATCAAGTCACCATCTTTGAAAAAGAAAACTATTTTGGTGGACATACCGATACACATGAGTTTCGGATTGATCAAAAAAAAGTTGCTATAGACAGTGGTTTTATTGTTTTCAATCGCTATAACTATCCACTATTTAGTGCGATGCTTGCTGAGCTTGGCGTCAAAGTACAGAACAGCGACATGAGTTTTTCAGTCAATAATCAAGTGACAGGACTACAATACAATCCTTCCAAAAAATGGTCATTATTAACGAGACCACAAAATTTTCTAAATAAAAACTTTCGTTTAATGCTATCGGATTTAGTTCGCTTTTATCGAGAAAATAAAGAGATTGCTGTTGATGAACTTGATAAAAATTTAAGCATTGAAGAATATCTCAATAAACATGGTTATTCACAAGTGTTTAGAGATGAGCACTTATATCCAATGTGTGGGGCACTCTGGTCAAGCCCTGTGGAGCAGATTGGCAAGATTCCGTATAAGTTTGTGGTGAGTTTTTTTCAGCATCACCGGATGTTGCAATTAAAAGATCGTCCACAATGGCAAACGGTCAAAGGCGGATCAGCATCTTATATCTACGCGATTCAGCGTGAATGCCCAACGCTCATTTGGAAGAAAACTGAAGTACAACATGTAATAAGAAGTGAAAATCATATTTCAATTATAACTGCGCATGGACAGGAGCAATTTGATTGGGTGATTTTTGCCAGTCATGCCGATGATACTTTAAAGTTGCTTAAAGAGCCTTCCGAGAAAGAGCATGACATATTAGGGTGCTTTGCTTATCAAGATAATGTGATGGTCGTCCATGCTGATAGATCAATCATGCCAAAATCCCAATCGCAGTGGGCCAGTTGGCACGTACATGTGACAGCTCAAAAAGAAGCTTCGGCTGATATTGCTCATTACGGGTTTAGCTACTGGATGAATAATTTGCAGAATTTGAACTGCAAGACGCAGGTTTTTTCTACGCTCAATCCAAATATGCCAATCGCCAAAGATCATATTTATGTTGAACGACATTATCGGCATCCTGTGTTCAATCAAACTGCGATTACAGCACAATCTCGTTGGCATGAGATAAACGGCTACAAGCGCAGTTCATTTTGCGGTGCTTACTGGGGATGGGGATTTCATGAAGATGGTGCGAGAAGCGCTGACCGCGTCGTGAACCATCTGATGTCAATTGCTGATGAAGATATGGGGGGAGTCGATGTTAGAAGCTCAACTTGCAATTGCGAAAGCTAAAATCAGGCATCGCCGTTTTAGCCCCAAACCTCATCAGTTTGAGGCGACATTGAGCTATTTATATTTTGATCCAGATCGAATAGCGGAAAATCTCAAACAATCAAGGTTATGCTCTACAAACCATTGGAATATTCTCAATATATCTGATCAGGATTTCCTTAAAGGCTATAGCGGTAATTTGCGAGAGAAAATAACAAAAATTTTATTGCAGCAAGCAGATACGATTTTGACCCCACAATCAGAAATCCGTGTCTTGGCCTTACCACGAAGCTTGGGTTTTAGTTTTAATTCGGTTGTGTTCTATTTCATTTTAAATCTTCAAAAACAGCCTGTCTTCATACTGAGCGAGATAACCAATACACCTTGGAATGAACACAAAGTTTACGTACATGATTGCCAGCAGAAGTTGAAAAATCATAGTCCTTATGACAGTTATGAGTTTGATTTCGAGAAAAGTTTTCATGTTTCGCCATTTATGCCAATGGATATTCAATACAAATGGATATTTAACTTCTCTAATACTCAAAATGTGATTCATATGCAGCTTTATCAAAACCAGCAATTCATTTTTGATGCAACGATGCGGTTTGGATTAGCGCACATCACACTTCCTTCACAGCTTAGTCGTTATGCTATTCAACATATATTTGAACCTTTCAAAATGTTAGCTTCAATTTATGTACAAGCATTTCAACTATGGCTTAAAAAAGTTCCATTTTATCGACATCCCAAAAAGAATAAGGATTTAGAACGAGATGATAAAAACGCTAATTTTTGGTGAACAAGACACACTTCCATTGGTTTTACGCGGCTTGCTGAAACTTCGACATGGACAAATTCACTTTCGTGGTGAATGGAATGGAACTGTCGGTGAAGTTTCTGATCTGGAAGTAACTGTAGATATTCATCACAAAGATCTAATTGATCTCATTTTTAAAAATGGTGTGCTTGGTGCCGCGGAGGGCTATATTCGTGGCTATTGGAGTAGTGAAAATCTGGTCGAACTCATTCAGATATTGGCAAGAAATCGCGACGTTTTGGATAAGATCAATCAAAACCTTATATCACAAGCCAGCCAATTGTTATTAAAAGCATGGTATAGATCCCGCAAAAATTCGTTGGCAGGCAGCCGTAAAAATATTGCGGAGCACTATGATTTAAGTAATGATTTTTTTAAATTATTTCTTGATTCTTCCATGATGTACTCTAGTGCAGTGTACAAGCACAAGGAGATGACGCTAGAGCAAGCTTCTGATTATAAAAAAGAGTTGATCTGTCAGAAGTTACAACTTAAACCCATGGATCATCTGGTTGAAATCGGTAGTGGCTGGGGAGGTTTTGCTATCTATGCCGCTCAGCATTACGGCTGTAAAGTAACCACGATTACCATCTCACAAGCGCAATATGATGAAGCAATCCAAAGAGTTGCCGATGCTGGTCTAAGCCATCGAGTTAATGTCCAACTTAAGGATTATCGGCTACTAGAGGGGAAATTTGATAAGTTAGTTTCGATCGAAATGATAGAAGCTGTTGGTGAGCAATATTTATCTAATTACTTTAATCAATGTAGGTCTTTATTAAAACCAAATGGCCTAGGTCTGATTCAAGCCATTACGATTGAAGATGCACGATATAAAAAAGCACTACATAGCGTAGATTATATTAAGCGCTATATTTTTCCGGGGAGTTTTATCCCATCTATCAGTGTGTTAACACAAGCGGCTTCAGAGCAGAAGTTACGCTTGAAACATCTGGAGGATATTGGCCAAAGTTATGCTGAAACCATTCATCAATGGCGGGAACGTTTTTTAAATGCCAAAGCACAAGTTCTTGCTTTAGGTTTTGATGAAAACTTTATTCGAATGTGGGACTTTTATTTGTGTTATTGCGAGGGTGGCTTTAAAGAAGGGGTCATTAGCGATGCACAGCTTTTATTTGAAGCAAGCCCTTATTAATTATCCACTGATTTAACGTATCAAGGAGACAGTGATGTTATGGCAATTGTTTTTACTTGATGCTGTGCTCATGAGCATATGTTGGTTATGGGCAAGCCACAATCATCGTGCTGGCATAGTGGATGTTGCTTGGAGTTTTTGCATCGCGCTGAATATTCTGCTGACTGCATGGTTAGTAGATGATGCACTGGTAAATGTCAGGCTGTTTATTGGGGTATTCAGTTCAATCTGGTTTATACGTTTAAGTTGGCATTTATGGCGTCGGTATCAAGCGGAATCAGTAGAAGATCGCCGATATGCCAATATGCGTCGTGCGATGGGGAAATATCAACATATTGGTTTTTATTCCTTTTTTATGTTTCAGGCGGGTTTGGCAATCTTATTTAGCATACCGATGTGGACTTTGCTTCATGTGCCGAGTTCTGTCTGGAGTCCACAAACCCATGTTTTTTTGATCATTGCGGGAATTGTTATGCTGATTGCATTTCTAGGTGAAGTGGTCGCAGATCAGCAATT
Organism: Acinetobacter sp. C32I; assembly: GCF_023702715.1. NCBI lineage: Bacteria > Pseudomonadati > Pseudomonadota > Gammaproteobacteria > Moraxellales > Moraxellaceae > Acinetobacter > Acinetobacter sp. C32I. The sequence goes on along the minus strand of NZ_CP098480.1, from coordinate 988,880 downwards.
GTTTCATTTCAAGCAACAAAAACAAAATGATGGGAAAACCATGGATCAAGGTCTGTGGCGTTATTCGCGGCATCCCAATTATTTTTTTGAATGGATACACTGGTTTGCATATCCAATAATAGGACTTGCAGCAGGGTTATACAGTCTATGGATATATCCAGTCTTGATGTGGCTATTTTTGTATTACATCACCGGTATTCCATTTAGTGAACAACAAGCATTAAAAAATCGAGGTCAAAATTATCTCGATTATAAAAAACGAACTTCAATGTTTATTCCGTGGAAACCAAAAGAGTAGGTACGCACATGGACTTTATTATTAATCAATCATTAAAACTTGTTGAAAGTGGTTTAGTACCTGATCAGGCGATTCGTGCAGCAATTCGTGCTCTCAGTAAGAAGCGTTTGATTCAAGAAGGTCGCTATGACCCCGAACAAGGTGCTCAACGTTATATGGATGTGCTGAATATGTTGAAGCATAGCCAGATCGCAATTGAAACCGATAAAGCCAATGAGCAACACTATGAATTGCCCACGGCTTTTTTTGAGGCGGTTTTAGGAAAACGACTTAAATATAGTGCTTGTTTTTTTCCACATGATCGAACTGAATTAGATGAAGCTGAAGAGTTCGCATTGCAGATTTATAGCGATCGTGCCCAATTAAACGATGGGCAACATATCTTGGAGTTAGGGTGTGGATGGGGTTCGTTTACGCTGTGGATGGCAGAGCGCTATCCAAATGCAAAAATTACGGCTGTTTCCAATTCAGCGACGCAACGTCAGCATATTTTGTCCAAAGCTGAGAAATATGGCTTGATGAATATTGATGTTATTACCTGTGATGTCAATGTCCTGGAATTGCAGCAAAACACATTTGATCGTGTTGTTTCAGTCGAAATGTTTGAACATGTAAGAAATTACCAAAAGCTTTTTGAAAAAATCCAATCGTGGCTCAAAGAGGATGGACTGTTATGGTGTCATATTTTCTGTCATCGTTTCTTACACTATCCTTTCGAAATCAAAAGTGAATATGACTGGATGTCGCGATACTTTTTTACAGGTGGATTGATGCCTGCAAGTTCGACATTTTTACACTTTCAACAGCATCTGGAATTATCGCAACATTGGCAATGGTCTGGAACTCATTATGAAAAAACAGCAAATGCATGGCTGGAAAACATGGATCGTAATGCTGAACAATTAAAACCACTTTTTGAAAAGGTGTACGGGCAAGATGCGGCGGCATGGTGGCAACGTTGGCGTATCTTTTTTATGGCTTGTGCTGAATTGTTTGGATTTGAGCAGGGGCAAGAATGGATCGTTGGTCACTTCCTGTTCAAAAAGAAAGCCGTATAATTAAAACAAGCAGTTGTGTAAATAGGCAAGATTATGTTTAAAACCAATAAAAGCGATGCCAATAACCGTCCACTGAGTCGGATGTTTAATCGTTATTATTGGTTGCAAATTGGACTGATCGCGCTTTCGATTATTATTGGGATTGCATGCAGTGCCTGGGTGATCAAAGGCTCATTGCTTAAAACCGCACTTGAACAAGAAATGGAGCATTACTGGATGCGTGTTGATCGTAATCCAAATGCTGATTTACCCGATACTAAAAACTTATATGGCTACCGTTGGAAAAGTGAAAAACCACCTTTAGCATTTCAAAATCAATCGCTAAAATCAGGTGTCCACCGAATCTTTGTCGACGGAAAAGATCGTATGACCGTATATGGTGAAAAAAATGGGCAGCATGTGCTACTGGTTTTTGGTGAAAGCAATGTCAATAAAATCGTTTGGATGTTTGGTTTAGCACCGTTAATGTTCAGTCTTATTGTGCTGTATAGCATCTTATGGTGGTCAAATCGGCGGGCCAAACGTTATTTTTCGCCAATTACCCGTTTAGCGAATGCCTTAGAACATATTGATTGGGCACATCAGTATAAGGAGGTATCTCCATTCCAAGGAATCAGTACCAATGACAATATGGAAGCTGAATATTTAAAACAAGCATTAGAAAAATACCATCAAGTATTGAGTGAGTTTATTAACCGAGAGCGCGAATTTACAGGCGATGTCAGCCATGAGTTACGGACACCATTGACGATTTTAAAAGGGAATGTGCAACTGTGTCAGGCCAAATACGGTGAAGATAAATCACTGCATCGTATTTCGAATACCATTGATGATATGCAATTACTGGTTGAAACTTTGCTGGCAATTGCACGTAATACAACCAATACATTGATTGCAGAGCATGTGAAGTTGTCCAATATCATCAGCGATTTAGTCAGAGATCTGGAACCTGTCAGTCAAGGCAAGGGCGTGCAGATTTTTGTACAAGATGATGCTGAGGAATCAGAACGATGGATTTATCCTTCAATGACTAAAATGGTGTTGAGTAATATTTTACGCAATGCACTGAATTATTCTCAAGGTTCTAATATTCATATCATTCAACGCAAAAATAGTATTCTAATTGCCGATAATGGGATTGGTATTGCAATGCCAAATGATTGTAAGGTTCAGGAGTTAAATAGTTCACAACTTCAACTTACCGCCAAAGGTCACGGCATTGGTTTACAGTTGGTTAAGAAATTATGTACCCAGTTGGGCTGGCGAGTTGAGTTGTTCGATCGACAATATTATTTAAATACACATCCTCATCTGCAATTGGAAAATACAACAGGCTTAATCGTCGTCGTATATATAAATTAATGCGCTGTCATATCCAAAGCAACTTTTAGACCTACACCAGATATGGTATGGATCAATTTTTCCTGAAAAGGTTTATCGATCATCTTTCTCAGATTGTAGATATGGCTACGTAATGCATCGCTTTCAGGTTCTTCATCGCCCCATAACTCGATAATAATTTCTTGTTTGGTAATCACTTTGGGAGAGTTTCGCATCAAAATTTTTAACAATTTGAATTGAATCCGTGGCAATTCAATTGATTGACCTGCGCGTGTTATGGTTTGAGTCGCACTGTCTAGAATCAGATCGTGAATTTGAATTTTACTGCTTGAGACTTCACCAAGAGATCGCTTAATCAGGGCACGTACACGCATGACCAGTTCATTAAAATCAAAAGGTTTTACGAGGTAGTCATCTGTTCCTGCGCTAAAACCTTTTAATTTGTCATCGAGTGTATCTCTGGCGGTTAACATCAAAATAGGAATATCTTTGCCTTGATCAATTCGGAGCCATTCACATAAGTCATACCCTGAGCCGTCAGGTAAATTGATATCCAGCAAAAGTAAATGATAAGGATGTGTTTTTAAAAAGTTACGGGCGGCATCGAGGTTACGTGCATGATCCACCACGAAGCCATGTTGTTCTAGAAATTCACAAACTGTGGCGGCAAGTTCATAATGATCTTCCACCATAAGAATAAATTGATTGTTCATAATAATTAGATCAAGTTATTGATTTAGTAATTGTTGCTTTAATTTAGCATTAAAAGGTGAGCTTCCAAACCATATTTTGAAATATTGATTCGCTTGTGGGTCTGTGATCGAACCTAACAATTTCTGATTAAGAGAGAGCTTTAATTGTTGGTTCATTTGATTATAGGCTAAAGAATATAAATCACCTTTTTTTACAGGTTTGTACAGTTCAGTAATTTGGTTTAATACAGAGTCGTTAGCAAAATTGCTAATATTTTTTTTAAGATAATAGTTGGCTGCTTTTTTGAATGCCCATTCTGGAATATTTTGGTCGTAAGAAAAATCTAATTGAATATTTTGACTTTCCCAATTCTGATGGCAATTGTCCGCATAGTAGCTGACAGTGCCTACTGTTTTTGTTGTAACGACTAAAGGTGCTGTTTTACATTTCTGCATATTTGCATAGGCTGAATTAGAATTTAATATCAGAAATAAAAAACTAAATCCCAATTGTATAAAATAATTATTCATTTTTTTCACCTAGATGCTACTGTTTAGTCAGTCTGTTTTATTTCTATATACAGAGTCATATTTAATAAGTGTAGAAGTTCAGACCACGTTCAATCCTTTGAATTTCATAGCTTGCATAGCCTAAATTGGTTTGAGTACGGTCTAAAATTGCATAGAGAAAAACACTATGATTTGTTTCTAGTGGCGTAATAATATGATATTGATGATCCGTACTCATGAGCACACTTTCTAGAAAATCATGAGGACTAATTTCATCCATTAATTTTTTCTGGTAGTTAAATAGATTCACACCTTCAGTCACCGCGAAATCAACATTAAAAAACTCTTCACCTATAGTTTCTAAAATAGAGCCATCAAAAGCATCGACTAAGGCCAAGATAATTAAACCTTCAATCTTATTTAATTGTTCTAATAACGAAATATTGTTCATAGTTTATTCTGCACTTATTTTCGTAAATCTTAGACTATTTCTTAAAGGGGAGAAGCAAAGAATAGCCTGTTCCGATATATGGAACAGAGCGGTATAAACCATTCGCTGGGTCCCAATAGTCTTGTTGAAATATGATGAGATGTTCAGTATTCACTTTGATTTGGCTAATGCCATAGGAAGACATTTTTTTTGTTCGGCCAAACATTTTAAAATCATAGGTCATTTGCCAGTGAATATAAGCCGAGTCATTTTTATGGGTTGCACTAATTAATTTTACCGATACCTTACTGACATGTTTATTCATTCCCTCAAAATGCTTCATCAGCTCTTTTTTAGTTGAGAATTGAGAGAGCGTGTCATTAATGTACAACTTATCAGCATAGAGTTGGCTTGCATTTTTTACAAAATTTACTGTGCCCATACTATTAAATGCGGAAACAAAATCCTGACCAATCATTTGAGCTTGTGCATCACTTAAGGGGATTCCACTGATTTGTTGATTTGCTTTCTCATAATCAGCGGTATAACTCGATATGCTTTTACAAGCAACTAAGGAGAGTAAGCTCAGTGTTGAGATAGCCAGTGTTTTTATAACATTCATATTCATGATCTCACTCCTTTTAAAATTATAATAAAATTTGGAATGTGAACCCGATGTGAAATCACGCATTGATTTGGTATGAATAGTTTTTTATTTTTAAAACAATAAAAAAGGAAATCATTAGATTTCCTTTCTGCAGTATCAATTTAAGAGCCTTATAGTTTGGCTTGACGTTGTGCAATGTATTTTTCGTTAAAGAAGCCACCAAATGGAATAAAGGCAAGCACAAATAATCGAAACAATTCTACGCCAGACCAAAGTGAAGCAGTACGGACTAAGTTCCAAAGATAGAATAAAAATGCCAGACCATGAATCGGCCCCATGATCTTTGTCGCTATCGGTAAATCAAATGCGTACTTGAGTGGAATCGCCACGAGGAATAGCAACAATAAAGTGACGGCTTCAAGCACAGAAGCAAACCGCATCTGTTGCAACTTCTTTGTCATTGCGCTCATAAAATAGCTCCAGGAGATTGATAAAAGAATAAAAATTAACGAAGCATACCATCTTTGAGAGCGAGCGCATTAATATTGTTGGTAACGATTCTTATTTAATCATGCTGATAGAAAGGGGAATCGTATGGCAGCGAAGTAAAAGAATTTTCTACTGATTTGAGGCATGACCATGAGAGGCAAGAATCATTACTGATTAAAATCAAGTTCGGTAAATATGTAATATATTGATATTTAATTAAATAATATGTTTTTCCCATTCAACTGCTTAGTCATTTTACTTACTAAGCAGTCGTGAATGTAAAGTTTATGCAACTTGTTGCATAAAAACTTTTATCTAGATATGATGAAGTGAATTTTAAAAAAGTGAAATGCTTCTTATTTCTAAAAAAGGCTTTATCTATTTGAAATAATGAGTATCTAAAGGATAAAAGTAATGTCAAAAATTCCAGAATTAATGAAAAACCTGAGACTCCCTGTAATTGGTTCACCGTTATTTATTATTAGCACGCCCAAGCTGGTGCTGGCGCAATGTAAAGCTGGTGTGATTGGTTCCATGCCAGCATTGAATGCACGACCTGCCGAAAAGCTAGAGGAATGGCTAAAAGAGATTACTGAAGGAATTGCTGAGCATAATGCCTTACATCCAGACCGACCTGCGGCACCTTTTGCAATCAACCAGATCGTGCATAAAAGTAATAATCGTCTGGAACATGACATGGAACTGATCGTCAAATACAAAGTACCGATTGTGATTACATCACTTGGTGCAAGAACAGAAATCAATGATGCGACACATAGTTATGGTGGTGTCGTTTTACATGATGTTATTAACAATACCTTTGCTAAGAAAGCCATTGAAAAAGGGGCAGATGGTTTGATTGCAGTGGCTGCAGGTGCTGGTGGTCATGCAGGCGTCAAGAGTCCGTTTCCGTTAATTCAGGAAATCCGTGAATGGTTTGATGGACCTTTGGCTTTGTCGGGTGCGATTTCTACTGGCGATGCGGTTCTTGCTGCACAGGCGATGGGAGCAGACTTTGCTTATATTGGTTCAGCATTTATTGCCACACATGAAGCCAATGCAGAAGACGCTTATAAGCAGGCAATTGTCGATCATAATTCAGATGAAATTGTCTATTCCAATCTATTTACAGGTGTACATGGCAACTATCTGGCACCAAGTATTCGTGCGGCGGGGCTTGATCCAGCCAATTTACCTGAAGGTAATCTGAAAGATATGGATTTCAGTACACCGAATGAAGATGGTACACAGCATAAGGTCAAACCATGGCGTGACATCTGGGGATGTGGTCAAGGCTTAAATGCAATCAAAGCCACCACTTCAGTCGAAGAACTGGTAAGTCGGCTTGAAAGAGAGTATCTCGCAGCAAGAAAACGTCTCATGCTTTAAGTTTTAAAATCAGGCCTTAATTTCTAAGGCCTGATAATTTTATTAGGTTGTTTTTAACAATGAGTATTCACTTACTGACATGTTTCCCTCAGAAAGCCGAGTTAAAAACAGAAGATTTTAAACCTGCTCAAAGCTAAGCCCGGCATGCTTTGTTAAACGTTGAATAAATCGATCATCGAACATAGTCGCAGGTGTCCAAAAGCCACCTTGAACAGTCGATTTTTCGCCATCTTTGGCATGGTCAATGGCAAGACTCAGCGCTGCTTGTCCCAACATCTTTCCTGTAGAACCATAACCAGGATCACGGTCACCAGTTACTTTGACTTTTAGACTTTGTCCTGCATCGGTTTTACCCACAAAACGTAAGTCAAATCGTCCTGCCAATTGTTGCTCTGGCGTAGGGCCTTCTCCCGGCTTTGGTAATAGGTAACGTTCCATCACTTGGCTAATCGGTTTACTGACCGCAGCGAGCATAAATGCCCCCAGACCAGAGACCACAGCTAAGGCTTTTAAACGTCCTTTGAACCCTTCACCTGTCAAAATCGCTTCGTTATAGCGAAAGTTGTTGCCATAGGCATTACCCGATAAAGCATTAGAACGCTGTACCACACGTTCATTTACAGCGGCCATGACAAAAGGCGCAATCCATGCATTAAAATCAGGGTCGAATTTGGCGCTTTTGATATAAATCTGTCTTTGGGTATTGCCATGATCTGCGGGGCAGAGAATGTATGGATTAAGTAGATCTTTACGCAATGCAGGATCAGCCGCAGCCTCTTGAATCACATTGATCAAGCTAGCAACTGTACCACCCGATGCACCACCTTTTAAGGTTTTAACCCGCATGGAAACTTGAGTGGCAGGCGCATTAAACTGCTGTTGTGCTTGTTGCTGCAGGTAATAAACACCCATATCGGATGGAACTGAATCAAATCCACAGCAATGCACAATACGCGCACCTGATTGCTGTGCTTGCGCTTCATACTTCGTGATCATGTGTTTAATCCACTGGGTTTCTCCAGTCAGATCACAATAATCTGTTCCGTTATTCACACAGGCTTGAATTAACGGTTCACCATACAAAGCATATGGGCCAACCGTTGAGACGACCACACGTGTTTGTGCACAAAGTGCATCGAGTTCGGTTTGATTATTGGCATCGGCGACCAAGATCGGAACAGCTTGACCAATAGGGCCAAGCGCATCTTTGACTTGTTGTAATTTCTGCTGGGAACGTCCAGCAATTGCCCAACGGATCTGTTCTTTTTGAGTGGCAAAATATTCGGCCAAATACTGGGTTAGAATCTGGCCGACGAAGCTAGTCGCACCAAAGACCACAAGATCATAATTTAATTTTGTCATTACTTGTTTTTCCTTAACGATTTGATGAGTTGAATATTAAAGTGCTTTGGGCAAATGGAGAATAACTTGTGCGTCTTGAACCACGTCTAAACGAAGAATCTTCGACGCACCAAGTTCATCTAATAATTGACTTAAAGGACCACCATGACGGACTAATTTGACTTTTCTAGGCAGAAGTTTTTGTCCAAAAGATAAGACATTAGATTGAACCAAGGTTTGCTGCCATTTGCCATCCACCAGATGTAACATCGTCGCTTGACTCATATGTGATTCAGATTTTACTGAATGTAAATTGGGTGTTGGGGCAATCAGGCTTAAATCGATTTTGCCAGATGTATCCGTTAGGCTCGCATTCACATCTTTGGAGCTGATATCGACCTTAATTTCAGTGAGCCATTTAGGAAGTTGGTAACCATAAACACCACGGATCCGCGCAATTTCTGTATCTACAGGTAGCGCTAAAACATGTGCGTAAAAATGGCGTTGACGAATCGAGTTGATGAGCTCTAAAGCATGAGAACCATGTACATTAGGCTTACGCACCACAATTGCGACAGAGACTTCATTATATGGATCATTATCACAAACAGAGTATGTAAAGAAGGTAAGGGCGACCAGCCCATAGCCGGGAAAGGCCTGTAAAGGCTCTAAAGGCGCGGGTAATTTTTTCTTGAGCTGTTTAAGTGGTGCTAACATCAGCACTTGTACATTGCCACTACGATAATAAAAATTGGGTGCCCAAACAGGACCAACTCTCGATTCAACCCATTGTTTAGGCGTTTTGCGAAAGAGATCAATATTGCCAGCGGCAGGATCTTGTGCAACTTGATCTAAATCGGGATTCATTCTAAACCGGTCATAATATCCACCTTTGGGAACATTGACTTTTTGTTGCCCAAACTCAACTTCAGTAAACTGTTTATTGCTTTGCATATTCGTAAACCTTTGATTGACCAAGTCATTCAAAATGCTTGCCAACGACAAGAACATTTCTTACATTTGAGTTCACTATAAGATTAAAGTGAACTTTAATGTCAAGCGGCAAAATTTGATATTTGATAAATACAAAGTTGATTCGTTTGAACAATGTAAAGAAAACAAGTGCTGAAAACATTTGACTTTGTGAAAAAAATCATTGATCTCAACGAGTAAGCCTGTTGATCATCTAGTTATTTTTAATCATTAAATTACATTTTTATTATCAGAATAGGACTAAAAGCATTGACCTTAATGCGAACTTTAACCTTAGTATAGAAGCGCTATCCACACGGATGGTGCTTAAAAAATGTAGTTATAAGTGAATTAATTAGAACATAGATCATGAATCGACAGTGTAAATCTTACACAGGAGAAACAAAGATGGCATTCGTTACGACAAAAGATGGTGTAGATATTTTTTATAAAGATTGGGGACCTCGCGATGCACAGGTCTTATTTTTTCATCATGGTTGGCCACTCAGCTCAGATGATTGGGATGTCCAACTATTATTCTTTCTAAATGAGGGTTTCCGTGTTGTAGCACATGACCGTCGCGGGCATGGTCGTTCCAGTCAAGTCTGGGATGGGCACGATATGGACCATTATGCAGATGATGTTGCAGCTGTTGTACAGCATCTTGGGATTAAAAACGCGATTCATATCGGCCATTCAACAGGCGGTGGTGAGGTGGCTCACTATATTGCACGTCATGGCGAAGCGAATGTTGCCAAGGCCGTTTTGGTGAGTGCGGTACCACCTATTATGGTCAAAACAGCCAATAATCCTGATGGTCTGCCGAAAGAAGTCTTTGATGACTTGCAAAATCAGTTATTTAAAAACCGCTCGCAATTTTACTATGATTTACCAGCGGAGCCTTTCTACGGTTTTAACCGTCCAGATGCAAATCCATCTGAACCTGTGATCTGGAATTGGTGGCGTCAGGGCATGATGGGTGGGGCAAAAGCACATTATGATGGCATTGTGGCCTTTTCCCAGACTGATTTTACGGAAGACCTGAAAAAAATTTCAGTCCCTGTACTGGTAATGCATGGTGACGATGATCAGGTGGTACCGTATGAAAATTCTGGGGCACTATCGGCCAAATTAGTACAAAACGGGACTTTAAAAACCTATAAAGGTTTTTCTCATGGCATGTTAACCGTGAATGCCGATGTCATTAATCCAGACCTATTGGCATTTATTCGCTCATAAGCTGTATTGATTTCATCAAAAATACCATTCAAGAATAGAGGCATAGTTGCCTCTATTTTTATTTTAAAGATTTTTTTTGGTATTGGTATTACTTGTTAAATTTATGATTTTATTTTGATGATTAGAAAAAATTAATAAAGTTTGATCAAACCTATTGACATTAAAGTTTACTTTAATCTTAGAGTAAACCCATACTCAATGAGGTAATCAAAATGAAAGTATTTGAACAATTAGTTTTCCCAAATGGTTCACATATCCCCAATCGCATTGCAAAAGCTGCAATGGAGGAAAATATGGCGGATTTAAACCATGCACCATCTGAAGAGCTGATGCGTTTATACCAAGCTTGGGCGGATGGAGGTGTAGGTTTGATTATCACAGGTAATGTCATGGTGGATCGTCGTGCTATGACAGGACCCAGTGGTGTCGTTCTGGAAGATGAAAAATATTTGGATACATTCAAACGCTGGGCGCAAATCGGTCGTTCGAAGGGTGCACAAGTGTGGTTGCAAATCAATCATCCTGGCCGTCAAATGCAATCCAATTTAGGTCAAGAGACTTGGGCGCCTTCTGCGGTTGCCTTAGATTTAGGCAAAATGTCAGATCGTTTTAATACCCCGATTGAAATGAACCAAGACATGATTAATGAAGTCATTCAACGTTTTGCCAACACTGCACGTTTAGGAGAAAAAGCAGGCTTTACTGGTGTTGAAATCCATGCGGCACATGGTTATTTACTCAGTCAGTTTCTTTCGCCACTCAGTAATAAGCGTCAAGATCAATGGGGTGGTTCTTTGGAAAATCGTGCACGTATTTTGATTGAGATTGTTAAAGCGGTGCGTGCTGTGGTTTCAGACAGATTTACAGTGGCGGTAAAGCTGAACTCGGCTGACTTCCAACGCGGTGGTTTTAGTGCTGAAGATGCACAGCAAGTGGTTATGATGCTCAACGAACTGGCTGTTGATCTGGTTGAGTTATCTGGCGGTAGCTATGAAGCACCGGCAATGCAAGGTCAGGCACGCGATGGACGTACCTTGGCGCGAGAAGCTTACTTCTTAGAGTTTGCTCAAGAAATTGGTAAAGTGGCCAAGATGCCTGTGATGGTGACGGGAGGAATCCGTCGCAAACAAGTGGCTGAACAGGTCATTGAAAGTGGTGTTGATATGGTTGGAATTGCTACAGCTTTGGCAATCGATCCAAATCTCCCAAATGAGTGGAAACAAGGGCAAAATACGGCACCAGAGTTGAAAGCAATTACATGGGAAAATAAAACCTTAGCGTCACTCGCCAATATGGCCACAGTGAAATTCCAGTTACGTAAACTCAGTCTTGGTAAATCAACCAATCCAAAAGTTTCTCCGCTTTGGGCGTTGATTTTGCAACAATCAGCGATGACATGTCGTACGCGCCAATATAAAAATCGAATGCGTACATATTCACTTTCATCTTAAGCTGAGCAACAACTTGCCAATACTTAGCTAATAGATTGAACAACAGCCAATTGCAGAACAATCTGTAATTGGCTTTTTTATGGGTAAGCAATTAAAAATATTGGAAAGTAAAAAGTAGTTTTTGATCATAAAAAATCCGCTTTACTTATAAATTTACTTTTTTATTCTCTATTTAGATCAATCCAACGCAAGAACGGGAATGAAGCATATGAACCTATGAAATAAGACTCGGATTACGGGTACGGGGAGCTATTTTCGCATTCAGTGGGGTATAGTTTTAAATGGAATCTGGAGTGATTTCAGCAAGTCCAAGCGCATTTGGTTTTATGAGGTTAAATAGATGACCAAGCTAAAAAAGTTACGAATAACCCTTCTTCTGAGTGTGTTTATTTCTGTTCTCTACTGGGGAGGCGTAATTCTATTTAGCAATCACATCTTCCTAACCCCAGCTGGGGCAGATGGAGAACCCCATAAGGCTAATTTCCTGTTTAACCTGTGGCTTGGATTGTCATTTATAGGAGCCGTAATAAGTATAGTCGTGATGAATTTAAGAAAATCATAGCAGTTACCTAATTTTCCGTGAAGTATAAGGGCGTTATTTCTGAGCCCCATCCTGAAATATAAGGGGACTTTTTTTGGGAAAATTTAGGAAGGCTAATTTCAAGCGCAACAAGATAAAGCTAAGCTCATGTAGATGTTAAAAAAACCAGATAATCAAATCTGGTTTTTTTAATAAAGTCTAATTCAAACTATTTAAGCGCTTAACGACTGCCTCTGCAATTTCTTTACTGGATTGTGGATTTTGCCCCGTAATAATCCGATCATCAGCGATCACAAAAGAAGTAAATGGAAATAAAGCTCGTTTATATGTTGCTCCTCGTTGTACTAATCCATCTTGCAACGAGAACGGAACTTGGGACTTAATTCCTGATAAAGTCTCTTCAATATTGGCAAAGCCTGTAACCGTACGGCCTGCAATGAGGGGTTGACCCGTTGGGGTTTGAAGCGGCAATAACCCACCTACACCATGACATACTGCCGATACCACGCCGCCTTGCTGATAAATCTTTTCGCTGATTTGCTTGAGGCCTTGGTTGTTGGGAAAATCCCACATGGTGCCATGTCCACCTGTGTAATAAATCGCTTTATAGCGGGAAGGATCAATGGCATTAGGCGTTAGCGTATTGCTTAAGCGTTGCATGAATTGAGGATCAGCCAAGTGTTTTTTTGCTGATTGATCAATATAAATCGGCTTAAGACTACGTTCATCTAGCGGTACAGCACCACCTTGTGGACTGACAAAATCCATGTCATAGCCAGCCGCTTGTGCGACATCATAAAAATGGGTGAGTTCAGTCAGCCACAATCCTGTCCTATCTGATCGAGTTGGGTAAACTGAGTGGTTGGTCATCACCACCAAAATTTTGCCTTTTGGCTTAGCTTGTATATGTTGTTGAGCAGCTTCGGTTGCATAGGTCATATTACTGATGAATATGAGCATAAAAATGCCAATCAACCACTTTGCAAAGTTCCAAACTTTAAACATGACAGCTTCCTCATTTGATACCTGAGATTGATGCTATGTTTAAAGTGAGGTTTAAGGTCAAGTTTTTTTACGTATTTCTTGATGAGTTGTCTTTGTGATTGCAGCTTAAAAACTGATAATTGACGTATTAAGCTTTCTCGTTGGTATAGTACAAATTGAGCAAACGCTGTGCATTTTCTTCGCAGGTGATTTCATCTGGTTTGCTATTGATCGCCACAATCATCATTTGCAGATTTTGCTTACTCACTGCCAGTTTTTGCTCTAGTTCTTCAATATCCTTGATCTTGCTTTCGAGCAAGCCAATCAGAATGTCATGATTCCATGAAGAGACATTCGATGGTAAGAACGCTTTAATTTCTGTCAGAGAAAAGCCGACTTGCTGTGCTTGTTGGATCAGGAATAGCTGTTTGAGATCATTTTCACTATATTCCCGATAGCCATTTGATTTGCGTTTAGCCTTCGGTAACAGCTTGATTTGCTCATAATAACGAATCGTTGGGGTGCTTAAACCACTTTGTTTAGATAATTCACTGATATTCATTACTGATTTTCTCTTAACATTAAAGCAAACTTTAAGCTTATAGTGATGCAAAAGCAAGATTAAAAATAAATCAAAAAGTAGAGGTGAAAAATGTCAAAACGTATTCTCCATGTGGTAACCAACATCTCTAAATATGAGGGTATCGATCGTCCAACTGGATTATGGTTAGGGGAACTGACGCATGCCTATGATGAATTTGAAAAGCAACATTATCTTCAAGACATTGTCAGCCCAAACGTTGGGCATTCGCCGATCGAACCTAAATCATTAGAACGTTTTGTTGCCGATGCTTCTGTACTTAAACGTAAAAATGATCCCGTTTTTATGCAGCTCTTGGAAACCACCAAAAAGCCCTCTGAGATTAACTGGCAAGATTATGATGCAATCTATTACACCGGTGGGCATGGGGTGATGTGGGACTTCCTAGACAATGCTGAATTGCAGAACATCAGCAAAAATATTTATGAACATGGTGGCATTGTTGCCAGTGTCTGCCATGGTTATTGTGGATTGCTCAATGTTCAGTTATCAAATGGACAATATTTAATTCAAGGAAAAAAGCTGACAGGCTTTGCATGGTGTGAAGAGGTATTGGCTGGTGTGGCAAAGAAAGTACCTTATAATGCTGAAGAGCTGGCAAAACAACGTGGCGCACTTTATCAAAGAAAATTCATTCCATTTCTACCCAATGTGGTGCGTGATGCGAACTTGATTACTGGGCAGAATCCATTTTCTGCACGTGTTACCGCATTTGCGATAATTGATGCTTTAGAAGCTAAAGCATGAATTTTTCACCTGTAAAAAAGTTAAAGAGAAAATGGATAAAGTGACCGATAAGAATCACGCTATCCATAAACTCAATATATTGATCTTCTGGTAATTTTAGATGCCAAGATTATTCATATTCCACATGCAACGTGCTGTTCCGTTGCTGAGAAAGTGCTAATTCTGTTGCGAGTGTTTCTGCTTGATTCAATGCATTGTCTAAAGATTTTTGATGTCGAATATCTGCAAATTCCTGATATTCAGATGCAATTTCATCAATATGCTCAACCCCTAAATATTTGCTGAGAGTGCGCAGATGCGGCACAAGATGGCTTTGATTGGCGCGAATACCATCGGCTTCAAAACCAAATTCTCCACTTGATGTGATAATCACCAAGCGTTTACCTGACAGTAAAGGGCTAAGTGGAAAGTCGCCACGCGCAAGATCAAAGTCAAAGGTTTTATTGATACGAATGATTTGATCAAACCACGCTTTTAGTTGTGCAGGCATACCATAGTTATACATCGGTGATGAAATCACAATGAGATCGGCTGCTGCAACTTCGGCAATCAATTGATCAGATAAAGTTAAGATTTCCTTTTGCGCGGTTGTTCTTTTTTCTTCAGGGCTAAACACCGCACCAATCCAGTCTTGACTAATAAAAGCGGGTGGATTCATGCCTACATCACGATAAATATACTCATCTATCACTTGTTGCTGTTGTAAAGTCTCAATAAAGCGTTTTGCGATATTTTTGGAAATGGAGTTATGACTTGGATTCGGATTGAAAGCTGCTCGAACACTGGCATCAATATGTAATAAGGTTGTCATGATCGCTCACATGAGGAATTAAAAGATAAACTCATCTTAAGAGGTCGTTGCAGGCTGGACAAATCAGTAAATTACAGCTATGAATGAGTTAAATTCATCTATAAAACTTATTTATGGAGTGTTGAAAATGCAGGTTTCCTTACAAGCATTGAAAGCATTTGAATCTGCAGCTCGCCTAGGCAGTTTTAAATTGGCTGCGGAGGAGTTGTCCTTGACACCAACTGCAATTTCTCATCATGTCAGCAATTTGGAAAGCCGTTTAAATGTAGACTTGTTTTATCGGCAGGTTAGAAAAATCAGCTTAACCGAGACTGGCGAGAAATTAGCGATTGCAATTTCTAAAGGATTTCGGACCATTGAAGATGCTTTGGAAGAGGTGAGTACCGCCAGCAGAGTGATTAAGATCACCACAACGTCATCCTTGGCAGCAATGGTTTTGATTCCAGCCATGCAGGCATTTATTGAAAAGTATCCAGAGATCTCTATCGAAATCTCTACTGGAGAAAGTCTGGAAAATCATCTATATGCGCTACCAATCCGCTATGGTGCTGCTTCATCCGTTGCTGTATCAGATATTATTAGATATGAGTCATTTAATGGGTTTGCGGCAGCACGACTAGATATGAGTGTCTGGACTGAACAAGCAATTACACTATGGAGTACAGAATGGAAAAATAAGAATTTACCAAAATCTCCATTACCAACATGGCTTGAGAAAAATAATTTAGAAGGAAAAAGCATAACTGTGCAGCACTTTGACCAAGAAATTTTTGGTATCCAAGAGGCGCTTGCCAGTGATGGATTGGTATTTTGTTCAAGCACATTAGTTCATCGTTTAATCCATGCGAAATTGCTGCAAACGTTGCCAACACAGCCCGTACAATCTGAGCTGTGCTATTACATTCCAAATAAAGAGCAGTTAAAACGCCGAAATAGAAACATGAATGAACTGATTTTGTGGGTAGAAGCATTGTTAAATCAATAAATTATTGCTTGCTACTGCATTCTTAGAGCGATGTATTATGTACGTTATGCTTATAAAAATAACAGTCAACGAAAGTTTGTGTGATTCTTTCTTGATTTTATAAATGATAATTATTATCATTTAAATACACTTTGTTTTGAGTCAGATGATCGTGAACAAAACCCCTATGCTTGTAGATCAGTTATACAGAAACCATAGAGGCTGGCTTCATCAATGGTTGAGACAGAAAATAGGCAATACTGATCAAGCTGCTGACTTAGTACAAGATACTTTTATTAAATTACTGCAAACACGGGATGAGCTGCTGGGCATTAAAGAACCTCGCGCTTATCTTACTTCAATAGCAAAAAACTTACTCATCGACCAAGTCCGTCGCAAACGCATTGAGCAAGCCTATTTAGATGGCTTAAGCCAGATGGAATATATGCTGGATGGTGTTGCCTCACCTGAAGATCAAATGCAGATTATTCAGGCGCTGGACCAGCTTTGTAAGGCATTGGAAGATGTCTCTGCTAAAGCACAACAAGCATTTATTTTGCATTATCTGGAAGGCTATACGCATAAAGAGGTAGCCGAACGGTTGGGTGTTTCAACCAAAATGATTCAAAAATATTTAGCAAATTGTTTGATTCGTTGCTATCAGGCGCGTTTAGAAATGGATTTCAATACTTAAATGGCAATCAATAAACAAGAGCATCATCAGTTGGTGGAAGAAGCTGCATTATGGATTGTGCAGTTAAGTTCAGATGATGAATCAACTCGGAAGAATGCTCAATTGCAGTTTAATCAGTGGAAGCAGAACAGCCAGCAACATCAAAAAATTGCAGCTGATATTGAGCAATGTATTCTCTCGATTCAAAATGTATCTCAAAGCACACAACATAAGAAAGTAGTGAAATCAGCACTTAAAGCGGGTTTGGGTTCAGCGAAAGTCTATAAAAACCTGAGAGTAGGCAGTGCTTTTGCGATTGCATCCGTAGTCCTTGGTGGTAGTATTTTTTATCTGTCAGATACCTCTATTGCCTATTTACAGGCAGATATTCGGGGGGATTCAGCGCAATGGACCACCCAAACCTTACAAGATGGTTCGCGTTTAATTTTACGGGGTAAGAGTGCAGTCAATATCAATTTTCAAGCCAATCAAAGAGTTGTTGAGTTAGTCCAAGGTCAGATTCATGTGGATGTGGCTAAAGATCCACAGCGGCCATTTTTAGTCAAAACCAAACATGGGCAGATTCAGGCATTAGGGACAGCGTTTAGTGTGAATTACACATCTTCTACTACTGAGTTAAAAATGCTGCACTCTCGGGTACGTGTACAAACAGCAAATAAGTATGCTAAACAACAAGTGATTGTAAGCGCGGGACAAGCTGTCAGTATGAATCAAAATGGCTTGCAATCAGGGCCAGCATTGAATATTTATAATGAACAACAAAAATGGAATAAACATCAATTGATGGTAGAGGATTTACCGCTCGATCAGGTGTTAAAAGAATTAGATCAAAACTACAAAGGTAAAATTCTTTTTAATGCTGAGGCATTAAGCAAGATTCAAGTGAATGCTGTGTTGCCCTTAGATCAGACCCAGGAAGCACTCAAATTATTGTCAACCGTTTTTCCAAAGTTAAAGGTTTATCAAATAACCCCTTATCTCATTGTTATTTTATAAAAAAAACAATAAGTAAATGATATGTGTGGGTATCTTGAATAGCCACATTCAAAAAAATTAATTTTTTTTAGTATTTAGGTTCCACTTTTTTTAAAGCTGTTCGTCATAGTAAGTAGAAGCAATAAATTTGGGATCATTTTATTTTAATGGGTTTAATGATTCTTATTTACATTTACTGGGGGCAAAAATGAAGAAAGTCGGAGATGGTCAAATGCGAAGTCGGAACTTATTTCGGTTCTCAACACTCGCATTTGCTGTACATACAGCCTGTATTGCAAGTTTAGCTTTACCGATGCAACATGCTTATGCAGAAACCGTTGCGGCAAAATCTTATAATATTCCTGCAGGAACTTTAGCCAATGTATTGAATCAGTTTGCGGAACAATCGGGGACTTCAATTGTTATTGATGCGCAGCAATTAAAAGGGCAATACAGTTCAGGATTAAAAGGCAGCTATGCATTAGAGCAAGGTTTTCAGCATATTTTAGCATCCTCAGTATTCTATGCAGTCAAAGTCGGGCAAGGCTATACACTGGCAAAAAAAGCGGCTAAAAACAGCAATGCAGCTTCAAGTGCACCAGTAACTGCAATGAATCATACATCTTTGACGCTAGCTCAAGATGACGAAATCTCTGTTCGTTTGACGCCAATGGTGGTCTATGGTCAAGAAGATCGTGATACTGAGGGCGGCAATCGAGTCTATGATGCCAATCGATCTTCTGTTTATGCAGGCAAAGACTATATTGAGCGTTTTAAAGGGACCAATCCTGCCGATGTTTTGCAAGGGATGGTTGGGGTTTATAGTGGTGATGCCCGTAATAGTGGTGCTTTAGATCCGAGTGTACGTGGTGTGCAAGGCGTAGGTCGAGTGCCCTTAACCATTGACGGTACTGAGCAGTCGATTGCGGTGTGGCGTGGCTATAATGGGGTAAATAACCGAAATTATATTGATCCAAATCTGATTGCGGGCATTGAAGTCATCAAAGGCCCATCACTTGAACGGAATACTACAACCTCTGTCGGTGGTGGTGTTGTGGTCAAGACCTTAGAAGCGGATGATATTGTTCGTCCGGGTAAAACCTTTGGCGCAGAACTAAAAGTAGAAGGTTCCACCAACGCCATTGATCCTTCATTGCCAGACATGAGTAAAATCGGCAAAAACTATAATGATACGACGCCGTGGGAGGATATTAATGGTCAAAAATACGACCCAGATATTTATAAAAAGAACCGAACTCGCAATGATAATTCTAACTTCTCGGGAGATGATTTAGCAGGCCGACTCGCATTGGCAATGAAACAGGATAAATTTGATTTATTGGCTGTTTATGCTGTTCGTGAACGTGGCAACTATTTTTCAGGTACACATGGCGCTGGCTATTACAAACGGGCTGAGCCAAGTAATAGTCTTGATTTTATTCCTTATTTTGCGCATTCCTATAAGCCTGGCAATGAAGTCCCCAATACCTCAAGTCAGATGGAGTCTTGGCTATTTAAGGCAGGTTATCGACCAAGCGATGATCAGGCATTAAAATTCACTTATCGAGATACCAAAAATAGATTTGGTGAGATCATGCCCTCACGAATTGAATGGGGGTTAACCCCTGAAATTGGTGTACCGCAATGGCCACTCAGTCATATTCGTTCTAAGGCCTATAGCTTAGAATACAAATATAAACCTGAGAACAATCAGTGGATTGATTTTCATACCAATATTTGGCAAACCGACACTGAAAGCGAAACTTACACACGAGGCGGATGGCCAACGATTATTGATTTTAGAGATAATCGTATTATCAATACCGCAATTAGTCACTCTGACAACCGCCGTCAAGGAATTAGTGTCAGTAATAAAGCACGATTAACCGAACAGCTCGACTTAACTTTGGGTGGAAGTTTCTTAAAAGAAAAGCTCACTTCTGACGATATTTATGGCGAATATGGTCCAAGTTATTCTTTATATCAAGCCTTACCTCGTGCAGGTCGACGTGAAGAAAAAACCTTCGATTTTAATTTTAATTATCGTCCAACCTCTTGGCTAAGCTTTGATGCTGGCATGCGTTATCGCTCTTATTGGGCTTTTGATGACTTCTTAAATAAATCGATCAGAGATGGTATTGATCCTTCGTTAAATCCGTTATTTACCAAGAAAAGTAAAGTCAAAGAATACAACTTTGAATATCGAACCATGCCTGAGAGTTATGATGCTCAGCAACAACGTATGCTAAACCTTTTAACGCAACGTTATGCAGCCAACAATCCTGATTGGGATGGCCGTTTAGAAACGGTGCCTGCATCAGAAACGGCTTTGTACAGCCGGATTTGGTCACAGAAAAATACACTCTCTTGGAAAGCTGATGAAAATGGTCATTTGGCCCTAGCCGATAATATATTAAACCAACTGAATGCCTTAGGGCAGAAGTATGTGGTGATCGGTAGTGGTTTCCAGCCTGTTGTAATTGAGCAAACGCCGATTGAATCGGCTCAGAAAGTAAAAGACAGTGGTTGGGCACCTCAACTTGGTGCATCCATTCATTTGACTGAAAATAATCGGCTTTATGTACGCTATGCAGAGGAATATCGCTTACCAAGCTTATTTGAAAGTACGGTCGGCTTCTCGGCGATGATGCCATCTCAAGCAATTAAACCCGAACATGCGTTTAACTATGAAGTGGGTTATGTGTATGACATGCGTAACTGGCTCAGCTCAGCTCGCAATGCCGATATTAAGTTGGCCTATTACTACAACAAAACCAAAAACGTAATTGAGCGTAATCAAAATCTGATTTTTACCAATATGGATGAGCAAAAGCTTTCTGGTATTGAGTTGCAAAGCCGTTTTGATAATGGTGCTTTCTTCACTGATTTAAGCATGGCTTATAACCTCAAAAATGAAGTCTGTGACAGTAATAGTGCCATTAATAAAATGATTAATAGCGGCACAGTACAAACAGATCAAGGTATTCAATTCCGCGATGCTTATCAACGTTGCGTCGATGATGGTTTTCCAAACGGTTATTTGGTGACGATGTCGACACCTGAGCTTAGCGCACATGCTTTATTGGGCGCGCGCTTTCTAGATGAAAGATTGGAGCTTGGTGCACGAGCAACTTTCTACAAAGGCTATGAAAGCCCATTACGTAAAAATAACGATGCAGGTATCAATAAAGGCTATTACCTCAATGTCCCTCTCGCTTGGGATGATACGTGGATTTTTGATGCCTATGCACGCTATCAAGTTGATACCTATAACACAGTTGAATTTGTTGGAAACAACCTTTCGAACCAGTTCTATATTGATCCTTTAACTCGAAGTGCGATGGCTGCACCAGGCCGTACTTTGAAAGTCAGCTGGACCACCAAGTTTTAATACGGAATTTAATTTCGACTTTCTAATGAGTCGAGATTAGATAAAGGTAAATAATGATATTGAATGATTATTATTTACAAAATCAGGGGCAGTTATAGATCTTACTGTTCCTATAACTAAATAGATAACGATAGCGTTATCTTCATTGAAACAATAACTTAGCTTTAGAAAAATGGAGTAACAATAAATGAAAATCTCTCAACTGTTTATCGGTCTTGTTGCATGTTCTGCTGTGTTTGCACATGCAGGTATTGATGGTGCTTCAAGTAATGAAAACAATATCATTATTGGCGCTGCTGCAAATGCGAGTCATCCAGGTGGTGCAGCAGCCGTTTCTGTACAAGCGGCTGGTGCACCCTACAATGCATTTACAGGTTTTAGCTCGTTAAAAGGTTTGGCACAAGCGTTCACTGCACGCGGTGCAAGCAATACTGATGTTACTGTCGGTAGCAAAACTTTTAATATCTCCCATATTCCTGTTTCGGCAATGCCACCTTCACATAGTGCCTTAGGTAATTTCAATTTTGGTCAGGTGGGTTCACAGGAAGTCTATTTTGGTGAATGGTGGAAAGCGGGGGATACAGCAGCAAGTGCAAGTCATACTGTTTATTACGCAGGTGACAATACCAATACCACCGTACCAACTGCTGGAACGGCGACTTATACCGTTGCAGGGATTAATGGTTCAGCAACCAATCTGCTAAGTGGTAATTTAACTGCTAACTTTGGTGCAGGTACTTTAGAAGGATCATTAACTGGAACAGGGACTGCTGTTTCAAGCTTAAGCTTAAATGGTGTGACATTTAATCCAGGTACTGCGGCATTCAGTGGTGGCGCTAGTGCAAATGGTACGGCTGGGGTAAATAATTCAGGTATTGTTCAAGGACACTTCTTTGGTGCAAATGCTGCAGCTTTAGCGGGTATTGCCGAGTTTAATAATGCTGCTTATAACACTGCCTTTGGTGGTGCGAAAAACTAATCACGGTGAAAGGAATCTACAGCAGTAGATTCCTTTTTCTTGTTTATGGCTCGATGATTTTTACTTGTGTTTTACGGTTTTTATGAAAAGAACATTGCTGTGCTGTCTGATTTTATTGGCGAGTTCATCACTTTATGCAGATGATGAGACACAACTTCGCCTGAATCAAAACTTGGATCAGAATTTATTACAACAACAGCATCAATTACAGCAACAAGGGGCTATTCGGAGCACGGACGAATTACCGAATATTGTGATTAATGGTCAAGTATTTGAGGTTGAGAAGAACCAAGATGATCTGGCAAAAGCTTTATATTTGGCTGTTATGCAAAAGCAATGGGGCAATGCTGTCGTTTATCTAAAGCATTATCAACAATATGATGGCTATGACCAAGCCTTAACCGATTTTTCAGAAGGGGCTTTAGCTCGTGCTCAAGGACAACTCAAATTAGCAGAGCAAAAATTCCAAAGTAGTCTCAATAAACAGCCCAACAATCTGATTTGTGAACTTGAGTTAGCGCGCGTGCTGTTTGAACAGCAGAAGAACAAACAAGCAGCACGCCTTTTTACATCCATTCAGAGCAAATTGGGGCAAAGTGATCGTGGGGTAATTCCGCCTGAGGTCGAACAAACGGTTAAGCTGTTCGTCAAAGCACTGGATCAGCGGGATTCATGGCAAGGCAGTGTCGCAATTGGCCCATCTTATGCCACGAATCTAAATAGTTCTTCTGAACAAAGCAAAGCATGGACGCTATATGGCTTTGACAAAGATGGGAAGGTCATTCCTGTTCAAATTACCCGTGGAAGTCCTAAAGCCGAGTCGGCAACAGGTATGGACTATGAAGCCAGTGTAATGAAACGCTTTTCTCTTTCTGGAAATCATGGTCTCTCCTTGCGTGGTTTGGCTTATGGACAGTCTTATGATGGCCACGCTGACTTTAATGAGTCAACCTTCAATATCAATGCAGGCTATAGTTTTTTTGATTTAAAAAATCAGATCACAATTGCACCGCTCTTTGAGCATAAACGTTATGCCAATGATGGCCTATACAATGCTTGGGGGGCGCGTGCAGAATGGATGAGATTTATCTCCGCCGATAAAGCACTCAAGCTTGAAGCTGAAATCAAAGATTTAAATTATCAAAAATATAAGACCTTAGATGGTAAAGAAAGTTCAGCCACGCTAACCTTTTGGAAAATTCTACCTGAACAATGGACATTGTTTGGTGGCTTGGATGTCTTAGATCATGATACCCAAGAAGAATACATGGCGGCGTACCAGCAACAAGGTGTTCGTTTCGGTCTGAGTAAACCGTGGAGTGCTGGCTTTAATACCACTTTATTCAGTTTGTATCGCTGGCGCCAGTTTGATCGTTACGTGGCGGCATTTCAAACACGTCGTGAAGATTTTGAGCAAAACTACACCTTTGTGTTGCAAATGCCTCGTTTCAAATTCTATGGCATGACGCCGAATCTGACCTATCGCTATAACCGGAATAACAGCAATGTAGATTGGTTATATTCCTATGATAAACACAATGTCAGCCTAAAACTTGAGCACCGTTTTTAGGAGGATGGCGATGAAATCAAAATTCTTCGATCAGCACGATGTTCTTGCTAACAAAGCACCAATGGTTTGGTTTTTTACGCGCGCTCACCAAAAGTGGATCACAGTCATTCTGGTTGTTGTTTTGCATCTATTGGGACTGTGGTCATTGAGTCGTCTTATTGAGCCTTATACATTGGCAGCATCGCCCCAAGTGAATGCGTTAAAAGTTCATTTTGTCTCTTTATCAGCATCGGAGAATGCATCTCCTCAAGCAACAGCAAAAGTTGAAGCGGCCCAAACATCAACAATCCCCGCACTAGAAAAACAAACAAGCACTCGCGCTGCTCCGACCAATACTGAAAACACAGAACAAAAAGTGATAACCAGTCAGAGTGCTATGCATGAAGTGTCCAAGCAACAGACTACTCACAAAGTTGAAACTTTAGCAGTAAAGTCCACAGCAGAAATAGCAGCTCAACCTTCAAAAAGCAAAGCCACACAGGATACCCCATCGGATCAATCATCACAGATGTTGACCGAAAATCCGCTCAGTTCGAAACAACAAATAGGACAGGCTCAATCCCAGTCGGGTGGTGTAAATACAGCAGCAACGCAACAGGAATTGGCACGTGTACCTGAAAGCCAAGTTGATCGTGATGAGCCTGTTCAAGTCAGCAGTGTTGATGTATTGAGCTTTGGCAAGCTTGCTTATGATGATCGGGAACTTAAACAACAAAACCGTGTGGTGGAATTACGACTACGTATTAATGAAAACGGTCAGCCCATCGAGATTCAAATCAAACAAAGTTCAGGCATTAGCAGCCTAGATCAGCGTGTTTTACAAGCTGCTCGTCAGTCCAAATTCAAACCTTACAAAATCAATGGTCGCGCAGTGACCGTTGTGGTGGATTTCCCCGTGCAACTCAAACTCAGTCGGAGTCGTTAACCGATGAGTCCTATTCTTTTTCTAGGAGAATAATCATGAACGCAGCAACAGAGCAAATGATTGCCAATCGCCTTTCTCAGCGTCTAAAGCAAGAAACAGCGGCAGAACATGAACGTATGCACCAGTTAATGGCGCAAGCAGATGTATTTTCAAGTAAGGAGAAATACGCCCAATTTACCTTGTCGCAATATTATTTCCAGCAGGAAATTGAGCATCTTTTTGAACAGGAAGGGGTTGCTGGACTGATTCCAGATTTGGGCATTCGTGGCCGCTCACAACAAGCCTTTGATGATTTGCAAGATTTGGGTATTCAGCCCGCAGGTCAGACATTACAAAGTGCTGAAGTCAAATTGCCTGAAGCACTAGGTTGGATCTATGTGTCAGAAGGCTCAACTTTAGGTGCCGCATTTCTGTTTAAACAAGCGCAGAAGCAGTTAGGTTTCTCCGAAACATTTGCAGCGCGCAATTTGGCGGCTTATCCAGAAGGTCGAGCAAAAGTGTGGAAACGTTTTGTTGAGGCACTTGATGAGGCTGATTTTGACCAAGTGTTACAAGATCGTGTGGTGCAAGGCGCTTTAGATGCATTTGGCTATTTTGGAAAGGCATTAATCCAGCTCGATGAGTTGAAATAAGTGATCAGGCAGTAACAGCTTTTCAGTATGGAGAACGTTAATCGCATGGATAATCAAATGAAAACAGAGACCTTATCGCCAACACCACAGCCAGCAAGCAAGTTAGCGCGTTCAGTGTGGTGGCGATTATTGTTTATCTGTCTGGCTTGGCTATGCATCGGTTTAGGGATTCTTGGCATTTTTATTCCAGGGCTACCAACGGTTGATTTTATCCTGTTAGCAGTGTTCTTTGCAGCCAAAGGCTCTGAAAAGCTGCATCAATGGTTTCTCAACCATCGTTTTATCGGACCGATTATTCAAGAATGGCAAGAAAACCGACGTATTCCCAAGAAAGCAAAATATATCTCTACCGTGAGTATGAGTATTGCTGCGGGTATTATGATATGGACCATTCCACATCCGTGGGTGGTCTATCCACTGATTGCCTGTATGGCAGCAGTGTTGGTCTGGATGTGGGTGCGAGATAAAGATTGAGCGCATAGTCAGACGAGAATATCGAGCATTGAGCAGGCCACTTCGGCTTGCTCTTTTATCACTCGGTATAATAAAATTATCTCAATATTTGCTTCGGTTGTAAGATTGCTCTGATGTACAAGGCTATATTCTTTGATATTGATGATACTTTGTTGAATTTTAGCGTTGCTAACCGCGCTGCATTTATTCAATCTTTTGCTGAATTTAATTTAGATCATGATGATGCTACTTATTCAACCTATAAAGCCATTAATCATCATTTATGGGAAAAGCAGAAGTTAGGTCAAATTACGGTACAAGATGTCATTAATAATCGATTTAAACAATTATTTCGGGCATTAAACCTTGAACTTAATCATGACCATTTCCGTGATACCTTTCAGGGAAATTTAGCTAAACAGCATACGCTTGAGGCTGGTGCAGCTGAAGCCATTGATTATTTAAGTCAAAAATATAAGTTATTCGCTGCATCCAATAGCATTCTTATTCAACAAAAAGCTCGTTTAGACTTGGCTGGCTTATTGCCACATTTCTCTGATTTATATATTTCAGATGACATTGGCTATGAAAAACCAGATCAGCGTTTTTTTGAAACCTGTTTGCATAGAAGCCAGATTGCGAAAGAAGACGTGCTGTTTATTGGGGATAGCCTTGAAGCAGATATGAAAGGTGCTGCTTCTTGTCAGATCTCGACCTGTTGGTATAACCCAAACAAGTTACCCAATCAGTTGCAATTAAATATCACACACACTATTCAGCATTTATCTGATTTAGTAAAGATTTTATAAATCGATGCGATCTGGCTGGTGGGATTTATGATGAATCAAAATCAGCCAGTAACAAACCGCTGGAATGAGGGCGATAAACAAGGAAAAAATATCCGCATAGACCAGCCACCATTGCTTTGGGAGTTGGCCTGTATGAGCCCACGCTAAAAGAGTAAAAAAAGGTGCCGCAACGACGAATGCGCTTAAGCAGATTGTCAGAAAATTCAGACACTGATAGCGGTTTAAAACAAGCGAGAACAAGAATGAAAATGGAACGGTCAAAAGGCAATAAGCCATATAAACCAGAAGATGCCCAACAATAACTGCAAATATTGAACCGAATTTAAACTGATTGTTCATGAGAATAAACAGCACAGCCATCAAGCAGAGTAAGGGAACTGGAGCCAATAATAGCGATTTAAAAATGATCTTTTTCTTATATTTCAAATGAGACGCCTCAAGTTTTTGAATTACATATTGCATAATTTTAATACATATTGCGTAACTATATTCGCTCTGCTAGTCTTTTTAGCGACTAAAAGGAGATTTAAATCGATATTTGGAATTTTAGATCGATAAACTGGAAGAATCAAAAAGGGAAGATAACAATGTTAAAAGAGACCAATAGAGAGGCAGGCGCTTCAAAACAAGCAATCGTGATTACACTCATCCTCTGTTTCATTTTTGCCATTATTGAAGGATTTGATCTGCAGTCTATGGGGGTTGCTGCACCGCGGATGAAAGCAGAAATGCTGTTAAACAGTACCGAGATGGGTTGGGTGTTTAGTGCAGCCGTTTTAGGCACATTACCTGGTGCACTGATTGCAGGTCGAATTGCTGATTCGATTGGGCGCAAAAAAGTATTCATCACTTCGATTGCAGTTTTTGGCTTGATGTCTTTACTGACACCCTTTACCAAAGATTTGAATTCCTTACTTTTAGTCCGGTTTCTGACAGGACTCGGCATGGGTGGGGCTTTACCCATCGTAATTACCATGGTTTCAGAAGCGGTACCTGAAAAGTATAAAGCGACGGCTGTCAGTGCGATGTATTGTGGTATGCCGATAGGCGGTGTTTTGACTTCCGTGGTTGCTTTGTCTTTGACAGCAGATCATGAATGGCGACATATCTTTTATATAGGCGGGATTGCCCCTTTAATTTTAGTTCCTATTCTTATTTTCTTTTTACCTGAATCAAAAGCATATCTGAACAAAATCCCTCAGGTCACTACACAAAAACCAAGTGTGTTCAACGTCCTTTTTGCCAAACCACGTGTCGTGGTGACGTCTAGTCTATGGCTCAGCTTTTTTGGTACCTTGTTGGTTTTAGCATTGTTCCAAAACTGGTTACCGACCTTAATCTCAGGACTAGGACTTAATAAGCAGCAAGCCAGTTATATTCAGATTGGTTTTAATCTGGGTGGTTCGATTGGGGTATTAATTTTAGGTTTGATGTTGGATCGACTGAATAAATTCTTTATTGTTGCCAGTGTGTATGCTGGCATTTTGGTTTCATTAATTGGTTTGGCCTATTCTAATAGCGCATCGAGTTTTATCTTGTTTGCTACAAGCTGCGGGATGTTCGTGATTGGCTGTCAGTCAATTTTATACACCTTGGCTGCCAAGTATTATCCAACTGAAATGCGAGGCACAGGGGTGGGGGCTGCGGTTGCTGTAGGACGCTTAGGTGCTTTTGCAGGGCCTTTGGTTGCAGGTTATCTACTCGGAACAGGGCAAAGTGAGATTGTGGTGATTGCTTCTAGTATTCCTATGATTTTATTGGCTGCAATCTCTGCATTAATTTTACTGCGTAAGCCAGAGCATTCAGTTACTCGGAAAGAACCTTTAGGCACGGTGACATCTTCACTTTAAACATAGCGTAAACCTTGACGGTTTGCTGTTTACCGTCAAGGCGCAGTGCAGAGACAACATTAAAATTTTAGTTTTTTCAGACCACGGCTGATACCGTTTTGTAGAGCAGCCTTAATAATGGGACCAATTAAAGGCACACGGCCTTTAAAGCTAATGGTGTAATCCAAGCGAGTGCGATCACCGCCTAAATCAGTAAATTTCATAACGCCACGATGCGCTTTAATTGGACTAATGCCGCTGGTGATTGCATATTCGATCAATTCATTTTCTTGGTATACCAAGTTAGTTTCAACAAATGAAGGCGCTAAAGGAATCGAAAGTTTACGTGCAGAACCCACGCCATTTCGCGCATCTTTGCCATTATTCATGCGGGTGATTTTTGCGGGTGCAAAAATTTTGTTGAGATTTTCATGTTCACTTAGAACTGCAAAGACCTTGTCTATGGGTGCATTGAATTCTTGTATTATTTTGACCTGTTGTGTTTTTAACATATTGGAACCCTTCCAAATAAATTGACATAGTGTATTGTCAGTATTTGGATGTTAGCATGTTTTTGTCCATTCTGAATTTACCTTTATCGGAAATTCACATGCTTTTTTATACAGCTCAGTCATGTCGATTTTCAGATTGAGTATGATACCAAAGATCTCATTCTGGTTGATTTTTTGCTTTTTGGAATTGGCTTGGCGCAATACCTGCCCAACGTTTATAAGCTTGGGAAAACGTAGATAAATCAGAAAAACCAAGGTGTTCTGCGACCTGTGAGAGACTTGAACTCCCTGATAAAAGTTCATTGGCACGTTGATGCAAGACTTCATTTTGAATCAATCTAAACGAGGTATTTTCTTCTTGTAAGCGTCTTTTTAAGGTTCTTTCACTGCTATGTAGTCGATCTGCGATATGGTTTAGCTTGAGTAATGTACCCGTTGGGGCATTGATTAGAAAATCACGAACGATCATGGTCGTGGTCAATGTGGTATGACGCTGATGAATCAGTTCCTTACATAAGCGTTCACACATCGCTGCTGTGTTCGGATTTGCATGCGGCAGTTGTGTATTTAATTGAGCGGCATTGAACTTTAAAACATTATTTTTTTGATTAAATGCAATCGTTGTCCCTAAAAATTGTTCAGGCAGTGGCAAGGATAAATGCTGCGGTGCTGGATAGTTCAGATGAAACGCATCCAGTTGAAATGAATCTTCATAAATATCCCGAATAACTCTTGCTGTTGCAGCCATGGCCCGCTCAACCACAAACCGTTGTAAGTCGCTGCTGTGACCAACAGGTTCAGTAAAGCTGATCAAGCATTGTTGATTTTCTTGATGAAAATGAATCTTAACAAAGGTGTAGGTGAGGGGTAGATAGCGTTGAACAAGTTTCATGGCATCTAAACCTGTAGCGCTACTCATCAGGGCATAACCTAAAATGCCATAGCTTGTAAGTTGATGCTTAAAGCCAGCCAACAAGCCCAAAGCTGCTGTGTGAGGTGATAGTAATTCAATAAGATGATTGATGACATTGATTTCTTCATCTGGTGTGACAATCGCATTAACATCATTTAATCTGCTTAGATTCAGCCCAGTTCCTGTCAATACGCTGTGTGGTGCTATGCCGAGTTGTTCAGCTAACTCGATTAATAACTGCACACTTGATGGCGCCCTGAGATAGTCTTGAAACTCAAACACGGATTGGCCTAAAAACTAAAATTGATGTCCCAATCTAGCATGGCTGATTTAAATCCTAAAGCCTAATATTTGTTTATCCGATATGAATGTGTAAGGCAAAACATGAATACAGTTCAGCAGAACAATTCAGTCATTAGAGTGTCTCAGTTTCTCAACAAACTCGCTATCACGATGCTAATGGCATGTGCAATCAGTACGACATCCGCAAAAGAAATAAAAGTTGGAGATTCAAACATGGGCTATGAAAATCAAATTGCTTGGCAGCAAATCGAACAATTTCTTCCTCAACCATTCCATATTCCAAAAGATCAATTACCGAAAGAAGAATGGTGGGCATGGAAGGGGAATAATATCCATTTAGATACGTATCGAAATCCGAATGCAAAAATCAAAGTCATTCTATTTCATGGTGTGGGTACCAATGGTCGTCAAATGTCGATGATTTTGGGTAAACCATTGGCTGACCGAGGCTATGAAACGATTGCTGTTGATATGCCGGGTTATGGTATGACTCAAGTCGGCAAAGGAAATGTGATCCGATATGATGATTGGGTACAGGCAGGAAGTGACTTGATTGATCTTGAATTGGCCAAAGATAATCGCCCAATTGTACTTTACGGTTTGAGTGCTGGTGGCATGCTGACTTACCATGTAGCTGCCAAGAATAAAAAAGTAAAAGCAATTGTGGGAATGACCTTTCTCGACACCAGCAATCAAGTGGTGAAAGATACGGTTGCAAGTAATTTGTTCATGAGCCGTGTCGGAACACCAATTACCCATTGGACAGCGAAAACACCTTTAGCATCGATGCGAGTGCCGATGAGTTGGGCCAGTAAAATGAGTACTTTGGTGAATAATAAAGAGGCTTTAAAAGTGTTTATGAAGGATAAAACCTCGGCTGGGAACTCTGTTTCTCTGACATTTCTAGACTCTTATATTCACTATAAACCCGAGGTGGCAGCAGAAGACTTTGATGTGAGCCCAATTTTATTGACTCAACCGGCCCAAGACCGTTGGACACCGCTTGATTTAAGCACACCATTTTTGAGCCGTATCCATAAAGTGCCTGTTAAAACTGTGATGTTAGAAAATGCAGGGCATTATCCTTTAGAACAACCAGGGCTAACACAAATGGTCGATGCGATTGATCAGTTTTACCAAGCCACGATCAATAAATAGCAATAGGTCATACCTAAAAAAGACTATACCGAGGTATAGTCTTTTTTATTGCAAGGAAAAATGTCAGCTTAATAAGCGAGTTTTAACAATACTCTAAAAAACATTGCAATCGCCAATAAACCTAAAAATCCAGCAAGCCAAAGTACGATAAACCATTGTGTTTTAGATAGTTTCATTACATCGACTCCTAGTGATAACCCGTATCGCCAACCCGTACTTTATCTCTAAACACCCAGTACGATAGGATGGTATAGCCGATAATGATCGGAATCAGAATTAATGCACCAACCAAGGCAAACTTTTGGCTGGAATGCGGTGCTGCGGCTTGCCAAATGGTGACCGAAGGCGGAATGATATTCGGCCAGAGGCTGATCACAAAACCTGTAAATGCCAAGAACACTAAGGCCAAGGTGAAGATAAACGGTTTTAACTCTTGGCGTTGTTTACATGCTTTTAAAATCAGGAAGGTAAAGAGTAAGACCAAGATGGGTACTGGGCTAAAATATAGTAGATTTGGTAGGGCAAACCAGCGTGCTGCAATTTCAGGATGAGTTAGCGGTGTATATAAACTGACCCCAGCAAAGACCACAAATAGCAAGATGATCAGTTTAGGCATCAACGCATACATCTGGTCTTGTAATTCATGATCTGTTTTCATAATCAGCCAACCACAGCCCAAAGCGGCATACATGGCAACCACACCCAGCCCCGTAAATAAGGCGAAAGGCGTCAGCCAATCCAAGCCTGAACCTGAGAAAATACCATTGGTCGTTTGGATGCCTTGAATATAAGCACCTAAAATCACACCTTGCAGGAAGCTGGATAGAATCGAACCCCAGATAAAGGCTTGATCCCATAAGTATTTGGTGCGATTGGCTTTAAAACGAAACTCAAAGGCAACGCCACGGAAAATCAGGGCAATTACCATCAGCGTAATCGGCATATATAAAGCCGATAACACTGTTGAATAGACCAATGGAAAGGCAGCAAATAAGCCTGCACCCCCGAGTACCATCCAAGTTTCATTGCCATCCCAGACTGGTGCGACGGTGTTCATCATCACATCACGTTCTTCGCTATTTTTAATAAAGGGGAACAGAATTCCGATACCGAGATCAAAGCCATCCAGAATGACATAGATCAATACACCGAGACCGATAATGCCGACCCAAATCAGAGATAAATCAATCATGGTGTTTCTCCTCTTTGGTTGAGTCTTGTTGATCAATGCTTTCATCGACCGCACTTAAAGGACGCATAGGTGTTTTGAAGTGACCATGACCTGCGGGCTCAAGATCCACCGCCTCAACGAATTGAGGGCCTTTATGCATCAGTTTCAGCATGTAATAGATCCCGATGCCAAACACAACACAGTACACCACCACAAAAATAATCAGGGTCAGACCAACTTGTTCGGCGGAAACAGGAGAAAGTGCGTCTTTGGTACGCATCACGCCATACACCACCCAAGGCTGGCGACCAACTTCAGTGGTAAACCAACCTGCCAGTACCGCGATAAATCCTGATGGACCCATGACTAAAGCAAAGCGGTGAAACCATTTACTTTCAAACAGCTTTCCAGTTTTTCTGAGCCAAGCACCAGCGAAGGCAAGCAAAAGCATGAGCATACCTAAGCCCACCATGACACGGAAACTCCAGAACACAATGGTAGAGTTTGGTCGATCTTCAGGGGCGAAGTCTTTTAAACCTTTAACCGTGCCATCCATAGAATGGGTTAAGATCAGGCTGCCTAGATTTGGAATTGCAATGGCATATTTAGTGCGTTCTTCTTGCATATCTGGTACACCAAATAGATATAGCGGCATGCCCTCATCATAATTAGTTTCCCAATGGCCCTCCATCGCTGCAAGTTTGGCAGGTTGATGTTCTAAAGTATTCAGACCATGCGCATCACCAACAAATACTTGTAAAGGTGCTAAGACCAGAATGAGCCACATTGCCATCGAAAACGAGGTTTTGACCAAGGCATCACGGCGACCTTTAAGCAAATGCCAAGCCGCTGTTGCCGCAACGAGTAACGCTGCAACCATAAAGGCAGCAATCGCCATATGTACCAGTCGATAAGGGAAAGAGGGATTAAAGACAATTGCCCACCAGTCTGTCGGCACAATAATGCCATTCTCGATCGCAAAACCTTGAGGCGTTTGCATCCAACTGTTGGAGGAGAGAATCCAGAACATGGAGATACAGGTACCAATCGCAACCATTAAGGTGGCAAAGAAATGTGCCTTGGGACTGACACGCCCCCAACCAAACAGCATGATACCCAAGAAGCCAGCTTCCAAAAAGAAAGCACTCAGGACTTCATAAGTCAGTAAAGGGCCTGTGACACTTCCTGCAATACGGGAAAATTCACTCCAGTTCGTGCCGAACTGGTAGCTCATCACCACACCAGAAACAACACCCATACCAAAGGCAACCGCAAAGATTTTGACCCAGTACTTAAACAGGTCTTTATAAATCGGGTCTTTGGTCCGTAGCCAACGCCATTCTAAAACCGCCAAAAAGCTGGCCAATCCGATGGAGATGGCTGGGAAAATAATATGAAAAGAAACGGTAAAGGCAAATTGTATTCGTGCCAGTTCGAGTGCAGTAAAGCCTAAAGTCATGACAGCACCTCATCTTGTTGCTGATGAGATAAACTTGAGGTTGAATAAAGCTCTACCCAATTAAGCGTATGATTAAAAAAAGAAAACATTATGATAATCTCTTGAATAAAAGTTTTTCAAAACTAAAAAGTTTTGAGCTTCAAGTCAGAATGAGATTAAGAGAGGAGGTGCTCGACCTTGAGGAGTGAGAAAGAGTTGTTGAAGCTGAAAGAAAACATGGAAGTAGTTTTCAATAAAAGCCAGAAATCGAACCTGAATTCGGACTAAAATTTGCTTTAGATCGACATCTGGTAAAGGCAGTACATGGCTATAGACCACACAGTATTGACACTGATGGTTTGCATCATGGTGGTGATGGTGACTTGCCGACGTTTTAACTTCAGCTGAAAAAGTTTGATGCTCATGTGCAGTATCATGCTGAGCAGCAATATGATGATGGCTATGGAGCGGAGAGGTAGAATGATGGTCTTGTAATAAAATTTGGGTAATAGTCTCACATACTGGAGAAACTTGGTATTTCTCTGGCAGCAATGGCTGTAAGAACACAGCGATTTGTAAAAAGATTGCATAGAACCCAAGCAATCTTCCAAGCATCAACACCCGATTGATCTCTTTATGGAAACCATTGGAGGAATACTATAACAAAGAAATCTTTTTTTTAAAGAAAATACTTAATTATTTTTAATAAATAATAAGAAGTTTTTTACGTGAATAATTATTATATTTCACTAGTATAGAGCGGTTTTTAAACAATTTATCGTTAAATTTTACTTAATAATTTTAAGATTTTTTTTAGGATAGGCCTAAATTGTTTAGCTCAAGCGTTTATTTATTAGTAAATCAAAAATAGCTAACATGTTATCAATTTAAAAATATAGATGATGAGAATGAAAAAAAGCTTAAAGCTAGATCATGATGCACTTTTTATGCGGTTATTCTTCAAATCTTCGCCTGAAGTTACAGATGAGGAGGTGGAGTATTACCGTGAGTATCCAGACCAGATCGATGAAGTCACTGCCCCGATCAATATTCATAAATTTTTCCTCTGGGCTGGTGCTCTTTTAGGCATTGCTATTGTTGCGATTGCAAAATTCCTCAAATATTCAGGCACACTAAACTTTTTATCAGAAGGCATTTTTGAATTTGTGATTGATATCATTTATGAAAGTGGGATTGCACTCATTGGTGCTGCGATAACTGCTTATATGCTTGGTGTCGTGTTGAATAAGCAACAAGATAATGCTGCAAAGTGGCGTGAAGAAATTCGTCGAAGAATAAAAGATAGCACAGCATAAAAATTACCGTGTAATAACTGGATGACTAAGTAGAGTCATGGTAAGCAGAAATCCATTTTTGCTTAGACTGCTTCCCACTTTCTAGGCTTTGGTTAGATAATTATAGATCGACTGAATAATGGCATTTCTCACTGTCTGTGGCGCGATATTGACAGGTGGTTCAAGCACAGCAGCATGAATTAAAGATTCTAATAATTGAAGAATCATCCACACCATGAGTGCTGTATTTTTTTCTACAATTTCATCTTGATGTAATTCAACCAAGCGATAAATTTCTTGTCGAATCCCTGTTTCATCTTCAACACGATTGATATCAAAAAATGGGAGCTTCTTTTCAAGCAGTTGATGTAATTCTGGCTCAAATGAATGCGCAGCGATGACAGCATCCACGAGGGATTCGATTCTTTGTTTTAAGGTTTGTGCATTTTGACTATCAATCACAGTTCGAAGTAAATCATGAATGTGCTGGGTATGTTTTTTATGTAGAGCGACAATTAAAGCATCTTTATTGGGAAAGTATTGATAGAGAGAACCAATACTAATGCCTGCACGTTCTGCGACTAAATTGGTATTAAACTTTGCATAATCCATTTCTTTTAGAATTTCAGCTGCACTTTGTAATATTGCGTCTACAGTCACTTTTGAACGACCTTGGCGGGGCATTTTTCTTGGTTTTAAAGCTGTTTTCATTTGAATAAATCAGACAGAATAAATGTGAGCATTAACTCACTTTTTGTAAATGCTTGCAATCTTATCGCTATGAAAAAATATGAGTAATGACTGGATTATTCTCAAAAAAACAAGAGGATTTATTTATAACCTATTCATTTAAATAAATTAAAATACATTCCTGCGAATGCGAGTATCTAATGTGAGCTTTTGCTCATATTATGGATCTACCGTATCACTTCTTCAAATTATTGAGGAAACTAAAGCAATGAAGATCAAACTCTCCCTCGCATTTTCACTCTTGGCATTGAGTAGCTTTCATGTCAATGCAAATAGCAATGTTGCAGAAAGTCGTATTCAGTATCAACTGACTGCAGCACCTATTGTTCAGGTCGAAAAAAAGCAACTTATTGCAGCTGGCGTCTGGCTGATTCCTGATCCATATATTAACTATGTGCCTAATATTGGGATCATTGAAGGCAATGATGCGATCTTAGTGATTGATACGGGTATGGGCATGCAAAATGGCCAACATGTTTATCAAGTCGCAAAAGAAATCGCTAAAAATAGAAAAATTTATCTCACAACCACACATTTTCATCCAGAACATCAATTTGGTGCTGCTGAATTTAAAGATGCGACCTATATCATCAATCAAAAACAAGAGCATGAGCTAAAAGATAAAGGTGCAAACTATCTTCAGATGTTTCGAGCATTTGGCCAGATCGAAAAAAAAGCGCTTGAAAAGGTGGTAATTCGTAATGCAGATAAAACCTATAGCAAGCGAACAGTACTTGATTTAGGTGGTCGATTGGTCACTTTGCAGGAAATGCCAGCACATACACGAGGAGATCAAATTATTTATGATCAAACGTCAGGTACGGTTTTTATGGGGGATTTGTATGAAAAAAACTTTTATCCGATTATGCCTGATGCTGATGCGAAAGGGAGTGAATGGATCAAGGTAATTCAACAGACAATTGAAATGAAACCGAAAATTGTAGTACCTGGACATGGCAAGCTTTCGACAAGTCAAGATCTGCAAGAATTTAAACAGCATATGCTTCGGGTGAAAGCTTTAGTCAAACAGCACATTGCATTAGGACTTAATCAGGATCAAATTATTCAGACCATATCGCCTACGATCTATCGAGAATATCCAGATTGGAATAACCGAGTTTTTCTACCCTTCCAAATTGCAAACTTTTATGCGGAGTTAACACAACAAGCAATTGTGCTGCCAAGCTTAGTCAAAGAATTACAGTCTGATCCAACTCAATAACTTTCTTTAGGAGTATGACATGGAATTAAATTTAGAAAATTTTCCTACGGTGGAAATAACACATCAGCATCAGGGGAGTTTGATTGACTTTATTGAGCAGTTAGATCAGCTATTACAAAAGCAGCAAGCTTTTGTGTTAGTTCGACATTTGCAATCCAAATTTAATGAACCATCGCCATCACAAGAGCAATGGAAGCAGGCGATTCAGTGGATCAAAGCCCATACACAAGCATTATCGATTGTAAAAGGATGGATTGAAATTACAGAAATGGAGATTGAAGAAAGCTATCTGCTCCGTGATCAAAAAGTTTGGAAAATCCCTTTTTATAAAACCGACAGCTTCGATGAGGCCGTGCAAATGAGTAAAAACTTATTGAGTAATTAGTAATCACATGTTTGGAATAATATTTTAAAATTATGCTGGGCGATTTTAGTTGTGATTTAGCGCAAATATGGGCAATAGATGATAGGTCGGTGTTTGTTGAAGCACAACACTCTAATCAAAGAAGAATCCAATGTCATTGCACATTGGATTCATAGGGTTAGGATTTGATATTACTTATCCCAGCTTGCAGGAAGTAATTTGGCATATACAACGCCAATTAGGTCTATAAGTGAACCTGATTGGCCTCTAAATCCTGCAACAAAATAGCCTTCAGGAATCAGGAATGAAAAGGGGCCCCCTCCATTTCCACCACCTGAAATTTTTTGTCCGTTCGTAGCTTCGAATGACAGTTGATCCACTTTTGCCCCACTGCGACCTGTTATTGATTTAAGTGATATACCTGGGGTTAACTCAAGATCAAAACTTTGATTTCCGCCATTCCCACCATGCTCTAATATGTATATTGAGTTGGTTGGATCTGAATTTTCAAAAGTTGAAGTAATCCGATCAATATATGCTCCTGAACGTAACTTTAAATTAACTAGACGGGTACGCTTTTGAAAGTATGAAGTTTGATTAACATCATTAAATACAGCTCCCCCTGAACCTCCATGTAAATCAGAGTTAATAAAACTAAACTGTAATACAGGTTTACCATCATTTAATGATGGAAGTTCAGGGAGTATGAAAACCTGATTTGGATTAAAAGAATAATCATTTTGTTGTGTTTTTAACTTTGCTAAATCCGATTTTGCTAGTTCTAATACATCCAGTAGCTTTTTGTCCCCATCAAATTTATAAAAATTATAAATTAAATTAAGATTTTCACACTGATTTTTTAGATTATCTACGTCTATTCCTTTTTTTGTAAAATTACCAGTTGGATCTGTGAAATAATTAACATTTTTTCTCACCTGATTTAATACATCGGCTGGAAAGTTTGGGACATGATCATAACTTGTGGATGTATAAGAAATAATCGCAGGGTTGTCAATTTCTTTATCAAAAAAATCAAGTGCATATTGAATAATATTATTCTGATCAGGAAGATTAGGATTTTTTAGCCCTGAAACTATCTGTTGAAAAGTTACAGTTGAAGAAGATGATTTAGATACTTTTTCTATTTTTGCTTTAAAGTCTGCTGATAGTGAACCACCAGAAAGGGATATTCCACTTGCGGAAAACTGAGTTTCTAATGCGAATCTTTGCTCTTTAGTTTCACAAATGAATGCATAGACAGCATAGTATTCGGCTCCAGTCGCTAGCTCTGAAATATATGAATCGCCATAAGCTCTAACAAAATCATTTACTTCCTTTTCAGATGTAGGTAATTTGATTCCACTTTTAATTGAGACATTATTTGTTCTGTAGATATCCTGTTTATCAGAAGCTTTAATAACAATACATAAACTTTCTTTTGTAAGATTCAATTGATTGACTAAATTAACCTTAGCCTCACCTGAGAATCCAGCATATCCTGCTGAAACTGATGATGAAATATTTAATGACTGATATATTTCCTGCAAGGATTTAGTGACTTTGTACTGTAGCTCACTTACTCCGGAGTTTTTAGTTATACTACCTTCAATAGCAGTATTAAGCGCTTGTGCAGTAACATTATTATATCCTTGGAACATAGCGGATGCTGTCGATAGGCTAGATAAATCTAGGTCTTGTTTTGAGTTCATGATATTTTCCTTTGAGTATTAATATATTATTTAATTATTAAGACTTTTATCGCCTTTTGGGCTTTATTTTTATATCAAATCAGAAGTTGTTTTTGTATAAAATTTAATCAAAATCTATTTATTTCCGATGAATAGTATAATTATTTTTAAAGTGTTTTAATGAATTGGTTTAGTTGAATTAATAGTTTATATTGTTTTAACTTTGTGTTTAATTAATTTTAGCTTTCAATACTTTGCTATTTAAAAGAGGTCGATCTTATTGCAGTAAACCTAAAAAATCACTCTTTCAAGATAAATCATGAAACAATATTTATGAATAAAAACATCAGCATTTGACTAAATAAATGAATTCTATTTTTAAAATAAAAAGTGAATAGCCAAAGCTACAATCTTTGATTGATATCTTTGGCTGTGAGTACTTTATAGTTAAACCAACATATCTAAATCGTCGAATGTTTCTAAGGTTTTTCCTGCTTCCAAATGTTTCTGATAAAATTCCAGCCGTACCTCATCTAAAATCGTACTGGAAAGACCAACATTCCAATAACCTGTTACTTGCACATCTTTTTTAAGCAGCGATTTTTCCTCTAAAAAGAATTGTCGAATCGCTCGAGCTTCATTCCGTTCGCATGCTGCCCAAACACTTATATGATCTGTCTTTTTAAATTGATAAGCGGCTTTAAGCAATAGCCCCATTTTTCCTGCTTGATCTGGTCGTTCTCTTTGTAGTAAATGGATTTGGACGTTTTCTTGATTTGGAAGATATTCGCAGATATTACCATCGTGGCTTTCAACAAAAATATCTGCACTTATATTGTTTTTCCAATGTTGCAGGATTGAGTAAAGGGCAGGCAGGGCCGTTTCGTCGGCAAACATCACGATGTGCTTATCTGCCTCAAAATTTGGGACAAAATGCGGTCTTGGTCCAATCAGTTGCGTTGTTGTTCCGACCTGTACGTTATGTATCCACTGCATTGCAGGGCTCTCATCTTCATGTTCGATCAAGTCAATTTCAACTTCAGAGAGATTACGATTAAATGAGCGAATGGTATACACGCGGGTTAAATTTTCAGAAACTTCGAGACGAACAGATAAATTGGGCCTATCCCACATATCTGGCTGATTTGTATTAATTTTAGCATGAACTCTTAAAATGCTTGGGAATGGTCTTGAAATTGCAGTAATTGTCATCTCTGTCTGTTCGAGATTTCTCATATGATCATTTTGTTTGAGTATATTGTTGTCATTTGAGGTCTTTTTTTGCTTAGTCATTGTCAATTTACTCATCATCATTAAGTGAAATTTCACCAATTATGTATGATAATGATAATGATAATTATTTGCAATAAATTATAGGTAAAGTAAGTCCGAGAAAATGTACTTTTCATTTTCTCGCTTAGCTTAATTTTTTGTTAAAGCTTTGCTCTTATCCAGCCATATGCAGCTGCAAAGGGCAAAGCAGTTCGCGCCAAGTAAGGAACATGCCATAAACCACCATGATTGGCATTTTCCATAATCAGTTCCAAGGGATGTGCTAATGGCTTCTCTGGATTAGTAGCGCTATCAGGGTTATTTAAATCATGTACCCACAGTGCAGCCATGATTGCATTGGTTGTTTCAGGGCTAAAGGTTTCAACCTTGAATAAGTCAGCACCTGCAAAGGCGGCTTTCAAGATTGGATTTTTAACCACGGAGTGCGTGGTGGTGGAAGGGGCAATATTGATTACCGTCTTTTGACCACGTGCACGGGTACGAATTGCAAACCATTGCTGAAGGCGCTTGGCTAGCGCATAGTTAGGGCCTTGTTCAATCACCATACAATCTGAGATGCCATATTGTTGACCGTTATCTGATTCAATCAATTGTTCTGCATTGGGCTTAAAAAAGTTGCGCAATGAAATATTGTGAATGGATTTGGTCAGCAGTTTTTCCAAAACAGGACGTTGCTGAATCTTGCTTTGAATCGAATCAACCACAGACTTCGGAATTGCATAAATATCAGTTGGAGTCAGCATAAACATGATACTGCTATCGGGTTTCTGTTGGCTCACTTGTTCCATAATGCTAATCATAGCTATGGAAACACGTACATGTTTTTCACCATCTAAATAAGCAATACCTGCCAAGTCTAAGGGCTCTTTAAAGGTATTGAGCCAATTCGCAATTTCTGGTGTTTGGGTTAATAGATTGGCACCGAGCTGTTTCTCTTGATTAGATAAGCTTAATTGCGGAGCGATTAAGGTCGCATTGCCTTGCTGAACGGTTTGGGTGATCTTTTCCCAGATTTTAGGATTTGGTAAATCAATGGCGACAATATTGGCACGCCATTTTGCCAACCA
Organism: Acinetobacter sp. C32I; assembly: GCF_023702715.1. Lineage (NCBI taxonomy): Bacteria > Pseudomonadati > Pseudomonadota > Gammaproteobacteria > Moraxellales > Moraxellaceae > Acinetobacter > Acinetobacter sp. C32I. Next base: position 946,984 of record NZ_CP098480.1, on the reverse strand, counting down.
ACTTAAAGGGCCTGCTTCTGATGCGGCGCCAAACAGCACCATCGTCCGTGTAGACAAATCAAACCATTCTGGATGCGCCTGCAATAAACGTAATGCTTTTGCATGGCTTGGTTCTATGATCTGCTGTTTTTCCCAGCGATCAATTTGATCTAATAGTGCTTGGCCCTGTAAATTTTTGCCTTCAAACGGAATAGACCAAGGTTCAATGCTTGAACTGCCAGAACCTTTGAGTACATAGCGATCAAAAGGCTGATCTTGAATACTCGACATGGCCTGTTCTAAGGATATTTGCTGTTCAGCTCGGTTATATGTAAATAATGCTTTTGCAGCATCTAAGCCATGTTGGGCAATCAATAATGGATTCTGGGTAGAACGAATACCGGCTTGAACAAGCTCTTGAAAGTAGGTTGGGTATTGCTTTCGCCAATTTTTTTCAGTGCTCAGTTGAGTCGCATACGGTGAATCAACACTTTTGAGTGCAGCATGCAAAATTTTCTTTGCAGTATGTGTGGTGCTGGGAGTCTTTTTACCTGACTGAATGGGAAATTGTATTCCATCAATTTTCGACTGTAATTTATTACTCAATTCTTTACTCCAATCTATTGAATGCAAAAATTCAAAAAGTAGAGAGATGCTTTTTTGCTTCATCCATTTTACATTTCAGAATAAAGCCAAATTGCAGAATAAAAAATAGCGAAAAACACGCAATTAACAGGCTTTTTAAGGGCAGAGGACGTGGTTTAAAAAAGTGTTATAAATTTTAATATTTAATGAATACAAATGGTTACATTTAAGTTTTAAAATTTTTATCTATTATATGGATAGGTAAAATATTACTTCATAAAGATTTAAGTTGTTTTAATCAGTAATATTCAGGTGATTACAGGCTTTATATTTTTACAAGCCTAGTTCGATTTCCAAAACTAAACTTGTAAAAACAGCATGTTTTATTCTAACGAATCGCTGCCTGAGGCACACTTCTAAAGCTAATCGCCATACGGTTATAAGCATTCATCAGATTGATGGCAATGGTTAAATCAACCAGTTCCTTTTCTGAGAATAAGTCTTGAGCTCTTTGAAAGTCATCATAAGGAACATGCGTTTCAGCAACTTTAGTGACTGACTCTGCCCAGTTTAATGCAGCACGCTCTCTTTCATTAAACAGTGTTCCAGCTTCATCCCATGCTTGAACCAATGCGATTTTTTCTATTGCCACACCTTTTTTGAGCAGATCACGCGTATGCATATCAAGACAATAAGCACAGTTATTGATTTGAGAGACGCGTAAGAATACCAATTCGATCAATTCAGTGGACAGCCCACATTGAAGTACATAGCTATAAACACCACCGAATGCTTTCATTCCTAAAGGCGCAATGTTGTTGTAGTCGATTCTTTGAGTCATGCTGAAATACCTGTCATTTGATTGAATGTTGTTATTGTCTAGCAGTTGTAGTACAAAATCTTGAACCAAAAACAAATTATTTTTATATACCACGAATGCAAACATCTATTTATTTTGATATTGATCGCAAACTAAAAATCCCGTTAGCAGAGCAAATCCGCATAGGTATTGAAAAAGCCATTATTGCTGGCCTCTGGAATGAGGGCGATCGTCTGCCATCGTGGATTGACTTGGCCACACAGCTTGGTGTGTCTAGAGGAACTGTGAAGATTGCTTATGATCGTCTGATGGATAGGCAATTCATTTTCGCCTCTAGATCGGCTGGAACGCGTGTTGCCTATCGGCAAATGAAATCCAATCCTGTCCAAGAGCTGCCTAAAGCGGGTTCTTTTATTGAAATGTATTTAGAGATGACTTCTGGGCACGGTATATTTCAATTGGGTGTGCCCGCAAAAGACATATTTCCTGCCAAGGCGTTTAATCGAATCAGATCACAAGCGATACGAGAAGAAAATAGTGGTTGGCTTGCTTATCCAGATCCTAGAGGAGAATTTGAGTTACGCAGAGAAATTGCTGCGTATTTGGCAATCAGTCGCGGTATTGAATGTTCGCCAGAGCAAGTGTTTATTACTTCAGGTTTTGCCAGTGGCTTAGGGCTGAGCTTACATGCGTTGCAAGTTAAGGGGCAAAAGGCTTGGGTAGAAGATCCTGGCTTTCCTTTATCCAAATATGCGTTGCAGGTGGGAGGTGTCGATATTGAGCCCATTCCTGTTGATAATGAAGGAATGGATATTGATTTCGCAATAAAACATGCTGCAGATGCGACCTTGGCTCTGTGTACGCCAGGGCAGCAAGCACCTTTGGGTGGCACTTTATCATTAGCACGCCGATTAAAATTATTAGCGTGGGCAGCCGAAAATAATATGTGGTTGATTGAAGATGATTATTTAGGTGAGTTACAACTGGATGGCAAGTCTGCACCTGCGTTATTTTCTTTAGATCAATCCAAGCGTGTGATTCATTTAGGTACATTTAGTAAAACCATTAATCCCCAATTGAGAATTGGATTTGCAGTTGTCCCAACGTCCCTGATCCATCGTTATTCTGAAGTGACGGCGGCACTCTCTCCAGCACCATCACCGTCGTTACAAATTGCGATATTAAGATTTATCAAAGAGGGGCACTTTCTCCGACATCTCAGACGCACGAAACGACTCTACCTCTCACAACGAGATGAGTTAAAAGCCACCTTGATACGTTTAGGTTCCGATGTTACCACTGCTGGATTATCGGTGTTAATCAAGCTTCCTGCGGATATTTCTGATGTTGCAATAGCACGTGAGGCTGCAGCTTTGGGAATGGCACCAGCACCATTATCGATTTGGTATCATCAAGATCAGGACCAGCATCGTGGACTCTTATTAGGAATTGCTACAGCGCCTCAGGCTCATGTCGAACCAGCATGTGCAAAACTGTTTGAGCTCATTCAACAAAAAGTGCGGAATAACTAAGACACGGATCTTTATCTGCTCATTCAACTAAGCAATCACGACACTGGTAAATGGATTTGCTTGCCAGTGTCATCATTGAAATCAATTATTTAAGAGATACTATTGGAGTTTATCTTGAGTTTTAGTTTCAAAATCACTTGCATCGTGGCGTTCATGTAGCTGGGTTTCCAAGTCTCCGAAAGTACGGTTGACCATTCGTCCTCGTTGCACAGCGGGACGCGCCAGAATCGCATCTGCCCAGCGTTGTACATGTTTATATTGATCTACTGCTAGAAATTCATCTGCATTATAGACCCAACCTTTGACCAGGCTGCCGTACCAAGGAAAAGCCGCAATATCGGCAATGGTGTATTCTGTACCAGCCAAATATTCATTTTTCGCTAAGTGTTGATCTAAAACATCCAATAAGCGCTTGGTTTCCATCGCAAAGCGATTAATGGCATATTCAATTTTCACAGGTGCATAAGCATAAAAATGCCCTAAGCCACCACCAAGATAGGGTGCGCTTCCCATTTGCCAAAATAGCCAGTTCAGACATTCGGTACGTGCAGCGATATCTGTTGGGATAAAGGCTTTAAATTTTTCGGCTAGGTAAAGCAAAATTGAACCTGATTCAAAAATACGTAATGGTGGATTTTGGCTATGATCAACTAATGCTGGGATTTTAGAGTTGGGGTTAATTTCGACAAAGCCACTGCTGAATTGTTGGCCTTCTCCAATTTTAATCAACCATGCATCATATTCGGCATCTTGATATCCCAAAGCTAATAGTTCCTCAAGCAGGATCGTCACTTTCTGGCCATTTGGCGTTGCCAATGAATACAATTGAAGCGGATGTTTACCAATAGGTAATGTATGTTCATAGCGGCTGCCAGACGTGGGTTGATTTAAATCAGATTTTTCTCCAGTCCATTGCCAAACTTGTGGGGGAATATAGTTTGAATCGCTCATTGTTATATGCCATATGATCAATAGATCATTCTAGTCTAGGCGAGCTGACCCAAGATTGGGTAGCTTTTTTGTGCTAATGCTTTATCCATTTTTCTGCAAAGATTATTCCTCTTTTTACAGCTCTAACATGGGTTTAATCTTTTGAAAATGTTGATGAATTACACTGAGCCATGCTTGTACTGCTGGAGAGACCGGAAGGTTCTTTTTCCATGCCATGGCTAAATGCCATTGAATGTTGGGTTTTTCCAGCGGGATTGCAGCGAATAAGGTTGGATCAAGCATATCGGTATAATATTGTGGTAGTAGAGCAATGCCCATACGTTGTAGCACCATATCCGCCAATAAATTCCATTGGCTGGTACGGCAAGCAATACTTGGATAAAAGCCATGCTGTTGGCAGGCGTCAAGAATGATGCTGTTGAGCGAAAAATTTTCAGGAAACATCAGAAAGGATTGCTGTTGTAGTTCTTCCAGATTTATTTTCTTGCGGGTTGCCCAAGTTGCATCTCTTCTCAATACCACCATCAGTGGGTAATTACACAGTTCGATACTGTTGAAAATTTGATGATCAAAGGGCTGTAATAACACGCCGACGTCCAGTTCATTATTCAACAGGGCTTGCTCGATCCCTCGAGAACCGACTTCAAGAAAAGCAAGTTCGATATCTGGCCATTGTCGATGATAATCAAATAGGGCGGTGGTGAGTAGTTGTGAACCGAGAGGTGGCACACCGAGTTTTAAGGTACCAGTTTTTAATTGTTGGTAATTTTCAATTTCCAGAAAGATATTTTGTTCGGCTTGTAATAGTCCGAGCGCATGCTGATAAACACGTTGCCCGATTTCAGTCAGTTCAACCTGTCTTTTTCGACCATGTTCAGGTTTTACAAATAATGCCACCTGAAGCTGTTCTTCAAGCTGTTGCAGCATTTTACTGATGGTCGGCTGCGTCAGGGAAAGCTCTTCAGCAGTACGGGTAAAGCTTTTACTGTTTACCAAACTGACAAAGCATTGTAATGATTTTAGTGAAAGCATAACAAACCTAAAATTATTCCATTTAGGCATAATTTTAGCATGAATAATTCATATTACATCGATACACACGGGATAAGATCATCATGTTGTTCACCATTTGATGTTGTTAAATGAGTACCGAAGCTGTTTCTGAATCTCTCCCACAAAATTCATTCTTGGCCTTAGTGAAACAAATTTTGATTCTTGCTGGATTCTGGTTGGCAGGTTATGTCTTAAACCAGAAACTCGGTATCCCAATTTCAGCAGGTATATTGGGTATGTTTCTACTGCTTTTCTGCCTGTTTTTTAAAGTCATTAAGATGGATCAAGTGGCAATGGGCGCGACCTTTGTCTTAGGTGAGCTATTACTGTTTTTTGTACCTGTGGTGGTCGCTGTCGTGCAATATAAAAGTCTGTTTATGACCGAAGGCTGGCAAATTGTATTGAGTATTGCCATTGGTACTATTTTGGTCATGTTGAGTACCTGTTTAACCATTCATTATTACAACCGCTTAAAAAGCTATCTACATGCACGTAAACACTTTCAGCATAAGCACATCTGAGGCCGTCAATATGAATATTTGGTCAATAGCTTGCTTGATCTGGACGCTGCTTGCTTACCTCGTGGCAAAGCGTGTCTATCAAAAACATCCGAAACTATGGTTATCTCCTGCGATTAGTGTGCCTGTACTCACGATTGTGTTGATGGCGATCTTTGGAATTTCATATCAAACCTATGCACAAGATACGCAGTGGATTGTGGGTTTACTAGGACCAGCAACTGTTGCATTCGCCGTGCCAATTTACCGTTATCGAGACACGATTCATAAAAACTTGGGGGTCTTGTCGATTGCGATTGTGGTGGGGATGAGTGTCGGGGTGATGTCTGCTTATGAGATGGCAAAGTTATTTCATTTTAGCCCTGAAGTGACCAATAGTTTGATGGCACGCTCTATTTCAACACCTTTCGCCATGATTTTGGCAGAAGATATTCATGGTTCGGCGGCTTTGGTTTCTTTATTTACGGTGATTACTGGCTTGGTCGGGATGATTTGTGGCGATGCCATTTTAGCGATTACTAAAATCCGTTCCAATGTAGCAAACGGCGCAGCATTGGGGAATGCAGCACATGGTTTTGGTACTGTGAGAGCACAACAACGTAATAGTGAAGAAGGGGTAATCGCAAGTTTAACCATGGTGATTGCGGGTATTTTAATGGTACTAGTTGGACCCTATGCGATTCATTTATGGATGCTGATCTGAAGCATTAAAATGGCTGTATAAGTTTGAAATTTAAACAATTATAACGAATTTTTAACCTGATGTATTGAACGACATTGGATGTTAAAAACCTTTAACATTCAATGCCTGCGAGCAGAAGGAAAATTAAAAAATTATTTGAGCAAGAAAAAGAGGCATTTTTCTTCACTTATTTTTGTTAAGATATTGCTAATAATTCTCATTATCCTTTAAAAATGTCTGATCCCATCAATACGCTCTATCGTCATCATCACTCTTGGTTATATCAATGGTTAAAGCGACGTCTTAATCATAGTGAAGACGCTGCGGATTTGGCCCATGATACTTTTATTCGTATCTTGAAACGTAAAGATCAGTTGTATTTTGATCAGCCACGGGCACTTTTGACGACAGTTGCGAAAGGATTGTTAATCAACTGGTACCAACGTAAATCAATAGAAAAAGCTTACTTGGAGGCGCTTGCAAGTCGAGCTGAATATGATGAAATTACGCCTGAGCAAAAAATCTCAGCAATCGAATCTTTGTGCTTAATTAATCAATTACTCAACCAGTTACCTGAACGTCAACAACAGGTTTTTATCTGGTCGCAACTCGAAGGGCTGACACAACAGGAAATCGCAACGCGTTTGAATATTTCGACACGAACCGTGATGCGAGACTTGGTGGCTGTGTTGGCGCAATGTTTAGTTGTTATGGATTAATATTTAAATGTCCCAAGCGCAAATTTTGACTGAGGCCGCTGAATGGATTGTAAAAATTCAGGCTGCTCAATTGACCGAAGCTGAGCAATTTGAATTAGAACAATGGAAAGCTCAAAGTTCAGCGCATCAAATGGCATGGTCTAAAGCAGAACGCTTATTGATGGGCCTTGAGTATTTTCCTGAGAATGGGCAAGCGCTTATCCAAACAGGCAATCGTGCAGCCCAGTTTAAATGGACCAAACAACTTATCGTGGCTTGTTTTGCCTGTTTAGGAGGGCTGGCGGCTTGGCACTCTGATTATAAATATTGGTACTTAGCCGATTACAGCACGGCGAAAGGTGAACAGAAATTGGTGAAGCTTAAGGATGGAACGCAACTTCAGCTTAATACCGATACAGCTTTAGATATCCGTTATACCTCCCAACAACGAACGCTCCAGTTACATTATGGCGAAATACAAATTCATACTGCACATGAAAAGCAGGGCTATCGCCCGTTTTTTGTAGAGACTCAATCGGCTCATTTACAAGCACTTGGAACCGTTTTTAATGTGCAATATCTACAAAACCAGCAACAGCAAACCTGTTTAGGCGTCATTGAAAGTGCGGTTAAAGTTCGTTTAAAGCGGTCTCAAAAAATGACGGTTGTGCATGCTGGAGAACAGTTATGTTTTGACGATAGCAACTTTAAAACGTTGGGCTCTTTAGATTCAAATGTATTTGCTTGGAAAAACCAGATGATTATGGCGTTTAACATGCCTTTGGCGCAGCTATTTCAAGAGATTGGGCGTTATCAACATCAATATATCGACATTGATCCGCAATTGAGTGAATTAAAAGTCTCAGGTTCTTATCCTGTAAATAATTTATCGGATTTACAGGCGGCGTTGGAGTTGAGTTATCCCGTCAAAATGGATCGATATTTAAGTGATCATTTGATTAAAATTAAGGCAAACCATAAAGATATGAAAAAATAATAAAATTTATTGTCAGCTTTTGCGTGTTGAACGGGTAGTACCGTTATAGCAAACACACTGGAAAAATTGATGTCAACGTTACTCACAACCAATCAACTTGCCTTAGATTTAAAAACCAAAACCGCGAGTCAACATGAATATATGCATCAGTTGATGCACCAAGCCCAAGTCTTTTCAGATTTGCAGCATTATGCTCAATTTACTTTAGGGCAATATTATTTTCAGCAGAATGTCGAACATTTGTTCCGTCATCCTGAAGTCTCTACATTGATTACCGACTTGGATATTCGTGGACGTTCACAAGCTGCATTATTAGATCTCAATGATCTTGGGATCAGACCTGCTGTGCAGGAACTGGTTACTGAAAAGGTCGGCTTTGCTGAAGCCTTAGGCTGGATCTATGTCTCAGAAGGTTCAACTTTAGGCGCAGCCTTTTTATTTAAACAAGCACAACAACAGCTAGGCTTGTCTGCAGAGTTTGGAGCACGCAATTTGGCAGCCTACCCAGAAGGACGAGCAAAAGTATGGAAGCATTTTATCAATGAACTGGATACGGCTGAGCTGAGCCAGAATGAACAGGAGCAGGTGATTCAGGGTGCCAAACAAGCCTTTGATTATTTTGGTAGCTTGTTAAAAAACATGCTCTAAGCACAAAATCTATGCAAAAAGATGCATCTTTTGCCCAACAGACAAAAGGAGAAGAGTCAGTTCATGCTGAATCTTCTCCATGCATACACACAGTGAAACTTCATACATCACCGCTGGTGCGCGGGGTTTATATCTTCTTGAGCATTCTCTGTTTAATTTTAGCCGTGCTAGGTATTGTTTTACCGGGTGTGCCTAGCTTTGACTTTTTATTTTTAGCCACCTTTTTTGCAGCCAGAAGCTCTTCAAGATTACATCGATGGTTGCTTAAAAATCGCTATGTCAATCTGCTACTGGTGCAATATCAGGGAGGGTTTAAAAAGATTTCCCGCTTACGCAAATGCATGCTGACTTTTAGCGGTGTATTGATTTCCGTCAGCTTCATCTTTTCTTCCATCCACATGCATCTAAAGTTAAGCCTCCTATTAATATTGCTGATTTTTCTACTCTGGATCTGGAGCAGATCAGAAAAAATTGAAAGTTAATGTCACATTTTTCGAAATTACTGGGTAATAGTTATTGAAAATGAAAATCATTACCTAATGTGGATCTCCTTATGAAATTCAAACAGCAAACTTTGGCAATTCTTATACATTGTGTCTGTATGCATGGGGCTTATGCCGAAATCACTTCGCCAGTTACCGCTATTGAGCAACCAAGTTCGGAAAAATATTATCAAATTCCAGCAAACCAATTGGGTTATGTACTGTCTAGCTTTGCCGCACAGTCTGGTGTCGTCTTAAGTTATGATTCTAATCTTTTAAAAGGACTGACAAGCAAGGGCCTTACAGGAAAATATTCCATACAGAAAGGTTTTGATTATCTATTGGCGGATCAGCCTTATCGAATCATACGGCAAGGTTCTACCTATTTATTACTGCCTAAATCTCAAGCAACACCCACATATTCCGAAAAAATCAGTACGGATGGTCAGCACCTTGAGCCATTCAATCAGATGACAACCGATGTTGTTGTTCTGCCTAAGATTAAGCTGAATGCTGAACAACAAAAAGCCAAGGTGAATACCAGCCATCTAGATCGGGAACAGATTAATCGATTTAGAGGGACGGGGAATGGTGATGTTTTTTCTGATATGGCTGGGGTGCAGGTCAACAGTTTAAGGAATGAGGCTGGCGCAATTGATATTGGAATTCGCGGGATGCAGGGTGAAGGGCGTGTTCCAGTGGTGATTGATGGGAGTCTACAATCCAGTCATACCTTTCGAGGCTATCAAGGTGAAAGCGATCGTACCTACATTGATATGGATTTGATTAGCCAAATTGAGGTTGAAAAAGGTGCTTCACGCGCAAAGTTTAGTGTTGGGGGGATTGGTGGTATTGTAAAAATGCGAACCTTAAGCGCAAATGACATTCTGCTTCCTAACCAAAATGCGGGTGTTATGCTTAAAGGTAGTTTTTATAATAATAATAAAACGCCACATACCTCCGATAATGAAAAGGAGCAGATGTCTTATCTGTTGCATAATAAAATTTCTTCAAACAACTTTCAAAATGGTGCTGGAACACTTGCTCTGGCTTATCGTAATGAGATGTTTGATTTGGTGGCTGCCTATAGCAAGCGAGTCGTTGGTAACTACTATGCGGGAAAACATGGTATTGATTATTATGAGAAACGGGATATTGTCGATGTTGGTCCAGGTCAGGAAGTCGTAAATACCAGCTATCAAAGTGATTCAGGCATCATTAAAGCAGGTATCAATATTACCGATGAACATCGTGTCGAATTGAATATGCGGCGCCATATGCAAAAAGCGGGTGAAGTGATGGCCTTTTATTGGAGCCGATCAAAAGTCATTGATCCGAACTCAGCGCCATATGGCTATATTGATGGCGAGTATGTTGAGCCTCAATACATTGAAAATGCCTATACCATGCCGCAATGGTCGCTTGGTTCAGCCGCCATTAATGCCTTGAGCGGTAGTTATACCTACAAACCTAAACAGAATAATTGGGTCGATTTGGAACTGGGAATTTGGCATACCAATGCCAAATATCGCCAGCACAATGGCATGATTGGTATGCAGAACTCAAGTTATGGAGATCAATATTGGGGGAGTTTCCAAGATTATCGGACTGGGCTAAATTTAGAGAACACCAGTAAATTTGAGAATTTAACTTTAAATTATGGTCTCACTTATGATGAACAGCGGATGAAGCCGCGGAATCTTATTGATCATGAAATTGCACGTGATGGGTTGCGTAAAGAATCCTCAGTCTTTCTTAACGGCGACTATATTTTCAATGATTTCACCCTGAGCCTAGGTAGTAAATGGCATAAAGCAAAAGTAAAAGATTATGGTGATCAATATCGACCAATGACGCCAGTCGCGCATTCAGACTTAAATGCAAAAGGTTATGCTGCACGTCAATATGAGGGGAAAATAGATTGGATGTCTCAGTTGAACTATCAAATCGTCAATGGGATTGATGTCTATGGGAAACTTTCAAATAGCTACCGTAGTCCAAGTTTATTTGAATCGACAGTGTCGGGCCAAACTTTTAGTTATGATTCTGACTTGCCAATTAAATCGGAAAATTCTCGTCTGATCGAACTGGGTTTTGTTGGAGAACGTGATGATCTATTCTCAGCAACCGATCATTTAAAATTCAATATTAATTATTTCCGTAATCAAACCAAAGACTTTCTGACTCAAGGCGTGCAGAAAAAAGAGATTGAAAATCAGATTACACCTGATTTTATCCTGCCTTATACCACCTCTTATACTTTTGTAAATTATAATCAAGTCGTACTCAAAGGTTTAGAGTTTGATCTTGCCTATCATCATCCAAGTTTCTTTACCAGTTTCAATGGTACTTTATATCAAGCACCTAAGGTTTGTCCTGCGAGTAAAGAAGACTGTAATGAAGTCGGTGATTCTTGGAGCTTAATTTCGACTCGTCTACCACCTCGCAAGATTTTCAATCTGACCATAGGTAAAAACCTATTGCAAAATAAGCTCGTTCTAGGTGCGCGTGCCAGATATCATTCAGAAAAGAAAAATCCGAAAGGCTGGCTCGCGGGCACAGGGGTGAGTGGACGGGCAGTAACCGAGATTTCGTCTGAAACCTTAGTTGATGTATTTGCCAATTATCAGTGGAACCCTAATCTGGCACTCTCTTTTAATGTCGATAACCTAACCAATCGTTATAACTTTGATCCGGGTACTGTGATTGGTATGCCGATTCCAGGTCGTACCATCAAAGCTGGGATAGAAATTAAATTCTAAATCGTAAGCTATTCAAGCCCTATATTTTAAGCAGGGCTTGAATAGTGTATTTCTCAATTCAAGCTTAATTAAGTTTAACGATCTATTTCTAAGGCCTGACCTTGGCAATTTAAAAATAACTGCTGCTGATGCCAAGCCAGTTGACCTGAAACTAGGGTGGTATCGACCTGATAACGAAACGTCCGCTCCTGAAATGGACTCCAATTGCAGTGCATATAGTTTTTTTGTTCTTTCACCGCGTTTGTTTGATGATTCTTACGCAATAACACGAGGTCAGCCCAATAGCCTTCTCGAATATAGCCCCGATCTTTGATTTTAAACAGGTCAGCAACTTGATGGGAGGTTTTACGTACCAAAGTTTCGATACTCAGTTTTCGGTCTGCCACCAGCTCCATCAATGCAGGCAAGGCATGCTGAACCAGTGGTAGGCCAGCGGGAGCATTTAAATATGACTGCTGTTTTTCATCCCATGTATGGGGGGCATGATCCGTTCCAATAATATCTAAACGATTACTCTGGGCAAGGGCTGCGATGAGTGCCTGTTTATCCTGTGGGGTTTTAATTGCGGGGTTACATTTAATTAAATGCCCAAGTGTTTCGTAGTCTGAATCATCAAAACTGAGATGATGAATACAGACTTCTGCAGAGATATGCTTTCTGTTTAAAGGCAGATTTTTAAATAAGCAGAGTTCTTTGGCCGTTGAAATATGCAAAACGTGGAGTTGAGTAGCATATTTTTCGGCCAATGCAACAGCTAGGCGTGAACTTTCAAAACAGGCATGTTTATCACGAATTTTAGGGTGCATTCGCGCAGGAATATCTGCGCCGTATTGTTGTAAATACAGCGCTTGTTGCTTTTGGATCTGAGGTGTTGATTCGCAATGGGTCAGCAGGATTGTCGGAACATTGGCAAATAAGCGTTCAAGTATTTTGGGATCATCAACCAGCATATTGCCTGTAGATGCTCCCATAAAAACTTTGACACCACTGACAAGTTTTGGATCAAGCTGTTCAATGATGTCTAAATTATTCGCACTCACACCAAAATGGAAAGCATAATTTGCTCGACTATGCCGTGCTGCAATCTGTTTCTTTTGCCGTAAACTTTCAAGATCTAATGTCGGGGGATTGGTATTGGGCATGTCCATATAGCTGGTAATACCACCGATTGTGGCTGCCATGGATTCTGTGGCAATCCTTCCTTTATGTGGTGTACCTGGTTCCCTGAAATGAACTTGATCATCAATCATGCCTGGGATCAGCCAAGCCCCTTGAGCATCAATCGTTTTTGCATTAAATATGCCTGTTATTGTTGCCGCTATTTTTTCGATGCGACCATTTTGAATGAGTACATCTGCAATCTGTTGCCTTCCTTCATTAACCAGATTGGCATTGCGAATAATGATGTTTGGCTGCGGTTTAAAATTCATTGTGTAATGCCTTGTAGCCTTTGACCAGCTCGATATTGGTGCTGACGACACTTTCTGAAAACTCACTAATCGAGATATCAATTGGAGGATATTGGCTTAAATCAGTTCTTGGATTGATATAGCTCATGGCAGGCACATAAAAATACGCAGGCAAATCTCGGCCATCAACAACGGCATTGTGTCGGATTGCACTATGAGCACCAATCTTGCAGTTAAACAGCACACTGTTAAATCCAACAAAAACATGATGCCCAATTTCACAGGGTCCATGAATAATGGAACGATGCGCAATGGATGAGTTCTCGCCAATCATCACGGCGGCACCTGCTTTGGAATGAATCACCACACCATCTTGGATATTGGAATTGGCACCAATGCTGATGGGGTGCATTTCTCCATTTTCATCCGTTTCATCGGCACGAATAACCGCATAAGGACCAATAAACACATTGGCATGTACAATCACTTTGCCACAGATAATGGCGGTTTGGTCCACATAGGCAGACTGATCAATGACAGGCAAATGCCCAGAAGGATTTTTACGTAACATAGGATGACCATTTGAATAAGTTAAAGCATCGGTTCAGTTAAAATTGTGACTTGATCAGTCGCTAGCCCCAGATAAAAGCAGTTGGGACGCTGTGTATGACAGGCTGGGCCAATTTGATTTACCATCAATAACAGGCAATCTCCATCGCAATCGAGTCGAGCTTCAGTCAAATATTGGCGATGACCTGAACTTTCACCTTTACGCCATAAACATTGGCGAGATCTGGACCAATAACACACCTGTTGGGTTTTTAAGGTTTCCAGTAAAGCCTCTTGATTCATCCAAGCCATCATCAAAACGGCTTTACTCTGCTGTGCTTGGGTAATAACAGGAAGCACTCCATCCTGATTCCATTTGATCTGTGCAAATACGCTGTCGAAATCGAATTGTTGTCCCAGAGCAGCGCGTTCCATGTCTTTAAAGATAGTTTGTTCTACCATTGCCATGAACCCTGAGCGACTGCATCGTGTGCGTGTAGGCTTTCTGCATGAATGACTTTGAAGTTGAAGCCTTTAATATTGTTATGATGGATAAATGTGCCATAGAGCCGTCGCAACGCATCTTCACAAAACATCAGGTTTTGACCATTGGCAATCGCAAAGGCTTGCTCATCAATGCGTTTGACTGCGGTTTGTACGGGTGTCATCAAAGCTTGTTCCGCTTGGTTGATAAATAAAATCAGCGGAATATGTTTAATCTTTGGATCTAATTTGAAATGAAGAATGGCAAAGCTTCTTTGACTATGCGGTGTTGCCGCAATGGCATCGGTTCTGCTCAGCCAGTTCAGAATCTCATGTTGATCTAGAGCGATTTCCTGTTTTTGAAGCGCTGATTCAAAGCGTTGCTGAATAATATTTCTAGCAAGTGCGGCAGAACAAGGACAAGTCGAAGAATAGGGAATTTCGACTCTAAGTTCAGCCTCAAATCGACCATTTATCAGTTGGCATGACAGCATAAAGGGATAGCTTTTCCATCCTGATAATTTGCTAATCAGTGCGGATCGTTCGATATAAAGTTCGCTGTGAATTTCAATTTTGGCATGTTTGGATAGATTGTGATGACTTTCCAGAAAATCCATAAGTGTCAATTCAAGATCAGCCAAATTAATATTTTGAATCGAGCTTAATTCTAATAGGCGTGTATACAACCGAGACATATGGATACCCTTGGCTAAAGGATCATCCAGACTGACATAAGCATTGACTTGGCTCTGACATAAGGTGTTTTCCAACCGAACAGGCAAGGCAATGTTTTCCATGCCAACCCAATCAAGGGCATAGCTATTGGCTTTGGGAAGATGAGATTCAGCAGAGATATCAGGTAGGGCGAGATTCATTTCTTCATTTGCTTCAGTTGCGATGCATATTGTTATGTTATAACATAACAATATGCATCGGCAAGTTCGCTGCATGACTCATTTAAGTTAAGGGCATTCGTGAATCAAAATGAAATATTGGTATCTACTCGGATTTATTGGCGGTCTTTCGGCATGCCAAGCCCCAGAACACTTGGTTCAAGTTCATCAGCCGAGCCAGCTTGAACAAAAAAAGCAATTGTCACCCATAACAGTTATACAGCAAGACATTCCCGCCTCTTATCAACATTGGGCAGCTCAAGTTGAACATCAACAACAGATAGGGGCGTATAAACGGTTTTTAAAGCAACATGGCACAGCATTTAATGTACCCGATTTTCAATTTTTCCAGACCGCAAGGGATTGGCAAAAATGCAACTATGCTGAATATGAAATTCCACCCAGAGAGCTATGGAGCAATATTGTTCCGACTTTGAATATTTTGAATCAATTGGTTCAGCAAAAGTTGATTGATCATTTCACCGTAACATCCGTCTATCGCAATCCAGTTTTAAATCAGTGCGCAGGCGGTGCAGCGGTATCAAAACATGTTTTTAACGCGGCATTGGATTTTCGTATCGGAAGTGAAAACCCCGATGCTATTGAACAAATCAAGATAGAAGAAAACAAAGCCAGACTTTGTCAATTTTGGCGAGACTACGGCGAAGCACTCAATATGGGCTTGGGAGTTTATGCATCTGGACAAATCCATATTGATACGGCGGGATATCGCACATGGGGAATTGATCACCGCTATAGCTCATCGCCGTGCCTGAAAAATTTTTCTTGAAACAACAATGGATGAGTAAATAACAATGAAACTTACAATCGCCCAGCAAAATATTCTAAATATATTAAAAACAGAAAATAAAGCCCTGAGTGCTTATGAGTTATTAGAAAAAGCAAAGCCCTATGGTTTTCAAGCACCAATGCAAATCTACAGAATTTTGAAGAAACTCACAGATCAATGTCTCATCCTAAAACTGAATACATTGAATATGTATGCCAGTAGACAAGCCGAAATGAGCTCCAACTATCAACTCATCACAATCTGTACAGAATGTCAGAGCGTACAAAGCATCACCATTCCACAGCTTCGCAGCTGTGTTGAAACCACAATCAAAGCACAACAGTTTAAGCCGCAATACTCATATTTAGAAATATTGGGGCTATGTTTTTCATGTGCTGCAAAGCATCAAAGCGAACATATTTAACTAGTGAGAAAGCCAATGAATCCATCTTTAGCCACTCCATCCAAACTTCCTGTAACTGTCTTATCCGGATTTTTAGGCTCAGGAAAAACCACATTACTCAATCATATTTTAAACAATCGTGAAGGACGCAAAATTGCAGTCATTGTGAATGATATGTCTGAGGTCAATATTGATGCAGCACTGGTTCGTGAAGGCGGCGCAGCGCTATCAAGGACCGATGAAAAACTGGTTGAAATGAGCAATGGCTGTATTTGCTGTACTTTGCGAGAGGATTTACTGATCGAAGTTCGTCGTTTAGCCGAAGATAAGCGCTTTGATCAATTGGTGATTGAGTCCACAGGAATTTCTGAGCCATTACCCGTTGCAGAAACCTTTACCTTTGAAGATGAAAATGGCATTTCTCTGGCTGAATTTGCTCGCTTGGATACCATGGTCACTGTGGTTGATGCTTATAATTTTCTTAAAGATTATGGTTCTGTTGATCGTTTAACTTCACGGGGGGAATCACTGGGTGAGCAGGATGAACGTAATGTGGTTGATCTTTTAATAGATCAGATTGAATTCTGCGATGTGATTGTATTGAATAAAGTAGATCTGATCGGTGAAGAAGAAAAAGAAAAATTATTGGGTATTTTGCATTCACTCAATCCTAGAGCAAAAATTGAAATTTCTGAATTTGGGCAAGTTAATCTGGATAAAATTTTAGATACCCAGCTATTTGATTTTAATGAAGCTGCGCAAGCACCGGGTTGGCTCAAAGAATTAAGAGGTGAACATACGCCTGAAACTGAAGAATATGGGATTGGTAGTTTTGTCTATCGGGCCAGACGACCTTTTCACCCACAACGGTTTTTTGATTTTATTCATTCTGAATGGCAGGGTGTTATTCGCTCAAAAGGCTTTTTTTGGTTGGCATCTCATCCTGAATTTGCAGGTTCTTGGTCTCAAGCAGGTGCAATGGCCAGACATGGCGTAGCAGGGTATTGGTGGGCGGCTGTCCCAGATGAGCATTGGCCAGAAGATCAACCAAGCCGCGATGCCATTGCAAAGAGTTGGGATGATTCGACTGGTGACGCACGACAAGAAATTGTGTTGATTGGGATGGAAATGGATCAGGCGAGACTGATTGAACAGTTTGATGCCTGTTTATTAAATGACGAGGAAATGGCCCTAGGTGCAGCGCAATGGCAGAAATTTGAAAATCCTTTTGAAGAATGGCATCAGGTCGTAGCAAGCTAACGTGCAATCGGCTGAAAAAATCTTAGATATGGTGCATAACATGCTTGTTCAATCTGAGAAAATTGTGAATACTCATGCCCGCAAAGTGTAAGCTTTATTATTATCTTTTGGGGTTAGACAACGATTGTGAAAACGTATCCATTTTCTCGTTTACAAAAAGCATTATTGGCGGTTGGTTCATTTTCATGCCTCGGATTAAATACAGTATCAGTCCACGCAGAAACTGTGACACCGCGATTAGCTCCAATTATGGTAAAAGCTGAAACTTCTGAGCCTGCTTACACTCAGCCTAAAGTGAATTTATCGGGTTTTACCCAGCAAAATCTTGCCGAAATTCCAGCATCTATTCATAGTGTGACAGCAGCACAGATTGCGGATCAACATGCCAAAACCCTGACCGATGTGGTAAAAAATGATGCCGCTGTCGGTGAGGGCTATGCACCGATTGGTTATTATCCAAATTTTGTAATGCGTGGCTTTGCTCTAAATTTAGGATCAAGTTATTTACTGAATGGTCACTTGGTGCGAGGTGAGCAAAATATTGCACTTGAAAATAAAGCACAGGTTGAAATTTTAAAAGGTATCAGTGCGATTCAAAGTGGCATGTCAACGCCAGGTGGTGTGGTGAATTATGTGACCAAACGCCCTGAAGATATTCGCTCTATTACACTGGAAACAGATAGCCATGGGGGCAATCGTGTAGCAGCGGATGTTGGCGGTTTATTGGGTGACGATCAGCAATTTGGCTATCGGGTCAATCTTGCCAAAGAAGAAATCCATCCATATGTCGAACATGCCAACGGTCAGCGTTGGTTTGGTTCTGTTGCTTTGGACTGGAAAATTTCAGATCGTTCAAAACTCGAATTTGATCTTGAATCCCAACGCCAGCGCCAACGTTCTGTTCCTGGTTACCAATTACTTGATGGTAAAAAAGTACCTACAGATGTGGATTGGGATCGCTTATTAGGTCATCAAAGCTGGGGTAAACCTGTCAGTAATGAAAGTCTCAATGCTGGTTTAAAGTATAGTTACCAAGTGAACGACAATTGGAGTGCTAATCTTTCAGCATCCCAAAGTCGAGTGATAGTCGATGATTATTCTGCATTTGCATGGGGCTGTTATAGCGAGATATGCCAAACAACAGGCTTAGGGAATACCTTTGACAAAAATGGCAATTACGATATTTATGATTTCCGTAGTCCAGATGACAGTTATCTTAGCAATCAATTTAAAACGGGTTTAAACGGAAAATTTAACACTGGAACTTGGCAACATACACTCAATTTAGAATTATCACAGAGTTATAAGCGCCATGCCCAGCATGATCCAATAAATGAATTAGTCGGTACGGGAAATATCTATACAAATACTGTGACTTATCAGCCTTCAACTGCAACCTTGGGGAAGCATTACAAATCATTCAGCAGTCAACAAACGGCACTTAATCTGCTGGACCAGATTGATTTTAATAAGCAATGGTCGGTTCTGGCGGGCGGAAAGCTGTTGCATTTAAATGAAGATGCTTATGATGCAGAAGCTCATAAAATCCGAGATACCAACTTTAATCGCTTTTTACCTCAATTTGCATTGATGTATCAGCCTTGGCAAGGCACCAATGTCTATGCTTCCTATGCCAAAGGTTTGAGTGATGGTGGACAAGCACCGTGGTATGCCGAAAATAAATTTGAAACATTGGCACCAAAACATTCAACTCAGTATGAAATCGGTATTAAGCAGCAGTGGCAAGACTTACTCTTTACAGCAGCCTTATTCAATTTAAAACAAGACAATCAATATACAGATGTAACCAGTAATTTTGTTGCTGATGGTGAGCAACATAATCTTGGCTTAGAACTCGGTGCGCAAGGTCGTGTAGGCCAAAACCTAGATATCACCTCGACTTTGGCTCTTACACGTTCACGTTTAAAGGATACTCAGTCAGCCGAATATCAGGGTCATCAAACTCAAAATATACCTGCTGTGCGTTTTGCGACTTATCTCTCTTATCAACTCCCTCAAGTGGAAGGACTACGATTGTTGGCGGGTATGCAGTACAGCAGCAGTAAATATGCTGAGAAAACAGGCACGGTAAAAGTGTCGGGCTATACGGTTTTTAATGCAGGTACAGCTTATAACTTCCGTGCTTATGGTTATGACAATACCTTGAGATTGAATGTAGATAACCTATTTAATAAAAAATATTGGCGAGATGCAGGTAGTTTCTTTGGCGATGATTATCTATTTCTTGGTGCACCACGTACAGCACAGTTGTCATGGAATGTGAGCTTCTAATAATCGAGAAAATTAAATTTTTCGATTTCTGCATTTTTTGTGGATTAAAAATAGCCCTAGAGATTTGTACTAAGCGATGAATCGCAAATTTTTAGGGCTGAGTTTATGCCAATCATAAGCGATCTCTTAAAATTGCTTGCCCAGTGTGCGGACATGATCTTTTCCTTAGCTCAATCCCTTGATCAACGCACTGATTGTCATTTCTTTTAGGGTATTCGGATTTCCCCAAGGATATTCTGGAATACCAATCAGACTTAAGGTAATCCCTAACATACTACAGAGTAGAACGTTCTTGATTTCATTCGCATCACCTGCACGTATTTCGCCACGGGCTTGAGCTTCCTTAATCGCACGCGTGTAAATTTCTAATTGCGGAACTGCTTGCGAAGCATCGACAAAATAATGTTCCTCAGCATTTTGTGGATGATCTTCAATGAGGAAAATTGCTCTGCAATCATTCGGTCGATTCAACCAAAAATCCACTTGAGCAATACACAGCTTTTCGAGTCGTTCTGATTCAGGACTGCTGTTGTAGCATTGTTCCAGTTTAAGCATTAAATCTAAAAAAATTACTTCCCAAATATGGTGCAGTAACTGTCTTTTACTCGGAAATAAGGTGTAGAGCGTTGCGGGTAAACAGTCTGCTTGGGCTGCAATTTTACGCATAGATACACCTTCGTATCCATGTGCTGCAAATAGATCTCTGGCCGCCTGAATAATTACATTGCGATTGGCTTCGATTTGTTCCTGACTGCGAGGAGGACGTCCACGGCGGGGGGCTTTTGTTTGATTATTTTCCATAGCTATTGATTTTAGTGAACACGTTCCATAAAATCAAATTTAATTTTAATGAACGCGTTCATTAAAATATGGATGATAATTTTAATAGCAGGAAATAATGATGGATACTCAAACAACTGAAAAAAACTGGGATGCAATCGTGGTCGGTGCTGGTTTGGCAGGTTTAAAAGCAGCACTGGAATTAAAGAAAGCGGGTAAAGATGTATTGCTTTTAGAAGCGCGTGATCGTGTCGGTGGGCGCTCAAAAGCAGGTGAAATTTATGGAGAAACCATTGATCTAGGTGGGCAGTGGGTTGGTCCGCAACAAAAACTGTTATTGGCACAGGCTCAAGAACTGGGTGTCAAAACCTATCCTCAATTTATCAAAGGCGCGAGCTTGGTTAGTCGTAACGGTTTAGTCAAATCATATCGCTCCAATATCCCCAAGCTCCCAATTGCTTCACTGCTTGAAATCGCACTACTTGAACGTCGCTGGAATAAAGAAGCTCAAACATTGCCAAATGGTGAACCTTGGTTAGCAGCACATGCAAAGCAATGGGATGCGGAGTCGGTTGAAAGTTGGTTGTTAAAGCATGTACGTACAGACGGTGCGCGAGACTTTATGCGAACCATCGTAGGGGCACTCTTCTGTTGTAATACCTCTCAATTGTCCTATCTGTTTTTCCTCGAATATTTTAGACAAGGGCATGGACTTGAAGTTCTCATCTCAACTGAAGGTGGAGCGCAGCAAGATAAATTCATCGGTGGTGCATGGCAAATTTCCAAACTGATTGCAGATCAATTACAAGACCATTTAATCTTAAATTCACCTGTTTTAGCTGTTGAGCAGCATGCTGATCATGTCAAAGTTGTGTGTAGAACCCAAAGCTATAAGGCAAAAAATATCATCATTGCCACACCACCTGTACTTGCATCCAAAATTCATTACACACCACCGCTACCTACAAAGCGTGAACGCTTATTACAAAGTATGACCATGGGCGCTGTGATCAAAGTTCATTTGGCCTATAGCAACGCTTTTTGGAAGAAACAAAACTTAAATGGTGCTGTGGTTGCGACAGATCGAGCTGTCAGCGTTGTATTTGATCAATCTCCAGAGGGAGCAAATCATGGTGTCTTACTGGGCTTGATCGAAGGTGATTATGCAATTGAATTAAGTTCGCTGGATGTTGAAGCACGTCGTCAACGGATCATTGCCGATTTTGTTTATTACTTTGGTCAACAAGCAGCACATCCTTTGGAGTATGTGGAACAAGACTGGCTCACGGAAGCGTGGTCTCAAGGGGGATATGTTGCACATATGCCACCAGGGGTGATGACCACTTATGGTGATTGTATCAGACAGCCTGTCGATCGAATTCATTGGGCGGGTACAGAAACGGCAACTGAATGGAGTGGCTATCTAGATGGTGCTTTACAGTCAGGTATACGTGCTGCCAAAGAAATTATTCACAAACAGACGTTAAGTCTGTGATTGTTCCGTAGTCGCCTTGAATTACATGATCTTCATTCTAATGAGTAAGGAATAAATATGCGGTCTCAACAGTTTCTAAATGGAATTAACGATGAATTGCAAAATCGTGCTTTTGCGCTTAGCGCAATTCTACGTATCGCCAATCGCGTACAGGGAACACAAGAATATATTTTCTGGAGTGCCTATGAAAAGTTAGAACGATTCAATACAGCACATTATTTTGCATATGCAGAGAAGTTAGGCCTCGATGCAACACCATCTTTTTTGACGAAGGCAAAAGCATCACTGATTAGTTCAACGCCATCTTTCTTATTGGATGAATTACTTAAACTGGTTTATTCAAAAACCAAAGTTTATATGGAGGATTTAAAACAGGTCCATGCTCAAGGAACAGAAGCAGATCGTGAGTTTCTAGACTATATGCTTGCACAAGAGCAAGTCCAAATAGAATTGATGGAACTGGCAATCAAAAAACAATATCGTGAAATTCCGCCTAAAATTGAACAGTTTATCCAACACTACAGAGACAAGGAACTGGTCTGGCGCGTGTTTTATTGTTATTAAATTGAAAGTAAATCGTCCTATACCTGCATCGATATAGGACGTTTAAACAAATAAAATGGCTCCGTTATTAAACGCACACCATTATTTAGATTTGGACTTTGTCATATATTGCTTTCGTAGTTGATGTGATCGCTAACATATGAATAGCCCCATGAATCATGCCTTCTAACAAATGGAAGTTCACATTAATGCCAGCAGCTTGCAATCTCTCTGCGTACTTTTCACCATCATGTCGAAGTGGATCATATTCACATACAAAAATTGTGGCATCAGGTAAGTCTTGTAATGAATGCGCCAGTAAAGGGCTGACAAGTTCATTTACTTTGTCTGCCTCAGCATTAACATATTGATCCCAGCAATAAGCCATAGTTGCCGTCGTTAAGCCGTAGCCCTGTGCATATGTTTGATAAGAAGCGTTACTCATGCTGGCATCTAATGCTGGGTAGAACAGCAGTTGATGACTGATTTTAATATCAGGATGTTGTCTAGCTAGTAGGCAGGCCGCTGCTGCAATATTTGCTCCAGCACTGTCTCCACCCACTGCAATACGGTTTTTATCAAGACTAAATACCGAAGCATTTTCCTGAATATAAGACAGTGCAGTAAAAAAATCGCTTAATGGTATCGGGAATTTAACTTCTGGCGCTAAACGATAGTCGACGGAAAAGATCACTTGCGCCGTTGATTCAGCCAATAAACGACAAGCACGGTCCCATGCATCTAGGCTGCCAAGACACCATCCACCGCCGTGGGCAAAGACCATAGCGGGGTGTTGTTGTACATGTTCTAAGGCATAGGGAACATAAACACGAACTTCAATTTCCGCTTGATCCTCAGTCATCACCCTAAAGCTATGTTGATAAGATGAGTCTCGTTCAACGCCTTGTTGTTGGATAATTGATTGATTTACCTGTGCTCTAAGTTCATCCAATGTATTTGCAGCGGGTAATGTAGACTGAGACTTAAGCCAATTTTTGATTTCAGTATCTAAAGTCATCTTGCTTTTCCCTGCTGTAAAAAATTAAGGATCAATGAACAAAATACTTCTGCTTGTTCTTCCATAATGAAATGACCACAATCTTTGACAATTGCACTGGATAACTGAGTGCTCACTTTTTTCATGGTTTCATAAGGCGCATCATTAGTGGCATGCTCGGCACCGATTGCGAATACGGGCATGTCTAAAGTTTTAGTTTCCCTAATTTTATTCTGACGAATAGTTTCAGGGATGGCGCGATAGTAATTAAAACCTGCTGTTAAACGCCCTGAAACCTTATACGCCTCTATATAGGTTTCAGCAGCAACTTTATCTCGATGCCATGACCATTTATCAAAAATATAATTGAGATAGGTTTCTTCACGCCCCATGACTAAAGCTTCAGGCAAATCGCTAATCTGATTAAACATAAAATGCCAGAGAAAAATATTCTGTTCAGGTGGAACAAAAATTGGAGGCGGTGGAGCCAATCCCGGAATAACAGCTTCTGTGAGAGCAAGATGAGTGACGGATTCAGGAAAGTCGCAGGCAAGCGCATAACCCACCCACATCCCGATATCATGCCCAATAACGGCATAGCGATGATGTCCAAGTTCAGACATCAGGCTAGATAGAATGGCTGCAATACGTCCAGTATCATAGTGACCATCCAGTGGAGCTGAATATCCCGTTCCAGGTGGATCAACCGCAATCGCTTGATAACCATGCTGAGCCAACTCAGCCATCACATGTCGCCATGCATACCATGTTTGTGGCCACCCCGAAATCAGTAAAACAGCGGGCCCATTGCCTGCAGATACATAATGTAATTTTTTAGCTTCAATATTCATGTAGTGATGATTAAATTGATTTAATAATTTTTCAGTGTGCGTCGTCATCATTATTTCTCGTTCTACGCTTAAATGCCCAATAATTGGTTGATTTGTAATTGATTTACGGGTGCAGCTGCAAAGTCATCAAATATTTTATCGGTCACAGGGATAATATTTTGTTTAATAAATTCAGCACCTTCTCGTGCACCATCATCTTTATTTTTTAGACAACACTCCCATTCCAAAGTCGCCCAACCTTGATAGTTGTTATGTGCTAATTTTGAGAAAATCGATTTAAAATCAACTTGACCATCACCTGTAGAACGGAAGCGGCCAGCTCGATCTCCCCAATTTTGATAGCCACCGTACATGCCTTGACGACCTGTCGGTGTGAACTCGGCATCTTTTACATGGAACATACGAATGAAGTCCTTGTAGATATCTAAGTATTCTAAGTAGTTCAGTTGTTGAAGAATAAAATGGCTAGGATCAAACAAGATCTGACAACGCGGGTGATGATTGGTACGTTCTAAAAACATTTCAAAGCTAATGCCATCATGCAGATCTTCACCGGGATGAATCTCATAGCAAAGATTGACATCGTATTCATCACAGACATTTAAGATCGGAGTCCAACGGCGAGCAAGTTCATCAAAAGCTGTGTCAATCAGTCCTTCAGGACGTTGTGGGAAGGGAAAGATATAAGGCCATGCTAAAGAACCAGAGAAAGTTCCCATCTCATGTAGTCCTAGACATGCAGACGCTTGAACCGAAGCTAACATCTGTTGTTCAGCCCATCGGGTTCTTTCTGTTGGTTTACCATGCAAAAAAGCGGGTGCAAAACCATCACATAATGCGTCATAAGCAGGATGAACCGCCATTAACTGACCAAAAATATGCGTGCTTAACTCACTAATCTGCAAACCGTTTTTATCTAAAATGCCTTTGATCTCATCACAATAATTCTGACTTTCTGCGGCTAAATTCACATCAAATAATCGTTTATCCCAAGCAGGCAGTTGAACAGCCTTAAAACCGTGATCCGCCACCCATGCTGCAATACTTTCTAAGTTATTAAATGGAAAAACATCATCACTGAATTGGGCAAGGTGAATACTGGGGCCTTTGATTGTTTGCATCTCTGAAACTCAATTAGTTGTCGATCAACAAACAATAGGCTGAATATTATTTAAAAACAACTCATTTTTTAAATGGATGTTGAAAATTGGCTTTAGATACAACAAATCATATTGATTTATTTGCGAAAAATATTTTTCCGATTAATAATAAAAAAACACTAAGTTTGAAAAAAGAAGCACTATGGCGGGTAGACCAAGAGAGTTTGATCGAGACAAAGCCTTGGTCAAAGCACGAAATTTATTCTGGCAGCATGGCTATGAAGGAACATCCATGTCAGATTTAGTTGAGGTTTTGGGTATTGCTTCAGCGCGTATATACAAAGCATTTGGTTCAAAAGAAGCGCTTTTTAGAGAAGCTGTTAAGCATTATGAAGAACATGAAGGTGGCTTTGCTGTCCAAGCATTGCAACAGCAAGATATTAAAGTGGCAATCAATCAATTATTCCAAGATGCGATCAAGTTATATACCCAAACAAATCACGCATATGGTTGTATGGTTGTTTCTTCGGCAAGTGTATTAAGCGAAGAGAATCAAGATCTTCTCGTCTGGATGAAACAGCAACGTATTCAGCGGGTTGAAGGTCTAATTCAGCGTTTTGAACAAGCCAAATTGGATGGTCAATTGCGGGAGGATGCCGATCCTGAACAATTAGGGCAATATTATGGGCTGGTTTTGCATGGCTTATCGGTACAGGCCAGAGATGGTTATTCAGAACAAATCTTGTTATCAAACATCAGCTTGGCACTTAAAAATCTGGATCAATATTTGGTAAAGCCATAAGATGTAAAAAAGTCTTTAATCCCATTTCAACTAAGTTCGATTGGCACATAAGTCAAACGAAATCTCAGATATCATCTGTGAGTTTTTAATTTAAACAAGTTAAAATTAATATTTTCAAATAGATAAGTAATTTTAAACAGCTTTTATTTTTGTTGAAATTAATCATGCCAAAATAAATAAGAATGAGCATCGTATAAAAGTATTAACTTTAAGTTAACAATATAGCATTTCAGTTGATTGATCAGAATCTAGAAAAAGCTTTTTATAAGGTAAGTCAAGTCATCGTTACCAAGGAAAAGCACATGGAAGCTTGTGTTCAGAATAAAGAAAGTATATGGACAAAACGTCGACATGCTAAGCAATTGAAAATACAACAAGCACGTAAATATACGGATGGTGTCGTCATTCCCAGACAGAATATTGTTCAAGTCTTGGAAACTTTGATTCGCTCAGGCGATAAGGTTGTATTAGAAGGAAATAACCAAAAACAAGCGGATTTTTTATCGCGTGCGCTTGCTCAGGTTAATCCCAAAACTCTGCATCATTTACATATGATTATGCCAAGTGTGGGCCGTCCTGAGCATTTGGATTTATTTGAAAAAGGTATTGCCCGGAAACTCGATTTTTCCTTTGCAGGCACCCAAAGTCTACGTATTAGCCAACTATTAGAAGATGGATTACTCGAGATTGGCGCAATTCATACCTATATCGAGTTGTATTCAAGATTATTGGTTGACTTAATCCCGAATGTTGTCCTTTCAGCAGGATTCATGGCAGACCGTCATGGCAATGTTTATACAGGTCCAAGTACAGAGGATTCACCCGCATTAATTGAACCTGCTGCATTCAGTGATGGCATTGTCATTGTACAAGTGAATGAGCTTGTCGATGATGTACAAGATTTACCTCGTGTAGATATTCCAGCTTCTTGGGTGGATTTTATCGTTGTGGCAGATAAGCCTTTCTATATTGAACCCTTATTTACCCGTGATCCAAAGCACATTAAACCCGTTCATGTGCTTATGGCGATGATGGCGATACGTGGAATTTATGAACGTCATCAAGTGCAGTCGCTCAATCATGGGATTGGTTTTAATACAGCAGCGATTGAATTAATTTTACCAACCTATGGCGAATCGCTCGGTTTAAAAGGAAAAATTTGTCGAAATTGGACCTTGAACCCACACCCCACATTGATTCCTGCGATTGAAACTGGTTGGGTTGAAAGTGTGCATTGTTTTGGTACTGAACTGGGAATGGAAAAGTATATTGCTGCACGCCCAGATATTTTCTTTACTGGTCGTGATGGCTCTTTACGCTCCAACCGCATGATGTGTCAGCTTGCCGGTCAATATGCTGTCGATTTATTCATTGGTGCGACCTTACAAGTCGATGGCAGCGGTCATTCATCAACAGTAACCAAAGGTCGATTAGCTGGATTTGGTGGAGCCCCCAATATGGGACATGACCCACGTGGACGCAGACATGCGACACCTGCGTGGATAGATATGCGTATCGAAGGTCAGTATGAGACTGACACCTATTTAGCTCGCGGGAAAAAATTAGTTGTTCAAATGGTTGAAACCTTTCAGGAAGGTGGGAAACCAACATTTGTGGACACCCTTGATGCTGTTGATGTCGCGAAAAAGGCAGGGATGCCTTTAGCACCGATTATGATTTATGGGGATGATGTTACCCATTTGCTCACCGAAGAAGGGATTGCCTATCTTTATAAAGCGAGAAGCCTAGAAGAACGTCAGGCAATGATCGCGGCTGTCGCGGGGGTTACCGATATTGGGCTAAATCATGATCCGAAAAAGACAGAACAATTACGCCAAGAAGGCTTGGTTGTTTTCCCAGAAGATCTCGGCATTCGCCGTACTGACGCGACTCGTGAATTATTAGCGGCCAAAAATATTGCTGATCTTGTGACTTGGTCAGATGGTCTTTATCAACCTCCTGCAAAATTTAGGAGTTGGTAATGAATGCACTTTTAAAAAAGACAGGTTTTAGCACTGCAGAACTTATAGCAGATATGGCCGTGCAGGCATTAATTGATGAGGTTAATTTAACCCCTAAACCTGCTTTGGTTGATCAGCGAGGAAGCGGTGCACATGATGACTTAAGTCTTGAGTTAATGGAACGTTCAGCCCAATGTTTATTTCCAATGTTTAAAGCAATGGCAGAGGCTGCTGTCCTGCATGGCAATGTCTGTATTGCACTGAGAGAAGACATAGGTCAATTAGGTCGCTATGGCGAGCATCGAATGTTGCAAGTCACACAAGGCATAAATACGCACCGTGGTGCAATTTGGTCCATGGGATTAATGGTGACATCCGCGGCATTAACGCTGTTCAATCAACAGAAATGTACAGTTGATGTGTTATGCACAACAGCCAGTGAGCTAGCCCAAATTGAAGACCGCTTTATTCCCAAGCAGCAATTGACACATGGGCAACAAGTCCGACAAAAATTTGGCGTAAACGGCGCAAAACAGCAAGCTCAACTGGGCTTTCCAGTTATCACACAATACGGAATAGTCCAATTACATCGAAGCCGAATTCAAGGTGTAGCAGAGTCTTTGGCTCGGCTTGATGCCTTACTGGCCATGATGGGGCAACTCACGGATACATGTGTGATCCATCGAGCAGGTTTGGATGGATTACATCAAATGCAACTTGGTGCGCAGCAGGTTTTGACACTTGGTGGTAGTTCAACGCCCCAAGGCCAACAACGCTTATCGCAACTGGAACAAGATTTATTAATGATGCGTGCTTCTGCGGGAGGTGCAGCAGATTTGCTCGCAACGCTGTTGTTTCTTGACAGTATAGAAAAATACCACTGGAAAAGATTTTAGGAAATAGTGCAATGGAAATACTTCATTTTGAGTTTGCAGCAGGAGAAATCCCCAATAAATCTGCTTTGGTTGGATGTGTGGGGTCGGGTGATCTAGAAATTTTAATGGAACCTAATCATTCAAGTCAGACCGCCATGATCAAAGTGGTCACTTCAGTCGATGGCAGCCAACAGCGTTGGAAAAACCTGTTTGAACGTATTTTTTCGGTTGCTTATCCTCCTGCCGTCACGATCGATATTCATGATTTTGGTGCAACACCAGGCGTCGTCCGTTTAAGACTTGAACAAGCTTTCGAGGAGGTGAACCGTGGCTGATCTAAATCACTTATTGAATAAACAAAGCTTTATTGAACTTGGAGCACGTGAGCGAGCAAAGTCCCTGCTTGATCCTGAAAGTTTTCGAGAATTATTAGATCCTTTTGCAAGAATCATGTCACCTTGGTTAGCGAAACAAAACATCGTTCCCCAAGCTGATGATGGTGTCGTGGTAATAAAAGGACGTATTGAGCAACATCCTGTTGTGGTGATTTCAATTGAAGGCATATTCCAAGGTGGCAGTCTAGGTGAGGTGGGTGGAGCTAAAATTGCTGGGGCTTTAGAACTGGCAGTAGAAGACAACCTGAACGATATCCCTACAACAGCAATTTTATTGCTCGAAACCGGAGGCGTACGTTTACAAGAAGCAAATCTGGGATTAGCTGCAATTGCCGAAATTCAATCTGCCATTGTCGAATTAAGACAATATCAACCCGTTATTGGTGTCATCGCAGGCAGTGTAGGGTGTTTTGGCGGGATGTCCATTGCAGCCGGACTGTGTAGTTATTTGATTATGACGCAAGAAGGTCGTTTGGGCTTGAATGGGCCTCAAGTCATTGAACAAGAAGCCGGCGTGCAGGAATACGATGCAAAAGATCGTCCTTTTATCTGGAGTATTACTGGCGGAGAACAACGTTTTAACAGTGGTCTCGTCGATGTGTATGTGGAAGACGACCGTCAAAAGATCCAACAGCAGATTGTTCAATGTATTGTGCAAGGTCAGCCTTTGATCCATCGGAGTCGTAATACTGCTTTTTACCTGTCAAAAATTCAACAGGTGGATACGACAGCACAGATATTGCCAACTGAAGTTCAAGCCTTATATCAAGGAAAAGAGGTCTAAAATGAATACACATGTTACTCAAGCCTCATTACGTGGACGAAACTGGTTTAATGCTTTAACCCAGAATTTAAATTTAATCGAAACCCCAATTGATTCATTGCTCATTGCTGATGGCCAATGGAATGGTCAGGAGGTTCGTGTTTTTGCCATTGTCACAGATGAACTGAATAAGTACCCACGGGCAAGAAGTGGTGAAGTTGGTTTATTGGAAGGTTGGGCGCTGGCACAATCAATTAATGAACTGATTCAAGCTGATAGCGGAAAAACCAAGAAACGCGCAATTTTGTGTATTGTCGATGTACCGAGCCAAGCTTATGGACGACGAGAAGAAGTCCTCGGAATTCATCAAGCCCTTGCTGGCGCTGTAGATGCTTATGCAACGGCCCGCTTAGCTGGTCATCCGATCGTTAGCCTGTTAGTTGGTAAATCGATGTCTGGGGCATTCTTGGCGCATGGCTATCAGGCTAATCGCATTCTGGCACTTAAAGATCAAGGTGTTATGGTGCATGCGATGGGTAAAGAATCTGCTGCACGTGTCACTTTAAGGTCTGTGGAAGAGCTTGAAGCCTTGGCTGCGACAATTCCACCCATGGCTTACGATATTGAAAGCTATAGCACCTTAGGGCTGTTATCTGATGTTCTTGAGGTAGAAGCTGCCGAGCAACCTACTGTGGCAGATATTATCGCTGTTAAAGCCGCAGTGAATGAAGCAATACAAGATATTCAAAAACAAGGCAATGTTGATTTAAAACATCGCTTAAATGGGAAAAACCGTAAAGCGTCGAAACAGGTTCGAGAACTGTTACGTGAGCAATGGTCATGAGTCATCATTTTCAGGCGCATGATTTATTGTGGGGAATGAATCCACACATGTTACCTGATGACGTACCAGATTGGGCCGTTCAAGTGCTATTTGAGAACAAGCCTGTTGTAGTCAGACGAGCAATCACTAATATGCATACAGTTGCGGTTGGCATTAGAGGTAAACAAAGGAATCAACGTTTTGCTGCTGAAATGCCAACTCATGCAATTGAGAAAAAAGTAAGTCCAGAAAGTTTAATTGATAAGGACTTAGCATCGTTTCCGCATTTACAACGTCAATTGCAGCGTATTTATAAAACCATGCAGAGTTTTGCTTTGCCATGGGGATACACAGGAAGTGTCGGTTATGAGTTGGCTACAGGGTTTAAAACAGTCAGTGAAAATAGTGATGTTGATTTATTGATTCGTACAGAACAATTCATCTCACAAGCTGAAGCGAAAATTATGCTAACGGCATTAGAAGATTTAGATATCAACATTGATGTGCAACTACAAACGCCGTTAGGCGGAGTGGCCTTACGCGAATGGGCAAGAGCAACAGGATGCATTTTACTCAAGCGCAATGATCATGCTGTTTTGGTTCAGAATCCTTGGGATTCAAAGGAAATCATATGACTTCAATCTGGGTCTATCCTGGGCAAGGTTCTCAGAAGATCAATATGTTGCATGATCTTCCCCAGCATAGACTTGTGGAGAAATATCTAGAGCAAGCATCAGATATTTTGCATCAGGATGTGCTGTTGCTTGATCAAAAAGAGGCATTGAAATCGACATATTCCGTTCAGCTTTGTTTGTATATTGCAGGTGTGATTTGTTCGTCGCTACTGAAAGAACAAGGGCTCGAACCAGATTATGTTGCGGGTTTATCTATTGGTGCATGGGCTGCGGCTACAGTCGCAGATGTCATTAGTTTTGAAGATGGTCTTGCTCTGGTCGCAAAGCGAGGAGAGCTGATGCAACAGGCCTACCCGAAAGGTTATGGCATGACAGCAATCCTCGGTTCGGACTCGTCTAAAGTTCAGGAGTGGGTTTCAACAATCCATAAAAATCAATCCGATGTTTATATTGCAAATTTTAATGCACCAAACCAGATCGTAATTTCAGGTTCAGATGTAGCCATGCAGCAGATCAAAGCGCTTGCAACTCAATCTGGAGCAGTAACCAAAAGATTAGACGTCAGTGTGCCATCACACTGTTGTTTATTGGAAAAGCAAGCCAAGCAATTGGCCAATTTGGCGGAGGGAGTTCAATTAAATCAACCAAACATTAAATACCTAAGCGGGACTTCTGCCCGTTTGCTTAGAACAGGTGAACAGATTCTTGACGATCTCATTTTTAATATGAGCCGAACGATAGATTGGGAAAACACTGTTCAGGCTGCATGGGAGCGAGGTGTTCGATTACAGATTGAAGCTTTGCCAGGCACAACACTGACAGGTTTAGCACGGAAAGTATTTAAAGAAGGAACGGTTTTGTCTTTTCAAAATACAAGATTGGAAAATTTGATTATGGAAATGCATAAACAAGGTAATTTTGCATAAACAAAATCAAAAATAAATGAAGTCACTCAATGGATAGAGGAAATTGAAAAATGATTATTTATGGAACCGCTATTTTAGCAATTTGTCACTTATTAGGCGATTACCTAGGCAATACGCTTGGGAGTTTATTAGGTGTACAAGCCAATGTAGGTGGTGTTGCGATCTCGATGATTTTACTGATTCTATCGAAAGAAATACTCGCTAAAAAAGGCTATTTGCCTCAAATTACCCAATTTGGTGTTTTGTATTGGTCTGGTATGTACATTCCAATTGTTGTCGCCATGTCAGCAGGTCAAAATGTTGTTGCTGCACTTTCTGGTGGAATGTTAGGGCTTGCGGTATCAATTGCTTCACTGATTGGTACAGTTTTGGTTATCCGCTATCTGAACCGTCTCAGTGGTGATTATGAAACATACGAATGGTCGTTAGAAACAACTGAAAAAGTTGCTTAAATATAATTGCTTAGGGATATAAAAAATGGATACTTTGATTTCGGTTCTGAGTAAGAATGCATTAGTAACCGCACTTGCCGTGACTGGCTTAATGATGTTCTTTTCTCATTTACTTTCTAAATATCTAACCAAAGGCAAGCTACAAAGTTCAGCAATCGCTATTACTTTAGGCTTAGTTATCGCTTATTTTGCTGGAGTTTATACACAAGGTACAAAAGGGATATCAGACATTGCCATTTTCTCTGGTTTTGCCCTATTAGGAGGGGCAATGATTAGAGATCTTGCGATTGCTTCAACCGCATTTGAAGTTGATGTAAAAGAAGTTAAAAAGGCCGGCAAAATAGGATGTGTTGCCTTATTACTCGGCTGCGTTGTACCTTTTGTAATTGGTGTCGTGATTGCTTGGTGTTTGGGTTACAAAGACCCCATATCGATGACGACCATTGGTGCAGGTGCCATGACGTATATTGTTGGTCCAATCACCGGTTCTGCAATTGGTGCTAGTTCAGAAGTTATCGCTTTATCAATCGCAATTGGTCTGATCAAGTCTGTCTTTTTTATGGTGGCTACACCGCTCTTGGCTAAATTTATGTATCTAAAAAGCCCCCGTTCAGCAATGGTTTTTGGTGGTCTAGCTGGAACAACAAGTGGAACTGCAGCAGGGTTGGCGGGTACAGATGTACGTTTAGTTCCTTATGGTGCTTTAGTTGCAACATTCTATACAGGTCTTGGTTGTTTATTAGGACCTTCAGTATTTTTTCTGACTGTGAATGCAATTTTTAGCTGATTTAGAGTAGTTTAGGTTGGGCAATTGATGAGATTTTATGAATTGCCCAATAATTCTACACCTCAAAAAAACGTTTGGAAAACATACGGCATTCTGCAATTAATGCCAGTAGATTTGGGTCACGCTCTTTACTTTTTAGGAAAACCAGACCAATTTCTTGTTTAATTTGAAAGGGCTTTTTCAAAGGAATGAGCTTAACTGAACTTTCATAGATCGTTGAAATACGGCCTGGTAACAATGCCAAGCCAACACCTGTACTCACCATGCTAACCAAAGTAAAAATATCACTCACTTGTAAAAATACTTTTGGATCAATTCCTGCTTTTTCAAACAAGATATCTGAATCATTACGTGTTGCGAAACCCTTAGAAAGCGTTAAGAACTTTTCGTCCTTTAATGTTGTGAGATCTACTTCATTCATTAAAGCCAACGGAGAGTTTTTATTGACGGCTAGATAAATATTATCTTGAAACATTGGAAGTGTTTCAAAATCAGAGTCATCGGTCGTGTCATTGAGTGCAACAATAATAGCATCTAATTCAGTCGATTTTAGTTTTGTAACCAAGTCTAAATTTGAACTCAGAAGAAGTTGAATATCTAGCTCACCCCGACGCAGCTTTAATCCACTAATGACATTCGGAATCGTATTCACAGTGAGTGAATAGAGTGAACCTAGGTGCAATATTTTTGCAGCAAAACCTGCGGCTTCACGGGTTTTATTTACGGTAATAATCATATCCTGAATAAGTTTATGTGAATGCTCTTGCAAGACATAAGCACTTTTCAGTGGAATCAGATTTCTTCCTTCGTTTTTAAACAAAGGGCAGCGTAGGGCGCTTTCTAAGGAGTGCAATGCTTTATGTACACTGACATTACTGATTTGCATCTCATCCGCAGCTTTGGATAAGTTTCCATGACGCATAAAAGCCAAAAAAATTTGGATTTTTTTGAGGGTCAATTCTTCTTCTATTTTCATGGTTTAAATAAAATTAAAAACAATGAAAACAATTATATAGATAGTTTTATTAAGTTAAGTAGGATCATTGTATTTTTTATTGAGTTTTATTAAACCAAATGACAAAGCAAGTCATAGAAAGGAGATAAGATTTACCCGTTGTAAAAAAAGATAGCGCAGGCAATACTTACATTCTTTGTAATTATTGCCTTGCAATTAAAACTTATCGGGTTAAATAGTTACTTACAGCATTAAAGAATAATGCATTTTCGTTTTCAATTTCAGCGGAAGGGCGAGCCGAATCCCATGTACTCCACTGCATCATAATAATATTATTTTTGGGATTAATCGCCATGCGCTGGCCAAAAATTCCACGCCCCCAAAAGGTTGCATCCATATTTTTAGAAAGGAGTGGAGTGCCTGATGTTGGATGGTAATTCCACCATTGGTAGCCATATTGCCCTTTAGGATATTCAGATGTGACTGAGTTTTTTGCTGTCGTCCAATTGCTTAAATCTTTTAACCAATGATCTGGTAATAATTTTTCGCCATTTGCAAGACGTCCTTCTTTGGATACAAACAGGGCAAAGCGTGCATAATCTCTAAGAGTTGCATTAAAACCATGGCCTCCCATATCGGTCACATTGCGCTGATAAGAATGCCAGACACCTTCACGCTCCATTCCCACTTTTTTCCAAATGTTTTCTTGCAAATAATGTGCAATATTTTGTCCTGTTGCAGCTTCAAGTACTTTTCCAACGAGCCATGCACCGCCTGTGTTATAAGACCATACTTCGCCAGGTTTATATTTGGCTTTAACATTCTTCACAAGTTTATAAACACAGTCATTTGGATTCGCTTGCGCTTCACAATAGGTCATGTGAGCAAAGTCAGAATTAGGATCAGCATAGTCTTCATTCCACTCCACACCAGAAGCATGCTGTAAGATTTGTTTTAATGTTACGTTTTGCCATGCAGACCCTTTTAAATCTGGAAGGTATTTGATAATCTGATCATCTACTGAATGAATTTTACCTTGTTTAATCGCAATACCAATTAAAGTTGAAACAACTGATTTACCAATCGAGCGTGAGGTCCAAAGTGATGTTGGAGTATTACCTTGCCCATAATATTCAAGCACAATTTTTCCATCTTTTAGAATAATTAACCCTGTTGCATTCTGACTTTTTAAATAATCATTTAACTGATAGTTTTTGTTATTAACAGTATATGAAATATCCTTATTTGTTATTTGAATACTACTTTTTTGGAGTGAAAGAATATTTTGGGGATCAGGTCTAAAAACGCTTCCATCATATAACCGATAAGTATTTCTAAAACCAATAACCCTGTCACTTGGTGACCACGTCAACATATCATGAGCAGAGGGGAGCTTAGCATCTACAGGTGATGGGCAATCCTTCATACCTAAACTTTTACAATCATATTGAGCTAAAGCACCTTGAGAAAAAATTAATGCTCCACAAACCATTCCTAACTTCATTGATTTCATTTTTAAATTCCTTGAAAATATTTGTATTGTTCCAATTCCAAACATTGCTTCGGTTTAATTTGTTAAAATAATTAAAACTAAACAACCTTTTGTTTTTAAAAGATGGGGGTGCTACCTTCCGTGACGTTTAATTATTTTTTAAATTATGATTATTTTAATATTCAATCAATAAACTGTTTTTTTAAACTATTAATCTAAGGCTAATATATTTCATATAAATTACAAATAAATAATATATGATTTAAAGTATAAATAAAATCTAAGGTGTTATTTATACTTAATACCTTAGAAGCATTATCATGATCGGCAATAAATTTAAAATAGAATAATAAGAGAAAATAGCAGCTGCCTTATCGAATGAATATTTAACAAATCAAGAGCAGTCTATATTCACCCTTATTTTCAACAGGCGCTCTATGAACACAAGGGGAGGCTTGTTGTGTTGGATGGTCAACAGCTAGACGCCAAAGATGGCCTATACCTAAATTCACTGGTTTAGCATCTGGTTTAGGTTGGTAGTGTAGATCAAAAAAATATTCTTCTAAGAACGTTTCAAATTCAGCTTCTGGGCCATCATGTAATTCTTTAAGTTTTACTCTGATTTCTGGGATCTGAATCTTTTGCTCGACTTGATCTTGCGGCAAAATGTCACTGGCTGGGCCATGATAGGTGCATAGAAAAGTATCTGTTTCGATAGGTGAGCGATCAACATGATAAGAATATACATCGGTTGAAATGAAATCGAAGTCTTCATCTCGTTCATAACATTTAAGTAAATTAAGAGAAGGTGATGCACCTAAATCAGTTAAGCGCTGTATATCACTCAAGATCGTCTCTCTTGCCTGGCTGCCTTGTTCTGAAAGTTTCAATGCCAAAAGATCTTCTACAGAAACCTCTGTAATATTCTCTTTTAACTCAAGTTTAGCCACAATCTCTTGAAAATCCCCAAACAAATGCCGATGCCAGCAAATGGCATTCATAGCACCTTGAAAATTAGAATTCACAAGTTCAGAAAAGGTCGAAACCATGCTAATTTGAGTGTTATCAGACGGAATATTCTTCATATTAGAACTAAATCATGAACTATCGTGAATTATACACCTAAGCCTACAGAAAATATTGTATTTCAATCTATTCTGTAAATTTGACCTTAGCCAGTACATCTCCACAGCAAGCATCGACTTCAACGACTCAAGTGAAAAGGGTGTAATACAAGATATGACCCTGTCATGAGTTATCATGATTCAAAAAGAAGCCCCAAAAGTCACTTTCGACTTCTGAGGTTTACAAGCAGAGCTCTTGTTAAGAAAACAGCCTATATTAAGGAACAATAACAAAATCAGGGTTTGCTACGGCAAAAATGGCTTCTCGATCTGCGACGGGTGGATAGATCCATACCGTATTAATTTCTTGCTTAATTTTTTTGGCTTCTTCACGTACAAATTGAACTTGTCGATCCCAACCCTCCGTATAAAGTGCACCCCATGGACCTAAATCAACACAAGTCACATACTTTGGCTGGCTATACGGGTGTAATGGTAAATTGACTAACTCTGCGGCTGCATTGTAGCCTGCAACACGGCCTAGGCTCATGGCATGTTGGCAAGACATGACATTGAAGTTACCTAAATCATCGGTTGCAACTTTAACCGTATCACCCGTCACAAAAATATTCTTTACTTCAGGCGCATGTAAATACGCATCAGCTAAAATTCGCCCCAAATTATCTTTTTCACCTGCAATTTGAGAGGTGAGTGCGTTAGCTCGCATGCCCGCCGTCCAAATGACGGTTTCCGTTTCGATTCTTTCACCGTTAGAAAGGGTGACACCAGCGGCATCAAGTGCAGTAACGCGTAAACCCGCTTTAGCTTCAACACCGAGTTCAGTGAGCGCTTCACGAATCACTGCTGCAGCTTCGTCACCTATTGCCGCACCAATTTCTGCAGATGAATCAACCAAAACCACACGAATATCAGTTTCAGCTAAAATGCTACGCAGGCGCTCAGGCATTTCGGCAACGGTTTCAAGCCCTGTAAGTCCACCACCAGCAACGACTACGGTATTACGTGCCGCACTGACAGGTTTCTTGGCTAAACTTTTAAGATGCTGATCTAGTTTTTCAGCATCTTCTAATGTGCTGACACTAAATCCATAGTCTTTAAGACCAGGGATAGGCGGCATATAGCCAGTACTTCCTGTTGCCAAAATAAAACGGTCATAACTTAAGCTTTGTTGATCGCCGTGGACCGTTGTAATCACAAGATTTTGAGCCGCAGCATTCACTTCATTGACCCAGCCAGCGACATATTTAACGTCAACGACATTTAATATGTCTAAAATATCAGGGTACATGTTTTCAAGTACAGCTTCATAAAGACGAGGACGAATATCAACATTCGGACTCGGGGAAACCATCAGCACTTCAATATTTTGTTGTTGCGCAGCCAAATGAATTGCTCGTTGTGCAGCAAGTGCAGCCCATAGACCAGCAAAGCCAGAACCGGCAATAATAATACGCTTACTCATTTAATGATCCTTTTAGTCGATTCATTCGAACATACAAATTCCAACCCATCCTGAAATCCAGGATGAGCGAATCCTTTCTCTGACTGTTCGAAAAATCTGAGAAGGGCTTTAAAAAGGTTAGGGGAGTGATGACTTGAGGACGCTAAGTCCTATCACTGTTTAATCGGGAATATCGCGTGATATTTTACTTTTCCGCATTTTTGCTGTTCTTCCTTCGATGCGTTCATTGATCCAGCCATTCACATCACTAAAAAATACATCAGGTGCATAACGGCTAAAACGGTCGGCAATATCACCAAGTGTGTGCGCGCCTAATGCATCTTGCATCGCTTGCTCGGCCTGTAACATAACCGCATGTACGGCACAGACCCCATTTGTTGCCCAATTGGGTGGAGCATTATGAAAGACTGCACATTTTCCACGAACTTCTTGGCATTCAAAAAGCGGTTTTTCACCTTCAATTGCATTCACAATATCGAGGAAACTGATGTCGTGAGCAGATCGGGCCAGTAAATACCCGCCACGAACGCCTTCTTGCGCCAAAACAAGTTTTGCCTTTTCAAGTTTAGGAAATATCTTGGCCATAAAGCTAGGAGAGACGCCTTGCAATTCAGCCAGATCCTTACTACTCAATGGTTTATCTTCATTATTTACAAGAAAAAGAAGACAGTGAATCGCATACTCGACGCTACTAGTGATATAAGCCATTTCATTTCATAATTGATCAATTACAAACACAGACTAATATAGTCTGTGTTTTGAGTCAACAATAAAACTAAGACAAAGTTAGTCCTAGTTTTATTGAAATACAATACAAATAAAAAAAATAGGGTTATAGCACTGAATTTAAAGACCTTTAACCTAAGCGTTGAGTGAGATGAATAATTGAAAAAGGATCAAAAAATTATGAGCGCCACCAATAGTTTTCGACATTTGGCTGGTTTAAGTTCAAGATTTCACCCATTTGAGGAGTACTGATTGCTAAGTTATTTTGCTGAGCCAAAGCCACGATACGTTCAAATGGGTCATCCCAAGCATGCAGGGCCAAGTCAAAAGTTCCATTATGGACAGGCAACAAATGACGTCCTTTTAAATCCAAATGTGCTTGTAATGTCTGCTCAGGTTGCATGTGAACATCTGGCCATTCTGGATCATAGGCACCGGTTTCTAACATGGTAAGATCAAAGGGGCCATAACGATGTCCGATCTCTTTAAATCCATCGAAATAACCCGTATCACCACTAAAAAACACTCGTAGGTCATTGTCAATAATCACCCACGATGCCCAAAGCGTTGCGTTGCTATCGCCCATACCTCGGCCTGAAAAATGATGAGCAGGGGTGGCAATCAGCTCAAGACCATCTATATGAGTCGTGTCCCACCAGTCAAGTTGCTGCACCTTATCTGCTGGCACACCCCATTTAATCAGTGTGTCACCGACACCAAGCGGGGTTAAGAAATGCTCAACCTTGTCTTTGAGTTGGAGTACTGCATGGTAGTCGAGATGGTCGTAGTGGTTATGTGACAAAATCACGCCCTTAATCGGCGGTAAGTCAGCAATGCTAATCGGGGGTTGGTGAAAACGTTTTGGGCCAAGCCACTGAAAAGGCGAAGCACGCTCAGAAAAAACGGGATCGGTTAACCAGAATTCATTACGCAATTTTAATAAAATGGTCGAATGCCCAAGACGGAATAGAGAACGGTCTGGAGCACTCATGAGTTGTTGTTTTGATAGACTTAACACAGGAATTTCTCGGTTTGGCACCGTATTTTTTGGCTTATTAAATAAAAATTTCCACATTAAGCCGAGCGTTTTTCCGAAAGAATGTGTGTGCAGATTTGGTCGTGTATTGCTAAATTTCCCGTTATGCTGCTGTGATGACATGAAGGGAGATGGCAAGTCTGTTGTATTTGAAATCGTCATTTTGTTTTCCTTGAGTGGAACAACCTATATGTATAAATAAGAACTGGGGATAAGTACTTATTTTGTCTTGTTTAAATGAGTATTTAATCACTCATTAATTGATTTAAAAAATAAGAATGCTGAACATCCTTATTTTTGTCTCTATCTACATCGAAACCGCGTGCCAAAATGCTTCAAAACCGGACTTACGATAAAGATCAGCTTGAGAAGTATCTTGGGCAATAAAATTGAGTGTAACTTCAGCAAGTGCACCCAAAATTGAACCGATAAATAAGGGTGGATAATCTCTTAGTTTGCCATCATCAATATGCGCTTGAATGGTCTTGGTAAAATCACAGAAAGTTTGCATACCAATTTGTTTACTCTGTTCTGTAATTTGTTCTGAAGTCGACAGCTGTGCCATCACTTTTCGTTTCAGCGGGGCAGCTAAACTCCAGTCCAAATAACTTTGCCAGATATAAAACATTTGGGTTTGCAGGTCAGAGTGGGTAGGGTAATTGAGCATGATGACCTGACGCAGTTCAGCCTTTAGCGAAAGGTATAATTGGTTGAGTAGTTCTTCTTTATTACTGAAATAGGTAAATAAAGTACCTTCTGCAACACCAGCGACTTTGGCAATTTTTGCGGTCGACGCACGCTCTCCAAGTTCTGCCAATGTTTCAATAGCAGCATTTAAAATTGCATTACGTTTATCTTCACTACGAGGACGGGCCATATACAAATATATTAGTTGAGTGATTACTCAATCATACATGGAAATAGATAAAGCGCAAGCTATGTTTTTTGAAAGAGAAGGGCTTTCCAAGATCATAAGCGATAACATCGCTTAAATAAGTCTACACAGCAAATTTAGCCCTTTAAATGGCTTGTGTACAATTCACAAAAAAATTAGAGTGTAGAAAAACTACTTGCTGATGTGTTTATGGTATCACGTAGAAAACTTCCATCTTTAAATGCTTTGCGTGCATTTGAAACAGCGGGCCGAAAGTTAAGTTTTCGCGCTGCTGCTGATGAGTTGGGAGTGACCCAGGGCGCGATCGCGCAGCAGGTTCGAGCATTAGAAGATCATCTAAATGTTATTTTATTTCAACGGCTGCCTCGGGGACTATGTTTGACACCTGAAGGAACAAAGTATCTGGTCGATATAACGCGTGCTTTTGATATTCTTGCTGAATCAACAGAATCATTATTAGATCAGCCAGATCGAGTAACCATTAGTGTAACACCAACAATTGCGACCAAAATGTTGATCCCTCGATTAGGTGATTTACATGCCGTACTGCCTGATATCAATTTATGCACGCTTGCAACTGAAGTTGTTTCAGACTTTGACCGTGATCAGGTTGATATCGCGATAAGGCTTACCCCAAAAGCATTTCCAGAAAATCTGGAAGCCCAATTATTGTTTCATCAGGAACTTATTGCTGTAGCAAGTCCTGATTTTATTCAGAACTTAACGCTTCCGCTGCAACTTGAACAGTTAATGAGTATGCCATTGCTACATGATGCCCATGATCATTGGCCAAATTTTCTGAACACGAATACGAAATTATCTGGAGCTGTATTTAATCAAACCACGCTGGCATTAGATGCTGCTTTGTCTGGGCAAGGGGTTGCTTTAGCATGCCGAGCATTTGTGGATGCTGATATTCAATCAGGAAAACTCGTACAAGTAACTTCGGATACAAAGACTATGGAACCAAGTTATTATCTTGTCAGAAAAAAAACCTCACATTCGAATAACACAGTCGATAAAATTTGGCAGTGGTGCATCGAATATTTAGGTACGAAGCAAAAATTAAAATAGATACTTATTTGTGATGATTCGGTCAGTTCTAATCATGAAGGGATAATTTATCCCTTCAAATTTTGATTAAAAATCATTATACAGAGCGCGTTAAGCCGCCATCTACACGGATATTTTGTCCTGTGATATAAGCCGCGCCATCCGACGCAAGGAAAGCAACTGTAGCTGCAATTTCTTCTGTTGAACCATATCGTTTCATTGGAACACTGTGAGTGCGTTCATCTGTTTTTGGTAGGCTATCAATCCACCCAGGCAAGACATTATTAATACGAATATTATCAATAGCATATGTGTCTGCACAAATCTTAGTAAAAGCTGCCAATCCAGAACGGGCAACGGCAGACGTTGGAAATAGTGAACTAGGCTCAAAAGTCCATGCACTGGAAATATTTACAATCACGCCGTGTTTTTGTTGTTGCATGATTGGAATCACTAAACGAATAGGGCGTACGGCATTGAGAAAATAAGTATCTATACCATCATGCCAATCTTGATCTGTTAATTCTAAAATTCCTTTGCGTGGGCCATGTCCAGCACTGTTGACTAAAACATCTATACGTCCCCAACGAGCAAGCGTTTCATCAATAAGGCGTTGTATATCATCTATTGATTGATTAGATCCAGTAACACCTAGACCATTCAGTTGATTAGCAAGGATTTCACCTTTGCCTGATGAAGATAAAATTGCAACTTTGTATCCATCTGCTGCTAGTTTTTTAGCGACAGCTGCACCCATACCACTTCCTGCAGCCGTAACAATAGCGACTTTAGCGACTTTCTCAGTCATGATTTTTACCTCTTAATGTCATTCGGAATATGAAAGAGTTAACTAATTTTAAAATAATATTAAAGTTCAACAGTGTGCCGAGCAAACGATAAATTTTCGTTAAATCCAGTAGAAAATCTACTGGCTTGATCCGTAATCAAATCAAGTTTAAAAAAGACATAGAAAGATTTTTAGGTACTATTCTTTATGCTAAATCGACAGGATTGTATTTCATTTAAACAAGGCTCAAGCCACGCAGATGAAAACTATGTGTAATCCTGAATATGTGCTGTTAC
The DNA here is from genome assembly GCF_023702715.1 of Acinetobacter sp. C32I. Taxonomy (NCBI): domain Bacteria; kingdom Pseudomonadati; phylum Pseudomonadota; class Gammaproteobacteria; order Moraxellales; family Moraxellaceae; genus Acinetobacter; species Acinetobacter sp. C32I. The sequence goes on along the minus strand of NZ_CP098480.1, from coordinate 903,226 downwards.
AACATGTGTAAATTGCTAGATTCTCTCATGAGATTGTTCCAGTATAGATTTATACACTCGAATTTTCAGGACAATGATCATGGCAATAAGACATCGTATGCTATTAAAATATCTTGCTATTTTAGGTTTTGTGGCAAGTTCATCCGTGATGAGCAGCATAACTTTCGCAAGTTCTGAGCAGGCATGGAACAAACATGATCAGGAAATAAAAGCGGCTTGTATAAAAGCGAGCCAACTTAAAAATGCCAAGACAGTGAGCAATGTCATGCTGTTTGATGATCGTGTTGGATATTCGGCACTCCTTATTGAAGGAAAATATCCTCAAGCACATATGAAAAACAAAATAGGACAAGAGCTTTGTTTATGGAACAAGACATCGAAGAAAGCTTATTTAACGGAAACAAACATGAAAGCACATTGAGGTCATAGCTTTGAAAGCTAGGATTTCTGTTTGGCTTTTTGGCGTAAGACATATAAATACAAACTTTCTACTTTTTCACGTGCCCATAGTGTGGTACGTAAGAATCGCAACGATGACTTAACACTTGGATCTATACAAAAACATCTAATTTCAATTTTACAACTTAAGCCTTCAAAGCCACCGTAATAATCCAATAACTCATCCAAAATATCAGCAAGTTTTTTGCCGTGTAGAGGGTCATTGGAGGCGTTCATAATAGATCAACTATATTTGGGGAGACCATCATTATAACCTGAACTCGTTGAAAAATGAGAGGGTTAGCATTTAAGCGTAATTAACGATGTGTGCTGAAATAGCAGGAGACATTCACTTGGGTGATTCTAGGCAGCCGACTTGTAAAAATCTTCTGCCATTTATGGAATGAGAACTTGAAGTCAGCAACGTGAATTATGATCATAGAGATTCACGTTGCCAAGCTGTAGCTACAAACAGTAACTTGCGCAGCGGTGCTGCTCAGGCTACAAACTCAGATCTTCTATTTAACATAATATACATTATACGAAATAATTTAATATTAACAATTTGATATGTAATGACTTTTATAATCATCACTTTCCCTCGGATCTTGATGTATGTTGACATGCACCTAAATATTAAACACAATACTTTCACTATATAAACGTGTTTATACCAATAACAATGCCTTCGATTTATCAATTAAAACCAGCATTTCAGAATTTACTTCGCCCATTTGTACAATGGCTTTACGCTAAAAAAATCACGGCGAATCAAGTTACGCTTTTAGCCATGTTTATCTCTGTTGTATTAGCCGTTGCACTTTACTGCCTGCATCTTTACCAACAACCTTTGATTCTATTTTTACTATTTCCTGTATGGATGTTGGTTCGTATGGGTTTTAATGCAATTGATGGCATGCTCGCACGTGAATTCAATCAACAATCAAAACTTGGCGCATATCTAAATGAAATTTGTGATGTCATCTCCGATTCTGCGCTGTATTTATGTTTTTTAGGCTTAGCCTTCATTAATTCCTATTTATTGGGTTTAGTTGTTTTTCTGGCCATTCTGAGTGAATATGCTGGCGTTATGGCACCTTTAATTGGTCAGGAACGTCGTTATGATGGTCCTATGGGTAAAAGCGACCGTGCATTTTGGTTTAGTTTAATTGCTGTACTTGTCAGTTTTAGTCCGTATTTAATTGAAAATAATTACACAAATTCAATCATTTACATCTGCAATGGGCTGCTTATTTTTATTGCAGCACTATTAGTTTTGACAACTTATAACCGTATTAAAAATAGTATTCAACTTTAAGGAAAATCAGATGCAAAGCTCACAAAAACATGTATTTACCAGTCATGATGATACCCAATTAGCCTATCAACATTGGCCTGCAACTGCAGAAAAAGAGACAAAAAAAGCAATTATCTTATTCCATCGTGGTCATGAACACTCTGGACGTATGGCGCATTTGGTCAATGAGCTCAACCTACCAGAATTTGATTTCTTTGCGTGGGATGCACGCGGACATGGAGATTCACCAGGTTTACGTGGCGATGCACCAAGTTTCTCTGCATGTGTGAAAGATATTCAATCTTTTGTACAACATATTGAATCGACGTATAACATTGTATCAACCAATATCGCCGTCATTGGTCAAAGTGTCGGTGCAGTTTTGGCAGCCACATGGGTACATGATTATGCTCCAAAAATCAGAGCCTTATGCTTAGCTTCACCCGCATTTGATATCAAACTGTATGTCCCATTTGCAAAAGCTGGTTTAACTGTTTTAAGTAAACTCAAAGGTAATTTCTTTATTACCAGCTATGTCAAAGCCAATATGCTGACACATGATGTTGATCGTGCGAAAACTTACGATACAGATCCACAAATTGCCAAAGCCATTTCTGTACGAATGCTTTTGGGCTTATATGCAGCGTCAGAACGTATCGTTAATGATGCACAAAATATCTTTGTTCCTACACAAGTTTTATGCTCTGGATCAGATTTTGTGGTATTCCGTAAGCCACAACAACAATTTTATGAAAAGCTTCCTCATCCACGAAAAGAGTTCCATGTACTAGATGGTTTTTATCACGACACTTTAGGTGAAAAAGATCGTCATATTGCAATCGAAAAAATCCGTCGTTTTATCTTGCAAAGCTTTGCAGAAGATTATCAAGCACCAGATGTACTGAATGCCGATAAAATTGGTTCAAGCTGTGCAACTGCTGAGCAATTGAGTAGCCCACTTCCCGCTTCTTCAATCAAGAATTTGTTCTGGAACTTAACCAAACGTAATTTAAAACTCGGCAGTAAATTCTCCCGTGGCCTTAAAATTGGTGAAGATACCGGTTATGACTCTGGCAGTACGCTAGATTTTGTCTATCGAAATCAAGGTGAAAGCAAAAACATTCTTGGCAATATCATTGATCAACAGTATTTAAATGCGATTGGTTGGCGTGGCATCCGCATACGTAAACAGCATATCGAGCAGCTATTGGCGAAATATGCACAGGTTCTGAATAAGCAACGTAAAGACATTCGAATTCTGGATATTGCTGCTGGTCATGGCCGCTATATTTTAGATGCGGTCAGCCAGCTTCCAACAGCACCGAAGTCCGTGTTATTAAGAGATTATAGTCAGTTAAATGTTGATTCAGGTACAGCATTGATCCAAGAACGGAAATTGGACAATATTGCTCAATTTGAACTCGGTGATGCCTTTGACACGGCGTCATTGGCCAAAGTTAAACCCAAGCCAAATTTGGTGATTGTTTCAGGGCTTTATGAATTGTTTAGTGATAATGATTTATTAAGACAATCACTCACAGGTATTCATCAAGCTATGCTACAAGGTGGCTTCCTGATTTATACGGGACAAATTTGGCACCCACAACAAGAATTTATTGCACGTGCGCTTACCTCACATCGTCAAGGTGATGCTTGGGTCATGCGTTTACGCTCACAAGCCGAAATGGATGCACTGGTTGAACAAGCAGGCTTTAAAAAAGTAGATCAATGTATTGATGAATTTGGGATTTTTACAGTTTCAGTTGCTCAAAAAATTTAAATAAAGACCTTTATGCAAAATAATATTTTAAATCGCCAGCCCGGTACTTGGAAATGGGGGCTACTCTGCTTAGTCTTTTTAGCCCCATTTTTCTTCTTAACCTATGGTTTTGCAAATCAATATGCATCCAGCCTCAGCAATGTGCCGAGTATTGTGTTTGAATGGGAGCATCATATCCCACTTTGGCCATGGACCATTGTGCCGTATTGGTCAATTGACCTATTTTATGGCTTATCGCTCTTACTCTGTTGGAATAAATTTGAACTTCGACAGCATGCACTCCGACTTTTTGCTGCTCAACTTATCTCGATCAGTTGCTTTTTAATCTACCCGTTAAAGTTTAGTTTTGAACGTGTTGAATTAGATGGCTTTTTTGGATTATGGTTCGATGTGCTGATGGGTTTTGATAAACCCTTTAATCAAGCTCCCTCCTTACACATCGTTTTACTGGTCATTCTGTGGGATTTTTATCGCAGGCATATCAATCCCAATTACCGTTGGCTGGTTCATGTTTGGTCGTTCCTGATCGGACTTTCTGTCTTGACCACATGGCAGCATCATTTTATTGATATTCCATTGGGTCTATTGGCAGGTGCACTATGTTTATGGCTATTTCCACTTACAGTCAAAGCACCTTATCAAAAAGATGGCTTACAGCAAATTACAGCTAAACATTTAAAATTATGGTGTTTTTATTTAATTGGGGCCTTAGTTTGTATAACTCCTGCATTTTTATTTAAAGGTGTATGGCTATGGATGTTATATCCAGCGATCAGTCTTTTCTTAGTTGCTTTAGCATACTTTTTGGTTAGACCTCATTTTTTCCAAAAGCAAGAAAATGGTCAAATGACTGTCGCTGCATGGTTATTGTTCGCACCTTATTCTCTAGTCGCATGGATAAATAGTCGTGTTTGGACCTATCAACATCCTGAAGACTCATTGATTTTGCAATTAAACGGCGTCGATCTTTATCTTGGCCGTATTCCATCTGCTGAACATACAAAACAATATACAGCCTTATTTGATTGCTGTGCGGAGTTAGCAGTAAATCAGCAAGTACAACACTATGAAAAATTTAATACCCTCGATTTAATCCCCGTCCAAAGTCAGCAATTATTGGTCGCCGCAGCAGCATTCGACCATTTTATCCAACCTTTACTACAAACCAATCAATCACATAAAGTTCTGATTTTCTGTGCGCTCGGTTACTCACGTAGCTGTAGTATATTGATCGCATGGTTATTACAGCAAAACCATGCGGCTAGTGTAGAAGAAGCGATTACCTTAATCCAACGATCACGACCTTGGATCGTTCTGAGTGAGAAACATATTGCTGAAATTAAACACTTCCAACTGCTACTCACTCAGGAGAAGCAGCTATGAAAATGAATTTTGTCGTGGTTAGTCAATTGCTCAAGCAAAGTCAGAGTATTTTAAAATCAGGATATTTAGCCTTTGTTTTATCAATTGTGAGCTTATTTTTATTTTCAAGTACCCCGATCTTGATCCCACTGTTAGTGGTTACTGCTCTATTGGCGATTCACCATTATTTATTTATTCGGATTGAATTTGATCGTGGCCTGTTACAGCATATGGTTGACCAACCAGAGGATATAGACCTTCTTACCCAACAATTGGATCAATCCCTGTTAAACTTGCAACTGATTCCATCCAGTAAAACGGGTCGTGATTGGTCGATACGCTTCAAAGGCTGCTTAAGACTGTTAAAAATACAGATCTTCATTGTCTTAATTCAGTATTCTGTATTTATTGTACTTTTTTATAAATTAGCGCATAGATGAAGGTTGAATGAAAAAAAATATAATTACGCAATCCGTTGCTCGTTTTATCGCATTTCTTACTCGTCGAGGCGCTCGCTTATTAACGGGTGCAAGAAGTTTATGGGTGGGTTGTGAACCAGAGCTTAAGCAACGTATCTACTATGCCAACCACAATAGTCATATCGACTTCATTCTACTGTGGTCTTCCCTGCCGATTCATATTCGTCGGCAAACTCGCCCAATTGCAGCGTCAGATTATTGGCTGAAAGATGGGTTTCGACGGTTTTTGATTCAAGATACCTTTTCGGGTGTCACCATTCAGCGTAATCGTAGTGATCAGCAAGATCCATTACAGCCAGTTAAAGATGTTTTAGCTGAAGGCTATTCCATTATTTTCTTCCCTGAAGGAACACGTAACTTAAATGATGATATTGAACTCCTTGAATTTAAAAGTGGTCTGTATCACCTCAGCCAACAGTTCCCTGAAGTTGAAGTGGTCCCTGTCTGGATTTCTAATTTAAAGCGGGTGATGCCCAAAGGTGCTTTTATTCCTTTACCACTACTTTCAACGGTCATTTTTGGCGAACCTTTAGTCCTCGATCAATTCTCAGATAAGCAACAGTTTTTACAACATGCTCAGCAGCAGTTATTAAAATTAAAAGAGGCCGAGAATCAATGAGTTTAGACAACTTACAACAAACTTACTTATTGTTTGGCATCTTTGCCGTGATTTTGATTATCGCCTCAAGTATTGGATTTATCCTCAAACAAAAAGCAGGCATAACCCCATCTCCAGTGATTGATAACTTAAATGCGCGTATAAATGCTTGGTGGATCATGCTGATTGTCTTGGCAGCCGCCATTCTATTGGGAAAAACTGCTTTTATTGTCCTGTTTGGTCTTATTTCCTTTTTTGCACTACGTGAGTTTATTAGTTTATTACCGACACGCCGTGGCGATTATCTACCTTTACTGATCGCATTCTACTTCGTTATTCCCTATCAATACTATTTGGTCTATACCAATTGGTACGGACTATTTTCGATTTTCATTCCGTTGTATGTATTCTTACTGATTCCAATTGCCAGTTTAAAGTTGGAGGACACCACACACTTTTTGGAACGCAGTGCCAAAATCCAATGGGGTTTAATGGTCAGCGTATTCTGTATCTCGCATGTTCCCGCTTTATTAAACCTAGATTTACCTCAATTTAAAGGGGAAAAAATTTGGTTGGCGATTTGGCTGATTATGGTGGTTCAAGCCTCGGATGTGCTGCAATATGTCTGTGGTAAGCTATTCGGAAAACATAAAGTTGCACCAATCTTATCCCCATCAAAAACAGTTGAAGGATTGCTAGGTGGCGTCATTTTGGCAACAGCGCTGGGTGTATTGATGTCATCACTCACCCCATTCAATTATTGGCAAGCGGCGTTGATTGGTTTGATTGTCTGTATTTTTGGTTTCTTTGGTGGTTTGGTTATGTCTGCGATCAAACGCGATCGTGGGGTAAAAGATTGGGGACAATTGATTCAAGGTCATGGCGGTATGTTAGATCGTATCGACTCTATTTGTTTCTCTGCACCAATCTTCTTCCATATTCTACGCTATTGGTGGAGCTAACCCCTAAAACGAAGAATGACCAATGCTGACTTCACGATAAAACTTAGGTGTAACATTGGTCCACTTCTTAAATGCCCGTGAAAAATGAGAAATATCGGCATAACCCAAACGTTCGGCAATTTGCTCAATCGAAAGTTTAGGCTGTTTTAATAAATGTTCGGCCTGTTTGCGACGGACTTCTGCGACAAGAATTTGAAAAGAAGTTTGTTTGCTGCTTAATTGGCGCTGTAAAGTGCGTTCGGAAAGATGGAGCTTCGTCGCAACCTGCTTTAATGATAAGAAACCCTGATGTTCGTCATAGAGTAATGCTTTAACTTGTGTGTCTAATCGATTTTTTTGATCCCTTTTCAGTGCAAGCTTAGCAGCATCTTGCTCACACTGTTGTTTGCTCAGGCGCGCCAATAATGCATCTGCACTCGTTAACGGAAGCGACAACAATGCTTTGTTAAAGATCAGGCAGTCCCTCTCTCCGTTAAAGCACATATTCATTTCATTAAACTTCGGAGTGTTTTTATAAAAATCAGGTTTGTCTTGTAGAAACTGAAAACAAATTCCAAGTTTGTCTTGGGCCAAATTTTCCAAAATCTGAGAAAAGCCTAAGATCAAAAACATCATGCCATGTCGATTTAGCTTAAACTTTGATGATGGCTGATCAAAGTCTAAATACGCCATCTCTCCACTTATTTTCAGTTTGGGTTTAAATACAGAACAATGTAAGCCAATAAATTGTTCCAGCACCGCAATCGCCTCTCCCAATGTGTCAGCAGCCGTTGCCGCAATCCCCACATGCCCATAACAAGAGACTTTCATGTCTTCAGCAAGATATAAACTAATTGCAGCTTCATTTGTCAGCAACGCCGCTCGTTCTAATAAATGATTAAAAATATTAAAGTCGACATACCAAAATGGCGCTGTTAACGCCTGCTTAGAAATTCCTGTACCTGCCAAGAGTTGTTCTGAAGAAATCCCCCATTTTTGGATAAGATCAACCAAAAGATTGACGTAACTTCCGGGTAATTCTGGATTCATTGTCGCTCCATGATTGAAGAATAAATTGGCGCAAAATGGTAAATATTGGCGGCTAATGAACTATGACACCTTTCTTCATTTAAGCATAGTAGAACAATCGAAAATTCATCGCTATAAGGGATTAAATCATGCATATTTTGATTGTACATGCACACCCAGAACCATTGTCATTCACTACAGCACTGAAAAATACGGCACAACATACTTTTGAACAGCAAGGTCATAGCGTTGAAGTTTCTGATCTCTATGCCATGAATTTTAATCCTGTTGCCTCAAAGCAGGATTTTGAGAGTTTGAGTCAACCTGATTATTTTAATTATGCACTTGAGCAACGTCATGCCTTTAAACAGCAACACTTGGCACCAGATATCCAAACTGAAATCGAAAAAGTTCAACGTGCTGATCTGGTTATTTTTAGCTTTCCTTTGTACTGGACTTCTGTACCAGCCATCTTGAAAGGTTGGATTGATCGTGTATTCGTATCTGGCTTATTCTATGGCGGTAAGCGCTTTTATAATCATGGTGGTATGCGTGGTAAAAAGGCCATGCTGTGTTTAACACTCGGTGGCCGTGAACATATGTTTGGTGAAGGTTCTGTACATGGACCAATAGAACATTATTTATCATCGTTGCAACGCGGCACACTTGCCTATGTCGGCTTTGAAGTACTGCCTCCATTCCTTGCCTATCATGTGCCCTATATCAGCCAAGAAGATAGACAAAAGATTGTGATTGATTTCGAGCAGTATTTGCAAAATATAGATGATCTACAGCCCTTAGCATTTCCATTACTGGAAAGTTTTGACGATAGAATGAATCCGCTTTGATCTGTCAATAACAGAAGAAAAAATCACGACTCTCTTTGGACAGTCAAAGCCACTAGACTGTCCTTTTTCTTCCAAATCTAAATTCACCGATTCTTGCTTCCATTTCCCATCCATATTCATATGAAACGTCAAGGAATCTTCATCTAGATGACATGGTGCTGTCATAAGTGCTGTCTAGTGTGTTGACATCTTTATTATGGATGAAGCAGATGTTGAAAAAAATGAAACGATGGCTCTCATGTCTTTATGTGGTTCCCATTCTATTGGCACTCACCGCCTGTAATGATTCAAATGATGATCAGGTCGCAGTGAAACCTGATGATGCCAAAAAGCCAGTCATGCGCTGTGCCCCATAAACATAAAGAATAATAAGAGGAAATCGCGTGATTAATCGTCGTCAATTTTTAGCAAACACACTTAAAACAGGTTTTGGTGCTGCCGCTTTAACAACTTTTCCAGCAAGTATTCAAAAAGCTTTGGCGATTCCAGCCAACAATAAAACTGGAACCATCCAAGATGTTGAGCATGTAGTGATCCTTATGCAGGAAAACCGCTCATTTGACCATTATTTTGGAACATTAAAAGGGGTTCGGGGCTTTGCTGATCGCCTCACCATTCCTTTGCCGAATGGTCGTACAGTTTGGCAACAACAACGCAGTAATGGCGCATTATTAACCCCATTTCACTTAGATGGCTCTAGCAATAACGCGCAACGTGCACCCGGGACCAACCATACTTGGGTAGATAGCCAGAAAGCATGGGACAATGGCCGCATGTCCAACTGGCCTACCTATAAAACAGATTATGCGATGGGTTATTTTAAGGAACAGGAAATTCCCTACCAATTTGCCTTGGCCAATGCGTTTACGATTTGTGATGCTTATCATTGTTCCATGCATACAGGTACAGATGCTAATCGTTCGTTCCATTTAACAGGAACCAATGGTGCAGTGCCGACCAGTACCGCATTTGTGAATAATGAATGGGACTGGATTGATGGCGATCCGAAAACGGTTGATGTTGGTTATACATGGAAAACCTATGCGGAACGTTTAGAAGAAGCGGGAATCAACTGGATTTGTTATCAAAATATGCCTGATGAATGGGGCGATAACATGCTAGGTGCATTCCGTACTTTTAGAAAAGCCAATATTGAGTCTGGCTATCCTGTTTCGAGTGGTGGCGCACCTAATAGTCCGTATAATAAGGCTGCGCAAAAGCTGCCGTACAAAGCCTATGATGCAACCACCGATAATGCCAAGAATCCGCTTTATAAAGGCATTGCCAACACCTTACCCGGTAACTCCCCAGAAGAATTCTTAAATGCATTTAAAAATGATATTAAAACTGGGAAATTGCCTCAGGTGTCTTGGATCAATGCCCCTTCCATTTACTGTGAACATCCTGGACCATCAAGCCCAGTACAAGGTTCTTGGTTTATTCAGGAAATACTCGATGCACTAACAGCCGTACCAGAAGTGTGGAGCAAAACCGTCTTCCTGATCAATTTTGATGAAAATGATGGTTATTTTGACCATGTTCCATCTCCATCAGCACCAACATTGCAACCAGATAATACGTATGCAGGCAAATCAACCCTCAGCCCAGCGGATATGCGTCATGAGTACTATGTGCATGATGCACCTCTAGGCAGTACCAGCCAACCCCAAAAAGACAATGGTGTTTATGGCCCAGGTCCTCGAGTTCCACTCTTTGTAATTTCACCTTGGAGTCGTGGGGGCATTGTTAACTCTCAAGTATTTGACCATACCTCGGTATTGATGTTTCTCGAAAAATGTTTTGGCGTTAAAGAAAGTAATATCAGTCCTTATCGCCGTGCAATCTGTGGCGACCTCAGTTCTGCATTTAATTTTAAAACACCGAATGAAGATGTACTGCCAACACTCAACGGCAAACAAAGCCGTGAACAAGCGGATCAACTCCGTAGCTCACAGCAAAAGTTACCCAATGTTCCAATTCCAAGCAATTTGCAAATGCCAATCCAAGCCAGTGGTATCCGCCGTTCCAAAGCACTACCTTATGAACTACACACCAGTGCACGATGCCTAAATGATGGAACAGTCAAACTACTGTTTTCAAACACTGGAACACAAGGTGCAGTTTTTCATGTCTATGACAAATTAAATTTAACTCGCGTTCCGCGCCGTTATATCGTAGAAGCAGGAAAAAGCTTAGATGATGTATGGAATGTACAAAAAGACAATCAAGGCTTATATGATCTCTGGGTAATGGGTGCAAATGGTTTTCATCGACATTTCAAGGGTGATTTGAATCGTAATCAAGATTTGCAAATCAATCCTGAGATTCGGGTTTGCTATGATATTGCCAATGGCAATGTTTATGTTGATCTGAACAATACGGGTACTAAAGATATTGAGTTAGTGATCAGCCCCGTGGTTTATCGTACTGATGCTCCACTGAAACTAACCCTAAAAGCGGGACAAAGTTCTACCCAACACTGGAACTTGGCTGACACTGGCCAATGGTATGACTTTGCCGTGACCTGTACTCAAGAAGCCAAGTTTTATCGTCGTTTTGCTGGCCGTGTTGAAACAGGTGAAGATTCGGTCAGTGACCCTGCAATGGTTTAAGATTTAAACAGAATAAGCACTTATGTCTCCTTAGTTCCAAAAACCAAGGAGACTTTTATCACATATATAGATCAGATCTAATTTAGATTCAATACCAGAATCCTTAATTTTTATGCTGTAACTTATAGCACTCGTCCAAAGCAAGCTCATAGTATTCAAGCCCTTCTTTTGCCGCTAAGAATGCTTTCTTTTGCAGTACAGGGTCTTTATCACATAAGCGTTTAATCAGCTCCATCGCTTCATAGGGATGAAGATCATCATAATGTGCATGAGCTCTTAACCACGCGAGAGAACGCTTATTGATGTTTACTTCAGGGTGCTGAGTATAGGTTTGAATGCCTTTGTAGACCTGAATGGTCCAGTCACCTGTGGCCCATTCAATCGCAAGATTGGTTGCTGCAATACTTTCAGCCAAACTCCCACGAAAATTAACATCCCATAGAAAGTGATTGACCGCATTCATGGCGACAGGTGGTTTCACGTTATTCAACATTTCAACGGTCAGACCAAAGCCCCCCGCCCAGTCCTGATACCAGTTGAGATGTCGCTCTTCAACTTTGATGTTCTGAATCAACCAATCTCTGGTTTCGGTCACACCATCGAGTGAAAATGCCGTTGCTTTGGCCAAAGACCCCGCCATATAAGAAGGAAAATGCGCAACCAACGGATAGAAGTTCAATAAGGCTGAACGAAAACATTCAAGACTTAAACAACCATTGGCCATGTCTAAGAATAGCGGATGTTTGCTCACCCGCTCTTTTGAGGGTAATAATTCATCCCAGAATCGTTGAGCCCAACCCGAATGAGGTGTAATTTCTAATTTTGTTCCATATTGATTCATAGCAGTCATTGCGATGCATCCTATTTCGTATGACTTAATCCAATCATCTTCGATGATTGCTGCTTTTTTATAAATTGTATCCTAATACCGTAAAGATACAATCGTTTGTGATTTAGTTTGTAACAGTTTTTATTTCTTGAATCTAATTTAAACTTGAATCATTATATTAGGCAATGACCCTTATATAAAAATTAATATTTTTTTATAATCTAATACACATTCTATTTAAATCAGTGTAACGTAGTAAAAAAATAATCCCTATTTTGACATTTATAACAACATTTGGGAGTGGTGAGAGATAAGATGAAGTTGAAAGCTTCCAATATTTTGGGACAAGAACAAATCGACTTGTTAATTTCTCGCGGGCTAAATTTAGTTTGGTTTCCTAAAGAATTAGAAGTGATCTATCGAGATCAGTACAGAAATGAGGCTGCGCATGAGTTCCGCTATCGCGCCCCTATTATTTTAGGTTTATATCTATTTCTAAGCTTCGGTATATATCAGGTTTTGCCTACAGACCTACGTATTACTTGGATGGCAACCTACGGTTGGGTAGGTATCATCATTACATTGGCATGGTTACTTTCGTTCCTGCCCATCATGAACAAATGGTTTGATCACTACGTGTGCATTGGATCAACTGGTGCCGTGGCAATTTCCTTCACCATCATTAACGTATTAGAACAAGGTCAGAATAATGTGCTGTTCCATGCTGCCATGATGTATGCCGTAGTGATCATCTATGGCTTTGTTGGGATGCGTTTCTATACCGCGATCATTGCAGGTTGGGTCGGCGGTTTGATTGGTATTGCAGCCAGTACTTGGTTCAGTGGTGCGATTGATTGGACCTTCTTAAACCGGACCTATACCTTCAGTAGCTTCCTCGGTATGGCACTTGCTTATGCCACCGATCGACAGCATCGTGAGAACTATTTGCAGAACTGTATGATTGAACTCAACCGTTTAGAGCTGATGCGCCAAGCACAACAGTTGTCCATTCTCTCTCAACAAGATGCTTTAACAGGTCTCGCCAACCGACGCTATCTGGATGAAGTGCTTGAGAATGAATGGAAACGCGCGACACGTCATGAAATGCCAATTACCATCATGATGATTGATATCGACTTTTTTAAGCTCTACAACGATACCTTAGGGCATATCCAAGGGGATCAGTGTTTGCGACGGATCGCGATTATGCTGGGCTCTATCGCCTCACGTAGTGGCGATCTGGCAGCGCGCTACGGTGGTGAGGAGTTTCTACTACTCTTTGCGATGACTGATCGTGATCAAGCGATTACACAGGTACAAAGATTAATGGAGTTGGTGCGTAATATTGGAATTCTACACCCACGTAGCAATGTTTCAAAACACGTGACCATTAGTGTCGGCGTTGCCACGATGGTTCCAAATATCGGTGACAGTCTTTCAGAATTTATTGCACAAGCCGATCATGCATTATATATCGCGAAAAGTAATGGCCGGAATCAATATCATATTGCGACATCAGATAATATGATTTCTGAAGCCCTATAATTTCTTTATTATGATTAAATGAATATTAAACTAATATTTAATTAAATTGTTTTTTAAAATGTGATGCAAGCCGCAGATATAATAAATTATATGTGCGGCTTAATATTTTTATTATGGTTCGATTGGTTTAAATGGCGGAATCACATCTGCATTTTGTGCACGATGTCTTAAGAAATGATCCATCAATACAATCGCCAACATCGCTTCAGCAATGGGTGTTGCGCGTACACCGACACACGGATCATGACGGCCTTTGGTCAATACATCGGTATTTTCCCGTTCTATGGTAATGGTTTTACCCGGTGTGGTAATACTTGCGGTTGGTTTCAATGCAATCGCCACGCGAATGTTTTGACCACTTGAAATCCCACCTAAGATCCCACCCGCATGATTGGCAAGGAAACCATCTATCGTCAGTTCATCACGAGTCTCATGACCAAACTGCCCAGCAACCGCAAAACCATCACCAATTTCAACACCTTTAACCGCATTGATGCTCATCATGGCATGGGCAATATCCGCATCTAAACGATCAAATACAGGTTCGCCCCAACCCACAGGTACTTTTTCAGCAATTATTTCAAGCTTGGCGCCACAACTGGTGCCTTGCTCACGCAATGCAGTCACAAGTTGCTCAAAGCGCGGTACCGCATCCACATCACCACAGAAAAATGGATTATTTGGCACTTCTGCCCAATCCAGTTTTTCTGCAACCTCATTGCCAATTTGTGTGACATGTCCACGAATATCAATACCAAATTTTTCAGCAAGATATTTCTTGGCAATTGCGCCTGCCGCGACACGCATCGCCGTTTCACGGGCGCTCGAACGACCACCACCACGATAGTCACGGAAGCCGTATTTTTGCGTATACGTGTAATCCGCATGGCCTGGACGGAAAGTTTGAGCAATATTGCCGTAGTCTTTTGATTTCTGATCGGTGTTACGGATCAATAAACCAATCGATGTTCCTGTGGTTTTACCTTCGAAAACACCCGAGATAATCTCAACTTGATCTGGCTCTTTACGTTGCGTTGCAAACTTTGATGTTCCCGGTTTACGGCGGTCTAAGTCTTTTTGCAAATCTGCTTCACAAAGTTCAAGACCAGGCGGCACGCCATCGACAATTGCCATCAAGCCCGCACCATGTGACTCGCCACAGGTTGTTACTCGAAACAGTTGCCCAATACTATTCCCTGCCATGCTTTAACCCCTTAGTTTTGAACTGATTGCTGAAAAACTTCTTTATAACGGCGGCATTGTTCAGCAGTTAAAGCAAAAATACCAGAACCGCCTTTTTGGAAAGTGAGCCAATGGAAGTCAACTGTATTGAAGTTCTGACGCATTGCCCATTCAGAATTACCAACTTCAATCACAATCAGGCCATCTTCAGTTAAATAATCAGCAGCTTGAGCTAACATCTTACGGACTAAATCTAAGCCATCTTGACCTGCAGCCAGTGCAAGCTCAGGCTCATGTAAGAATTCTTCTGGTAAATCCGCCATATCTTCTGCATCCACATACGGTGGATTACTGACGATCAAGTCATATTGGTTTTCAGCAGGAATTTTTGAGAACAAGTCAGATTCAAGTAAAGCCACTTGATACTGTTTGTCGTGGTGCTCAGTGTTAATTGAAGCCACTTCGAGTGCTTCTTTTGAAATATCAGTCGCATCAACTTCTGAATCTGGGAAAGCATAAGCCAAAGCAATGGCAATACAACCTGAACCCGTACACATATCCAAAATACGTTGTGGTGTTTTTGGATTGTTATTTTCAGGCAAGTTATTTAACGCTTCCAACATACGGCCATTTTCATCTAGGCAGTACGGTGCAAAACGCTGTTCAATCAACTCAGCAATCGGTGAACGCGGAATCAAGACGCGCTCATCAACATAAAATGGCTTATTGAAGAAATAGGCCAAGTTCAATAAATATGAGGTTGGAATACGATCATTGATACGACGTTCTAACAAGCTGAGGAATTCTGCTTTTTCGCTTGGTAAAAGTTTGGCATCCAGAATTTCAGCATCTGCTTTCCATTCAAGCGATAGCGTTTGTAGTACCAATGCAGAACTCTCTGCAAAATAATCTTGAGTACCTTGACCTAAGTGCGCGTCATATTGACGCATTGCGGTTACCCCAAAACGAATAAAATCTCGAATGGTTACTAGGTTTTCAGCCGCTTCTTGTAAATGTTCAGGGCTGATTGTCGGTCGCTCCACTTAGGCGTCTCCAAAAGTGCTAATTGCAAAACGCTTTATTCTAACGGGATTAAGGTTGATTTAACAATAAAAAAACCGCCTCTCTACAAGAAGCGGTCCATTCACAATGAGATATTCAGTCAGAACTTATAAGCCTAGCTTTTCTGCCACATAATCCGAGTCTTTATCACCTCGTCCAGAAAGATTGACCACGATGTTAATGTGCTTATCCAACTTAGGCGCTTCACGTAAAGCCCAAGCCACCGCATGCGAACTTTCCAAGGCTGGAACAATACCTTCAACACGTGAAAGTGTCATAAATGCGTCCAAACATTCCTGATCTGTCGCTGTTTCGTATTGCACACGGCCAAGCTCTTTCAGGAAACTATGTTGTGGCCCGACACCCGGATAATCCAAACCTGAAGCAATCGAATGTACTGGCAATGGTTCGCCGTTGTCATCTTCCAGTACATAGCACGCCATACCATGAATCTGCCCCGGCTTGCCCAAGGTCAAAGTGGCTGAGTGTTTGTCGGTATCTAGGCCATGACCCGCAGGTTCTACACCGACTAATTGAACTTCTGGCGTATTTAAAAATGCGGTGAATGCGCCAATCGCATTAGAACCACCACCAACACAGGCAACCACATAATCTGGATTGTGGCCAAAACGCTCATTAGACTGGGTTTTGATTTCATTGCCAATAATCGATTGAAAATCACGAACCATTTTGGGGAATGGATGTGGACCTACCACCGAACCAATGGCATAGATATAGTTTTTAGGATCTTTTAAATATTCCTCAAAAGCACTATCCACCGCATCTTTTAAGGTCGCTGTACCTTGGGTCACAGCAACCAGCTTCGCACCCAAGATTTTCATCTTCACAACATTTGGATGTTCTTTTTCGATATCGACCTGTCCCATATGAATTTCACATGGAATACCGACCAGAGCACATGCTGTTGCCAAAGCGACACCATGCTGCCCAGCACCCGTCTCAGCAATCACTTTACTTTTGCCCATATATTTGGCAAGTAAAGCTTCACCCAAACAATGGTTGATCTTATGCGCACCGGTATGGTTTAGATCTTCACGTTTCAGATAAATCTGTGCACCGCCCAATTGATCAGATAAACGCTTGGCATGGAACAATGGACTTGGACGGCCAACATAGTTTTTGAATAAGTCATTCAGCTCATCCTGAAACTCAGCGGTATGACGAATCTCTTCATAGGCTGCATTAATTTCGTCCATGGCTTCTTTTAAATGCGGTGGAATGAACTGACCACCAAAGTTGCCAAAGAAACCTGCTTCATTGGGCAAAGCAACGCCATTAATTTGATGTTCCATGTCTTTTCCTGTTCTTATAAAGTCTTAATATAAAGTTTTAACGCGATAGGTAGCGTGTCATGTCCTCAAGCCCCTTCAAGGTCATTGGAAACATGTGATTCTCAAAAATTTCTTTGATCCAGTTAATGGTTTGGGTGTAATGCCAGTAACCTTCCATTTCAGGGTTCAACCAAGCGGTTTTGTCGAAATGCTGACGTAAACGTCTAAGCCACACTTCCCCCGACTCTTCATTCATATATTCAACTGAGCCACCCGCAGATTTTAATTCATACGGCGCCATACTGGCATCACCAACCACGATGACCCGATAATCACATCCATAAGTATGGAACAGATCCCAAGTATTCATACGGGTTGAACTACGGCGATGGTTATCCTTCCACACATGATCATACAGACAGTTATGGAAATAGAAATATTCGAGGGTTTTAAACTCAGATTTGGCCGCACTGAATAGCTTTTCACACTCAGCGATATAGGCATCCATTGAACCACCAACATCAAACAGTATGAGCACTTTAATGCGGTTACGACGCTCTGGAACCAGTTGCACATCCAAAATGCCTTGTTTTGCTGTCTCACGAATAGTGCCATCGACATCCAGCTCTTCAGCCGCACCTTGTCGTGCAAATTTACGCAAACGACGTAAGGCAATTTGCATTTGACGGGTTCCCAAAACCTGATCATCATCCAGATTTTGGTATTTACGTTGTTCCCAGACTTTAACCGCCGAACGTTTACGCCCTGGCCCACCAATACGAACACCTTCAGGATGATCTCCAAACGCACCAAAAGGTGAAGTTCCCCCAGTGCCAATCATACGATTGCCACCCTGATGTTTTTTATGCTGTTCACGTAAGCGTTCTTCCAGCATTTTCATCAATTCTTCGAGAGAACCCGCTTTTTGCAATTCTGCACGTTGCTCTGGGGTCAGATGTTTCTCTAATAGCTCAAGATCAAACCAATCTTTAGGTAACTTGTGAACTTGTTTCAGCAATTCATCTAAATCAAAAGTTTCGATGCCATCAAAATAATCTTTCATGGCACGATCAAACTTATCAAAAAAACGCTCATCTTTGACTAAAACCGTTTTAGCCAATTGATAGAACTGTTCCTGATCTGCAAACACAAGACCTGACGCTACCGCCTGATTAAGATCAAGGAGCTCACGTGTTGTTACAGGTACGCCATATTTGCGTAAGGTGTAAAACAGTCGCACAAACATTTTTAAACACTCTTAGCGGCGTGACATAAAGGCTAAACGTTCAAGCAATTGCACATCTTGTTCATTCTTAATCAAGGCACCATATAACGGTGGAATCGCTTTGGATTTATCATGATTACGCAACACATCTTCTGGCATATCATCTGCCATCAGCAGGCTTAACCAGTCAATGAGTTCTGATGTTGAAGGTGGCTTCTTCAAATTCGGAACTTCACGTAATTTAAAGAACACCTGTAAGGCTTCACTCACCAAGGTATTTGAAATATTCGGGAAATGGACCGCAATGATGTCACGCATGGTTGCATCATCAGGGAATTCGATATAATGGAAGAAACAGCGACGCAAGAACGCATCTGGCAGTTCCTTCTCATTATTCGAGGTAATGATCACGATCGGGCGTTGTGTTGCAGTAATGGTCTCACCTGTCTCATAAACATAAAATGACATTTTGTCGAGTTCATGCAATAAGTCATTTGGAAATTCAATATCCGCCTTGTCGATTTCATCAATCAACAATACACAACGCTCTTCGCTGGTAAATGCTTCCCACAATTTACCGGGTTTAATATAGTTTTTAATGTCGTAGACACGATCATCACCTAACTGGCTATCACGCAAACGTGAAACAGCATCATATTCATACAGACCTTGCTGGGCTTTGGTGGTTGATTTGATATGCCAGGTAATCAGCTTCAAACCCAAGCTTTCAGCCACTTGCTCTGCAAGTAGTGTTTTACCAGTACCTGGCTCACCTTTCACCAATAATGGTTTTTGTAAGGCACGAGCAGCTTTCACTGCAAGTTTCAGGCTATCGGTTGCAATATATTGATCTGTACCAGTGAAGTGTTGTGTATCAGCAGACATTTTAAAACCTTATTTTTCTATATTTAACATCGTATCTAAACTGAACGTGCAGTTTTATTTGCAGTGTATTTTGACCAGCAGAAGCCGATCAGTAACCCCGTACCAATGACAAATAAAATCAATGATAAGTTAGACCAGACTAAGACATGTTCTTTGGTGAGGACACCAAAAAGCAAACCAAAAATGGCTGGTGCTAAGGCCGAGTTTGGACCTTCTGAAATTGTTGGAGTCGCAAGAACGGCAAAAGCGACAATCCAGAGGATGCCACCAATTGGATTGGGTAGGCGTGACATCAAACGATACCAACACCACAATGCAATGAGCGTCCCTGTAACATAAACAATGATCGCAACATTTTCTTCTGGAAATTGATCCAGAACCGAAAGAATGTTAGACCATATCGCTGTTAAAGTCTCAAGCACCACGTAAGCCCTCTGGTTCTACCGCATTCGGATTAATTAATCCTTCTGGTGGCATCTGAATAAAAAAGCCTTTGGTATTTAATGAATCTAACACATGTAAAACGTTAGCACGTGCAAGTTTACGCTCATTATGAAGTTCTAAATGCATGACAAAGGTCGCTTTGCCGAATGCTTGTAGAACTGTTTCTGGAACACCTTCAAATGGGTTTTCTTGTTCCTTGTCATCAGGATAATTTGGACGAGCAATATACATATACATTTCATCTTTTTTGCTCGATCTATAAATATCGCAGTGCATGTTTACTCACATCTATTAACAATCAAAGACAGCATACATGAAAATAAAAATGGATACATTAACGATTGTTAACGCTGGAGTCGTGTTTTTGCGCTGTTTAAATGGCAAGTACAAAACGAAAAGACAAAACGATGTGTCAAAATAAAAAAAGAGCGAATCATTGATTCACTCTTTCCTGTTTATCGTACCACTTTCATTTGTGTGGAAAGATATTCAATATCTTCTTTTAATAATGCAATCAATGGTTGCGTCAGAATGTCATAGCGCCAACCCATTAAATAACTCGGTAAGGACTGCTCATCTAAATGAAAGACCACATGTTCATAGATCGCATTCATCCATTTCTTACGTAGTAATACTTCTTTCGGTATTCCAGTTTTTAGGACCACACTTTCAATCAACGCATCAATTTTAGGTGCAACTTCTTTAGAATTACTCTTGATCGGCTTAGCCATACGTAATGGCCATTCGTCTTCTGGCGGTAAGAACTTGAGTAAATCAAGAATCATTTTGCCATGTTCACGTATAATGTGCGGACGAATATCTTTAATTCGTGCCAGCTGGAAATTATTGCGAGGATTCTTTTCCACCAAATCAATCATGGTGGAGTTTCTCAGAATAAAGCTACGCGGCTGATTCAACGCCTTGGTAATCTGCTCTCGCCAAATACTGAGTTGTTGTAACTGCATCAGTTCACGGCGTGAATGTCGATAATTACCAATATCAGTGTACAACTCTGCCAGTGGTGTTTCCATGGCAATCTCTTTGGTAAGATTTTGACAATCTTCCAATACGTATTGATACAGCCCTTTTGCTTTTAGATCTGTTTTCAGTGCATCTGCAAGTTTACTTAAATAGATCACATCATTTGCCGCATAGCACATCTGCTCTTGCGTTAGTGGTCTAGCAAGCCAGTCCGAACGGGTCTGATCTTTTTCAATCTCAATATTCAAACAGGTCTTAAGCGCATTTTGATAACTGACTTGAAGTCCATGTCCTAGAAATGCCAAAGCAACTTGGGTATCGAATACATTATTTAATGGTTTTTGGTCAGCATAATGATAGATCAGATCAATATCTTCACCACAGGCATGAAAAATATTCTGTTGCGCCGCAAAAATCTTAGGCCAAAAATTGCTGAGATCTAATGCTGCGCCATCAAGCAACAGAATCTGACCATTCAAATTGATTTGGCAAACACCAAGTTTAGGATATAAGGTATCGACCTTAATAAATTCGGTATCAAGGGCGTAGACAGAACACTGTTCCATCTGCTTGAGGAGAACAGCTAAATCTTGTTGCTGTTGGATAAACTGAAACATGTGTGCTCAAGTAAAATAATAAAGAACCATGTGCAATAAAACTGCCCAATGCCAGTCATTGCTCAACTGAAAAATACAAAAAATTAATTGGTATTCCACATGCAAGACATGAAATTACTCCTCTTCCATTCATCAAAAAACGAAAATCCTTTTCGCCCGTCAATAGTGCCACAAATCACAATAAATAGATCTACGATAATGTTAGACAATATGTAAAATTTAATTATTTGTTTAAATTAACAGCATGAATTTAATATAAATATATATAAATGCGAATGAAAGCTATTATTTCATTCGCATACGGTTATGTACAGCTTGACTTAAAGTATGACTATCTACATATTCCAGTTCACCACCTTGTGGCACACCTTGTGCAATTCGGGTCATGTGAATCGGTAAATGTTTTGTCGCTTCAACCAGATAATGTGCGGTTGCTTGACCTTCTACTGTGGCATTGGTTGCCAAAATCACCTCTTGAATTTGCCCCGCACTGAGCCGCTGAATCAAATAAGGAATACCAATCTCTTCTGGACCAATACCATCCAATGGAGAAAGGTGTCCACCGAGAACATGGTACTTCCCACGAAAACTGCCACTCTGCTCAATTGCCATCACATCGGCAGGTGATTCAACCACACATAACAATTGTTCATCACGCTCTGCTGAAGCACAGATATCACAGATTTCATTTTCTGTTAATGAGTGACAAATCTGGCATTCATGAATATGGCTCGATGCTTCATGCAAGGCATGCGACAAGGCAAAAGCACCTTCACGGTTTTTCATTAATAAATGTAATGCCATACGCTGTGCTGATTTGGGACCAACACTGGGCAATATACGTAATGCTTGAACTAATTGTTCAAATCGTTCACTAAACACAAATCAACTCTCATAATCTCCCTTGCGGAGCTACAACCGCTCCTCACCCATCTTTAATAAAGAGGGGTACTCCTCCCTTTAAAAAAGGGAGGCTGGGAGGGATTTAAAATAAACCAGATAAGCCAGGTGGCAAGCCCATACCAGTGTTCGCACCTTTTAACTTCTCTTCAGAAATGGCTTCTGCTTGACGTGCAGCATCATTCATTGCAGCAGCAATCAAATCTTCAATCATATCTGCTTCGTCTTGTAATAAATCAGGACTAATTTCGATACGCTTAACCACATTACGGCAAGTCATGGTTACTTTAACTAAACCACCGCCTGCTTCCGCATGTACTTCAGTTTTTGCAAGCTCTTCTTTGGCTTTTTTAAGATTTGATTCCATATCTTTTTGCATGCGCTGAGCTTGCTGCATGAGCATATTAATGTTCATAAGTTTCTCTCGTTAAATTAAATCTAAACCGCGTGATATGTCGCGAATAATATCATCAATGTCTTCTAAACCAACAGACACACGAATCAAACCTTCTTCAATTCCTGCAGCTTGTTTAGCTTCGGCCGACA
Source organism: Acinetobacter sp. C32I (assembly GCF_023702715.1). Classification (NCBI taxonomy): domain Bacteria; kingdom Pseudomonadati; phylum Pseudomonadota; class Gammaproteobacteria; order Moraxellales; family Moraxellaceae; genus Acinetobacter; species Acinetobacter sp. C32I. Next base: position 880,334 of record NZ_CP098480.1, on the reverse strand, counting down.
TTCTACCATGCGAGGTCGTTGCTGGATGCGTAATTGTTGACTTAACATCACCTAGATTACTGGTAATCGACAAGAAACGGGTGTTATCGATCACGGTCCATGCACCTTCACGTTGGCCTTTCACCACAAAAGATACAACACCACCAAAACCTTTTTGTTGTTTTTTCGCCAACTCATGCCCAGGATGATCAGCTAAACCAGCGTAATACACTTTTTCAACTTTTTCGTGTTGATGTAGCCATTCCGCCAATTTTTGTGCACTTTCACAATGCGCTTTCATACGAATGCTCAGTGTTTCCAAGCCTTTCAAGAAAATCCATGCATTAAATGGGCTCATCGAGTTACCCAGAGTACGAATCACACCATTTACTTCTTCGAGTAGGTCATGTTTTCCGACAACTGCACCTCCAAGCGCACGACCTTGACCATCGATATACTTGGTTGCTGAATAAAGCACTAAATCCGCACCAAACTTAATCGGTTGCTGTAATACTGGCGTACAGAAGCAGTTATCGACTGCAAATAAAGCACCATTGGCATGGGCGATATCTGCAATGGCCTGCATATCACCCACTTGTGCCAATGGATTTGACGGCGTTTCAATAAAGAGAATACGCGTGTTTGGACGAACCGCCTGTTTCCAGCCTTCAAGATCATCTAAATCGACAAAAGTCACTTCAACGGCAAATTTCGCGACATATTTTTCAAATAAAGCAATGATTGAACCGAATACCGCACGAGAACAAATGACATGGTCGCCTGCTTTTAAATAGGCCATACACATTGCATGTACCGCAGCCATACCAGAACTGGTCGCGACTGCACGCTCTGCGCCATCCAAAACAGCTAAACGTTTTTCAAAAGCCTGTACGGTTGGATTGGTATAACGTGAATAAGTATTGCCTGCAATTTGCCCCGAAAATTTTGCTGCAGCATCAGCCGCACTTTCGCACACAAATGATGAGGTCAGAAAGATTGGCTCACTATGCTCACCTTCAGAGGTACGATCATGCCCTGTGCGAATTGCCAGTGTTTCTAATTGGTATTCTAAATCATCGCTTGGATTCATCGTTCTGTATGCCTTATGATCATAATGTCGAAATGTGCCAATATTTTGAGCGCCTAAGGTATTTAAGGTCAAGGCATAAGATGAAATTATCGCTTAGACTTCGTGCAATCTTGACTCATGATGAGACTTTCTAAGATGAAATCGCTTGTGGAACAGCAAAAAATAAATTTTAAACATCTGGCTATGCGTGTCTTCGATGCCGACAAACTGGTTTTGTCTCAATCAACACCCTATCAAGTGATTGCTCAATTTAAACAAACCCGTGTCCGTTTCTACGCTTCGGAGAACAAACGTTATAAAGAACCACTGGTATTCGTTGCACCGTTAGCGATTAATATGGATATCTATGACCTGTATCCTTACCGTTCATTGGTCAAACACTTTCAGGAAAGCGGTTTTGATGTTTATCTGATTGATTGGGGTAAACTGACTTATAAAAATTATCAAATAAACTTCTTATCTTTTATTGATAAGTTTATTCCAAAATGTATTGAAGCCATTCAGCAGCACTCCAAATCTGAAAAAATTTCACTGCATGGTTGGAGTATGGCGGGGATTTTCGTCACGCTTTATACCGCACGCCATCAACCGAGTGTAGTGAAAAATCTTGTGGTGTTAGGTAGCCCAATCGACAGCTATGCTTCAGGTTATATTGGCAAGTTATATAAAACTTTGGCTTATCTGACCAACCGCAACCCCACCATTAAAGATTACATCTATAACCGTTTACCGAAGTTAATGATTCATTCACCTGGCTTTCTAAACTCGCTTGGATTCAAGCTGTTAGACCCTAAAGGCTGGATTGATGGCAATGTTCAATTATTGAAAAACTTGGATAATCTAAAGTTGGTACAAGAAGATGCGACGCTTAGCCACTTCTTAAATAACATGATTGATTATCCGGGTGGTGTGAATCAGGACATGCTATTTAATGTCTGGTTGCAGAACCCTTTAAAAAATGGCGCAATTCAGCTCAAGAACAAAACTATTGAACTCAAAAACATCAATTGCTCACTATTCGTGGGCGCAGGTAAAGGCGATCAACTGGTCACTTCTGAGTCCGCCTTCCCACTGACCCAGTTGACAAGCAGCCAAGATGTCACGTTTACTCTTATCCCTGGCGGGCACTTAGGTTTAATGTCCAGTCAAAACAGTTCCATTGAGTTCTGGCCAACACTGGCGACATGGTTAGCCGAACGATCGACACAAATAAAAAGGTAAAGTATGACTCAATCTGTTGCATTCATTGGTTTAGGCGCTATGGGCTATCGTATGGCGGCGCATCTTCCTAAATATTTCGAAAACGTTTTTGTCTGGAATCGAAATTTTAGTAAAGCAGAACAGCATGCAACAGAATATGGAACTCAAGCCGTTGAACTTGCTCAAGCGGTTCAGGCCGATATCATCTTTTCTTGTTTACCGACTAGCGATGATGTTGAAGCATTAATCGAAGGTATTGAAATTAAGTCAGGCTCGATCTGGATTGACTGCACCAGTGGTGTGCCTGAAGCGGCACGCCGTCTGGCTGAGAAATTAAAAGCTCAAAATGTGGACTTTTTGGATGCACCCGTCAGTGGGCAAACGGTTGGCGCTGAAAATGCAACCTTAACCGTCATGGTTGGCGGCGATGTCAATGCTTTTGAACGTGCTTACCCTGCAATGGCAGCCGTCGGTAAATTGATTCAGCATGTGGGTGAATCTGGTGCTGGCTTTGCGGTAAAAGCCATTAACAATATGTTGCTCGCTGTGAATTTATGGTCTGTTGCCGAAGGTTTTAGTACCTTAAAAGCACATGGTGTCAATCTGGATGCCGCACTGAACTGTATTAATGCTTCTAGCGGCAAAAGTCTGGTTACCGAAACCATTTTCCCACAACGTGTTCTTAGCCGTGAGTTTCCAGTGACATTTGGTCTGCCATTACTTGCGAAAGATACAGGTATTGCGCTTGATCTCGTCAAGGATGCCAAGCTCCCTGCTCCGATTTTGTCGTTAACGCAAAGCTTGATTCAAGCAGCGAATTTAACTGCTGAACCTGATAGTGACTTCTCCGCAGCCGTTAAAATGTATGAATCTTGGAGTAAAATTACGCTGAAATAAGAAAATTTTAGCGTTAAAATCCTTTTTAAAATGTTAAAACCGCTCTGTTGAGCGGTTTTTATATCAATATTCTTTTTATTTACATAAAATTAAGATTGTTCAAAATGCTTAATTTACTTAAAATTATTCATCTTAAATTTTAATAATTCATAATATATTTTTGAGGGAATAATGGAATTTCTACCGACTGAAGTAGACAACGAAAAAGTCTATGCGGGATTTTGGAAACGTTTAGCTGCCGCTATTATTGATTCATTAATATTGATTCCTTTTATGGTTATCGCGCATCACACCCAAAGCATATCTATTATCAGTTCAATGATAACGCTAGTGATTTCTGCGGTATTATTCTCTGTTTACGTTATTTATTTTCATTATCGATTTGGTGCTACTCTTGGAAAAATGGCTATTAAGATAAAAATAACTTGCCCTAATGGAAGTAAAATTAGCCTGAAACAAGCTTTAATAAGATCTTCCATTGACATAGGATTTTCTCTTCTTACTGTTATTGCTCAACTTATCGCACTGAAGCATGCTGACCCCACAATTTATTTAAATGCGGGATTCACTGACCGAGCGAAATATATTTTACTGCTATATCCTGCTTGGTATAGTTTAGTCAGCACATTGAGTCAAGTTTGGTGGTGGAGTGAATTTATCACTTTACTTTTTAATAAAAGGAAACGGGCTATTCATGACTTTATGGCGGGTACGGTAGTTATTAAAAAGCAGTATGAAAACAAAGAAATCACTACCTCTCTTAACAGTATTACTGCTAACCATTAACTTTTTTAAAGCTTAGATAACCTTTTCTTCTTTTTAATTTCTGATTCATTATTAATTTAAAGAGGTATCTCGAATTAGAGTTATCTCTTGGACTTATATATTTATGCGCAAACTTCCAGTACCAGAAAAACTCCCCTACGATCTTACTACAATTTACTATCGCCTCTTTATGCAACTTCCTATAGGTGAGTTAAAGGATACTGTAGACTTAGAATCCGCACTTAATCAAGTGAATGCTCATGATGTTCATGCCTTACAGAATTATCCACCCCATCACTTATCAGCATACACAGGCTGGTCAATTAATTCAGAATCAACTCAAACTGCAAGTAAACAACATCCTGTATTAATTGATCGTTTATACTTCTGGGGGCCGCAACTCTATCGATCAGTGAACCCATATAAACTGGATCTAAGAGGTAAAAATCTACTCAAAATTCCACAATATACAGAATTACCGGAATCTGTTGATGCCATTATTCCAGAAGACGATGAGCGTTTAGATGTTTCTGATTACGATAATAAAAAAATTATATCGCCAATATCTGTAATGCAAGGCGTCATCCAGCAAGGAAGCGTAATTAAACAAAGTGATCTGATCTTAGCTAAAAATGAGAAAATCTCACCAGAAAAATTGATTGTGCTAAGACGCGCTGGAATTAAACAACTGACAATTTATAGAGATCCACGAATTCTCATTGTTAGTATGCATAGCTTTGACGACGAGCATACACTTTGTGAAGAAAGCTTATATGTTAAAGACTTATTGAAAACGTGGGGCTATAAACAGATCGAGATAAAACTGCTTAAACCACAGCGCCATGATTCCGCATTTAATAGTCTTAAGAAGGAGGAAGATCCTACTTTAGATGATACATTAACAACAAATTGGACCGATTATAATCAATTTTTTGAAGATCATATTCCTAATTTTGATGTGATGATTCTATGTTCGCATAAGGACATTGGTGGTTCAGTATTTTCAATTGGTAGACTTACTGCCTTTGATCCTGGCAGTATGACCTCAAATTTCCAAACACGTTCTATCCCTGCTAATGAAATGAGCATCATTAGAAGTATGCCTAGAACACCTCCTATACGTGAAACGGTTCAACTATACGATGATCAGGGTAACCATAAAGGCTTAAAAGTCATCATTACAGAAGATAAGACGACGATCATTAATTTACCTGGTGATATACAAGATATAGCCTTACTCATGCATTTCATGGTGAAGTATATTTTAAATAAACATGATCCCGATTTTCTCAACAAAATATTTATAAAAGGTCGTGTCAAACAAAAAATTGAAACTGATCAAAATAAGAGAAAATTGTTATGGGGTAAATATCAGTTGCAAGATGATGGTCAATATTCATTAGAGATCATTGAACAACAGCACACATATCAGGTAGAACCTTTTCTTACTGCAAATTGTATTGTGATTGTCCCATTTGCAGAGCAACCCATTCACCCAAATGAAGTACTTCATTTTATAAAGATTGATTAGGTGCACATTGAATAATCAAAATCGTTCAACGTATAACAAGCCATAACCTTGTTATACGTTTTTATAGTTCGAAAAATTCAGAATAAGACATTTTTCTTCTGCTATTTAAACCGTTATTTCGGCTCATGAAAATCAACCTCATTCACCGATGCACAGATCCTAATTTCATCACCAAGCGACCACTCTGCTACTCTCGCCGCCATAGCAGCAGGTACACCATTTGATCCTGGCCCTGCTGGCACATCATACGTTGCATGTGCATCATGTGGTAACAATACATCATAACCAAGCTCTAGTGCTGCACGTGCAGTTGCAGCAACACACATCTCGGATAGGACACCACATATTGCTAAAGATTTGATTCTATGATCATGCAATATCTGCTGAAGTCGGGTTCCGCTAAAACCATTATCTTGATTTTTTCTTATGACATACTCATTCGATTGTGGCGAAAAAAATAGTGCCCAGCCAAATTGATATGGCTCATCTGCAGAACCTATTTCCCTATCATTTTGTAGGAAAATCACAGGAGCATTAGCTGCTCTTACCTTAGCAAGTAAGATACTGATTGATGCAATGAGTGATTTAGAGGCAGGCACAGCATCACTACCTGATACAAAAGCGTTCTGCACATCGACAACAATCAGTGTATCTACTACATTCAGTTGAGTTGAGATAGATATCTCCTCATGATTGAAAGTTAACTCGGTTATAAATCTGAATTATTTATTATTTACATCAATTTTAAAGATCTTTCCATTACAGACTAAAACTGTGTATATCTGCATATCAATCTCATATACATATTCTGTAGCCTCACATAAGCGACGACCTTCTTTGTAAATGAAATACCTTGGGTAAGGCTTTCCCATTTTTCTAAGCAAATCACTTTCACTGTCTCCCACATTAATAAGCTCGTAAGATGAGCGTATTGAGTTTGTTTCTCTAGCAAGTGTAGTTGTTGATATTAAAACTGAAATTATTCCTAAAATTATGTATTTCATTTTATAAGCCGTTTGTTATTAGAACAATTAATTTACCAAATAGTCAAAATAAAGTCATTAAGGGAAAGTCCCTTTCTAAGACTTCCATCTAAACTGTTTAATTGCGATAGATTAGAAATCTATCGTGTATTTAGCATTAAGATTTGAATGCAAAGGTATATAAAGTCAAAAGGCTTAACCTTTAATTTTCTTATAAATTAGTAAGTAAAAACAAATAAATGGGAACAGCTAGCTTTTTTCAATTGAAAAAAGGAGTATTAAAAACCCATGTCTAAACGTGGGTCAATGTCTTCAAACCATGGCTAATGAATCTACGCAGCCCCGACATACCGATAAATACTGCCATCTTTAGGATTTTCAAAGAGTAAATCCATATTGGGTAGAAGAATCTCCCCTTCAACTTCGATATGTTCAATTCGTTTAAAGAAGGGAATTTCTTGATCATTGACAGCTTTTACTTTGGCTGTCGCGATCTTTTCGGCCTCAAATTGATCCTTTACCTTAATTTTTATAGTGCTCATTAAAAACTCCAATTTTTTAAATTTTAAATACAACAGCAAAACCCCAATTTAGAACGATGAAATTGCTGAATAAGCCAGCGGCATCGCAAAGAAAGTTAAAACAAATGCTGCTGAACGTTGTAAGTTGCGTTGATTCAGCCAAGAAATTTTGTTGGAAATTAAAATAGATCCAAATGCAATCCATAAAAAAGCAATTGGGGTGATCAATGCTAAGAATATGCCCATATGAACAATATATTCATGTAGGTTGAGCCAAGCAGTGTGTGGAAAAATGGCTGAAGCGAATAATAAAGCTTTAGGGTTCAGTAAGGTTGCTACAAATAAAGCCTTAGACGTAATCAAAGGTTGGTTCAAATCCAACTCTTTGGTTGAAGTAATCCATAACTTAATTGCCAAATAGATAATAAAAGTCGCACTAAGCAGCTTAATTAAAGGCGGTAGCCAAGGCACATAGTGTGAAACAGACTCAAGTAAAAAGCCCCATGTTGTAATGGCAATAAAATAACCAATAACCTCAGCAGGGATTAATTTTAGTGAACCTTTAATACCCGTTTGGATTCCAGACGAAGCCAATAATGTATTCGTTGGACCTGGTGTTAGTAAGATCGTAATGATCAAACCAATAAATAGAAATGACACCATAGACAAATACCTTTGCTAAGTTTCGCAAACGCAATATGGCAAACCAGATCTAGTTTTGTCGACAAAATGGTTGTAACCAAAAATATTTATTCTTATATTTTTCATTAAAAATCAAAAGATTAATTCATTTGCAATTTGATTTTAAATTTAACCAATCTTTCGTATATGTGTGATAAAAGTCACATTATTCTCAATAATTCCATATAGATAGAGCCACGTATTTCACACAATATTATGATTATTCCTAAGAATTCATAGAAGAAATTCAAGTCTAAATATTGAAGAGGCCATCTCACTTCTGCGTGAAAAAACATGACCTACTACCACTTCACTTTACCTAGCTCTAGAAAATCACAGCTTATAAAATTCGATATCTGTGTTACAGACTAAACTATACAAGACATTGTTTTTTCTATATAACAAAAGCTCAACCCTCAAAATGAGCATATCTAATGGAGTCTGTTAGACTTTTATACGTAAGTAAAATTAAGCATATTGACTCTAACTTAAAAACAGATTTAATTAAAATTCTCGATGAAGCTGTAGACTTTAATTACCGCAATGATATTAGAGGTGTTTTATATTATGGTCATGGTTATTTTGTACAATGTTTAGAAGGTCAAAAAGACATTGTTGATGATTTATTTTATAACAAAATTGTGAAAGATGAACGTCATATCAATTGTGAAATTCTCTATTACACGGTGTGCGAGAATCCATTTTTCTCTCAGTGGTCTATGAAATTTTCACCCATCAATCAGAACATTTCAGACTTTTTTATGAAATATCATTTAGAAGAGTTTAACCCTTATTTGTTAACGGCCGAAACCGTTGAGAAATTCGTTTCTGTTCTAGCTGGAGAGCCTGAATATGATGTACAAGCATATGTTTCATAACTAAAGTGGCTTTTCTTTTACACTCAAGGTATCTGCCCTTTTAGATACCTTTTTACCAATCGGAATAAAATTTAACAAAAATAAATTGAAGTTATCTTCTGGCAATGTTTATATAGCTTACGAAGAGGACGACCTCTTTATTCAATTTTCAAGCTTTAGGACGACCTAAAATATTAATAATGAGGTGTCGAAATGGCTTGGGCATATCTAATTTTAGCTGGTATTTTTGAAATTGTATGGGCATATTCAATGAAAATGTCTGACGGTTTTACCAGGCTCACCCCTAGCATCATTACCATTGTATTCATGATTTTGAGTTTCGGTTTACTGGCTGTCGCTATGAAGACCTTGCCTTTAGGCACTGCTTATACGATTTGGGTCGGAATCGGAGCTGTTGGTGCCTTTCTGATTGGAATATTCTTTTTACATGAACCTATGGGTTTTTTACGCCTATTAGCTGCTGCATCTATCGTATTCGGTGTGGTATTAATGAAAGTGACAACACCCTAGTTTTCAATTGTATAAGGCCCTCAATTGAGGGCTTTATACTACAGAATTCAATTCTAATTTTTATTCATTTTAATAGATATAAAATAAGCAATAGCCAAATTAGAAAACCAACTGTAAGAATGGTGCTGTTGTATCAAATTTAGGATTCCTATCTGCGGGATTACATAGATTTAAGGCAGTAATAAATGCAGAAGCACATTTAGAACAAGCCCCTAATCCGATGGTACGCCAAATTTCATAAACCCTAGCTGGTATTTCGAACCCAAAACATTCTTCAAATATCTATTCTTGGTTTATATGGCCTTAACCTCTTTTTAGAAACAACTTTCTCTCAGCCTCCCGACGGCGAACTAATCCTTTTAAGACCTTACCACCACCTTTATTCCAAACCAAAAACTGGTCTGCCGCATCTTGGTAAGCTAGTGCATTCAAATACTTTAGCAATGTCGAATTTTTGAAAGCATTGCTGCCGATGTTGTATGCTAATGAAACCAGAGCATCGAATTGATTCTGAGAAAGTGGAACAGTGACAGCTTCATTTACAGCCTTTTGAAAGTACTTTAAATCATGTTGAAAAAAAGACTTTGCTTGCTCTGATGTACAATAATCCCCTTGCTTAACTCGAACACCCGTTGGATAAACTGTGGTGCCAAATCCAATAGACCACACACCAACGCTATCGTCATAGGCATGTAGCTTTAAATCCTCAAAGCTTGTAATAAGATTGATACCATGAGCACTTATAGACATTTCAAAATCAAAGGCTGCACCTAACATATCGCCGGTATCATAAGCCGTTGCAACATTCATTTGCTTATCTTTAGCATCATTCCATTTTTGAGGGTGCCTAACATCAATGTGCTTGCGGAAATAATCCAAGATAGTCTTCATGATTCCTCACCTACCATTTTCACATCATTCGATCTAACCAAATAAATCCACAATATCATTCATAAAGATTGAAAACCGTATATTAACGCTAAATATATCAAAGCACTGACAATCCTTAACGTTCAACATTTGCATTACATCATCTCTAACCAATCAATCAAAACCTATTGAATGTAACAATATGCTGAATAATCACAATGTCTCTTTAATCGACATTTATCAAAGCCTACCAATTAATCTTCATTCAATTGCCTTCAGCCAACATACTAGCTAAAATTACGCTTGCAGGAGCGAGGACTTCCCGATGGATGTATTCATACTTCACAGGGTTCCTGCCGTTGGGCCAATTTTAACCGGGTCTGCTTCCGCAAAGGTAACGCCTTGGGAAGCCTAAAGAACGAAGGACGCCGCCCCTAACAGTTTCCTTTGAAGCTGAGTAGGATAAAAGAATCATGGTCACAGTGAAGTCTTTATTAAGAGCCCAAACTATGGGCTTTTATTTTGTAATCCTTAATAATTTTGCTTTATCATTCAATTTGAGGCAACAGACTCGCCCTTGTAGCTCCACTTTCCATACTTTAAGCTGCATAGTAAATTCAGGGTTATATACAATTAAAAAGCCCACTCGATGAGTGGGCTTCCCCTTAATTCTTTTTGCGCTGAATGAAGGTTATTGTTGTTTAGTTATTGTCAAACAACATGGCAAATATAGATAAAAGTGTGACGCAAATCAACAAAATTATGCTTATTTTGATTAAATTTTAAAGATCAACTAAATAATGATGAGCTGTAGAGTATCAGAACATCGTATCGACAAAAGCTTATTTCTTCTTGCTGAACTTGGCTATAAGCGCGAAAATAAAAAATATAGACAAAATGATAAAAACAATGTTCATATAAAAATTCTAATTAAAATAAAGTATTATCTATCATAAGCGATAAAACTGAAAAATCCCACCTTTCGATGAGCATTTAAACGAACTGAATTTATTCTCCAACTGGAACTGATAATTTAAGCTGATTATTCTTTTGCTCTAAAGGCATATGATTTTGCTGGGTAATTATAATCTCGGTCTGAAATGACGCCTCTATTTCGAGCCTTCTGCAATGAATTTAATTGTTGCTCATATTCATACGCATTTAAAGCACGAGTATCATTGTTTTTTAGAAGATATTGAGATCGTTCAAATGGGCTCATATTAGATGTATTTGACCGAGTTTCATACATCTTCGCCGCATTTACATCATGCTGATTTAGACGATCTTGTTCTTGTTGCTTTGCTGACTCAAAGAAATCAACATGTTCACGACTTTTGATTTCATATTCGGGTGTGTCATTTTTTTAAGATTAAAAGTGATGGAGGCTTATTAAACAAATCATCAGCACTATACACAGAAACAGTCACAACTGAATTTATTAGAAATATTAATATTTTTTTCATTAAGTATACTCAATATAAAATAAAGAAAGACAAGGATATATTTTATAATTTCTACACAATTCTTTCAAATTTAAACACTAAAGACCAAATCATCAAGAATCTTGTCGGTAAGTAATTTTATCCATTCTATTGGTACAATACTTATATTTCTCTTCTTTATTTTCAATACCGACCGTATGAACACATGAACAAAAAAGTAGTACTTTGTTATGCTCAATGCTGCTTGGTACATCTACCCCATAACATTTACTGTCAATTTCGCTTAGTCGGGGAGCCATAATCCATTTACCTGAGTAAAGGGGATAGCCGAGTCCCCCTATAACAATAATGATCAAGATAAGGATGGGAAGGTTGCTTTTAATATATTTCAGCATTTTTCATATTCTTGTTAAAAAGCTTAAATTTCAATGGCGCTTAGGTAATAAATTAGAAATTTAATTTATAAAACCAAATAAATATCAATTAATTATATTTAAATCTCAGACACATCGCAATCAAAAGATTAGGATTACTTCCAATGCAAGTCCAGTATTCACTATAATAGCGGTGCAGGAGCAAGGACTTCCCGATGGTTGTGTTGATACTTCACAGGGTTCCTGCCGTTGGGTCAGTAATTTTACTCCCATTGACACAAGCGGTAATTAACAATTATTTAAATTGATTAAGATAAGCCCGTAGTCAATCGAAAGAACGAAGGACGCCACCCCAAAGGCTCACTATTTAGTTTAGTGAGCCTTTATTTTTTAATCCGCGTTGACTCTTATTCATTCTAAATATTTTGAATAAAGCATTCACGATCCAATTTTTATGATTTCAAATCCATTTACAATCTTCATTGTTTATTCTGCAATTGAACTAATACAATCTCAAATATCATTTACATTTTATTTTGTTAAAACGTATATGGCAGTAATCAATATATAAATAAACCTTTAAAAAGAGCGAAATACCATAAAACAAGCAATTTAATGCACAATAAAAATCATCTTAATCAGTTGTTTTATATAAAATTACAACAAAGTTCTTGATATATAAGGCTTTTCCATATTATAAGGATAAATTATGGAGTAAACTTACACTCGTACCATACAGTTTCATTGAAATTTCATTAATAAACCTTATATTGGTATATGCGTAGCGATCAAGCGCCATATGGATCTAACTTCATACAGCATTGATTTATACTTTTTTGATTAGAGGAACACCTCATGAATAAGTTAATGGTTGCGGTTTTTGCTGGCTTAATTACCCTAACAGGTTTTAGTGTACAAGCTGCAACACCAGAACAAGAATGTAAAAAGTTACAGGATGACTCGAACCTGATCTATGCATCTAAAGGATTCTGTTTTAAAGACGCTGATGCTAAAGCGAAGTTTGGTAACGAAAATTGCCATACGACTAAGCCAAAGTTTTCTGATAAAGAACAACAACGTCTTGATGAAATCAAAGCTCGTCAAAAAGAGCTTAACTGCAAATAAGCAACCAAATATCGTGTTTTAAACGCGTCAATTCACTCTCGAATCAGAGAGTGAATTCAATTATTGAAAAATAAGCCTATCTAAAGGATGAATCATGGCATACGATGACCAAAATATTTTTGCACGAATCCTACGTGGTGAATTACCTGCAATCAAAATCTATGAAGACGATCAGGTTCTCGCTTTTATGGATATCATGCCCCAAGCAGATGGTCATGCTTTAGTGATTCCAAAGAGTCCAGCTGTTACCTTATTGGACCTCCCTGCCGATGCAGCTGCATATACCATTCAAATCGTGCAGAAAATTGCCAAGGCAATGGAAACTGCTTTAGATGCCAAAGGTATCGTCCTTATGCAGCTTTCAGGTGTAGCAGCGGGACAAACCGTCCCTCATGTGCATTTCCATCTAATTCCAAGTTCAGTACATGAACTTGGTCGTCATGCCGCAAAAATGGGTGATCAAGACAAAATTACAGCGCTCGCTGAAAAAATCAAAGCTGCACTTTAAGCACTGATTTTTATAAAAACGGAGTGATTACTCCGTTTTTTTGTTTTCTAATTATATAAAAAACAAGAAGAAATATAATTATTACTAAATATGAATCGTCATCAAACTGTCATTTTTCTTTCACTTCTCTGTCACAAAGTTTACCGATACTGCATACAAGTCAGTGAGCTATGTAACTTTATGTACATAAGCAAGCTTATAACAGTAACTAAGGCATCAGCCATTTACAAAAAAGTGTTTTGGAGAAATCTCAATGAAAAAATTGCTTCTTGCTGCTACTGTAGCAACTTTAGCCATGAATGCAGCACAAGCAGCACCAACATTGTATGGTAAGCTCAATGTGACTTTAGATCAAATCGATAAAAATGGCTTTAAAGATGAAAGCGTAACAAAAGTAAACTCTAACGCTTCTCGTATTGGTGTGAAAGGTGAAGAAAAACTGACTGATAACCTTTCTGCAGTTTACTTGATCGAATGGCAAATTAGTGCAGATGGTGACGGTGATGTATTCAGTAACCGTAACCGTTATGTCGGTATTAAATCTGATGGTATCGGTACTTTAAAAGTAGGTCAGTTCGATTCTTACTTTAAAAATGCTGCGGGTAACAACCAAGATATTTTCAACGACCACAATGAACTGGATATGACTAAAGTTTTAGTGGGTGAAGATCGTTTAAAGAACGTGATTGGCTTTGAAACAGATAAAAAATTACTTGGCGGTCTAGCATTCAACATCATGTTCCAACAAGGTGAAGAATCATCAGCTGTTAAAAATAATGCAAAAGGCCAAAAAGGCAGCCGTGATGGTTTTGGTGATGGTGTTTCTACCTCTCTTACTTATGAAAATAAAGATTGGGGCTTAGCAGCAGCTGTTGCAGGTAACTTTGGCGTCGCTTCTAAATATAATGCTTATAGTGACTTAAGCGGTGATAATAGCGTTTATTCAGATGCCATCCGTGTAACAGGTTCTTTGGATTTAACGCCTGCAGGTGTTGATGGTCTAGTGTTTGGTGCATTATGGCAAACAGCTCAACCAACAGATGACACTGTTGCGGTAACAAGCGGTACTCCAGCTGTTGTAACATCTTATAAAGGCTTGCAAGAAGATGCTTATGGCGTAACAGCTGCATACGTAATCCCTTCTACTCCTGTGAAGTTAAAAGCAGAATATATCTCTTCTACAACTGAAGTGAATGGTCGTGAAGATCGTAAACAAGATCTTTACGGTGTAGGTGCTGATTATCAAATCAACAAACAAACACGTTTCTACGGTGTTGTAGGTCAACAAAAACGTGATTGGTTAGTGAAAGATGATAAGAAAACAACCATCGGTTTTGGTATGGAATATAACTTCTAATTTGAAGCTACTTCCTATCTTATAAGAAAAAGGGCGATCTTGATCAGCCCTTTTTCTTTTTGTATTGCACTCACAATACTTCGATATTTCTTAACTCGGAAGCTCCCATCAAAAAAAGTCTTTGATAATTTTACGGAAACTCTGAATAACAGGCTCTTTGGTTCTGCCTCGTCTAAAAATAAGCGAAAATGGTGCTGTATAGCCAAATGTTGCTGGAAGTAACACTTTTAAGCGTTGCTGTTCCACCCAATATTGGGCAAAATGCTCTGGTAAATAACCAATATATTGTCCTGATAAAATAAGCACTAATTGTGCTTCCATCGAATCAACTGTAGCAAAAGAATGCTTAAATCCTTGTTTGGCCAATTCGGTATGACTCCAATAACCACGACTGACCATTTTTTCACGCCGAATAATTTCTGCCGTTAGACCTTGCTGCTTATATAAACGATGTGTGTCACTGCAAAACAACCACTGCTGTTCTTTGTGCAAGGCTTGATACATCACGCCATTCATCTTTAGAAAAAAAGATCCAATCGCAACATCAAAACGATTTTCCAAAATCCCCATCTGCAACTCATAGGGAGGTTGCACCTGCAATTTAATATAAACATTTGGATTCTGTTCTGAAAACTGTTGGATGATTTGATCTAAAGGGATATTTCGATCTGTCACCATCGAATCCAGCATCCCTATTTTAATGGTACCCGTCAGTTCGCCTTTGATCTGAGCAGTATGTCTGGAAAAATTTTCTAACTCATTGAGTATGCGCTTGGCTTCCTGAAAAAACATTTCACCTTTTTGAGTTAATGCAAAACCACCACGTCCACGTTCACATAATTTGAAACCGACCATATGCTCCAATTGATTCATATAGGTACTGATGGCCGAGGTTGATAGGTTGAGCTCTTGCTGGGCATTGGCAAACCCTTGATTCTTTACAATACTGACAAAAATTCGAACTAACTTGATATCCATATGCGTCATGGCTTTTATCTCAATTTTCCCTCTGCCTCACTTCATCTTAAAACATTCTTGTAAAACTTAGTTTAGAAAAATCAAAACTAAGTTTTTAAAAAATAGGATTTAACCCTGTTCCGAGCTGATCAATAAATAAGAAAAAGGAGAAGCAAATGAACAAACGCTTAAATCAACCGCTCGGTGGTAATGAAATGCCGCGTTTTGGTGGCATTGCCTCCATGTTACGACTACCAGTTGTCGATAATGATGCAGGTTTGGCCGAACTGGATGCGGCTTTTATTGGGATTCCTCTAGATATTGGTACATCATTACGCTCAGGCACGCGTTTTGGCCCGCGGCAAATTCGTGCCGAATCGGTCATGATTCGCCCATATAACATGGCAACAGGCGCAGCACCCTTTGATTCACTCAATGTGGCTGATATTGGTGATGTCCCGATCAACACCTTTAATTTGACAGAAGCAGTGCGCATTATCGAAGAACATTATGATCGCGTACTGGCTCATCCGATTATTCCGCTCACGATTGGTGGTGATCACACGCTGACCCTTCCAATCCTGCGTGCGATCCATAAAAAACATGGGCCTGTTGGTTTGGTTCATATCGATGCGCATGCAGACGTCAATGATGAGATGTTTGGTGAAAAAGTTGCACATGGCACCACCTTTCGACGTGCTGCTGAAGAAGGACTACTTGATTGTCAGCGCGTTGTACAAATTGGTTTACGGGCTCAAGGCTATAGTGCAGATGACTTCAATTGGAGTCGGCGACAAGGCTTTCGCGTGGTTCAAGCTGAAGAATGCTGGCATAAATCACTCGCTCCCTTAATGCAGGAAGTAAGAGCACAAGTTGCTGGCGGGCCTGTGTATTTATCCTTTGATATTGATGGTATTGATCCTGCTTGGGCGCCAGGTACAGGAACCCCTGAAATTGGTGGTTTGACCACGATTCAAGCCATGGAAATTATCCGCGGCTGTCAGGGTCTAGATCTGATCGGCTGTGATTTGGTTGAAGTCTCACCGCCTTATGACACCACAGGCAATACCTCATTGCTTGGTGCGAATCTGCTGTATGAAATGTTATGCGTCCTCCCAGGGGTAAAAATACGTAAATAACGTCCCACGATAAAACAAGAAAAATACATGGATAAAAATAGGTCGAGATGGAATGAAAAAAGATCAATCAAAACGGGCTGCTGCCGCGGCCTTCGTTGGAACAACAATCGAATTTTATGACTTCTATGTTTACGCCACAGCTGCAGCTCTTGTTCTCGGCTTGGTATTTTTCCCTGAAACCAATCCTGTAACAGGGACATTAGCGGCATTTGCAACCTTTGCTGTCGGTTTTATTGCCAGACCAATCGCTGCCGTTATTTTCGGGCATTTAGGCGATAAATTAGGTCGCAAAAAAATGTTGTTATTTACCATGCTGCTGATGGGACTGGCCACCACTGGCATTGGCTTGATTCCCAGCTATGCGCATATTGGGATTTGGGCCCCTGTTCTTCTCATCGTACTACGCTTTTTGCAAGGCTTGTCAGTCGGTGGTGAATGGGGTGGCGCAGTACTCATGGCCAGCGAACATGCTCCTGCCCATAAAAAAACTTTTTTCGCCTCTTTTGCCCAAATGGGCAGCCCAGCAGGTCTGATTTTGTGCCTTTTGGTCTTTAAAGGCATTACCTCTTTGGATGAACAAGCCTTACTCAACTGGGGCTGGCGTGTGCCCTTTTTACTCAGCTTTGTATTTATGCTCATTGGCCTTGCTATCCGTCTAGGCGTAGAGGAATCCCCTGAATTTAAACAGATGCAAGCCAAACAAGAAATAGCCAAATACCCTGTAAAAGAGTTGCTTAAAAACTATTGGCCACAAGTGGTTTTTGCTGGCCTGGCGATTACCATTGGGACAGCGGGTTTCTTTTTCACCAATACCTTTATGATTAGCTATGTCACTCAATATATGGGGATCAGCCGCCCCACGATTTTAGATGCTTTGTTTTGGGTCACTCTATTTGAATTTTTAGCCATGCCAATTGCAGCTTGGTATGCCAGTAAAGTGGGGACACATCGTTTTCTGTTCTGGGCTGCAATCCTCTGTATCGCCATTCCATATCCAATGTTTATGCTGGTGAGTACCCAAAATATTTATTACATCGTGTTGGGGATTACGCTTGCGGTCATTGCGCTGTCTTCTTTATATGCAGTTGTCGCTGGCTTTATGGCGGAAGCTTTTCCTGCACATGTCCGTTATTCAGGGATTTCCATTTCCTATCAAATGATTGCGGCAATCACCAGTGGAACCACACCCATCATTGGCACTTTGTTGGCTCAACATTATGCAGGCCAATGGCTACCTTTGGCGTTCTTATTTAGTTTTCTCTCGCTGCTGTCCCTTATTGGCATTTGTGGCATTACCCGACTAAGAAAAAAGCAACTTTCTCAGGAACAGGCTGAACAAAAGCATGTCAGCCCCAAACAAGCCGCTTAATGGATGAACCAACAAGCAAACCTGAACCTAATAAATGGATATTAAGAGTAGCGCATTATGCATAGAGATCGTTCTAAACAGATTACAACAATCGAAAGTTATGGTATCGAAGAAATACCTGCACATGCCCGTACAGCAAGCCCTTTTGATCTATTTCGTTTAAGTTTTGGTGGCGCTAATACCTTTTCGACCTGTGTCTTAGGCAGCTTCCCAATTGTATTTGGCCTTTCTTTTCAAGCTGGATTCTGGGCAATCTTGTGTGGGGTTATCTTGGGGGCCTGTATCTTAGCGCCAATGGGAATTTTTGGTGCACGTACGGGAACCAACAACGCCGTGGCTTCTGGCGCCCATTTTGGCGTGCATGGCAGAGTTGTCGGCTCATTTTTATCCTTACTTACCGCTATCGCATTTTTTTCGCTCTCCGTGTGGAGTTCTGGCGATGCACTGATTGGTGCAACCCAACGTCTATTTGACAGTTCTTATCAAAGTAACTGGCTATATGGATTGGTCTATAGTGGCTTTGCCTTATTGGTGCTTACGATTTGTATCTATGGCTTTCGCTTTATGCTACTGGTGAACCGAGTGGCAGTGATTGCATCAAGTCTATTATTCTTTTTAGGTCTGTTTGCTTTTTCCAAGCAATTTGATTCAACTTACGCAGGACAAATTCAACTCGGACAAGCTGGATTTTGGGCAGCTTTCACAGGTGCAGCCTTAATTGCATTCAGTAACCCAATTTCCTTTGGTACTTTCTTAGGGGGCTGGTCGCGCTATATTCCTAAAGAAACAGCCTCCCATAAAATCATGGCAGCCGTATTTGCTTCACAGCTTGCAACCTTAATTCCCTTTCTGTTTGGTCTAGTCACCGCCAGCATTGTTGCTCGTAGTGCTCCCATGTTTATTGAACAAAATAATTACATCGCTGGACTGATTCAAATTGCGCCAGCTTGGTACTTTATTCCATTGTGTTTAATTGCACTGATTGGTGGTTTATCTACTGGAACTACAGCCTTGTACGGTACGGGTTTGGACATGTCGAGTCTTTTTCCAAAATCACTCACACGTGTTAAAGCCACGATCTGGGTTGGCCTATTGTCCATCCTGTTTATTTTTCTAGGTCGTTTTGCAGCGAATCTAACTCAAAGCGTCATGACTTTTGCCACTCTAATAGTGGTGTGCACCAGTCCATGGATCATCATTATGATTATCGGATTTATCACCCGTAAAGGTTACTATAAAAATGATGATTTACAGGTGTTTGCAAATGGCCTAAAAGGCGGCGCTTACTGGTTTCATCATGGTTGGAATTGGCGTGGCATCATCGCATGGATACCCAGTGCGCTTATCGGCCTTTGCTTTGTGCATTTACCAGATCAGTTTATTGGTATCTGGGGACATTTATTCAACGGTCTTGATTTGAGTTTACCGATCAGCATTACACTTGCAGCATTGCTTTATATTTCACTGCTCAAACTGTTCCCTGAGCCAAGTAATGTATATAAAGCAACATCTAGCGCGAAAAAGACCAAGCAGCAATGTAATCGATCATTGGTGTCAGAATCGCAATGATGTAGATATATAACTTAGAAAAAAGCCTGCTCAAGAGAACAGGCTTTTTCGCATCGGATTTTTTACTTTTTAAGGAAGCCACTCACCAAATTCAAAACTTGCTGAATATCTTGGTTGGCTTCTTGTGGATTGGTACTGCTACCTTGCGGTGTTAAAGAATCAATCACTTGCGGTAAAACTGAAGCAATTGCACCATAAATCGCTTGTTTCGGTGCTTGAGTTTGTTGTGCAACTTGTTCTACATCTTGGTCATCAAATAAACTTTGAATATTTTGCTCTGGCACATCTTGTGCATTTTGTTGCTGTGGATCTACCCAGCTTTGCACTTGATTCGATAAACCGGCATTTTTTAGTTTATCCAATGCACCTTGTAAACCGCCTTGTTTTTGAATCCAAGCTAACACCAATGGTAAAACTGCAATCAATAAAGTTTGTGCGGTATTACCACCAGTTGCATTACTTTGGGTTGAAGTATTTCCACCACCCAATTGCCCTAAAACTGAACCCAAGATACCACCCAAGCCACCTTGCTGGCTTTGGGTATTTTGCTGTTGACCACCAAGTTGACCTAAAACAGAACCTAAAATTCCACCTAAACCACCCGCTTGGCCTGATTGTTGCTGACCGCCTAAAGCTTGCTTTGCTAAAATTTCAACAATGTTGGTTAAATCAGTCATGACTTAAACTTTCCTTTGGAATTATTTATGCAAAAAGCATACGCTGCTTTGAAAGCACAAAACAAAGTTAAATTGTTAAATTTTGCAAGAACTTGCAACTCTTTCCAGCCTGATTATTTTACCAGCGGAATTTATTCCAATTCTCAGGATTCGCCCAGAACTTGGAGTTAAACCAGTCAGGTACATGCTTATAAGTCAAGATATTAAATTGCCATAAAGCAAAATCACTGCCGTGTGTGGTTTTATCAATCAATTGAGTAAAGCCAAGCGAACGCAATAATTTTTCATCGCCCAGTTTACTGACCACGACAATTCGTTTGGCCATCAGGTCACGTAACTTCACCAACAGCTGTGATTTTTGCGTTTCGGTGATATTTTGCATTTCTTCTGTATCAAATAATACAAAACCTAAATCATAACGCTGCGTAAATGGCAGACTTAAAAAGTCAGTTACGTTAAAATAATGCCATTGAATTGAAGCATTTTGGTCAATCTGCTGACCTATACAAAGTGCAGTATGAATGGGCTGTTCTTGAGATAAATCGTCTAGCATAGAAGTGATGACATTTTGTTCAGCCATAACTGCAACCCTTGATTGAAAAGATGAGAGTTTATTAATGGAACTACAAGGCATTTGTCATAAAATGCATGCAGCGCTCAAAACGCATAGTGTAACTGATCAATCAACAAGCAAGGCAAATGTTGAATATAAATTTATATTAGATCGTTCAGAAACTGACCTTCCTTTTGTTTTAGGTCAAGAAATTGAGATCGAATGGACTGGCAATATCTTTTGTACCTCTTGTGGCGCAAAAACACCGAAGTCTTATTCGCAGGGTCATTGTTTTAAATGTTTTAAAACCAAGGCCGAATGTGACCTGTGCATTATGAAACCTGAAACCTGCCATTATCACTTGGGAACCTGTCGTGAAGACCAGTTCGCACATGATGTTTGTTTCCAGCCACATATTGTGTATTTAGCCAACTCAAGTGCCTTAAAGATCGGGATTACCCGTATCGTCAATATGCCAACCCGTTGGTTAGATCAAGGGGCAACCCAAGCTTTACCCATTATGAAAGTCGGCTCACGTCGTTTGTCTGGGCATTTGGAAACGTTAATTGGTACACAAATCGCAGATAAAACCGACTGGCGCAAATTGCTAAAAGGTGAAGCTGAACCTTTAAATCTGCTTGAGCAACGTGATCAAATTCTTGAAGAATTCGCTCCGAAAATTCAAAGCATTCGTGAAGAATTCAATCAGAACCTTGAATTTAACGAAAGCTTGGAATTCTTGGAAGATGAAACGCCACGTGAATTTATCTATCCAGTTGAGCATTATCCTGAAAAGATTAAATCGCTGAATTTGGATAAAACCCCAAAAATTCGCGGTGTGTTGCAAGGGATTAAAGGTCAATACTTATTATTTGATATTGGTGTGATCAATATTCGTAAATATACAGGTTATGAACTAATCCTTCGTGCCTGAATGATATGTATAAAAAAAGGTGGCCTAATCGCCACCTTTTTTATTTAGCCTGCATTCAGACAATTGAGAATCGCCTGTACGGGATCTTCGGTATTACCCGAGATCAACTGTTTATGCATGCTCAAATGTTGCATCATTTGGATATGCGCCGTTTCATGATCCATTAATTTTTCAATTTCAGTGGCTAAATGTTGAGGCGTTGCATCGGCCTGAATCAATTCCTCAATCACTTTTTTACCAGCAATAATATTTGGTAATGAGTAGTATGGAATTTTGACCATGAATTTCGCAATCAGATAGGTCAACCAGTTCAACTTATAAAAAGTCACCATTGGACGATGCAATAACATTGCTTCAAGGGTCGCCGTACCAGAAGCCAAAGCCACAATATCACTGGCATTCATCACCATACGGCCAATTTTTGACTCGGCATCGCTATTTTCCAGTATATGAATTTTAGATTTCAGGCTGGTATCTAGATTTTGAATGCCCTGTTCAATCTGATGCTTGCGCGCATCATTAATTGCGGGGATTAAAAACTCCAGATCAGGATACTTCCGATGAAGAATTTCAGCAGCACCCGTGAGCAGTGGCAGCAATCGTTCAATTTCACCACGGCGACTTCCAGGTAATAACGCAATATGGGTTTTATGTGCAGACAGGCCTAATTGATGCTTGGCTTCAGTAATTGGATTTTTTAACGGTAGTTGCTTTGCCAATGGATGCCCAACAAAGGCAGCGGCAACCTCATAATTTTCATAAAAGGTTTTTTCAAATGGAAATAAACACAGAACCAAATCGATACTGCGTTTAATACCATGAACACGACCTTGGCGCCACGCCCACACCGACGGGCTGACATATTGTACGGTTTTTATAGGTAACTGTTTTTCTTTAATGGTTTTGGAGAGGCGCAAATTAAAATCGGGTGCATCAATACCAATAAAGATATCAACGGGATGTTCGGTCCAACGTTCAACTAGACCATCACGTACAGCAAACAGCTTTTTTAAATCTTTAAGGACTTCAACAATTCCCATCACCGAAAGAATTTCCATCGGATAATAACTGTGAAATCCCTCTGCGATCATTTGTGGGCCACCAATCCCTTCAAATTCAGCATCAATGCCTTGTTCGCGAAAACTGCGCATGAGTTTCACTCCTAGAGTATCTCCAGAAACTTCCCCCACCACGATACCAATTTTTAGTTTTTGCTTTAACAAGACCCACGCCCCACAGAAATGTTTAAATGATTCTAACAGAATGATTTTACATCGAATCACACTATACCGTGCAAATTGTTCATGATTGGTGAATATTAGTTCTGATCTAAGATGACATTTATTATTCAAAATACAATCTAGATTTACGATGAATGAAGAATTGATTGAGATTCTGCTAAGATTTAATATAAACAAGAATCATTTCCATATGTGATCTATTTCTCCCTTCTTTTGCTTCAAGACCCTTTATGGCTAAATCTGCATCTATTTCGCTTGTCTATCGACTGAGCATTTTCTATCGCTTTGTGTTGAGCTTTGTTGTTGGCTACGTGTGCATGATGTATTTGAGCCTTGGACTCGGTTCATTGTTTAGCCATCTATTAGATAAGGCAGAGGCAATCTATCTTGCAGCATTTATTTCAATTCTATTTTATCTGGCCTTTATCATTTTAAGTTTTTGTGCACATTCACTGTGGAAACTCAGCTTGATCAGTCTGGTTTTGACCGGCGTATTGTTTGGCTTATCTGTGGGTTTAAATTAAAAATGCAAAATAAAGGCGTTCGCCAATCAATGGCATGGTTGCATGCGTGGACAGGCTTAATTTTTGGCTGGCTTTTATTTGCCATTTTCTTGATGGGTACCAGTTCCTATTATCGACATCAGATTAATCTATGGATGCAACCACAGCTAGCGCAATATCAAGTTAATCAAGATACTGCTATTCGTACAGCAACGGATTATTTAGCTAAAAATGCGACTGATGCCAAATCTTGGTATCTCAATATTGCCAATCATGAAGAACCCGTCAATAAAATGTACTGGCAACAAGCCAGCGGTGGCTATGAAAGCCGTAGTTTAGATGCCAATACGGGGCAAGAGCTAAAACTCTCAGCGACCCAAGGTGGAGATTTCTTTTATAACTTCCACTTTCAGCTCTATGGTGTTCCTATCATGGTCGGACGGTTGATTGCCTGTCTCGCGGCCTTTATTATGCTGATTGCTTTGGTCTCTGGGATTATTACGCATAAGAAGATCTTTACCGATTTCTTTACCCTGAGAACCTTTAAATCGCAACGCTCATGGTTGGACTTCCATAATGTCTCCTCTGTACTGGCCTTGCCTTTTTTCCTGACCATTACTTTTACAGGATTGGCGATTTTCTTCTATCTGTACTTGCCTTGGGGCATGCAAAAGCTTTATCCAGAGAATCCGTTTCAATATTTTACTGAGATCAGAACCACTGAAAAAAGCACAACGCATCAAGCTGAACCTAAAAAAGCAGAAATGTTGCCGATTGGCAGCTTATTAGAAAAAGTAAAACAACAATGGGGAGATCAAGCCTTAGCATCGATTGAGGTCAAAAATCCCAATACAGACCAAGCTATCATTACCTTTAAGCAATTAGAAGATCGTTCGATTACCTTAAATCAGGCACAAATCACCTTTAATGGACAAGGTCATGTATTGGCTAATACTCGAAATGAAAGTGCTGTTGCAACCTTAAATGCGGGTGTTTATGGCCTACATATGGCGACTTTTGCCCAACCGATACTGCGCTTCGCTTTCTTCTGCTCAGGTATTTTGGGGTGTTTAATGATTGCGTCTGGCCTATTGCTCTGGAGCTTAAAACGCCAGATTCAAAATAAATCGAATCAATTTCATTTTGGCTATTATTTGGTGGATCGTTTAAATGTTGCAGCCTTTGTCGGCCTTCCGACTGCAATGCTCGGCTATCTATTCGCCAATCGATTGGTCCATATCACTGAAACTACACCCAACTATGAAATTTATACCTTTTTCAGCGTATGGGGACTGAGCTTTATCATCGCTTTATTGACCAAAAAACAATACTTATGGAAATCACAGATCTGCATTTTCGGCTTGATTGCTTTGGTTCTACCTGTCTATAACTTGATATATTTGATTCAACATCAGCTCATCACTGATTTACACAGCTATTGGATATTCTTGCGAATTGATTTGTTCCTGCTGGTCTGTGCCCTATTTGCTGTGTTTATTTTTAGAAATATCCAGCCGATTCAAGCGAAATCTACTCAAAAAATCAAAACCAAGTTAGCGAAACAACAAGAGGTCAACGCATGATTCTGTTGAGCCTAATATTAACCCTCATCGGGATGTTGTTGCTGTATAAATGTAGTGCCAAGCAAATCAGCAAAACCAAACAACAAGCTTTTATTCGCTATAAGACCCAGTTGAGAGTTTTAGCTTATATCTGCTTCTTAATTGCAGGTAGCCTGCTTTGTTTAGAGTATGGTAGTTCCATTGGCTTTATCAGTTGGTGGATCTTCGCCACACCTGTGACCTTTGTGTTGGTGGTATCTGTGAATGAGCTTAAACCCACTAAAAAACTAAAATGATTTTGCTACAACAGCTATCCTTAACTTCTGTCAAGGATAGCTTTATTAATTAGAAATTAATGCCCGTGATGGCTATGATCTTCTTGAGAAGCAGTTTTATCTTTGTCATCACAACATTTCATCTTTTTTTCACAGCACTCTTTTTTATTAGCAGCCTCTTTTTCCTTACAGCAATCACTTGCAGCAAAAGCAGGTACAGTCGTGGCCAATAAGAGTGTTGAAAGCAATACGGTTTTAATATTAAACATCATCATGTCCTTGAAATAAAAATAAGAAATTTACATTTATAAAAACAGGACATGATTTGGAGGACGATAAGGTAACTGATAAATGCCTAAAGTCAGTTGATCTAGATAAGCTGAATTTGCTGTTTTAATGGATTGTATGCTTCGCTCAATGGAATGATGACTGTGTTCAAATGTTGCAGCAACACAGCACAGACTCTTTTGACAGTGTGATGTATCCATTTTGCCACTGTCCATAGAGTCATACTTCGTCATCGCAGACATTCCACAATCTGACATTGCAGCATGATTTGAAATGACGTGCTCTACAGCTGGTTGACTCACTTCAGACACAGCCATTGCATAGCTATTAGTGATAAAACACATAGCAATCAGCAATGAAATGAGGCTTCGAATGAAAATAGACATAAAGCGAAATGATCAAACATACAATCCGTGTATGTATTCAAAATAAATGAATTGTATAGGTGAATGCAACTAAAATTAGTATGAAAGTCATTTAGCTTTTAAGCGATCCCACATAAATAGTATTTGTACTTCAAAGCTATTAGTACTTAACGAAACGTGGTTCGGTACAGGCGGAGTAGTAAACGCGGCAGTTGGTGTCTTCTTTTTTACATTGAGAAATTCCAATCTCCGAAGCTCTCTCTATTGAACCAGCATGTGCAGTATTGAAAATCTTATTTCCTGTAACTAGAACAGCGCATTGATTATGATAAGTAAATTCAAGCTCACAGCCACCCCCTTTATCATTACACTCTTTCATTGCAATCTTTTTTGCTTCATTCTCTGTTTTAGCTCCAACCGCAGTACCTAATGTACCCTTTACGCCATTTGTTGCAATCGCACCCCAAGTTTTTACCCAATGACCTGTAGGGCGTTGCGACAATGGCGCGGCTTGTTGTTGTGTTGGTGAATCATTTCCCCCAGGAATACATGTCCAGTTCTGTCCATTATTGACTGGTGTCATACCATTTGGACAACCACCTTCTGCATAAACTGAACCACATAGCCCCAATAAACCCAACCACAATAAATGCTTTAGATATTTATTCATTGCTGAGTTCCTTATATTTCAAAGCCATTAATGCTTAACAAAATAGGGTTCAGTACAAGCAGAGTAATGGACGCGACACCCCTTATCTTTTTTCTGACAATCAGTCATTCCAACTTTTGATGCTACATCAATATTTTCTGCACCTTGTATAACATAATGATTATCACCAGAAACAAGAGCAGCACATTGATTAAAATAAGAAAATACTTGGCAACTCCCACCTTTACTTTGACATTCGTTAAGTGCTTTAGATTCAGCTTGTTGCTTTGAATTAGCTCCAGTAAAAGTACCTAATATTCCCTTTTTACCATCTGCTGCCATCGCTCCCCAAGTCTTTACCCAATAGCCTGTCGGTTGTGGTGCAGATTGTTGTGAACCACCATGTTGTGACTGCTGTTTCCAATAGCACAGCGGCGTAGGTCCAACACCATGACCACCTGGATTCATACCTGCCATGACTTCATTTGGCCCAGGCCCTCCGCCACATACATGCGGTGCTTGCGCATAAGCTGAACCACTTAGCCCCAATAAACCCAGCCACAATAAATGCTTTAGATATTTATTCATTGCTGAGTTCCTTACACAATTCAAAAATATTTAAAAATAAACAAATACTTATATTCAAAACATCATTTCGAATCAGTCGAAATTTAGACCAACTCTATTTAAATAATTTTAAATCAATTCATGCGAAGAACAATCAATTTTGGATTTCAGGGAGCTATCCGACACGTCTTTCTCATAAAGCATTCTCATATTTTATTGATATAAAACAATGCATTAAAAACAAAAATGGCAATTTAAAGTTGAATTTAAGACACCATTTTTTGGCACAATCCGTTAATAATTATGTTTTTATGTGCATAAATTTCTGACTTACCCATCCTTTATTCCTAACGAAAATAAATCGACACTGAACCGAGTTCTTTAGCTTTTTTTTGCATAAGCAAATCATTATTCATCACAACGAGTTATCTAAAAAAAGCATAAGATATGCTGATTTTTGCATAATTAGGCATATTGTCGATGTTTGGTCCTATAGAATTTATTATGGCTGGGGTATTGGTTGGCTTCTGTGTCGGTATCACAGGTGTCGGTGGTGGTTCATTGATGACCCCAATCCTGATTAGCCTATTTAAGATCGAACCGCATATTGCCATTGGTACTGATCTACTTTATGCCTCAATCTCAAAATTCTGTGGTTCAGTGGTTCATGCCAAAAAACTGAATATTGTCTGGCCAATTGTACTTTGGCTCGCGTTAGGCAGTATTCCAGCCTCTTTTGCAACCTCTTGGGTACTTGAACATTATCTCAGTCAGTCCACCCATTATAAAGCGGTATTGACGATGGTCTTGGGCTTTATGTTGACCCTGACCGGTATCTCAATTGTGTTCCGTGCACAAATTGAAAAGTTCTTTGACAAGTTTCGTAACCGTGAACAAGCGGATATGGAAAGTGAACAGCATGCATTGCAACACAAACGTCATTACATTGTGATTATGGGTATTGTGCTCGGTATCTTTGTAACCTTGTCTTCTGTGGGTGCAGGTGCTTTCGGTATCATGGCCTTAGTGCTAATGTTCCCGAATCTTCCTATGATTCGTATCATTGGTTCAGACGTAGTACATGCGGTATTACTGACAGCAGTTGCTGGCCTAAGCCATATGTCTTCCGGTAATGTCGACTTTACCCTGTTAATGTGGTTGTTGGTGGGTTCAATTCCAGCCATTATTGTCGGTACACTCATCAGCTCACGTATGCCAGAACGTCTGATCCGTAAAATTCTAGGCATTACCCTATTTGCTTTGGGTGTGAACTTCATGGTGAACCCAATTAAGGCGAAACCAAAGCCAGTTGAAACACATCAAGCGGTTGTGATTCAGCAAACAAAGCACGTAACAACAACTGTTTAAGCGTTGTAATGCCGATTATTTCTACATAAATTATGCTTTTCGCTAGTTAATCAATCGGCATTTCATGCTATATTCGTAGACAAAATAACCTTTTCTTTCGATTGAATTTGTGACAGCAATGAATACTCTACAGTCAAATCCAGTTTCTCAGCCAGATATCGACGACGTTAATATTAAAAGCATTCAAACTTTGATTACCCCAGCAGAACTGAAAGCTGACCTCCCTTTATCTGATGCTGCTTCTCAAACTGTGTTACAAGGACGTGCAACTGTACGTAACATTTTAGATGGCAACGACAAACGCTTGTTTGTGGTGATTGGCCCTTGTTCGATTCACGATCCTAAAGCTGCACATGAATATGCTGATCGCCTCAAGGTTCTCAGCGAAAAAGTAAAAGACACTTTATATCTAGTCATGCGTGTTTATTTTGAAAAACCACGTACCACAGTTGGTTGGAAAGGTTTAATCAACGACCCTGACATGAATGACTCTTTCAATATTGAAAAAGGCTTGCATATCGGCCGTGGATTATTGATTGATTTGAATGAAAAAGGTTTGCCATGTGCCACTGAAGCACTTGATCCAAACTCACCACAATACTATCAAGATTTGATTTCATGGTCTGCGATTGGTGCACGTACTACGGAAAGCCAAACTCACCGTGAAATGTCATCAGGCTTATCTTCTCCTGTTGGCTTTAAAAACGGTACCGATGGTGGTTTAACCGTTGCGACCAATGCGATGCAATCTGTTAAACATGGTCACAGCTTCTTGGGCCTGAATGAAAGCGGTCAAGTTGCGATTATCAATACCAAAGGCAACCCTTATGCACACGTGGTATTACGTGGTGGTAATGGCAAGCCTAACTATGATGCGACTTCAGTTGCAGAAGCTGAAGCAGCTTTGGCAAAAGCTAAAGTCAGCAACAAGATCATGATTGATACCAGTCATGCCAACTCAAACAAAGACCCGTACTTACAACCTTTGGTTTTGAAAAACATCACGGAACAAATCCTTGATGGTAACAAATCAATCGTTGGGATTATGGTGGAGAGTCACTTAAAAGGTGGTCGTCAGGATATTCCTGAAAATCTATGCGATCTTGAATACGGTAAATCAGTAACTGATGGCTGTATTGATTGGGAAACTACTGAAAAAGCATTACTCGAAATGCATGAAGCATTGAAAGACGTATTACCAACGCGTTAATTCGATCTTTTAACTGCGATGAAAACAGGCTCTTATGAGCCTGTTTTTTTGTTCGTCAATTCAGCTAACTTGCACAAACGTACAATACAGCCCATGGCACTTTGCCCTATTTTGATCATCCTTTGTTATTGATTCATTTAGGTTGGTCATGGAAATTTTTCTTTATACCTTAAGTGTGATGTACAGCCCTGGTCCTGTGAACTTTATGGGATTAAATGCTGGGCTAACAGGACAGTTCTCCCGAACATTGGGCTTTTTTGCTGGTGTAGGTTGTTCTATGCTGATGCTATTTGTTGTATTTGGTTATGCCGGTGCAGCATTGATTCCCCATGCGTATTTACATTTTATTGCCTTGATCGGGGCGCTTTATACCTTTTATATCGCCTATAAAATGATGACAGCGCATACCGAATTAAAAACAGATCAAACCCAACACCAAAGCCTCAGCTTTTGGAATGGTTTCTGGATTCAAAGCCTGAATCCGAAAGCGATTTTGGTGATTTTACCTGTGACCACCATTATGTACCCTGCTGCACATATCACTGGTAGCTTGATTCTGATTGTTTCATTACTCATTTCTCTCGGAGCAGCGGGTGCTCCATTGCTTTATTCATTTGCTGGATCAGTAATTGGCAAAAAATTGAGTAATCCAATTTGGCTCAATCATCTAAATAAAATACTGGGTATCTTCTTAATTATTTCAGGTCTATTTATGTTGAGTGATTTCTTAAAAGCTATGCATCTTATTTAAAGCTTTTTTCGTCGCAAGCACAGCTTATTGCTGATGTGTATAAATCTCTTTCCATTTTGCTGGGGTAATTCCAAAAGCTTTGCTAAAATGCCGAGTCATATGGCTTTGGTCAAAAAAACCAGCAATGATGGCAGCCTGTGTCAGCGACTCTCCATACATCAAACACCTTTTCACGATATCTAGCCGACGCATGGTCATATAACGATGCGGGCTAGTGCCAAATAGCAGTCTAAAATCACGAGAAAGACTCCAACGATCACGTTGGATATTCTGTTCTAAATCATCCAGACTGATGTTCTGATCCAGTGAAGCGTGAATAAACTCTCTGGCTCGCTCTGCCGCAATATAATCATAGCGTTGCCGCGAGCGTGCTGGCTGACCTGCAACTTCATACAAGGTTGTCGCCAAATCATACAAAGCATCTTCTTCTTCTAAAAGATCCAATGAGTCCTGCATATTTTGCAAAAGTGTATGGGTAACACGATAAAGCCGTGGATCATCACTCAGTCCATGTTTGAAAAAAGGCAGCGGCTTGCCTTTCATGATCTTTTGAATCAATGCAGGTTCAACGTACATCATTCTGTAGTGAAAGCCGTCTTGAGTCCCCGCACTGCCATCATGTTTTTCATCTGGATGCAATACCATGGTCATGCCATGCTGACTATGTCGGACTTCACCACGATAATGAAAACTTTGTACACCAGACAAGGTTCGACCAATCGCAAAGGTATCATGTTGGTGTGGTTCATATGCATGATCAGAAAAGAAAGCTTCAATCCTTTCCAAGCGATCACTCTCAGAAGCCCGAACAATCCAATCGGAATGATTTGCCATTTTTGACATGCCGATCTGCCTATAAATTATTGAATTCAGCAGTCTCAGAATACCTTAATTTTGCTTTGATCTATAAGTCATTTTTTGATTATACTGCTGCCACATTTCTCCTACGACGTATCGCTGATATGAAGTCCAGTTTTCGTCAACATTTGCTTAAGTGGCGTGCCAGTTTCGGCGCGATTACTTTGCTATGTTTACTCTGGCATATCTTCTTACCAACGATGGTCAATACAGGCGTCGTACCTGCACTTTATGCAATGCCAAGCCATTGCCAAGTCACAGAAATTCAAAATGTCTCGTTGATGTCACAGACACATTCAGGTCATCATCAACATAGCATGCACGACATGCATCACGCACCGCAGCTACAACATGCCAAACATGCCCAGCTCAGTGAATATGCTCAACACGTGTATGCACTGGCGAGCCAAATCATGAAGCATTGTCCTTTATGCTCACATGGTTTAGATGCCGCTGCGATTGTCCCGCTGATTGCATTCATTATTATATTTCTACTGGCTTGGTTCAGTCGCGTTCGCTGCCTGTGCCATACGTGGACAGAAGATCTGCACATCGCCCGCATCTTCTATATTTTTCCAATCAAACAAGCCCCGCCACTGGCTTTATAAATCGCAAATTTTACTTCGTGCCCCGTAAATAACGTTGGTATGTCCTTAGTTCTTGCTTTTTATAGAGTTCAAAATGAATACTCAATTCCGTTTGTCTGTATTAACGGCTGCGTGCCTGTCTGTTAGCTATAGTTCTGCTACTTTTGCTGAAACTGCACCTTCTGATACGACCAAAACCTTAGCCACCATTGTTGTGACTGCCAGTCGTGAAGGTGAATCGATTAACAATACCCCTGCTGCGATTAGTAAAATTAACAGCAAGGACATTGAAGATGAACATGCAACCTTTATTGGACAGGTGCTGAATCAAACCCCAGGCGTATTAATGAATGACTTGGGTAATGAACAGCATATGATGTCGATTCGCCAACCGATGACCACAGCAGCCGTTTATCAATATTTAGAAGATGGTGTTTCGATTCGTCCCGTGGGTGTGTTTAACCACAATGCCTTATATGAAGTGAATTTGGCGGGTATTGATAGCATTGAAATTTTACGTGGCCCTGCCAGTAGCTTATATGGCAGCAATGCGATTGGTGGAACTGTTAATTTTCTCACCAAAGCACCGAGTACTACACCCACAGCCGACCTTGGCATCAGTGCCAGTTCTGAAGGATATCGCCGTGTCGATGTCGGTGCATCGGATAGCTTTGATAGCGAATGGGGTGAGCATGGGTTAAGACTTTCAGCCTATGCCAGTGATCGTGGTGATAGCTGGCAAGACCATGCTGAAAGTGATAAGCAAAGTGTGACGCTCAGACACGACTGGCATATCTCTGATGCCACCCAAATCAAAAATATCCTCAGCTATAACCATTTAAAAGCGGATATGACCGGTAGCTTAAATCTGGATGATTATCGCAAACGTCCTGGATACAGCTACCAAACCTTTACCTATCGTGAAGTTGATGCCACACGGCTTTCTTCTCAAATTAGCCATCAATGGAATGATCAGCAACAAAGCCAAGTCACCTTATATTATCGTGACAATACTACCGAACAAAATCCAAGTTATAACATCCGTACTGATGTTAAAAATGGTACACCGACGGGTACTTATAGTGGACAAACTACCTATAACGCCTTTCAGTCCTATGGCTTAAATGCGCAGCATTCAGCGGCATTTGATCAGGTCAAACTGATTGTTGGGGCGATGGCTGACCATTCTCCTAACCAAGCCAAAACCAATGATATTCAGGTGTTCCGAGACCCGAATACCTTGGTCTATACCGGTTATCAACAACGCCAGCGCTTACGCGACTTTAATGTAGACGTCAATAACCAAGCCCTCTATGCTCAAGCCAATTGGCAAGTGTTACCGACTTTAAATTTAGTTGGTGGTGCACGCTATGACTGGATTAGTTATGACTATGAAAACAAATTAACCCCATCAAAAACCACAGGCGCACCGAATGAAAAACGTGATTTTCATAAAGCCAGCCCTCAAGTCGGTTTTGTCTGGAATGTGACGCCAGCAATTGATCTTTATAGCAATTGGTCACAGGGTTTTGTACCGCCAGAGGTGAGCAGTTTATACGGGGCAAATCTGGTGACACCAGACTTGAAAGAAGCCACATTTAATAATATTGATGCAGGTCTGCGCTTTAAATTATTCGATGATCGCTTAGATGGTGAAATCACCCTATATCGCTTAGAAGGCGAAGATGAAGTGATGAGCTATACCAAGCCAGATAACACACGCGAGCCACGCAATGCAGGCAAAACATTACATCAGGGAATTGAAATTGGGGGAACATGGAAACTCAGTGATTTATATGATCAGCGCTTAAAACTCTCAGGCAGTGTGGCCAAACATGAATATCAGCAGTTTCAACCGTCGAGTGTTTTAGATTATAGCGGCAACACCATGCCAAGTGCGCCTAAAACATTTGGTACGCTTGAATACCAAATTAAGCCAATACCTGAGCTATTACTTTCTGCAGAAGCAGTTTATGCCGGTTCTTACTGGATTAACGATGCCAATACGGAAAAGTATGATGGCCATACTTTGCTGAATCTACGTGCTAACTACCGTAAAAATGCTTATGAAATCTATGGGCAAATCCTGAATGCCTCAGATCAGCATTATGCGGAAAGTACCTCATTTAGTAATAACCAAGTCAGTTATACCCCCGCTGCACCACGTACCTATTTATTAGGTTTACGTTATCATTTTGGGAAATAAGCAATGAATGCCAAACAACTGAAAAGACTATTGTCATTGCACCGTAGTTTTGGGATGGTGTTGGGCGTTCTCGTTTTACTTTGGTCTTTAACAGGTGTGTTGCATCCGATGATGAGTGCAACACAACCTCAGCCTGTGAAACGAATACCACCAGCTCAACAATTGGATTTAACACAAGCCTTAGCAGCAACGGATGTTCTGAAGCGACATCAAATCGCGCAATTTTCAGCCTTACAGGTGATTGAATTAGAAAATCAGCAGATTGCCTATCGCATATTACAGCCCAACCAAAAGATTGCTGAATACTATGATAGTCAGACCAGTCAATTGCTGATGAATGCCGAACAACAGGATGCCGAGCGTTTGGCGCGCTGGTACACGGGTCTTTCTCAACAGGAAGTTGTATCCAGTCAAATCATCACCGCATTCAGTGATGATTATCCGAGCGTCAATCGTTTACTACCAGTTTGGCGTGTTGATTTTCAAAATGGTTTGCGTGCCTATGTCGATCCTTCACAAGCACGACTGGCCACGCTGTCTAATGATCAAAAGATGTGGATGGCAAGAATCTTCCGCTTAGGTCATACCTGGACATGGGGTGATCAAGCTTGGACAGGTCAAACTATTCTCATGCAAATGGCTTTGATTAGCATACTGTGCATGCTTTTTATAGGGATTGGCTTATTCTTTAAGATACATAATCGGCGCAATCACCGTCTAGGGCAAAAACCGATCCGATTTCTACATCGCTATTTAGGTATCAGTTTAAGTGTCTTTATTCTGCTCTGGGCGTTCAGTGGTTTCTATCATATCTGGCAAAAAAAGCCCGATATAAAAAATATTCAACCTGTTTTCCATACGGCTGATCTAAGTACCAAAGCATGGCAGCAGGTCACTCAGCAGCCCATTCAGCGTCTGGATCTGGCTCCAACCACCTTTAGCCAGACACATACTCGTGCTGCATGGATGATTCAAGCCGTCGGACAAGCTCCTTTACAAGGCAGCATGACGGCGGCAAGCAAAGCACATGATCATCACGCGACCCAAACAGTAGCTCCCACGATTCAGTTTATAGATGCGGGTAATGGTAAAGCGCTTGATATTCTCGAACAAAGCAAACAATTAGCTGCTAGCTACTTAGATTTAAAGCCAGAGCAGATTAAACAATCCTCATGGGTGACAAATTTTGGAGGAGAATATGGATTTATCAACAAACGCTTACCCGTGATCAAGGTTGAGACCCAGTTAGAGAATCAACTCAGACTGTATATAGAACCGAGCAGCGGTGTGATTGCAGCTCAGGTCACGCAACAAGATGCCTTAGAAGGATTTAGTTTTGCTTATTTGCATAAATGGACATGGTTGCCGATAGATAAAACGCTTCGAGATATCATTCTAGCGACAATTGCAGCACTGATTGCCTTACTCGCTGTGTTGGGTTTCTGGGTTCAACTGCATAAACGCTAACATCATTCAAAGTGATCCTTCTTCGTTCAGAAGGATCACACCAACCCAAGTGATCAATTTTTTTAAATGATATAGAACGAAGCAATCACAGCACTAAGGAGCACACCCGTTTCAGCCAGCTCAATTGCAGCGCCTACTGTATCTCCAGTCATCCCGCCGATTCGTTTAATGAATAATGATCGCATATAAAAAAGTAGCACTAAAAAAACCAGTAAAGCAATTAACCCAAGCCATTTAAACACACAAAGCAATGCTATTGTAATGACAAAAACCATCCAAAGTTGTTTTTTGGGCATAAAATCTGCCATAGAACGGCCTAAGCCTTGAGCACGTACATAAGGCGTAGTAAGGAATAAAAACAGTGGCACACTACGCCCAAGCATAGGCAAGAAGATTAAAAAAACAGCCATTTGTTGTTCAAGCAAAACGTATAAAGCCACAAATTTCAGCAAGCAGACGGCAACTAAACTCAGCACCCCGATTGGACCACATGCAGGGTCTTTCATGATTTTCAAGGTTCGTTCAGGATCACCAAATCCACCGACCCATGCATCGGCTGTATCCGCTAAACCATCCAGATGTAATCCACCCGTCAGCCAAATCCAGAGTACGAGAATCAGTGCTGCACTCAAGATGATCGGAAGCTTTGCCAATAACATGGCAGATGCAAACAAAATCAGCCCAAGCAATAAACCCACCAAAGGATAAAACAGCATGGCCTGACCATTCTGCTTTGCGCTTGGCATCGTTTTGAGTTCAATTGGTAAAATGGTCAAAAACTGCAAGGCAATCCAAAAAGGTGTCATGCAACCTCTCAATCACATCAGGTTCATCATGCATGGATTATGAAGAAATAAAATTGGGAATAGCAAGCTATTCCCAAATGAAAAGGCTGAATATCTTAGATTATTGAATTTGATAACATTGTTTAAGCTTTAAATAGTCATAATAAAAACTGTTCGTACTATAACGTGCGTAGTTACAACTCGACTTAAACAACGTTTCTTTCTCGTTATAGAACATTTTTACCAAGGTTGTGCCTTGCTTGTCTTGATAGATATCCCATTGTAGATTCGCTGCCATGGGTGACACCACCTCACCTCGCCAAGCGCTGCTGCTGTAGCTATAGGTTTGACGTAAAGGCAAAGGTTGCATCATATTGTGCAACTCTAAACTGGTCGCCAATGGAATGATAATTTCGGCATGGGCAAAACGTAATACCGCACGATGTGCTTGCTGATGATCTACAATCGCATCGACTTGTTTAAATAAGTCCTGCTTTAGACCCTGAGCAATTGCACTGGTGACGTTCTTCGATTCGGTAAAACTTGGCCCTTTACTATAAAAATCATTGGCATCGTTAAATTCAGCATAAAATTTTGCTGCATCTACAGGCATATACTGATCAAAATCAACACCTTTCAATTCAGTTTTCATACCGCCTGATATTGAATATAACTCATAGACATAGGCCGCGGCATCCACAGCACTGGCTATACTGTTTTTACCCTTACCTTTTTCAGTGATGATCTCACCTTTAGGTGAAGTGACGCTATATGAACCTGTATTGCTAAATACATAGCCTGTGCTTCCCAACTTTTGAATAAACTCTGCTTTGAACAATGGATTCAATACACTCTTTGCCACTTGTTCAGCACGACTATTTTTCGCAAGTTCATTTAACTTATTGACCAGATCTGCATCCTCTTCTTCAAAATGCTGATAGGCTTGGCTGGCATCGTAAATTGCCTGTTGTTGTCCTGATAAAGGCTGTGCTAAATCTTGATCTTTATTCAAACTATGAAAATAAAGCTTAAAACGATCCACCCCACCATCTTCAATCGTTGGCACACTACTACTGGCTAAACTGGTGTATGAAATTGGGGTGATGTGTGCCTTTAATTGCGGTTGCTGTTGAATCAATTCAGCAGTAAAAAACTTGGCGCTATCTACCGCACGGTCTACACCCGAACTTTGCACTAAAATTGATGCCGGTTGTTGTACGGCGGTTTTAAACAGATTTGGTAAGCGTTGTAATAAGCGATCAGCAATACCACGATGCTCCTGAATCCCTTGCATGGTTTCATTGCCATAGCCAAACTGACGGATGCCATCCACACCATAGCCCAAAAGAATATTGGCTTTCATCATGCTTTCTAAATCTGCTCCCAGCTTTTCGCCTAAAGGTGTGAGTGCATTTTCAGCTTTGGCTTGTTTCCAAAGGTTATACAGCGCTAAATCATATTTAATACTGGATAAACCGCGAGAGCCATGACGAGCCACCAGTTCTGTAAATACAGGCTGAAAGCCTTGCGGAATGGCTTCATATTGTTTGAGATCTTGTTGCGGTTGGTACGGAGTTTTGGTCTGATAATATTTTGATGCAGTGTTATTTTCTGGTGGTGTTTTCGATTCTGAGTGATCGTCGTTATTACATGCCGCTAATACAATGCTTGCGCATAACACACTGCTTTTCAATAATATATTCATGAATGATTTGCTTATAGGTCAAGAAATACCATGTATCATAGGCAGTCGCAATGACAATTCGATTACATCAAGCAAGCAAATACTGGAAACAGAATATGATTTTATCGCTGCTAGATTTTTGTCTTTTCAGAACAGTGAATTTGATTGTCAACTTGAGTTAGCTTTAAAGCATATAACTTTCCTAACTCTGCGGGCATGGTTAATAGTTCATCCAGCTTTTGCTGACGTGCTAAACAGGTCAGCAACTTAATCACCCCACCATGCGTCACAATCAATGCTCTATTCCAGTTGTGTTGCTGCATTTGAACATAAATTTCAGTAAAACCATGCATGACACGTTGTTGGAATTGATGCAACGACTCCCCATTCGGGGCATGATATTGTGTTGGAAATTGCCAGAAATTTGCCAATAACTCGGGCTCATTTTCATAAATGGTTTGAGTAGACATGCCTTCCCAATCACCAAAATACATTTCCTTGATTTCTGTATTGAGTAGTAAGGGCAATTCGAGTTGTTTGGCTAATGCTGCCGCAAACTTTTGGCAGCGTTGCAAGGGCGAGCTGATAATCACATCCCACTGTACCTGAGCATCAAGCTGCTGCTGAATGGTGGATTGCATTTGCAACCAACCATGTTCAGTCAAGGCATCATCAAGATGTCCACGCAAAGTATGGCTGAGTGTGGTTTCACCATGCCGCAGCAAATCAAGGTGCAACTTTATCACCTGTCACAGCAGCTTCAGCAAAGGTGGCCATTTGGTTATGCAACACGCAAGCCAGTTGCAGCATCGACAGTGCAGCTCCTGCACCACTGCCTTCGCCAAGACGCAAATTCATATTTAAAATAGGCTGAGCTTCTAAGGCTTTTAGCACACGCTGATGGCCATATTCAGCCGATTGATGTCCAAACAGCATCCATTCACGACTGTGTGGCTGAATGCGTACCGCACATAAAGCGGCAACCGAGCTAATAAAACCATCCACCACGATTGGCAAACCAAGTTGTGCACAGCGAATATAGGCACCCGTCATTGCAGCAATTTCCAAACCACCAACCGCAGCCAAGATTTTTAAAGCATCGTCAGCAACAGCTGCTTGATGTCGTTTTACTGCTTGATCAATAACAGAGATCTTGTGTTGCAGCTGTTGATTATTAATTCCTGTTCCCACACCCGTCAGTTGTGCGGCACCTTCATTCAATAATAAACACGCCAGTGCTGAAGCTGAACAGGTATTGCCAATCCCCATTTCACCTGCAATAAAAATATCAGCAGCTTGAGCTTTGGCACGATCAACGCTGTCTTTACCCAGCTGTAAAGCTGCTAAGCATTCTTGTTCCGTCATTGCGGCTTGTTGAGCGAAATTGGCTGTACCAGCACGAATGCAATGACGCTCAACCCCTACATAATCATAGGCCTCACCTACAGTTCCACAATCCACCACTTGTAAATGTGCATGATGATGTTTGGCAATGACACTGATGGCTGCACCGCCTGAGGCAAAATTTTGCAGCATCTGACGGGTCACAGCTTGAGGATAAGCCGAAATATTTTCTGCAACCACCCCATGATCGCCTGCAAAAATCGTAATCCAAGGCTGTTGAATCTGTGGATGTACTGTGCCCTGTAAGCTCGCCAATTGAATGGCAAGCTGCTCAAGTTGCCCTAAAGCCCCTGTAGGTTTGGTCAACTGAAGTTGACGTTGTTCAGCTTGTTGTTTGGCATCTAAATCGGGTTGTTGTAGTGCAGCTAAAAACCATTGTCCTTGTTCAGTCATGTTATTTCTCATCTTTTAAAATCATTGGAAAGCCTGCTACACAAAACATGACTTTATTGGCAAGTTGCCCCAAGGTCTGATGCAAACGCCCTGCTTCATCCACAAAACGACGGCTGATTTCTCCCATCGGTACCACTCCAAGTCCAGTTTCATTACTGACCAGAATAATTTGAGACTGCAGTTGCGGTAATACCTCGAATAGTTTTTGCATTTGTTGTTGCTGCAAGGCTGGATCTTCAGCCAATAAAAGATTAGTCAGCCACAAGGTCAGGCAATCGACCAAAATCAGCTGATTGGCTTGATCGCATTGCAAGAGTCGATCTGCCAGATAAATCGGTTCTTCAAGCACTTGCCAATGGGCTGGACGTTGCTGTTGATGATGTGCAATACGTTGCTGCATTTCTGCATCTAAGGCCTGCGCCGTTGCAATATAAATGACGGATAAACCCGTCTCTTTGGCGGTTTGTTCTGCCAAACGACTTTTACCTGAGCGCGCCCCACCTAAAATCAGTTGCAACATATCTAACCTAGTTCAATTTGCTGATAAGGATACAGTAATCCTTGTAAAATCTGTGCCTTATAATAGCCGAAAGTCAGTTTTTTGACCTGAATCTTCATAGTTTTTAACGAAAGCTGTTGTATCCGCTGTAATACCCTATCACTTGGCCAAGCTTCACCATACAAACCTAAAGTAATATGTGGACAATATTCAAGTGCTGCGATCTCTTCAGATATACGAGCAAATTGCTGACGAATTTGGGCCAGTACACCCTGCTGATCTTGAATCTGTAGAAACAAAGCACTGCTAAAACTGTCAATTTGTGTGATTTCCAACTCAAAAGGTTTGAGCTGTAATGCTTCAATTAGCTTGATCTGCTGCTGTAATTGTTGAATTTGAAAATCATCGTCGTATTGCTTAACAGTAGGCTGCAAGAAACCGCAAACAAATAAAGTAATGTGATATTGGCGTTGCTGTGCAGGAAGCAATAGATTAGAAAATTGTGCCTGGATTTCATCTAAATATTGAATTAATTCAGGT
The DNA here is from genome assembly GCF_023702715.1 of Acinetobacter sp. C32I. Lineage (NCBI taxonomy): Bacteria > Pseudomonadati > Pseudomonadota > Gammaproteobacteria > Moraxellales > Moraxellaceae > Acinetobacter > Acinetobacter sp. C32I. The sequence continues at coordinate 839,223 of NZ_CP098480.1, read as the reverse complement.
TGATCAATCTCAATATACCAAAGCCCATAATCTGAACGTCCCTTATGCCATTCAGGATAACCGCGTATTGCGGTCGCAATCAACTGGGCGTCTGCTTGTAATAACACAACTTCAGCATCATAGATAAAGTTGTGTTATTCAAACATAAACTCAGGTAGATGTTAAGGCGCATTCACCGTCAGTACAGACGTTTATACAGTTAGAGGTTTCAACTCATCCAACTGTGCCATGAATGCATTATCATTGAGTTGCGCCTGAATCCCGTGATAGAGCTGGTTTAATAAGGCTTTTTTCTGATTTTCAGTAATGTCCATATGCTCAATATTGGTCTGGACATGTTTTACAATCTTAATTTCGTCCAGCCCAAGCATTTTCAGCGCATAGGCATAGCCATAAATTGCACCTTGCATTAACTTCTGGTAAGGAAGTTGTTGCTGCACATGAGACTCTAAACTGCCTAAAACACGCTCATTCAGATTGAGTTTTCTAAGCGGATCACGGGCTACACGCTCACATGGATCTTTATAGGCAGCTCGGCAAGAATGCAGAAAACTTTCCGCCATCCGATCCAGTTCTTTGGCTTGGTTGGGAATCATATTAGCCAAACCCAATTTAACTTCGTTGACCAACTGCTCTGCATATTTCATGACTTTTGGATCGGCCATGGCGATACCAATGGTGTCATGTCCAAGTGCACTGGCATACCAAGCTAACATGGCATGACAGCCATTCCATAGTCGATTTTTAATGATTTGAATCTCAGAAATCTGATCCACCAAAATCATTTGGCGCATTTTGCTTAATAGTGGGCTGCGATTTTCCACATAAATCGGCATATCCGTTTCACTGTGGAACAGGATCAGATCCATATTTTGCAGGAATTGCCCTGTTTGAAACTGCCCACGCATATCTTCTAAACAATGTGTGACCTGCTGCTCCTGCTTTTCAGTCAGAGCGGTTTCATCTGAAAGTTCAATCGTTTCCGGATTGAGATCATTCTGATATTGTTTCAATAAGTTATGCTTGATATTGAGCTGACGATATAAAGCTTGATCCGTCAGTTTTGACACCATTCGATTGACCACGGTATCGCAAAAATAGTGTTCACTTAAAATATGTTCTGCAATATCTTCATCCGTTATGCTCAGTAAGGCCTCACGGATATGTTTTAAGACCAAATATTTTGCGCACACTTTATTCAGAATAATCAAAAAGGTAATCGGCTGATTATTATCTGCATCTGCGGACATAAAACGGGCTAATAGTCCCTTCGCAATCGTTTTCGCCTCGGACTCAATCGCCTGTTCTGGTAAACACAGTGCAATCAGGCTGGATTGCATATACATCTCTAACATCTGCTGTTCATTGTCAGCATCAATTACGGTGAGATTATCAATACGCTCATCATATGAAGACTGGCCATATCGAATACTATAGCTGCCAAAACTGTTCACTGATTCTAAATATAGACGATTTCGGGTTGAGGCCAGAATCCGTTTTGGGCGTGTGTATCCATCCCAATAGGACAATATCTGTGCCACATATCCCCCACCAATGGCACCAAAGCCATGAATCCCAACAGTCAATTGATTGATGCTTTGCGGAAATAACTCCTGCAACTGTGGCATACCTATTTCAGGAATATATTGATCTAAAGCATTCAGACAGTCGTACATGTCCTGATAATAGAAATTTGCTTTAGAGAGCATATGATCATTAGGTTCTTTAATATCTTTGAATAAAATCGTGATACCGCCCGCATCATAGGCTGAACAAATCCCATTTTCCGAATCTTCAAACATTAAACATTGTTGCGGTTGTAGGTTTAGTTTTTGTGCCGCTTTTAAAAAGATTTCTGGATGTGGTTTACCCTTTTCAACTTCATCCCCACAGACCAACAGATCAAAAAACTTATAGACATTGGCATTAATTAAATATTCTTCTGCAATTGCTCGACGACTTGAAGTCGCAACTGCCATTTTCAAACCTGATTTTCTTAAACGTTCCAGAACTTGAATCAGTCCTTTTTTAATCGGTACACCATTTTTACGCACAGACTCTAATTCCACCTCATCTGCACGGTTGCGAATGGCAGTATAAGGAACATCTGTACCATAAAACTTTTGTGCCAGTTGTTCAGATGCTTTCGCACTTAAGCCGAGACACTGCATCAAATATTCATCTGAAAATTCCTGTCCAATCAGCTCTTTTGATGCCTGTTTCAATGTCTGGAAGCGCAGGCGCTCGGTATCAAACATTGTTCCATCCATGTCAAAAAGTGCGCCTTGAACAGGATAATCATGAAAAATAAGCATCTTTACTCCTTTATCTATCTTGTTATGACGTTTTATAGGGTACATAAAAAATCCCGTTAAATTCCAAAACGTCAATAAATGAAATAAATCTGGTTAAAAAATAAACATAAAGACGACTCATCATAGCAATCTATGACTGAAACAGTCGGAATACTTGCATTATGAGGAAAAAGATGAGTCATTTTTAACCAAAATCCCTTTTATTCATCAAGTAGCAATGCAGTTTCACCTTCTTTTCGAATCAACATCCAACTAAAATAAAGGCCAATCGATAGGGTTAAGAACAGTAATAAATAGAATGGGAAATGGGCATTAAAACGGTACAGGAATGTACTGAGTAAGGGGCCAACAATTAAACCCAATGCCTGTGTCGCCGTACAAAAACTTGCCATTTTAACCTGTGATTGCTGGGATACGGCTTGAGCAGCGCCTGTGGTAAATGCAGGTAATAAGCACGCCACAGAAATACCATAAAAAATATAACTGGCCTGAAACACAAAAATTGTAGGTGCGTAGAGTGAAAGTAATAGACCAAAACACATTGTGACTAAACCAATAATCACCAAACTATTTAATTTGAGTTTAAACACTTTCACGATTAAAAGTTGGGTCAGCACCAAACAGACCCCGACAACCAACATGCATTGAGAAAAATAAACTGCACTCTGTTGGCTACTGAGATAAAACTTATCCTGAATATAAAAACCTGCCGTCATATTTAAAGTCACAATTGCAACATAAGTGACAAAACCTAGAGTTAACCAGATCAGACTTTGCTTCAGAATCGGCTCATTCGCTGGTGTATTATCTTTATCTTGTTGCGGATTGAATGACTCAGCCTGAACTTGCGGACTTTTACTAAACAAAATGCCGAGTGCAATACTGACTAAGCCAAGTAAAGCCACAGCAATCCACATCGGGAAAAGCAAACCACCAAACAATAAAACTGAGGTTGCAAACGGGCCGATAATCATCCCAAAACTATTCATCGCACCAAACATAGCCATTTGCTTGCTACGATCAGCGGCTTCACTCGCATGTGTCATTACATAGCTTTGCAGACCAATTTGTGGCAAAGCCATAAAAATACCTGTAGAAGCACGACTCAATACCAGTAAGATAAAAATCAATAACGTGGGTAAAATCGCTTGTGTTCCAAAATACAGAATCAAGGTAAAAATAGCCCAAGTAAAGGTCATTCCCCAAAAACCATAATTGACGAGTTGGTTGGGAGATAGCTGACTTTTCTTTTTCGCAATCCAGATCGATGCAATTGCCATACAAATTGCCCCTGCGGAAACAATCACACCACCTTGAAATTCAGATAAATGCAATTGTCGTGTCAATGGAGCAAGTAAAGGGAGAATCATGGAAAAACATGTTCCATTGATCAAAGCAGCCAGTGCTAAAAACTTTAAATTATTGTTCATCATGAAAATCATCAAAAGAAAAGGCATCTAAACAGATGCCTTTTTGATTAGATTAGTATTTGAGGGTATAGCTCAAACCATAAGTACGACCTTGTGCAGCTAGGCTAGAAATTTCGCCATACACTGTTGAAACTGCTTGGCTATATACAGACTTATAATCGGTATTCCAAACGTTATAAACACCAAATCCTAATGTACCAGGGCCCGCTTTCGCATTGGCAATCACATCCATCACTGCAAAACCTTTAATTTCTGCTGGTGGACGGCTTCCATACTCAATTGCATCTTTACGCGCTTTATCCGTACCCCCAACAGCCAGAGTTTGAACACGCAAACCTAGACCATCATTAAATTGCCAATCTGAATAAACGGTACCTTTTAACGGTGCAACACGAATCGCATCTAACTCTTGCCATTTACCACTGGTATTTTTAAATTGACCACGTGTATAAGCCAAAGTACCACCAACATTCCATGCATCAGTCACCGCATACTTCACATTACCTTCTAGGCCATAAACACGTTCATCGGTATCAATCACTTCGATTGCAAAATTTGGTGGACCAAATTTCAAAGATTTATCCGATTTGTTATAGAACGCAGTAAGTCCCGTGGTTAAAGCATTGTCTTGTAGACGCCAACCTAGCTCAAAACTATTCACTTTAATTGGATCAATCGTTTGATTGCTTACAACAAAGTTTGCAGGAACGTCTCTGAGCATACGTTGTACGTCTGGTAAGTTTGCCCCTTGAGAGAAATTGGCAAAGACTTGTTGAGCATCTGTTAAATGATAAAGTGCACCAACATTAAAAAGTGTTGCATCATGCTTTACGGATCCACCTTTTAAAGTTATTGGATTATATGTTGGAATAAAATCTGCAATCATCGCTTCCGAATATGGAACAGAATCCTGTACTTGGCTATCTATTCGTTCATGGCGAACACCTGCCTGTAAATTTAAGCGATCAGTGACTTCAAATTGACTCTGTAAGAAGAAACCGAGCTTCTCAGTATCTACATCAGGACCAAAAGCATAATTATTTAATGGTTTGAACTTCAGACCATTACTACTCATAAAAGTATTTAGATCATAAAGCTGTGCGGTTTGCTTGCCTTTTTCTTTGTCATAATCGACACCATAAGTGAGATGTAAAGCGCGTTCCGCAAGGTTTAATTTGCTTTGTAAAGCTAAACGCGCTCCAAATACATCAATATCAGTTTCTGATTGAGTAACAATGTACATCCCTTTTTGAGGATGGGCTGCATGTGCTAAATAGTTTGCACTTGGATAAAACCGACCTTTTTCAGTACGATAGTAAGCTTCTGCATTTAAAGTCTGACCAAAGAAATCTTGGTTTTCATATTGCGCATTTACAGCTGCACGTTTTGTTCTTGGCTGACTGTCTAGTTCCAAACCTTTAACAGCTTTCTGGCTTGGTTTTGCACCTCTAAGTAAAACAGCTAAGCCTGGTCCATAGTCTGCACCATAGTCGCTATCTTGTTCATCGTTATAATATTGTGCACCAATGCTAATACTTTGCTTATCAGCAAACTGCCATCCCAAGCGACCATTGACATCGATGGTTTCCGTATCTTGACGGTCAGTCTGAGCAACTTCAGGCCCAATTCGATCGCCATGACTGTCTTGAATCTCACCGCGTTTGGTATAGCTTGCCCCGAGAAAACCATTCCAGTCCCCTTGTTTAAATGCAGCAGATTGATATGCTTCATAAGCCAAGGCATCATTTTTAAAGTTATCGCCTGAAGTTACACCGAGTTTTGACTCAAAATGAACACCCTCGGTCGACCCTTTTTTAGTAATGATATTGATGATCCCACCTGTTGCACCAGAACCATAAATACTACTTGCACCAGAGACTACTTCAACACGCTCAATCATATCTGGGCTAATACTATTTAATTGTCGTGAGCTATCACGCGAACCCGTTTGTGGCACACCATCAATCATATATTGCACTGTACGGCCACGCATGGTCATTCCATAGTTACTGGTTGTACCAGAACTTGGAGTTAGCGATGGAACAAGTAAACCTAAAATATCTGCTGTACTTTTACCCGCAGCGGCTTGTTTTGCAATATCTTCTTGTTCAATGCGATACACCGTACCTGCAATTTCAGCAATACTTTGTGCTGAACGCGACGCTGTCACTACAATAGGTGCAAGTTGGGTTGGTTTTTGACTTGTTACAGCAGCAGTCGTTTGAACAGATGCATCTGTTTCAACTGTTTGAGCATATAGCTGAGTACTGATTGCTAAGCTTAACAGCGTTAATGATGTCGAAAGTGAACGTACTTTCATAAATTACCCCTAGGTGAGTTGTTCCGTTTGTTTTGCTTTGTGGATTAACACTTGGCTGAGCAAGACGCTCAACACAGATGCTGCTGCGAGAATGAGATAGAAATTTCCATAACCAAATGCTTTGGCCAAGAAACCAGACATTGCACCACCAATGAAATAAACCAGGAGTTCAAAACAGACCAAAATGGTGAAGTCTGTTCCAGCTTGTTCCTTAGAGCTGGTATGCATGAAGTGCGCATATAAAGCAGTCATAGCGATATAGCGAATCGCCAAAATAACCACAACAAATAGCCCCAATAACATTTGCCACTGATTAAACCAGCTGAGTAAGACCGCGATGCCCAGTAAGGCATACACCAAACTGCGTGCCCAACCAGCCCAAATCAGTAATTGTGTTGCTGCTATTTTTTTTAGCAGGAACGCAGCTGTCACTGCTGCCAATAACCCGATGCCCGCGCCAATCACAGACATCAGTACACCAATCTCTGCCAATGACCATTTTTGATCAATCAACATCGGATTCAGCATGGCCATTGCTGGCGCTTCGACTACGCGATAACAGACAATCAAAGCCAAGGCCCATAGCATCTCAGGGCGCTTAAAGGCTCGAATCAGACTCGGCGCTTGTTTGGCAATTTTTTCAGTATTGGTTTTTTCTTTGATTTGAAACACTGCAAGCATGGTCAATGCTGTCATTGCAGCTAAACAAATCAGCGCTGTTTGCCAACCATACAATTGATAAAGCCACAAAGTTGCAGCACCACCAATCATACTGCCCAGTGCCACGCCAATACTTTGCGCCATACTGCCTAATCGGTATTCGGATTCAGAAAAGGTTTCAACGGTATAACCATCAATCGCAATATCTTGGGTTGCGGCAAAGGTTGAAATCCATAAACCGACAATAACAAATACACTTAGACCATAATCGAATTGTGTCAAAGCCAAGGCAACGACACCTAATACCAAGGCTACTTGGGTGAATAAAAGCCAAGTTTTGCGTTTTCCAAGTGCCTTAAAATAAAAACGATCAATTAAGGGTGCCCAAAAAAACTTAAATGCCCAAGGGATATACAGCAGCGACAACATGCCAATCCAGCGTAGATCGACCCCTTGATGACGTAGAATCGCAGGTAAGGCAACATTGTAAAAGTACAGCGGCAATGCATGTGCAAGGTACAACACCACCACCACAGATAAGCTCAGTGCAGAGACTGTTTTGATTGGAAAATCTTGGTCAGGTTTTATTTGTTGATTCATAAGTACCTCTGCATCGCCCATTGCACGGCAGCGGTCTTTTCTAAACTGACAAAATAAGGAACATGCCAGGCTTTTTGCAAAGCTGGCGTGTCTAATCGAATACGATCTGCTTCATCTTGGGCAATTCGGGCAAGGCCTAAACAATACTGGTAAAAATCTTGTTTATATTGTTTGTACCATTTCCCCTGAATCACCCGATATTCTTCGGGAAATTCAGTGTTCGGCTCGGTTTGCATAATCAGCACAAAACTTCTTTTTTGTTCGAAATATTGTTGAATATGTATTAACCATTGCTCAAATTCTGCCACTGAGACATGCGCAGCAAAGCGCATATCCAAGATGTGCATCTCATTGATAGATAGGCTCATGTAACACTCAGGATTTTGGCTGGCTGATTGGCTAGCTGTTGTTGTGACGTTTGGTAATATTCACCAAACTTGTTATAAAAAGTTTCTCTAAAGCAGTAATACAACATTGCCGTTTTTTCTGGCATAGGAATTAAACGTTGAGTTTCGTAGCAGAGTTCTGCAACCACAGCGGCATAAGGTTTAACAGTATGATCAGGCTCACCCACAATTTTTTTCGCTTGTGAATGTTCAAAAATATAGAAGCTGAGCAAACGAATGGTTGGACGTAAAAAGCCCTTACCAAACACAGATTTATCACCAAATAGCAAATGCCAACCGAGATCATTGTCATCACCTTCGTAATAACGACCTAAACGATCACGCTTACCTTCATAGATCTCGGTATAGCCCACATCTTTGCCATCCACACCCACAATCAATAAACGTTGATGGTCATCTGCCAGCATCTTGTCGAAGTAAACCTGTAAATCCAATTCTGACTTATTCAATTGCCACTGTGGAATGACATGTGGCTCATGCATCCATTGATGTAGCAAAGGAATATCTTGTGGGTATTGCACTTGGCGTAAGTAGTATTGTGTGCCATCTTCGTGGTATTCAAAATAATCTGGTAATTGCTGAGAAATAGTTTTCATATCGAACCTTTATAAATTTAGAAAAAGACTTAACCCGCTTTCGATTCAGCTTGTTGAGCTGACCATTCAGCCAATGTTTCAGGGCTAACTGGATTTGCAATTGGATCAAGGAAAACAGGCACAGGACGCTCTGCTTCATCGTTATAACTGGTGGTAAATAAACGAACACGGTTTAAACAAATTTTGGTGTACGTTGGGCGCAGCATGGCAAATTTTTCAGCTCGTTCAGCCAATTCTGGATGCTGTTGGTTAAACGCAACAATGGTGTTGGAAATGGTCTGCCAGAAATCAAGTTCTGAATATTCTGGATAATCTTGTAAGAACACATTACAGATATAACGGTAATGCACCATGAACAGCCCAGTGAAAATGAAATGACTTAAATCTGTTGCTTCATGACGTAATAACAAACCGCCTTCAGATGGCAAGTGAGCCAATTCAGGGAAATCCTCATCCACTAAATTGATGTCATCAATGAAGTCTTTTAATACCAAGGCTTTTGGCACACCATTTTCATGTACCAACATGGTGTTTTCGCCATGCGGTGAAAAAGCTAAGCCGTAGCGATACAGGCAAAGCAGTAACGGACTGAGGCAGACTTGGGCAAATTGTGCTAACCATGCCAAAGGACTTAGACCAGAAGCTTGAATCAACACGCTTAGAATCGATTGACCTGAAATATCTCGGTGTAATAGTGCTGCTTGAGAAAGCACTTGTTGTGATGGATCAACATAGCGATCGACACTTTCACGCCACAAGCAACCAAACAATTCTTTAAATTGATAAGGTGCACCTTCAATTCGGTCAAAACAAGGTTGGTGAATGGTTAAGGTTGCCACTTCACCCAAGAAAATCACGCCAGTTTTTTGTAGGTCTTGATCTTGCTGATGGATTTGCTTTAACCATGCAGTTACAGCTGGCGCTGCAAGGTTACGTTTTGATGGGAGTCCACGATAAACAGCGGTATTGAAAATACTGACCGGCAGCTTAATGTAATGACGTTGTAGGTTTGATGTGTTGCATAATGTCCGGATAGACTGCATTGGCACATAGCTATCTTGGCTAATGTTCAGCTCAATAATTTTTTGGTCGACAATTTCATTGGCGTAAGTTGGAACCAGCCACTGATGCCATTGCCAAGCATGTACAGGAATCAAAAAGTAATTTTGCGGATCTAAATTCTTTTCTTTCAAAATTTGGATGAACTGTTGCAGCTCATTGGCATCAAATTCATGTTGATATAAACCACAGGCATCCCAATGCTCTGTACTGCGGAACTCAGCCAAATCACGATGTACGGCCAACCATAATACTTTGACTTCTGGTGATAGCTCTGGTGCAGCACTTAAATAATCATCATAACCAAAGCCCATGCGGCCTTTGCTCATAATCAGCCAAGGGTGACCACGTAACATGCCTTCAACTTTATAGTGCGGTTCAGTCAGCACCGCTGTGCTTGGTAAACGCGCTTCATTAAATAGATGCGCTTCTGCCAACCAGGTATTATTCATTTCCTTAATCAAATATGCCTTGGTGAATGGCTTTACATTCGCCTTGTCAGACATTGCGACGATAAACTCATGTAAATTCCAAGCAGGCTGATCACTGTGCTGACCATTGCTTACATCACGTACTGAGCCTTCCTGAATATTCCAGTGTCCAAGTAAATATGGGTGACCTTGGAATTCATAATGACGATTGCCTAAATCTAACTGATAACGTCCTGCTGATAAGGCTTTAACTTCAATAATTTCTTCATATAGAAACTCTGCAATCGCCATTTCAATGAGACGCTGTCCAGCGGCACGCCATTGCTGCTGATTAATTTTTAAAGTTGCAAAGTTCATATCAATTTCTCATAAGTTGAATGTACAGACACAGTTTGTGTACGTGTATTTGCACAACGACTACCTGCATGCGTTGTAATCGTGCTCTGTTCTGTTTTCTTTAAAATAGACTGGTTTTGGCTCACAGCTTTTTCAGAAACACCCTCGACTGAAAGTGCTTGGTCATCTGCCATTTGGATTTTAGGATTCTGAGTGAGCTCAAAATGCTGGAAGGTCTGCGCCTGCTGATCAAGTTCATAAAGCGACTCACCAAGCAACTGGTTAATAATCGTCGCTGCACGATAAGCGCCAAGCCCTAAGTCAGGTGTACCGACCCCATGGCTATGCATTTCCTGATTCTGGACAAAAATATGACCATTTAGATGATGTACAACACGATAGTCTTCAGTGATTTGCCAACGCTGTTTATGATCAAATTCAATATAAGGTTTCAGCAACTGCATAAAACCAAAATCAGGGGTGAAGTAACCTGTTGCAGCAACCAGAAAATCACAATCTAAATGGAAAGCCTGTGTCGTAGCACGATGTTGGAAATGCAGTCGAATTTTTTGCGTATCTAAGACTTCTGCATCTTTCAAATCACATTGGCTATGCAAATGTGTCTGCAAACTTTGACCCGCAATGCTACGGTGATAAAGTTTTTGATAGATTTCACGGATGGTCTTTGCACTGATGCCCTTGTATAGCAAAGACTGCTGCTGCAATTGTTGCTCTTTCTTTTCAGCTGGCAAAGCATAAAAATGCTGTGCATAGTCTGGGCTAAAATGTTCCAGCCCCAATGGTGCATATTCCATTGGGAAGAAGCCCTGAGAACGAGTAAACCAGTGTAAGTCGAACTGATGATTGGCTGTATCTTGCTGCTCATCAAACAGATCAATAAAGACTTCAGCCGCGGATTGCCCTGAACCAAGTACCACAACATCGCCGTGTAAATCTGTATCAGCATGCGTCATATATTGTGCAGAATGCAGACATTTTTGTGGTTGCTGTTGCTGCACTTTGGCCAAGCATTCAGGCAAGTAAGGTACATTACCGCTTCCGATGACCAGATGACGGCATAAATAACTGTGCTGAACACCCTCCGATTCCACCACAACTTTAAAACCAATGGTTTGAGGCTCGATCTTCAAAACACGAGATTGATATTCGATACAATCAAGTTGTTCTGCAACCCATTGACAGTAATGGTTATACTCACAACGTGGAATATGCGGCTGTTCTAAAAAGTAAAATTTATATAAACGTTGCTGATGACGTAGATAATTCAAAAAGCTAAATGGGCTAGTTGGATCAACCATTGAGACCAGATCTGCCATAAACGGCACTTGCAATACCGTATTGGGTAACTGCATCCCTGCATGCCAGTCAAACTGGGCTTTCTGTTCGAAAATTGCATAGTTCAGTGTGCTTTTATTATGCAGCAGGCTGGCCAGACTCAGATTAAATGGCCCTAGACCAATTCCAATAAAATCAAGCATAACTGACATCCTTCTGTGAAATACGCAACGGATTTGGCAGTTCGACATAGACAGATTGGTTCTCGACAGGCGCAATCAGCTCATCTAATTCATGTAAACGTGTGAGCAAATTACCTTTATAAGGCAATGTTGCATTAAACAATAATCCCTGTAATAAAGTACTGTCTGGATATTGCTGCAATTGTTCCTGCAAGAAACTTGTTAGATGCCCAAGTAATTCATCCTCAGTAATATAGCCTGTTGCACCAATCGCATTGATAATGCCGAACAAGGTATTGCCAAAGAAATAATAACTAAAACGTTCATCCACGAAATCTTTAGGCCCGACGGCAAACGCTTTTTCTTTTAGCTCAGGCAGCGCTTGCAGAATTTCAGTGGCAAACTCTTCGATATAATAAAAACCTTGGTTATCACGTAGCCATAAGGTTTTGGGGAAATGATTCTCTAGTTCTAACAGCACATTCTGCTGATGTGATTCAAATGCCATGCCATGGCGATGATAGACATACATCAACGGTTGCAAACTGACTTCAAGGAAACGATTAAACCAATCCAAAGCAATTTCTGAGAAATCGGTTCCGTGATGTGCTTTTGCAATTTTTGCGAATAAAGCATTAAAACGATTTAGAGGTTTATTTGGATGATCCTGACATAAGGATGCAATACAAGTAACTTGCTGTTGAGGATGGAATGGCTGATCGCGGAAAATACAGATACTTTCATTCACCACCTCATCATCAATTTTCAAAGCAATCCATGCTGGATCATTCACTGCTTTTAAGCTTGGGCACTGCTTTAAAATATTCTGACCAAATTCGCTGTGCCATAGACGATGAGTGAGTTCACCACGGTGGCATTCTTTCGCTAAATTGACTCGAATAGAGTTGGTGATCATCACCGAAAGTGATGGTTTTACCATCCATGGCGCATTAAAACTCGCCAGTGTTCGGATCGAAGTGGTTGGAGAAAATTGCCAGCCTCGTAAGCCTACATCAATTAACTGCCCCGTTTGTTTTAAACGCTCAAACCAAGGCTTACTTTGCAAATAGCGGGCTTGCCAAGGATGTAATGGGAGTAATTTATATGCTGTGTGAGTCTTGAGCAGATTGAGATCATTTTCAGACAAATACCACTGTAACGCTGTTTTTAATTGAGCTGAAATACTTTCATCCGTAGCGCTGCCTTCTGAAATATAGTCCTGATGCACCAGCCAATAATGTAGTTGCGTCTTGCCTTTATGTTCAGGTGAAAACTTTAACCAGTCTTCATGCACAAAACCCGTTCTACTTTTCGGTGCTGGGTGCATGCTATGCCCCAGAATCAGTGCCTGTTCGGTTTCAATAAAACTCTGACCTGCCTTAACCAGATCATCAAAATCAGCTTCACGCTGTAATAAAAACTGCTGTAATGCATCACGGCTCTGAATCCACTTCTCCAGCAAAGAAGCTGCATCTAATGGAATAGAGGATTCAAAAACCAACTCCTCAAGCAATAGCCCGACGATTGCAACTGTACTAAATGGTTTGACTTGTCCATGGATAATAATTTGTGGAAGATCTGCTAAACGATGTCGCCCGACTCGACTGACATAAGATAAAGGAAAATTACATTGCGCTTGAATAGAATGGATAGGGATTGATAACAGCGTCAAACCTTGGCTAAACGCTTGTTGTTGTGGACTTTGCTGACTGTTATCTAGCAAGTGACCTTTGCCAGTTTCTTGCGTATATGCATTGACGAAATGTTGCATCGCCAACCGATTGGCAAGTGATTGCATCTGACGGTATCCTCTTTCAAGAGAGTTAATTTGTTTTTCGAAATGTTTTAGGCCTGAAACACATCTTAGACACAAGGGAGTTTGTGATTAAGATGGAACTAATGATAATTATTATCATTTACTATTTCAATTCCATAAAAGAACCTGAAAAATTCGATCTAATTTATTGAATTAATTTGTTTTAAATATTAATTTAGCTTAATAAAGATACAAAAAGATAATAATAATTCTCATTAAATAAAATGATAACTTTTTAATTGCTAATTGCTTTTGTAGATTCTTAAAAAATTAGATATAACAATAATTTATAAAAAACATTGCCTGAAAAAATTATTTTTCTAGTCTAAAACATCAAAAAAATCAGCACTCAGTAATTTTGCGAGGTCCTGTGGATCCAGACCAATATCCAGTCCCCGTTTCCCACCACTGACATAAATTTTATCGAATGTTTGAGCCGTTGCATCAATAACCGTCTTTAGTCGCTTCTTCTGCCCCAATGGACTAATCCCTCCGACAAGATAACCGGTCAAGCGCTCCGCATCTTTGGGATTGGCCATTTGTAGTTTCTTACAACCTACTGCTGTCGCGACTTTTTTAAGATTGAGCTGATGGTGCACAGGCAAAATCGCAATGAAATAATTCTTTTCATCGGTCACCATTAAGGTTTTAAAAACTTCTTCCACCTTTAAGTTGAGTTTTTCTGCAGCCTCTAACCCGAAACTTTTAGCATTCACATCATGTTCATATTCATGAATAGAGAATTGTATTTTATTTTTTTCCAATAGTTTACAAGCAGGTGTCATAACAATTCAGTATTTTTGTTTAATGTTGGTCGTGTGATAAGTGTAGCATTTTTAAATAAAAGTTTAAATTTGCTTAGGCTATTTTTGATATAAATCTATTCTTGATAAATACCCTAGCAACCTCATATATTGGATAACAGTGGAATAAACAGGCTCAATGGTTATATGAGTTATAAGCATAATAATTTGATGGCAATGCGTCAGAATTATTGGGATGATGAATCATCCAGCACAGTACAAGCGGAAAAACAATTTCTCAGAGAGATACTTGTTGAAGAAGGCGTTTTCAAAGATGCGACTTTAGACGACACCAAGTATTTTTTCTTTACGCTGCCCAGTATCATTATCGTTAAAGCCTATGCGGTCGGCTTTCACCACAGTCAGGTCAAACAAATGCTGGTGAAGCACATTCATAGTAACAGAGCGGCTTTAATGTGTAAGTCGTCACTTAAAATTCAGTTTAAAATTTAGGACATATGTATAGTAAAGATAGTGTCAATGTGAAATATTTACTTAGGCTATTTTTAAAATAGGTGTCCTATTGCTCAAATTTAGACTGATAATTCAAGAGATTGAACTATTTTAATACGTTCAAAAGCTGTAATATTCGCTACAATTCAAGTCTCGGCTTTCAACCCTCCGATTTCAGCATAGGACTTTTCTTTCATGTCAGATCAGAACGATAAGCTTAAGAATCTAAAAACCTCGTCGGTGGATCGTCGCTTATCTATTGCAAAAGCTTCTTTACTTGCTGGAACACGCTGGGCGACAGCAAGTGCCACTTCCCTATTTTCTAGTGAAGAAGAAAAAGAGAAGAAACGTAAAAAAGCCATGGCTGAACAGGCACACTATTTAGTTTCTGAAATTGGGAAATTAAAAGGTTCAATCGTCAAGATTGGACAAATGATGGCGCTATATGGCGAGCATTTCTTGCCTGAAGAAATCACACAAGCTTTAAATACCCTCAACAATCAAACCGTTGCCTTGGCTTGGCCTGCAATTAAATCCCATTTACAAGATCAACTTGGCTCTAAACTCGATGAGCTTACGATTGATCATGAGCCGATTGGAACAGCATCACTTGCTCAAGTCCATCGTGCAACGCGCAAGTCGGATGGCTTAGAGTTAGTCCTAAAAATCCAATATCCGGGTGTTGCTGAAGCGATTGATTCTGATATGAATCTGTTTAAGAACATGCTGAAACTGACACGTATGGTGCCTCAAACCCGTGAGTTTGATCAGTGGTTTGATGAAGTTCGTGAAATGATGCATCGTGAAGTCGATTATGGCATTGAAGCGGCAACCACACGTCGTTTTGCTGAGCGATTGAAAGATGATCCGCGTTATGTGGTGCCTGAAATTATTGAGGAATTTTGCGCTGAAAAAGTGTTGTGCATGACCTTTGAGCGTGGCGTACCAGTCAATAGTCCAGTGATGCTTTCCCTACCTCAAGAACGTCGTAACCAACTCGGTGAAGCGTCTTTAGAAATTGCGGTACGTGAGCTATTTGAATGGGGTGAAATGCAAACCGATCCGAACTTTGGTAACTACCTGGTTCGTTTAGGTAATGGTGATGACGTTAGAGATAAAATCGTGTTACTCGATTTTGGTGCGATTCGTCAATTTGATAACAACTTACTTAGTGTTGCCCGCAACCTGATTCATGCTGGGTATGACCATGATAAAAATGCTATGGTCAAAGCCATGACAGGTTATGATTTCTTTGATGCCATGCCCGAAAGTGTTAAACCAGGTATGGCAGATGTCTTCCTGATTGCAACAGAGGCTTTTAGCTGTCCAAGCAACAATCCTGATATGCCTGTTGGTATTATGGATGATCAAAATCGCTATGACTGGAAAAAGAGCCAATTGCATAATCGTGTGATGCAACAGGCTGGTCAATCAATGGCGTCACGCTATTTCTCGGTTCCACCAAAAGAGTTTATGTTCATTAGCCGTAAATTTATTGGTGCTTATACTTTCATGACCGTGATTGAAGCGAAGACCAATGTACGGAAAATGATTCCGCAGTTTGCTGAATAAATTGCTCAATTAAGTATCTAAAAAAGCTGTTCAATTTTTTGAACAGCTTTTTTTATAAATTTAGATATTGACTGCTCGACGACAGCAAATTCCGAATCTTGAAGAATCTCTTCTGTAAAACTTAATCCCGTGCTGCCATCATAATCGCCTTGGCAAAACCAATCGGATCGGTAAATAAAGTCTCATGTCCTCCATTTGCCTCTACATAACGAAATAAACCTAAGCGCTCAGATAAGCGCGGATGCCAAGATAAACTTTGTGGCAAGGCGGTATCAAGTCTGCAATTCAAATATGATTTTGCAATATCAATTGCCGCAATATGTTTAGACAGTACGATAGGATCACGAAAGCAACCATAAGGTTGTGGTGTTAAGCGTTGAAACGTAGATTTAGCAAGTGCCTCATCCGCATCATTCATAAAGCATTCACGCCAAACGGAAAATGGTAAAGATACAGCATTGTGATTTGCTTTAGCCATTGGATCGAACAAAGCCTTATATTGTGCTGGGGCCATATCATTCAGACATTCATTTGGAAATGGTACGAAGGCATTTGCATATACAACTCTGCGAATTCGCAGTGGAATACGATCAATAACTGCAGAAATCACCATACCGGCATAACTATGCCCTACTAAACGAATATCATTTAAATCGTGCTGCTCTATATATTGAATCAGTGAGCTGATGGCATCTTCTAAACCAATCTGACTACAATCTTCATTGGGGCGATTTCCTGCCAAAGTTGGACAATGAACGATATGGCCTTGAGATCGGATATACTCAGCTGTTGGTTCCATTAAGCGGCCGTTGTGCCATGCACCGTGTACGATAATATAAGTATCAACCATGATAAATCTCTCTATTTTCTTATAAATGTGGATCAACACGCCACATATCAACTTGTGTAAATTTTAAAAATCATTATCAACGCAATGTACTAAAAAAAATTTGAATGGTGCTTTAGGCATGTATCGGCAAACCGACATAATTTTCTGCCAAAGTCGTCTTGCCTGCCGTAGAGCCAAGAATATAGCTAAGTTCGGCTTGTTTAATCTTATGTTCAAACTCACTTTCTGTTTCAAAGCGATGCAACAAATGCGTCATCCACCAAGAAAAACGTTCAGCCTTCCAGACTCGTTGTAAACATTTTTCTGAATATTCCTGAATGCCCTGATCTGAACCTTCGATATAATACTCAATCAATGCACTGGAGAGATAAGCAATATCAGAGGCTGCCAGATTTAACCCTTTTGCACCTGTTGGTGGGACAATATGTGCCGCATCACCTGCTAAAAACAGTGTGCCGAAGCGCATGGGTTCCGTCACAAAACTGCGTAACGGCGCTATACTTTTTTCGATTGATGGGCCTGTTATCAACTTTTCCCGGCTTTCAGCATCTAAACGCAATTTCAGCTCTTCCCAAAATCTCTCATCTGACCAATCTTCAACTCGATCATTGAACGGCACTTGCAAGTAATAACGGCTACGTGTTTCTGAACGCATACTGCATAAAGCAAAACCACGTTCTGATTGCACGTAAATCAATTCATCAGCAACAGGTGGTACATCAGCTAGCACGCCTAACCAGCCAAATGGATACACTTTTTCATACGTCTTGATTTTATCCTGAGGCACACTGGCTCGGCATATTCCATGATAGCCATCACAACCTGCGATAAAGTCACAGTGAATTTGAAATGCCTGCCCTTGATGTTCAAATTGCACTTTAGGTGTCTGATAAAAATCGCTGACCTGTACATTGTGTGCTTCATAAAATGATTTAAGCTGTGCGGCCTCACGTGCCATCATCAAATCTTTGGTCACTTCTGTTTGACCATAAACCGTGACTTGCTTTCCACCCGTCAATGCAGATAAATCAACGCGGTGCTTCTGTCCATTGGTGAGTATCTCAATGCCTGAATGCGGCAATCCTTTCTCGTTTAGATGCTGGTCAACACCGGCCTGCTTAAGTAAATCAACCGATACTTGTTCCAAGATGCCAGCACGTATTCGCGAAGCGACATAATCTGCACTACGTTGTTCAATAATAATATGCTCAATACCTGCTTGATATAAAAGCTGCCCAAGTAGTAATCCAGCAGGGCCTGCACCAATAATTGCGACCTGCGTTGTTAAAATTTCCATGACATCTTCCTTGTGATCTCCTGTGTTTTAACTTACTGCTTTTAAGTTTTGGGCACGATATAGCCAAGTCGAAAAGAACCGACTATCATTTCATTTGTCCGAATAGCGGACAAAACATCACAATAACAGGAATGGAAGTATGGTTAAGGTCGATGCTGTGTTAGAGCACCCCAGCTCATATGAACAGATTCGTCAGGAAGACTACATTGCAGGTTTGGCAAAGGGTTTAGTTTTACTGGAGGCTTTTGGGGTTGATCGGCAACGTTTAAATGTTACTCAAGTGGCTGAACGAACTGGGATCAGCCGAACAGCAGCACGGCGTTATCTTAAAACTCTAAAATACTTAGGCTATTTAGACACAGATGAACATTATTATTGGCTCACCCATCGTGTATTACGTTTCTCAAGTTCTTATTTAAGTTCAGCACACTTGCCTAAAATTGCCCAATCCTTCCTTAATCTTTTATCTGCACAAACCTCATTAACCTTTTCCCTGGTGGTCTTAGATGATAACGAGGTGGTGCCGATCGCCCGTAGTTATCTGCCCCAACAGGATAATCTCAGGGTGAGCCCTTATGGCATGCATTTAGGCAATCGTCTACCTGCACACGCAACGTCAACAGGGAAAGTCTTATTGGCTGCCCAATCAGACGCAGCTCAACACGACTGGGTGAAAAGGTTTGGTTTAAAACGTTTAACCCCTTTTACAATAACGGATGAAAATAAGTTCTTTGAGGTGCTAAAAGGTATTTCACAAGCAGATTATTGCCTTTCTAAAGAAGAACATGAACTCGGTGTCATCGCAATTGCAGTACCTGTGATTAATGCTCAAGGAAAAGCGATTGCCGCTCTAAACTGCATGTCACAGACCAATCGTGTACAAGAGGATTATTTAGTGCAACAGATTTTACCGTTACTACGCAACACCGCCAATGAACTGCGTAATGTGATTTAGCAGCATTTGTCCCTAAGGTTTTAGGGACAAATCACAAGGAGTTTGTTAACCCTAGTTAAAATGGATAATGTGGCGCTTGCGCCTGAATGGTCATCCATTGCCATTGGGTAAACTCATCCGCATTTGCAGGGCCACCAATCCGTGTAGCATTACCTGATGCACCAAAGCCACCAAAAGGATTCACTGTTTCATCATTCACGGTTTGATCATTGATATGCAATAAACCTACATTCAATTGCTGACCAAGCTGCATGCCGCGCCCAACATTTGCAGTAATAATCCCCGCTGAAAGCCCATAGTCACCATCATTTGCAAGTTCAATTGCCTGTTCATCGGTGCTAAAAGGAATCAGAACAGCAACAGGACCGAAAATCTCTTCTGTAAAAATCGGATTGTCTTGTGTTACATCAGCTAAGACCGTTGGCTCAAAGAAAACCCCTTTCGCCTGCCCACCGACTTCTAGTTTTGCACCATGCGCAATCGCATCCTTAACCAGCTGTTCGACCCGTTGCGACTGCATGGCATTAATCAATGGGCCAATCGTGACGTCACTTTGCAAAGGATTACCCACGACAAATTTTTTGACCTTCTCAAGCACACGTTGTTTGACTTGAGGATAAATCTTCTCCTGAATCAGGATTTTTCCAGAAGTCATACAGATTTGACCCGAATGCAAAAAAGCACCCCACGCAATATTCTCTGCCGCAAGCTCAATATCGGCATCATCCAGAATAATCAGTGAATTTTTGCCACCTAACTCAAGCGATACTTTTTTCAGTGTTTTAGCCGCATTGGCGCCGACAATACGCCCAACATGGGTTGAGCCAGTAAATTGGATACTGGCAATATTTTTATCCAAGGTCAGTGCTTCACCCACTTCAGCACCACCCGGCAGTACATGTAATAGTCCTTGTGGTAAACCAGCCAATTCAAAAATACGGGCAATTGCATAACCGCTACAGACTGCAGTGCGTTCATCAGGTTTCAAGACCACCGCATTTCCAAGCGCTAAGGCTGGTGCAACCGCACGTAGCGCAAGATATAAAGGAAAATTAAACGGCGAAATCGCTCCAACGACACCTAAAGGCACTCGCTTGGCTAAACTCAGTTTACCTGCCGTAGTTGGCAATAATGTGCCCTGATCAGCTGCTGGTAATCCAATACAATGCTTTAATACCTGTATCGAGATATTAACCTCAAAACCTGCTTTTAATTGTAACGAACCACTTTCTTTCACCAGCCACTCGATAATTTCAGCCTGATGCTCCGTTAGGATCTGTACTGCGCGCTCAAAAACCACCTGACGCTCTTGATAACTGAGCGCCCACCATTGCTTTTGTGCAATCTTGGCTTGCTGAGCTGCATCGACCACATCGGATGTATCTGCATATCCAATCTGCCCTAAGGACTCACCAGTCGCAACTTCAACCACTTGATAACCGTTTTTGGCAGATTGCCATGTACCACGAAATAATTTTTGATCCCAAATTTCTTTTGTTAAAATAGACATCATTAACCTCGTTGTATTTCCTTAAATAAAGTATTCACTTTTAGGCGGGTTTATATCTAAAAATGTACTGGCAAATGCTTGCCTGCATTTTTCTGACGAAGGAGTAGAAAAACTTACACTCCATCATCAACTAATATTTAAAAACAAACTGTTGCTTTTTGATGTCTTGTTATCGCCGATGTTCAAAAGAAATTGATCAGCTCAAATGGCCTATTCATGCCGTTGTTGGCTTGATTTGATGATCAGACTGAAAATCTTGATAGGTCTTACGATCATGTGAATTTTCAATCAAAGGCAGGACTTCTATCATGCTGTTTAAACAACGCTGCACCAAGTGAATATATTCTTGGGTCCCTTTGATTTTCCATGCGCGTTCTTGTTCTGTTAAATCTCGCATAACTTTTGCTGGGCTTCCCATTGCCAGTACATTGGCAGGAATTCGATCTTTGGTTTTGACCAAACTATTTGCACCGATAATGCTATTTTCACCAATCTCAGCATAATCCAAAATGACGCTATTCATACCAATCAGCACATTTTTACCGATACGGCAACCATGCAACGTCGCAGCATGACCAATATGTCCCATTTCTTCAACAAGGGTAATACTTTGCGGAAAACCATGAATGATGCAACTGTCCTGTACATTGGCATTTGCTTTGATATGGATACGACCAAAGTCCGCACGCAATGAGGCAAATGGCCCAATATAAGCCCCAGCTTCAATAATCACATCACCAATTAAAACCGCAGTGGGATGAACAAATGCACTGGAGTGAACCACAGGAACCACCCCATCAATGCTATAGCAAGGCATGACTCAATCTCTCATTACTTTGGGTTAAGCCGCCAAAACGACGCCAGAATGGTGCAGTCGCATTCGGCATTGGACCTTCCGATGTTGCCGCAACCGATAAGAAATAGTCATCAGCCGCTTCAAAGACTTTTTTGTAAATGTTCATGGATAATGTACGGGCATTGACTGCAGGCCAATCCGCCGATAATAGTTCTAAGGGCAATGCAGGATCTTTCAGTAAAATACGACGATAGTAATGAATCAATAAGGTCCGAATCTGGAAGGCTTGAATCGGTTCAATACTTTCGTCATCCTGCATCAAAATCACGCCAATCTCCCGAAACATATCCAGAAATTGCAGATAACGTTGACGTAACTCATCAATCGGCCAATTGGTTTCTAACATACGGCCAATCGTTTCGGTTGAGTTATTAAACAGCTGTAAGGTCTCGGCCTTAAACACCACCACCTGTTCACTCATATTGAGGTCAACCAACAGTTTTTGTAGCTGCAAGCGGTTTGAACCTGGATAAGCCATCAGATTGGTGGAAATGTTAGCAAAGCCCAACCATTCCAGTTCTTTCTTTAAAAATGCCTTATTGTCTGTATCCAGACTCGACATCAAAATCAGATCCCAAGAATGATCCCACTCTTTCATCTGATCATTATAAATCCGTTGCTCAGCCTGCAAATATTTGGAACGACTGGCATCGGTAATGCGGTAGAAACTGGTTCTGCCAATTTTATCTGAACCAAGCCAATCACTTTTAACCAAACGAAAAACAGAAGTTCGTACAGCACGATCATTAAAATCAAACAACTCCATTAACTGAATCAAGCTGGCAAGACTGATATTTCCACCTCGATGCAGCACTGAATCGCCAAAAATAGTCGAAATCAATGAGGTACCACTTAAGGGTTCATTCTGAATAATTGAATCAATAATTTGCTGTAACTTTACACTCATACTTTTATCTTGGCATTTAGATTCAGGATATAGGGAATACTATACCCTGAATGATTATAATGTTAAGCAATCTGACGCATATCAATGACGCGTTTTGCTTTACCTTCAGAACGTGGCAAGGTCAATTCATTGACTACTTCCACCGTAACAGAAATCCCAATCATGGTTTTAATCCGTTGCATCAACTGTTGAGCCAATTGCTGCGCCTGCTTGTCACAGTTATGGCACATTTCGGTACGGATATGCAAAGTATCCATATGCCCTTTCTTTGCCACCAGAATTTCATAATTCGGTACCAGACTCGGCACTTGTAAAATCTGTTCTTCGATCTGTGTCGGGAATACATTGACACCGCGAATAATCAACATATCATCACTACGCCCTACAATTTTATCCATACGGCGCATCGCCATGTTCTGACCTGCCAATAAACGGGTTAAATCGCGGGTACGATAGCGGATAATCGGCAAACCTTCTTTGGTAATGGTGGTGAAGACCAGCTCGCCCAATTCACCATCTTTACACACTTCACCTGTTTCAGGATGAATGATCTCAGGATAAAAATGATCTTCCCAAATGGTCAGACCTTCACCTTCGCCCAGACACTGCATCGCAACTCCCGGCCCCATAATCTCCGATAAACCATAAATATCCAGCGCTTTAATATTTAAACGTTCTTCGATTTCACGACGTAACTCGTTGGTCCAAGGCTCAGCACCAAAAATCCCGACTTTTAACGAGGTATTACGGGCACTACCTAATTGCTGCTCCAGTTTTTCAATAATGCTGACACAATATGATGGCGTGACCATAATTGCCGTCGGTTTAAAATCCTGAATCAGTTGCACCTGTTTCTCCGTCTGCCCACCTGACATTGGAATCACGGTTGCACCTAAGCGTTCAGCGCCATAATGTGCGCCTAAACCGCCTGTAAACAGACCATAACCATAGGCAACCTGAATCATATCTTTGGCGCTTAAACCTGCCATACGCAGGCAACGCGCTACGATATCCGACCAAGTATGGATATCTTTTTGGGTATAGCCAACGACGGTTGGTTTCCCTGTGGTACCTGAAGAGGCATGTAAACGAACAATCTGCTCCTGTGGCACTGCAAACATACCAAAGGGATAGTTATCTCTTAAATCCTGTTTAGTGGTAAATGGAAACTTGGCCAGATCATCCAAGTTGACGAAATCATCGGGATGTACACCTGCATCGTCAAACTTTTTCTTATAGACAGGGCTATTGGCATAAACATATGTCAAGGTGTCTTTTAAGCGTTTGGTTTGTAGCGCTCGTAACTCCGCAAGCGTCATTTTTTCTACATCTTGTGTTATCAGGCTATCCACTGCCGTCTCTCCTATGTCGTTATATTATTCGAACCGTTTCAATCAATTTAAATTTTCTAAAATAAGGGCCACACCTTGCCCAACACCAACACACATGGTGCACAGTGCATATTTCCCTTGGCGTCTTTTCAATTCTCTGGTCGCAGTCATCACCAAACGCGTCCCACTCATCCCCAGTGGATGACCCAACGCAATTGCACCACCATTTGGGTTGACTCGTGCATCATCATCCTTAAGACCTAACTCACGCATACAGGCCAATGACTGTGCTGCAAAAGCTTCGTTCAGCTCAATCACATCCATTTGATCTAAACTAAGACCCGTTTGTTTTAATAGTTTTTGTACCGCAGGCACTGGGCCAATGCCCATATATTTCGGTTCTACCCCAGCACTGGCAATCGCTACTACACGGGCCAATGGGGTTAAACCATGGGTATCGGCAAACTGACGATTGGTCAGCAACACACAAGCCGAGCCATCATTCACTCCCGAAGCATTCCCCGCCGTCACCGAGCCACCTTCTTTACGGAACGGTGCTTTCAATTTTGCAAGGCTATCTAAACTAGTATCAGCACGTGGATGCTCATCCTGTGAAAAGACAGTGACATTCTTTTTACGATCAACTAGTTCGACAGGCAGAATTTCACCCTTAAAAAAACCTGCTTGTTGTGCCGCTGCTACTTTCTGTTGACTACGAATCGCGAATGCATCCTGATCCTGTCGGCTAATCTGGTATTTCTCAGCCACATTTTCAGCTGTTTCAGGCATGCTGTCCGTCCCATAGTCGGCTTTCATTTTTTTATTGATGAAACGCCAGCCAATGGTGGTATCAAAAATTTCAGGGCTACGACCAAAAGCCTCGGTTGGCTTGGCCTGAACAAAGGGTGCCCGACTCATCGACTCAACCCCGCCCGCCAATACAAATTGTGACTCGCCAGCCTTAATCGAACGTGCCGCCAATCCGACAGCATCTAAACCAGATGCACAGAGACGGTTCACCGTCATTGCAGGAACTGCCTCAGGTAAACCCGCCAATAAAGTTGCCATACGCGCCACATTACGGTTATCTTCACCCGCTTGATTGGCACAGCCCAAATAGACTTCATCTAAATCTTGCCAAGGTAGATGCGCATGTTTTTCTTTTAAATGTTTGATTGGCAATGCCGCAAGATCATCAGTACGCACCGAACTCAATGACCCTGCATAACGTCCAATTGGGGTACGAATAAAATCACAAATTAAAACGTCTTCCATGATCGCTCCTGCTTATGCACATTCTGTTAAATTTTTTGAATCGTCAGCAATCACACTTTGCTGCTTTGCCACGTATTGCTTGAGATAAAGACTTGCACGATATTTTTCTTCGCCATAGATGGCATATAAATTGTTTAACGTTGCCAAGACATATTCAGCGCCCAATTGCATCATCCATTGATACGGTCCCTTAGGATAATTGACACCATATCTCATCGCATTATCAATATCTTCCATACTCGCAACACCATGCAGACTGGCCTCACAGGCTTCATTGATCAACAAGACAATGGTACGTAAAGTTAACAGTGCGGGATGATCGCTGATCCAAAGTACCTTGATCTGTTGTTGCGCAAAAAACGCTTCGATTTTTCCCAAATCTTCAACTTGGCAAAGATGGTTATGACTCAGCACCACCGCCTGTGCCTGCTCAAAATGATGATGCCAATCCATCAATACCGTTTTACGATTTGGATAATCGATATTGGCAGATTCTCCATGACTTAAACGTAGATCAATATCATCAATTTGGATGATATTTTCATTGCTTGTTAAAGCATGACTTAGGCCCAGACGTTCTAATACATGCGGACATTGAGCCCATGTACCTTTGACTTGAACATCAGCATGAAAAGACGGCGCAGTAATAAGCTGAGGCTGAAAAGTCGCATACTGATTTTTTTCATCATAGCGATAAAAGCCTTGCTTTGATTTACGTCCCCATGTACCCGCATCCACCAATTCTTTCTGAATCAGGCTTGGACGATAACGCGGTTCATAAAAGAAGGCTTCATAAACACTTTGAGTGACTGAGAAATTAACATCTTGCCCAATTAAATCGGTTAACTCACACGGTCCCATCGCAAAACCACCGCACTGCTTTAGGGCATAGTCGAGCTGGTCATATGTAGTGACCTGTTCTTGCAAGGCGCGAAATGCTTCTGCATAAAAAGGACGGGCAATCCGATTGACGATAAAGCCTGGTGTTGACTTGGTTAACACAGGAATTTTGTTCCAAGCCAGCATCAAGGCTTTTAAGGCCTGACATAAATCAATTGGCGTTTTTAAGCCTTGTACAATCTCCACCAGTTTCATCACTGGTGCAGGATTGAAGAAATGCAGTCCAACTATACGCTCAGGATGTGGAACAGTAGATGCAATTGCTGTCACTGAAATAGATGAGGTATTGGTGGCTAAAATAGTTTGGTCGTTACAAATCGTCGCCAACTGCTTAAACAAAGCCTGTTTCACTTCCAGCTTTTCAACTACCGCTTCTATCACCAAATCGACACCTGCCAATGTCTCGATTTGATCAGCAATGCTCAAACGTGAAAGTGCTTGCTGTGCCTGCTCAGAGGTCATCTTGCCTTTTTCTGTCAACTTCGCGAAGGTCTGATGCAATCCTTCAACGGCCTGCTGGGTCCTTTCACGGTCAAGATCATAGAGCACCGTAGAATGACCATTGGTGATTGCCAATTGGGCAATCCCAATTCCCATGGTGCCCGAGCCAATCACGGCAATTTGGGCGTGGGATAAATCGAAACTGATCATGCTTAACGCCCCTGAAAATTTGGCTCACGCTTATTCATAAAGGCTTGGACGCCTTCACGATAATCTTCCGAACGCCCAGCAATACGCTGAAAATCTCGTTCCAAGTGCATCTGTTCGTCAAAACTATGATTACTTGATTGATGCATGGCTTTTTTGATCAGCGACAGGCCAAAAGTCGGTTGCTTAGCTAAACGTTCCGCCAGTTCTGTGACCTTGGTTTTTAATTCGCTATCTTCAGCCACATCCCAGATCATGCCCCATTCTTTGGCGGTTTCAGCAGGCAATTTATCACCCAGCAACGCGAGCCCCATGGCACGCGCATGGCCTACAGCACGTGGCAAGAACCAAGTTCCACCTGAGTCAGGTACTAAACCTAAACGACAGAAGGCCTGTACAAAGTTGGCAGATTTGGCTGCAATCACCAGATCACAGGCCAAGGCAATATTGGCACCTGCGCCTGCAGCTACTCCGTTCACCGCACAAATCACGGGCTTCGGCATATTCACAATGGCTCTAATCAGCGGGTTATAGTAGGTTTCAATCGAGTAACCTAAATCAGGTGCTGCGGCATTTGGATCAACCACACGATCGCCAAGATCTTGCCCTGCACAGAAACCACGGCCTTCGCCACTGATCACGATACAACGAACCTCTTGTTTTTTAGCCCATAGATTCAGAACTTCGGCCACCTCACGGTGCATCTCGACGTTAAAGCTATTCAATGCTTGGGGACGATTAAAGGTTAAATAACCCACCGCATTTTTTTCTTCCACGATAATATTTTTATAGTCCATTACTCACCTCTAAAGATTGGTTTTCTTTTTTCAAAGAATGCATGAATGCCTTCGTTTCGATCTTTGGTTGCTGCCAACCAGACAAAATTCTGTCGTTCTGCTTTCAGTCCTTGACTCAATGTGATTTCATGAATACTTTTGATTGATTGTTTGATCACCCGAATTGCCAAAGGCGCTTGTTTGGCAATTTTGCTTGCCAATTGGACTGCATATTCCACGGTCAGTGCTGTTGGCACCACTTCACTACAAATCCCATGTTGCTGTGCTTGCTTGGCTGAGATCATTACCCCTGTCATCGCCCAGCGCATGGTCAATTGCTGCCCCACCAGACGTGCTAAACGTTGAGTACCACCTGCACCGGGTAACATGCCTAGGCCAATCTCAGGCAAGGCAAATTTGGCATTGTCACCACAAATCACCATATCCGAATGCAACACCAGCTCAAAGCCCGCACCCAAGGCATAACCATTCACAGCAGCGATGATGGGTTTAGTAAAACTGTCAATCTTCTGCCATAGCGTTGGACGGATATCGAGCTGTAAAGCTACGGCATCCATTTCTGCCAATTCGTTCAGATCTGCACCCGCAGCAAAGCAATTGCGATTGCCCGTCAGTACAACCACTTTCACCTCAGGATTCTGTTCTGCTTGTTCCAATAGCTCACATAGACCCTGTAAAGTGGCATTATTCAACGCATTACGTTTTTCTGGACGGTTTAAGCTGAGCAGCATGACCCCATCTATTGGCCTTTCAACCTGAATCAAGGTTTGCATGACGATCTCACCTCTACTCATCAAAGCTTAAACGTACATTTGCGCCTTTCGGTAAAGTCTGGCAGCTCAGCACATAGCCTTTTTCCACCTCATCATCTTCAAGGCTATAGTTCAGGAACATATCCACTTCACCTGAAAGCACCTTGCAGCGACAGGTGGCACAGACCCCACCCTTACAGGCATAAGGCAAATCCGCACCGGCACGTAATGCGGCATCTAGGATACTTTCGTCCTCATGTCCCACAGCAACAATCAACTCTCGCCCATCCAACACAATATTGACTTTTTCTTCTTTACGGTTGGCATCAACTTCCGCTGAACGTTTGCGGACATGCCCCGTATTAAAACGTTCCGTGTGAATCTTCTCTTTAGTCACACCATACACAGGAAACAGGCGTTCAACCGTGTCCATCATTTCGTCGGGGCCGCAGGCAAATACATGATCAAAGTTGGGTTCTAATACCTCATATTCAAATAACTGCTTGAGCTTGTCTTCATCAATCCGGCCATTCAGTAACTCACTGTCATTGAATTCACGTGAGAAAATATTAATCAGCTGAAAGCGTTCTTTAAACTGGTCTTTTAAATCCATAACCTGCTCAGCAAACATGGTTTGTTTCCAAGAACGATTGCCATACAGCAAAGTAAAGTTTGCCGAGTTTTGCTCAAACAACACCTGTTTTATGATGGAAAGAATCGGGGTAATACCACTTCCAGCAGCAATACCTAAATAAGCTTGCCCACCTGTTCTGGCTGCTTTCTGAAAAAAAACGCCTTGTGGTGGCATTACTTCCAGTACATCACCCACTTTTAAATGTTCATTGGCCCAATGGGAAAACTGGCCCTGATCAATCTTTTTGACTGCAATACTGATATCTTCTTTTGGCGCATAACTACAGATCGAATAGCAACGGCGAATTTCCCCAGCCTCGGTTAAATGGCGAATCGTCAGATGCTGGCCCGGCTGAAATTGGAACTGTTGCTGTTGTTCTGGGACCAGATCAAAAGCAATACAGATCGCCTGATCAGTCTGAGGTGTAATTGTTTTTACTTTTAATGGAATAAATTGGCTCATGGCTGATTTCCTTATCCAAGGCTTTAAATACATTTAAAATAATCAAAGGGTTCAAGGCAGTCCCGACATTTGTACAGTGCTTTGCAGGCAGTCGAACTAAACTCGGTCAACAATCGAGTGTCGCGGCTTTTACAGTGTGGACAGACCACACCATCACTCAGATGCACATGCGTTCCGCATAGCTGTGCAGTCCCTTCTGGTGGTGCAATCCCATAGGCTTGCAGCTTCTGCTTACCTGCATCTGACATCCAGTCCGTGGTCCATGCTTCTGATAAATCAATCATGACTCTTGCAGGGATCAAATCCTCCGCTGCCAATGCTTCGACGATCTGTGCTTTTAATAAGTCAGTGGCTGGACAACCGCTATAGGTCGGGGTCAATCGAACAATAATTTCTTGTTGTTCATTCAACTCCACACCGCGAATCATGCCCAGATCCACAACGGACAATACTGGAATTTCTGGATCACTGACGTTTTGTAAAACATCCCAGCATTGGTCAATACAGTGGCGAATCATTTGCATGGCGATACTCCTTGTGTTACCAAGTCATCTCAGGATAATTACGCTGGATGGATTGCATTTCAGCCAACAAATATCCTAAGTGTTCGGTATGCAAACCTTGTTTGGCGCCACGGCGGTAAGCACCATTCTCAGGAATCGTTAATTCAAAGCGCTTCAATTCCTCGGTAACGGTTTGCTCCCATTGCGCTTTTTCAGTGGAAAAATCAGCAATGATGCCTTGCCCAACCAATGTCTGTTCTTCCGCAGTGAGTTCAAACAGTTCAGCACTAAAACGCCATAAACTGTCCAAAGCCTGCTGCACACGTTGATGCGCTTCGGTTGTACTGAGGCTTAAACGCTCCATCCAGCTGGTGGAGAAACGAATATGGTACTTAGCTTCTTTTAAAGATTTCACCGCCAATGCAGCGCCTTCTGGCATTGAGGATTGAGTTAAAGCGGTTAATAACAACACATGGTAATGATCCATCAACCACTGACGCACGATGGTCTGTGCAAAATCACCATTCGGTTGTTCACATAGCAATAAATTGAAAAACTCACGTTCGTTGCGGAAATAAGCCAGTTGATCTTCATCACGTTTTTCAGCTTCGTATTGTCCTGCCAAAGTCAGAAAATTTCGGGATTGCCCCAGTAAATCCAAACCAATATTGGCCAAGGCAATATCAATTTCCAGCTCTGGCGCATGACCGCACCATTCAGCCAAACGTTGCGCCAAGACCAGTTGGCTATCACCGATATGTAATAAGAATTTAGACAAAGCGATATTATTCATTTGCATACTCCCTTACATGTGCTCAATGCCATCAGGAATATGATAGAAGGTCGGATGACGATAGACTTTGTCCAATGCGGGTTCAAAAAACTCCGATTTTTCATCAGGCTGTGATGATTTGATCAGTTCTGAACGCACCACCCAAATGCTGATGCCTTCATTACGGCGGGTATAGACATCACGTGCATGTTGCAGTGCAATTTCGTCATCTGGAGCTCTTAAACTGCCGACATGGCGGTGACTTAAACCTTGTTTACTGCGCACAAATACTTCATAAAGCGACCAGTTGTTATTATTTTCCATTACGTTATCCTCAAATTTTTCCCTAAATTTTGCTTAAGCAACTTTGCCGACTTGGGCTTGCTGCTTTTTGGCATACACCACAGCGGCATCACGCACCCACTTGCCATTTTCCCAAGCCTTACGACGTGCTTCGATCCGTTCATGATTACAAGGCCCACGACCCGCAATCACCTCATTGAATTCCTGCCAGTCAATCTCGCCATAGCTGTAATGGCCGGCTGCTTCATTCCACTGCAAGTCAGCATCCGGTACGGTTAAACCAAGCTGCAATACTTGAGGAACCGTGTTATCGACAAACTTCTGGCGCAATTCATCATTACTAAAGCGTTTGATTCCCCATGCCATGCTTTGCGCACTATTAGGAGAATGATCATCACTTGGACCAAACATCATCAATGCAGGCCACCAGAAACGATTCACCGCATCTTGTGCCATTTGTTTTTGTTCGGGTGAACCAGCCGCCAATGCCATCATGGCTTCAAAACCTTGACGTTGATGGAAACTTTCTTCTTTACAAATCCGCACCATGGCACGTGCATAAGGACCATAAGAAGTACGACATAAAGCCACTTGATTCACAATCGCAGCACCATCAACCAGCCAGCCAATCGCCGCGACATCGGCCCAACTCATGGTTGGATAATTGAAAATCGATGAATATTTCATTTTTCCATCAATCAATTTTTCCATCATCTCATCACGATCCGCACCCAAAGTTTCTGCGGCACTGTAAAGATATAGACCATGCCCTGCTTCATCCTGAACTTTTGCCAATAACACGGCTTTACGTTTCAAGGTCGGTGCACGGGTAATCCAGTTACCTTCTGGGAGCATACCGACAATTTCTGAATGACCATGTTGCCCAATCTGACGAATCAAGGTCTTGCGATACGCTTCCGGCATTTCATCTTTGGCTTCAATGGTGATGTCATTGGCGATATTGTGCTCAAATTTCTGATACTTATTTTCCATTTGTAGATTCCCTTGAGAATTCCATCCATGAATCTATTTTTCGATACACAAAAAATAAAGTCAATCAATATTTTTGTATCAAATTAAAATCAACAAGCAAACTCAAACCAAGCAATTGTTTTAATTATATTTAATAAAATTAATCAAAATTAATTTGGATTTTCAAAACAAATTTAGATTGACTTTTAGCCCAATCAGGATGAAATTATGAATCATATTTTAAATATTTTTATAATTGATGTATCACATAAAAATGGAGTTTGATCATGCTTGAACAAGCACAGCAAGAAGAAATCGCCAAGGGCAATGAAGACCAAGGTTCGGGTCAGCAACTGCTACAGCTAGCGTCCTATGTCTATGCAACGTGGCACTCAAGTCATCAAGATCGACGTACGGTTGTACATGCCATTACTGGCGAGCCAATCTATAGTGTCAGCAGTCACGGCATCGACATGCAGCAAGTGGTCAAATATGCCAAGCAGAATGGTACCGAGCTGGCAAACTGGACTTTTCATCAACGAGCCAATGCCTTAAAACAAATCGCACAGCATTTACTTGAGCACAAAGAAGATTTTTATCAGCTTGCCTATGCAACGGGTGCAACACGAAAAGATGCATGGATTGATATCGAAGGCGGTATTCAAACCTTATTTGCTTATTCAAGTCTGGTACGCCGTGAACTCAATGATGAAAAAATTATTACGGAAGACAGTTGGATTCAACTTTCAAAAAATGGCACTTTTGGCGCCAAGCATATTTTAAGCCCTAAAGCGGGTGTGGCAGTTCATATCAATGCCTTTAACTTCCCGATTTGGGGCATGCTGGAAAAAATTGCACCGACGTTATTGGCGGGTGTGCCTTGTATCGTCAAACCAGCCACTGATGGCGCTCAACTGACTCAAGCCGTGGTTGCAGCCATTATCTCAACTGGAATCCTACCCAAAGGTTCTCTACAACTGATTTGCGGACAAATTGACGATTTGTTTGATTACTTGGGCCCTCAAGACTGCGTGACCTTTACTGGCTCTGCCTATACTGGGCAAAAGCTTCGCAACCATCCCCATCTGAACAAATATTCAATTCCATTTAGTATGGAAGCTGATTCAGTGAATAGTGCGATCCTCAGCCCTGAAGCAGATGAAGCCACGGTTGATCTGTTTGTACGTGAAGTGTTTTGTGAAATGACCACCAAAGCAGGACAAAAATGTACTGCGATTCGTCGAGCCTTTGTACCGCAAGCACTTCTTGAGCAAGTTCAGCAAAAACTGAGTGCTAAGCTGGCAAAAGTCGTGGTTGGTGATCCACAAAAACAAGACACCAGCATGGGTGCACTCGCCAGTCCAAAACAAAAACTGGATGTAGCGGCTAAAGTTGCTGAACTGGCGAAAGAAGCCAAAATTGTATTTGGTGATGAGACAACGTTTAAAATCAATGCTGAGCATCCTGATAAAGGTGCATTCTTCCCACCGACCTTGTTACTGTGTGAGCAACCACTACAGGCAAGCTTGGTACATACCACTGAAGCTTTTGGCCCTGTGTGTACTTTGATGCCGTATCAATCAATTGACGAACTTGCCGATCTTGTGGCTCGTGGTGAAGGTAGTCTGGTTGCCTCCGTAGTTAAAAATACTCATGAAAACATTGAGCAGATTATTCAGAAAATAGCACCTTGGCATGGTCGAGTTCATATTCTGGATGAAGAATCTGCCAAAGAAAGTACGGGTCATGGTTCGCCACTGCCTCATTTGATTCATGGCGGACCTGGTCGTGCTGGTGGCGGTGAAGAACTGGGGGGCATTCGCGCAGTCAAACACTATATGCAACGGACTGCGATTCAAGGTTCACCGAACAGCCTCACTCAAGTGACGCATTCATGGACCACGGGTTCAAACATCAAGCAAGACCGCGTCCATCCTTTTAAAAAGGATTTTGATGAACTGGTCATTGGTGAGCGTTTATTAACTGCACGTCGTACCGTGACTGAAGCCGATATTGTCAATTTTGCCTGTCTCAGTGGCGACTATTTTTATGCGCATACCGATAAAATCGCTGCAACGGATTCTTTCTTCGGTGAGCGTGTGGCGCATGGTTATTTCATCGTTTCAGCAGCAGCAGGTTTATTTGTCGATGCTGCTCAAGGCCCTGTGATTGCCAACTATGGCATGGATAATTTACGTTTTGTTGAGCCTGTGAAAATTGGTGATTCGATTCGTGTTGAACTCACCTGCAAACAGAAAACCCCTAAACCGCAAAAAGATCCATCTCAACCTGAACATGGTGTCGTAGTTTGGGATATCAAAGTCAAAAATCAGCGTGATGAACTGGTCGCAACCTATGATATTTTAACTTTGGTCGCTCGCGCAGCTTAAAGTAAGTACATTGATGGGTACGATCAGGTATCCATCAATGCCTTGAAAATTTAGTCAGTTAAAAATAGTTCAATTCAGGAAAAACCATGAGTGCCTATATCATTCTGATTCGTAAAGAACTCAAAAATAAAGATGAGATGAAAACTTATACATCTTTAGCACGCAAAGCCAGCCAAGGCTTTGATGCTGAACCGATTGTGTTTTATGGTCAGTCAATTGCATTAGAAAATATCGAAAGCGACGGCGTTGCCATCATTAAATTCAGCAGTATGCAGGAAGCACAGAATTGGTATCACAGTGATGCCTATCAACAGGCCAAAAAACACCGAGATTTGGCAGGCGAATATATGGTGATTTTGACAGAAGGTTTAGATTAATCCTGTTTGTAAATAAATCACAGATTCAGCAGACTGAATGACAAAGCGATTCTAACGAAACCGAGCCTCTGTCATTTTGGTCAATTTTTTTTAAAATTATTTTTTTGATATTTTTTTTAAATCATAAAAAACAATACAATACAAAATAAAAACCTGCTTATTTACCCTTTATCTTTCTCTAGTCAGCATGTCAAACAAGACATAGTCTTTTGATCAGGAGCATGTCAGCATAAATTTACAACCATCCTTCAGGATAAAACCATGTCGAATATGATGAATAAAGCTCAAGGGTTTGGGCTATCTTTGATCACTAAACTCGCAGGAAGCGAAATGCTTGATCAACTCAAATTAAGAAAATTTGTAGAAAAATCATTATATCAAGGTTCAAAAACGGGCTTTAAAGTACTCAATAAAACACAAAAAGCATTTAAGCCACAACCGCTCGATAAACAACGCCTCCCAAATCAGACCAACAAAAATCTGTTTGATCTCAGTCTGACTGAAGAACAGCAAATGACCGTTGATGCCATGT
This sequence comes from Acinetobacter sp. C32I, assembly GCF_023702715.1. Lineage (NCBI taxonomy): Bacteria > Pseudomonadati > Pseudomonadota > Gammaproteobacteria > Moraxellales > Moraxellaceae > Acinetobacter > Acinetobacter sp. C32I. The sequence continues at coordinate 803,924 of NZ_CP098480.1, read as the reverse complement.
CACAATTTGCTGAAGAAGTCCTGTACACATTGGCACATGATGCAGATCATCATGCACAATTCCCCGAACAACTGTGGCAACATTTGGTTGATTTGGGGCTCAACTATTATGCTTTGCCAGAGGCATTGGGTGGTGTGGCAGCAGAACAAAATATTGTGAGTAATATTCTGATTGCGGAAAGCTTGGCTAAGGGTGATTTCAGTCTGACTGCAGGTTTACTCAGCACCTTCAGTGTTATCAATGCAATGACTCGTTGGGGCTCAACCCAAGTTCAATCGATGTACTTACCTGTGTTTGCAGAAGATACGGATGTTACGGCGACTTTCGCATTTCAGGAAGCAACAGCTGCTTTTAACCCATACCAGTTAAAAACCACGGCAACTGAAGCCAATGGACAGTTCTATATTACGGGTGAAAAGAGCTTAGTGCTTTTAGGTGATATTGCCGATGTGTTCTTGGTCAGTGCGGAGTTCAACGGTCAACCTGATATTTTCGTGGTGCAATCCAATGAAACGATTGCCATCAAAGCCAACCCTGCAATGGGCCTAAAAGCTGCTGAAACAGCGACCCTTCAATTTAATCAAACGCCAGCCTTACGCTTAGGGGATGCTGATTTTGATTACACTGCTTTTGTTGATCTTGGCAACTTGATGTGGTGTGCCATGGCGATTGGGACTTGTGAAGCAATCAAAGCCTACTGTATCAAATATGCCAATGAACGTACTGCCTTCGGTGAACCAATCTCGCATCGTCAAAGTGTGGCTTTTATGATTGCTGATATGGCGATTGAAATCGATGCGATGCGTATGCTGGTTTTAAATGCTGCCAGTTTGGCAGAAGCTGGCAAACCGTTCCATCGTGAAGCCTATCTTGCTCGCCTGCTCTGTGCTGAAAAATCAATGAAAATGGGTACCGATGGTGTTCAGATTCTCGGTGGTCATGGCTTTACCAAAGAGCATCCTGTTGAGCGTTGGTATCGTGATCTTCGTGCAACGGCAATCTTGCATTCTGGCTTACATGCTTAATTTTGGAGAACAATAATGAATTTACAAAATCCGAAAAAATTCAAAATGCTGGTTGATCAAGCACACGAAACGGCGCTCAATGTGCTACGTCCAATTTCACGTAAATACGATAAAGCTGAACATGCCTACCCGAAAGAACTGGATATGCTGGCGGCTTTATTGGACGGTATGAATGAAAGTGGTGAAGGTGTGGGTGCAGCCAATGCCAGTAAACGTGGCACTGCCAATCTTGATGCCATTGTCAATGGCGGCAATATGTCTGCTGCGCTAGGTATCATTGAAATGTGTTATGGCGATACAGGCTTGCTCCTTAGTATGCCCCGTCAAGGCTTAGGCAACTCAGCAATTGCAGCGGTTGCCAATGACGAACAGCTAGAACGTTTCAAAGGCACTTGGGCGGCCATGGCGATTACCGAGCCGGGTTGTGGATCGGATTCGGCCGCGATTCGTACCACGGCGACTAAAGATGGTGATGATTATATTCTGAATGGCGAGAAAATCTTTGTCACTTCGGGTGAACGTGCTGATTCGGTTGTGGTCTGGGCAACCTTGGATAAAAAATTAGGTCGCGCTGCAATCAAGTCTTTTGTAGTACCAAAAGGCACAGCCGGCATGAAAGTTGAACGTCTTGAACACAAACTGGGGATTAAAGCCTCAGATACAGCGGTCATCAGCTTTATCGACTGTCGTGTACCTGCTGCCAATTTATTGGGCAACCCAGAAATTGATGTGGCTAAAGGTTTCGCAGGTGTAATGGAAACCTTTGACAATACCCGTCCACTGGTCGCTGCAATGGCGATTGGTTGCGCCAAAGCATCGCTAGAACGCATCAAGGAAATATTTAAAGATCAGCTTGATCCAGACTACTTAACACCCTACTTACAGACCTCAAACCTAGCGGCACAAATCTATCGTATGGAAGCTGAGTGGGAAGCTGCACGATTATTGATGATTAAGGCAACCTGGATGGCAGACAATAAAAAGCCGAACTCGAAAGAAGCATCCATTGCCAAAGCCAAAGCAGGCCGTGTAGGGAATGAGATCACACTCAAATGTGTCGAGCTAGCGGCAAGTGTCGGCTATGGTGAAGATGAGTTATTGGAAAAATGGGCCCGTGATTCAAAAATTCTGGATATTTTTGAAGGTACGCAACAAATTCAGCAATTGATCATTGCCCGCCGTGAATTGGGTAAATCATCAAGTGAACTAAAATAATTATGAATCGGTGACAATCTAAAAAGGACGTTTTCATAACGTCCTTTTTGTTTGATTCATCCCGATATGAATCCGTATTTCCATTCACCGATTTTTATTCAAAAACACTTTTTAAATCCTTGGGTAAGCCCTGCGCCGTTTCTAATCCGCCCTGAGCATTCTTCCAGACTAAAGCCGGCGTTGCATAAAAGCCATATTTATTCATCATCTCTTCATTAGCTTCCAGTTTTTCTGCTAGATGCGTCGGAATCGGTTTTAATTCTTTCAATTTTTGTTTCCCTTTCGCCGCATTAAATGCTTCAAAAACCTGTTGTGGATTTGAAGCAGCCAGTAGTGTTGCGGCCTGTCCTCGACTTTCAGAACGAATCACACCGACTTGGATGTGACGCAATTGCACTTTACCTGCTTTCACATAAGGACGGGCCTTTTCCCAAAAAGCATGGCAATACGGACAATTTGGATCGGAAAAGACATAAATAATTCGGGGTGCTTTGACATTGCCATCCTGAATCCAAGCCGATTTTTCCAGACTTTTCCAAACATCATCCAAAACAGATTGCTTCACATGTTTATTCAACGCATCAACAGTTAAGTTATCACCTTTGGCATTATGCAGATCCCCAACAATATAATATTTATTGTCATTTGAGATGAAAACCGTCATTGGATTTTGCTGCATATGCCCAGCCCAACCTGTCATTTGCTCGGGTGCCTCAATTTGCTTTACAAAGCTAAAACCTTCCTTTTCCAGTTTTTGCTTAATGCTTGGAACTGCGGCAATAAGCGATGTTGAAGACATTGCAAATGCCGTCACAGCGAACAGTTTAAGATATGGATTCATTGAGAGACTCCCTCATTAAGTTGAGTGATTTTTTGTAGATATTGTTTCAGCATTGCAGGCGTAAGTTCGCCTAAATGACGTTCCACCAGCTGGCCTTGTGCATTGAAAAACAAACTGCTTGGCAGTCCAAACATATTCATCTGCTCCGCCATTTCTCCATGCGGATCGGATAACACATGCTGAAACTGGAATTGATGCTGTCGCAAATAATTGTGAATCACATCGGGTGTTTCACCCTGATTCAGCATCACAAACTGAACATTGGGATGATCTTGTTGAGCCTGATACAACACAGGCATTTCACGGTGACAAGGTGGACACCAACTGGCCCATAGATTAATGACCGTCGGTTGTCCTACAAATTGAGTTAAAGATTGGGCTTGCTGATTAAGATCAGAAAAAGTGAGTTCTGGATATTGTTGTTCAGCCTGAAATCTATTGTGTATGCCTAGGCCACCCAATAGCACCGCAAAGAAGATGACCAAGCTGCCCGCAATGACGGCATGGTTTAAAAAACGATTTTTCCAAATAAACCATACACTCGCAGCAACCAAGCCGCTATAGAGATGAAAGCCTTTATCCTGAACCTTTAAAATATCAATCGGATGAGCGAAATAGACATCTGCATGTATCACGACAAAACCGAATCGTGCAGCAAGCAGTCCGATCAGAATCGCCGTCCAGAGCGAATCCTTATAACCCTGCCAAAGCGCGGTTGACCAGAGAAAGCGACGACTTAAATACAGGCCGAATAGCTGTACGCTGCATAGTCCCGCCAGAATAATCACGAATGACCACGGCAAGATAAAAATCCAGAGATGTAAGGCTTCTGAGGAAATAAACATTATTTCTCCCCAGACATCGACTGAATATTTTGAACTAGTTGCTTTGCTTTATAGGTTCCCGTTAAACGTAAATCCCGAATTTCCTGATGATTTGAGTCGAGAAATAAAACGGTGGGAGGTCCTAAAATTTGCCAGTTCTTCAGAAGAATGTCTTGAGAAGCCTCATAATGAGTTAAATCAAGCTTAATACGGACCATATGTTCAATCGCCGCTTGTACTTCTGGTGCAGGTAAGACATCTCGCTCAATCGGTTGGCAAGCCACACACCAATCGGCATACACATCAATCAATACTGCTTGATTCGGATGTTGTGCCAGTGCCTGTTCAAATTCATGTTGATTTCGAACTACAGTCCATGCGTGTAAGGAGGATACCCGTTGCTGATGAAAAGAAGAGGCTGCCAACTGTATTTGCCATATACTACTCGCTGTGAGCCCCCCAACAAGACCAAGCAATATCAAGCGATAAGAAAGCTTTTGTACATAACGCAACACTACGATCAGATAACCTGCCATTGCAATCAAAACCAGTGCAAGAATGGAATAATACAAGGCACTTGCGAATAATGGTCGAGCAAAATATACCGCTAAGGCTAACATAACAAAACCAAAGCTGAACTTGAGACGCTCCATCCATAATCCTGGTTTCGGTAGGTATTTCACCCCAAAAACACTGGCAATAAAAATTGGAATGCCAATGCCCAAGCCCATCAGGAATAAGTAAAGCCCACCTAACATGCCATGTTCAAGCTGTGAAACATAGAGTAAAGCACCCGCAAGTGGTGCACTCATACAAGGACCTACGATTAAAGCGGATAATGCCCCCATGATCGCCGCACTGAATAGCGTACCGCCCTTTTGCCCTTGTTGGATTCGATCTAAACGTTGCAATACCGACTGTGGCAGAGACAGCTGATACAAGCCGAATAAATTAAGTGCAAATGCAATAAACATCAGTACAAATAAGCCAATCACCACTGGGTTTTGAAACCAACGCTGAACATTAAAGCCAATTTGTGACACCACAAATCCCATCACGGCATAGACCAAAGCCATACTGGTGACAAAAGTCAGCGCAATCAGTGCTGCCTTACGCCTCTTGTTCTGTTGTACCAAGATACTGGACAGGATTGGAATCAAGGGTAATGAACAGGGTAAAAATGCCAATAAAACCCCAAACCCCAAGAACGCAATAAGATTAAGCCAAACCGTTTGACTGGAAAGCAGGCTAAGAAAAAATTGATCATTGTTCCAAGCTTGCTTGAATGTTTTGCCACTCACCTGCTGCTGGCTACTTGATTCAGCAACTGCAGTTGTACTCTGCGTTACTGAATCTTGCTGAATATTCGTTGTGTCCGTAGAATCATTGATCTGTTGAGTAGGTTCACTGGGTTTACTAGCTTCAGCCTGTGTAGCTACACTCGGAGCCGTATTTAAGTCTTGGCGATTCAACGGTTCCGAAGTATCCGTCGTTTTTTGTGGCTCTTGAACTAAAAGTGCCAATTTAGTTTGTGCTGATGCGAACTTTTGTTGGGGCAATAAACCTGCTGCATCGGTTTGAATCGTTGTTCTCTGTACAGGATAACAGAGTCCATCATCGGCACAACCCTGCCATTGCACACTGTATAACTGATTCGGCTGCACCTCGAATTGAGCGGTGACTTGATGATAATGCACATTGGTCTTACCAAAGGTTGGATCATCCTTTTCCTGCCCTTTCGGTAATTTTAAGTCAATATTTTTACCATTGACGCTCAGCTTAAACTGGTCATGATATAAATAATAATTGGGGACGATGTCCCAATTGAGTTCAGCCTTTTCTTTAGAAATTGAACTGGCTTGGAACTTAAAAGCTTGGTCAGGATGTAAAAAATCATTCCCAGCCCACGCTACGGTATTTAATCCAAGGACCATACCGATTAAGAGTTGAAATCGCATACCATCTGATCTAAAGCATTAACATGCTGGCATTATCAAACAAGCAAAATTAAGAGAACATTAAGGCGCTTTTTTATTTGTAGAATAGGGACTCTATTGAGGAAAAGCCATGTTTGTCGTACTCGTTGAAGATGATCCCTATATTGCTGAAAGTATTATCGCTGCCTTGGATTATCTCAGTATTTCAGTTGAGCATGTAAATACAGCCAAAGCTGCCGATTATTTTATCCGTAACAGCGCTGTGGATTTATGTTTGCTAGATCTCGGCTTACCTGATCAAGATGGACTGGACTTGTTACAGACATGGCGCAAAGATGAACTGCATGTGCCCGTACTGGTACTGACCGCACGTAACCAAACCCAGCAATGTGTCGAAGCTTTGAATGTGGGGGCCGACGATTACCTGACCAAGCCCTTTGATTTAAGTATATTGATTGCCCGAATTCACGCCTTAACAAGACGAAATAGAGGTTACTCCTCCAATACGATTCAAATTGGTGAGCTACAAATTCACCCAGATACGCAGCAAGCCTATTATCAGGGACAGCTCTTAACGCTTTCACGTCGTGAATATAGTTTGCTTGAATCGTTTATGCTTTATCCGAATCAAATCCTCAAAAACGAAAACTTAATTGATAAAGTGTATGGTTTTCAGGAAAGTATCGAGAGTAATGCGATTAATGTGCATATCTATCATCTTCGACAAAAAATCCACCCAGATATTATTCAAACAATTCGTGGTGTGGGCTATATGCTAAAAGTAGCCGAGTAAAAGAGATGAAAAGTTATAGTTTAAAATGGCGCTTGGTGACCACAATTTCCATTGTGTTTATCTTACTTTGGTCATTGGTCTTTTACTGGCTCTATGTCGATTTAGAAAAACGCTTGCAATCTACCTTAGATCAGCGTCTTTCCGCATCCGCTCAAATGGTTGCTCATTTAATTCAGCAACTTCCTGTGAATGAAATTATCGACACATTAAACTCGGCACAACAAAAGCATGACAGTCAAAATCTACTGGTTTGTGAGGTTTCCTTTTTGAACTCTGGTTCTGGAACTGATCCACAAGTGATTGTCAGAACCCAAGGCTCACCCAAACTTTCAACACGACATGTTGGTTTTAGTACATGGCAAGAAAATAATATGGAGTGGCGCAGTTATGTATTGCAAAAAGGACATATACAAGTTGTTACTGCCGAGAAATTACAGCTTCGCTATTCCTTACTCAAACAGATTTTACAGTCGGTACTGATCCCTTTAATTCTGACCTTAATTTTATGTATCTTATTAATTCTATGGATAGTTCGTGTTGAATTTCAACCTCTTGATCAGATTGCCCAGCGTGTCAAACAAAGGAAACAGCATTTTTCCACTGCGACAACAGAGCTGCTTGAGCTCAAAGCTCAAAATATTCCTCAAGAAATCCAGCCATTTGTTGATAGCCTAGTTGAACTGGTGCAGAACCTGCACCAGAGTTTAGAAAATGAAAAGAGCTTTAGTGCCTTCGCTGCACATGAGCTGCGCAGCCCACTAACTGCAATTAAAACCCATGTGCAATTAAGCAAACTGATGTTAGCACAAACTCAAATAGAGCCTGAGAAGTTACTCAATAATCTAGAAAAAGCAGAAATAAGTATTCAGCGTTACCAGCAATTACTTGAACAGCTTCTATTACTCAGCAAAACCGAAACTCAGCTACCACCAGTATCAGACCAAACAGATGTTGGTCTTTGTTTAAAACACGTCATCACTGAGCTTGAAAAAAAATATACTGATCTATCACAACAATTAGACGTTGATTGGACCAGTCTATCCGCTATCGCACTCCCCCATGCTACGCTCAGTATTGTACTGAAAAACTTGATTGAGAATGCATACCTACATGCACAGCCCTCCATACACATTTACATGGAACAAGACGATTTAATTGTGAGCGATCATGGCAAGGGATTAAGCGATGCGGAGTTAAATCTACTGACCCAAAGATTTTGGCGTAAATCCGCACAGAACGATGGACACGGGCTCGGTTTAGCCTTGGTCAGTCAATTACTTGAGAAATATGGCTATCGCATTCGCTTTAGCCATCATCTCCCAAGTGGTCTTAAAGTCGTTATTTCATCTGTTCAAGGATAGAACAGATAAGATCATGATCAGACCCTAGCGCATGGTGACAAACTCTTCTGCCGAGGTAGGATGGATCGCAACCGTATTATCAAAATCTTTCTTGGTTGCTCCCATTTTTAATGCCACCGCAAAGCCTTGTAAAATCTCATCCATCCCAAAACCAATCCCATGAATCCCAACAATTTTTTCATTCTCGCCAACACAAACCAATTTCATTTTGGTCGGTTGGCGATGTTGAGTAATGGCACTGTACATGGCAGTAAAGGATGAGTTATAGACCTTAACCTCTTTTTGACCATATTGCTCAATGGCTTCTTGCTCTGTAATCCCCACTGTTCCAATTGGAGGATGGCTAAACACCACAGTTGGAATATTGTCGTAATCTAAATGCTCATCAGATTTATGATTAAAGAGTCGTTCGGACAATCTGCGTCCAGCAGCTACAGCAACCGGTGTTAACTCCATTTTCCCAATAATATCGCCAACGGCATAAATGCCTTGTTGTGAAGTATTCTGGAATTTATCGACCTGAATATAGCCCCGTTCATCTAGTTGGACATTGGCTTTCTCTAGATTCAAACTTGCAGTATTTGGCTCTCGACCAGTGGCCCAGATCAGACAATCAACCGTGTGGTGTTCACCATTCTCCAAATGGAGTACCACGGAACCATCTGCATTTTTTGTAACTTTTTGCGGTACTGCTTGGGTATGTACAGTAATGCCATCTGCCCGCATTACTTCGACTAAGGCTTCACTTAAGAAAGAATCAAAACGTCTTACAGGCAAATCCTTACGAATAAATAATCCAACCTGAGAGCCTAAAGCATTCAGTACACCCGCCAATTCAACCGCAATATAACCTGAACCAATCACTGCGGTGGTTTTTGGTAAAGCACTTAATTCAAAGAAGCCATTCGAATCTATGCCATATTCCACCCCATCTATTTTAGGTAATGAGGGCTGTGTCCCTGTTGCAATCAGGATATGATCTGCTGTGAAGCGATCACCATTAACCTCAATGGTATGTTGATCAATGAAATAAGCCGCACCCTGAATAAGATCAACATTATTCTTGCTTAGGCTATTTTGATAAGATTGATGAATGCGATCAATATATGCTTGCCGATTATTGATTAAGATCTGCCAATCAAATGCTTCAACTTTAGTATTGAAACCATAATCAGGACCATATTTTTGAATCGATTCAGCAACATGCGCGGCATACCACATCACTTTTTTAGGAACACAACCAACATTGACGCAAGTCCCGCCTATTTCAGATTTTTCAATCAAGGCACATTTTTTTCCATACATCGCAGCACGATTGACTGATGCAATCCCGCCACTACCGCCACCAATCGCAATATAATCATAATGTTTTGTCATCATCGCCTCATAAAATCAATTGCAAGATTCTTGTTTGTTCTCACGTATAGATATACAGCAACAAAGTATAAAAGCCGTTGTTTTTTAAATTTTTTATACAAGAAAATAAAAAGGCACTGATGATGATTCATCAGTGCCCTGCTTTGGGAAAGCTTTGATTATTCAGCAGTCACAGCTTCAATCTGAACCTGTTCTAAAGACTGATCAACCACACCAAATTTCTTAAAGATTTTGGCACGACGTTTTGGATAAATATTGGCTTTATTCAAATCACCTTTGTAGTGATCAAATACACGTTTATCCATCATTTTCGACCATAGTGGTGGAATTAATGCAGGTAATAGCATACTTGCATAACCACTTGGTAATTCAGGCGCTTCATCAAAATGACGTAAAGCCTGGAACGGACGTGTCGGATAAGCATGATGATCTGAGTGACGTTGCAACTGATACAAGAATAAGTTGGTCACAATATTATTATTGTTCCAGCTATGTTCTGGCATGGTACGCTCATACTTACCATTCTTGTCTTTTTTACGTTTTAAACCATAGTGTTCGATATAGTTAATAATCTCAAACAAGCTAATGCCATAGAATGCTTGAGTCGCTAAATATGGAATAACGCCTTTACCAAACAAACCGACCATCGATGCATGAAAAGCAGCACTCATGCCCCAACCTTGTAAAAGTTCATTTTCAGTTGACCAGAATTCTTTACCTTTACGTTTTAAACGGTTGGTTTCAATCTCAATTGCAGATTTAAACGAACCAATCACGGTACGTGGCCAGAACTCATAGAATGTTTCACCCATTTGTGAAGATGCTGGATCTTCAGGTGTTGCAGCACGTTTATGGTGGCCATAAGGATGTTCAATTCGGAAATGGTTATAACCTGTTGGCACAAGCGCTAAATGCGACAGAATATGGTCAATACGATCATGTTTATGACTCAATTCATGTGCGGTATTGATCGCAATCCCGTTGATGGCACCCATCGAAATACCAAGAAAAATCTTATCAATGAACGATGTTTCTTTACGACTGGTTAAATAACATGCATATACATTGGCTGCATATTGTAGGGGAATAAAGCTTTTCACCAAGCGAGAGTAATACGGATCTTTTTCAAGCAGTTTAATATCTTCATCTGTTGGATTATTGGCATCTTTACCAATAATAGTATCAATCGTTGGAATGATGATATGTAAAACGATTGGTCCACCTAAAGCAAAAATTTTCTTCAATGGGCGTGGTGCAAATTGATAACCTGCTAAAATACCAATTCCGATTGCAGGTAAAGCTGGGCTAATGGCCCATAAATAACGTTTACGATCCAACTGAGTTTTTGACTTTGGAATGCTTACTGGCGTAAGTTCTTGCTCAACATTTACTGGCGCATTCATCATCGAATCCATGTCTTTGTATATATACGTATATTCTGAGGAATTATGAATTTCATGACAGTTGCAAGCGTCCAAAAAACCTATGTCAAAGTCTTTGGCATCATCCACCCTGTTTTTGTCCTATAAACACATATTGAGTTATTAGCGCAGCTCTCTATAATTTAAATGAATACATCGTTAAATAATCATATGGATGCTTTAAGTAAAATATTTGCTGATATACATTTAAATCACACTGAATATCTCTACTTGAAAACTCAAGGAGAATGGAGTTTCATCTGCCAAGATCAAACCGCCTTAATTGTTCATATTGTTTTAGTTGGTTCTGTTTTTATTCAAATTGACGCGCAAAATAGTTTAACTGCACATGCAGGTGAAATTGTGGTGATTCCATCAGGAAAAGCACATACCGGTGCAGATAATGCCATCACTAAATTAGTTGATGCCGTTGATATTTCAAAGTTTTTTAATGGTCATAAAGAAGATGCCATTGAGTTCGGTACAAACTCATCCGAGAAAAATCTGATCCTGACCGTTCGCTGCCAAATCGACACCATTATGGCGAAACCGTTTATTCAGGCCTTACCCGCACTGATCCATCTCCAGCATGGAGATACCAATGCGCCCGAATGGTTACAGATCGGTTTGCATTTTCTCGCTTTAGAAACCCAGAATATTCAAGCAGGCCGCGATATCATCATCGATCATTTGGTCAATATTTTATTAATCAAATGTATTCGAGATCATATTCAACAAATCTCAAGTCAACATGGTTGGCTCAGCGCTTTAAATCATCCTGAACTGAGTAATAGCCTTGCCGCAATTCACAATCATCCAGAAGATGCTTGGACGGTTGAATTACTTGCCGAACAATGTTGTATGTCACGTTCAAAATTTGCCAGTCTATTCCATGAAGTAATTGGTGAATCACCTCTCGCTTATTTACAGCAACATCGTATGCGCTTAGCCAGCCAGTATCTACGCAAAAGTAATTATTCTGTACAACAAATTGCCAATAAAGTTGGCTATTCTTCAGAAACTGCGTTTAGTCAGGCTTTTAAACGTACTTTTGAACACTCTCCGAAACAATATCGTCAGCAGTTTGTAGAACAGGAAAATTAAGCATAAAAAAAGACACCGCGGTGTCTTTTTTTTTCAATCTAGCAATTAACGCACAATACCGCGAGTTGACTGTTCTAAAGAGTCAATAAACAATTGCGCTTCAGGCGTCTTCACTAGAATTTCATTACGAATCTGTTCAATCGCTTGTTCAGTGGTTAAACCAGATTTATAGATTAATTTATAGGCTTCTCTTAAACCTTGAATGGTATCTCTAGACCAGCCCTTACGACGCATCCCTTCGATATTCATACCAAAAGCACGTGCAGGATTACCAGAGGCCATGATATAGGCTGGAACATCTTTAAGAATTAAAGCAGCCCCACCGATCATACTATAAGAGTCAATCTTACAGAATTGATGAATACCCGCATTACCGCCGACAATCACATGATCACCAACATGCACATGCCCAGCGACACCTACATTATTGGCAAAAATATTATGGTTCCCAATCACACAGTCATGTGCAATATGCGTATTCACCATTAATAAGTTATGGCTACCAATCTTGGTCAAACTATGGTCCTGGACTGTACCGCGATGCAACGTACAGTGCTCACGAATCGAATTATGATCGCCAATTTCTAGCCAAGTTTCTTCGCCTTGATATTTCAAATCCTGGCAAATTTCCCCAATACTCGAGAATTGGAAAATATCATTATTTTTACCAATTCTCGTAAAACCACCAATAACAACATGTGAATGTAATTTGGTACCAGAGTCAATACTTACATTTGGACCTACAATACAATATGGACCAATTTGTACATCAGAAGCGATTTCTGCAGACGGGTCAATAATTGCTGTAGGATGTATTAAATTTTGACTACTCATGTCTGCTCTATTTTCTGGTGGGAAATAATAATCTCTGCTGTCGCGGCAACCTTGCCATCAACACTAGCGGTACAATTGTACTTGTAAATGCCACGTTTTTGCATCACAAGTTCAGATTTTAAGATGAGCTGGTCACCCGCAACAACTTGTTTTTTAAATCTGATTTTCTCAGCACCCGCAAACAAGAACAAAGAACCTGCTTTTGGCTTTTGATTTGTAAGTACAAAACCTAATATACCAGAAACTTGTGCGAGAGCTTCAATGATCAGCACACCTGGCATAATTGGATAGGTTGGAAAATGCCCTTGTAAAAACTCTTCATTAATCGAAACGTTTTTATAACCGACAATACTATTTTCAGTTACTTCGGTAACACGATCGACTAATAAAAATGGATAACGATGGGGTAAATATTCACGAATCGTAAGAATATCCATCGGTAATTCAGGCATTGTAAATGCTGGAGAAGTAGACTCAGTCATAATAAATTATTTACGCAACTTAAAGGTTGATTCAAGGGACTCTAATTGAGCTTGCATATGATCAAGTCTTTTAGTGATTTGGGTCAATGGCACATCTGCTAATTGTCTTAAGCGTACAATCGTCTTTTTCCAGTGGCTATTTTCAAAAAGTCCCATTCCTGAAGAATAGGTTCCAGGCTCAGAAATATTTCTTGTGACCATTGACATTGCCGTAAGTGTCACATTATCCGCTATTGTAAGGTGTCCAACTACCCCTGATGCACCACCCATGATACAGTTTTTGCCAATTTTCGCACTTCCTGCAATTCCGCAATTTGCGGCAATCGCAGTATTCTCTCCAATTTGAACATTGTGAGCAATTTGCACAAGGTTATCAATAATGACACCATCTGCCAAAATTGTATCGTCTAATGCACCACGGTCAATACTACAATTTGAACCGATACGGACATCATTTCCAATACGGACTGAACCTAACTGAGCAATACGATGCCACTTAGCTTGGTAAGGCGCAAAACCAAAACCTTCTGTACCAATCACGGTATTGGCGTGAACACGAACCCGATCTTTCAGTTTTGCTGCTCCAGTAATCGTAACATGTGCATCAATAAAGCAATCTTTACCCACTTCAACATGATCATCAAGAAATGCATGTGCTTGAATAATGGTATTATTTCCCACCACGCAATTTTCACCAATAACAACATAATGCCCGACATAAGCATCATCAGCAATGATTGCAGAAGGATGAATCTGGGCTGTGCGCTCAATGCCGCGTTGAGTTATCTTTTTTTCAAATACATGGGTTAAGGTGGCAAAAGCCAGATAAGGATTGTCAACAACAATAAAATTTTGTTTATTTGTGAGTTGTTGTTTCAGGACTGCGGTGACAATGTACACACCTGCATGACTTGCTTCGGCTTGCTCCAAGTATTTTTCACCATTCACAAAACAGATATGGTGTTTTTGCGCATGCTCTAAACTCGCCAAATTTGAAATTTGGAAGTCTTTCTCACCAAAATGCTCACCTTGGACAAGATGAGCAATTTCTTCTAAACGATAAGTACGTCTATTCATTGATTATTTAATAGCATTGACCTTTTGGATCATTTTATCAGTTAAATCATACTGAGCGTCAGAGGCAATCGTAGAATTTTTATTCAAAATAAAGTCTAAGTTGTTCTCTTTACGCAATTGTTCAGCAGCTTGCTTCACACGAGACTCAAAAGTCGTATTCATTGCCTGTAAACTTGACTGAACTTTGGTCTGCAAACCCTGTTGAGTCGAATTAAATTCACTCAGCTTTGATTGATACTGAGCAGTCAACTTCTGAATATCAGCTTGATTCATTTTTTGACCATCGGTCTGTGCTTTTTGCTGTAAAGATTCGAGTTCTTTACCCAATTGCTCAAGACGAGTTGAGGTTGGTTTAACTGATTGAGTGAGGCTTGCATTTTGCTGTTTCAGATAAGTACTGCTCTCAACAACTTTAGCCAAATCGACCACTGCAAGGCCTGCTGCATTTACTGACGCAGAAACCGTGAAGCCTAAACCTAACATCAGCATTACTAATTTTTTCATTTTTACATCCTTTATATTTTACAGCGCTAAACGAGGTCGTCCTTAGAAGGTACGACCGATTTCGAATTGGATTGATTTAGTATCATCGCCTTTTTTATCATTCAGCGGGAATGCATAACTCAGTGATAATGGGCCAATCATAGTAATCCATGTGAAGCCTACACCAACGCTGTAGCGCATATTACCAAAATCTAACTTATTGTTATCTTTACAATATTGTTTAATATCAACATCCTTCCCATCAATTGTAACAGTACCTTTTGGTACATCACATTGAGTGTCAAACACTTGTGCACCTTCAGCGAACAATACAGGACGAACTTGACGAGTCCAATCACCCTTAAATGGTAAAGGAAGTGCTAGTTCTGTACCAAATTGAACTAAGGCATTACCCCCAACTTCTTCTGGATCAGGGTCATTCTGTCCAGTTTCCTGGAAAATCACACTTGGATACTTCGGCCCCAAAGTACTGTTGTCATAACCACGAACTGAACCGTAACCACCCGCATAGAAGTTCTTATAAAATGGTAAATCGTTACCATAGCCTAACTTACCATAGCCACGAAGTACAAATCCGCCCCAAAGTGGTTTAAAGGCTTGAGCATCATAGGTTAACTTTTGATAGTCGACATCACTACCTGGTAAACCAATTTCCAAACCAACGCGGTGAGACATACCTGATGTTGGGAAAATTGGGCGGTTTAAAGTGTTATATGACCAACCTAAGTTTAAATTGTAAGTTAAATATGTACCTTCAAATTGATCACCAAAATTATAGATCTGATCTTCCGGACATGGTTTGTAACCTGTAACGACACCATTCTCAATAATCGGTTCTAAGTCAACTTTACAACGATCAGCTGAACGATGTGTCTCTTTACCGCCGTTTGCTAACAAATAGTCACGGATATAAGTAGAAACACTAGGGCCTGTACGCACTTTCGTTTGATCAACACCTAAAGATGCACTTAAGCTTTGGTTTTCATCGATTGGATAACCAAAACTTACACTACCACCAATACTATCAGTAACATAGTTGTTAACGTTATAGTCTTCATTCAGTTTTGTTTTACGATAATAAACGTTATAACCACGGCTAACACCATCAATGGTGAAGTATGGATCAGTAACACTTAAGTTATAGTAATCTTGTGTTTCAGAACGTGACAAGTCGATCGCAACACGATTACCTGTACCCATAAAGTTCGTTTGACTTAAACCTGCTTGGAAGGTTACACCACCATTTTGCGAGTAACCTACTGCTAGCGTGGTCGTACCAGAATGCTGTTCTTCAACATTCACATTTAAATCAACTTCATCAGGTGAATTTGGAACACGAACAGGCTTCACATCAACCGTTTTAAAGAAACCAGTACGCTCTAAACGAACTTTGGATAAGTCAATTTTCTCATTGCTTGCCAATGCGCCTTCCATCTGACGCATTTCACGACGTAATACTTCATCCGCAGTTTTACTGTTGCCTGCGAAGTTAATGCGACGTACTGTTACTTGTTGACCAGGATTGATGTAGTAATTTAAACCAACAACACCTGTTTGATTATTAATATCAGGCACCACATTCACTTCAGCGTAGTAGTAACCTGCATTACCATATTTGCGTAGCAATAATTGTTTAACGGCATTTACTTTTTCTTGAGAATAGGTTTCGCCATCTTTATACAGTTTGAGCGCTTGTAATTCTTCAGGCTTATACAGCGCATCACCCAGGAATTTCGTTTCACCAAACTTAAATTGACTACCTTCATCCACTGATACTTCAATAAAGATATGCTTCTTATCTTCGCTGATGTTCAGTTGAGAGTTAATGATATTAAAGTTGATATAGCCTTTGTTTAAATAGAGGGCACGTAAAGCTTCTAGACTTGCAGCCATCTTTTCACGGGCATAGCGGTCATTACGGGTTACAATAGAAGCCCAACCACTTTCCTTCACTGCAAAGGCTTGTTTAATATCACTGTCACTGAAAACAGTATTACCAATAATATTGATATCAAATACTTTAGCTGCTGTACCTTCATTAAAATTCAGCTTAAGCTCAACACGGTTATTTGGGCGTGCAACGGTTTCAACAGTCACATCCGCATCGTAACGGCCTTGCTGGGTATATTGTTGTTCTAGCTCAGTTTCAATGGTCTGTAGTGCAGACTTCTTAAACACTTCACCTTCAGCAATACCCATCTTCTTCAAGCCTTGTTCCAAGGCCTCTTTCGGAATGAGTTTATTACCTTTAAATTCCAACTTTGAAATTACTGGACGTTCAACAACTCTAAACACTAAAACATCATTTTCTTTATAGGTTTTAATGTCATCAAATAAACCAGAAGCATATAGCGTACGGATTGCCTCAGCAATCATAGGATCACTGACTCTATCGCCACTATTTATTGGTAACATAGAATAGATACTTGCAGGTGTTAAACGCACTAAGCCATCAATTCGTATATCTCGTGCAAGAAACTCATCTGCTGCGTATGCTTGTTGTACCACTGCCATCGCACTAACCAGTGCCAAAGGCATTAATAAATGTGTGTGACGCATGCCCATATATTTTCCAGTAAGTTAAATTCCATTTGCGTTTTTTTATAAACGCATGAAGTCGTTAAATAAAGCCAAAAGCATCATGCTACCGAGCAGTACCATACCAACTTTTAGACCAAACATCTGTATTTGTTCAGAAACAGGTTTACCACGAATTGCTTCGATAAAGTAATAAACTAAATGTCCACCATCCAACATTGGAATCGGCAGTAAATTTAGAATCCCTAAACTCACACTCATCAAAGCCATAAATGAAATAAAGGTTTGCCATCCCATTTCCGCACTTTGACCAGCGACTTTAGCAATCGTGATTGGACCCGACAAATTATCCAATCCGATTAAACCACGCACCATTTTGATGATGGAGTTAAAAATCATGCCTGAAAGCTGTGTAGTCTTTTCAAATGCAACGCCCAGCGCTTCGACAGGTGAATATTGAATGGTTTGTTTATAATCATTCGGGATCGTGATTTTACCAGCATCACTTTTCACGCCGAGCATCCCGGTCGTATTACCCATATTATCGCGTTGCCCTTGAGGCATCACCTGTAGATGGACCAATTGACCTTGACGCATTACATCAATATTTAACAGCTTTTCTGGTGATTTTTGCACCACATCCACCACATCAAACCAATCTTTCATTGCAACATTATCAATTGCAACAATTTGGTCTCCCACCTTCATACCTTGGCGGATTGCAGCACCATCTGCACTCAGCTCTTTCACTGTTGCAGGAATGACAGGACGATAAGGTAAAAAGCCCAATACATCTAAAGGTGATTGACTTTGATCTTTTAGAAATTCTTTGATGGGTAAACTAAATTGTTTCTCAGTTCCTGCACGGTCAACAATAATGGAGACCTGTCCAGTTTCACCTACACGGTTGACCAAAGCATAATTTAGCTTTTCCCATGTTGATGTTGTTTGCCCATCCACCATCAACACTTTATCGCCAACATGTAAATCAACTTGTGCAGCAGGCGTATTTGGCATGATTTTGCCAATACGCGTATTCAGTTGATCTTGTGCAGGCAAAAATAAAATCCAAAACAGGAACACAGCAAAAATAAGATTAATCAACGGACCAGCAGCAACAATCGCAATACGTTTCCACGGAGATTGACGGTTAAACGCATGCGGTAAATCTTGTTCAGCAACATTACCCTCACGTTCATCCAACATCTTGACATAACCACCTAACGGTAATGCGGAAAGTTGATATTGAATACCTGATTTTTTAGATTGCCATTTTAGTAGTGTTGGGCCAAAGCCAATAGAATAAACCAGAACTTTAACACCGAGTTTGCGTGCAACCCAGTAATGACCAAATTCGTGAATTGCGATCAGAGGACCAAGCAACAAAATCGCTGCAACAATCATAAATAGTGCATTCATACGATTTAGCCTCCTATATCCACAATATATTTTTCTGCAATTCGTCTTGCGATCATATCAGTCTGCAAAATGATGTCTATGTTTTCTGCTTTAGCATTTTGTACAGTTTGCAAAGTATTTTCGACTACTTGAGCAATCTGAGTAAATCGAATCCTTTGCTGCAAAAATGCTGCAACCGCAATTTCATTGGCCGCATTTAAAATCGTTGGTGCCAAACCACCTGCACGCATTGCCTGACGCGCTAAATCCAAAGCTGGAAACTTAACAAGATCAGGCGATTGAAAATTTAATTGAGCTGTCTCAAACAAATTCAACGCAGGAACATGGGTCGCTAGACGTTTAGGCCATGCTAATGCATGTGCAATCGGCGTACACATATCAGGATTACCCATTTGTGCCAAAGTTGATCCATCCACATATTGCACCATGGAATGAATAATACTTTGTGGGTGAACAACAACTGTAACAAAATGTTCTGATATTGAAAACAAATGACAAGCTTCGATCAATTCTAAGCCTTTATTCATTAAAGTTGCAGAGTCGACTGAGATCTTTTGCCCCATTGACCAATTTGGATGTTTGCATGCTTGCTGAGGAGTCACATCATGCAACTGCTCCAAGGAGTGATTCAGAAAAGGGCCGCCAGATGCGGTTAGTAGAATCTGTGACACCCCCAATTGAGGCTGGCCCGTTCTTTCAGCATTTAAATAATCATGCGGTAAAGACTGAAAAATAGCATTGTGCTCAGAGTCCACAGGTAGCAATAATGCCTGATGCTCTTTGACTGCCTGCATCATGATGTCACCCGACATCACCAGCGCCTCTTTATTGGCAAGCAAAACACGCTTACCTGCCTTTACTGCTGCCAATGTAGGGAGTAAACCTGCCGCCCCAACAATTGCCGCCATAACGATATCAACATCAGCATGTGCAGCGATTGAGATTAAGCCTGCCTCATCGGTTAAGATTTCAATCTGTTTTAGGTTTTCTTGATTGAAGCGCTGTTGCAACTCAAATGCTTTATCATTCGGCACAACAACAATTTTTGGATGATATTTTTTACAAATTTCTAAAAGTTCATCTAAACGACTATATGCAGAGACTGCAAATACAGTGTATTGGTCTGGGTGTTGTTCCAATACTTTTAAAGTACTTTGTCCAATTGAACCCGTAACACCCAATATACAAACAGCTTGAGTCATTTAAAGATCTACACCAATAAGTTTTAATATATACATACCCGTTGCAAAAATCGGTGCAGCGGCAAGTAAGGAGTCAATACGATCTAACACACCACCATGCCCAGGCAGTACACGGCCAGAATCCTTGATTCCTGCCCGACGTTTAATCATCGACTCAAACAAGTCACCCAATACCGAAGCAAACACAGTAATAATTGAAAGAATTAAGAACAGAATAAGCTGTATTGCAGTTAAATTTAAATAGGTATATTGCACAACCAACATGATAATCACGGTTGTCGCGATACCACCATATAAACCTTCAACAGATTTATTGGGGCTCACAAAAGGTGCAAGTTTCTTCTTACCGAATTTGCGCCCAACAAAATATGCACCACTATCCGCCCCCCAAACAAGTAGGAACAGATACATTAGCCACCATGGTGAGCTATGCCAAACAGCATAAAGCGAGGTCACTGCGGCAGAAATCAGAATAAAACCGACAATATGTAAGGATGCGTTATACCAACTATCGGATTCAGGGAAGTTCTTGACCCAATAGATACTGCCCAACCAAGTGAGAATAGAGGCAGCCCAGAGTAAAAGTGCTACATCATCAAAAAACAATGCCAGTGTCGCTACTGCTGCGACTGCACCACCATAAATCCAAGCTTTAGGTTTTGACACTGGTGATGTTGTACGAGGCATAAGCTTAAACCACTCATAACCTGCAACCCCCGCGGCTAAAATCATAAGCACAAACATTGGATAATGTGATTGCGTTGCAAACATGCAACTTAAAACAACAGCAACTAACACCAATGCGGTAATAATCCGCTCTAACATTATTAATTCTCTATTTTCGCTTGTTGAATCTGTTCTGAAGTTTTACCAAAGCGTCTTTCACGTCCTGAAAAAACACGAAATGCGTAATCCAACTCTTTTACAGTAAATTCTGGCCACAAGGTATCGGTAAAGTACAATTCGGCATACGCAGCTTGCCATAACAAAAAGTTAGACAAACGGTAATCTCCACCTGTACGAATTAACAAATCAACAGCAGGGAGATCATTTAGACTGACATATTTATCAAATAAATCAACATTTATCTGATCTGCTTGAAGTTTTCCTGCAAGTACATCTTGAGCAATGACTTTTGCCGCCTGTGCCATATCCCACATACCACCATAACTAATGGCAATTGTTAGGGTCATTGAATCAAAAACTGCTGTTTTCTGCTCTGCATATCGCATTAAATCACGCAACTCATTTGACAACCGAGAGCGGTCTCCAATGAAACGAAGCGCGATATTGAATTTCTCCATACGAGGCAATTGCTCATGAATTGTCTCTTCCAACAATCTCATCAGCAAGTCAACTTCGTATTGTGGTCGATTCCAGTTTTCACTTGAAAAAGCAAAAACCGTTAACGCTCGAACACCTTCTTTTTTGCAATGTTCAACAATCGGATCCAAGACATTCTTGCCTTCCCGATGCCCATCGCCTTTTTGCATTTGCTTTTTTTTGGCAAAACGATTGTTGCCATCCATAATGATGGCAACATGTTGAGGAAGAAGCGTTTCTTCTTGCAAGGTCATATGAAATCAGACCTTCATCAATTCTGCTTCTTTCGCTGCAAGACGTTTATCAACTTCTGCAACATATTTATCAGTAATTTTCTGAATATCATCAGATGCACGACGATCATCATCTTCAGAAATTTCTTTTTCTTTCAATAATGCTTTGAGATCACCTAACACATCGCGACGAATATTACGAATCGCAACTTTGGCATTTTCAGCTTCAGCACGCGCAACTTTTTGCATATCACGGCGAGTTTCTTCAGTTAACGCAGCCATTGGTACACGGATTGCATCAGCAGTAATAGGGTTCAATCCAAGACCTGCTTCACGAATCGCTTTATCAATCGCAGCAACCATTGAACGTTCAAATGGTTGAACCAACAGGGTACGCGAATCTTCAAGCCCGATATTTGCAACTTGATTCAATGGCACATCAGAGCCGTAGTAAGAAACCATCACACCATTTAAAATAGATGGGTGCGCACGACCTGTACGAACTTTGGCAAAGCCCAACTCTAAAGAGTCGAGCGACTTCTGCATACGCTGTTCGCTATCTTGTTTGAGATCGTTAATCATATGATCTTCCTTACTTATTCATTAGGTATTACAAAATATTTAGACATTAGTATAAAGAGCTTTATGTCTCACGTACATGAGGGTTTATTAACATTTCACAGATGATTGCGACAGAGAATATTTTTTAGTCTAAAACACAATGCATGGTGAAATATTAACAGGTCCTAATTAGTAACGTGTGTACCCTCTTTTTCGCCCATTACAACAGAAAGTAATGCGCCAGATTTGTTCATATCAAAAACTTGTAGTGGCACATTGTGATCACGACATAAACAAATTGCGGTAAGATCCATCACTCCAAGCTTTTCATCAAGCACTTGGTCAAAAGTTAAATTGTCATATTTAACCGCATCATCGTATTTGCTTGGATCTTTATTATAAACACCATCCACTTTCGTCGCTTTCAAGATCAAGTTCGCCTCAATCTCGATACCACGTAAACATGCTGCTGTGTCTGTGGTAAAGAATGGATTACCTGTACCCGCAACAAATACACAAACTTCACCTTGGCTCAAGTGACGAATCGCATCACGGCTTGAGTATGGCTCAACCACTGTACCAATCGATAATGCTGACATTAAACGCGTTTTGATATTACGACGCACCAACGCATCACGCATTGCTAAGCCATTCATTACCGTTGCCAACATCCCCATTTGGTCACCTGTTACACGACCAACCAAACCGTCTTTCTGTAACTGGCTACCGCGGTATAAGTTACCACCACCAACAACGATACCCACCTGCACACCTAAACCAACCAAGTGTGCAATTGAAAGTGACATCTGATCTAATACTTGGGCATCAATACCCATATCTTTATTACCTGCTAAAGCTTCACCCGAAAGCTTTAGCAAAATTCGTGCATAACGTGGATTTTTAGAAGCTGACATACCTTTACTCCAAACCGACCAATCTCAAATTTCTTAAATTTAATTCAATATCAAGCAGATTTAATCTGAATTAACTTTGCAAACAAATCATATTCATCTGCATCGGTAATTTCGACTTCAAGCAGATCACCTGCTTTAATCACACTCTTATCAATATCTTCAACAAAAACATTGCCATCAATTTCTGGCGCATCTGCATATGAACGTGCCACAGCAACAGGGAATTCATCTTCCAAGCTGTCCACAAGCACTGTCATTTTCTGACCGATACGTTTTTGTAATTTTGCTGCAGAAATCGCTTGCTGAACCTCCATGAAGCGTTCATAGCGATCTTGCTTAATTTCTTCTGGCACATGATCAGGTAGATCATTCGCAGTTGCACCTTCGACAGGCGAATAAGTAAAGCAACCGACACGATCAAGCTGAGCTTCTTTCAGCCATTCCAGCAAAATCTGGAAGTCTTCCTCTGTTTCACCAGGGAAACCAACAACGAATGTTGAACGAATCACCAATTCAGGGCATTTTTCACGCCACAATTTAAGGCGTTCTAATGTGTTTTCGCTATGAGCTGGTCGCTTCATCAATTTTAAGATGCGCGGACTGGCATGCTGAAAAGGAATATCTAAATAAGGCAGGATTTTACCTTGCGCCATAAGATCAATGGCAGCATCTACATGCGGATATGGATAAACATAATGTAAACGTACCCAAATCCCAAGCTGACCAAGCGCTTCACACATGTCATAGAATTTGGTTTTAACTGGCTGGCCGTTCCAGAAATCTAACTTGTACTTGGTATCCACGCCATAGGCAGAGGTATCTTGAGAAATCACCAAGATTTCTTTTACACCCGCACGCTTAAGCGCAGCAGCTTCATCTAACACCTTACCGACTGGGCGAGACACGAGGTCGCCACGCATACTTGGGATAATGCAGAATGTACAGCGATGATTACAACCTTCTGAAATTTTTAAATAGGCATAATGCTTCGGCGTTAAACGAACACCTTGCTCAGGAACTAAATCAATAAATGGGTTGTGTTTTGGTGGTGCAGGCACATATTCATGTACTGCTTCCATCACATCTTGATAAGCTGCCGCCCCTGTTACTTTAAGTACATTGGGGTGCATTTGGCGAATTTTGTCTTCGTCTTTACCTAAGCAACCTGTAACGATTACTCGCCCATTCTCGCTCATGGCTTCGCCAATGGCATCTAAAGACTCTTGCACTGCAGATTCAATAAAACCACAGGTGTTAACAACAACCAAATCTGCACCGTCATAATCTGATGCAACCTGATAACCTTCAGTCTTTAACTGAGTTAAAATTCGTTCAGAATCTACCAATGCCTTAGGACAACCTAAAGATACAAAACCGACTTTGGGGGTCTTCATGAATCTGCGCTCCACTTGAATCGGCGTATTGTATGACTTTTCTTTGTCTACGCATAGCTGCAAAGCCATCTCTTTGTGTAATGCACCAAAATACAACCAAAATTTTAAACAAAATCCAACAACGCACCAATTTGAAGCATAATAAAATATTAAAATAAGCGGATGTATGTGAAAAATACCGTATAAATCGATTCATTTAGATTTAAGTGATTGAAATTTAGTTAATACAAAGTTGGCTTGTATTTTGCATAAAGTACATTTTAGAAGTTAATGGCTCTTCATTAAAATTTATATTTATTGCGCCATTTTAAAACAGGACGATTCACAAATGGATCAACAGAACACTATCGACTATCGACTCTTAGTAGATAATCTGACAACTGCCATTTTATTGGTCGATAGTAAGCTTAATATTTTTTATTTAAATTCTGCTTGTGAAGCATTATTTGATATCAGCTTACTGCGCGCATCAGGTCAGCCTGTATTAAATTTGCTGCATGCACATGATGATACCTTCAATACCCACGAAGCTTTATTAAACACCTTAGAAAGTGGTCAACACTATACTCGTCGTGAAGCGGTAATCAATGTGAATTTTAAACCCATTCATGTCGACTACACCGCTTCACAGCTCAATGCTGGTAAAAGTTATCACCCTTTATTATTAATCGAACTTAATCCAATTGATCGGATGTTAAAAATTTCAAAGGAAGAAAACCTCGTTCAACAACACCAAGTGGCCAGACAATTGGTCCGTGGCGTGGCACATGAAATTAAAAATCCTTTGGCTGGTATTCGTGGCGCAACACAATTACTGGCACGTAGTTTAGGTGATGATAGCTATCGTGAATTTACCGATATTATTATTAGCGAAGTTGATCGACTTACTAATTTGGCAGATACCATGCTTGGTTCTCGTCAATTGCCAAGTTATGAACTCAGCAATGTGCATGAACCCTTAGAACGTGTTCGCTCACTCATCGCAAACCAAACCAAGAAAAAAATCAAGATTACCCGTGATTATGACTTGTCCTTGCCTGATGTCATGGCTGATCGCGACCAACTGATTCAAGTCATGCTCAACATTAGTGTCAATGCAGTACAAGCCATGACAGAGAATAAAGAATTCTTTACCGACTCTGAACCTGAACTGGTTTTAAGAACCCGGATACAACGCCTCGTTACGATTAATGGTGTATTAAACCGCTCAGCTGTTCGTATCGACATCGAAGACAATGGTCCTGGTGTTCCAGAAAGCATTCTCGAGTCAGTTTTTTATCCACTAGTTACAGGTCGTGCCAAAGGTACTGGGCTTGGCCTCAGTATTGCTCAAAATATTATGCATCAACATAACGGAATGATTGAGTGTCAGTCAGTTCCAGGAAAAACCATATTTAGCCTATATCTACCTTGGGAGTTAAACCATGTCACGAAATAAAATTTGGGTAATAGATGACGATCGTGCCATGCGTTGGGTACTTGAGAAAACCTTTAAAGAAGAAGGTTTTGATGTCACCAACTTTGAAGAAGCACAAACCGCTCTGGAACGCTTACATGACGATGCACCTGATGTGATTTTGACGGACATCCGCATGCCAGGGATTGATGGTCTAACCTTCTTATCCAAGGTGAAGAACACACATCCTGACCTGCCCGTGATTATCATGACTGCCCACTCCGACTTAGAGTCTGCAGTATCAAGCTATCAAACAGGTGCTTTTGAATATTTACCGAAACCATTCGATATCGATGAAGCATTGGCTTTAGTTAATCGTGCGATTTTGCATATCAACAAATTGCAACAACAAGAAGCAACCAAAACGGCTTCACCCTTGCAATCAACCGAAATTATCGGCGAATCCCCTGCAATGCAGGAAGTTTTCCGAGCAATTGGTCGTTTATCACAATCACATATTACGGTGTTGATTAATGGTGAATCAGGTACAGGTAAAGAGTTGGTTGCTCATGCTTTACACAAGCACTCACCGCGTCGTGCCAAACCATTTATTGCACTGAATATGGCAGCCATTCCAAAAGACTTAATCGAAACTGAGTTATTTGGACATGAAAAAGGTGCATTTACAGGTGCAAACACCCAACATCAAGGCCGTTTTGAACAAGCCAATGGGGGTACTTTGTTCCTCGATGAAATTGGGGACATGCCTTTTGAAACGCAAACACGCTTGCTCCGTGTTTTGGCAGATGGTGAATTCTACCGTGTCGGCGGACATATTCCAGTTAAGGTCGATGTACGTATCGTGGCTGCAACCCACCAAGATTTGGAAAAGCTGGTCAATGAAGGCCGTTTCCGTGAGGACTTATACCATCGTCTGAACGTGATTCGTATTCACATTCCAAAGCTGTCACATCGTAGCGAAGATATTCCGATGTTGGCTCAACATTTCTTGGCTCGTGCCGGTAAGGAACTGGGTGTCAGCCCTAAAATCTTGCGTACTGAAACCACAGACTATATGCAACAACTGCCTTGGCCTGGTAATGTTCGTCAACTAGAAAACACCTGCCGTTGGTTAACCGTCATGATCACGGGGCGTGAAGTTTATCCAGAAGACCTACCAGCTGAACTTAAGCAAGCTTCTGTGCATAAAAGCAATGACGCACAAGCAGCATCAAACACCAGCCCAGCCTTGGTTGAACGTATTGCTGTGCACCATTGGGATGAATTACTGGGGCAATGGGCAATTCAAAAGCTGAAAAATGGCGAAATGAAAATATTGGATATTGCAACACCTATGTTTGAACGCACTTTGATTAATGCCGCCTTACAACAAACCCGTGGTCGTAAACGCCATGCTGCTGAACTTTTGGGTTGGGGACGCAATACGCTTACCCGCAAGCTCAAAGAACTCGGCATGGACTCTACTGATGACGAAGAAGACGAAGAAGTTCGCTCTGCTTAGAGCAGTTATCTCAAAAAAGCGAATCCATGTGATTCGCTTTTTACTTAAATAGAGATGTTTTGAAACACTCATCAATTTGATTGCCATACAAGAGATATGGTTTTTGTTATACTAGGGAGAACCCCATTACTGCAAAGTAGATAATGACTGATATTTGCTATCCAAGCTGTGCCAAACCTCAAACTCGTCGTGGAGAAGAACGTCGTTTTGCCCTATTACTGTGCGCAACCGATTTATTTTTAGAGAAAGGTTATGAAGCCGTGTCTTTGGATGACATCGTCAATCATGCAGGAGGTTCGAAAACCTCTATTTACAAGTACTTTGGCAACAAGGAAGGTTTATTTACTGCCATTTGTGATTACCGTAGAGAAGTCTTCTTTAAAGGTGTATGTTTTCCCTATATATCGGAAGCAGGGAATTTAAGAAACTATTTAACCCAGACCCTTCAACGTTTTTATCAACATATCATTCAGCCTGAAAACATCGCCTTCATGCGCATGTTTACCGAGCAAACTCAAAAAGATCCACAACTTGCACATTATTTTTATAATCAATGTGCCTTAAATATTCAAAATACCATCGCGTTCGCCTTAGAACATGCCCATACAAATGGAGAGATTTTCTGTGCCAAACCCCAATTTTCAGCCACCATGTATTTTGGTATTTTACGTGATGTCGAATGGCGCAACTTAATGGGTTTAAATGTTCCTGCGGATGATGCAGAAATCATTGATTATATTAACTATTCTGTAGATTTATTTTTAAAGGCTCATCAAAAGGTCTAATTCTTTTGCATTTTCCCGAGCGTATAGTATAGTAGTCAATTCTTTTTTATTCACCACTCGTTAAACAGCAATTAATTATTGTTTTTATTCAATAATTATTGTGGGAGTAGCTATGGCGCTTCGGCATTTCCTAACTTTACGTGACCTATCCTCATTAGAACTGCAACGCATTTTAGATCGTGCACAAGAACTTAAACGCATGCAACATAGCAATACGCTATACCAACCTTTTGCGGGTAAAGTGTTGGGAATGATTTTTGAGAAGTCGAGTACACGTACACGTATTTCTTTTGAAGCAGGTATTTGCCAATTCGGTGGTAGTGCAATTTTTCTTTCACCACGCGATACACAATTGGGTCGTGGTGAACCGATTGAAGACTCTGCACGTGTCATTTCGAGCATGCTGGATATCGTCATGATCCGTACCTTTGGTCATGATATTGTGGAACGCTTTGCATCTTACTCTACTGTTCCAGTGATCAATGGTTTGACTGATGACCATCATCCTTGTCAGTTGCTTGCTGATTTGCAAACTTTCCAAGAACACCGTGGCAGCATTGAAGGCAAAACTGTGGCTTGGATTGGTGATGGCAATAATATGTGTAATTCATATATTGAAGCCGCACACATGATGGGCTTTAAACTGAAAATTGCATCTCCTGAAGGCTATGAACCACAAGCAAAATTCCTCGCTGAATTTGCCGACTGCGTAGAAGTGTTTAATAAAGCTGAAGATGCAGCGGTGAATGCCGATCTCATCGTAACTGACGTTTGGGCCAGCATGGGACAGGAAGAAGAACAAAAACTACGCGAAAAAGCTTTTTCCGATTTCCAAGTCAATGAAAAACTCATGGACTTGGCGCATCCTGATTGCTTATTCATGCATTGCTTACCAGCACATCGTGGTGAAGAGATTTCAGAACATATGCTGGATCACAAAAATGCGGTGGTTTGGGATGAAGCGGAAAACCGTTTGCATGCTCAAAAAGCGTTGATGGAATTCTTACTGAACGAGAATCTTAAAAAAGATTGAGTTGAATAAAAACAGCATCATTTGATGCTGTTTTTATTTGTGTGCTTTAAATTGAACATGGAAATAAAAACACTTATAGTAAGACAAGCCCTTTAGAATAAGTTTCTCACTATGTGAGAAACTTCACTCAATACACAGCGGACGTTATGACCTCACTTGAACAAGCCTTATCTCAAATACCAAATTTTTCTTTGGTGCATGAGCATCTGTTTAGCTCTGCTCAACCGACTGCTGAGCAATTACAACACATTAAAGAATACGGTTGCAGCACAGTAATTAACCTTGCAACCAGCAAATCTGATCATCATCTGGCCAAGCAAGACCAGATCTGCTTGGATTTGGGACTAAACTACATCCATATTCCAATTGGTTGGGATGTACCTTGCTCTGAGCAATGTTTATTTGTTTTAGATCTGATTGATCATTTGGTACAAAACGAGATCATTTGGCTACACTGCGACGACAATATGCGTGTTAGTAGCTTGATGTACCTCTATCGCCAATTCTATATGAATATTGATCTACCGACGGCCCAAGAGCTATTGCACCAAACTTGGGAACCCAATGAAACATGGACTGGTTTAATTCATAGCATTACTTTACAACTGCAAGGTCGTAAAGCAACACAAGAACTCGAACAATCATTGATCAATAGCAATCATTTTGC
Organism: Acinetobacter sp. C32I; assembly: GCF_023702715.1. Taxonomy (NCBI): domain Bacteria; kingdom Pseudomonadati; phylum Pseudomonadota; class Gammaproteobacteria; order Moraxellales; family Moraxellaceae; genus Acinetobacter; species Acinetobacter sp. C32I. The sequence continues at coordinate 774,142 of NZ_CP098480.1, read as the reverse complement.
TTGATGGGAAACCAGCACGGTTGCGGTCGCCAAAATACCTTCTTGGCGACCAGTAAAACCTAGCTTTTCAGTGGTTGTGGCTTTAATACTGATTTGAGTCACATCAACATCCAAGACATCTGCAATACTTTGACGCATTTCTAGATTATGTTTTGCTAACTTAGGACGCTCGCAAGCGACGGTGATATCAGCATTATTGAGTTGATAACCACGATCTAAAATCAATTGGTAAACATGTTTGAGTAACAAACGACTATCTGCACCTTTATATTCTGGATCTGTATCTGGAAAATGCTGTCCAATATCACCCAGTGCTAAAGCACCCAATAATGCATCACTCAGTGCATGTAACACCACATCGCCATCTGAATGTGCCTTTAAACCGTGTGTATGCGGGATTCGAATACCAGCTAAGGTAACAAACTCACCTTCTTCAAATGCATGTACATCAATCCCTTGTCCAATCCGAATTTGAGCAACCATATGATTTTCCTTTTACAATATACCGAACAAATCTTGTATTCAGGCTTTCTATTTCGCTATAGTACGTTGAGCAAATTAGACTGAAAGTATAAGTGATTATGCTGTTTAACACTGTAAGAAATCAATTAAAGAAAGCTGGTTACATCATCACATTGAGTTGTTTTTGCTCAACATTTGCCTATGCAGAAGCAATTGACTGCAGCAGCAATGATTTAAACGCTAAAAAAATCTGTACTAAGCAATATCAAGAGCAGCGTTTAAAGTTGAATGCCAAGTTTCTGACTGCTTATTTAGTGACTGATGCCCCACTACAGCTATTACATGACACTCAAAGCGTGTGGTTGAATCAGATACAGCAGTGCAAAACCAAGAATTGCTATCAACAGCAATTTGATGCCCGTTTGGACGATTTGAATTTTTATACCTCGATGAATCAAACGCTGACCCAGCATTATTTGAAATATGAACAAGGTAAGCTCGCCCCACAACCTGTTCATCTACAAATTCACCAACTGGATAAAGACAAACTTAAAATTGAAGGGACTGCGTATCGCAATCCGAATAACCGCCTAGAAACCCAAACACTTTCCTTACTGGCCTATAGTACGCCAGAGCAACGAAATCAAATTATTGATAATGAAAAAAAATGCCAATATCAGTTTGATTTCCAGAAAGCATTGTTGATTATTAAATCCAAACAGAAAGACTGTGATAGATTTACAGGGATTTATCGCTTATACGATTAATCAAAATAAGAAAAAGCCGATGTTTACACATCGGCTTTTTTATTTAGTTTGGGTATTTCTGTGCAATTTCTTGACTAATCAATACTGCGGTTGCTGCGGACAAAGTCCAACCTAAATGGCCATGCCCCGTATTGTAAAACACCCGTGCATGTTTACCCTGTCTAACAACAGGCAACATATTCGGCATCATTGGGCGTAGGCCTGCCCAAGGAACAACATGCTCAGTGGAGATATCAAAGTTCTGGTTGACCCAATTAATCAATGGTTGAATGCGATCGGCACGAATATCTCGGTTATATCCATTAAATTCTGCTGTTCCGGCAATACGTAAACGATCTGCGCCCAAACGAGAAGTCACAATTTTTGCACTCTCATCTAATAGGCTTACCCATGGTGCATTCTTTACGCTACGCTCATCTTTAAGCTGTACGGTAATGGAATAGCCTTTCACAGGATATACATTCACACTATCCCCTAACATATCAGCCAGTTGATAGCTTCCCACACCGCCACAGACCAAGACCAAATCGGCTACAATTTCAGTGATTCCATCTGCACTTGGATTGACATTCTCCGAGCTGTTTTTACAGTGAACTATGGCTTTATCTTGGCTGAACTTAATATCCACTACATCCAGGCCGAAACAATATTTCACCCCGTATTGCTGTGTTCTTTCTGCCAATCCGACAGAATATTTATGGATATCACCCGTCGCATCACCCGCAGTGTAATAGCCACCATAGTAGTCACCCGTTAATGTCGGCTCAATTGCTTTCATTTCTTCGGGTGTAATAGCATTTCGCTCTAACTTGCCTTCAACCAAAACATCATTCACTTGCTTGGCAATTTGATAGTCTTCTTTGGTGTGGTACATATGTAAAATGCCACGTTTTTCCAGATCAAAAGAAATATTTTCCTGTTCTGCTACCTCAAATAAACGCTGTCTTGCCAATAGTGCTAAACGTACTGTTTCAATCGTATTGGCCTTATAGTTTTTAATATGGGTCAAGAACTCAACTAACCAACGGTATTTGTGTACGCTAAATGAGGGATTGAGCAATAATGGTGCATCTTTTTTACTCATCCATTTGATGCCTTTCAGCACCGTTGCTTTTTGGTTCCATACTTCAGCATTACAGGCAGACAATTGCCCACCATTCGCAAAAGACGTTTCCATCGCTGGAAAAAGATGACGATCAATCACCGTCACCTCATAGCCAAGTTTAACCAATTCATACGCAGACGTTACACCTGTAATCCCCGCACCAATCACAACAACATGTGGCATAGCAAACTCCTAGAAATGCATAACATTTCTTAATGCATAGCCCCATCTGTCATGGTACCTGAGAGTTTCGGCAGATGATTACCAATTAATCATTAAGCCTTCCCCTTCGGTGAGTGTTAATCGTAGAAGAAAAATTATCGTATGTTTCTACAAGTTGAGCACTGCTCTCCAGATTGTATTTCTATTATTACAGTCCTTCTGCCTGAGAGTTTCCGGGGTCGTTGCTCCTTCGGCGAGTTCATTGAAGAACTTCTCTCCCGCAATAATATTTATATCCCTATAAGCAATATATATGCCGTTTAAAAATACAGACACTAAATTCTTGTAATTGTTTGTAGATGAAGATTTGTTTAAGGATATTAATACCAAGATAATAAAAAAGCAGGCCGAAGCCTGCTTTCAAAATTAGAACTTACACTGCAAAATTTGATCGGAGAAATGCTCTTTCCAAAGCTCACGCAATGTTGGCAAATAAAATTTTTCTCCTATCATCACCAACTCTGCATCAATCAGCGCATGAATTTCATGCATCAATACATAATCCAATGCAATCATAGACAACTGTGGCTGTGCTTGTGCAATTTGTTTTCGTTTCACTTGGGCTTTTTTCACCAACTCATTGGCAAAGTTTTTGTCTTTATAGGTCGTGATCGCGCTTAAACGCAGCTCAATGATGCCCCAACCTTCTAATAATTTTTTGAAAATTTCAAAGTCTTTTGAGGTTGCTTCCCAAGTAACGTTCTCTAAGTTATTGTCGTCTGGCAAAACTGGCAATAATAGATCGGCAGTACTTGGAAAAATTTTCTTTAAATTCAACAGAAACTTAACAGGATTTTCGTTTGGAAGATCAGAAAATTGGATGTTGGTTTTGGTATCTGTCAAATAGATATTCAGCATAATGAAGCAACAGTCAGGTAAATCAAAAGGATATTGTACGCAGTTCACTTTATAAAAACTACCCATAAAAAATCCCTCTATTAAAGAAGGATTTTTTCATTCAGCTATCAGGCTTATTTGCTATTTGGAGAAACCATATTTTCAGGCTTCACCACCTCATCAAATTGCTGCTCAGTCACCAGACCAAGTTCAACCGCAACCTGTTTTAAGGTTTTATTTTCCTTATAAGCTGTTTTCGCAACTTTGGCTGAGTTTTCATAGCCAATCACGGGATTAAGTGCAGTTACCAGCATTAATGAGTTATGCAAGAAGTAGTCAATTTTCTCACGATTTGGCTCAATACCCACTGCACAGTGATCATTAAAGCTATTACATGCATCACCCAATAACTGGATCGATTGCAATAAATTATATGCAATCACAGGCATAAACACGTTTAACTCGAAATTACCCGAAGCACCCGCCACATTAATAGTGGTGTCATTTCCCAAGACTTGGGCAACCACCATGGTCATCGCTTCACTTTGCGTCGGATTAACTTTACCTGGCATGATGCTTGAACCAGGTTCATTCTCTGGAATACGAATTTCACCGAAGCCACAGCGAGGGCCACTTGCCAACCAACGAATATCATTGGCGATTTTATTTAAGCTTGCAGCAAGTGTTTTTAATGCACCTGATGCAAACACAGCAGCATCACGTCCTGCCAAGGCTTCAAATTTATTTGGTGCAGTAATAAACGGTAAGCCAGTAAGCCCAGCCAATTGTTCAGCGGCTTTCACGGCATAATCTGGATGTGCATTTAAACCTGTCCCTACCGCGGTACCACCTAAAGGCAGTTCATATAAACCTGCAAGTGCTTGCTGCAAACGTTTTAAGCCATGCTCTAGCTGAGAAACATAACCGCTAAACTCTTGGCCTAAAGTCAATGGCGTCGCATCTTGCAAATGAGTACGACCAATTTTCACGATATCATCAAATTCTTCTGACTTACGCTGTAAAGTTGCCTTGAGCTGCTCTACCGCAGGAATCAGTAACTCATTGATTTGAATACTTGCAGCCACATGAATGGCAGTTGGGAACGAGTCATTGGTTGATTGTGCACGGTTGACGTGATCATTCGGATGAACAGGTTTTTGCGCACCCAAAGCCTGACCTAACTTCTGATTGGCAATATTGGCAATCACTTCATTACAGTTCATATTACTTTGTGTACCCGAACCGGTTTGCCAAACCACCAATGGAAATTGTGAATCCCATTGTCCAGCAATTACTTCTTCGGCAGCCCCGACAATATACTGACTCAAATCTTCAGGCAGTTGTTTTAACTCAGCATTGGTAATTGCAGCAGCTTTCTTCACAAGCCCCATCGCGCGAATCATGGCACGCGGTAAGCGTTCCTGACCAATTTTAAAGTTCTGTAAACTCCGTTGCGTTTGCGCACCCCACAAGGCCTCATTCGGCACTTCAATTTCGCCCATGGTGTCGTGTTCAATTCGCATTTGCATAAACAACCTCTGCTCTATTTGGTTAAAGTTCTCACGGGCTGAAGCAAAGTGATGCTTTGGCTAGTTGCCGTTATCCTAATCAAAGCAATTATAATTGTAAATAATTATCATTATCTTAATTACCCTTTAGGGTATTTAAATAAAATCTCCACTCATCTTCAATCATCTGGGCTAGCGTGCGTTTTGGTGACCAATTCAAATTCAGTGCTGCTTTTTCTATCGTTGCCCCTAATTGAGCGAACTCTTGATGCTGAAATACCGCAGGCTGAACATTGACTTGGGTTTGCGTCACTTTTGCAATTTCATGTAATAAACTTTGAATTGAGGTTAGTTGTGAATGTGCAATATTGAATGACTCTAGGCAATTGTTCTTCGACTTCAACCAATTCAATGTCATTAAAATTGCATCACATGCATCTAATACATGAAGAAAACTCCGTTCAACCGTACCATCTGCTGTGGATGCCTGATTTTGCAACTCGATATACTCACGTTGCATTGCAGCAACTTGTAAGGCCAAAGGCACAATATTCTTAGGCAATTGCGTAACAAACTCACCCAACACACCATGCTCAAATGCACCTACGATATTCGATAATCGTAAGTTGACAATGCGCCATTCAGGATCAACTTTATAAGTATCCGCAATAATATCTTCAACCATTTGCTGTGTTCGAACATAAGGGTTGGGATAGCTGTAATTGAATTCAGTCTGTTCAGATAGTTTCTCATCCGATTGACCATATACCGCTAAACTAGAGAGATTGATTAATTGTCTCACCCCCATCCGCTGCATCGCTCTTAATAAGCTCATAATGCTACTGACGTTATCATTATAATATTCAAGCGGTTTTAAAGTGGATTCTTCTAAGGACTTAAAACTGGCGGTATGAATCACCGTATCAATTGAATATTGTTCAAAAACTTTATTTAGTGCTGGGGTATTTCGTACATCCAACTTTGCAAATGGAATATACATGCCTGAAATATATTCGAGACGTTCTAAGGTTTGCAAGGTTGAATTGGCTAAGTTATCAACAATAACGATCTCTTGCCCATGTGCCAATAGACTCAAAGCAATATGCGAACCGATAAAGCCTAAACCACCTGTCACCAAAATCATTGTATACTTACCTTCCTTTAAATCTTGTCCATCATCATTTTGCCAACTATGACCATAGTGAATATTCAATGAGTACACTACTGCTAATTACTTCTGCGCCTACATCAATTATGGCTTGGCATGCTTTTGGTTTAGCTCAAGCACTTCAAAATAAGCATGAAGAATTGCTTGTCTTCTTTTACCAAGATGGTGTTCAGGTTGCGAATGACTTACAGTGGTTTCCTGATGATCAACGTAACCTGAAACATGAATGGCAAAAGCTTGGCATTCGACTCCCTGTCTGTGTCAGTGCCGCCCTTGCTCGGGGAATCACTGATGCGGACAATGCAAAACGTCATTCACTCCAACATCACAACTTAGCCAAAGGCTTTGAACTGGTTGGGCTCGGAGAGCTTGCTGACGCAGTACAAAGCTGTTCTCGTTTAATTCAATTTTAATTAAAGTTCTTTACTAGAGTGTTGCTTTGAAAAGGTAAATTGTGTGAAATCTGTACTCGTCATCCTAACGCAACCTAACTTAACAAGTTTGCAAGTCAATGAAAGCTTGTCCGCAACTATGGTTTTAGCAACCTTTGGTATTTCTGTCAAAGTATTATTAAAGTGTGCTGCAATTAGCTTATTAGACAATAAATTAGAATTCGATCAACTTAAACATGAGTTCAAAATTGCAGCCAACATGGTCGAAAGTTTTGAGTTTTATGATTTAACCCCAATTCTGATTGAGTCTAAAAATCAAGAACTTAACATCGTTAAAAATACGGTTCAGGAGATCGAATTTATTGACCTCAATCCTGAATTTATCCAGTCTTTTGATCACATATTGTACTGGTAAGGTGCCCCATTATGGAACAAACAACGCTCTTTTTAGTCCAATCTGCGGCAGATCAGACGTGGTCTGACTTAGTAAAAATGGCACAATCTGATGACTGTATCGTGCTAATGGGTGATGCAGCAATTAAAGTGACTAAATCAATAACAGCAGCTTATCCCAACATTTATTGTTTAAATAATGAGCACAACCTAATTATTGAAGAACTCAGAGCCCAAATTCTAGCGATTGACTATGCTCAATTTGCAGACCTCAGCTTAAAATTCAAACGTTGTATTTCTTTAAAATAAGTTACCTTCCATTCTTTTTATTTTTTAGGCGATTTTATGCAGTTAGAATTAGACCAAGACGGCCATTTGGTAGATTACAGCATCTGGGATCAGGAAGTTGCCCAAGAATTGGCAAAATCCTTAGATTTACAATTAACCGACTGGCACTTTGAAATTCTTTATGCGGTAAGGCAGTTTTATCAGCAATTTGGTCATTCACCCGCAACACGTCCATTGATCAAATTTTTAATGAAAACAATCAGTCCAGAAATTGATAATGCTGTGCTGCAGCAGAAATTTAATACTGGTTTGGTTGCCCGCCATTTAAGCCGCTTAGCGGGCGTTCCGAAGCCTGCAAATTGCTTATAATTTTTTCCATCTAAGCAAATTTTTTGGCACAAGCAACACAGGCAATCACTGCAACCGTCACCGCGAACATTGCTGCACTGACTTGTTCATGCAACAAAACCGCCGCAATGACCAAACCAAAGATCGGTTGCAACAACTGTAACTGACCGACTGTCGCAATCCCCCCTTGTGCCAAGCCTTTATACCAAAAGAAAAAACCAATCAACATACTGAATAATGAGACATATGCTAGGCCCAGTTTGGCCGAGATTGATATCTGTGCAAAGCTCGCTGGCATATACAAAAAAGAAATGAGCAACATCATGGGTAAAGTGATAATCAATGCCCAGCAAATCACTTGCCAGCCACCCAGATGCTTCGATAGCTTCCCTCCCTCGGCATAACCAAAGCCACAGAGTATGATTGCCAACAACATGAAAATATCCCCATAGTTAAATGCCCAGCTTCCTGTCTGAATGAGCATATAACCAAAAACCAGAGAAGCACCTAAGATCGCAAATAACCAAAATACCAAATTCGGTCTTTCCCCACCTCTTAACACGCCAAAAATGGCGGTTGCCAAAGGTAATAAACCCACAAAAACAATGGTATGTGCAGCACTGACATATTGCAGTGCTAATGCCGTAAACAGTGGAAAACCAACCACTACCCCAATCGCAACGTAAAATAATGGCAGCCAATCTTTACGCTCTGGCAATTGCTGACGAGATAACAAAATCAAGGCCAAACCAAGAAGCCCTGCAATTGCAGCACGAGCAGCTGTTAAAAAAGTAGGACTGAAATCCATAACCGCAACACGTGTTGCTGGTAATGAGCCTGCAAAAATAATCACCCCGATTAGCCCATTCATCCAACCACGACTTAAAGTTTCCATTTATTTTCTCCAAAGCTATGTGGAGAATTTAAACTGTGATATGGTTTAAGCACCATACACAGTACAGTACAATTTTAAATAACTGTATTGGTTTATTTACCCATACAGTTATGGATATGCTGTTATGAAAAGTACTAAAATCGAATTCGTGATCCAACATATTCATGAACAAATTAAAACCCGTTCGTTATTGCCTGGCTCGCGCCTACCCTCAGTTCGTGCTTTAGCTGGCTTGCTGCATTTATCTGTTTCAACCATTGTTGAGGCCTATGAACGTCTTGCTTCTCAAGGCATTATTGAAGCAAAAACAGGTTCAGGCTTTTTTGTCGCAGGGCCACTCGCACCTTTATCCATCTCGGAAATTCACCCGAAAATTGATCGAAGTATTGACCCGCTTTGGATTTCAAGACAAGCCTTAGAAGCCAAACAAGGTGTTTTAAAGCCTGGCTGCGGTTGGCTACCAGACGACTGGCTGCCCCATGAAAATATCCGCAAAGCCATTCGCAAGGTATCTAAAGCCCCTGCTAGCATTTTGACTGATTATTCCACCCCGCTCGGTCTAGCGCCTTTACGTGAATTGCTGTCACGCAGAATCTTGAGCAAAGGCATCGAAGCAGGTCCGAACCAGATCCTATTGACTGATTCTGGCACGCAAGCAATTGACTTAATTTGTCGTTATTTCCTTAAACCAAATGATGTAGTTCTGGTTGATGATCCCTGTTATTTCAACTTTCATGCGCTACTTAAAGTTCATCAAATCCAAATTATTGGTGTGCCTTATACACCTACCGGGCCTGATCTTGAAGCATTTTCACAGGCAATCCAAAACTACAATCCACGGCTCTATATTACCAACTCTGGCATTCATAACCCGACTGGTGCTGTGCTCACAGCATCAACCGCTTATCAGGTGTTAAAACTGGTTGAGCAATCTAATTTGATCGTGATTGAAGATGATATTTTTGCAGATTTAGAGCTGCATACTGCCCCTCGTCTTGCAGCTTTAGATGGCTTATCGCGTGTGATTCATATTGGTAGTTTTTCTAAAACGCTGTCTGGTTCTGTTCGCACGGGTTATATCGCAACCCAATCAGAATGGATTGAAGACCTTGCCGATATCAAAATCGCTACCTGTTTTGGCGGGAATAACCTATCCACAGAAATTTTGTATGCTGCACTAACAGATGGTAATTACCGTAAATACTTAGAGGAATTAAAAATACGCTTGGCCAAAGCAATGGATGCAACTGTGAAACAACTTGAAAAACTCGGCATCAAAACATGGGGTCAACCGTCAGCGGGTATTTTTTTATGGTGTGAGCTAGCTGAACATTTTGATAGTGCACGCATTGCACAGAATTGCTTGGAACATGGTGTGATTCTGGCCCCAGGGAATGCATTTAGCCAAAGCCAAAATTTTAAGAATTTTATTCGTTTTAATGTGGCTCAATCACTTGAGCCCAAGGTCTTTGAGGTTCTATCCCATGCCATTCAGCATGAAATAGAACGACAAAACGAATAGATCATGCTGTTTTTTTCTTTTGTTCAATAAAGGCAAAATAACCTGGGCCTGCTGCAACTCGAACATCTTTGGCTTGAATCGATTCATTACATTCAGAACAAACCACTTTCGGATTAATTTTCCGTCCACAACTTTTATGGGTGAACTCAACTGGTTTACCCAATCCCATATCCATCCATTTATCCGCCCATTGCACCATTGAAAGAATAATAGGATAAAGGTCCAAACCTTTATCGGTCAGTTGATATTCAAAACGCTCCTGACGATCGACATAAGGTACTTTGGTTAAAATCCCATGCTCAACCAAGCGCTTTAAACGCTCTGAAAGCACATGACGTGTCAGCCCTAAACTGCGCTGAAAATCATCAAAGCGGCGTATACCCATAAATGCATTGCGTAAGATGAGCATTGTCCAACGATCACCCAACACTGAGAGCGTCCTCGCCACTGAACACGGCTGGTCGCCAATTTCGTCCCATTTCATTATTATCACCTAATCATTTTTTTAAAGTTTTATTTAAAAGACATCTATGTCTTGAACCGTCATGTTTAGAAACTAAACAATATAAAATATACACTAAACCACCTTATCCATCAGATGCAATATTGGCACTTGGCTAAAAGTACCAATATTCAGTCATTTTACATAAATTCATCAAAACAATTTAGTTCTGAATGAATAACCCAGAAAGGAGCTGTCCACTTTCCAGTTTGGTATTGGCGGGAATACGCACCAGACTATTTGCTTGCATGAGGTTACTCAGCATATGCGATTGCTGTTTCGCCAAGCTTTGAAACTTGAGCTGCCCTTGATCAAAATAAGCCTGCATTCTTAAAAAACGTTCACGTGCATCCAATTTCAAATCATGGGTCAGTACGCCACTCAACCACTGCAAGGGTTGGCGTTGGTTCTGCAAGGCATCAAGCAAAGCTTTGCCATAGACTTGCATACACACATACACAGCCGCAGGATTACCAGGTAAACCTAACAAATAGCAACGCTGCGCTTGCTGTGTGTACTCGGCGAAGAATAAGGGCTTGCCTGGTTTTTGTTTTACCTTCCAAAAGACTTGCTCAAAGCCTGTTTCAAATGCGCATGGGCGAACAAAATCATAATCGCCAACAGAAACACCGCCCGTGGTAATGATCAAATCATATTGCTGTTTTAGGCGTTCAAAACACTGCGTCACCTCTGAGGCTTGATCTGCAATGTGTAAGATTTCTGCATCTATACCATAGTCTCGCAGCCAAGCTTTCAATAACGGCCCATTGGCATCAAAAACTTTCCCTGCCTGCAAGTCCTCAGGGGTTTCAGCAACTTCATCCCCTGTAATGACCACAACCACTTTAGGTGATTGAAAAACATCGATGCTGTGTACACCCGCCATACTTAGTGCGGCCAGTGCACCAATATTGATGCGTTGCCCAACATCCGCCAATTGCTGACCCCGTTGTACCTCCTCACCGACAAAACGAATATCCGCTTGGGGCTGAATGTGTTCAGTCAAGCAAATCGTTTGATTGGCTTCAACGACGACTATTTCTTGTCGTGCAACATGCGTTGTTCCCTCAGGTATTTTTCCACCTGTAAAAATACGAATCGCTTGCCCATCTTTGAGCTGATGATCAGATTCACTGCCTGCCTTAATTTCACCAATCACCTCATATACCGTGTCCTGAAGATTCTCAGCAGAACTATTCAGGGCATAACCATCGACTGCACTTTGCGAGAAACTTGGTAGATCGACAGTGGAATAGATCGCTTTGGCGAGATAACGATTCAGTCCATCGGCTAAAGGCAATGTCTCAACGTTTAAAGCTTTCGGTTGGGTTTGCACCAATGCTAATGCTTCATCAATACTGATCAGACCTTTTTCAGCACCACATCCTGACATTATTCATAACCTCCTGGATGAGGTAAATCACGGCAGACATCAAAAATATGGACAAGAGCGGGTAAAATTGCCGCCATTGATTCGCTTGCCCCGCCACGACTTCCCGGTAGAGTCACCAACAATGAGCGGTCAATAAAACCAGCAACGCCACGAGACATCGCCGCATAAGGCGTGCGTCTTTGTCCAAATGAACGCGCCGCTTCCATTAAGCCATCGAGTTTGCGCTCCAATAGTGGCTCTAGGGTATCCACGGTAATATCGCGCTTGCCAATGCCTGTTCCACCCACCGTCATAATGCATGCATAAGATTTCGTCAGTTCTAGGACTAAATCTTTCAACTGATCAGCTTCATCTGGCAAAATCTGATAATGAATCGGATCAAAACCTGCTTCAGTCAAAGTTTCTACAACCGATTTTCCTGCAGTGTCAGGTTTACGGCCTGCTGCAACTGTATCTGACAGTACAATTACAGCTGCTGAAACAGGTTGGCGTAAAGTACGTTTAAAGTGTGATTTCCCACCTTTTTTCTTCAGCAATTTACACTGGTCTAAACATAGTTCTTCTGGCTCACAATGCGGTTTTAACATGTCATACAAGGTTAAGCCCGCTAGGCTCGCAGCCGTTAGTGCTTCCATTTCGACCCCTGTTGGGCCAATGGTCTCCACTGTGGTCAGAATCACCACATGGTCGTCATGTAGATCATAATCAACATCAGCACGGTAAATCGGTAACGGATGGCAGAGTGGAATCAGCTCATCGGTACGTTTAGCCGCTAGAATCCCTGCAATACGGGCAGTTTTTAAGGCATCACCTTTTTCAGTATTGCCATCTCGCAATAACTGAATGCAATGTGCGGGTGCATGTAAAATCGCTTGTGCTTCTGCAACACGATAACTCTCGGGTTTCATCCCAACATTTTTCATTTTAACTTCCTGACGCTTTATTCGTGTGTATGCTCATGGCTACAATTTTCATGGTGATGGGTATGCTGATGATGCTTTACTTGATGATTTGATTCAGCTGTATCTTTGCGAATACAGCAACCTTCTACGTATTGACTGGTACCATCCATAAAAAATTCTTCTTTCCAGATTGGTACTTCATGTTTGACCCGCTCCACCGCTTCTTCACAGGCTTGAAAGGCTTCACGGCGGTGTGCTGCGTAGGCAATGGCAATAATCGCAGTTTCACTGACATCCAAATAGCCAATCCGATGCATTACCCGAACATAAGAGACCTGATATTTATCTTTAATTTCCTGTTCGATTGCGCGAATCATCTTTTCTGCAACAGGCGTATAAGAGGTATATTTCAGTGCTTTAACCGCTTTTCCTTCATGGTGGTTACGAACCGTACCAATAAAAATATCAACCCCACCACACTCAGGAAAAGCCTGAATCGGATCAAAACGATCAAGGCTTAAAGCCTGCTCTTGAACTCTGGCAAATTCACGCATGTTTAACCTCCCGCTACAGGTGACAACAACACCAAGGTACAGGAATTTTCTAAAGCGGTTTGGCGGGTAATGATATCTTCGCCAATCGCACAGGCACATTTTTCCATGGCATGATCCGCCTCTGGATAAAGGGTCACAATATGCGCCAGCACATCTTTGACCATTCGGTCTGCTGCAAACTCAAATGCCAGCGGTTTCGGCAATAACCTTTCGATTGCCCCAAACGCTTCTATTTTTATCTCAATGATTTGCATATTTTCTCCAGAGCACTTTTGATTTAACCACCCAGCATATGCATGCTGATTTTACGTGCTTGTTGATGTTGTATCGCATGATAGCCTTTGGCTTTATGCCAGATATAAGGTTTAATTTTTTGATCCAGTAGTTGCAATGCAGACTGTTGAAGGTCCACATCACACTGCATGCTGGCTTCTAAATCAGCTTTGATATTCAGCCCCTGTTGGGCGAACAAACAATTGTAAAGTTCACCTTGAGCTGTCAGTCGAATTCGATCACAGTCCCCACAAAATGAATGGGTAATGGTTGAAATAATACCGAGTTTATATTGACCATCAAGCTGATAGAGGCGCGCAGGTTCATGCTGTTGTTCTAAGACCTGAATGTCATAATGTGCTGAGATCTGCTTTAAGATTTCCGCTTCACTTACCACCGCTTGATCTGTCCAGTGCTGATCGCCATCTAGTGGCATAAATTCAATAAAGCGCAATGGAATATGGTGTTGTTTGGCCCAGCATACCATCGGCACAATCTGGTCATCATTCTGACCTTGCATCAAAACACAATTAATTTTAAATGGCAGACCGGCATTTTTTGCTGCTTCAATACCATTTAGCACAGGCACAATATCTTTTTTAGTCAGTTGTTTAAATTGAATCGGATCAAGGCTATCCAGACTGATATTTAGATCATCCAAACCTGCTTGTTTTAATTGTTCTGCATACTTGGCCAGATAATGTCCATTGGTGGTGATTGAAATACGTTTTAACCCCAAAGCTCTTAAACTTTGCAAATCTCGGATAAAATGCACTACGCCTTGACGCATAAGGGGTTCCCCCCCTGTGATACGAATATTTTCAATCCCTTGTTGAACCATATATTTGCAAAAAATCAATAAAGCTTCAAAACTGAGTAAATCGTGTTTTTTCATCCATTGTGGATGCTCTGGCATACAATAAACACATTTGAAATTACAGCGGTCGGTCACGGAAATCCGTAACTTACGCTTAATACGACCATACTGATCTTGCAAGATCGCTAAGCTCGTTTCAGGTCTCTCATGCTTCATCATACGCACTCATTTTGTGAATCTTTTGACTGGGCTTAGCACAGCTTCTGTGCATCCTTGTTGTACTCATCACAGTGAATTATTTTTTATAGCAATAATTATTCCAATCACACAGCAACTTTATGATGATGTTGCTTATTTAATTGAATAAGTCACACTTTCAATCTACAAATAAAAATTGCCCCTGTCAGCATATTTTTGTTCAGTTTATATTGCACCAATTTCAAACATGATTTAACTAATATGAAAGAATTTGGTGCATTTAAGCAAAAATATCAATAGGCTGATCGTCTAAGCTGTGAGTCGCTCTAAACGTACAGGTACATATTTATGATATGGTGTTTTGGATAAGGGATCACAATGCTGAGCAGAAGTAAGACGATTCAATTGTGGCCCAATCGGCTCTCCACCTCGATAGCGTAATCCATATCCATGCGGTAACGACACCACGCCTTTGCGCATTCCCTCATCAAGCTCGACCGTCACTTGAATCTTGCCGTGCTCAGAAATACAGTACAGCATCTGTCCGGTTTCGACGCCGAAAGTCTGCGCATCCTCAGGGTTGATCCTTAAACGTCCTTCTGCATCGACTTTACGCCAAGCAGGATCACGATAAATTTGATTGGCGTTATAACTGCGACGTTCGCCTGCCAATAAAATAAAAGGATAATCTGTAGTTAAGGTCATGAAACCTTGTTTCAGTTGGGCCAATTCAATAAACATCTCAGGAATTGCCAAACGAATTTTCTTGTCTTTATAGGCGATCAATGCCCAAACATCGTCATAGTCATGTTCAGATAGCACCACACCTGAACGCTGCTGCAAGATTTTTTCAAATAGCTTCACGCCAAGATTGAAACGATTGCCCACATAGCCTGCTTGTTTAACCGCTTGGTAATGTTGAGCTGCATATTGCATACATAAAGGTAATAACAGCGCGGTAGATGCGGCATCATTCGGCAAAGTCTTACCCAAAGTACGATATACAATGGATGCCGCATAGGGAATTAACTTTTTATTTTTCGCAAAACTGACCCCTAGCGCACCGAAGTAAGCAAGATACGCGGTATTGGCCGAATCTTTTTCTGCAATTTTATTCAATATCGGAAACTGCCGAGGGATCACCTGCATGGCTTCAAGCAAGCGCGTATAGATCTCGGCTTCAGGTAGGCTATTGCCTTGTGCTTTAAATAAAGGATGGCGTAAATGAAAGCCATTCTTCGGAAATTCCAGATTAAAGCCTGTGAATTCCCACTTTTCAAATTGGCTATGTGCAGGTAAAACATAATGCGCTAAACGTGCTGTTTCAGTCATGGCCACATCGACCACCACCAATAGCTCAAGTGACTGGAATGCTTGCTCATATGCTGCGGTATCAGGATAGGTCAACAAAGGATTACAGCTGTCCACAAACACCGCACGAACCCGTTTCTCGCCTGCTTTTAAGATTTCATCGGGCAAGATATTCGGTGGAAAGAAACCTGAAATCGGGAACATTTTATGATGTACTGTACGGCGATATTTAGGATTACGCTCATCGGTATTGCTTAGGATGGGAATAAACATGGTATGTAGATTATTAGCACCTTGTTTACCAAAATTTCCTGTGAGTAAATATAAAAGCTTTTCCAAATAACCATTTAAAGTGGTATTTAAGGTGTGTTGAATACCAAGGTCAATCCGGACACACGCACGTTGTGCTTGAGCAAAATCATGGACAATCTGGTAAATCAATTCGACTGAAACATCGGCTTTCTGAATATATTCTTCGATTGGAATCGCTAGAAAGGCCTGTTTAATCTGATCAAAGCCATGCGTATGCTGCTGAATAAATTTCTGATCGTATAACTCTTCTTGCAGCATGATCGCGATCATAGCGGACATCAGATAAGCATCGGTACCAGGCTTTAATTGCACATGAATATCGGCTTGTTTAGCCGTTTCCGTCACCCGTGGGTCAAATACCACCATGGTTCTGTTTGGATCTTTTTTGATATGTTTTAAGGTATCACGTGCATTTGGAATACCGTGCGCCTGAAAAGGATTAGTGCCGATAAACAGTACATAATCCGCATGCTCGACATCTTCGGTGGTATGACACGCTTGGCTGCCAAACAAACGCCCATTCACCCAGAAATCGCCCGTTTTTTCCTGCGCCAAAGAGTTGTAGGAATAGAAACTTTTCATGGCATAGAGCAACTGCCGACCATAAGCAGCGCCTAAATGATTGCCCTGACCACCACCACCTACCGATGCAAAGGCTGTTCCACCATGGGTATTTCGAATCTGTACAAGCTGCTCTGCAATTTCCTGAATGACTTGTTCCCAGCTGATCTCTTGATAGGAACCATCTGTCTGACGTTTTAGCGGTGAAGTTAAACGATCAGCATGTTGTTGGTAATGCTGTAAACGTGCGGCTTTTTGGCAGATATAGCCTTGCGAAAAAGGATGCTGATCATCGCCTTTAATCTTCTTAAACTGGTTATCTTCAATCTCTACACTGAGTCCACAATTACGTGAACATAGAATACAAGCGGTTACATCCTGTTTGATTGCTGTGGCAGTCGTCATTTTTGTCACCTTATTATTTTATGAATATTGACCCATTAAACAGATTTGTCCTGCCGAACCGACAACACGGACATACTTTTGCATCTGCTCAGTACAGGTTTCCACTCGGTTATGTTGTGAAGGAAGTTTGACGGGTTTTAGGAATCGAATATCGATTTGCTGTATTGTTTCAGGCAACAATTCAAAGCTACGCGCAAACACACCAAAGCCATGCAGCACTTTTTGACCAAAGTTCGACAGTTTGGCTAATGGTGTAATCCAATGAATCGGATTAAAATCGCCTGTTAATAAGGCAAATTTTAAACCATCATCTGCTGTCGCAGACCATTCACCTAAATGCTGCCAAGTTTTATGATCTACTGTTTCTATACGTTTAGTTTTCTCAAAATGCGGCAGAATAAATGCCATATGCAGCACTGTTTCGACTAACTCAGGTTGTGTGATTGTACCTGTGGTAATTTGCACGGAAACACGTGCTAGTCCATTACGTTCATCTACATTGGCGATCTTGGCTTGGATCATTAGGTTTTCAGTTCGTGGAAGCTTGCCATGAATCTTGAGACTTACACCTTGATTGATAACTTGACTCAAGGGGTAATGAGTTTGCAGCAATAATCGCGTTGCAAACGAAAGTCCCCATTGTGACACCATATGCGGTGGGATGGTGTCTTGATATTTAGTCAGTTCAGCGCCACTCCATTGGATATAATGTTCAATCAAGTCATGACTCGGCGCATCAATCACTTCATTCATCGATGCTAATGACTGCCAGTCCACTGAAGCAGCCTTTGTTTTTTTAAGACTACGTAAGCCTATTTTTCCAAGCCCTGCCAAAGTTGCCTGATGTTCAAATAAAAATTGCAATGGAATCTGCTGGTAACGAATCGCAAACATATGAAACTCCTGTTCCTTTTATTTTTCTCAGTTTTCAAACCATAGTTGGGTTAATTCTAGTCCTGATTAGACAAGCCTGATATGGTCAAAAATCAATTAAGTTCCAAAATAGAACTCATTTTAACAAAGGTCAAGTGTACTGGTCAGAAATTAACAAAAGTTAATCTCCTATCAAATAATATCATTCAGCAAAACTCTGCATTAAAAACGTGAAAAATCATTGTTCTTGGTTTAATCTCAAGCTTACTGGAAGACTTATCCAAATGCATAGAACCGCTTTGGGTAATTCGCTGTTATTGATGTATGTAAAATTTTATGAGAAACCGAATGGATTCGAATCAAATTCAAAACCTTGTTACACACTATCCCATTGTTAAAGACCTGATTGAACTTAAAGAGACAATCTGGTTTAACCCGTCATTCACCACGCTTGAGCAAGGCTTGCCCTATGTTGGGTTGACGCAAGCCGATATTGATGATGCTCGCGACCGTTTACAGCGTTTTGCACCCTACCTCATGGCTGTTTTTCCAGAAACCCTTGCAGCTCAAGGCATCATTGAGTCTGATCTGATCAATATCCCGAATATGCAGCAATCGCTTGAAACACACTTCGAGCAAAAAATTGCAGGCAAACTATGGTTGAAAAAAGATAGTCATCTCCCTATTTCGGGATCGATTAAGGCACGAGGTGGTATCTATGAGGTACTTTATCGAGCCGAGCAGCTTGCGCTACAAGCCAATTTGCTCACTCTTGAGGATGATTATGCCAAACTGAATAGCCCAGAATTTAGAGAATTTTTTAGTCAATACAGCATTGCTGTTGGCTCTACAGGTAATCTTGGCCTCTCGATTGGTATCATGAGCGCAAAATTGGGCTTTAATGTGACCGTGCATATGTCAGCCGATGCACGACAATGGAAGAAAGACAAGTTGCGTGCTCATGGTGTAACCGTGATTGAGTACGAACAAGACTATGGTGTTGCTGTAGAAGCAGGCCGAAAAGCAGCATTAGAAAATCCAAATTGTTTTTTTATTGATGATGAAAATTCCAAAACCCTGTTCTTAGGCTATGCCGTTGCGGGTGAACGTTTAAAGAAACAGTTAGATCAACAGCGTATTGTTGTGGATCAAGCACATCCTTTATTTGTTTATTTACCTTGTGGTGTCGGTGGCGGGCCTGGTGGCGTTGCATTTGGCTTAAAAATGGCAGTTGGCGATCATGTACATTGTATCTTTGCCGAACCCACTCATTCCCCATGCATGTTACTCGGCGTATCAACTGGTTTGCATGATGAAATTTCAGTTCAGGATATTGGCATTGATAATATTACGGCGGCAGATGGCCTTGCTGTGGGCCGCGCTTCAGGCTTTGTTGGTCGTGCCATGCAACGATTATTAGATGGTTTTTATACATTGGATGACCCAACCATGTATCGCTTGCTCGGAATGCTCAACCAGTCTGAAAACCTGAAACTTGAACCTTCTGCGCTCGCAGGTATGTTAGGGCCAATTTTAATCAGCAACCATCAAGCTTATATCGATTTGCATCAATTTACTGAACTGCAGTTACAGCATGCCAATCATATTGTATGGGGAACAGGTGGCGGAATGGTTCCCGCAGAAGAAATGCAAAATTATCTGGCAAAAGCTTAAAGCCCTTTACTTAGGCTCAAACAGCGCGACGAAAGCCACGCTGTTTGAATACTTATATGATTTACTTAAATGAATTAAAAACTATATTTAAAGGCAAGCGATATAAAGTCTCTATCATCAATAGTACTAAAGTCATTTGATCCAAAAAAGTTTTGATACAGAACTTCTGCTGAATATTTTTGTCGAAAGTTGGCCGATACTGAGGCAGCCAGACTCATTTGCCCTTGCTGAAAATTTTGGCTATATCCAGATACATCATGGCGGAAAGTTAAACTGGGTGTAATCACCGTTGCAGGTAAAAGGTCTTGATAACTTAGAGCTGCACGTAGCCGATAACCATATGACCATTCACTAAAAAAACCGGCTTTATTGCAATAACGCTCATTCAAACGATCAACAGCAGCATTCGGAAGATTTGCTGTACCATACGGCGTACACTTAAACTCACCTGTTTCTGAATCATAAGCGCCTGTTGATAATTCACTGCGACCAAAAACCCCAACTCGACCAAAGCGATGATTGCCAATATTGGCGATATGATTCACAGCGAATTCTGCACCCCAAGACAAACCATCTGCTTTTAAAATGCCTGCAATGCTATCAGTGGCGCCAATGGAGAGTTGTGTGACTGGCAAACGGACATATCCTTGCAGATACTCGCCAAACTCAGCAGCAACACCTGCAGGTTTAAGTGGCGTTTCTTTTGAGAGCACCTGAGCATAGACAATATCTGTTCCATTCAGCTGTAAGGGTTGATTGGGTTTATAGCTCAACTCACTGAACAGCTGGGTTGTACCGACCTTTCCACTCAGGCTTAGACCATAGATCTTGATATTTTCAGGATAAATTGAGAAAAAACGTGCTGTTTTAAAGTTTTCAACGCCAGCAGCCGTCACGGCGATACCATCAAAGTTTGCATTTCGATTATGATAGTTGGCAAAATAAAAACCCAATTCAGCTTGATTCAGGCTCGATAAGTTTCGTTTCAGTGCAACGCCATATTGCCCACTGTCTTTTGCATAATGACTGGCAGAACGAGGGATATAAGTTTGCGCCTTGGCAGCAGTTTCAGTTAACTTGTCACCCGGTGTCACCGTTAACATAATCGGTCCACAATTTTCGGGGACAAAATCTGAAATTGCAAAAAACGTCCCGCAGCCATCCACCACCGACGGCCTAAATTTGAATTGATAGAATCCTTCTAGTTTTAAGTTTGGTTGAATCGCGGCTTCAAAAGACAACATCTCGACCGGAATTATCCGTTCTTTGGCTTCGCTGGCAGGTCGATTGATGGCAGCAAAATCAAAGGCGCTGACCGAGTTGAGACCATTTTGGAAAAATTGGGATTTCCCCCAATTCAAGCGATGTTTACCCAATTTCAGCTTGAGAGACTGCTTGGAATCAAATTCAATATTTTTCCAGAGATAGGCATCCCATAACTCAATTCCTTTAAACTTCACCAAGTTTGGCCATTCAGAATCATCGAAAGGTTTTAAATCACCTTTCCCAGTTTCATAGGCATGGTCATACCAATACTTGGCACTCAATACTGCACCTTGTTGTGCTCCGTTTAAACGAAATTCGGTTAAACCTTTAACGATTTGTGAAATGGCATCCCCGTGATCGAAGTTGGCACGTCCATCATCACCGTTAATATCTACACTCATGCCATTTTTGCCAATATGACTGGCATCGGGCTTATATAACAATTCGGCTGATGGCGCTTGGATACTCCAACTTGCACCCAGCGCAATCGTGCTATTGCTCTCTAAACGCCAGCCTTCATTGATTTGATAACTGGCCGCTGAAGCATCTGAAAGTGAACACAGCAGTCCCAACAGCACAGTTGTTTGAGCTAAAATAGCAGTGGTTATTTGTTCATTTGAATTTTTAACATGACAAACCATACCATCTCCATATCGATATGATGTATGAATAATTAACACCTGACCCATTCAGCAAAATGCAATCATTTTCAGGTCGTTCTATTTTTGTTTTAAGCAATTGGGCTCAAACCCTGCCTTTCGATGGGTCTTTATGCTTCAAGGCATGCTTTACTTAAATGCGAAATCAAAGAAATCTAGCCAAACATGGCTCGGCATAAGACAATGTTTTAGGTTGGTTTGTAGCAAGATTAATTATGCAATCAGGCTCGGTTGATCGACCTTGTAATCCAATTGCTGAATCAATTGTTCTGCCTGAGGCCACGGACCAAACCCAGATACAGGATTGAGATGCCCGACAGCACCTAGATTAATCAATACACTGCCCCATGTTTTCGCCATTGCCGCCACGGCATTAAAATGCGCTAGTGGATCATTGACACTAGCAGCCACAATACTTGGAAATGGCAGCACTTGATCGGGCAACGGCGACCATCCTGCTTGTCTGAGCATTTTGGGCGAAGGATAATGTTCTGGCCAAACGTCATTCAAGTCAGGTGGTGTCACCAGCAATGCCCCTTGAATAGCGTGTTGATATCGCGCGGCCCAATGTATCGCCATCAGTACCCCTGCGCTATGCGCCACCAGAATCACTGGACCTTGTATTTTTTCCAGTTCAGCCTGTATCGCAGCAACACGTTTTGCACAGTTGAGCTTATCTTCTTGCAAAGGTGGTACTGAACGGACCTTGGCTAAGCGTGTTTCTAAAATGGTTTGCCAATGCGAAGCCACATGGTCCCGCAAACCTGAGATAATTAAAACTGTCGCCTCTGTTTGTATTTTTTCCATCTTTACACCAATCAACCCTTGTTTTGATAAAAATAACGGGGATGCATCACGTCATATTCAACATAGAGGGTCAATAGAGCGACGGATATACATGGCACGACAGGCACTTTTCATTTGATGACAGCACACTTCAAACGATCTCATATATATCAATATGCTTAGCAGAAAAAGTCGCTTCAAAAACAATAATCATCATGCCAACATGAATTTATATAAGCCTTAGTACTTTTCCAAACAGCATATTTTAGTTATAAATAAAGCATAACTAGGAAGGTTATTTTAAAAATCGGGAGATCAGCATGGTGCCACTCGCCCATACTGCTGTGCTTAAAAATTATTTAGCTGTCAGCCAGCAATTAGACCTGAATCCATACCAATTGTTGTCCGATGCAGGCATCTATCCTGCACAGCTACAAGATAGTGCACAGCGCATTCCCGTAGACAAAGCGGTGACGCTGCTGGAACAATCAGCCCAATTGAGTGGTTGTGAATACTTTGGTTTGCATATGGCAGAACAACGCCAACTCGCAGATTTTGGTGAGCTGAGTTTATTATTGAGTTATCAACATACCTTGCGTGATGGCTTATACACCCTTGTGCAGTATCGAAATCTAATCAATAACGCATTGGAAATGTATATTGAAGAAGTCGGTCATACCGTCATTATTCGAGTCGAGGTAATTACTGCAACGACAGAGTACAGTCGTCAAGCCATCGAGCTTGCTTTAGGCATTACCCATCGTTTCTGTGCTGCTTTTTTGCAGAAATGGCACCCTTTGAGCATTCATTTTACCCATGATACCCCGCATGATACGACGATGCATCAACGTATGTTTGGTTGTTCGTTAGAGTTTGGCAGCGAATTTAACGGTATTGTTTGCAATGCAACAGAATTAGATAAAACCAATCCACATGCCAATACCACGATGCTGGCACATGCCAAACGTTTTCTTGAAACGGATCTATTGCATCGTGAAAGTGAATCTTCAATTATTTTTGATATTCGTAAAAGTATTCATCTGCTATTGCCGATGGGACGGGCCACGATTGATCAAGTCGCCCATACTCATGGCATCAACGTCCGTACCCTACAGCGCCGACTGGAAGCTGCACATACCAACTTCAGTGTGTTGATCAACGATGTACGTCGTAATTTGGTTTTTCGCTATCTAAAAAACCTGAATTACTCTCTAGGACAGGTCTCGGATATTTTAGGTTATTCAATGCCAAGTTCATTTACCCGTTGGTTTAGCAGCGAATTTGGTATGTCACCCACCACTTGGCGGAATAATAACAAGACAGTTATGAAGTCCTAAACACAAGGTTTAGAGATCAAAGCCGACTACTTGTCTTGTCTTTGATCTCGACAGCATATGATGATGAGGTATTGCCCTCTAAAACATCCAATGCATCAATAGTAAGACCAATACCACCAAGAAAATGGTTTCACCCAGCATCAGTAAAATCGGCTTGATTCCAACAGAAGCCAGTTCCTTCAGTTGTGTTTTCATGCCTAAGGCACTAATTGCAATCACTAAACACCATTTCGATAATTCATTCACCCCTTGCTGTAGCATGCTTGGAACCCAACCCGTGCTATTGATACAGGCAAGAACTAAAAAACCAACGGCAAACCAAGGCAATAAAGGTGGATGTTTGCCTGTAGCGTCTCCACCTTGCATACGCGTGATCATTGCCGCACAAATAATGACAGGCAATAACATGGCAACCCGCATCAATTTAACAACGGTTGCAGTATCACCTGTTTCTGGCGACATGCTATAACCCGCGCCAACCACCTGTGCGACGTCATGGATAGTTGCCCCTAAAAACACACCTGCCTGCTGTGGCGATAGTTCTAACCATCGTGCAATCATCGGATAAACAATCATAGCCAAAGTGGACAATGCAGAAACACCAATGACAGTGAATAAAGTGGCTTTTTCTTTTTGAGGATGTTGAGGAAATGCAGCAGAAAGTGCCAAGGCTGCTGATGCACCACAAATTGCAGTTGCACCGCCGGTCAACATCCCGAAAAGTTTTTTGAACCCCAGAATTTTAGCCGTGATCACTGAAACTGAAATCGTCACGATCACCAATGTGATCACCAATACAATTGGTTGCCAGCCCAACGCGGTAATTTGTCCTAGCGTAATCCGCATCCCCAACAAGGCAATCCCGATGCGTAACACTGTTCGTGCCGTAAATTCGATGCCTGCTTTACATTGACTTTCACTAGAAAGAAAGTTCAAACCCATTCCCAACAGCAAAGCAAATAACATCACAGGTGCACCATAATGCTCTGAAAGAAAACAGGCTGCTGCTGCAACAACGGTACTGACAATAAGGCCTGGCATCAACTCACGGGTACGCAGACGAAAATCCATGAATTTAGTCATTGTTTTCTCCTGTATCTATCAGGATAAATAGCTGCGCTGCATCGACTTCAACCGGATAGGTCGCCACATTTAAATGCTTTGAATTCAACATATATCCCGTCGCCAGATCAAAAACCAAACCATGAGCACAACAACGAATCGCTTGCCCTTCTAGTTTGCCGCTAAATAAAGACGCACCTTGATGTGGGCAGCGATCCTCAATCGCATAAAACTGTTTACCAATATGAAACAGTGCAATATTTTTCCCCTCAATTTGGAGAAAAGCTCTCGCACCTGATACTGGGATTTTTTCTTGTGGAACCTGAAAACGAATAGTCATTGCCCTTATCCTTGTACCACCAAGGCTTCTAACATGGCTTGATAGAGCACATCGACTGAATGTGCACCAGCCAAGGTCAGGTAACCATCAAAAATAAAATAAGGCACGCCATTTGCTCCTGTATAGGTCGACTGAAAAGACGGGTTGACTTCCGACCATCCACGGCCCTGTTCATTCACCGAGTAACCACATTCCTTGAGAATTCTTTGCAACACAGCGCTATCTCCCAAGTTTTCACCTGCTTCAAAATAGGCAGCAAAAAGCTGTTCCAATAAATGCTCTGCTTGCTGCGCTGTTCCCAGTTTTAAAACGCTTTGAAACAGATGATGCGCTTGAGCCGTATTTGGCATCCATTTAATTTTTTCAAAATGCAGCTCGACACTAACTGTCTTGGCTGCCTGACGCACTTGGGTTTGGCGTTGTTTTACAGCGTCTAAACTGCCCAATCGTTTTTGATAGAACTGTTTGAAATCGACACCCGCTATCGGTATCTCAGGAAGTAACTGCATACCATGCCAATGTACAATGACCTCAATCTCTGGATCACTTTGCTTTAATTGCACAATTGCAGCCTGTAACTGACGTTTTCCGATTAGGCACCACGGACAAATAAAATCAAAAAAGACATCGATATTTAATTCACGCATCATCATTTTTCTTCCGCACCACTTGAACGAGTGCTGTCTAGATTGGGTAAAACTGCTTGCTCAGTTAATCGTGCAATATCTTGGTGATAATAGTTTTTGGCATAGAGAAACACGGCTGCTGCGACCATGCTGACCAAAGGCATCCATTGAAAGGCATGATCTAAACCAATCACATCGGAGAGCTTGCCTATAACTAAAGGACCGAGTGCCAATCCCAATAAATTGTTGGCTAAGGTTAAGGTCGCGAAAGCTGTACTGTGGACGCTGTTATGGGTGAGATTGGCCACCATTGCACTGGATGGGCCATTGGTTCCTAACGCAATAAACATGCCCATGCATATCAGCAACAATTGGGATTTTCCTGCAGGCATTGCAAACGCAATCGAAAGTAGTACGCAACTCCCGAGACAGTAGCCAATTGCTAAACTCACCTTACGATCTGGGCAGTTTTGACCAAAGCGATCACTAAGCATGCCACATAGAATGCTCCCGACCGCACTACACAGTACAATCACGGCGGCTAGCACACCTGCAGAATCAGTATTCATGCCGTAATAACGATTTAAATAACTCGGCATCCACACAATGATGGTGCCACCAACAAACAGTTGAAAACCACTACCGATATAGGTTGCAATCACTGATCGACTTGAATAAATCGTGCTTAAGCATTGTTTGCTCTGTTGCTGTTTCTGAGTGTTGTGGGATTTTTTGCTGCTTAGATTGACTCTTTTTTCTTTAACCACCATGGGATAGAGCAAGGCCAAAATCAAACCAAATAATGCCATACCACCAAATGCCCAGCGCCAGCCAAAATGCTCTGCCATCACACCGCCCAGTGCCATCCCGAGAAATGAGCCGAATACCCCACCTGCCATAAATGCACTGGCCAGCGTAGCTCGCATTTCGCGTGGAAAAATCGCCACTACCACTGCAATGCCAACACTGCCATAAGCAGCCTCACCCACACCGACCATAAAACGGGCCACAAACATTTGCTGATAGTTTTCAGCAACAGCACAACCCAAAGTCGCTAAACTCCATAGCACCGCCATAATGACCAGGCTTTTCACTCGCCCAAAACGGTCGGCCAGTAAGGATAAGGGCAAGGTCAAAATACCAACCATCAACGCGACAATACCGCTCAATAAGCCAAGCTGGCTATCGGTCAAGGCCCATTCAGTTTTAATCAATGGAAATACGGCATTTAGCACTTGCCGAGACATATAGTCTGAAATCAACAAGCCAAATGTCAGTGCGAATACCAGCCACGCATAACGGCGCGGGACATTCATTGAGGTATCAACATGATCCGTATGTACGGTATATGGATGAGCACCCATAGGAACCTCCTTGTCATTGTTATGATTTCTATTTTTGATTGCAGTACATAGCTTGCCGATTTAACACACTCGCTGCGTACTGCATTTTATTTTGACATTCAATCCATTGTTGCTCAGGCTTAATGGCGCTGAGGTACACCTTTTTGTTTTGGTTGGCGGTTTGGTGACATGCCATTGGCCTGCAAGGTTTCTTCAATACTTTGATATTGCACACCAATCCGATAGATTTCTCGTGCCTCTGGGCCTGTTGCCACTTCACGACCTAATTCATGTGCAATACGTACAGTTTGCTGAATTTGCTGTACAGATGAGAAACGCTGACCACGATGATCGATAATGGTATCTTCATTACCAACCCGTGCATGAAAACCCATCGCCATCGACATGGTATTGAATGGCAATACATTTTTAAGCAATGATTCCGAAGTCAGGGTGCAACCATCTGGTACACGGTGAATAAAATTAAAGAAGTTAAATGGATTTGGCCCATCGAATCCGCCGCCAATTCCAATCCAAGTCAAATTCAATGGCCCCATGTATAAGCCCTTACGTACCATCCGTTCTAGGGTCTCTAAGCCATGCATTCCAGTGAGTTGGAAATGCGGTTGAATATTATTTTGGCAAAGGCGTTTCAAATGTTCTGCGACCCATGCAGGTCCAGCTGGAACCGTCATTTCAGCATAAGCTTCCTGAATTGCAGGATGTGCCAAAGATGTGCCTTCCAAATATTCTGGATAGAGCAACTCCATAATATTCATTTGTGTGGTGTTAATTGCGACCGTGACCTGATCAGGTTTTGGTGTTAATTCAGCCAGCATATGACGGGTATCATCACTCAGCCACAAAGCTGCCTCACCCTCGCTTTCAGGTGCAAATGAAATCGAGCCACCGACTTGAATAATCATCTCGGGTACGGCTTCACGCACCCCTGCGATGAGTTCATTAAACTTGGACAACCGTTTAGAGCCCTTACCATCCAGTTCACGCACATGCAAATGCAGCACTGTCGCGCCTGCCTCATAGCATTCCACCGCTTTCTGAATCTGCTCATCCATGGTCACTGGAATATCTTCAGGAAAGTCCTCTGGCATCCACTCTGGGCCATAGGGCGCAACGGTAATAACCACTTTTTCCATATTTTCTGGGTGCAAAGAATCGTCAAAGAATTGCATGTGCATCTCCTGTTTGTATTTTATAAAACGGTATTGAATTAAAAAGCTTGAATTTGGAATTTAATAGGTTGCATCACCGACGATACCTGCCCGCTCCATTTTCCGGTGGCATGGCGGGTAATCCATCACTGCATAATGTTGGGTACTTCGATTATCCCAAATAGCGATGCTATTCGGCTCCCAACTCCAGCGCACCTGATATTCAGGAATCGCCGCTTGGGTGATTAAGTAACGCAGTAGATCTCCTGCACCTGGATTGGCATCCTGCCCAAACCGTACGCGGTCTTTGGTATGGTAATTACTAAAATGGGTGGTGAATGCATTGACGTAGAGAATCTGCTCACCTGTCTCTGGATGTGTTCGTACGACAGGATGCTCAGCATCTGGAAACTGTGCCTTCAATGCCAAACGTTTTTCGATGGGCATGGCAGCGCCAAAACTAGCTTCGATACTGTGATAGGCACGTAAAGGCGCAATCTTTTCCTTGATATCTTCGGGTAAATTTTCATAGGCCATCACCATATTGGTCCACATGGTATCGCCGCCAACAGGTGGACATTCCACACAACGCAGTACACATCCCATCGGTGGAATTTTGCGCCAGCTGGCATCGCTATGCCATGCATTTTCATACCGATCAATCGGGCTGTCAGGATGTTTATAAATTTGCACCAAACCTGGGTGATCAGGATGACTACCCACCGCAGGATGATCCTCCAACGGCCCAAAGCGTTCGGCAAAAGCCACATGTTCAGCCCGCGTCATCTGCTGATTACGCAAGAACACCACCCGATGTTTCAGCAATTGTGTCCGAATTTCAGTGAACAACCCATCATCATGAATCGCATCGGCTAAGTGGACACCACGTAGTTCTGCACCAATATTGCAAGTTAACTGTTCAATTTGCATCAGAAATCCCTTCAAATCACAAAAATGGATGAACCTATGGTTTTACGTGCTTCCAGATCACGATGTGCTTGTACGGCATCTTCAAGTGCATAGCGATGATTGATCTCGATCTTGATGCGTCCACTGCTGACATGATCAAACAGTTCCTTGGCTAAGGCTCTTTTTTCTTCTGGATCGGCAATATAATCGGCTAAAGCTGGACGGGTGATAAACAACGAACCTTTCATTGCCAGTAACACAGGGTTAAAGTCAGGAATTGGCCCTGATGCGGTACCTACGCAAACCAATAAACCACGGCGTTTGAGCGAGTCTAATGAGGCCATAAAGGTATTTTTACCCACACTATCAAAGACCACATTGACCCCAATGCCATCGGTCAACTCACGCACCCGTTCAGCCACATTCTCATGGCTATAATTAATCACATGATCACAGCCATAGGCACGTGCTACCGCTGCTTTTTCATCCGTCGAGGTGGTTCCAATCACGGTTAGCCCCAACAGTTTGGCCCATTGCGATACAATCAGCCCCACACCACCTGCGGCTGCATGTAATAAAATGCAATCGCCTGCTTTAAAGTCATAGATACGACGCATCAGATACGCTGCCGTAAAACCACGCATGGTCATTGCAGCCGCAGTTTCACAGGAAATATCGTCAGGGAGTTTGATTAATGCATCTGCGGCAATAAGGCGTTCGGTGCTATAAGCGCCAAGCGTATTCAAAAACCCTGTATAGGTAACGCGATCACCCACCACAAAATCGGTTACACCGTCACCCACCGCTTCGATAATGCCAGAGGCTTCAACACCCATACCATTTGGTAAGGGAATCGGATAAGTCCCATTGCGGAAATAGGTATCAGCATAATTAAGGCCCACCGCTACGTGGCGTAGACGTACTTGACCAACCGCAGGTGCGCCGACTTCGATGTCCTCATAGCGCATCACCTCTGGTGTCCCTGTTCCGTAGAACCGTATCGCTTTATTCAACGTCATTTTCCTGTCCATCTTGTATTTTTATTCAGTGCCGAAGCAATATGACTAAAAAATACAATACTCAGGAGAGCGTCGACTTTACTTAACACGACACGCACATCACCTTTGACGACAAATACTCAATCGATAGGATTCTTTTATAGGACGGCACAAAGCTTAGGAGTTATTTCTCAAGCTGCTGATTCATGCCTTTCACATGCTCAACAAAATGATGCATATTGGTTGCCCATGTGCTCATATCACGATGTGCAATCAGGTAGGTATTGATCTCCGCTGTAGCCGAGTCAATGGGATGAATCTTCACACTTTGGGCAAAATGAGATTGCTGTACATAGCTGATCGGTAAAATTGCAAGGCCAACATCTAGACTGACACAGCTGATAATGCCATCTAGGCTGCCCATTTCAATCACATTGGCTGCGGGTAAATGATGGGAAGATAAGAACTGATCAATGGCTTTGCGGTAACTACAACCTTGCTTAAAGGCAATAAATTTCTTTTGAATCAGATCGTCATTTGCAAATCGTTCAGGCATATGCTTTGAAGAAATAAGCACCAACTGCTCAGTCCAGACATGTAAATTAAACATCCCATCAATCGGTGCATGATGTGCTACAAATGCACAATCTAGCTTGGATGCATGGACCAAATCAATCAAATCTCGTGTGGGTGCAGTCGATAACGTAAAAGGAAAATCTGGGCTGTGCTGTTGTAAATCGCGGATCAACACTGGCAGTCGAACCGCAGCCGTGGTTTCCATACTCCCAATCGCTAAAGGAAAATTGGCTGTCAGCTGACTATGGGAAAAGGTGTCCAATAGCTCTTTTTGTAGATGCAGCATTTTTTCAGCATAACCATAGAGTTGCACCCCAGCTCTAGTGGGTTGAATGGGGTTCTGCCGATGTAGCAACTCGACATTCAACTCTGTTTCCAGTTTTTTGATATGACTGGTGACATTGGATTGTACGGTATAGAGCGTTTTTGCCGCCTCGGAAAAACTGCCTAACTTCACCACCATCATAAAAATTTCTAAAGATTTAATCTGCATCGCCATCACTATTAGAGATAGTTGGTATCAATTCAAATCATTTTACATGATTAATAGTGCTTGTTTAAATAGTTATTCATTTCTCAACACCTAAAGATGGGTCAAACAATGTCTGCTACTAAGCTGTTATTTTTAATCTGTATTTTAAGCTTCTTCAGCTATGCACTCTATGTATTTGACTACAAATTTCTTGCCAAAGCACAACCTCTCGCGCATATGAGTCATAGCGACTAATTGTTGGAGTGAACAGGCTATGACTGAGCCAGCAAAAAACAGCAACCGTGCCCTGCAATCAGCGATCAGTGCAGCCTTGATTATGGCAATTGGTATGGGTTTCGGGCGCTTTGCGTTTACTGCGGTCTACCCGCATATGATTGATGAAGGCATCATCAATCTACAGCATGCCAGTTTGGCTGCTTCTGCAAACTATGCGGGCTATCTGTTGGGTGCTTTATTTGCGATCAAGATGAAACCACAGCAGAGTTATCTCGGTAGTATTGTTGCTACTGTGGGTAGCGTCCTTTGTCTGATCCTACTCAGCTGTATTGACACGATTGGCCTGATCATCTTGATTCGTGGTTTGGCTGGGGTTTTTAGTGCTTTCGCCATGGTGTCTGTCTCATTATGGTTGCTCGAACAGCAGAAACAAACACAACAAGCCCCCATCTTGTATGCAGGGGTTGGGCTTGGTATTGCAATATCTGCTGAACTATTGGTCTATGGCACGCATCTAGGTTGGCACAGTAAAATACTATGGTTATTGCTCGGCCTATCCAGTTTGATCCTTGGCGGTATCGCAATGTTTGGTTTATCGCGGGCTCAACCGAATAATGTTTCAACTCAGCAGATATCGAGCACAAATAGCAAAATTCCCCATGCATACGCTCTGATTCTGATTTATGCCCTGGCAGGTTTTGGCTACATCATTACCGCAACCTATTTACCTTTATTGGTGAAACAGGCCTTACCGAATATTGATGCGGCACAGATCTGGGCAATCTTTGGTTTGGGTGCGATTCTTTCGTGTTTTTTCTGGCATCGCATCCACCGCAGCTTTGGTACACAAGTCGCTTTATCTTCTAATTTAGGATTACAGGCTTTCGGTGTGGTATTGCCCATCCTTCTACCAACCACTTTGGGTTATCTGTCGAGTGCATTACTCGTGGGTGGAACCTTTATGGGAACGGTTACGATTGCCATGCCGGTTGCACAGCGTATCGCTCGCCAAGCACAAAATAATTTAATTGCCTTAATGACTGTCATGTATGGAATAGGTCAGATCATTGGTCCAATCGTAGCAAATGCCCTATTCACGATCTATCATACGCTCAATAGCTCACTGATTACCGCAGCTACAGCATTATTGATTGCAACAGTGATTAGTCTGAAATCAGCTGAGGCGATCCACTAACCAGAAATAGATTGTTTAAAAACCTTCATCTGCTTGTATTGTTGCAGTTCATCTAATGAGTTAATACTATGACAAAACAGGCCTTGCTTTTGAAATGCCACCACCTGTGCATCCAATTGTTTAAAACAATCTCGCAAACTCAGTTTATTCTCAGCAATCGCCTGCTCCAATACCGATATACTTTCTCGCTTAAGTAAACAAAATGGATATAAGGCATCACCATTGATATTGACATAAGCCACTTGCGCCAGCGGTTGCTTTTGCAAAGCACGATGCAGTTTAAGCACAACCTGACTAGGAATATAGGTCACATCGCAGGGAATAAATAAAGCATAGTCAGCTTGCAAATGTGACCAAGCACTTTTCATCCCCATCAACGGGCCAAGGAAACCATTTTGATCATCTGCATAGCATCGAATATCAGGTTCAATCTGTTTATATATCGAGTTATCACGGTGGCTATTCACCCAAATATGTTGAACCTGAGTCTTAAAACTTTCACATATTTTTGACAGCTGAATCTGGTCATCAAACTGTTGTAGCAGTTTGTTGGTCCCGTTCATACGGCGCGCTTGCCCTCCCGCCAAGATCACTAGATCTGTAGCGGGATATTCTGTATTCATGCTTCTGCCTCCAATTGACAGGTTTTAATCAGACCACGAATCTCAGGTAAACAAGAACCACAATTGCCACCTGCTTTTAAACAAGCCGTGACTTGTTTTTCATGGGTGATGTTTTGCGTTTTAATGGCTTCAATAATCTTATTTTTACCCACTTTAAAACAACTACAAACCAATGGTCCATCGTTATTTGCCGCAGACATCGGCATTCCCGCCAGCAAAGCTTTACGATGCAAGGCACTTAATCGTTCACGTTTAAATAGACTCGCCACCCAATCCCGATTTGGCAATAAATCGACAGGTGCAATATATAAACTGGCAATCAAGATACCATCTTTTAAAATCACACTATGGCTGAGCTGCGATGAGATATCCTCCAGACTTAACCATTCATAGGTTTCATCGACAAAAGGCAGGAAGCTTTTCAGATTCTTTTGGGTCTCATCAATACTGTGACGATCAGCAATTTCATAACGCATTGCTTTCGCTGTTTTGATCTTGGTCCACCATGCACAACTTTGTAAAGATGTTTTGATATGATGTTCAAAGCCTTCACGTACATAAAGCACGCCTTGCCAAGTGGTATGGAATGGCTGAATTGCAACCGGGGTATGTTTAAATTCAGGCTCACCTGAGATCGCATCCACCACAGGGTTGACCACTTTACCAATCCGCGCATCAGAAGCGACTTGCTCAGTCCAGTGAATCGGGGCGAAGATTTGGCCACGACGCACACCTTGTGCCAGCGTCACACGCAATACACAACGCCCCCATTGTGAGCGGACTTCCACCAAAGCTTTATCACGGATACCAAATTTTAATGCATCATTCGGATGAATCTCACAAAATGGTTCAGCGCGATGCGTGGTGAGGTTTGCCGATAAACCGGTACGGGTCATAGTATGCCATTGGTCACGGATACGTCCGGTATTCAACACCAATGGATAATCTTCGGAGATGGCATGCACTGGATCAATGGCGACAGTAGGAATCAGTTTGGCTTTTTTGTTTTTATGACTAAAACTACCACGATCAAACAATTGCTCCACGGCGATGCTTTGCCCTTTCTCCCAGACTGGCCATTGAGTTGGGCGTAAATGGTTATATTCATCCAGACTTAAATTCATTAAGCCTTTTAAATTGAAATAACGGAAGTTTTCGACCTGATCACGTTGGTCAACACTGGCATTTTGATAGGCCGATAAAGCCGCGTGTTCATTAAAAATGTCACAGGCATTGCTAAACTCAAAACCAGTAAAACCGAGTTTTTTTGCAACCTCTGCCACCGCCCACCAATCCGCTTTGGTTTGCTTTGGCGGATTTAAAAAGGCACGTTGCCGTGAAATACGGCGTTCAGAATTGGTGACTGTACCATCTTTCTCACCCCAACCTAATGCAGGTAACAACACATCGGCATAGGCTGTGGTATCAGTATCCGCACAAATATCAGAAACCACCACAAACTCACATTTTTCCAAGGCACGTTTGACTTGATCTGCATCGGGCAAACTCACCACAGGATTGGTTGCCATAATCCAGATCGCTTTGATTTTGCCACTCTCTACCGCTTGGAATAGATCCACTGCTTTTAAGCCTGCTTGCTTAGCAATCACAGGACTATTCCAAAAGCTTTGCACCAGATGTTGATGCGAAGGATTATCCAAATCTAGATGTGCTGCCAGCATATTGGCCAATCCACCTACCTCACGACCGCCCATGGCATTGGGTTGACCCGTCATTGAAAATGGTGCTGCACCTAATTTTCCAATTTTTCCAGTGAGTAAATGACAGTTGATAATGCTATTAGCTTTATTGACTCCTTGAGAGGACTGATTAACCCCCATCGAAAACAAGGTGATCACTTTTTCTGTTTGGGCAAATTTATCAAAAAACAGCTGTATTTTTTCTGCAGAAATTCCGGTACGTTTCACCAACGCATTAAAATCTTGCTCGCTTTCACTCGCTGCTAATAAAGCCTCTAGACCCTCAGTGTAAGTCTCTACAAAATGATGGTCGATATAATCATGATGGTAAAGATGCTGAAACAGACCATTAAATAACGCCACATCCTGACCGGGTAAAATTGGCAAGTGTAAATCTGCTTGCTCGCAGGTACTGGTAAAACGAGGATCGACCACCACCACAAATAAATCTGGATTCTTGCTCTTGGCCTGCATGATGCGTTGATACAATACGGGATGACACCATGCTGTATTAGAGCCAACCAGAACCACCATATCCGTATGTTCAAAGTCTTCATAACTGGCAGGTACGATATCTTCACCGAAGGCACGTTTGTGCGCTGCAACTGCAGATGACATACATAGGCGTGAATTGGTATCAATATTGGCTGTGCCCAAATAGCCTTTCACAAACTTATTCACTACATAATAGTCTTCAGTCAGCAACTGTCCTGAGACATAAAATGCAACGCTGTCTGCTCCATATTGATCAATACACGCTTGAAACTGATTTGCAATTTTCTCAATCGCCTGATCCCATGTCGCGACTTGACGATGATTTTTACGGCCAAACATAGGCTGTAAGACGCGGGTTTCCAAGCCTAGCGTATCGGCTAAATTACTGCCCTTAATACAGAGTCGTCCAAAGTTTGAAGGATGCTCTAGATCTCCTGCAACTTGTACCGTTGTGCCATGCGCTTTATGTTGGACACTGACATCCACGCCACAACCTACGCCACAATAAGGACATGTTGTTTTTGTAATAATTGTTTCTGCTTGATCGGAGCGACTGTGTTCTAAATTTTGAATACTGTTCATGACTGCCCCTTTGAATCCCACCCAGCCTCCCTTTATCAAGGGAGGAGTACCGCGAATTCATATCTTAAATATAATTGAAAAAACAGTCCCTCTTTCATGTATAGAAGGAAGCCACGAACCATCGTCATTGCTTAAATTCGTGACATTCCCCCGCTTTCATAAAGAGGGGGTTAAGGGGAGATTCATCACCCTGCCTTTTTCATTGCAAAATCCTTACCAAATAACAGCTTATTTCTAAAAGTAGAAACAGGCGTTTGATCTGCAATCAACTCGGCATACCACATCCCATCTTCCGTATCACCAAACAGAACCGCACCAATCACTTTGTCTTTTTGGATAATGATACGTTTATAAATTTGACGCTTGTCATCATTGAGGATGATGTCTTCATAATCTTCTTTCGGTTCAAAGTTCCCAGCAGAGAACACATCCACACCGCTGACTTTTAACTGTGTTGGTACGGTTGGCGATTTAAAGGTTAAGCTGCCATGTTCAGCCAAATGCGTTGCACAGATAAAAGCTTGTCCCCATAACGGCTCAACCAAGCCAAAGGTTTGATTACGATGTTCGATGCATTCACCTACCGCATAGATACTTGGATCAAAGGTTTGCATGGTGTCATTGACCAAGATGCCTCGATTGCAACGCAGTCCTGCACTTTGAGCCAAGGCAATATTCGGGCGAATCCCAACAGCAAAAATCACTAAATCTGCATCTAAGACCGTTCCATCTTTAAGGCGGACTTGACTGACATGCCCGTCTTCGCCAATCAATGCTTCGGTATTGGCTTCGGTAATGATATTGATCCCTTTTTGCTCAATACTATGGCGCAACATACGGCTGGCACGCCCATCCAACTGACGTTCCATAATTCGATCCATCAGGTGTAGAACCGTCACATTCATGCCACGTTGTTTCAAGCCATACGCCGCTTCCAGACCCAGCAAACCGCCACCAATCACCACCGCATTTTTCTTAGTTTCGCAATATTTGATCATGGTGTTGACATCATAAATATCACGGAAGCTAATCACACCTTTTAGATCTACACCTTGCACAGGCGGAATAAACGGTGATGAACCAGTGGCAATGATCAAACGATCATAATCAACGCTTTCACCTTTCTCGGTATGTACCACTTTGCGGGTACGATCAATCTTGATTGCAGGATCATCGGCAATAAATTGAATCCCTTTGTCGCTGTACCATGCATGAGGATGCAGCATAATGTCATCAATGGTTTTTTCACCAGAAAGTACTGGCGACAACATAATTCGGTTGTAATTGCCCCAAGGCTCTTCACCAATCACCGTCACATCATAGCGATCTGGAGCCATATCCAATAAATCTTCTAGGCAACGCATCCCCGCCAAACCATTGCCAATTAACACCAGTTTCAGCTTTTCTTGAGCAGCGCCATTGTTGGTAATATAAGTCTTTTGCGGAACAGACCCGACCCACACCCGACCATTTTCAATTTTGGTTGGAAAAACCAAGAGCTTTTGATCTTTATCTTCCAGACAACGCCCCGTCGCTAAACTAAAATGTTGTTTATAAATCGGCGATGCAATCACGCGTTCACCTTGTAAATCGCCAATGATGCCGCGACACATCACATTGGCTTGGCTAAATGGATCTTTATTGCTAAGCGCATAAATCCGCTTTTCGTGACCAACACGAAACAGTGCAACCGATTGACCTTCGATCAGTGCGCCCACACCCGTATTTGGTGTGATGTCATCCAAAGCACACACCTCGACCCATTGATTTTCTGGCAGCATATCGATATTTTTTAAACTGGTCATTTGAGTTCTCCTTATGCTTCAACCATTGGGATACGATCGACTGAACGTTCAGCGTCATTCAAAGGACGAATCTGATCACGTACTTGGGTAAACTGAATATGTGGATCAGCTTGCTGTTCTGCACTGGCATTGATATAGGTTTGGAAACGTTTACGAATCTCAGGATCTTCAACCGCAGTACGCCATTCATCTTGATAAGTCCCAATCACATGACTCATACGACTTTCGAGTTCTTCGGCAAGTCCTAGCGAATCATCGACAATCACTGATTTGAGATAATCCAAACCGCCTTCCATATTGTCACGCCATACGCTGGTACGTTGTAAACGATCTGCAGTTTGGATATAGAACATAAAGAAACGGTCGATATAACGAATCAAGGTTTCGGTATCAAGATCTGATGCCAATAGCTCGGCATGACGTGGTTTCATACCACCATTTCCACAGACATACAGATTCCAGCCTTTCTCGGTTGCAATCACCCCGACATCTTTACCTTGGGCTTCAGCACATTCACGAGTACAACCCGACACCGCCATTTTCAATTTATGTGGCGAACGTAATCCTTTGTAGCGATTTTCAAGTTCAATCGCCAAGCCCACAGAATCATCTACGCCATAACGGCACCATGTACTACCGACACATGATTTCACGGTACGTAATGATTTACCGTAAGCATGACCTGATTCAAAACCTGCTGCATTGAGTTCTTCCCAGATAAACGGGAGTTGATGAATTTGCGCACCAAATAAGTCGACACGTTGTCCACCGGTAATTTTGGTATACAGGTTATATTTTTTGGCAATTTGACCCACGGCAATTAAGCCATCTGGGGTGACTTCACCACCTGCCATACGCGGTACGACCGAGTAAGAACCATCTTTTTGAATATTACCCAAGTAGTAGTCGTTACTGTCTTGTAGGCCCGCATGACTTGGTTCAAGTACAAAATCATTCCAGCACGATGCCAAAATATTGGCCGCCATTGGCTTACAAATATCACAGCCTAGACCATGACCGTGTTGCTGAATCAAATCATCAAAGGTCTTGATTTCATTGACACGAACCAAGTGATAAATTTCTTGGCGTGAGTACGGGAAGTGCTCACACACATGGTTATTGACCGTTACGCCTTGGCGTTGCAGTTCAGACTTCAACACTTGCGTGACTAAAGGTGCACAACCACCACAGGCTGTCGCCGCTTTGGTACATTTTTTCAAAGCACCGAGTGAGGTTGAACCATCACAAATTGCTTGGCAAATATCGGCTTTGGACACATTATTACAAGAACAAATGGTTGCGCTATCTGGCAATAAATCGACACCACTACCGCCTGCTTTAGCACCTGAATCAGCAAAACCTGGCATGATCAAGCTTTCAGGCGTTTCTGGTAGTGCCAGACCATTTAACATCATTTGTAGTAGGTCGTTATATTCTTTAGCATCACCGACCAACACCGCACCGAGCAACTTGGTTTTATCTGCATCGACCACGATCTTTTTATAAACCAAACTATCTTCATCAGCATAAAAATAGCTGAGTGAGTTTGGTGTCATACCGTGTGCATCACCGACAGAGGCAACGTCAACGCCCA
Source organism: Acinetobacter sp. C32I (assembly GCF_023702715.1). Lineage (NCBI taxonomy): Bacteria > Pseudomonadati > Pseudomonadota > Gammaproteobacteria > Moraxellales > Moraxellaceae > Acinetobacter > Acinetobacter sp. C32I. Next base: position 734,683 of record NZ_CP098480.1, on the reverse strand, counting down.
TCAACTTCAACTTGGTGCTCATATCTGCACCCGCGAAACAATGCGTTTCTTCGGCTAAGATATGTTTTGCAGCAATACGTGCCATGTCATAGCCGGGTGCGACCAGACCATAGATTTTATTGTCCCACAGTGCACATTCACCAATCGCATAAATATTGTCATCTGAGGTTTGGCAATAATCATTAATTTTAATCCCACCACGTTCACCAAGTACTAAACCACTGACACGCGCTAATTCATCACGTGGGCGAATCCCCGCTGAGAATAAAATAATGTCTGTTTCCAGCTCGCTACCATCCGCAAACTTCATGATGTGCGTTGTGCTATCACCGGCTTCAATACATTGTGTGGCTTTTTGGGTGTGGACTTTCACCCCAAGATTTTCAATTTTACGGCGTAATACCTTGCCACCAAGATCATCAATTTGTACCGCCATTAAACGCGGTGCAAACTCCACCACATGCGTTTCCAGATTTAAATCTCGCAATGCTTTGGCAGCTTCTAGACCTAATAAACCACCACCAATCACCACACCTGTTTTGGCATTTAAGCTCGCAGCACGAATGGCATCTAAGTCTTCAATGGTACGATAGACAAAACAGTTTTCACGATCATTGCCTGAAATTGGTGGAACAAAGGCATATGAACCTGTTGCTAAGACCAATTTGTCATAATGAATGACATCGCCTAAATTGGTAGTCACCGTTTGCTCAGCTGCATTAATTTCTACCGCTTTGGTATTGAGTCTTAAATCAATACCGTGCGCGTCTGCAAAATCAAAGCGAGCCAGTGATAGGTCTTTGGCTGTTTTACCAGAGAAGTATTCAGTCAAATGTACGCGGTCATAGGCAATACGTGGTTCTTCTGCAAGGATGGTAATTTCTAATTCATCATCAGCTTTCTCTAAGATGGCTTCGATGAATTTATGCCCCACCATACCGTGACCAATCATCACTAATTTCATTGTGTTTCTCCTCAAATCGAATCTTTGATTAAGCTGCGCTGCTTTGTTCTGAGCTACGTTCCAACATGGCTTGTTCAAACAGCTGTTGTTCTTTTTGTTTATGCTCTACCGAGAATCGGATCAGCATCACCGAGCTTGCAGCAATCACTACCAAGCCACCTAAAACCATTAAACAAGTTTGAAAATCGACCATTCCTTTCAGCAAGAATCCTGCTGCGACTGCCCCGACATTGCCACCTGCACCAATAATGCCTGCCACACCACCGAGTGCTTCACGATCAATAAATGGAACCAATGCATAAGTCGCACCACATGCCATATGGGTAAACAGTGCGAAGATGGTCATACTGAGGATTGCAAGAACGGCACTATTCATATGCGCGAATAGCATCAGGAACAGTCCTTCACCCAAGATCAACAGAAACAAGATTTTGGTACGACCATCCAAACCTTTTTTCAGCGCCACTTTGTCTGAAACAATCCCGCCAAGGGCACGGGCAAACAGTGCCAGCAAACCAAAAACCCCTGCTGCCAGTCCTGCTTCTTTTAAACCAAAGTTAAAGTGCTCGACGTAATACATCGCAATGATGTTGTGCATGAAGATTTCAATGCCGAAACATGCCGCATAAGAGCAGAATAGAATCCAGACCCGATAGTTACGCGCTGCGTGCATTAGAATTGCTAAACCACCTTTTTTGTCGCTTCCTACCACCACACCTTGCGCGCGCAGTTCTTTAAAATCGCCTTGTGGGCAGTCTTGGGTCAGCTTCCAATAAAGCACCCCCACGATCAGCATCATCACACCAGGTACAAGCAATGCAATTCTCCAACCCATGGCTTGTTCAACACCGAACATCACCAAGGCAGACAACAGTAAAGGCATCAAAGCTTGTGTTGCACCGCCACCTGCATTCCCCCAACCCGCTGAAGCGGCATTTGCAGTGCCTACAACATTTGGCGCAAACATAATGCTGGTATGGTATTGCGTGATCACAAAGCTGGCGCCAATTGCACCAATCAATAAGCGGAAAAATAGGAAGGATTCATAACTATTAGCTGCAGCAACACCAAATACAGGAATGCTGCCCAGCAATAACAATGCAGTATACGTTTTACGCGGACCATACTTATCACACAGTGGGCCAACGATTAATCGAACCACAATCGTGATTGCAACAGCAGCAATATTAATATTGGCAATCTGATCTTTGGTGAGATGGAACTCGCCTGCGATTACTGGCATTAACGGTGCACAAGCAAACCAAGCAAAGAAACAAACGAAGAAAGCAAGCCAACTCATGTGGAATGCCCGCATCGCTGGTGCAGAAAAGTTGAATAACTTAATTGATGTGGCTTTTTTCGCCGATAAATCTAAAGACATTGCCATCTCCCATACTGAACGTATCTTGTGTTGTTCATACAGCACGCTGTATCAACAAACCGATCAGATCGGACATCGTTGGCCGTCTTACAATTTTGCAAGTCATCTTTGACTCAAGGAATAATTAGCAAATGCTGTGCCAAGTTCTGACCACAACCAGACCAATAAAACATTAATCATTGTTTTATATAGACTTTACCTATTTATTCTTTCTTTTTAATGAATACCAATTCGGTTAAAGAGTGCAAGTTCAGTACAACGACCTGTTTTAAAGCATAATTCGCACTGCTTCAAAACAACTCTTTTTATGCACTTAAAAAGTGCAGTTTCTATTCTGGAGGATATAATTCAAATTTTTCATTTCTTCTACTTGGTCACAGCGATACAATAAAGCGCATAAACAATACGCCCTATGGAGCGATTGCACCGAATAAGAAATGAAAACTCATTCACTGGCACTAATTTTGCTTCAAAAACAATACGCACAGCACTTTATATCTGTGCACAACCCCACCGTTTGACCTAAATACTATGCCGAAACTCAAGATCGCACTTATTGATGACGACCAGGCTCGGGCTGAATACATAAAAACCTGTTTAATTGAACATGACTTTGATGTAGTGGCTTGTTTTACTCTCGATCATCTCAATATTTTTAAACTCGAACATCTTCAAGCCGATGTCATTCTGCTTGATATGGATCATCCACATCGCGATGTGATTGAAAGTTGTGTCAGTAACTTTGATCTGCCTACCGTCTTATTTACCAAGAACACCGATAAAGACACCATCAAACAAGCCATCGATGCAGGGATTACCGCCTATATCGTCGATGGTATAGACCCAAGCCGCTTACACACCATTTTAGATATTTCGATTGAGCAGTATAAAAAGCATAAAAAACTGGAATGTGACCTGAAAGATGCCAAGACCAAACTTGCAGATCGTAAAGATGTCGAAAAGGCCAAAGTGTTGCTCATGCAACTGCATGGCTTAACTGAAGACACCGCGTTTCAATTACTCAGAAAAAATGCCATGAGCCACCGCATGACCATTGGAGAAATGGCACGCCGTTTACTCGATGCCCAACAACTTTTAAATAATCAACTAAAGGATGAATAGATGAGCCATTTAGTCGAATTAGCAAAAGTAGAAAAAACCGAATTACAACTGGGCTATATTCCCTTACTTGATTGTGTCGCATTACTCTGGGCAAAACAGCGTGGTTTTTTTGAAGAAGTCAGTTTAAATGTCAATTTAGTCAAGGAAGCCTCTTGGGCCAGCTTACGTGATCGTTTAGCTTTTGGCTTACTCGATGCTGCACATTGCCTGTCTGCCATGCTGCCAGCGGCAGCAGTCGGAACCGATCAAATTGGGATTCCATTACAAACCCCTATCGTGTTGAGTGAAAACCGTGCCTTTATCAGCTTAAGCCAGAAGCTCTGTTATGCACTGAATATTCAGAAACAAGACAGCGCAGAGAGCTCCGCACAGAAACTGACGGATTATATCCGCCAAGATCAAAATGTCTCTTTGGCACATGTATTCCAACACTCGATTCATCACTATTGTCTCAGAGAATGGTTGGCCTTGGCCGATCCTAAACTGGCGCAATCCATTCAAATGAAAACCCTACCACCTCCCTATATGGTCGAGGCGATCAGTAACCATTTAATAGATGGTTTTTGTGTCGGAGAACCCTGGAATACCCAAGCCGAGTTACAAGGCTTAAGTCACATCATCTGTTCTAGCCAACAGATTATTCCCAATGTTGCCGACAAAGTCTTAGCCGTTACACAGGAATGGGCGCAACAACATCCACACACTTTGATTGCCTTAACCAGTGCCATTCTCAAAGCGCAACAAGAGTTGCGACAACTGGATGATTTCAGCCCTGTATGGCAACTTCTGATTGAATTTGATGTGATCCAATTCCATTGCTCGCCAGACGTACATGTTGAAAAGTACTTCATCATTCAGAATATCATTCGGAATTTCGTACAAGGCAGTGCCGAACCCAAAGCAAAGGATTTTGAATGGCTGTTTCAGCAAATGCATAAGTGGAATGCCTCTGCACTCGATGAAATGAGTTATCCTGATCAGGCACAAAGCTGTTTGCTCACTGAGATCTATCGAGCCGCTTCGATCCAGTCATAAAACCAACATAAAAAAAAGCTGTCTTGATGTACCAAGACAGCTTTGAAAGACCCATAAGAGATTGCCCCAATCAAAAGCAAGCTCTTAAGTAGTGTTATCTTATTTAAAGCATGGATATCTTTTTCGGACATTTTTATGTCATTAACTGCCATCTCCAATGTGAAATTTCATCATTTCTGCCAACTGGATCATGCATATAAATGTTCATTCCATAATCATCTTAGAGAATAGAACTTTAGGCTAGACTCAGCTTGTCTTTCACTTACTGAGCCGTATTTAAAAGTGGATCTACAGATTTTTTCAAGTTTAGGTAAAACATCTGCAAAAAAATTACTAATACATGCAAAAACAATATGTTATCATTCTAAAGTCAGGAGATTTTTCTTATTTAGCTACACAGCAACCTGTTTTTTTTCTGGTATTTAAGTCTGGTCAATCGATATAAATCTAAATCATTTGACTGCTGAGTTACACAATTCCCATGAACGAAATGGGGCAATTCAGTTTAAAATGTTTAAAAATTAAATTACGTTGAATTTTGTCATATTTTAACATTGCCAATTCCTTGCAAAGTTTTCATTATATGCACCATGCTTGGCATGCAAATTTCTTCATCGATTAAAACAAATTATAAAAAAATTGCAGAATTTTGTGCCATAATAAGCAAACTTTGCAGACATCTTGCAAAAAACTTTTGCAGATTTAGAATTGGAGCAGGCTGAATGAGCTCAACCATTTTGGTGATTCACGGACCGAATTTGAACTTGCTAGGAAAGCGCGAACCAGAGGTTTATGGTTATCTCACTTTGGATGATATTAACCAGCAACTCACTGCTCAAGCTCAACACGTATCACTTACACTCGATTCTTTTCAAAGTAACTGGGAAGGTGCGATTGTCGATCGCATTCATCAAGCACAAACTGAGGGTGTGAAATTTATCATCATCAACCCTGCTGCCTTGACCCACACATCAGTTGCTTTACGCGATGCCCTACTTGGTGTTGCCATCCCCTATATTGAGGTGCATTTGTCAAATGTTCACGCCCGTGAATCATTCCGTCATCACTCATATTTATCAGATAAAGCCATTGGCGTAATTTGTGGCTTAGGTGCAAAGGGTTATTCCTTTGCTCTCGATTACGCTATCGAAAAAATTCAATCTTCTAACTAATTTTAAACACATTAGGAATGCTCACTCATGGATATCCGTAAAATCAAGAAACTCATCGATTTGATGATTGAATCTGACTTACAAGCGATTGAAGTTAAGGAAGGTGACCAATCCATCTCATTAACTCGTCCTACACCTGTGTATGCGGCAGCACCTGTTGCAGCAGCGCCAGCCGCTTCTGCTCCTGCGCCAGCAGCAAAAACCCCTCGTGGTGCTGTTGAAACTTCTCCAATGGTTGGTGTGTTCTATGCAGCACCGAGTCCAGGCGAAGCGCCATTTGTAAATGTAGGTCAAACAGTTTCTGCGGGTGAAACATTGGGGATCATCGAAGCGATGAAAATCATGAACCCGATTGAAGCGACTAAGAGCGGTGTCATTGAAGAAATTTTAGTGAAAAATGGTGAAGTGATCCAATTCGGTCAACCACTTTTCCGCTACCGTGCCTAATTAGTCTGGGGATTCCTATGTTGCAAAAAGTATTAATTGCAAACCGTGGTGAAATCGCTTTACGAATTACTCGGGCTTGTAAAACTCTTGGCATTAAAACAGTAGGTATCTATTCAGATGCCGATAAAGATTTAATGCACTTACGCTTCGTTGATGAAGCAGTATGTATCGGACCGGGCGCAAGTAGTGAAAGCTATTTAAATATTCCTGCAATTATTACTGCTGCAGAAATTACAGGTGCAGATGCCATCCACCCTGGTTATGGCTTTTTATCTGAAAATGCTGAATTCGCTGAAATTGTAGAAAGCTCAGGCTTTATCTTCATTGGCCCACGTCCTGAACATATTCGCCTGATGGGCAATAAAGTTTCTGCGATTATCGCCATGAAAAAGTCAGGCGTACCAACCGTACCAGGTTGTGACCATGCGGTAACCATTCACAATGCGCTTGCTGAAGCCAAAGAAATTGGCTTTCCATTAATCGTCAAAGCTGCATCTGGTGGCGGTGGTCGTGGGATGCGTATCGTAGAACGTGTCGACACCCTACTTGAATCTGTTCAAGCAGCACAACGTGATGCGGAAATGTGGTTTGGTGATGATACGGTGTATATGGAACGTTTCTTACAGAAACCACGCCATGTCGAAGTACAGGTTCTCGGTGATGGTAATGGCCATGCGATTCACCTCTATGATCGTGACTGCTCTCTACAACGTCGCCACCAAAAAGTACTGGAAGAAGCACCTGCTCCAAACTTACCGGAACAAGCACGTGCAGATATTCTTGAAGCCTGTGTGAATGCTTGTAAGTTGATGCAGTATCGTGGTGCGGGAACATTCGAGTTTTTATTTGAAGATGGTGAATTCTTCTTTATCGAGATGAATACCCGAGTTCAAGTAGAACACCCTGTCACTGAAATGGTGACTGGTGTGGATATTATTGAACAACAACTTCGTATTGCGGCTGGTTTAGGCTTAGAGCTTGAACAAGATCAAATCGAAGTAAAAGGTCATGCGATTGAATGCCGTATCAATGCTGAAGATCCAACCACCTTCTTGCCATCTCCTGGGAAAATTGAAAATTTCTATGCACCAGGTGGCGCAGGAATCCGGTTGGACTCGCACATTTATCAAGGCTATAGCATTCCGCCTTACTATGATTCAATGATTGCAAAATTAATTGCCCATGGTAAAGATCGTGAAACCTCTTTGGCTCGCATGCGCCAAGCTTTAGATGAAATGATTCTAACTGGTATTAAGACCAATATTCCATTGCATAAAGATCTGATCTTGAAGGATAAAAACTTCTGTGAACAAGCAATGGATATTCATTATCTGGAAAAACATTTGCTGAAGCAGCTAGAACAACAAGCTGAAAAAGCCTAAATAAAAAAGCCTCTTCAATAAGAGGCTTTTTTTATAACTCAATTAATCTAAGGTAAAACACGGCGTAAGGTTGCAAAGCATTTATCACCTTTTTCACTGGCACAAAAATCGATGGTCGAATCATTGGCCCACTTCACGAAATACTGAGAAACCTCACCTGTTTGGTCTTGCTTTTGACCTGAACAGTCTGTTTCATTATTGTCATATTTGATTTGTAAAATCAGTGCAGGTAAACGCTCTTTATGGTCTTCTGAGGGCTGATAGTCATATAAGCCATAAGACCATTCTTGTCCGCTTTTAACCACTACATCGCTAGCGCCACGGAAATTATAGTACTCGACACATTTTTTATTGTTCGGAATTTCCATTCCCCACAAGCCCATGATTTCTGGACGAGTGGTGACCCGAATTGCGTTAGCTTTCGCGATCTGCTGCGGGGTTACTGTTACTTTGTCATTTACGACCGTCTCTGCCATAGTCCATGTTGAGCAAGCCCATAATAATCCAATAATATAAATATTTTTCATAGATTTAATTAAGTCGTCATCTTAACGGTGCATAGGCTTAAATTAGCATATTTTTTGATAAAAACATGCATTCATAACCATATAAACACAATATTTTTACCATGCAATTTAAATGCTTGTTTTGGCATTTTTTCAGGTATGCTATTTTCCAATTTGTGCTTAATTATTTACTTTATAAAGAATTAGCTTTAGGGATAAAAGCCATGAAATTTTCAGAATACGTACAGTACGATGGTCTAGGACTCGCTCAGCTGGTCAAAAACAAAGAGATTCAGCCTTCAGAGCTACTGGAAATTGCATTAGAACGGAGCAATCAGGTTAATCCAAAGCTAAATACCATCATTATTCCAATGTATGAACAAGCCAAACAACGTGCACAACAGAACCTTAGTGGTGCATTTGCAGGCGTTCCATTTCTCGTCAAAGACCTGTTCCAAGAATACCAAGGTGTGCCAACCTCTTATGGCAGTCAAGCATTAAAAAAAATCAATTACACGCCTGATTTTAATGCTGAAATTGTCAATCGCTGGGAACAAACTGGTATTGTCACTTTTGGTCGTACCAACACGCCAGAATTTGGTATTAAAGGGATTACAGAACCAGAGGCTTGGGGTTCATGCCACAATCCTTGGAATTTAAAACATAATACGGGTGGATCTTCAGGCGGTTCTGCTTCGGCTGTTGCAGCGGGGTTAGTACCGATTGCGGGTGCTGGCGATGGCGGCGGATCAATTCGTATCCCTGCTTCTTATTGCGGTATATTCGGACTCAAACCCAGTCGTGGGCGTACGCCTTGGGGGCCACAATTCAGCGAAGCTATGCACGGCGCAGCCATGCAGCATGTACTCAGCAAAACTGTTCGAGATAGTGCAGCCATGCTTGATGCAGTGCAAGGTCCTGAACAAACTTCATTATTTCGAATTGAAGCCCCTAAACAAAACTACTTAGATATCATTCAACAAAGCCCAAAAAAACTCCGCATTGCGTTTAGCACCCAGTCACCGATTGGTAGCAAAATTTCTAAAGATGCAATCCAAGCCGTACAACAAACAGCAAAACTCTTAGAATCATTGGGTCATATCGTGGTTGAAGACCGACCTAAAATTGATGGCCTCGAACTGGCCAAAGACTTCGTTACCACTTGGTTTAGCCAATTCTCCTATATGCAGGCCCAGATCAAGCAAATGGCAGGTGCTACCGATCGTGATTTTGAACTCGATTCGATTGCTTTGGCCGCCTTTGGTGCGAAGACTACAGCAACAGAATATATTCACACGCTCAATAATTGGGGACTGTACAGCACCCAGATGAATATTTTCTTTGAAAAATATGACTTATACCTCACCCCAACCACGGCCTCAGTCGCGCCTAAAAATGGTGAGGTTGCTACACCAGCTTGGCAGAAGCCAATCCTAAAAGGCTTGCTAAAAGTTGGTAAAGCGCATTATTTAGCGCAAGGCAAGTTGGTTGAAAAAATGGTACAGGACAATTTAAGCTGGGTGCCATTTACCCAATTGGCCAATGTAACGGGCCTACCTGCCATGTCTGTACCATTGTATTGGAATAAACATGGTATGCCACTCGGTAGCCAGTTTATCGCGCCTTTTGGACGAGAAGACCGCTTGTTGCAACTTGCTGCTCAACTGGAACAAGCACAACCGTGGCTGCCACAATATAAGCACATCCAAATCTAGCCTAACTTTTGGCTGCTGTTTCCACTTGATTCGGCAGCCATAGCACCAGTAATAAACCAAACAAGACCACCACACTGGCACAGAAGAAAATAGTCGCACCTGAAAATATTTGCCAGTAGTGCCCAGCCAATAAGCTCCCAGACGCTACCCCTAAGCCCCACATGGTGCTATACAACGCCTGCCCTCGGCCTTGCTGCTCTGGTGTAAAGTTCTGGAAAATCACTTTCATAGCAATCAAATGGAATAGGCCAAAACTAAAGGCATGTAAGCATTGTGCTAACAACTGTCCAATATAATTACCCTCTAAGATACCAACCAAGAACCAACGTAAACTGGTTAAAAGCAGGCAAATCACCACCAATGTTCGCCATGAAAAGCGAGTGAAGAAGAGCTTTTGTGCCACAGCAAACATGACGATTTCAGCAATCACCCCCATCGCCCATAAGCTGCCAATTTGTGTGGTGCTAAAACCGATTTCTTTTAGGTAGTTACTATAGAAGCTATAAAATGGCGCCAATGAGAACAGTAAAATAAATTCAATACTAAAAAATGCCGCGACGATGGGCCGTTTTAAAATCGGCAATAGTGGTTCAAGTGTTTTCTGAGAGCTTGGCGCATGCTCTGGTTCTTTAATACTAAATGACCAGAGAAAGGCCAAAAACGAAACAGAGAGCAATAAAATAGGCAGCATTGAAATCGGAATGACTTCCAGCAATGCTCCAATTACAAATACACCGACAATAAAACCGACTGAACCCCATTTACGCACTTTGCCATAGAGTTCCGCACGTTTTTCGCCTAACCAGAATAAAGTCACCCCTTCAAACTGCGCCAAGATGGCATTTTGGAAGAAGCTAAAAATCAACATCAGTAAAGCCACTGATTGGAAACTATTCGGAATTACGAAGATGGCGAACCAGATACAGGCTTCCATCCATGTTGCAATTCGAACCAAAAGCATTCGTTTACCTGATTTATCTGCAATCCAGCCCCAAATCAATGGTGCAAAAAAACGGGTAATAATGGCAATTGAAGAAAGAATGCCGATCTCTTGGTAATTGAACCCCTGATCTTGTAGATACAGGTTCCAATACGGCATGAATGTACCGACTATGGCATAGTAGAAGAAGTAGAAACCTGCGAGTCTGGTATTGATAGTCAGTGATGGCATTGATTCATTTTATTCGTTGGCTAAGCCTGAAATAACAGCTTATATCTTTCTATTTGAAGCTTTAACTCACATCCAAACATATACGCTTTCATCATTCATACTGGCTTGTATCCAAGCATCATACCTCTAAACCACCTCGAATAATTCATTTGATGAACATAAATCCGAATATAGAATCTACGTTCATTTCTATATGAATAAAATCCAATCATCATTATTTATTTTCGCGGCCCATAAAACAGCCTTTTGCGATGACCCTAGCTCCAAGATTTAAATTTTAAAAAAACCTTTTAAATCATATATTCACCAGAGTAAATCATGGTCTACAGTGATCCCAAGCCATTATCGGATAAGAAATCCATGACTCATGTAGCTTTTCTTCTTTCCAAACATTTAGCATTGCTTGCGATGCAGGAAATAAATTAGACGGTAAGTCTGATAAGCTAAACCAAGCCCATCTATCAAAAATATCTGGTTCGGTAACCACAATTTGCGCTTTCATCTTATTATTGTGTAACTGACACGACAGCCCCACCGTAGTATTTACAACAGGCGAAGACTGATCAATAAGTAGCGTAAATGGTTTAATATTCTGTTCTTCTAATTTTAAACCTGTTTCTTCAAATACTTCTCTTAGTGCTGATTGTTCATAACTTTCACCAGCTTCAATTTTTCCACCTGGAAAACACCAAGAAGGTTCTTCACCAACTTTAATGCGCAGGCCCAACAAGACCTGATCTGCATCATCTAATATCATCACACCAACACCGACTATAGGTGCTAAATTTAAAGTCTCAAGCATCATATAATACCTTTGCAATAACTATGTTATTTGAGATCTTAATTATAACGACGTACGATTGCAGTAATAATACCAACTGAAGAGAACACCTCAATATAATTTTCCCATCATAAAAAATGGCATTCAAGCCAGATCTGCTAACCCGTTTTCATCACCAATCTAGTAACCCCATTCACAATCATATCAATTGCAATTGTGCCAATAAGCAATGCCGCCAACCGGCCAACAATATCGAAATAGCGATCAATATATTTGGCATGCTTATAACGTAAATGGTCATGCGAAAGTTTCATTACGATTAATACACTACATGTTAAAAATAGCGTACATGCAATCACGATTGCTGCCTCAGCAATTGACATACTCATGCCTGTTACAACAGCAGCACTGATTGTTCCAGGCCCAATCATAAAAGGCATAGCCACTGTACCCGCTAGATGTTCTGGAGCACCTCGCATTTCACCAATCGTATCTGCCCCTTGGAAAACATAGCGATAGCCAATGACCAAAAAAATAAGGCCACCAAATATCTGGAACGATTCAAACCGTACATTTAAGTACTTACTAAAAATTGCTTCGCCTCCCCAAGCAAAAAGTAAAAACACAACATAAGCAATCAGCCCACCTTGTATCAGAGCACGATTAAATATTCTGGTCTCTGTATGTCGAATTAAACCGATCATATAGACACTCATCAGAAATGGATTCAACAATGAGAAAAATAAGAGAAATGTGCTCAAATAAGAAGAAGTCATCGTCCCACACTCCAATGCGTCTTCAATACGTTAATCAGCTTTCTACGAAAGATTGAGTTCATACGTTTTTGCAAATGATTAAAAATTATAAACAAACATGACATTCAACAACTTGTTCCACCGTCCGTCATCACCGCCAGCCAAAGAATTTGCGTTCCCTCCAATAAATGGATCATTCTTACTGGTGATATATTCTGAATAAAGCGAGATCTGCTTATAGTTCCAAGCTGCGCCGATGATATTACGTTGAGAGTTTTTATAATTCTGCTCATCTTTATTCAAGCCGCTTAAGACCACATAAGGGGTGACATTCAGGCCATTTATGACATCTTTAAAGCTATAGTTCATATCGACGGAATAAAAAGTGCCGCTATTTGCAATGTTGTAAGCAGTATCAAATGATCCAAATGTGGAGTAATTTGAAATCGGATCTTTATTGTCTATTTTGATCTGTCCTGCCGTCAGGGTTATGGCTAAGTTTTGATAATTAAGAGTATTAAATAATGACCAAGCTTTGCGATTGCCCTCTTTATGATTCTGTTGATTCTCAATCGTTGAATACCAGTAACTTCCACCAACAGCCATATCTAAGTCATCATTATTGAAAAAGCTAAGCTCTTGTTTGGCTCTTATCACGAACATATTTTTTTCTTTTACGCTCGTCATTGTTGGATCATTTGTTTTCACTGTATTGGCAGAATAACGAGCCGTATCATTATCTGCTGTACCTGTGTAATGACCGCCATCTCTGGCAAAGTAGGCCAAATCAATCTTGGTGGCCGAAGGTAATTCAGTATGATAATTAATCCCTAGATTGAGTACATCTTGTAGCCCCATTGTATAATTGAGACCTGCATAAAAGCTGCTATCCCAAAAACGGCTAGGACCAAAAGGTACAGGCTGTAAGCCAAGCGTAATGTGATCTGTACGATTTAAACGATAGCCTGCATATGCAGAAACTAAAGTTGAAAAATCACATAAATCAGACCATTGATAACAACGCCACTGTACATTTCCAAATACATTTGGTGACTCATATCCAATATTCACAATAGCGGCATCAAACTGAATACTATTATCTGAATCAGTATTTTGACCGTAATCTTTATAGTTGTATTTGGCACGTAGTGCACCAGAAACAGTGACGGCTCCTGTATCCATTTTTGGATCACCAAAAGTAATGCCGGCACATACAGGAAAAGCGATCCCAGCTGCCAACAATCCCAGAATTAGCTTGATATTTATCTTATACACTGATATCTCCTTGTATCGGTATTAGAGAGAAATCCATTCCAATTTCTTCCTTGATTTTTAATAAAGGCATCTTATTCTGATCGGAAAATAGTCCTTTTAAATTAAGCACTCAGGATTGATTTAAAACTTGTAATGACCTGATCTAAAAGGGTTGATATATTTTAAACTTCAAATTAAACCATGTATTTCTTTCCAATTACCTGGATGAACCACGTAACCAAATACAGCATGTCCAGCGTAAATTAGCTCTGTTCCCTCAGGTATCCACAGCATCTGCCCTGGCCGAACTTCGTACTTCTGCCCATTTGCAGTGAGTTCAAAACAACCTTCAATGACAAAAATGACTTCGTCATAAAGTAATTTCCAACTCACTTCCGCACCTTCCCAACGTGCAAAGCCAATACCCATATTTGGAGAAACATCAGCTCCTAATGCTCTGGCAACATAAGCAGTACCTTGAGGTGTTTCACCACGGAGATTGAAAACTAATTGTTTACTATCAACTAAACGAACTTCATTCATAATTTTTTACCTTACAATTCACTACGGCTACGCCATTTTTCAAATCGAATACGTGTCTTCACGCCTAGACCTAAAAACGGTTCTGGCGGATTTAAACTTGGCATACCCGTCACGTATTGAATATCACGTAGAGCCTGAGAATCAGATCCCACAACTAGATCGGCTAATAATGTTCCCGAGATTGTTCCCCAAGCTGCTCCAACACCATTGTCACAAGCACTTGCATAAACACCCTCTTCTAATTCACCAAAAAAATTGGTGAAATTACGAGAAATCGCGTAAACACCGCCCCATGTATGTGTAAATGGCACATCAGCTAACTCTGGATAACGTGCTAAAAAGGCTTTGCGATGATCAGCTTGTATCCAATGACGATTATCATCACTCACATTGGCACCGTATTTCGGTACATGTTTATAAGTATTACGGATCAAGATACGACGATCTGCTGTCATCCGTAATGTTGTTCCAGCATGATCTGCTGGTGTTAATCCCCAATTCAACTCACCCAGAAAAATAGTCATTTCTTGGTCTGTCAGTGGACGTGTCCAACTCGCAAAGGTCATGACGGGTAATAAGCGATTTTTCAAATATCCAAATTCACGTGTGAAAATACTGGTTGCTAGAAGTACTTTAGGCGTGGTGATTAGGCCATGATCACCTTCTAAGACCCATTGATTATTGTTTCTTTGCAGATTTCGAATCGGTGATTGCTCTAATAACTCGACAGTTTCTGGTAAATGATCACCCATCCCCCTTACCAAAGCTGCTGGTTGCATTAAGTAAGAACCAGGAGTAAAAATTGCACGACTATAAAAATCTGTCCCGAGTACTTTTTTCAGCTCGGCCTTTTCAACCCAACGATATGGTTCACCTAAATCTTTCATCAAATGTTCAAAATGATTGAGATGAGCTTCACCTCTTTCACCTACAGCGCCTTGGTATTTACCAACTGCCGACCACTGACAATCAATGTTATGGTGCTCGACTAAACCTTGTAATTGTGCAATTGCAGATCGGTTTAGACTTAACAACTTTTGCTTATGCGAAGGATCTGGATGTGATAATGCAAATTTATGCGGTAAATCAATCACAAAGCCAGAGTTACGTCCAGATGCACCTTCAGCCACACGTTGTGCATCTACTAGAATAATACGGGCGTTCGGCTTGAGTTCTGCCAATCTACGAGCTGCGGCTAATCCTGCGAAACCCGCTCCAATAATGGCGTAGTCTGCTTTTTGTGAACCGATTAACTTTTTAGCAGGACCTGCTGGAGCTAATGCCGCATACCAACCACAGGTACGATCATCATTTGGTAAAGCAATCATTTTGTTATTCCTTTAACTTAAACTGTGGATGAACACGAATCTAGTTTCTCTAGCCATTCACTACGATGATGTTGTAATTGACGACCGAGTAAGGCAAAGCCTGTTAACCTGCCTTGTTCATTGTAGAAACCAGCAGCAAACTCTCCGTCATGTTGTTCCACTCTCCACTCACCTGTCCCCATTGCAGGTAAAACAGAGAGCGGCAAAATTGGTGTTTTTACTAAAACAGGTGTTGATTTCAAATCCGCAGCCGTTGACTGACCTAAAAGATTATTCACTAAAGCAGGTAAGGCTTGCGTGATTGGATTGATATAAGGCGCCCACTGACCATTCACTTCCGCACAATCACCCAAAGCAAAAATCGTAGGATCGCTACTGCGGTGATCTAGTCGCGTACAGATTCCGCGTGCTGTTTCTAGGCCAGCGGCTTGAGCAAGTGCAATATTTGGTCTTAAACCGACTGCACTTAATACCAAGTCAGTTTCAACGGATTGACCATCCTGGAGAGTTAATTGGTAATGACCGTTTGCTGATTGAATAGAACGGATACTATTTTGTAATTTCCACTCTACGCCTAACGCACTTAGCGCATTTTGTAGTGCATGACCTAAAGGTTCTGGAATAAGACGTTCCATCACCCATTTACCTAGCCCAACAACGGTAACTTTGACACCATGTGCAGCTAAATCATTAGCGAACTCACAACCAATCAGACCATCCCCCAGAATTGTGACATGTTGTTTATTTGATAATTGCTGACGGAAACGGCGATAATCTGCGAGATCATTTACGCTTAAAGTTGCCGTTGTAGAATCCCCATCAATCGGAATGACGACTGGAGTTGCCCCAGTCGCAAGTACGAGTCTGCCGTAAGGATAATCACCAATTGTGGTTTGAAGCTTTTTATTCGCACGATCAATATGAGTCACTTTGGTATGAGGATAAACACGGATATTTAAGCGTTGTTCCCAACTAAGAGCGGTCTCACGGACTAAACTATCGCCATCTTTACCTAATGCCAAAGCATTCGATAAAGCAGGTTTGCTATATAAAGCCCCATCATCAGCAGTAAATACGGTAATAGACAAGTCTGCAGATTGGGCACGTAAAGTCGAAGCCACTTGATAACCCGCATGGCCACTACCAATAATCACCACGGGTTCAATCACTGCAGTTGCTGCTACTTGAGGAATTTCCTCACTCTCAACATCAGTAATATCAAGCATTTCAAAATCAGCTTTACCCACCTGACACTCTGGACACATCCAGTCATCTGGGATATCTTCCCATTTTGTTCCTGGTGCTATCCCGTCATCAGGCCAGCCTTTCGCTTCATCATAGATCCAGCCACAGACAATACATAACCACTTTCTCATCTTGTCTATTTCCTTATTTTCTTAAACATTACACGCTATGTTTCAAACGAATACCGATGTTACGAGTCTGAACATAACTGTAGATGGCTTCCTGCCCTTTTTCACGACCAAAACCTGATAAGCCCACACCACCAAACGGTGTTTCAATACCACCTGCAAACCATTCATTAATAAAGACCTGACCTGCAATAAGACGATTTGCAACTCGGAGTGTTTGATTTAGATTTTCACCAAACACACCCGCGACAAGACCGAAGTCCGTGCCATTAGCAATCGCAACGGCTTGGTCTTCATCATCAAAAGGCATGATCACCATTACAGGACCAAACACTTCTTCCTGAGCAATCGACATATCTGCTTTTGCTTCAATAATCGTAGGTAAGACAAAATAGCCGTCTAGATCTGCAGCTTGACCACCCGTTAAGATTTTTGCACCTTCTTCACGAGCCTTATCAATCATGCTAAGAATCTGTTGCTGCTGATCTTTAGAAACAACTGGTGTAAGTTCCGCATTACTTTCACCAATGCCTATTGTTAGGTTTTCTGCCAGATGAATAACGGCTGCCTTAACTTCTTCATAGCGACTACGCTGTACTAATAACCGTGACATTGCTGAGCAGACTTGCCCTGAGTTATAAAAAATTCCGACTTTAACGCTACGTAGTAACTGCTCTAGATCAACGTCGGCAAAAGCGATAGCCGCTGACTTCCCGCCCAACTCCATTACAGAAGGTGTTGCACGTTCAGCCGCATCTTTCAAAATGCGTTGGCCTGTTGCAACGGAACCCGTGAATACAATCTGATTAGTCTCTTGATGTTTAACCAGATAAGTACCAACTTCTGACCCTTTACCACACAGTAAATTCACTGCACCTTGTGGAAAACCAGCTTGTTCAATCGCTTTAATGAGTAAAACCATTCCTAACGGCGAAACTTCGGGTGACTTAATCACGACCGCATTGCCAGCTGCTAAAGCTGGTGCAAGTGAACGTGCACAGATCGAAACAGGAAAGTTCCAAGGTACGATCTGGACCGATACACCCATTGGAATATACGAAGTGAAATCAATATAATTTTTACCTAAAGGGACTGAGATTCCTTCAATTTTATCTGCCATACCTGCGTAGTATTCGAAATAGCGAGCTGCTTCATCGAATTCTTCACGTGCCGTATCAACATTTTTACCGTTTTCACGACAAAGGATTAATGCGCCCTCTTCTGCAATTTCACGAATTGCTTCTGCTGCTTTTAACATCCAAGTTGTACGTTGTGCAGGACGTACATCAATGAGTGCACCACTGTTTACACAGCCTCTAGCCGCAGCCATTGCTGCGTCTGCATCTTCGAGACTTGCACGTGCTACGGTTGCAAAAACATGAGCTGTTGCAGGGTTGATCACCTCAAATTGGTGTGCAGCATCTCGCCACTGACCATTCACATAGTTCAGGTAATGTTGCATGTTAGGCCTCCAACGCAGCTTTGGCCTGAGTCGCTAACCACTTCTGGAAAAAGTGTGTTGGCAAATCCATTTCAGGAGAAAAAACACCTCCACCAAAACCTGGTGAATGACGACCTTTCTGCATATTTTCGACAGCAAAAACATCTTCAGCAAAAACCACCTTCCATGATTCCAATGTTGCTTCACGGCATGCATCATATTTGGCATTTAGAGACTCATCGCTGACGTAATATAGGCGAAGCCTTTCTATGGTCTGTTCTGGCGCAATTGGATCAATCATCATGGCAAATGCATGATCAGCTTGAATACCTAACAATACGTTTGGAAATACAGCAACATATTCTGCATGGCGTAATTGATCTTCAGGCCAAGTTGGGAATTTTGGTAAATGGGTGCCTGCTGTCGCTGAGAGGTTATATTTATAACTACCCTGACCTGCAAAGCGATCTTCGAACATAATGTTGTAATGATCTTCAAGCTTGGAGTAAGTATTTAATGCCGGATGCACCCAAGGCAAATGATAGGCTTCACAATAATTTTCAACGGTAAGCTTCCAATTGCTTTTTACTGGAAGTTCAAAATGTGACCCCACATTGCTACTGCGGATGAGCTCTAAACCATTTTCACCTAAGAAAGGTTTCCAACGCTCTACCAAAGGTGCAATATGCGATTCAAATGTTGCGGCATCGCCAGAAATATTAACGAAGACCATATCCATCCAAATTGCTGAACGAAGTGCCTTTAAACCATGTTTTTCACACTTAAACCGTTCATCTTTGTGCTGACCAATTCCACCGACATGCGGAGTACCTTTCAAATTACCATTCAGGTCATAGCTCCATGAATGGTATGGACAGCGAATAACCCCTTCAATAGCACCTTCATCATGTACCAGTTGCATGCCACGATGGCTGCATACATTATGAAATACTTGAACTAAGCCATCACGGTTACGCATCATGACCAATGGCATACCCATAAAATTCACTGGCTTTACATAACTATTTTTAGGTAAATCTGAAGCAAAACCCACACACACCCATGTTTTACTTAAAATATTGTCACGTTCGAAATTAAAATATTCATTGCTGGTATAAGCCAAATTTGGCATGCCATTCGATTCAGTAATTGGATTTAAAACATTATCAACTTGCTGAACCGTAATTAATTGTTGGCTAACTCGACTATTCATCTGATGATCTCCCTTATATTTAAACGAATGCAGAACTCCCTGCGCTGAGATGATTTGCACACTCTGCTATTTCTTTGGAGATTGTGTTAAATATCGGGTTGTCCCACAAACGACTTTTTAGCTTGGTATCTATGAGTTTTAATCATGCTCTTCAGATTTATTTCTTATGACCAAATTAAATATTAAAAAAATAGAGTTCTTTGAAAAATCGAAGAATGATCCATCATTAATAAAAATTGTTGGTGAAAGTCCCTTATTAGGATAAGGGTGATTCTTCATATAAATCCTCACCCGCTTGCGCGTAACGACGCTCATCCATTTAAAAGGAAAAGAAACTTTCATTGCGAATTCAATACAGCCCAAAAAAGACTTATGCAAGAGCTCTAATCATCTCCCATGATTAAAACTCACGGATGAATGAGAATAAATCAGTTGAGTGTTCTTCCTCCTCATTACTACTCTGTATTATTCGCATCTGATAGCTAATAGTTTTTAGCTATTTGCAACGCATCCAAGGAGGAGTTATGCGTACAACAACAGGGGCCACTGATTCTCATTCAGTTGTTTCAATAATTTCAAAAGTATTTGTAATTGCATTCGTTATATTTTGTGCTGTTTTCGCAGATTCCGCGGGAAAAATATTCGCCGATCTATCCAGTGTTTTATTACACAATATGAAGTGGTTTATTTTGTCTTCTGTATCGGCAATGTGCTTTTTCCTGCTGTATGTAATGTGTAGCAGATACGGCTTAATTAAAATCGGGAAAGATACAGATAAACCTGAATATAGCTATTTCGCATGGATCTCCATGCTATTTTCTTGTGCTATGGGGGTTGGTTTGGTGTTTTGGGGTGTCGCAGAACCGATGAACCATTATGCAAGCAACCCATTCACCAAAGGCTTAACGGATGAAGCGGCTAGTATGGCAATGCAAATTTCCTATTTTCATTGGGGTTTACATGCCTGGTCCATTTATTGTTTAGCCGCTTTAGCCATTGCCTACTTTTCATTTCGCAAAGGCTTACCCTTTTCATTACGTTCAATTTTGCATCCTATTATTGGCGATCGTATTTATGGTCCAATCGGGCATATCGTTGACATACTTGTGATTATTATTACAACCTTCGGCATTTCTCAAACACTCGCCATCGGTGTATTACAGATTAATGCGGGCTTGCATAAAGTTTTTAATATAGAAGTCAGCGTTACTGTTCAATTTATTCTCATGATTTCATTGTCGAGTATTGCAACTTTCTCAGTTGTGCGTGGTATTGGCACAGGTATGCGCCGTCTTTCAGAAGTTAATATTATCTTATCCATCCTACTCATTTTGATTCTGATGTTTATCGGCCCTGCACGCTATATCACCAATTCATATATCGAAGGCATTGGCAACTATACATCGCACTTTATTGGGATGAGTTTATGGAGTGATGCCCAAAAAGATTCAGAATGGCAAAATTGGTGGACCGCGTTCTACTGGTTATGGTGGCCGACATGGGCGCCGTTTGTAGGGATGTTTATTGCCAAAATTTCTAAAGGACGTACCATTCGCCAACTCATTTCAGGTGTGCTGATTGTTCCAACTTTAGTGACTTTCTTTTGGTTTGCAGTATTTGGTGGTTCTGCCCTCAAAATTGAACAAGATGCTCGTAAAAGTTTTGAACAACAAACCGCATTGATTGAAAATCAAATCGGGCCATCTGCTGATACGATTGCATCTCAAACATCAACAGTCACACCTGCTGCTGTTGAATTTAAGGGTGGGCCAATTGTAAAAGCAACTCAACAAGATAATACGCTGGCTGTATTTGAATTATTTAATGCCATAGATAGTGGATTATTCGGATCAATCCTCAGTATGGCGACCTGTCTGTTACTGATTACCTATCTTGTAACTTCACAAGATGCGGGTACCCATGTGCTGTGTTTTCTAGATACGCGTTCCGAAAAGGATACACCTATTCGTATTCGAATCATTTGGTGTCTATTCGTTACCGCAATTAGTTTAGGTTTACTCTATGCTGGTGGCCTAAAAACAATTCAAGCCGCTGTTATTCTGTTTGGCTTTCCAATTATCGTTTTCCTCACCATTTCAATGTTTGCCTTAATGAAGGCATTTAAACAGGAAGACATTGCTAATATTGGTGTTGTGCCAAAGCATCCAGCAAGTGAAACCAAAATTTAACTTTATGGAATCTACACATATAAAAAAGAGAACCCTTTTTAAGCGGTTCTCTTTTTTATAGCATAAGCTGGAAAAGCTATTTTCGCTTAAATACTTTGCTAGTCCATTAACAGCTCATTCAACCCTTTTTGCCCAACTTGTCCCGGCAACTGCTCTAAAAGCCAATGACGGAACTGTTTGACTGTAGAAGGAATAACCCCTCGATCGGCAGGTTCTAACATGCAGAAATTCGCTTGGGTACGTAATACAGTTTCAACAGGACGAACCAATGCCCCACTTTCTAAATAATCATCGACTAAAGAACCCCATGCCAAAGCTACACCCTGCCCATTAATAGCAGCCTGAATGAGTAATGGGTAATTGTTTATATTGACTCTGCTTTTAGGCTTGAACATCGGATATCCTACCAAAGCAAACCATTCAGCCCAATTTACCCAATCTTTTTGCGATTCATCCAAAGACAATAAACTCTTTCCAAAGATATTTTCAGGGCTTTTGTCGTGAAATTGAGCAAGATAAGCAGGACTACAGACAGGAAAAACTTCTTCAGGGAATAAAGGTGTAACTTTCATCTCGATTGGGGGTACTTTGCAATAAAATAAAGCTAGATCACAATCCATTTTATGCAGGTCAAGAATATTCTCGGTAGTTAAAATTCTTAAATCAATGCCTTCATTTTGCTGAAAAGTAGCCACTTTAGGTAACAACCACAAGGCTGCCATAGCATTGGTTGTAACGACTGTGACTTGATGCTCACCCTGCCATTTTTTAATTTCGGCGGTTGCCTTAGACACATCCTGTAAAGCACTGTATATCGTTTGATAATATTGTAAGCCTGTAGGCGTTAAAACAAGATTGCGATTGGCACGGACAAATAACTCCTTCCCTAGATATTCTTCGAGTTGCCTAATCTGACGACTTATTGCACCTTGAGTCACATTCAGTTCATTCGCAGCCTGAGTAAAACTCAAATGGCGTGCTGCTGCCTCAAATACAATCAAACTATTCATAGGTGGCAATGGTTTAATTCTCATGGACGCTCCTTATTTGTCCTCTATGTCGATGTCGAACATCTGTGTTAACCACCTTGTTCAAGTAAAGATGACTACAGCTTCAAACGGACTTCCTTGTGATGTTGCTCAATTAACTTATTATCCAAGTAATAAATTATTTCATTCTTTTAATTTCGATAAAGTCTCATAAATCACAATCGATAAAAAGTGAGAAAAACGAATAGATGCATGAGTTTTTCTCATTCAATATAATTTTCCCAACATAAAAACAAAAAGGGCTGAATTTTCAGCCCTTTTTAACAATCAATTTACAACTTACGCATCCGTATTCAACGCCACACTCGGCTGAGCATTTCTCAACTTACGTTGCTTTACATAATACGCCAGCATCAAACACAGAATCCATGCGGGAATCATCATGACCGCGATACGCATATCTGCAGTCATTGACATCACCACAAGAATACTAAGCATAAAAATAATGCATAGATAATTACTGAATGGATAAGCAATACTTGGGAACTTAGTCGTTAGCCCTTGTGCTTGCATGGCTTTACGGAACTTTAAATGCGTCCAAGAAATCACCACCCAGTTAATCACAATGGCTGCAACCACCAGCATCATTAACAAACCAAATGCTTTCTCAGGAAACGCATAGTTCAACAATACACACAGCACCGTGACGAATGCAGATACATAAACAGCATTGGTCGGAATACCACGTTTGTTGATTTTCTTAAGGAACTTAGGTGCATTACCTTGTTGAGCCAAGCCCAATAACATACGGCTACTGCAATAGCTGGTTCCGTTATAAACAGATACAGCCGCAGTCAAGATCACAAAGTTCAACATTGTTGCAACGCCTTGGCTATCCAATGATGCAAAGACCATCACGAATGGGCTACCACCTTGCGCCATTTGGTTCCAAGGGAACAGCGCGAATAAGATGAAAAGCGTTGCAATATAGAAAATCAAAATACGATAGATAATTTGATTTACTGCTTTCGGCAAGGTTTTATCAGGATCACGTGCTTCTGCCGCAGTAATACCAAATAACTCGATGCCACCAAAGGCGAAAATGATCACCGCCATTGCCATCACTAGACCTTCTACACCAAATGGAAAGAATCCACCCAATGCCCAAAGGTTACTGATACCAGCCTGTGGCCCTGCTGTTCCTGTTGCAAGTAAATATGAACCAAAACCAATCATGGCCAAGATTGCTAAAATTTTGATGATAGAGAACCAAAACTCCATTTCACCAAAAAATTTGACATGCAAAAGGTTGATACCGTTAATTAAGATAAAAAAGGCCAATGCCGAAACCCATGTCGGGATTTCAGGCCACCAATATTGAATATATAACCCAATCGCTGTGAGCTCAGCCATACAGACCAGTACATTGAGTACCCAGTAGTTCCAGCCAGACATAAAGCCTGCGAAAGAACCCCAGTATTTGTACGCAAAATGACTAAATGAACCACTGACTGGCTCTTGTACCACCATTTCACCTAGCTGTCGCATCATTAAAAATGCAATAAGCCCTGCAATCGCATAACCCAGAATGACCGATGGGCCCGCCAGCTTAATCGATTGTGAGATACCTAGAAACAAACCTGTGCCAATCGCACCACCTAGCGCAATAAGCTGGATATGCCGATTGCTTAAACCTGGGTTCAGGTTTCCTTGCTCCTGTTTTGACATATGATTATTCTCATCCGTGTCGCGTAATTTTTCTGTCTAAAATTACGTATATCATAAGTTAATCACAAATGCCTATATCTAACTCGAAAAATAATTAATTCACTTTTCGAATAACCGCGCATATAAACAGAAAATTCAATAAATAACAAATATTATGAATAATGTAATTAAATTATGTATTGCGTAATTAATTATTTTCAGTATGATAGAAATTAAGACGCAGGGATTTTTGCTCTAAGTAAACTAGAATTGGCAGATAAAAACTTAAATATCAATTTATCTTTCAATTACTTAATCAAAATACTCCCTAAAAAACCAGATTAGACCAACAGAATTAAAGACAAGGAAAGCGAATCATGGCCCATCATTTAACTTCTTTTCTTGAGATTGATGCCCAATCAGATTTCACAATACATAATTTGCCATACGGTATTTTTAGCGAGACCGCACAAGCTGACAAACGTGTGGGCGTTGCAATTGGTGAATGGGTGCTTGACCTTGCCGCATTAGAGCAAAAAGGCTTATTACAGCTCGCGACAGCAAACTGCTTTAATCAGCCGACACTGAATAAATTCATCGAAACAGGCAAACAAAATTGGCATACGGTTCGCAGTACCTTACAAAGCTTATTGTCTGCGGAAAATCCGACCTTACGTGATGATGCCGATTTACGTCAGCAAGTGTTGTTTAAACAAGAAGATGTGGTTTTACATTTGCCGATTCATGTTCCTGGCTATACCGACTTCTATTCATCGAAAGAACATGCCACCAATGTCGGCACTATGTTTAGAGACCCTAAAAATGCGCTATTGCCGAACTGGAGCGAATTGCCTGTCGGCTATAACGGTCGTGCCAGTTCTGTGATTGTCAGCGGTAAAGACATTGTGCGCCCTTCTGGCCAAATCAAATTACCGAATGAAGAACGCCCTGTGTTCTCGGCAACCCGTAAACTCGACTTTGAATTAGAAACCGCTTTTGTCGTGGGTAAAGCAACTGAATTGGGTGAGCCGATTGCGATTGAAAACGCATGGGAACACATCTTTGGCATGGTGTTGCTGAATGACTGGTCAGCTCGTGATATTCAACAATGGGAATATGTACCCTTAGGCCCATTCAATGCCAAAACCTTTGCCAGCGCCATTTCACCTTGGGTGGTGACCATGGAAGCACTTGAGCCATTTAAAGTCAAAGGTCCAGAGCAACAGCCACAACCATTAGGCTATCTACAAGAAAACACCACAAACAGCTATGACATCCACCTTAGTGTTGAAGTGCAAACACCTCAATCTGAACAAGCCGATGTGATTTGCCAAACCAACTTTAAATATATGTATTGGTCAATGTCACAGCAACTGACTCACCACACCATTGCAGGCTGTAATGTACAAGTCGGCGATTTAATGGGTTCAGGCACGATTTCAGGCCCAACTGAAGATTCTTATGGCAGCTTACTGGAACTGACTTGGAATACCACCAAACCGCTCAACCTTTCCAACGGCGAAAAGCGTGGCTTCTTGGAAGATGGTGACCGTGTCGTGATGAAAGGCTACTGTGAAAAAGATGGAATTCGCGTGGGCTTTGGCGAAGTTGCCAATACCATTTTACCAGCACGTCACTTTCGTTTTAATCAACAAAAGGACGAGCGTTATGAAACTGTATAGTTACTTTCGTAGCTCTGCGGCTTATCGGGTACGTATCGCGCTTAACCTGAAAGCATTGCCCTATGAAACTGAAGCAGTGCATCTTGTTAAAAATGAGCAGCAACTGGCAAGTTATCGTGCCCTCAATCCAAGTCAGTTGGTGCCAACACTGCTTGACCAAGATCAGACCTTTACCCAGTCGCTCAGCATTTTGGAATATCTGGAAGAACGTTATCCAGCCAAAGCGCTGCTACCTAAAGATCTGGTGGAACGTGCCAAAGTCCGTGCCTTTGCACAAAGCATTGCCTGTGACATTCATCCAATCAATAACTTGAGAGTGTTGAAGTACCTGCAAAACGATCTTGCGATCAGTAACGAGCAAAAAACACTGTGGTACCGACATTGGATTTTAGAAGGCTTTCACAGCTTAGAAATGCAATTACAGCATTCCAATGGGCAATTCTGTTTTGGCTCACAGCCGACTTTTGCCGACTGCTGTTTGATTCCTCAAGTCTATAACGCCAAGCGCTTTAAAATTGATTTAAGTGCTTTCCCCAAGATTGAGTCGATCTACCAACATTGCTTAACCCTTCCCGCATTCTTAAATGCGACCCCAGAACAACAACCAGATTGGGAATAGAGATAAAAGGAGTTTTATCATGAGCTTTGCAATTAAAAAAATTCACCATGTGGCTTATCGCTGTAAAGACGCCAAAGAAACCGTCGAATGGTACAAAAAAATGCTGCATATGGATTTCATTCTAGCCTTTGCAGAAGACCATGTGCCATCCACCAAAGCCTTTGATCCGTACATGCATTTGTTTTTAGATGCGGGCCAAGGCAATGTATTGGCATTTTTTGAACTGCCGACTCAACCAGATATGGGCCGTGATGAAAACACACCGCAATGGGTACAACATATTGCTTTTGAAGTAGAAGATTTAGATGCACTGATGGCAGCAAAAGCGCATCTGGAAGCAAATGATGTGAAGGTATTAGGGGTAACCAACCATGGTATCTTCCATTCGATTTACTTCTTCGATCCAAATGGTCACCGTTTGGAATTGACCTATAATGATGTCCATGCCGATGCCAAGATTGCACGCATTACCGAAGAAATGAAATTAGAAATGCTGGATGAGTGGAGTCGCACCAAACGTGCACCACACCATACTCATTTCTTACACGAAGATGAACTCGGTGCATAAATCCAGTTCCATGAATTTGGCATTAGCATTGTAAAATGCTAATGCCTTTTTTTATGGTCTAAATTTAAAGCATTTTGTATATTTTTAAGGCATAGTAGGCTCAGCAAAATAGCGTGCAATCTCTCTAAAAACAATTGTATGCTTATGCAATTCACCGATTTGATTCATTTAAAAAGATGATTTCTATTTTGCCAACTGCTCAGGCATTATGTGCTGGATGTAAATTGTCCATGATTGACAGCAACAAATACGGCGTGAAAGCACGCAGCTTAAGGGTTATTGAATGATTGAAGAAAAGTTATCTGGTGGGGTTCAATCACTTGAGGTCGGTTTAGCGGTACTGAATGCCCTTTTAGAGCATAACAAGCCCATTATATTAAAAGACCTATCCAGCAAACTGGATATGCACCCTGCTAAGGTACACCGCTATCTGGTCAGTCTGATTCGTATGAATTACGCCAAGCAACTCACTGATGGTCAGTATGCCTTAGGTGATCAAGCATGGCGTTTAGGCTTGAACTGTATCCAGCATACCGATGTATTACAGCTGGTTCAGCACCTGATTTATGAATTACAAAACAAGATTGGCTGTGGTATTCAAATCAGTAAATGGTCACCTAAAGGGCCTTTAGTGGTGCAATCGATTGAATCTAACCATCCAATTTCAATCGTGACCAAGGTCGGTTCGATCATGCCATTGGTCAATTCCGCAGCGGGTCGTGTGTTTGCCTCTTATATGCCTGAAGCCGTGATTAAGCCGTTGATGCAAGCGGAATGGGAAAAAGCGGCTCATAACCATTACCCGATTAAACCGACCGATTGGGATGAGTTCTTAGTATTAAAAGAAAATGTTCTGCAACACGGTATGTCGATTGCTCAGGGTGATCTTCTGGTCGGGATTAATGCAGTGGGTCTACCGATCTTTAATGCGCATCATTCAATGGAGTTTTGTATTGTGGCATTGGACAGTGAAATGTTTTTCTCGGTTCATGAAGGCAGCGAGAACTTAGAACTGTTTAAACGTGAAGTTGCAGCAATCAATCAATATATTCAAACCCGTTAATTTTTCATCCATATTAAAAAGCCAAGAAGCAAACTTCTTGGCTTTTTTAATTTCTAGCGTTGAGCAGGATTATTTTGCTTCTAGTACACCACGACGGATCTGGTCACGTTCGATGGATTCAAACAATGCCTTAAAGTTCCCTTCACCAAAACCATCATCATCTTTACGTTGGATAAATTCAAAGAACACAGGTCCAAGCATGTTCTGCGAGAAAATCTGTAATAACAGCTTTTTCTGACCATCTTTGGTATTGCCATCCAACAAGATACCGCGTTTT
The DNA here is from genome assembly GCF_023702715.1 of Acinetobacter sp. C32I. Classification (NCBI taxonomy): domain Bacteria; kingdom Pseudomonadati; phylum Pseudomonadota; class Gammaproteobacteria; order Moraxellales; family Moraxellaceae; genus Acinetobacter; species Acinetobacter sp. C32I. The sequence continues at coordinate 706,006 of NZ_CP098480.1, read as the reverse complement.
TGCAGTTCTTCCGTTGGCTCACCATGATTCGGTAAACGCTCTTTCAACATTTCATAATAGGTTTCAGGTGGTGCGGTCATAAACTGCATGCCGATCCCTTTTAGCTTGTCCCATGTTGAAAGCAAGTCATCGGTAATAAACGCAATATGCTGAATGCCTTCACCGTTGAAATCTGCCAAGAACTCTGCAATTTGACCGTTGCCCTTGTCTGAATCTTCATTCAATGGGATACGAATCATACCATCTGGCGCAGTCAAGGCTTTAGAGGTTAAACCTGTATATTCGCCTTTGATATCAAAGTAGCGGATTTCTTGGAAGTTAAAGATTTTTTCGTAGAAGTTCGCCCAATACTCCATACGCCCTTTATAGACGTTATGGGTTAAATGGTCGATTTCGTTCAGGCCTGCGCCTTTAGGATTTCTGTCCGCATCATCAAAGAAAACAAAGTCATTTTCATAGATATCACGATCTACAAGGAAAATTGGCATGCCACCAATCCCTTTGATCGCAGGAATATTTAATTCCATCGGCCCAGCTTGTGAATACATCGGCTCTGCACCAAGCTCCACTGCTTTGCTAAATGCTTTGGCTGCATCACGGGTTCTGAAACCCATTGCACAGGCTGAAGGACCATGTTCTTTAAAGAAGAATGAAGCATAAGATTCAGGCTGGTAGTTCAAGATAATGTTGATATTACCCTGACGCCATAAATAAACTTTTTTAGACTTATGCTTTGCGACTTTAGAAAAACCGATGGTCTCAAAGATCTGATCTAATCCGTTTTCCGTCGAAACAAATTCAATAAAAGCAAAACCACATAATTCTAATGGGTTATCTAAAATGTCCATCTAGTTTCCCTTATTTAGATAAATTCATCCGTTTAATGCTCTGTATAGGTCTTATTCTTCAATTGCTTAATCGCTATCTAAAAGCATCAACCTATACATGCGTTATCAGAAAAGGCGACCGGTGTTTTTATAAGTATGTAAAAGCATCCGTGTTAAAGCCTTTTCCGTCCATAAGTCAGCCAAATGAAGAAATCATGATTCTTTATCTTGGCTCTCAGCTATAAATTCATGCTACAAGAAAGTCCAAAGTTATGCAATACATAATTAAATTATGTTATGTGTAATTTTATTACTATTTGGCTCTGCCAATAAAGGTCGCTATTAAAGAATAATTGGCGATATCTCTAAATCAGACTATGGTCTCAAGCTGATAGGAATAAATGTATTGTGAGTAGACTGCCTGTCTTATTTCCTTAACAAAGTTCGATTAGCTTAAGCCTATGAGCTACGCAGGCGAATGAGATAGACATGACGCAAACTTCGATTTTAGAACAGTTAACTCAACTCATTGAAAGCTATAGCCATGAACATAGTGGTAGACCGCAAAAGATCTTGATTGGTTATAAAGCCTATTATGACTTGATGGGAAATTCGAGTTTTGCCACCGAAGTCACTGACTCCGCTTTAAACCCGAATAAAAGAAAGTATAAAAAGATTAAAATCAAGGTCACCAAAGATGACTATCAGCTTGAGCTAGAGTAATTTTTCTGTTTTTTAGTCAAATCTTTGGCTTTCTTACCATACAAATACGCGGCAAGTAGCGGCGCTGTGGCCTCAGCACCACCTGCTGCAATACCCGCCCTCAAGGCATTATTATCACCTGTCGCGGCAACTGCTGCATCTAAAATCGTATGGCTGAGCAGTTGAGCCGCTTAGTTATTGTCTTCACCATGTCCAAACTGCTGCCCGATTCCCTGTGCAACATAAGGCGCAAGTGTATTCGCTACAACCTGCATATCCGTTTGTCCACCCAATGCACCTGTCACGGCCATATCAAATATCAGTAACTGTTAGATCAGGTTTGAGCTAGTACAATTTAAATGAGTTTACTCTTGCTCACTTAAGCTCAAACTTTGATACTATTTGTCTATAATGAATTGATTTTCTTTCTTCTTACATGTTTATTCATCTGGATCAACATCCCATAAACTAGAATTTGGATTCGCATATTCACCATTTTCTATGACAGAACACCATCCAACACCATTCACGAACATGCTCAATGCAACAATAGCGAACTTCTTTTCAGCAATCTGATTTAGTGTGATTAAACTTCTCTTATAATACAAATATTCCCCTCCTGTTCCAGCAGGCACTCTATGATTTAGATCATGCCATGACCACTCTAGAACCTGTCCAGACACATTAGGTACAGTTTCAAAAAAATCAATCATAAAAGTATCACTTATTCTAACTAAACAAGGAATATTTTCACAATCTAACATCATTTCTGAATAGATATTATTAGGTAAATCTAAATTTAAATTTAACATTTATTTATAATTCCTTGGAACAATTGCTTCGCCAGTAAATGCTTTTTTAAAAGTATCGACTGGGCTAAAATAGCTTTTGCCGTTTGTATATCTAACTTAACTCTCTAAATTAAAAAATTATTTCCCTTATTTTTAAAACTAAACTACCAAATCTAGCTGACTTACCAACTAAAATAGTAATATAAAAAAGCACACCAACAAGAGCATGCTTTAAAATCAAGAAAAATAAACTAGAAGAATTTATGTTTTTTCATCATAAATAAACTTCGTATGAGCCCTACCATTTTCATCCAGACTTAAAACAAACTCTTTCCAATCACCACCAGTATGAACTTTCATCACCTCATGTAACTCTCTAATCAAACCATCTATAACACTCATTTCTCTAATACCAATAGATCTATTTTCTGAATTAATGGAGTAAGAAAGTTCTGCTCCTGTAGATGATGATCCATCTTTATAGCCGTGATCATATTCAAAATTACAAACAACACTATCATAATCGCCATCGATACTATCAACCATAATATTCAATAATTTATTCAAAATTTTTGTTTGTTTTTCTACAATATCAATCACTTAATAGTTACCTCTTATTTACAATAATTTCAATAAACAACAAAATCATCTGGATGTGTATCTAAATCAATTAATCTCTTTGATTTAGATACACATCTAATATTTCCTTTGAAATAACCACCTTCAAACCATTCGCACAGCCAATCTCAAATACATTAAAAGACAACATGTATAAAAAAACATATAGTTCGTTATCAGAAATTCCATTACCCTTTCCAATTATTTCAAACCTTATTTTTTCTTTCTTATAAAGACTAAAGAACTCGCTTAAACAGTCTGAGAAACCATCAGGGCTTGCACAAAAGAAATCCTTATTATCAGGAAAAATAGAGTTAACATATTCATAAATTTATTTACCAACATGTGAATAAATCTCATAAATAGTATATAAAGTTTCATCAATTTTTATGATTAGTTCAGCACTATCCATAAAAGATTTTTCTAAACTTAGATAAGTGTATAAATTTTTATTACTCACTTTAGTTTTCTCCATGTATCTTTAACACCACTCCAAGCAGGATCAAAAATTTTACTGTCGTTACCTTAATATTCTTAGCATCAAGATTTATTTAATCTATCTATACAAATAAAAGCCCTAAGTCAAAACCCAGGGCTGCAGAAAAATTTAAATTTTATTGGTTCTGATTTTTAATCCTAACTCTCTCTTCCCATAACTCTTTAGGAATCTGTGAGTAATCTCTATCTAACTCTTCCTCAGAAAGATCACTAATTCCCCGTAGATATAAACTCACCCAACTGTCTTCTTCAGGAATATAAGCAAATTCAAAATCAATTTTACCCTCTTCTGTTAAAGAAATTTTAAAATGGGTCCATTTTTCTACAAACATATCCAATGATCTTAACTCTTCCATTAAAGATATTATTTCATCTCCAATTTCACCAGGCATTTTCTCAAAATCAAATGATTTTTTTCTACCATCTTGAGTTAACCATCTAAAACTATATGAATTATGATCTTTATAAATCATACCTGTGCAGAAAATAACTGTTGCTTCTTCTGCCATGATTGACCATAGAAGCTCACCAATTTTTTGATATATATCTTGCTCATTCATAAATCAACCCAAAATAACACTACAGCTTTAGACTACGGAAATGGATAATCTTTCAAATAACTTTCAACTTCATTTTCCTCCAATCCTTTAACACCATTTTCCAGCCATTTATCAAAATAATCGATATTCCAACGATATGCTCGCCCATCTTTATCAATCATTAGTTCATCTGTATGTCCAAATTTTTTTAAAAAACGTATGTGATCTACTGCATATGAATATTGTTCTATTTCCTCTCTTGCTTTTGGTATATTACTCACTGAATCCGTCGTATAAGGTGATTCTTGAGTCAAGAGATCCAGTAAATCATCATAGCGTTCTAATTTGATCATGTTATTGACAAAATTCTTAAGCATATTATTTTTTCTCAAATAAAACCTTTGGCATTCCGGCATTATATTCTACCGATTTAACTTTAAAACCTAAATCATTCATTGCCTTACCTAAAGGCGTGTTGTTAACAGCATCAATTAAATTTTTTGACTTATTGTAAGCAGCTTCAAATGCGGATTTATTATCCATAGCTAATTCTGCTTTCGCAATTTTGATATTAGAATAGCCTATATTTTCAATTGATTGAGAAAGCATTTCTTTTCCAGTACCATGACCTTGCTGCATTGCCTTCATTTTTTCAATATAGAATTCACCAGTCTTTGAGTTGAAAGAAGAATATAAAAATGATGCCTCAAATTTACCATCTTTAGGAATACCGTTAGCATCAAAACGTTGCTTTGTAGAAATATCAATGTTCTTAATTCCATTCCCTTTATTTTCAACTCCTACAGTATAATTTAACTTTGGTTTTACTGGTACAAAGGCATTAGTTGACTTAATCTCACAACAATTGGCATTATGAACCCACGTACCCAACTTACCAACATGATAGGTATGGAACCCATCAACTTCAATGTTATAAACAGTCTCAAGTCGATTTGGTATGAGAGTCTGGCTAACAACTGAAAGCTCTTCATTATTTCGATCAAGCAAGATCATACCTGATTGTAATAATGAAGCTTTTAACCAACCTAAGTTTTTGATCCAGAATGGGTGCTCAGCTGTGGTTTCAAGTGTTTCTTCTTGCCCATCTTTATCTTTAAGTGTGACTTGGAAAATTGCTTGATCTGCTGTAATTTTAGTCGCTATGACAGGACGATAACCATATTCCAGTGTGACATCATTTCTTGCCCAAACAAGTTCTCCACCTTCAAATTGTTCTACGGCTTTGAGACCTTGATCAGTTTCAATGAGTGTTCCTGCTGTAAAACATGCACCACCTGAACAAGCTTGTACTGCTTCATTCATCGCGACTTTCATTTTACTAACATCGCCATTTTTGCTTGCTATTTCATAAGCTTTTTTCGCTTTATAAAAATCTTTTGCAGCATCTCCAACTAATGGCACAAGTCCAACGGTTGCAAAGACATAATCACCTACCGTTTGTGCTTCCACATACCCCTTAATATCCCCAATAATAGGGATAAAGTCTAAGGTTAGACTTCCAGCTTGTTTAATCAATGCTGCTGTTTCATTTCGTAGATGCTGCCCACATGCTGCGGACCCTGCTGCCAATCCTGCTGATGCACATGCAGATTCATACAATTGTCTTGAATTTGCTTTAGCATCTCTTCGATCTGCTGGGGAGTCAATATTATTCTCCACTGCATTCTGAGCAACCACACCAGAGATCTGCGCTTCAAATGCCGAATCTCCAACTGTTCCCCCAACCACTGCTCCAATGGCTGCAGTCAAATCTCGAATTTGTGTCTTCACATCTTCGGGTAACAGATTTGGTATAAATTCACCCTTCTCATTTTGATAAGCAGGATTATCCTTATACTGGTTTGCTAAATAGTCTGCTGCTGCTTCACTTGCAACCGCTGCACTGCCGCCTGCTGCTGGATTCCCCCCATTCACATAAGCAAGCGTTGCACCTAAAATCGCATGGCTGACCAGTTGAGCCGCTTTGTTCTTGTCTTCACCATGTCCAAACTGCTGCCCGATTCCCTGTGCAACATAAGGCGCAAGTGTATTCGCTACAACCTGCATATCCGTTTGTCCACCCAATGCACCTGTCACTGCCATCGTGACCGCATTCACCGCTCGACTCTTATTACCGCCCATGCCCCAATCTTGGGCTTGTTCAGATGCGGCTTTATAACCCTCAGAATTATTTTTAAGGATTTCCTGTCTTTCAGCTATATTTGTCGAGTTCTGGTATTTGTTCCATTCTTCTCCACCTTTGGCTTGTAGTTCAGCGATCGCCTTTTGTTCTGTTTGCTGTTTTTCAGCCTCTGCCTGTTTTTGCTGGTTTTGGTTATAAGTACGTGTTGCTGCCGCAATAGTCGAGGTCGCATCGGCTACTGTCTTTTGCTTGTCCAATATCTCTTGCAAGTTTGGCAGAGTCTCTACCGTACGGTGTGCAGTATTGGCATCATTATGGATACCCAACTCTGTCGTCGTGGTTTTTTTACCACCAATACTGATATTTCCTTCGCTTAATGTAGCTCGGGTTACACTGCTGTCCTTGTCCGACTCATGCTGAGGGAGACTTGGGCTAAAGCTGGTACTGTTACGCCAATTCTCATTATTGGTTGGATTCGCAGCGTTACCATCTTTCGCAGAGCTTGTTCCACCAGATAAACTGACACTTTTCGCATCATACTGACTTTGGTTTTTAATATCGCTAAAGGTCAGGCTGTTGGCAGTCAGGTTATTGTTGTCTTTACTTGCAGTCGAAACAATTGCACCACCTTTGAGATCAACTTGATCTGCTTTGACATGGTAACCACCATCTCCAGCAAATAAGCCTGATTGCTGGTTAACACTATTTGAAGAACCTTGTGCCTTACTGTTGTTATAGTTGCCAGATGCCTGCCATGCAGTACCTAAAGACGCCTGTACCCGAGCACCTGCTCCAGTTTGTTTAATGTCTTGCTCGATACGATCTTGCTGACTTTGGATACTTAGCTTTCCACCAACATCAGCATCAATTCGGTTTGCCGTTGCCTGCGCACCATTCAAAGTGGTATCACCCTTGCTCTTGATACTGACCTTATTGGCATCTAAGCTCGTCTGGCTATGAATGTTATTATCGCTATGATTACTGCCTTTGCCATAACCCGCTTCGCCATAAATATACACACCCGTTTGTGCGCCAACAGATGCACCAACACCCACACTGAGCCCTGCATTGCTGTTTTTACCCTCTGCCTTTTGCTGACTTTGTCCAGACTCAAGTAAAATATGCTGTGCGGAATCTAAATTAATCGTATCTTTGGCTTTAACCTGCGTATTTTGTAGATGAATATTGCCTTCGGTACTGGTGAGGTTGATATTGCCACCAGCATTCAAAAGATTTTGTTGTGAATTGGCATATTGGTTATTTTGTTCACTCTTACTGGTTTTAAAACCAATGCCTGTTTCAGCTTTGACAATGGCACCACCTTGTAAGTCACTATAGCTCTGGTAACCTTGGGCAACTGCTGCTGCACCCTGTAAAGCTTGGGTACGCTGATCCGCCTTACTATTGATTGCTTGATCACCAGCATTAATCACATCAAGGATGGGTGAACTGACGCGACTGAATTGTCCAACTTTCAAGTCTTTAGAAGATTGACTTGAGTGGCCAGTATTTTTATCTTCCAAGATCGCAATATCTTTGGCTTTAATATTGATATCTTTACCCGCAAGTACATCCGCCACTTGTTGGGTATATTTATTTCCAGCCTGAATATTGACATTGCCATCTAGGCTACCGACCTGACTGCGTTGCTGCTCAACAGCCTGACTCTGACTGTTATTTTGACTTTTCATGTAGCCATAGAACTTTTCTGTATCCGAGATTTGTGCATTCCCAATCCCTTTACTGCTCTGTGATTCTTGTTGGCTTTGACTATTCTGACTCGACTGAATATTAATATCTCGAGCTGCATTAATCGTGTTATCGCCTTGTGATACCACGGTACTGCCAATAATATTAATATCACCTTTTTCTGTTTGCAGGGTCGATTTCCCCCCTACAGAAACTTGTGTCCCCACGGATTGAACAATGTTTCCATTGCCCTTATTTTTATCCTTATATGTGCCTGCTGGAGCAGTCCATTCGCGATTATCAATACTAACACCGCTACGTTGACTATTTGCAGATTGAGTTTGCTGTTGTTGAGTTGTGCCTAAAAGAATATCGTCTCGTGCATGTAAAAGAGCATCACCTTCCGCTGAGATTTTTGCACCTTGGCTATTAATATCACCAGCTTTGGCAATAATATTTAAATTGCCTTTTGCAGCAACCTCAGTCACTACAGCCTGTGTGGATGAATAATTAGAAGATTGCTGTGTTCGCTGTTTACCACCAGATACAACAATAGGAGTTGCTGCTGCCATACCAGCTTTTCGTACAGCCTCACCTTGAGCCATTACTTGTCCAACAGCGCTGTTCGAGAATTGGTTATTCGCAGTACTTTCTTTATAACTTGATCTTGCTGCTTCAAGTGGTGAATAGGTCACACCAACCGAAATACCCGATTGCTTGGACTGGCTGGCACTTTTATTTTCAGTATGGGTAGATGCAGCATTAAGATTCACATTCTCGCCGACTAGATTAATGTCTTTTCCAGATTGAATGATTGCAGCTTCGGCTGTTAAATCTTTAGCAGCAATAATATTGGTATCACCTTTAATGCTTCCAATAACGCTTTGGGTTATACCTGTTGATTGATTGTTCTGCTGTGTATTTAGGCTGGATTTACCATAGCCAATGCTGGCAACTCCACCTGACAGGCTACCGCTCAATCCTGATTTTTTAGTCTGCGTATTATGTATATTCAAGTAGGAGTTATCTGCCCCCTTGATTTCAATATTTTCTTTGGCTTGAATTTGAGTCAACTCATCCGATACCACCTCACTGCCTTGAATCTTGATATTCTTGGCATCAAGAATGACTTGCTTTCCATCTACCGTACTTGCAACAGCTTCATTTGCAACATCTTTAATATAATTTTGTGTGGTCTTTTTCTTTAAGAAACCTTTCTTTTTGGTTTCATCAGCATGCTCATAACTGCTGCTCTTACGACCCTCTTTGATGGTTAAATCTTCACTGGCACTGACTAAAGTCTTGCCTTGCTCACTACTGAGCTGCGAACCTGTAATATCAATATTCTTCCCAGTGAGCGTCAAATCACCTTTCGATTGAATCTGATTGCCCACATCCTGCTTTTGCGTACCAAAATCAAAATTCTTTTTATTGGTATAGCTATTGGTAACACGTTCAGTTTGCAACGTGTCCAGTGAGACATCGCCCTGTGTTTGAATCACACTTGAACCATTACTATTAATGATATCAGCAGCTTTTAGGCTGGTATTTCCACCCACACGGATATTTAGTGTATTTTTCAACGCATCGCTATTCTGACCATTGCCAACATAAATACCCGCTTTACGATCAATCTTGGTAAAGCCAAACTCATTTTGACCTGATTTATTGCTGTTACTGCTCAGGGTACTACTATGATTAAAATTGCCACCAATCTCCATGCTCAGCGCATCTTTGGCAACAATCTGGCTGCCGATATTGTTCAGATCTTGTTTGGTACTGATCCCAATACGGTTCGCCTCTAAACGACCGTTCAGTTGATTGATGCTATTGGCATTGATCTTTAAGGCTTCACGGCCTGCAATGGTGGCACTGTTCAGCACGTCACCTTGCATATCCAACTGCACTTGCTCTGCGGCAATTAAAGTTCCGTCACCTTTTAAATCACCCACCTGAGATTTGACATAGACCTGCGGAACCAACGCTTTAGTCGTGCTGCCATCTGGCAAAAGAATGGTTTTTTCTTCCAGCCAGACAATATCACTGGTCAGCTGCGCGATCTGGGCTGAGGTCAGGGCAATACCCGGTGTGAGATTAAACTGCTTGGCAAAAGTCAGTCCATTGTTCATCAAGGCTTTGTATTGCTCTTCATCATTGCCATAGCCTGACAAGAAACGGCGACCCGTCAATTGTGCAATCTGATCTTGTACCAGACGCTGCTCATAATAACCATCGCCCAGACGTTTTTGTTGTTTCGCAGGGTCAAGGCCAAGTGCATTCAACATATGGTCTGATGATAGCCATTTTTTGTAATTGCTAAAGGCTGGGTCAGTTTCTACCAAAAAGCCTGCCTGACTGTCTTTGGTTTGGATAAATAATGCATTACTCGGCAAGCGAATGCTTTTCTGCTGAACCGTACGGACTTCATAGCCTGTTGAAGTCTCGGTCTGCCCTAGGGTCTGTTGCGATGCATCCAGTTGTTTCGCGGCATCAACATTGTTCGAACCGTTCTGGTTGTCCTGATTGACAGGCTGGCCAGATTTAGCATCAATCTGCTTTTGTTCAGTTTGCTGCTGTTGCAGTTCAACTTTCCCAGCTTGCTGCGAAGCCTGAATATCTGCCTCAGCTTGTGTTGGCTCTACTGCTTTGATTTGGTGGGTCGGCGTACCAATGACCTGATCCCCACCATAGAGACCACTCAGTACAAAAGGTTCTGTTTCATCGGCAGGATTAAATCCGATTTGGGTCTTTCTACCCGAATCATAGAACCATCTTATTGGATTCTTAAACTTCGTGGTTTTATTGGCCGTGTATGCTTTATTCTCAATACTTGTGCCTTGAACCGTTAAGGTTTTGGCCGCCAAAATCTGACTCTGATCATTCAGCACATGCTCCGCATTGATCAACATATTGCCGCCACTGATAATCTGCCCTGGGGTGCTGCTGATCACTTCTGGCACATAGGTTTCTTTATCGTATTCAAAGATGTTATAGGTTCTTAAACGACGACCATCTTTGAGTAACATCCATAAAAAGTTACCTTGTTTCTGGAATTCAACAATATCCTCTGAAACATCAATCCCCGGCTGGCGGTTATCCTCATAACCACGAACCTTGACCGATGACTCTAAAATCGCAGCATCCTTCACCTCAAAGTTTTCATTGATGTTCTCTATGCGTTTGGCGTCAAGCTGCATATCCCCTTGAGATTCGATGGTTGCACTACGGTTATTGATCAGGTCGGCTGTGCCCTGTGCCTGATAATTGTCATCCAGTGAGCCGCCTATTTTGAGCTGTCCCATACTCAGAATCCAAGCATTGTCTTTGGAAACAGCATTGACCGCACCACCAGCCTGATTATTCAGTGTGCCAATCCCGAGGTGCATATCACCACGTGAAGCAATCACCGCGCCTACACCGTCAAGGTTGCTTTTGTTATCGAGCGTTTGTGCCTGTATCGCGACATGGTCACCATAAATCCGTGCCCCATCATTATGAAGCTGCTCTGCTTGAATATGCGTCAGTCCACCATTGATCAATCCTTGGTTATGGACTTTATTCTGCGCGATGAGATGCAGTTCGGCGCTGTTAATGCTTGCATCTTTTTGATTCAGGATATTCTGCGCATTCAGATGTAGTTGCTTGCCTGCACTGATTTCAGACTGGTTAATAATGTCTTTTTCGCTACTGAGTTTCAAAGTGCCATTGGCTTTCAGCTCGCTGTCTTTATGCTGGGTGTAGTTTTGCTTCAAACTGATCTCGGCATCACCCAGACTGATGATTTTACCTTGGTTAATCAGCTCATTGGCCTGAATGTTGAGTTGTTGCTGCGCCAATAACTCACCCGCAGTATTATCAAGATTCAGGCTTTGTTCAGCTTGGCCGATATTGAGTTGACCAAGACTGGAAATACTGCCTTGCTGATTATTTAACTGGCTTTGAATGCTTAAATTTGCCTGCTCGCTGGCACGGATGGCACCTGCTTGGTTATCCAGTTCTTGGGCATTTAACTGAATATTTTTCGCATCCAGACCACCAATCACATCTTTGACATTGTTATCGCGGTTATCAATACGTTGTGCCTGTATCGCTAGCTGATCACCCGCCACAATATGGCTTGCGCTACCACTGTTATTGACCTGATCCACCTTGATTTGCACATTTTTCAGTGCCTGTATCTGACCTTGGTTATTCAACACCCCAGCCGAATTTTTCTGTTCAATCAGCAAATCGGTCTGACTACTCACTTGCCCAGCCTGATTTTCGAACTGTTGCGCCTGTATGGTGGTCTTGCCCGCAGACGCAATTAAACCACGTTGGTTCTGTAACTGCTGAATATTGTTGAGCTGTAATGTACCCTGACTGAGAATTCCACCTTTGTCGCCTGAATCCTGATTGATCAAATCATGATTTTGCGTATCAATTTGCAGAGTACTTTCTGCTTGAATCAAACCCGCCTTGTTATTCAATGCCCCAGTTTGCAAATCGACGTGTTTCGACAGAATACGCCCGCTGGCATTTTCTAAATTTTGTTGTTGGGTATCGACACGCAATTGTTCTTGTGCCAGCATTTGCCCAGCTTGGTTATCCAAGCCTTGCGCCACCACATTTAGCGTTTTCGCAGCTGAGATTTCACCACTGTTATTCTGTACGCGTCCTTGTGCTTGAAGCTGAGTATCGCCTTGTTCGGCACGGATAATGCCAGACTGGTTATTCAGTGCACCGCTACGAATATCCAGCTGATTTTTTGCCGCCAGAATCCCTTGCTGATTATTCAGTTCGGCCTGTGTCAGTATCGTCATGTCAGTTGCGGCATAGATCGTGCCAGACTGGTTATCTACACGGCCTGCCGTCAGGTTGATCTTGTTTTTACTCTGAATCAGACCTTTTTGATTACCAAGCTGTTGCGCTTTGAGATCGATCGTATCTGCCGCGTAAATCTCGCCAGCTTGGTTTTGTAGCTGTTGCTGAACCGTTAAATTTAATGCGCCTTGTTCTGCACGAATCCGCCCCGAGCTGTTGTCCAGTGCTTGCGCCTTGATTTCGGCTTGCTTGGCAATGATTAGACCCGATTGGTTATTGACTTGTCCCGTAGCATTTAAGCCCAACTGATCTTTGCTATACAGTGTGCCTTGTTCATTATTGAGATCGGTCACACTCAAAGCCACTGACCCGTTACTTAGCACTTTACCAGATTGATTATTCAAGCTGTCTGCCTTGATGCTACTGTTACCAGCTGCACTGATCTCGCCTTCACGGTTATTGAGTTCTTTGTTCACCGTGATCTGTAAACGGCCATCTTCGGCGCTTTGTAGCATTTGCCCTTTTTGGTGGCTCAAACTGTCGGCACGCAATTCAATAGTTTTGGCAGAGGTGGTTGCACGGTCAAGATTGGCCGAACCGAATTCAAGTTGCATATTGCCATTGCTTTGGATCTTGCCATCCTGCGCGTGCAGGTCTTGTGCCGTGATCTTGAGTTGCTGATCTCCTGCATGCAGGATCGCACCTGCAACCGAACTCAGATTTTGGGTTTTAATTGTCGTGTTTGCTGCATTGCTGATGATTTGTCCAGCATCGTTATCTATCCGTTCAGCAACATCCAGTACCAAATCGTTCTTGCCCGTATGCTGAATCAGGCCTTTATTGTTGTTGAGTTTTGAGGTGTTGAGCTGAATGTCGGCTGCACTGTATTGACCGTCCTGATTATCAATCCTGTCGGTTGCCTTTAAGCTGAGTTGCTGTTCAGCAAGTAACTTCGCCTGACGGGTGGTTAACTCACTCGTATCAACCTTGATAGTCTTGGCTTGAACTTCACTACCACTCAGGTCGGCACGGCGACTCGCATTGAGACTCACTTGGGTACCCGCCAAAAGCTTGCCTGCGATCTGCGCCTGCTCTGCGCTAATCTCCAGCGTCGCAGCATCATTATTCAGCTTGCCATCTGGGCTTAAGCCTGCTGCCCAAACACTGTCTGCATTGCTCTGGATCTGCTCGGCTTGAACTTTGACCTGATTTTGCGCCGCAAGCTGGCCATGTTGTTGTAATTGGCTGACCTTCAGTTGCGCCGAGTCACCCGCATAGATTTGTCCTGTATTTTGCAATTGCTGGCTTTGAATCTTCAGGTTTTTGGCGGCAATGATATTGCCTGCCGTATCCTTACGACTGCCGTTGTCAATCTGTGAGGCGTTGAGGTTTAAATCTTTTTGACTTTGAAGCGTGCCACTTTGATTATTGATCTGTTGAGATTCAATAGTTAACTGTTGCCCTAAAATTTGACCTGCGCTGTTATCAAGTTGATCCGCTTTGATCGCAACATCGTGCTTGGTCGAGGCAATTACACCTTTCTGGTTATTCAGTTGCTCCGATTGCAGCTCGACATTGTTCACTGCCAGTAATTTACCCTCTTGGTTATTGATCGTCTTGCTATCAATCTTCAGTGCCTGTTCACTTTGAATACTGCCCGCTTGGTTATTTAACTGTTGTGAACGAATCTCTAGTGCTTGAACTGCATTTAACTGGCCTTTCTGATTATTGACATTGCTGGCTTGAATATCAATCTGGTTGGCAGAGAGCTTACCCCCTTGGTTCTCAAATACCTGCCCCGTAAATTTCAACTCAGGCAGTTGTAACTCACCGCCAGTATTATTGATCTTGTCCGTAACCTTCAAAGCCGTGTCATTATTATTGCTGATTTTACCGCTTTGGTTATTCAGTTGATTTTCGACCAGAATGACGCCATCAGCGAATGTCTTTGGAACGATGTCTTTAGGTTGAATGACTTCAACTGTACTGGCATCCTGCGCGCTACTGTTCTGTCCCGGATTTTTAACAGTTGGTGGAGCTGTATTGCCGTTTTCTGAACCATTATTGCCATTTGAACTGTCTTGTAGCGCACGACCGATATGTCCTTGCTGGTTGTCCAGCGTCTTGGCCGTGATGTTGAGTTTTGATCCGCCGACTTGTTCAATTTGGCCTTTTTCATTGCTAAGTGTTTTGGCCCTTAGCTCCAAACGTCCCGCATTGATCACACCTTGGTTATTATTGATATTGCCTTGGGCATCTAGCTTGACTTCATCCAGACTGGCGATCAGACCCGCATTTTTAATATTTGTGGCCTGTAGCTGAATCTGATTTTGAGTACTACTAATATTGCCTGTATTTTCAATATTCTGTGCCTTAAGTTCAATCTGATCTTTGGCCGCAACAAGATTACCTTGGTTAATCAGATCCCCATTAGCATTGAGCTTTAGTGTCGATTCGGTACTGCTGATCGAACCTGCATTGCGTACTCCCAGACCACGCTCAGTCCCCACCAAGAAAATCTTGCCTGCATACATGCCGCCCAATTTTCCGACATCCAGTGCAAAGCCTGATGGATTGCTTGCTGAACCATTTGCATTTGGGTTTGGCGTATATTGTGGCGTGGTTGGGTCTTTGACTTGAATCTCATTTTGACCTAATACCACATTGAGTTCTTTGGCATATAGACCTGCATTGACTTTCAATGCCTGCGCATAGACATCGGTAAATGGAGTGAGACTACCATTTAAACCTTTACCTTCGATGGTGACTTGTCCCTCACGAACACGGAAGGATTCAAGATAGCCTTGATTCATCACTGCTTGACCCGTCGTCAAGCTAAAGCGATCAGCATTGATCACGCCGCAGCCATCACAGACCAAACCTGACGGATTGGCAATCACCACCTGTGCCGACTTGCCTGCAACCTCAAGGTAGCCCCTAAGCTGGCTTGGGTTACTACTGTTGACCTCATTGAGAATAACTTTAGCTTCACCTCTAGCAAGATTGGCATTACCTTGCACCCAACCGCCAATCTGAGTTTGCGTGTTATTACGTGCATTATTCAGGATTGCGCCTTCCTGCCCCACATCAAATTGCGTATAGGTATTACGCGATACACCACCAGCACTTGGGGTCTGAATGTTGACCTGTACCGTACCATTAGCAGAATTGAGAATTTGCGGTTGTTGATTATTGGGTGCTGAACGGTCTGCAATAATTTGGGTATTGGCAATACTGCTTAATGGCATAATATAGACCACTGCGCCCAGCATACTAATCACGGCGAAATTCAGAGGATTCAGTTTTTTATAAGAATGGACTGATGGCGTCGCAGGCGCATCAGGTGCTACAGCACCACTTTGACCTGCTGTTTTGGTTCGGCTTTTTACAATTTCTGCAACCGCTATAAACAGACCACGTGCCTGACTAAAAATAACGCGATATCGATTCTTATTCATACCTAAATACCCAATCTTTATTTATTTAATTCATTAAAAAAACATCAAAAAGTGTGGACTAGTACATCCAGTTCACACTGAAACCTGTCGTAAAATCATCGGTTTTAAAATATTCTGGTTTTTTCAACGGCGCACCGACAAAAGCGTCGTAACTCACGGACTTAAACACCTGTCCACGTAAGCCCACAACTGCACCTAACAAACTGGTGCCGACCAATGGGTTGGGTTGATACGCAGTGGTTCCACCCACTTCACCATAATCAATGCCGCTGTACCACTGCATTGGAAGTTTCGCAATTGAGCCGCTCAGTTCATTGCGAACCAAAAAGCCATTATCAGCCATCAGGGTTTGTTCACCATCAAAACCACGTACTGTGTAACGGTTACCAATCGAGAAGCGATCTTGTGGTGTCAGTGCTTTATTGCTGTGTTGCATACGCCACTCAGCCAGATATTGTAGGTTTTGTTGGCCGACTTGAAATGGCACTTGCAAACTGGCATTGGCCTGTAAAATACCGACACGGGTATATGCTTCGTTAAATTGTTCTTCTGGTGCACGCATCGCACTAAATGCACCCGTACCTCGTTTATAAGTGACATTACCTGTCAGCGTGGCATTGGCTAAATATTCACTATGATCTAAGCTAGCTTTCCAGCCTGCGGTTTTTCGACGCTGCACTTCCACTTCAACATCATTGATAAAGTTCTGCGACTCACGATACCAACCACCGACACTCGCAGAAGTCTTCCGTTTGGCATCTCGGTACAACACACGGGATAGATCAGCGCCAATTAACTTACTTTTACCGCTATAGTTATAACTTTGGTTCGCACCAGCGACTGTCTGGTTATAATTGGATTGGCTATAACTGGTGTTCAATAACCAGTATTGATAGGGAATGCTATAACTGAGGTAGAAGCCATCTGTACCTCGTTTACCAGAGTCACCGCCACCTAAGTCGTGATTATAACTGCCATAGAACAGGTCATTTGCGGTCAATAGATTATCTAAGGACAAGGTTGCCGTGCCTTGATATTTACCCGTTGAGTCCGATCCTGCATCATCAATACCCAAATGTAAACGATAGGGTTTGGATTGTTGCCAAGCGAGTTCTAAATCACTATAACCAGGTTCAGTACGCTGCTCTGAAGGCTTAATTTTAAAATCAGCTTCAACGGTTGGCACTCGTTTAAAATTTTCTAAACCCTGTTCAATATTACGTACATTGAGAATGTCGCCTGATTTCACCGGTAATGCATTAAATTTATGTGCACGTTTTGAAGTACCATCAACAAACTGAATTTGATCGACCTTACCTGCAACCACTTTAAGTTGAATTGTGCCCGAAGCAATATTTTGTTGTGGCAATAACATTCGCGTCGTAACATAGCCATGGCTGATCAAATCATTCTGGATCAAATCCAAAGCTTGATTGAGTCCCTGCACCCCGATACAGCGTCCAATCAAGTTATATTGACCCTGAGTTACTGGGCGCATAGCAAAAGTAAACTGACGAGCATCTTCGCCGATCAGTACAAATTTTTTGATTTCAAAACAAACTTCTTCACTGTGCGACTTCAAAAACTGAAGTTGTGGTTTGTGTTGTAATTGCTTTTCCAATCCAGTTTGAACGGATGGTTCAGGCTGTATTTGTTTCTGTAAAGCTTCATCGCGTTGTTGCTGGCGCTGTGTAGCATCGGGCTGTAAGACTACACCCGTTGGTGGTTCAGCAGCATAAATTGATGTTCCAAGTAAACTTAACATAATGAATATTTGGTTTTTTTTCATTTTTTTAGATTCACATTAAACAAATAGTAAAAAATTTTAGTTGGATTATTACCAATTGGTTAAGCGCTGTAAATAAAAAAATGATATTTATCTCTTTTTTTATCATTTGAGTGATCAATTTAACAATAAGTACTTGTTAGAAAGTTCTACTTCGTTTTGCTGAAATGCTAGCTTGATTAAATATTGAGACTCATTCAAAAATTATCTTTTCATTAAATACTTACACTCCTTTATTCAAAAATAATTTTTACTTCTAGAACCCCAGACCTCCCCAATAGCATCAAAATTTCAAATACAAAACAGCATGAGCCATCTTTCAGGTTCACGTTAATTTCGACGCTTGACTTCAGTTAGATTAAATTATATACATTAATAATGATACGTTTCGTATCATTATACAAAACTACAAGAACAGGTGTATAAAATGGTAGGACTAATTGGAATAGTCTTGTCCTTAATATTGTTGATGTATTTAGCATATAAAGGATTTAGCGTAATCGTACTTGCGCCCTTACTGGCATTATTTGCTGTCGCATGGAGCGGCCTCAGCGACCAACTACTTGGCTTTTATTCCCAAGTGTTTATGACAGGTTTAGGCGGTTATATCATCAAATACTTCCCTCTATTTTTACTAGGTGCAGTATTTGGAAAATTAATGGAAGATTCTGGCTCTGCACAAACCATTGCCAATTTCTTTGTGGAAAAGCTTGGTCATCATAGAGCTATGCTTTCGATCGTGCTGTCTTGTGCAATTTTAACCTATGGAGGCGTTTCACTTTTTGTTGTCGGTTTTGCAGTTTTTCCGATTGCCTCGGCATTATTTAAAGAACTCGGCATTCCTAAACGCCTGATCCCCGCAGCGATTATGCTAGGTGCACTCACCTTTACCATGACCGCATTACCAGGCACACCCGCAATTCAGAATGCAATCCCAATGCCTTTTTTTGATACTGATCTCTATGCTGCACCTGGACTCGGTGTTTTAGCATCCATCTTTATCTTGATCACAGGTATGTGGTGGCTCAATCGGCGAGTTAAAAAAGCGGATTTAAGCCTCGAAGGATATGGCAACCATCTCGAAAGTCATCATGAACAAAATCTAACGAGTGCCAAACCAAGTCTTATGGTCGCGTTTATTCCAATTTTCATAGTGATTGTGAGCAACTTAGTCCTCACTAAACTGATCTTACCTTCACTGGATACCGCCTATTTAGCAACGGATCAATTTGGGAATACCTCACTTAATTCAGTGATTGGATTATGGGCAATCATATGCGCCTTGGTTTTGGCTTGTTTAAGTATCATTGTTCTCAACTGGAAGTCTATTGTTGATATCAAAAACTCAATCCAACAAGGTGTTTCCTCATCCTTTCTACCTATTTTTAATACTGCCTCAGAAGTCGGCTATGGTTCAGTCATTGCATCTTTGGCAGGCTTTATTATTTTACGAGACTTTCTTGTCGGCATTGCCCCCAACAACCCACTTATCTCAGAAGCAATCGTGATCAATGTATTAGCAGGTATCACGGGTTCTGCTTCGGGTGGTTTGAGTATTGCGCTGAATACAATGGGAGAAACCTATAAGGATTTGGCCTTTCAACATGGCATTTCATTGGAACTGATGCATCGAGTTGCCTCTATGGCTTCTGGTGCACTGGATTCACTTCCTCACAATGGTGCAGTGATTACCATTATTACCTTGTGTGGTTTAACCCATAAACAATCTTATTACGACATGTTCATTGTCGCCGTCATCATTCCACTGATCGCGCTGAGTGGTGTGATCACACTGGGATCAATATTCGGTTCATTTTAAAAACAATCAATTTTGACGTTAATACGGAGAATTAAAAATGTCATTTTCAACACACCTTCCAAGGATTATGGAAATTGGAAAAAATGCGAGAGCTAAGCTTCCGATGATTCTAGAAAGCTTAGGTGCAAACAAGCCACTGATTATTACCGATAAAATGATGGTTTCACTTGGGTATATCAAGCAAATTCAAGACCTGCTCAAAGCAGCACATATAGACAGTGACTATTTTGATGGAACCATTCCAGAGCCGACCTCTAGCTCCATCGAAGCAGGTGTAAAATATATTCAGGCGCAGCAGTATGATGCCATTATTGCGATTGGTGGTGGCAGCCCAATTGATAGTGCTAAAGCGATTAGTATCTTAAGCAAACATGGCGGAGACATCTCTGATTATAAATTCCCTAGACAAGTCAATGAGCTAGGTCTGCCCATCATTGCCATTCCAACCACAGCAGGAACAGGCTCCGAATGCACGCGTTTTACCATTATTACCAATGATAAAACTAGTGAGAAAATGCTGTGTGCTGGGCTCGGTTTTCTACCAATCGCGGCGATTATCGACTACGAACTCACCCTATCTCTGCCTCCACGTACCACCGCAGATACAGGTATTGATGCACTTACCCATGCCATCGAAGCTTATGTCAGCAAGAAAGCCAGCCCATATAGCGATGCACAAGCGCTTGCAGCGATGAAACTGATTGGTCCAAATTTGCAGATCGTCTATCACCAACCCAACAATGAACGAGCACGTGAAAAAATGATGCTTGGCTCTACTTTGGCAGGTATCGCTTTTTCAAACGCCTCTGTTGCACTGGTACATGGTATGAGCCGACCCATTGGTGCTTTCTTTCATGTTCCGCATGGCTTATCTAATGCAATGCTGCTTCCTCTTATCACAGAGTTTTCTATTCAGGCAGCACCAGAACGCTATGCCGATTGTGCCAAGGCAATAGGTTGTGCACATCCAGATGATACAACTGAGCTCGCCAATCAAAAACTCATAAAAACCTTAATCGCGATTAATCAAGATTTGAAAGTCCCCACATTGGCTGAGTTCGGTGTAGACAAACAATATTTTGATGAAGTTGTTCAGACCATGGCCGAGCAAGCACTTGCCTCAGGTTCACCATCCAATAACCCTATTGTGCCGACGATTGAGCAAATGGTCAGCTTGTATCAACAACTTTGGTCAGCATAAACGCTTTCATTTTTTATAACAGAGGAAAAATTCACATGGAACTCATTGGACATTTTATTCAGGGTGCAATCAATACAGCACATACACGCACGCAAGCCATCTATAACCCGTCATTAGGCATACAAACAAAAGAAGTCGCACTTGCCTGCAAAGCAACCGTGGAGGAAGCAATTGCAGCGGCAGAAGCGGCTTTCCCAGAATGGCGCAATACCCCAGTGATCAAACGGGCTCGCGTCATGTTTAAATTTAAGGAATTGCTGGAAAACAATGCTGAAAAAATCTGCCAGCTGATTGGTGAAGAGCATGGCAAAATCGGACATGATGCCGCAGGCGAATTACAACGTGGCATCGAAAATGTTGAGTATGCTTGTAGTGCCCCTGAATTTTTAAAAGGTGAATTCAGTAAGAATGTCGGTCCTGCAATCGACTCATGGAGTGAGTTTCAACCTTTAGGGGTTGTTGCAGGGATAACCCCGTTTAACTTTCCGGTTATGGTCCCACTGTGGATGTTCCCAATGGCCATTGTGTGCGGAAATACTTTCGTGCTTAAACCTTCCGAACGTGATCCATCCTCCACTTTATTTATCGCTCAACTGCTCAAAGAGGCAGGACTTCCTGATGGCGTATTAAATGTGGTGAATGGAGATAAAGAAGCAGTTGATACTCTGTTGCACGATCCTCGTGTGCAAGCAGTTAGTTTTGTCGGTTCTACACCCATTGCAGAATATATCTATCAAACAGCAACTGCGGCAGGTAAACGTTGTCAGGCTTTAGGGGGCGCAAAAAACCATGCCATTGTCATGCCCGATGCAGATTTAGATAATGTTGTTAGTTCCTTATTAGGTGCTGCATTTGGTTCATCTGGCGAACGCTGCATGGCCCTTTCAGTCGCAGTCGCTGTAGGTGATGACATTGCCGATCAAATGATTGCAAAATTATCCAAAGAAATCGATTTGCTCAAATATGGCCCATACTCCAATAAAGACAATGATTTTGGTCCAGTGATTACGGCGCAACATAAAGCCAAAGTAGTCAACTATATTGATAGTGCAGAACAACAAGGCGCCAGTGTAATTGTCGATGGACGCAATGCAGCACCCGAAGGCTATGAAAATGGTTTTTATGTCGGTGCCACACTCATTGATCAAGTAACACCAAATATGACCAGCTATAAAGAAGAGATCTTTGGTCCCGTACTGCAAGTCATCCGTGTAAAAACCATGCAAGAAGCCATGGACCTGATCGATAGTCATGAATATGGAAACGGCACCTGTATTTATACCCGTGATGGAGAAGCCGCACGCTATTTTAGCGATAACATTAAAGTGGGAATGGTCGGCATCAATATCCCGCTTCCAGTGCCTGTCGCTTATCATAGTTTTGGCGGTTGGAAGCGTTCACTGTTTGGTGATTTACATGCCTACGGGCCAGATGGCGCCCGTTTCTATACGCGTCGTAAAACCATTACTCAACGCTGGCCAAGTACCAATGTTCGTGAAGGTGCTCAATTTTCAATGCCGACACTCAACTAATTTTTACTCACTAGAAAAGAGTGAGCTGAATGCTCACTCTTTTCTACACATCAATCAATTTATTTAAATCATTTGCCGCCTGACGTAATAAAGGCTCATATGACACGAGATCTTCAAGAGACTTTCTTATTGTGGGTGCATGTACATAAAGACAGGCCACAATGGTACCAGCTCTTTGAATCGGGACTGAACAAGCCACCATCCCCGAAATAAACTCTTCATTATCAGTGCCAAGTTTATTCAAAAAAATTTGCTCCAGATTTTCTTCAAGTAATACTGGATTGGTAATGGTATTTTTAGTGAGTTGCACAATCGGGAGATGTTCTAATATATTTTTCCTGCGATTTGCAGGCTGAAAACTTAAAAATAATTTTCCGCTCGATGTACACCACAAAGGTACGGTCGCACCAACGGGTAAATACACTTGTAGCGGCCAATTCGCCTGCACTCTGTCGGTATAGAGCATTTGATTATCACTGAGTATCGCAATACCACAAGTTTCATTAATCTGATCAGATAGTTTTTGCAGGATTGCCAAGCGTTCCATCTTTCGAGGTTCCTGCTCCCAAGCATTCATCAGCAGCGTATAGGTGCGATCACCTAAAATATAACCCCCATACATATCCGTCTTTACAAACTTTTCTTGTTCTAAGGTTTGCAATAAACGATGGATACTTGGCTTTGGGATATCCAACTCCACTGAAAGATCTAAAGGTGATGGTGGATGTTTTGCAGTTGAAATTGCCTCAATAATGTCTAAAACCCGAGTAATGGATGAACCTTTTTTATTCATTTTTAAGTCCCAAAACCTGCATCTCGCCAATTTCTTTTCGAATACAGCGCATCTATATTTATGAAAATTACCAATATTCAAGATAGTAATCGTGTTAGGAACCTGGATTCAAGTCATTCTTCCGCTGTAAACAGGAAAGTTACTTTTCCAATAAGCAAACTTATAAGAGAATAATTCTCATATCTAACAATTCATTACTTGAGCTTATGTGAGCTTCTTGGCATCGTTTGTCAGTTGCTTCATTATGGGAATCTCCTGCCGATGGCTAGTCCAGCGCAAGCTATAAGACATAAATTACTTAACACTTTCTTTTCAAGACATTCTGTTTGGTTTCTTTGTATTTTTACTGCTTTAACCATTACTTGGTTTAAATTTACCTATACCCCACATACCATTTATTATTTTATATCCGATACGCTTTTAAACGGTCTTTGGTTAGTCACTGGATTGCTCAGCATTGTTGGTTTACGCGACTTACTGCAAAAGAAACATGCAATTTTGAGAAACTATCCAATTTTGGGACATTTTCGTTTTCTGTTTGAAGATGTTCGCCCTGAAATTCGTCAATATTTCATTGAATCGGATCAAGATGCCCTGCCTTTTTCACGTATGCAACGCAGCCTTGTTTATCAACGTGCAAAAAATGAAAATGCGGATAAGCCCTTTGGTTCAATCATTGATGTCTATGATCCAAACTATCGCTTCATTGTACATTCCATTGCCCCTTGCCCACCTGCGGACCCAGAATCTTTCCGTGTGCTGATTGGTAATGCGCAATGTAGCCAGCCGTATAGCGCATCGATCATGAATATCTCAGCAATGAGCTTTGGTAGCCTCAGTGCCAACGCAATCCGTGCATTGAACAAAGGTGCACATTTAGGCAACTTTTACCACGATACTGGTGAAGGCAGCCTAAGTCCCTACCATTTAGAGCATGGTGGCGATATTGTCTGGCAAATTGCCAGTGGCTATTTTGGTTGCCGTACCGCTGAAGGCTTATTTGATCCAGACAAGTTTGCACAGCAAGCCAAAAATCCGAATATTAAAATGATTGAGGTCAAGCTATCACAAGGTGCGAAACCAGGTCACGGCGGTATTTTACCCAAGCATAAAATCACTGAAGAAATTGCTCGTATTCGTGGTATTTCCAGAGACCATGACTGTGTTTCCCCTTCTAAACACCCAAGTTTTAACACCCCGGTTGAAATGATGCATTTCATTCAGAAGCTTAGAGAGCTTTCAGGTGGCAAACCAGTTGGCTTTAAATTGTGTATTGGTCAACCTTGGCAATTTATGAGCATTGTCAAAGCCATGCTCGAAACCAAAATTGTGCCTGACTTTGTGGTGGTTGATGGTTCAGAAGGCGGAACTGGCGCAGCACCAATCGAATTTAGCGACTATATTGGTACGCCACTCAGAGAAGGTTTACGCTTTGTGCACAATACACTGGTGGGTGCAGGACTTCGTGATCAAATCAAAATTGGTGCCAGCGGTAAAATGATCAGCGCCTTTGATATTGCCAGCACCTTTGCCTTAGGTGCGGATTGGGTCAATTCCGCACGTGGCTTTATGTTTGCGGTAGGTTGTATCCAAGCACAAAGCTGCCATACCAACCAATGCCCTGTTGGTATTGCAACACAGGATAAAGATCGTCAGAAAGCGATTGATGTTCCAAGTAAAGCTGAACGTGTGTTTAACTTCCATAAAAACACCCTGCACGCCTTATCTGAAATGATAGCAGCAGCGGGTTTACATCACCCATCCGACATTAAAGCGCATCATTTGGCACAGCGTATGAATGACCGTGAAATCAAAAACTATGCACAGATCCACTTCTTCTTAAAAGAAAATGAATTGCTGCATAGCGATTTAAATGATGACGAGAATTTCTACTATCGTATGTGGAAAATGGCGGATGCCAATCAATTTTAATATAAACGTTTAAGCCAATAAAAATCACCACTAGTAATAGTGGTGATTTGGTTTTGCATGTAAGAAAGCAGGAATTAAGCCTGTCAGCGCAGCACGAATATCAGCACGTTCATTAATTAATTGGTGTGAGCCTTCTTCCAGCATCAATAAAGTCTGCAATCTAAACTTACGGCGAATATATTCAATGTTATAACGCCAATCTACGGTTTGATCTAAAGCACCCTGTGCGAGCCACACAGGAATACGACATGCTGGTCGCTGTTCCATTTCCAGCATCCATTTTGACATCGCCAAAATCCAGTCCATGCCCATCATTCGAGGTTGCAAAGGATCCTTTAAACGGACAAAGCGTAAAAATTCAGGATTATGATTATTACGACGGAAATGTCGTGGTACTTGGCTTTTGATTCGACGGATAATGCCCAGACCAACCGAGTTATGCCACCATGCCGTTTTCGCAGGCCGAATCAATGGCGACAACAATAATACCCGATCGACAATAGGATCTTCTCGGCGTTCTGCATATTCAAGTAAGTGATGCATCCAAATTGCACCACCCGTACTTTGCCCAATCCCTAACCACGGCTTCGGTAATTGTTTCGCACCACGAACCGCATCGTAAACCGCGTGTAAAACTTGCTGATAGTGATCAAAATTCTGAATACTGGCAGGTGAACCATTGCTTAAGCCATGTCCAGGCAAATCGTAAGTAACAACACTAAAGCCCTGCTCCAGAATTTCTTTGATAATCGGTTGATAAATACCGCTATGTTCCAAATAGCCGTGCAGCAAACATACCGTACCCTGTAATTTCTGTTGATTAGGCTGAAACACTTGGACATGTACACGGAACAGTGGCATTTCTACATAGCCCTGCCAATGTTCACCATCCAATAAATGTAAACCATATAACTTACGATACGCCTGTAATGGCTTTGAGATCTCTGTGGCACGAGATAAATCCAAAGGCTCAAGCACCTGAGGTGTGGTCTCACGATTTGGTACAGGTAAATCCAGTTGTTTTAAAATTGTCGGATTTAAAAATGGAATATCGGACATTAGGGTATCTCTCGACAATCACTTGAGCCAAATAACATATCACGAATCGTAGCCAGCATTTCATAGTTGGCACGGCGGCTATGATCATAGTTTTGTTCACTTGGACGCCATTGCGTTAAGGTCGTTGGCATTGGCGCCATGACAGGCACTGTCTCAATACCATTTAAAGCAAACAAACGTCGTGTCCGTGGCATGTGGTACTCATCGGTAATCAAAATGACGGTTGGCGCGCCACCTTTCTTTTGTAGTAATAGAGAACTAAATCGAGAGTTTTCACAAGTATTCATACTGCGATTTTCTAACAATTTAGCATCCACGCCACGCTCTTTTAACCATGCCTGCATATAAGGTGCTTCGACACCACTCAGTACGATTGGTAAAGCATATTTCTTTTCGACTTGTAAGGTTTTTTCCAAGCGTAAGCGTGTGTAATTATTCACCACAATATCTTTACCATTGGCACCAAGAGTTAGGCCACCACCCAATACGACAATTGCATTCGGCTGTGAAGCACTTTGTGGCTCAACCAAGTTCTCTTTATTATTTTTCAATTCAATCAGGTCTTTATTGGTCTGATCTTTATCTTCTTCCTTCACAGGTAAAGCAATTGGATAGGTTTCTAAAAAGGCAATATATTTACCCATCAATGCCTGATTATCAGGTGTATTCCACTGTAAGAAATCTAATGGTGTATTCATCACAACAGCTGAGCTTGCTTGATCCTGCTCAGCTTGTTGTTCACTCATCAATGGAATATTGGGTTGCTTTTTTTCATCTTGGCTTTCTTTTTCCTGCTCTTCAGCAATCAGCTCTTGTAACAACTTATAACGTGCTTGTATTAATCTTAAATCTTCAGATTGCTCAGATTGAAAGCTCCTCTCCATGAGTTTCAAATAAGCCTGACGAGCAATCCATAGGTTCGAACCAGGCTCTAAGGTTTCGTGCTCACTTAACGCTGCAGGGCGCTGACTCTGCGCTGCAACCTCATTGACATCAACAGGAACAAAGCGGTTCAAACCTTTCACCACCAGCTGTGAATAAAAAGGCGAATATAAAAAAAGCACAAAGCAACCCAGTAGCACGAATAATATGGTAATTACTCGTACTAAACTGACCATCCAATGTACTTTCGTCATAGATTTCTTCATCCGAGATGAGCTTGAATCAACCCTTGTTCACTATATAACACAGGTTCAGGCTCTAACTGAATACTAAACTTTTGTTTTACATCACTTTGTACAGTTTGATAGGTATTTTGTACATCCGCCAGCGTCGCCTCCGCATAATTCACCAATACCAATGCCTGCTTATGAAACATCCCGACTGGTCCGAATTGCTTACCTTTCCAACCGGCTTGGTCAATCAACCAACCTGCTGCCACTTTAACATTGCTATTTGCTTGCGGATAATGCGGTATGTTTGGAAATTGTTGAGTAATCTTGTCGAATTCGGCTTGTGATAAAATGGGATTCTTAAAAAAGCTCCCGACATTTGGAAATTCTTTAGGATTCGGTAATTTACTTTGGCGAATCTGGATCACCTGATTTTGTAAATTCTCTGCAGTCAGCTCGTCACCAACCGCTTGCTTAAGATCGCCATAATTCAATTTCAACTCAGCTGTTTTCAGCAACTTAAACGTCACACTGACAATGATGTAACGATTGGGCTGATCTTTGAAAATACTATGGCGATAAGCAAAATGACAATCTTCTGCTGCAATTGAAGTAAAATGTTTTAATTCACGATCATAGACTTGCACAGATTCGATAAACTCACCGGCTTCAACACCATAAGCACCAATATTCTGTACAGGTGAAGCACCCACCAATCCCGGAATTAAGGCAAGATTTTGTAACCCAAACCATTGTTGTTGCGTGCTATACAAAACAAAGTCATGCCAGACTTGGCCTGCCCCCACTTTAACTATAACCGTACTCTCATCTTCAGCCAGAACATCAATTCCTTGGATATTCAAATGTAAAACCAAGGCTCGAACTTGCTGGGGCAATAGCACATTACTCCCACCCGAGAGTACCAAAACGTTTAAATGCTGATGTTCAGCAAATGCCAGTGCTTCAACAACATCATCAGGCTGGTTAATCTGGACATAATGTGAAGCAATAGCATTCAAATTTAATGTATTTAAGCTTTTAAGCTGAACCTGTGCTTGTACCTGCATATTAAATTAAATCCTATTACCCTACTTTCATTTGCTTTGTAAAAATATCGACCCATGCTTGGCTGCTGGATTCACACTGATCGAGTACTCGATCAAACCCATCTGCACCACCATAATAAGGATCAGGTACCGCTTGTTGGCTAAAATGAGGATCATGCTCACTCATTAACGCTAACTTGGCACGAATCTGACCCGCACCAAATTGTTGGGCGGCTTCAGACATCAGTGTTTGAATATCGTCAAAATTGTCATGATCCATCGCCAAGATCAGATCGAACTCAAGGAAGTCTTGTAAAACAATCTGTCGTGCACGTAAATTAGATAAATCATAACCACGTTTTACTGCATGTTTTTGACTGCGTGCATCTGGTGCTTTATTTGGATGATAATTACTTGTTCCGGCAGAATCGACCATCACATTTAAGCCATGCGCATCACAATAATGTCTAAGAATGGCCTCAGCAGTTGGCGAACGACAAATATTTCCCAAACAGACACATAACACCTTATATTGTGTTGCCATCAGAAAAACCTTCCAATATTTTGTTTTATAAGAAGATTAAAGTGTTGCATGCAAAATTCCTGCAAAATAAACGCGAAACGATTCAATGTCATTATGCCTGAATTGACCATTCTGACATCAATGTATTTTGTCAAAAATTGCATTGATTTGAAAGGAAATAGTGTTTATCTCTATTGAATTTTCTGTATGAATATGTACTTTTTTGAAATTAACAATGTCTACAGTCTATGTATCCATGCTATTTCTTAGGCTTATTTAACAAGAAGCAATGCATTAGACTTTAAGAAGAGGAGGATAAATATTAAAAAATCATGATCTCCTTTTTGAGCACTAAGAACCGTTCATACAAGTTACTATATGATTGATTAAGCTACATCAAGAAATTTTAAATTAATATTGACATATTTGCGTCACTGGCAGAGTTATAATTCTATTCGTATTATTATTTATAATACGCCTTATTACTGTACGCGACACAGAGTATTTTTTTGCCAAGCTATATATACTTATACCCATTTTAAGCTTCTCAGCAATTTCTTCTTTTTGTTTAACACTGAGTTTTTCGGGTCTACCGACTTTTTTCGTTAGGCTTAATTTTGTCGGTTGATTTTTATATTCAATTTTAATTTTCTCAAAATCGTTACATAATTTTAGGATATGCAAAAAAGAGTTCTTGATATCCCCTGTTAACTCTTCATGTGTATAATCTAAACAAATGAGGCGAATTTTCTTATGATCTATAAGACCGATGGTGTTTAATATTTCTAAATAATCACTCCCTAAACAATCAATCCCCTTTGTAATCAACAAATCTCCTTGCTCTAAAGAATAATTAATTACCCCCATGAATTTCTCCCTATAAACTATTGATTTATCAGCAGTAATCTCTTCAAAAACCACTCTATTTTTTTGAACACTATAGTTGTTATAACTTAGGAGAGAATTAAAATCGGCAATAGTTTCTTCTGATACACAATCAGTTCTTAAATAAGCATACGTTCTCATATTCATCTAAATCAAAAACTACCTTAAGTAGTATTTTTGAATCTCCCCGCAAAATCATTAGCAAAGGCTATAAATATCAATAACCTACTATACAAACCAACTAAATTCAACGATAAACCATAAACAAGTATTATTTAAAAAAACGTGAAATTTATACCTTTTGATAAATAGTCCATACTTGTAATTAATCGCATTCTATTCAATGAAACAATTACAAAAGAAGTTAATTTAGTTAGCATTTTGTGTCAAAAGTTGTCATTTTACTTTTTAGTCTTTTTTTTAGCTAGACAATCGGTATTGAATACCACCTCCACCTAAAACATAACATATTGATAAATATTAATTAATCAAGAAAAAATCTATTTGCGTATGACAATTTTCTGACCATTTATTAATTTATGATGAACTATTTGGAAAAGCTCGTTTTTTTTTGGCCCAAAATATTTTAATGTCTATTTTTTATCAATACAGACCTTTCTACATTTTATTTTGCTATCATAGCGCCAAAAATCAAGCATTGAGTCACACTATTATGACTAAACGATATGTAGTCGTCGGATTCCCAACAACAGGCGGCGGTGAGGTAATTAGCGGAAATAAAAATTTTCTAATTAATGGCAAGGCAATTGCCTGCGTTGGTGATGAAGCAACTTGTCCTACACATAACACCGCGGCATTTATAATGACAGGCGATTCAGCAACCCAGTTCGGGGGCATGCCAGTCGCACGTGAAGGTGATTTACTTTCATGCGGTTGCACGCTGCTACTCCCAAGCACTGAATAAGAAAAAATAACAATTAAATAGTGTTTTTTCACTGATGCTGGCAAGAATATTGGTTGTTTGTCCTGTACAACTAGATAAAAGAATAAGAAGCATCTGCATTGATAAATTACTTTTTTAAGATTAATTCACACTTTGCAGCACAGCGCGAAAAACCGACCTAGCTCTTTCCCTCAACTTTTTTCCAACACGGTAACTGACCAGCTGCACTATAAAAATCACCGACATTCAACTTCTTTAGCACAGTTGAATCCTTCAAAGCCTATACGCGAATGTCATATGCAAGGCTAAGCAACGTATCAAATTAATACTGATCATTAACCTGATTTCTATTGGGCTGGTTTTGATACCACCAAACTGATATTCATATTAAACCTCACTAAATCGATTAACTTGAGTTTATGTGAACTTGCCACCTGCTAGAACACATCCAACATCAAAAAAGGTTTGATGCTCATTTTACTTTGCTTTTCCTCTAAACAATAAAAAACCGACCTAAAGATCGGCTCAACTTTAAAATTAATCTGCTCACCAATAAATGAACTTTTTTAGCGCCTATCAATATACTCTAAATAGCCCCTACCGCTAAGATCTTTTCCTTGGAACATCCCTCGCCACTTATACGAAGAAACATAACCTGCCGCTAAACCATAGCAATATGTTGTATCCACTTTAGCTTTGATTGCTAAAACCTTTTCATTATCATGATGTGCAGTCCATTCGAATGTTTCAGGTACATACATGCTATAGCCATCAGGTGTCATCTGAGGTTCAGTCTGATTCTTAGTAACTTCAAATTTGATATCACCATTAAATTGAGTTGAAGTACCATCGATATTACGGTAATAAACTGATGTTAAAATTGGTTGATCTTCATAACAAATAAACGCAAGTACCAATTGCTGTTCACCATCTAAGTTAATTACTTGATAACTAAAAACCTTTACAGGAATTTGAATACTATTTACTAATGTTTGATTTTTAAGCATTGATGTTGCTATAGCTTTCCAAGATTCAAGGGTGCAAAGTCCATTTATGTCTATACTTTCACCTTTTTGAATAATTCGTCCTTCATATTTCATTAATACGCTAAAATGCTTGTATAAAGAGCCATAGGCAAACCATGTAATGGCTTCGGTAGGCACTAGCTTTACTTCAATTTGAAGATCTTCTCTATTTGTAGCTAGAACAAACCCATCATCAATTTCTGAGAGAACAGTTTCGTTGTTAAAATTGACAGAAAATGGCTTTTCACTAAACTGAATATCATCAACAATAGAGTACGTTTTAAATGCTTCATCAGTAGATGATAAAGCTGTTCCATGCACTAAAGAAGCAGTATCACCTTTTCCTCTAGAAGACATTTGATAATCTGAGTCAGTGATAGGGAATCCAACATAACCTATTACGGATGCCCAAGATAGATAACGATATGGTTCAGGTAAGTCAGGTACCATGATCCCGTAATGTGTACTTCCATAACGCTTGTAATCAGTATGCGGACGTAATTCAAATGCTTTAGGAAGTGAGCCTTGCTTTTCTGGGCTTACTGCACCCAATAAAAATCCAGAGAACTTAGCTAATTTGCTATTAATGATATTTTGAATGCCTTTTAACTCTGGATGACTTGAAACTAACATAAACATTTTCCACACTAGGTTTCTTAAATCAATATTAGTTCCATATTAGAACTCACATCTATTTTTACAAATGTCAAAAAAGGACAAAAATAAATCTGTTTTTTGTTTATACAGACTGAAACATTAAAAGAAAACGTACGAATGTGATTGTTTATAGATTAGATCAAACTGCTCTTATCTTTTTTCTTTGCCTGTTTTGGACTACCAAAGTAAAAACTGCAAACGGATGTCAAATAAAACCTAGGGCAGCGTTATTTAAGTTACTGTTTCCCATGGCATATATAAAGAATAAAGCAATCGTGAAAACAAACTACAGTGCAACAAAGGCCAAATATTCTTGAGTCTTTTTACTTGGCATCAATAACATCTTTTAACCGTTCTTTTGTTTGCTCATATTAATTCTTACGCAATTCACAGATCTCTTGAGCCTGCTTATCTTCAAGGAATTTTACATACAACTCATGAAAAATGTGATCATATCAATGAAAACCTTCGTCCCAATCAATGCTTGCTACATACGCTGCCAATGATGCCCCGATGGAAATAAACGCACAGTTTTGCCTCATTCTTTGGTGGAATTGTATGCTTCGCACTGTTGAATACTAACTACAATATTGAAAATATCCTTAACTAAGTTGGGTGTTAGTATAGGTGTTTCAAACTCACTAAGTATCCTAACAAGGAAAAGTTTCAGCTTCTTAGTAATATGGGCCATTTCAACGATTCCATCCATAGAAGTGCAAAATTAAACCATCTTAAAAACTATGTTCTGCAGGAATGTCTTGTCTCTTAAGCCTATCTTTCATCCACCTCACTGATATCTAGGTAGAACACTCCCAGATGCATATGATCAGGATTAAAATATTTTATGTTCAAAACGAAGAAATATAGGCTCTATCCATCGTCATAATTCTGGTATCGATGTAAAATTTGGTCTGTCTTTGACAAAAAATCTAATGAGGTGGTTATAGTCTTACCACGAATCCATTTATCAATGATAAAAAAAATCTGCATCTTGGGGAAAATGCAGACAAAACGAGAAATTATTAACAATATATATTTTATTTAAGCTAATTCATTCATATTATTTTCAATAAATATGAGTTTAATTTTTCATGAACCATTATTAAACCTTAATCCAAGTAAAATATTTATAACTTTATTTGTATATCCGCGACAGATTTTTAAACATAGTCATAAAATTAAATACATACCAAAATCTTACTTAACACTTACAAGATAATGTTGTTAAAATAATTTTTAAAACAACCTTTCTCTTTAAAAATAATTACCACATCTTTCGGTTTAATTTTAAAACCACCAAAAGATAGTTTTATTTCAAACAATATTGTTTACTTTAAAAGTAAAAAATCTTTTTCTTCCTGTGTCTGGTTCATTCCAAATTGCAACATTGAATCTTGGATTGCTTTTAGCATAAACGTTCGATTAGCAGGGTTTGACTGATCTGTTTCGTCCCAATTATGAGGATTCCAACCATTTTGTGAAGAAATTTGATCTGATTTAATTTTCAAATTTTCTAAAGTTTTTTTAATGAATAAATAGCCTTTTAACTTGTCATCCTTGAACACCTTTGTGCCATCTATGTATGTTCGGTTTACTAAATTTGGTGGAAGATTTAGTTGACCATTTGTTGTATCAGAAAGTACTGCCAATCGATGCCACAGTTGATTGTAAGGCACCTCATAAACTTCTGCTATTAATTGCTCTTGTCCATCTGGCAAAGGAGTTAAACCATTTCCACCTTGAGTCCCCAAGCGTAGAACTCTTTCAGCCCAATTTGTCATACCTTCTAAATACCAACCACCTTTAAATTGATTGTATCCATACTGGTAAAGGTGGAAAATCTCATGTGTCACTGTTGTCCAGTAGTTCCCTGGAAACTCTTCTATATTATTTCGAATATAAAGATTAAGAGCGCACTTACCTTCTTTAGTTGGTTTATTAATAAATATTGAAGGATTTTCATACGCTACACCATTACCAGTTAAAGCTGTTAAATGGATATCAATGAATTTTGCTGCACCAGTATATCTATCACTGTTTAAAGGATGAGTAAAACCAAGACTGGTTAAGGCCTCTGTGGTTGTCGTCGCTTGAATCGCTACATTTTCAACATAGTCAGGAATGCTGTTATTGTTTGCATCGCTTTGATCTGGGATATAATCTGCATTTGCAGGGTTAGATGAATAGAAAATTCTAAATTCACCAGATTTATAAACACTATTTAAATTTGGAAGTGTTGATGCAGATGTCCCACAGGTTACGGCTGCATGAATTTGATTTGACATAAATAACAATATTAAAGCATTCAATATACACTTCATTTCTATACCTTTTAATTTATGATTTTGGGATCTTTAATAGATAATTTTTATCTAAATACTATTTTTTAAATATAAAAGTTTACTTACACAAGGTTTTAAAACTATAAATAATTAATTTAATAACTACTTTCCAAAAATTCTTTTAATGTAAAATCCATCTCCATACATTTGGAGTTTTCTTTACATGCTCTAGACTAATACCTTTGACTTATTAGATGAGAAAAGCCATTCTGATGAGTATGATTGTTTCAAACATAGGACAGCAAAACCTAAAGCACGATCTACAGCTGAAACAGAGAAATAACATTGGAGGTAAATAAATAAGTAAAACATCAGCCATCAGTTTTCTAATCTAGTGATTTCGAAAAAACGTATCCTTATTTCAAAGTTGCAAATTTCTACCTTACATGAGATACATACACTCACTATTTTTCTACATAAGAAAATAGTTAAAAGTGCATAAGGCTTGGCTGGCCACTTGGAAAAAATGACTGAGCATTATGAGTTTGGGTATGAAATTAGCTGAAACGATGTAAATGCTAGTATTAAACTACCATTTGCAAAAGTGACAGAAAAAAAGACTACAAAACAATAGCTTAAGTTATTGTTTTCGTTACACTCTAAAAGTACTATTCCTTGCGAAAAATCTCGACAAAACGGCACCATAAAATTCAATAATTTCAATATGATAAATAGGTGAAAATGCATAAGACCTTATAGGTCGTTTTGAACAGCATAATCACCTCAAAGTTACACTTTTAAGCGCGTCTTATGTTAATTTATCTAGGCAGTGAAACCTCTAGTCACTTGATATAAAAATATTGTTTTTATTATGAAAAATAAGGATGTATGTATGAACCCGTTTCAATTTCAAACTGTTCCCAACATCATCGCGGGACTTGGTTCGATACAAGAACTTGAAAATGTTTTAACACAACAAAATTATCATAAGGCATTGATTGTGACCGATGCAGGAATGATACAGCATCAATTGCATCAGCCCATTTTAGAAATTCTGACTCAGATTGGTCTTGAATACATTATTTATTCCGATATCCAAGCTGATCCGCCTGAGCATATTGTATTAGAAGCTGTTGATTTTGCAAAACAAGAACAAATTGATGTGATTATCGGTTTTGGTGGCGGCAGCTCAATGGATGTGGCCAAAATCATTGCCTTGCTCGCCCACCCTACGCAGCAGCAAAACTTAAGTGAAATCTACGGCGTAAACCAAGCCAAAGCCCCTCGTTTGCCGCTGATTCTCATCCCAACCACAGCGGGCACAGGTTCAGAAGTCACCCCCATTTCAATTGTGACTACAGGTGCAACCACTAAAATGGGCGTGGTTTCGCCCATTTTATATGCCGATGTTGCCATTCTAGATGCGACTTTCACTCAAGGCTTACCTGCACATCTTACCGCGGCAACAGGCATCGATGCTATGGTACATGCCATTGAGGCTTATACCTCAAATATTAAAAAGAACTTTTATGCCGATATGCTGGCTAAAAATGCATTGAAATTACTCAATCATAATTTAGCCAAAGTCTTGAAAAATGGAGCTGATTTAGAGGCACGCCAAAACATGTTAGTGGGTTCCATGTTAGCTGGACAAGCCTTTGCCAATGCTCCCGTTGGTGCAGTACATGCCCTCGCATACCCATTGGGTGGGCATTTTCACCTTTCACATGGACATACCAATGCATTGGTACTGGTTGAGGTTTTAAAATTTAATGCACCCAAAGCCAAACAACACTATGCAGAATTGATGCAATTACTCGACCCTCGGAGCACAGGCTGTACCGATGGTTTATGTGACCTGTTTATTGACCATATGCAGAATCATCTGGACCAAAGTGGCTTAAGCTTGAAGTTGAAAGAACTCGATATTACTGAAGCGAAATTGCCACAACTGGCCAAAGATGCGATGTTGCAAACTCGGCTGCTGCAGAACAATCCAAGAGAAATGACCGAGCAAGACGCATTACAGATCTATCAGGCGATTTATGCATGAGCAAACCGACTTTAAAACGACGCGAACAATTTAAGTTCTTTTTCCCCATCCAAACCCGTTGGGCTGATAATGATATTTATGGTCATGTCAACAACGTGACTTATTATAGCTATTTTGATACCGCAGCCAATTCATTACTGATTCAGAAAACAGGTTTCGATATTCATCACAGTGAAATTATTGGTCTAGTGGTTGATTCAGCTTGTAGCTTTCAACAGGAACTGTCGTTTCCAGAAATAGTAGAAGTGGGTGTGGCGATTGGTAAAGTTGGAAATTCATCACTCAGATACGAACTAGCGATCTTTAAACAAGGCCAGGACGAAGCTGCTGCTCAAGGGCATTTTGTCCATGTCTTTGTGGATCGGATAAGCCGAAAAAGCACCACCATTCCAGAAGCAATGCGGGATGTTCTAAACCACTATTTATTATAATTTCAAATCGCAGAAATAAACATGCCACAACATTGTATTGAACGATGTTGTGGCATGCCATGATTAATCTAAATCATTAGATATGTGGTAAAGCATAAGGCACGATATCTTGGAAGGTACGACCATGCACATTTTCACCAATCGCGTGCATTTTCCATGCATCATTGTGGCGATAAATTTTTGCAATAATCAAACCGGTATGTGCACCCTGTGAAGACAGCTTATAACTTGCAATTTCTTGATTGTTGGATTGATCCACCAAACGGCAGAAAGCATTTTCAACTTTCTCAAAGGTCTGTCCGCGAAAGCTACTTACAGTAAAAACCAACGATTTTACTTGTGCAGGAATCTGGTTCAAATTAACGCGAATGACTTCATCATCACCATCGCCCGCGCCGGTTAAGTTATCACCCGAATGCTGGATACTGCCATCTTTACTTTGTAATTGACCAAAGTAAACCACATCTAGTACTTGTTTGTTATCATCAAATAAAATGACAGAAGCATCAAGGTCAATATCCCCACCGCCACCACCAAAGCCGAAAAAGCCTTTGCTTTTCGCAACGTCCCAACCCACACCTAAAAAGATTTGTTGTAAGTTGCTGCCATCTGCTTTCTGTAAGCTGATTTTTTGGCCCTTTTCTAAATTAATTCCCATGTACTTTTACTCCTCTAGATAAAAATGATTATTTTAATTTGATTGATTACGGTTTAAGTTTAACTTCGAAGTTAACCACTGCAGCAAATTGTTGCGGTTTCGAGAACAGATCACCACCTTACCTTGACCCGAGAAACGTAACACCATCCCTTCACCACTGGTTACACTATTGACCAAGTTGCCAAGAAAACCACTACTCTGTGACGTAGATACCGACAGATTATAGTTTAAGCGTGAATCCCAACAGACCACATGTCCATTATCAATAATAACTTCTTTGTTTGGTTCAACCTCAAGCTCAAACAAGGTACCACAGCCAGATACCACCACTTGACCTTGTCCACTGGTTTCCATCACCAGAAAACCGCCTGTATTACCAAAAAATGCACCACCGAGGCTGCTGTTTAAACGGGCTTTGACTTCAACCGAGTCATGTGCTGCCACAAAAGCCCCGTCACTCAGCAAATACTGCGTCGCACCGACATCCAGAATCTGCATATCACCATCCAACGCCGCCGACAACAGACAATCGCCATCACCGCGTACTGCTTCGATATGCTGCTGAAACAACGATTCATCATTGGCAAAACGACGTAAGAGGGATTGCATTAACCCTCCTTGCAAACGCCCTTTTAACTCCAAAGGCGCTTCCATCATCACCATAGCATTACTTTCGCAATAGATTTTGTCGCCACGGCGCATGGATACATGCAAGAACGGTTCTGGTGAACCAACTAAGCTAAACTGTGCCATTGTTTATTCCTTTTAATTTCTCACAATCTGATGTTGCTTCGCAGCGTTTAACCAATCAGGGAATTCTTGCAATAACAATTCATATAGACGTTCATCTGAAACGCTGTCAATGCGATCTAAACTAAAGAAATTACAGTTATCGACAATTCGACCTGACATTTCATCCAGCTTTTCTAGTGCGCCATAATCTCGCCCACCAATCCCGACAAATTGCCAGAAAATAGGCAGTTTGGCCGCTTGTGATAATATTTTCTGCATTTGTCGACGGCTGCCCACACCACCATCCGAAATAAATAAAACATAAGTCGGGATTTGATCTTTGAATTTTTGGAAATAGTTAATCACAGCTTCAATCGCTGGAATTTCCTCATTATAACGCGCCCCAACTTGCCAGTTCTTCCAGCCACGCTGGGTGGTGTTAATGAAATCATTAACATTACTCAGGGTCACATCATCCAGTTGCGTTGTTTTAGCGGCAAAAGCCCAGCATTCAAAACTGCCATCATCATCAAAATGAATAGCTAGTGGCATCAAGCGATTCACTACCTTTTGCACATCACCGCGGCGATATTGCCCATCCATTGAGCCAGATGCATCCAAGACCAGTGCCACGCGTGCGGTTACACCCAGTAAGTTTTTCTTTTCCAGTTGGACCAGTGATTTTTTGGTCAGATCGATAATGGATGCATTGCCCGTTTTTTCGGCCTTTTGCAAAGATAATTTTTTCTTTAAATCGATATTCGATTGTGGTGCTACTGGTGTCGACTGTTGTGCTGTTGGCTCTTCGGCAACCTCTCCACCAAAATGTTGAATTAAGGCAGCAAGACCGGCATTAAAGCCTTGTCCAATAGCGGCTAAACGCCAAATACCGTCTTTTCGATAAATCTCAATCAGCATGGTGGCACGTTCTTGATCAAAGATGCTGCCATCTAACTTCAGTTCAGCAATCGGCTGTAACTGCAAGTTAAGAATTTGAATCGTCGCTTGCTGTAATTGTGACATGATATTCTGGCCATCAATTGCAGCGGTCAAAACCAGATGTTGAATAGTTGCAGGTAGTTTTGCAGAATCAACTAAAAAGCGACTGCATTTATTGTGATTTTCAATCAGACGAACCGCTTGGCATGGCGTTTCAGGCTGATTATAAAAGGTCATGTATCGTTCATCACTTAAACGATACTGTGGATCAAGTCCAAAACTTGCGATATCTAAATCAAAAGCGGCTTGATATTGAATCTGGATATAAAAAGAGGATTGCCCCTGTAAAACATCAGTTAGTTTTATTTTTTGTCCGCGTACTAAATTCAACATATCAAGGAATAACCTATTTTTATCATTTATAAATATCGAAAAAAGAAGATAGTGCCTAAACACTATCTTCCACAGGTATCTTAAACAGAAACACCATAAGAAGCTGCTAAAGGCCCTAAGCCACCAGCAAAACCTTGACCGATTGCACGGAATTTCCACTCGCTGCCATGCTTATAAAGTTCACCAAAGATCATTGCAGTTTCAGTGCTGCTGTCTTCAGACAAGTCATAACGTGCAATTTCAGTACCACCCGCATCGTTACTTACACGAATGTAGGCATTCGCAACTTGACCAAAGTTTTGGTTACGGGTTTGACCATCATAAATCGTAACCGCAAAGATCACTTTTGCAACGTCAGCCGGAACTTTACTCAAGTCCACGCTTAAAGTCTCGTCGTCACCATCGCCTTCACCGGTACGGTTATCGCCATTATGAACGACTGAGCCATCAGATGACTTTAAGTTATTAAAGAAAATAAAGTCATTATCTGCACGAACCTTACCGCCTTCATTGACTAAAAATGCAATTGCATCAAGGTCAAATGCAGCACCATCAGTCACGCGTGGATTCCAACCTAAACCAACAGTTGTTTTTGTAATGCCAGGCGCTTCTTTGGTTAAGCTAACGTTGCCGCCTTTGGTTAAACTAATTGCCATTTGAGTTTCTCCTTATTAAATATCAACTCATTGTTTATTTCATTTCAATCATGGACATCATATAAATGATGTATCCATGCATTTTTATCAAGCTTGTGTTTGTTGTTTACTGTAAGCAATCGAAGATAATACAGCCCAAATGATGAATGCAATACCAATCAAGCCTGTTACAACTTCAGGCACATGACCACCTGTTCCGGTATAAAGCATAATTGCAGCCAAAGCACCAATCGCATAATGTGCGCCATGCTCCAGATAAATAAATGCTTCCAATGTGCCTTTCTCAACTAAATAAATCGTCATCGAACGGACAAACATTGCACCAATTGCCAGACCAAGCATAATCACAACCACATCACTTGTGATCGCAAATGCACCAATCACACCATCAAAACTAAACGAAGCATCTAATACTTCGAGGTAAAGGAAACCACCAATACCTGCTTTGACGATATTACTTGAAGTACCAGTAACCGGTTTTTCATCGGCTTCATCATCTTCGCTGCTGCCTTCAAGCAAATGACCCAATACCTGTACACCGATATAGACCACGATGCCCCAGATCCCCGCGACAATCACGATCAGTTTTTGTTGCTCAGGTACAAAAGCAGCCATGGTCAGTAAAGCAATCAGTGACACAAATACTGACATCGCTGGAATATTTGCTAGATTCGATAAATGGGTTTCCAACCAATGGAACCAGTGCGTATCTTTACCATCATCAAACAAGAAGTTTAAGAACACCAACAGCAGGAACATCCCACCGAAGGCAGCAATTTCAGCATGGTGTGCAAGTAACTTTTCTGAATAAGTTTTTGGATCATTCAGTGCCAGTTTCGCAACTTCAATCATTCCCATGTCAGCGGTTACACCAACAATTAAGAGTGGGAAGATTAAGCGCATACCAAATACAGCAACTAAAATCCCGACGGTAAGGAACAGTTTTTTCCAGAACTCATCCCAGTTTCTGAGTACTGATGCATTGACAACAGCATTATCAAAAGACAGGGATACTTCCATGACCGCTAAGACAGTCGTAATCAATAAAACTTTAAGCATCATCGCGAAACCAGCATTTGGGCCATGCGTAAAGCCCCACCATGCTGATAACCCTAGACAGATTACGGTAAAAATAATTGAGAAACGAAAATGTTTCATTTTTTTCCTTTTCTAAACAGCTTTAAGCTATTCATCATTTATGTGTTGAAATGAGAAGCTTAGCCGACCTGAATACCATATTGTTGGCACATCGCAGCAAGCCCACCAGCATAGCCTTGACCAACGGCTTTAAATTTCCATTCGCCATTGTGACGATAAACCTCGCCAAATACCATGGCAGTTTCAGTTGAATAATCTTCTGCCAAATCAAAACGAACCACTTCGACATTGGTGTCTTGATTCACGACACGAATAAAGGCATTGGCAATCTGACCAAAATTCTGGCCGCGTGCTTGTGCATCATGAATGGTCACAGTAATCGCAATTTTTTCAATTTCAGGTGAGACTTTTGACAGATCAACCAATAAGGTTTCATCATCACCATCACCTTGACCTGAACGGTTGTCACCCGTGTGCTCGACTGAAGCATCTTGAGATTTAAGTTGGTTGTAGAAAATAAAGTCGTGATCACCACGTACTTTGCCTGTTGCAGTTAATAAGAATGCACTCGCATCCAAGTCGAATGCTGCACCGTCAGTCGCACGTTCATCCCAGCCCAATCCAATTAAAATACGGACTAAATTTGGGTCTGTTTTACTTAGGGATAAATTTCCACCTTTATTTAAACTAATTGCCATTTTGTTTTTTCTCCTCGTTTGAACACTTAAAATTCCATGGTCTTAATGACTTTTACATAGATATCGAAATTGTTGTTATCTAATACATCATTAAATATCAACTTTATTTACTGCCTGCAACCCAGCGCAGACCAAAACCAAAGGCTTGGTCCAACTCCCGATGTCCAGGCACATAGCGCACATGACGTTGTACTTGAATACTACCGCCTTGATTCACCAATTCAACAATTCCACACATCCCCAAAGGTTGCCCTTCAGTTAAACGGATTTCAATCGGAGGTTGATCTGGAACATAAATGGTGACCACTGCATCTGTTTCAGCCCAGTTCGGTACACCCTCATAAATAAAGGCAAATAACACTACACGGCGAATCTGCGACCAGTGCTGTCCATTAATTCTGAGCCACTCACCCTCTGTTAATGCACCAGTACGGTCATCCGCAGAAAGCTGAATAAAGGGGAATCCGTTAAAATCACCAAACCGATCACCTAAAGCCTGAATCACCGATTTGCTACCATCGTGCATCTCGAATAGGCAACCTAGGTCCAGATCAATACCTTGATTTTGGTTGAGTAGCTTTTTAAAGAAACCACCTGACTGAGCTTGTTGAGTCCGTTGGTTCCAATTCAGATTAATTTTAATCTCACCAAAACCGTGAGCCTGTTTCTGTAAATTAATCTGGCTATTGCGTTTATCTAAAGTAATTTTGCTTA
Source organism: Acinetobacter sp. C32I (assembly GCF_023702715.1). Classification (NCBI taxonomy): domain Bacteria; kingdom Pseudomonadati; phylum Pseudomonadota; class Gammaproteobacteria; order Moraxellales; family Moraxellaceae; genus Acinetobacter; species Acinetobacter sp. C32I. Next base: position 663,010 of record NZ_CP098480.1, on the reverse strand, counting down.
AATTAAGTTTAGGCTGAGGTGCTGGCGCCGATACAGGTTGAGGCACTGGTTCAGGCGTTGCAGCTTGATCACTAATTTCTACCCCAAAATGTTCGGCTAGCGGTTGTAAGCCACCATTGAACCCCTGATTGACGAAGCGGAATTTCCACTGCTCTTTATGACGATAAACTTCGGCCAAAATCAGTGCTTTTTCAGTCTTTTCAGCACTTTTTACCGTCGCTGTTGCCGTGAGCTGTCCATTTTCCCATAATTCAATCTGAATATCTTGAATCGCATTGATTGCACCTTGCCCATCAATCGTTGCACACATCGCAAGCTTGCTGATATCCGCATCGAACAATTGAGTGTTCAGATTGAATTGCGCGATATACGGTGCTTTTGCTGTCGCCTCGGTCAATTCCACACTACGGTTCGGTGTCTGCTTTTGCCCATAAAAAATCATGTCCGCATCACCACGAACCTTCGCCTGTGCATTCAAGACATAGGCGGTGACATCTAAACCGATATGCGCCGTTAATGTAGTTTTAATTTTCACTTGGCACTGTGACTGGCTCAATGCCAAATTGGCGCCTGTAATAAGTTGTTGCATCGATTATTCCTATATTTTTTGATTTTATACTTTTAGCCCAAACACTTTTGCCCGTTCTAAAATCCGTTCCGCCCAACGACGATGGGTTGCGGGTTCAAGCATACTGCCATGACAGGCAAATACAGCTTTGCTGCCATCCTGTAAAATACCCTGCGCTTGTTTTAACTCAATTTCATTGACCTGATAAGCCTGATGCACAATCGAGATCTGTGCAGGATGAATCACGGTTTTACCCGATAAGCCATGCTGTAAATCCAGATATAATTCATCCTGCAACAATTTCACCTGACTAAAATGCTCACAGACAGGTGCACTCAGCGCAAAACCATAAGGTAAAAACTGACCTGCTAGATTTGCAATAAGTGTGCCGATAGGCGTTTGGTATAAGGTCATATCACTCGGCCGACGTAAGGCCAAACAATTGAGTAAGTCATTGCCTCCAACCCGAAGCACCAATACTTTATGAAATTCTGGCAAGGCTTGTCTCAACTCTTTCATTTGCCCCATATCAAAACTATCAGCTGTTTCAAGCGTAGGCATATAATGAAGTTCTGGAGGAAGAACGCTAAGCCATTGCTTTAAACTGGCTAAACCAAATTTCGGCAATACCATGCCATCTAAAGCGGTGATTTCTTGCCATTCTGCCAATTCGGCAGCCATCGCAATATGACGAGGGCGAATAAACACTTTCGGATGTTGTTCAAGGCGCTGTTGCTGTTGGATTTGCTGCAATAACTGTTTGAGATTTTGTTTGGCAAATGCGATCTCCTGTTCAGTGATTGCATCTTCCAGACAGATCACTAGAGAACGCAACTCTGGATATTTTTCACCCTTCACCACAGCCCATAAGTCTGGACGCGTGGCAGGCATATATAATGTTGCCCCTAAAGATAATGCAGATAACATAAAATTATCCTTTCCCCAATTTTTGAATCAATGTAATCGCTCTATACGGCGCAATTTGATCACCGACCACTTGTACAGGTGTCTCAGTGACTTGCGTTAAATAACGTAATAAACGGGTATCGGCATCATCAGCATCGCGAAGCAAGACCAGATCCGGTACTCGTCTTAAAATCGCTCGGGTTGCTTCAGCAATACTCGGTTTTATCCGATTTATATTTTGAATGTCGTATTCTTGGGCCAGTTTCTGTACCACCTGCTGGCTTTGATCTTGTTGTGTCAGTTGTTGCGTTTGCTCCCAAACTGCATTCGGTTGTGGATTAAGCTGGGTGCGAATCTGGTTGATGCGCTGAATAAACTGCTGCGAAATATCAAATTCTTTTAAATGGCTATATTCAATACAGCGATGCCATTGATCGATATTTTCGGCATTGATTTCCTCGGCACTCAAGGCTTCACCTTCACAAATGCTACGTGAAATAAGACCTGAAATGGTCGACCCCAAAATACCAGATGGAATCAGCCAGTCATCGCCACTGGCCGCCAACCATGCACAACCGGCAATATCCGACAAGACCACCAACGGTAACGGTCGCTCTGCAAAACGAGCATCATCGCCTAAACTACGTTGTAATTCTTGGCGAATCGCGCCTTTCCCCGTCCAACCATCCACAAACACAATCGATTGGTGTCCATGTTTAGCAATAATGGTTTCCAAGGCAGCAAAATCGATACCACGGTCTCGAATAATACTGATGCCATAATGTACACAGTCACAGCCTAAGTCCTGTATCGCATGATAAAGCAGTACACCTAAGGGGACGCCCGCACGTACAAAACTCACCAATACAATTGGTTCCTTAAATGCTGTAACCAAAGTTTGTGCCAACTGCTGAACTTCTTGAGCCAAACGCTGCTGCCCTTGCTGCATGGCCTGTTCAAATAACTGTAAATGACGTTCAGTCGGTGCACTCTCCAAACTGATCATTTGCGAATAATGCTTTTCACCTGATTGAATCAGACGTTCTTTTTCAATGGTATCGGTTGGTTCAATATGCGTCCGTTTAAGTAAAAAAGTCACTTGTTCTGCTTGGTAACTACCACTAAACCCTTGTTTTAAAATTAATTCACTTGCTTTATCTTTATTGATAATCGCCATAATATCCTTCTTGTTTATATTGCTGCGTCAAATTATGTTTTACCCAACGATTCAATTGACTGTGGTTCGGCATGCCCCACCAATGACATAGATTCAAAAACTCTACATCGGACAAACTATCGCCAAAACCGAGAATCGGGCGTTGTTGAGACGCAAACTGTTGCAATAAAAAACGGGCTGCATTGGCTTTACTTACAGGTTCTGGAATCAAAGCCAAGTTATTGCCATTTAAATGAAAATAGAACCCATCCAATACATCTGGGCTTAAGCTATTTAATAGTTCTGGTAAGAAATTCGGTGCATAAGGATTATCATTTTCGGTATTTTGCTTGGCAACCACATATAAGCCCAAACCTTGCTCTTCGACCACCCAAGTACGGATAGAACCAAAATGGGTCGCCTGTTGCTGTACCACCTCAATCAAAGCCTGTTGCCGCGCTTGATAAGGGGCCAATGCATGTTGCATCTGCGCATGCCAATCCAGATTTACACTAAAATCTGCATTCAGTACCGTACCGCCATGAGAACAAACTGCGCCGTACTGAAAAGGTAAATGTACCCGAGACAATGCTTCTGCACTTCGTGCTGTGACGGGAATCAAATGTGTACTATGCAACAACCACTGCACAAAGTGCTGCTGAATCGGGTTCATATACGCCAATGCTTGTCCCTGTTTGTCCGTGGTGACCATTTTAAAGTCAGCTTGGGGAACAATACGACGATGGGTCTGGAATAAAGTATCATCCAGATCAACCAACATGAGCGGCGTTGCAATATTTTGCGTATCAAATAAAAAATTAGTCATTCGCACTACACAGATTAAGAGTTTGATGTGGAAATTCTACTGCGCTGATAACTTCAGCATTTGGAATCGCATCTAATAGACTATTGGCGACGGACTCAGCACAGGTTTCCACTGTAATGAAGATTCGATCATACTCTAATGGATTGATATTGTAGACAAAGTTCTGAATACCTAAACCATAGTTATCTGAAAAAGCCAAAGCAGATTCAATTGCATGTCCCACTGCAATCGGTGAGCGGGTGATCGCACTAAATTTCACCTCTGCACCCTGTCGCTGCAAATCTTCAGCCAATAAGAATGAAGACCAGACATATTCACCGCTTCCTAATACTAAAATCCGTTGCTGAGGTTCGACCTGCAAACGAATATAGGCAGAAGTATCCTGAATCGGTAAACGTCCCCAAGTCGGTTCAGACAAGGTCGCGTACTCACCAAATGCCACGGTATCGACTTTGGGCATATTGATCTGTGGTGGATTTTCGGCATCTTGCCAATGCCATTTACCCGTCATCAATGCCACGGACTGACAATCTAATCCAGCAATATGAATACCTGATGACCAATCCGCCAAAGTAGCCGTCACAATATGGGAAATTTGATCAAAACCAGCCGCTTGTAGTGCAGACACTAAATTGATAAAGGTTTTTCCTGTAGAAGCTTCATCATCAACCAATACAATACTTTTACTGGCTAAAATTTTCTTTTGGATATCAGCATCAGGAGATCCATACAACAATTGATCTTGCGCGTGGCTATGTTCTTCTAAAAAGCGAGCCAATAACGGTGCGCCTTCAACAGGATGCCGAGTCGTGGTGACATACAGTGCATCTGGATAGCGTTCTTGCAACACTTGATGTACACCCGCACCTAGACCTACCGCAGTTTCTGCCATCCCAATCACCAAGATTGGTTCAGGTAAATCACTCGGAATCAGTTGGGCTAAATCAGTAAACGCGTGGCGCATCACTTGAGGACTCACCGGAATATGTCTCCCCAAGACTTTTGAGACAAATAAAAAGGCTCTTTTGGGATTTATTCGTTCAGCAAAACCGAGTAAATCCTGCCATTTCCAGTGACTATTTTCATCGGGCTGTAAATCCAGTTTGCCACGTTGTAATTCAATCTCAATCATATAATTCTTAAATCTAAGTTAAAATAATATACATAATGGTCTTTATATTACACAAATACTCTGACTTATGCTGCGTACAGTGACCGAACTTTTCATCTTTTCAGGTTGATAATTGAGCTGTAGTGCTTGGGCAATCGCCAAATGCACCAAATTCACGCCGCTCATGAAGGTATGTGCAATGCCACCTGATGGCCGAGAGTTCACTTCCAAAATATACAACTGCTGTTGGTCATTATATCGAGCCTGCATATTTACTAGCCCATCACAACCAAATAATGCAGCCACCTGTTTGGCCAACTCAATCGCTGGATCTTCAAATGTCAAACTCTGGCAGCCATTCTTTTGCTTATAACGTGCGATCGCCCCATGCACCTGACCATGTACGCACAACATATCCACTGAGCACTCCAGTCCAGGAAGAAATGGCATGACCAAATACACAGGAGGCTGTTCTAACTGGCGATAACTCTCAATAAAACTTTCAGGATGCGCCTTGAATCTCATACTATTGGCAAACACATCAAAAGCATCCGCTTTAGGATCTAAATGCCAAAACCCGGAAGCAAAAACCCCTTTGGCAGGCTTGACACACACATCGCCTTTTTGCAGCCAGTCATGATATGCATCTTCTAATTGCTCGGCATTCTCGACAATGGTTGCTGGTGCAACCGCCAAACCGTGTGTTACGCAGATTTGAGTGAACAGAGCTTTGTCATTCAGTTGCTCAATCTGCTCAACCGTATCACAGCCCGCCATGAGACGGATGCCCAATTGCTCGAAGCGCTGTTTTTGCGCCAGATAAAGTTCAGCATGATGCCCAGCAATAATCAATTTGACATTGAAGCGTTGTGCCTGCTGTACAACCCACTCGACTCGCTCTGACAAAGGCGGTTCTTGTAAAGCGATATCAGCAACAGATGTAATTTCAGGACGATCATGTGCATGTGATGCCACCACATGAATTCGAGTATCAAACGGCGCCGTTTTTGCGGCCAAAATTAAATCACGTTGACAAGAATGCGCTTGGGTAAACCAAATGCCGATCGAATTTTCTGCAATGCCAATCTGAGTAAGATCATTCACTATTTGTGTCATACACATTCCACCATTTGCACCACCACTAAGCGGCCTCCATCCTGACGTGAAAGTAAAATTTGTTTTCCATCTAGCAATTCAACTTTTTCGCCAATTGGAATCGTTGTTTTGGTTGCCACATCCATGAGATCAGGCAGATTTTCATTGACCAGCCACCACTGATTTTGGTGAAAAATAAAATAGCCGACACGTTTGGTTTGTTCTGCTGTTAGGCGCTCATTCGGTGCAATCAAATTATTGGCATGCCACGGGTAAAGTGACTGCCCTGTCCAGACCATTAAACGGTGATTATCAGGTCTAAAACTGCCTTCTTGGCGTGCCGAATAGAGGTTCAATACAGGTAACTTGCCTTTAAAGGCTGTACCACAAAATGGACATACTGGTTTTGTTGTATTATCAAATACATACCATTTTTGACCGCAATCGCTATTTAAGCATGGCTGAATCAAATCCACCGTTTTAACTAAAGCCGTTTCCCAATCATTGGCAGAAGGTCGTTGTTGTGGCTGCTGTAAACCCGTCACAAAGCTTTGTAAAAACAGTTCTTTTAAATAAGGGCCTGTCACGGTGAACGGAATTTTTTCAGGATCGGCCCACGGTAAAGCAATTGGACGCACCTGACTAACTTTTACCCGATTGCTCGGATCGGTTGGATGTTCAATAAATAAGGCATTGTCACCCATTGCCAGATTTTCATCGCGCTGCGGATCATTCACATCATGGACTTTGCCACCACGCAATGGGTGTCGATACAGCAAATACATGTAGATCAAGACCGCCAAAGCATGCCGATCGGTCATGATATTTGGGAGGTTTCGCTGTGGGTCGTCTTTTTTTAAATGATTGGTTTTCACCACTTCAGGTGCAATAAAATCAGGCGTTCCGACCACATCAGGCGGATATTTGCCAGGCACGACCAGACCATCAACATCAATTACACAGGCACGGCCAGTTACAGGATCAATCAAAATATTCTTATAGGATAAATCTGAGTGTGCCAAACCTGCTGCATGCATACGGCGCACAGCACGGGCAATTAAAATACAAATACGCAGATAGTTCGACCAATTTCCTTTTTCTTTTTCATCTAAAAACCGATTTTGGTTATTGGCACTGGCAAACCATTTCCCTTCTTTTTCCTTACCTTTAATGCCTAAAAAATCATTATTTTTAGACCCATGTTCAAAGAAAAACTGTTTTTGGTAAGTCGGTGCTGTAATCCCCAACAAACCATTATATTCAATCAAACCATCGGGCCAGCAAAACACATTTTTCCAGTAATCCCCGCCGGCACTGTTGAAAATACCTTGCCATTTATTCCCAACAATTTCCTTTAAGCGGTCCTTCTGTCTTTCCAGCTCAGCATGTGACTGATAGAAATGGTTTTTTTCTTTACTGAAAAAACACACCACATAAGATTTATCAGGAGAAAAATAGACATCTTTCATAGCTCCTGAGCCAATGACTTCATCAACGAATGCAACTGGCCGACCATCTAAAGTTTGACACTGGATAATCTTAGTCATGGGCAAGACCCTCCACATCCACACTCACAGGCTTATTCCATAAAATCGCCAAAGTACGATCATCATGATGCCCTGCACTAAAGAACTTTGACCATTCCAATAAAGCCTGATCTGGGTGTGGCTGTTGCAACTGTGGTTCAATTTCTTGCCATAAGGCCTGCCATTTTTCGTGGTTCGCAAGTCCAGCATCTGTTTCAAAGCGCGGATCGGAAATACCATCTGTCATTAAAATCACAGCTTCACAATCATCGTAATAGCCAATATTGACCCGACTAGCAAACTGCTGTGCAAAACTGCGGTCTAAGAAACGGGTTTGCCCAGCAAACTCGCCACCATCTGGTTTGCCCATTAAACGTACTTTATCTTTGGCATATACAACAATCGCGCCATCGCCCATCCAAAAGGTACTAATAAAGGTTTTTTGCTCGCATTGTTTAACCACAGCCACCAATAAAGTCGTGGCATACGCCTTGGCTGCAACCTGCTTTAACTCGGCTTCCTGCTCAATGGCCTCAATGGCCACTTGGGCTGTTTTATAGAAAGTATCGTGAAAATCTTTATAGATTTTCTGCGCAACAGACTTAGTCATTTCATCATCACTGCCAACTTGCCATTGCTGTAATAAGCGATCCAGATGCGGATGATGCTGTTCGAGGTAATCCGTCAGCGTTTTGGCTGCACTTTGCACCGCAAGTAAAGAACCTTGTCGAGAATAACTGGCACTGCCAGCACCGTCTGCAACAATCAACACTGACCAATCGGTCTCTGCAACTTGAGTAATCAGAAAGTCATCATCACGGAAAGTACCTGCGTGTTCATGTGAGCGCCCGCGCTGGCTACAGGCAGCAAGGTTAAAATACTCAGTCTGAATCAGTTGATGGTCACTATGTGCTTTCTGATAAGGCGCATGGATATCAGGCTCATTGACCTGCCACAAACTACGCGGGTCAGCAGTAATAATAAAGGTCACCTCACCCGAAGACCATGCTTGTGTGGCTTCGTTATTTTTATACTGAAATGCCAGTTTAAATTCACCTGCTTGTAGCGGTATGCCCTGTAATTGTTGTGCTTCATCATCAAATACGATGCCTAAGTCGTCCGGAATTTTGATCGATTCAGAGCAAATCAGCACGTCCTCTTTGACTGGATATTGCATTTGGATACGGGCTTGATAGTCTTGCCCAACACGCGCATTGGGTATCTGAAAATGAGGCATTTTTTTCACCATTTTCACCTCATGATTTGGTTTTCCTGAGGCATTATTCTGATTGTGGTCTGTATTCTTTGCGTCGATATTTGTGGTCGAATTAACTGACAGCAGCGAAGTTGTCGGAAGTGGCGTAGCGACAAAGCAATCATTTATAAAAGAAGGATCAGCTTCTGCTCCAACAGGCGGGGACAAATAAAGTTCATCTAGAAAATCAAGCTGATCAACTGACTCTAATGCATCAGCCTCGGTGATTGGCGTCAGTGCCATTTGGGTATGATCGAATAGCGGTTGGGTTGATTCAGTACTATTGATGCTTTCAGCTTTAGAGATGTAAACTGGCAAGCGACCCTGTTCCAGAATGCGCTGTAATAAAGAATACTGAAACGCTGATGACTGTTCTAATTGAAAGCCCATTAGCTCATAAATCTGTTCAGCCAAATCATGATAGGCATTATAAATTTTTTTACTGCTCAGTAATTGACCAATAGAATCATCATCCAGTAAAAGAGAGTTCTGTTGAGTTTGATCTTGTAACAGCTGCTTTAATGTATTTAAAAAAACTGTCTGAACGTCAGGAGTCAAAGTTTGCGACATGGCTTTTCCTAGATCCAATTGTTAACCACGCCCTCGTTGCACATCGAAGCCGTCCATTCCACCATAACCGAAACTGACTTGGCGACGACACCATGGGCAAGTCACGTCCTCGCTAAAACCGTCATAACACATCAATTGGCCACAACCACACATGGCAAAAGCCGTTTCAGCCAAACAATGCGGACATTCTGGAGTACCTTGTAACAGTGTGGTATTGACCTGCTGCTGATGTTGGGTTTGATCAGACCAGGTAAAATAATCCTCATCAATTTTGCAGCATTCGGTCAATTGAAAATGATATAAATTCAGGTTGATATTTAAATCTTGAGGCGCTTGATACTGAATTTCACGTTCAAATTTCATTAAATAGGGTCGATTCAGCTTGCCACAACGCCCCACAAAGGTGACACAGTTTTCATCCACCAAGGTTTTCTTGGCAGGTAAATCCTTAACCAAACGCATATAACGCTCATCAATTGGCGGTAAATGATCTTGCTGCTGCCCATCCCCAATACTTTTACTTTGTGCAACCACAGAAGCACTAATCCACTGGAAAAACTTTTTAAAGTCTTGTTCATTCAACTCATCAAAAGCAATACAGTGCTCTGTTAATTGCTTGAGCATTGCATAATCAACGTTTTTACCCATTCCTAAGGCAATCAGCGTACAGCGTCGTGCATATTTCTTTTGCCAACGGTAAATCGCATCTTTACATTCATCGGTCGGACGACCATCTGTAAACAAATATACGATTGGTTTCCAATCCCCTTTGATTTCTTCTGTTGTTTTAATCAAATGACGATCAAATTCATTCATCAAATGTTCTAAGGCTTTACCTAAATGTGTCCCGCCGCCCAAAGGTAATTTCGCAGGATAATAAGCAAACACTTCCACTAACGGAACTAAGGTTCGAACAATCCCTGCAAAGGCAATAACAGAAACATATACGGTTTCCAAGGCATATGGATCTTGACGTAATTGCTGCATAATCAACTGGATGCCTTGTTGCATCTGTTGAATATTTTGCCCCGCCATCGACTCAGAACAATCCAATACGAAAAAAACAGGTAAACGACGCATCTTCTGATTATCCTTAATATATTCTTTATTTTATTTACAACACCAACTGTACTTCGGGCGGCGGTGGCGGCAATGAAACAGAACCTGAAATCCCAGCACTACTGCTTCCCACCACGACACTGGCAGACACCCATTTAAAGAACCCTGCAAAAGAGGCCGCATCCATAGTATCCAATACCACAACTTTATCGGTCAGTTGCAGGAGATGCTCCTGCTTGGCTTTTGGCCCAGCGGCACAAGCAACAATACTGGCAAAATTTAACTGTTGTATGACAGGAATCGCTTGTTGGTAAGCATAGACATCGGACGGTGAGCCATCAGTCATCACAAATAACAGCGGACGCCAATCCCCTTTGACCTCATCGGTACTTTTCTGTAATTGCTGACTCACTTGTTCTGCCAGCAATTCTAACGCAGCTCCCATAAAAGTTGCACCTGCACTTGGCACATCGATATCGGCAAGCTGTACTTGATCCAAGGGCGTTAAAGGCAAATAAACCTTAGCTTCCAAATCAAAAGTAATAATACTTAAATGCACACTCTCCAATGCATAAGGGTCTTGGCGCAATGCACTCAACATGGACTGCAAGCCGACGTTCACCGAATGAATTGGCTCACCTCGCATCGATCCTGAGGTATCTAATAAAATATAAACGGGTAAACGGCGCATGTTGTTCTAAACCTTTCTTTAGCCGAAAATCAAATTTTTAAGCGTATTGTTTTAACCATTCTACAAATGAATCGGATTGGGAAGCCTGTCCGACTGCATTAAATTTCCATCCTGCTGATTCACGGACAAGTTCAGCAAACAGTAATGAACGTTGTTGATCATATTGCCCCGTGCCCGACAAATCGAAACGAACCATTTCCTTGCCTGTAGTATCCACTGCACGGATAAATGCATTTTTGACTTGACCAAAATGTTGTTTATTTTCAGCAGCTTTATAGATTTGTACCACAAAAACCACTTTTTGGTATTGTTGATTCAGGTCATTGAGTTTCACGATAATTTGTTCATCATCGCCATCCCCCGCACCTGTACGGTTATCACCGGTTAACCAGATATGTCCAGAAGAATGCCTTTGATTATTAAAAAAGATAACATCACTATTTTCTAAGGTGACATTCCCCTGCGCATCTCGCCCCAGATTATTGACCTTGCCATTGCTCCCCACCAGGAAGGCAATCACATCCAGATCATATTCAGCGCTATTGCCACCAAACAATCCACCAAGAAAGCCTTTTTTCTGTTCCTGAATATCCCAACCTAAACCAATCGTTACTTGAGACAAATTATTTTCAGTTTTACTTAAACTTATGCCTTGACCTTTATTTAAACTCACAGCCATGGTTTTACCCTCTTATTTAATATGTGTTTTGCTTTTATAGTACGATGTTGACTTCAGGCGGTGGGGGTGGCAAATCGCCCAACCCTGTAACTTCTTTTTGCCCTGCATCCACTTTCTGGCTGCCTGTTGAAATACTGGCAGAAACCCATTTAAAGAATGCTTTAATCGTATTTGAATCTGCCGTTGCCAATTCAACAACAACTTCTGTGATTTGTTTTAAAATTGAAGTATCGGCGCCATGTCCCGCTGCGCAGGCCACGATTACCCCTGTTTTGACTTGTTGTAAACGTTGCAACCCTTTACGCCAATCATCTGTTGGCACACCATCAGTCATAATGAAAATCAAAGGTTTCCAGTCACCTTTGACCTCTGCAGTGGTTTTTGCCACTTCCTGTTCAATTTTATCGGCTAACAGCGCTAAAGCATCGCCTAATGCTGTAGTCCCAGTGACCTGTAAATCTGGTGCTTGAAAGACAGCCAATTCAGTTAAAGGCACTAACTGTTTGGCTTGGCTGTCGAAACTGATTAAAGATAAATAAGCCGTTTCCAGCGCATAGGGATCTTGACGTAAAGTCGAAAGTAAAATTTGTACCCCATTTTTTACAGCTTCTATGGGTTCACCATGCATAGAGCCAGAGGTATCAAGTAATAAATAAACCGGTAAACGACGCATTATTTTTTACCCTTATTTCGTTATGATTTAAATTTTAAGCATAGATTACACTTTTAGCTTATCTAAATCATTACAAAGTAAAAAATAAATACTCTTCTGTCTATTTTAGCTAAGGATTGAGCTTAATATTGACCAATTCGGCATCAAAGGTATCGACCAGACTCTTAATTGTTGGCTCTTGGTGCAATAATTCAACCGCACGGTTAAATGCTCGCTCTTTACGCTCATTCTGCATCATTAAAGGCGTATTAGAATCCACTGCAGCATATTGCACACTAAACAGCGTTTGTGGCCATTGTGCTTTTAAAGCCTCCTCCAAACCATGCTGCAATTGCGACAACATCCCTTCATATTCTTGAGGAATCTGAAAAACAGAAGTGCCATTGATCTGTCCTTGCATCACACCATGTTGAGCTAACTCTTGAACCGCAGGTGAAAGCTGGCTGGTTCTAAACCAATATTCCCACTTCTCCAAATTCCACTCACCGTCTAAGACCTGCTCACGCAGTTTTAAAATATCTTGAGGCATCAGATCAGTTTGTCCGTGATCTTGCTGTTGTATTATTGGTGTAACCGGTTTGTCTGCGACAACAATCGGTTCCGAAACAACCGCTTCAAGCACTGGCTCTGCGATGAGATCAAGTGCCTGTTCAGCTTGAGGCTGCTCCAGCTGTTCTTGAAAATTTTGCTCAACAGGAAAAACCAGCACCTCATCCGCCGCAACGATATTCGACTGAATCGTGTGTTGTTGCGCTGATACATCCAATCCAATTAACTGACCATCCTCGGCATCAAACACCATGAGATGAGGATCTTGATTGCGCTGTTCAGGTTCAGGTTCAGGTTCAGGTTCAGGTTCAGGTTCAGGTTCAGGTTCAGGTTCAGGTTCAGGTTCAGGTTCAGGTTCAACGTTAACCGTTTCTTGCTGAACTGCAAACTGATTTTCTATCCTTAAATCCTGTACTGGCTTATGCACTTCAGGGGCTGTAATTTGCGTAACAGGTGTTGCCGTTACCGTGACTTCATTCAACGTTAACGGTCTGAACGCCAGTAAACGCAACACTGTCATTTCGAAGCCTTGCTCTTGCGTTACCGCAAGTTGCAACTCAGCTCGACCTTTACAGGCAATTTGATAATACAACTGCAAATCTTGAGCAGAAATGAGTTTCGACAGTTGCAGAATTTTCTGGTTAATTTCTTCACTATATTTCAGTGCAAGATCAGGCAAATATTGCAGCAATGCCAATTCATGCAAGGTAGAAACCAATTGATCCAAAACCAAAGACACGTCTAAAGCTTGCTGTCTAAATTGTAGAAGTAACTGACTTACTGATGCTTGCTGATTTTGATGAATTGCCAAGATCAAATCATAAATAATGGTTCGGTCAATCAAACCGAGCATATCTTTAACATCTTGATGATGGACTGCACCTTGACCATAGGCGATTGCCTGATCTGTTAAAGACAATGCATCACGTAATGAACCTTGTGCAGATTCTGCAATTTGCCAAATCGCATCTTGATCGGCTTCGATATGCTCTTTATTTAAAATTGCTGTCAAATGTTCCGTGATTTCATCGACGGCCAAAGGACGTAAGGTAAATTGCAAACAGCGCGAGATGACGGTAATCGGCAGTTTTTGTGGATCTGTCGTTGCAAAGAGGAACTTCACATGCTCAGGTGGTTCTTCCAGTGTCTTGAGCAAGGCATTGAATGAATGCGTTGAAAGCATATGCACTTCATCGATCAGATAGACCTTGAAGCGACCCTGCGTCGGCGCATAAGGCACATTATCGAGTAACTCGCGGGTATCCTCAACCTTGGTTCGTGATGCCGCATCGATCTCAATTAAATCAATAAAGCGACCTTCATTTACCGCCTTACAAGTTGCACAAACTTCACAGGGCGTTGACGTCACGCCTGTCTCGCAGTTCAAACACTTGGCTAAAATACGAGCAATCGTGGTTTTCCCGACACCGCGCGTTCCTGTAAACAAGTAGGCATGATGCAAACGCCCACGTTCTAATGCGCTGGTTAAAGCACGAGAAACATGGTTTTGCCCCACTAACTCATTGAAATTACGTGGACGGTATTTTCTTGCCAGTACTTGATACATGAATGCTCCTTTTTGCGTCTTAAGCATACTGTTTTTTTGAAAGTCTGTGAATGAATCCGCTTCTAATTGATCAAGATTAAATACATTACCGCACTTTTAATGACTATTTCCGAGCTTTTCATCACATTCAGACAAGACTTGCACCAATATTCAACTCAAGGGAGAATACGCACCAATTTATGTGTTGTTGGTTTTATTTCCCATGTCTCAATCTTTAACGGTACTCGGCGGCATTAGCGCAGAACAATTTCTTAATGAATATTGGCAGAAAAAGCCGTTGCTGGTCCGTAATGCAATGCCTGAAATTATTGGCTTATTAGAACCAGCAGATGTTCAAGAACTGGCATTGGAAGAAGATGTCACCGCTCGCTTAATCCGTCAGAAAAATAAAAATCCAAATGAGTGGCATGTGAAATCCTCTCCTTTAACCAAAGGTGATTTCCAAAAGCTGCCAAATCTTTGGACACTTCTGGTTCAAGCAGTTGACCATTATTCATTTGATATTTCAGAGCTTTGGAAGAAGTTTCCATTTATTCCGCAATGGCGCCGCGACGATATCATGGTGTCTTACGCACCTAAAGGTGGCTCTGTTGGTAAGCACTTCGATTTTTATGATGTGTTCTTGGTACAAGGTCATGGTCATCGCCGCTGGCAATTAGGTCAAATGTGTGATGAATCAACTGAGTTTTTGCCTGATCAACCGCTGAAACTATTAGCAGATTTAGACATTCATTTTGATGAAGTTCTTGCACCAGGTGATTTGCTCTATGTACCTCCTGGCCTTGCACATTATGGCGTTGCTGAAGATGATTGCTTAACCTACTCTTTTGGCTTCCGTATGCCAAACCTCTCAGAAATGATTGATCAAGTCAGTGATAAATTTGCAGAAAATACCTTACTCAAAAATCCATTGATCGATATTGCGCGCCAGCAAACAGCGCATCTAGGGGAAATTAACAGTACTGAGTTTTCATATTTAAAGGCTCAATTACTTGATTATCTCACTCAGGCACCTGAATTTGATGCAGCAATCATGGCCTATATGAGCGAAGCAAGTTATCCGAACAATATTCCGGAACCTGAAGAAGTTGATGCCAATGATGTTGCTGAGATTATTGGTGCGGATTATCAAATTATTCTAGAACCCGCCTCTCGTTTGCTTTACAGAAAACAAGGTGAATCTTTAGAGTTTTGGGCAAATGGCGATACCGTTTGCGTATCAGAACCATTCATTCCTTATCTAAAGCAGATTGCAGATGGTGAAAGCTTATTGCTAGATGAACAATTGAATCAAGCCGAGATTCTAGAAGATATTACAACGCTGCTGAATACCGCCGTTGTAATGTTATTACCACCAAACGAAAACTAGAACATGTATTTCCCCGTGGATAGAGATTGATCTCTATCCACATTTATCTCAAATCCAGATCAAAAATTAAAACCCTACTTTTTATAATGATTACATTTTAATGCTTGAATAAGAATTTTTTTTTAATAGACTAAAGCCAAGTCATTATAAAAATATTTTATATAAATCACTTTGATACAACAGCAAGGAGTCTGACTTGTGTTTAAAAAAATATTATGTTTTTCCTTTCTCGCATCCTCATTCATTCTACAAACTAGCCATGCCTGCACCCGAGCAGTCTATTTAGGCAACAATGACCATATCATCACCGCCCGCTCCATGGACTGGAAGGTTGATGTCGGCACTAATCTTTGGATTTTACCCAGTGGTGTAATTCGTGACAGCAATGCAGGGCCAAAATCTCTAAAATGGAAAGCCAAATACGGCAGTGTAATTGCCACAGGTTATGATATTTCAACAACTGACGGTATGAATGAAGCTGGATTGGTTGCCAATGTATTATGGTTGGTTGAGTCTCAATATCCAGACACCAAGCAATCTAAAAAACCACAACTCAGCATTTCGGCTTGGGCGCAATATGTACTGGATAACTATGCCAGCGTTGCAGAAGCGGTCAGTGCCTTGGAAAAAGAACCTTTTGATCTGATAACAGACAGCGTACCAGGCGAACAACGCCTCGCAACATTGCATTTATCCATTTCAGACAAAACTGGTGATAGCGCCATTATCGAATATATCGGCGGCAAACAAGTCATTCATCACAATAAGAAGTATCAAGTCATGACTAACTCGCCAATATTTGATCAACAACTGGCACTCAACACTTACTGGCAACAAATTGGCGGAACAGTCATGTTACCAGGGACCAATCGTGCTGCTGACCGCTTTGCACGTGCCTCTTTTTATATCAATGCGATTCCCAAAAATGACAATCCTAAAGATGCCTTAGCTTCTGTTTTTAGTGTGATTCGTAATGTATCTGTTCCTTATGGCCTCAATACAGCAGAAGAACCGAATATTTCATCGACACGCTGGCGAACTGTTGCAGACCACAAACAACAACTTTATTTCTTTGAATCTGCAGTCTCTCCCAATGTATTTTGGGTCGATTTAAAGAAAATTAACTTTAAAGACGGTTTAACGCGTAAACTTGATCTTGGCAAAGATCAACAAAATACTTTTGCTGGTGATGCAACCGATCAATTTAAAATATCAAAACCATTTGAATTTCTTGGTCCACAACTACATCATTAACACTGAAATATTGAGTACATCCTAGAGAGTTGAAAAGATGAAAAAAACTTTAAGTTTACTAAGCCTTTGTATTGTGATGAGTGGCTGCGCGACCTTACCTGACTCTTCTGCCAGCTCAACAGGCAATCTCGCAACCGCAGGCTCTTTAAACTGCAAGGCCAACGAACTATGCCCGAATGTATTTGTTGAATGGGATAAACAACATAAAGATCAATTAAGAGTCGAAACTGTACTCAACAGTAGCTATGATTATTATGATATCAAAGGCCTTACTTTCTTAATTGACGATAAGAGCTTTACTTATCAACCTGTGGGTCCAACACAGCAAAAAGACATCAACCGACTGATTCCAAGACGCTCATCGAATAGCTTTATTCTACCAAGCACATTTCTTTATGAGCTGAAAAAAGCCCAAAATGTTGAGCTTTCGATCGAAACAGACAAAGGCAATATCAAACGTTCAGTCTACACACCAAGCCAGCAATCGATGCTGTATCATAACTTTATCAAGCTGATTGCAACCCTGCCATCGCAACAAAGTAAATCTTAAAATAGAAAATTATACGATGAAAGTCAGTTATTTATTTTAACTATATCTAACTGGCTTTTATATTATACATTTATTCAAAATAGATTCCTGAGCACACATTAAAATTAAAACCGTTGCTTAAATATACACAAAATTACAAACAAGAATAGATCTCAATATAGCCCGATTATTAAATCTAAATAGCCTAAAAAATTAGTTGTCCTTTGAAAACAATTAGATGAATAATCACCAATCAAATAATTTTAAATTATTCTAAGGTTTTATCGTATTTTAAGATTTAATTAATAGTTATTTTCTATAGATATAGAACATTATTTTTAAACCCCGCCCTTGAAAATGCGGACGAAAGAATCATTTAAATAAATAATGTTATTTTTTCCTATGATATTTTCAAAATACCATGTAAAATCCCTGCCAAAATTGCATGATGAAATGCAACATGATGCTCTTGGCGATGGGCGAACTCGAGGCGTTGTATGTCAAAAAAAGAAGATATTATTACCACTGCATTAAGACTTTTTAATTCGCATAGCTATAACTCGATTGGTGTCGATCGAATCATTAGTGAGTCTGGCGTTGCAAAAATGACTTTCTACAAATACTTTCCATCCAAGGAGAAGTTAATTGAAGAATGCTTAGTGCAACGCAACATTAATCTCCAAACTTCTTTAAATGCGACTTTGGCAGAATGTGATCCAGATGATCATCTTGCCCAGCTTAAAGCAATTTTTGGATGGTATGCTGCGTGGTTTAATAGCGAAGATTTTAATGGTTGTATGTTTCAAAAAGCATTGGAAGAGGTAATCAAAATCTATCCTTCTACTTTGCAACCAGCAACCCAGTACAAAATTTGGTTAACGGCTTTAATTGAAAACTTATTAAAGAACTTAGATATTCGCAATCCAACTCATTTAGCAACACTGATTGTCAGCATTTTAGATGGCATGACCATTCAAGCACATGTCAACAAACACTCTGTTGAAATGGATGAATACTGGAAACGCGTAGAGCATTTAATTAGTTTCGAAAAAGCATTAGCATAAACACCAAATATCCCTTTATTTATAAAGGGATTTTTTAAATAGAAAGTTTAGAGATAATTAAAAAAATAAAGCGTGATTTATAGTTATTATTGTGGCTCACGCTTGCGTCTGAGTGTAAAAAGAATAATAAGTATTATTACCCTCTGGCGGTTGCGCTTTAGCACTTCCGATCCTTCTTATGCAGACAGATCGTTCTGTCTTGTTTCTCATTATATATGTTTTTTTGTAAAGCACAATCTTTTTTTTATTTTTTTATATTCATTAACTATATTAATCACTTAATTTTATTGTTTAGTATTATTTAAAAATATATCTAACGATATCCGAACATAATAGCTTCAAACTGGATAAAAACCTATCAAAGCCAGATTTATGTGATATTAATCACACATTTTTAATTAAAAACAAAATATTTAACAGTTTATCGCCTTATTATCACTTTTACTGATATACATTTTCATTAAAAACCATTGCAATTATTCAGTTTTACTACAATTTTTCCGTTATGTGACTTTATACTAGCCACGGCTGTAACCTAGAGAGTATATGCATGCAAAAGGATTTCGAGATCGACGCCATGAGAGAGTCTGCTGGTACAATTGTGACTGTACTGAAATCTCTGGCAAATACTGATCGTTTAATTATTTTGTGTCATTTGGCTAAACAAGAACTTAATGTTTCACAAATTGAAGAATTAACCCAAATCTTCCAACCTACGCTTTCACAGCAATTGATGATGTTAAGAAAAAGTAATGTTGTTTCTACCCGTCGCGATGGCAAACAAATTTTTTACTCAATTTTAGATCCAAAGTTGCAAGTGGTTTTGAATACGCTGTATGAGCATTACTGCCCTCAGGCATAATTCTCAAAAAAATTCAATCGTACCCTCTTTAGCATTTTTTCTGCATAATATATATAAATTTATGATTTAGACTATTGCGCATGAAATTGCTAAACCTAAACCTATCTAAACTTTTTCCTGCGCGAAAATGGTTAAGTCATTATCAGCTTTCCAGCCTAAAGTCTGATCTGATTGCAGCCTGCATTGTATTGGCTATGTTGGTACCACAAGGTATGGCTTATGCAATGTTGGCAGGGCTTCCGCCAATTATGGGGATATACGCCAGTATACTACCCATGATTATCTATGCCTTTACAGGAAGTAGTACGACCCTTTCGATTGGTCCTGTCGCCATTATTTCGATGATGGTATTTACAGCGCTCGACCCACTATTTGCTGCTGGATCAACAGCCTATATCGAAGCTGCTTACTTATTAGCGCTACTTGTCGGGATCATTTCTCTGCTTTTAGGTTTATTGCGCTTCGGTTTTCTTATTCAGCTCATTAGTCATCCCGTTATTCAAAGCTTTATCATTGCATCCGCGTTACTGATCGCCTTAGGACAATTTAAGTTTTTACTGGATATTCCGTTACAGGCAGACAATATTCCTGAGTTTGTACTGAGCTTATCTCAAAACTTGCACCAAGTAACTTTGACTGGTTTAAGCTTTGGGCTAATTTCTGTTTTACTCCTGTTTATGCTTCCGAAACTGATTCGATCCAGTTTTCTAAACAAAATATTACCTTTATTACTGGTTTTGCTCTCAATTGCAGTCATCACCTTTATTGGGAACGATGATCAGGCAATCAAAACCGTTGGTGTCATTCCAACAGGCCTACCTAATTTTCATTTTCCGACCTGGAACACTGAGCTAATTCTGCAACTACTCCCAAGTGCCTTCATGATTGCAATGATTAGCTTTATAGAATCTCTAGCGATTGCGCAAGCCACAGCACTACAAAAACGTGATGACTTAGACAGTAACCAAGAACTGATTGCCTTAGGCTTAGCCAATATTGCTGCGGGCCTCAATTCTGGTTTTGCCGTCTCTGGTAGTCTATCTCGTACAGTCGTCAATGCTGATGCTGGGGCAAAAACCCCAATGTCTGGTGTTATTTCATCTGTATTGATGATTGTAGTCAGCCTTTACTTTACAGGCTTCTTTCAAAATCTACCTCTCGCTGTATTAGCTGCAACAATTTTTGTTTCTATCTGGAAGTTGATAACACTGACTCCATTTATTGAAACATGGAAATACTCAAAAGCAGATGGGTTAACAATGTGGGTGACCTTCTTTGGTGTAACCTGTATAGATATTTCAACTGGACTGATCATTGGTATTGTATTGACCTTTGTTCTACTGCTTTGGCGGATCAGTCGCCCCCATATCGCGGTGATTGGTTTAATTGAAGGAACTCAACACTTTAGGAATATTTCAAATTACAACGTCATTACAACCACAGCTGTGGTTTCTTTTCGTGTCGATGAAAACCTCAACTTTTTAAATGCCCATGTTCTAAAAGGTCATGTAATTACAGAAGTCAGCCAGAATTCGCAATTGCAACACGTCGTGATCAACTGCTCAAGCATTAGCAATATTGATCTTAGTGCATTAGAAATGCTTGAGGATCTAAATCTTGAATTGGCTCAGTTGAATATTCAATTGCACCTCTCTGAAGTGAAGAGTCCTGTTATGGAGCGACTCTGTAAATCCCAGCTAAAAAATGATCTTACAGGTCAAATATTTTTATCACATTATCAAGCAATACAAACACTTTCGCCTGAAATGCTTGTAGAATAAACAGCTTTTATTGGATTTTTTTTATACAAAAGGATGTGTCATGTTTTCATAATTTTTTTTAAAAAACATTGTGTTAATTTTTTCGGGATTTTTAAAGTAATTGAATTGCAAAAAAAATTTTATTATTCACGGTTCTTAGGTATAGAATACCGCGCTTGTTTAACCTTAAACCGTGCATAGGTTTATAAGGCCTTTATATGTTTAATGTACTGTCTCGCTTGAGCTTAGTTAGCAAAATTATTATCGCTATTTTTCTAGGGATTGGCGTCGCTTTGCTCTTTCCTAACTTTACACCCTACTTAAGTTTATTGGGTGAATTATTCATTAAAGCATTAAAGTCTGTTGCACCGATTTTAGTTTTTGTTTTAGTTCTATCTTCAATTGCAAATTTCCAGATAGGTCAGAACTCAAATATCAAACCTGTACTGGTTTTATATGTAGTCGGGATGTTACTTGCTGCATTCAGTGCTGTAACTGCAAGTGTTTTGTTTCCAAGCCAGCTATTCTTACATTTACCGGCAGAAACTGGTCTTCAAGCACCAGGTAGCCTTGCTGAGATTTTAAAGAATTTACTTTTAAGTTTTATTGCAAACCCTGTTCAAGCCATTGGTGAAGCCAACTTTATTGGTATTCTGGCTTGGGCAATTGGTTTAGGTTTGGCTTTACGACACAGCTCTGACACAACCAAGCAAGTTCTGACTGATGTGGCTGGTGCAGTCAATAAAATCATTCATACCGTAATTGGTTTCGCTCCAGTTGGTATTTTTGGTTTGGTTGCCGTGACATTTGCAAGTGAAGGTCTCGCAACACTGACCAGTTATGCCCACTTATTAGCTGTCCTAATCGGCACAATGTTATTTGTTGCACTGGTGATTAATCCAATCTTGGTTGCGATTACCATGAAGGCCAACCCATATCCATTAGTGTTCACTTGCTTAAAGGAAAGTGGTATTACCGCCTTCTTTACCCGTAGCTCGGCAGCCAATATTCCAGTAAACCTAGATTTGGCACAACGTTTGGGTGTCAATGAAGCAACTGCCAGCGTTTCTATTCCATTGGGTGCAACAATCAACATGGCGGGTGCTGCGGTCACCATTACCGTATTGACACTTGCTGCAGTACACACACTGGGTATCCCTGTTGACTTGAGCACCATGATCATTTTATCAGTGGTTGCAACGGTTTCAGCTTGCGGTGCCTCTGGTGTTGCCGGTGGATCTTTATTGTTAATCCCTGTTGCTTGTAGTTTGTTTGGTATATCATCTGAAGTTGCCATGCAAATTGTTGCGATTGGTATGATTATCAGTGTATTGCAAGATTCAACAGAAACTGCACTAAACTCTTCGACTGACGTCCTGTTTACCGCTGCTGTTGATTTTAGAGACCATCCAAGATCATAGGTTACTATGCCACTTCAACGTTTACCTAACTGGATTCAACTCGGTGCTTTCTTCCTCGCACTGAATGCAGGGATGGTAAACGTTTTGGGCTTATTTACAGTCCTCCATCAATCTGTTTCACACATGACAGGCAATGTCAGTATGTTAGCAATGAGTTTGCTTGACTGGCAGCCTGAGCATTTTATCTACCTCAGTCTGGTTATCCTTTGCTTTGTGATTGGTTCTTTTTATAGTGGCTTAATCCTTGGCAATAGCAGCGTTGCATTTGGTCGACGTTATGGCCTACCGCTTAGTTTAGTCGCGATCTTTCTGGTTCTCACTTGGCTCTTACTGCCTTATTTTCCACGCTACGGCCTGTTATGGGCCTGTGTTGCCATGGGCGTACAGAATGCCATGGTAAGCCACTACAAAGGTGCAATTATCCGTACAACGCACTTATCTGGCGTGCTGACCGATATCGGTTTAGCTTTAGGCTATAAAGCACGGGGCTTAAAAGTAGAAAAACGCCGTATTTTTCTGCATCTCCTCATCTTTATCGGTTTTTTATGTGGTGGACTCATTGCGAGTCTGCTTTATCCTTATTTAAACTTACAGACCTTTCTCATTCCAGCAGCATTAAGCTTAGCCATGAGTGTTGCCTACTGGATTTTCTATTTTCGTTCTTCATCAAACTCAAATTTGGATTGAATTATGGTTAAAAATGCATTGCAAGCTCAGCTGTTAAAAGCAGGTTTAGTTGACAATAAAAAAGCAAAAAAAATAACCAAGCAAGTACAGCATGAACAACGTCTAGGACAAAATGATGATGCTGTCTTAAAAGCTGACATCGACCGCGCCAAGCAGGAAAAATTAGCCAAAGACCAAGCACTGGATCAAGAGAAGCAAGCGATACTTGAAGAAAAAGCCTTAAAAGCCTCGATTGTCCAGATGATTAAACATCATAAAGTCAAAGAAATTGAAGGTGACGTAACTTATCAATTTATTGATGAGGGCAAGATCAAAAAAGTCTATCTTTCACAGCAAGTGTATAATGCCCTTGTTTCAGGTTCACTTGTGATTGCCAAAGATCAAGACAGTTACGCTTATTTACCTAAAGCGCTTGCGGAAAAAATTGATCAAAAAATGCAAGGTTTTATCTTGATAAATAACAATACCGAGAAAAATGATCAAACGACGGACGAGGAAGACCCATATGCAGCATATGTGATTCCTGATGATCTGATGTGGTAAATCATCCAACAGTTATGTAAAAACGCCTTTACAAATCGTATATAAACTGTGATCAAGTTAATCTAAAACACCATTACACCTTACAATTCCGTCTCAAAGAATTTATAAGGTGTTTTGGGTTTGGATTATTTAAAGTATTTGCGTAGTGAGTTAAGCCATTACCCTTGGCTAGAAACAGCGATCGCATTCATCATTTTGATTTTGTTTGCGGCCCTTGCTAACTTTATTGCGAAAAGAATTATCGTCCGTGGTATTCGCCATTTAATTACAAAATTTAAATCTCCAAATCAATCAATTTTCGCACAGCATAGTGTGACCCAACGTTTTGCCAATATCGTTCCTGCGATTGTCATCATGAATGGCATTACCACAATTCCGCATCTTCCAGAGAAATTCATCAGCTTTGTACAAATGGGTGCGCAGGCATTTATTTTCCTGACCCTAGCACTCACTGTCAGTGAAGCGCTGAATATCTTTAACTTAATCTATCAACGTAATCCCAAATCGAGAAATAAACCGATCAAGGGATATTTACAGTTAGTTAAGCTTATATTGTTTGTGGTCTGTGGCCTGATGATTTTGGGAACCTTCTTGAAAAAAGATGTGTTTACCCTACTTGCAGGCTTCGGTGCAATGGCTGCGGTGTTAATGTTGGTATTTCAAAATACCATTCTTTCATTGGTGGCCAGTGTACAGATCGCCTCTTATGATATGGTCCGCATCGGTGACTGGATCGAAATGCCATCATTGAATGCAGACGGCGATGTCATTGATATGTCATTACATACCGTGACGGTACAGAACTTTGATAAAACCTTTACCACAATTCCAACCAACAAACTGGTGACTGATACCTTTAGAAACTGGCGTGGGATGAGTGAATCAGGCTGCCGTCGTATTAAACGTTCACTGTTCTTAGATCAAAGTAGTGTTCACTTCATGAGTGATGAAGAACAGCAAAAATTAAAAGATTTCTTACTATTGGATCAATATCTCGATGCTAAGAAGTCAGAAATTGAAGAGTTCAACAATCACTTGAGCAATCAGTCTCGGTATAATCAGCGTCGTTTAACCAATCTTGGGACATTCCGTGCCTATGTTGAGTTTTACTTACGTCAGCATCAAGGGATTGCCCAAAATCAAACCATTTTAGTGCGTCAAATGCAGCCAACCAGTGAAGGTTTACCTTTAGAAATCTATGCCTTTACCAATACCATTGCATGGGCTTCTTATGAGGCAATTCAGTCTGATATTTTTGATCACCTGATTGCCATTATTCCTGAGTTTGGTTTAAGAATTTATCAAGCACCATCAGGTCACGATTTTCAGGTGCTCTCTACTGAACAAACCGATAAAGCCTAATCTAGATCAATAAAAAAGCACCGTCAGGTGCTTTTTTATTGATTGATCTCAAAGTACTTTCTGCACCCTTCCATCCACTCTTGTGATACAGGTGACTCATCTGGATTCTCAGTATTTGCCAATTCACAATCAGCCGCGTTTTTTAAACCATTGTCCATTGGGAAGGAATAGCCATAGTAACCATCACTATTTTTGTTATAACCACCAGTTTGCGTATAGTTCCAATATAAATAAGCAACTAAGGTCAATGTTAGTCCCGACAAAATCACTAGCCATCCTCTTAAACTCATTTTTGCTCTATCATGCTTTTTTTACATTATAGGCATTTTTATTAAACATTTAAGGAAAGGATTCTGATTTATCTGCTGGAAATGTACCTATAGAAAGCTCTAAGCTTGGTTCAATGCAGTAACAAACAGTTTGGTTACCATATAAAAAAGCCCCAAACAAATTTGGAGCTTCTTTATGATCTTTAAAATCTCAGTCCCACTCTAGCTGAAACTGAATATTGGTATTGGTAAAATTAGGATTGAGAAATACCCGATAACCCGCTGTTTTTAGCTCGTTCACAACAATATCGGCATCTTCGCTACTAACTTCATGTTTTGAAAATTGTTGTAAAGCATCTCGATCACCATCACTGGCTCTTAATTTAATCGTACTGGAAATTTTTGAGAGAATTTTATCTACTGTTAACTTTTTAACATTTGCATTAGAAATTGCAGTCGCTCGTGATGCAGGTAACAAAACTTCTTCGTTCACCGTATTCCGCCTGTGATATCAGAATAAGAAAAAAATTATAATATGTTCTATTTCCAGTTTTTCAAGTCCATAAACTCAACTAAACGACAGATTTTGGCGCGTAAATACAAGAATAAAGATTTTACGCCGTAAATAAGCAAATAGAAGCACTTAGACTCGCCTACTGACTCCTGATAAGCGGCTTCATCTGTACATTCTTCTGTGGCGGGATAATCATTTGGACACGCTTGTTTGGTACACCTTGAGCCTCTATATCACCAACTGTTAAATTATATCTGAGTGTTTCTGCTGAAATACTGGAACCATCCATGATCACTGATGCATTGCCCTTTAATATGATCTCCGTTGCAGACGTGCTGTAATCTATGTGATCGGCTTTACCATAGACCATCCCTTTTGCTTCACTCACTTTCTGTTGAAACTTGACGGGGCTTCCCGTAAGCGTAATTTGATGAGGTTGGCCGTTTCTCAATGTCCCAATCGCTTTTGCAGCGTGGATATCAATCGTGCCTTGTCTGATTTGAATATTAGCAGCCGAAAAAGTATTTTGGTTCGGACTATAACGGGTATTTTCAGCATCTAGATAAATCGATTGCTGAAAATCAGACTCAATAGCGAAAATAGACGAGCAAGTGATTAAAATTGATGTCATCAAAAAAATTTTCTTCATGATTTTATTGTTAAGCGATAAATTTATAAGCAGCGAATCTTAGCACAGTTATTTAGCTATCATGCAATTAATGATATTAATTCTTATTTACAATAATAAAAAGAGAGGAAATCTCCTCTCTATAGATGCTTATTTACAGGTGATATCCAACTTTTCAGCATAGTAATCAGTCGAGGTTTTGAGATCAGCCATCAACTTTTCTTGTGTATAGTCTTTAGGTGCCAGTTTTAATAATGCAGGAATATATTTAGATTCATATAATTTTGGATAGTCCTTACAAAGAACACGTGTCTGCTCTTCTTTAGGAGTATCCGGATTATCCAGAATATCCATATATTCGGAAATCTTGTTATCTACTACTTCAAAGCTCTCCTGTGCTTGCTCATTTTTGACTTCAGGCTGTTTACTACAACCTACAAATAAGATGGAGATTAAGCCTAAAAATAGAATTTTACTTTTCATAACAATGCTGCATACGATAAATTCATTGAAATCCGCCGAAGCGGGTTATTTGTTCTAATTTATCATTAAAGTGCGACACCGCAGATATCTTTTGTACCAGTTGGGTAAGAAAAATTTAACTGCGTATGATCAAACAAAAATTCTATGGATATTCCGCCAGTACTCACTTCGTGATTCAAAACTTTCTATTAAAAATTAGACAAAGGATGAAAATAGAAGTGGCTTTGAATCACAAAGCCCTTTCAATTAAGCATTCATTATTACAAATAGATCTCAGGTGGATACGGCGTATCATCACTCACAGGGGTATAGAGTGTATTTTCGATAAAGAAACCATTTGGTGCTTGAGCAATATCAATCGTTACAGAATCTTGCATGATTTGCGGATAAGCCCAGATCAGCTGCTTCATCAGTCCCAAAGCATTATTATTCTGCATATCTCCAAACACACGTTGCCAAATTGGAGTTCGATATGGCTTGTTCTTATCAAAGCCATAAAGATGGGCAATCGAAGAATCAGGAACAAATCCGGCTAAATAAGCGACTTTATCCGCAGGATAGTTCAGATCTTGGCTCGGAATTTCAGCAACAGCTTGGTGCGCCAAATTTAATCGAGCCTCCAATATCCAGTCATAGGCCTCGGTCATCAGATAATCAAAATTAGGGTAAGCATAATGCTCACGCGGAAAGTTAATATCAGTTGCCAAGGTTTCAATCGGTGTGCGAATCGTTGGAAAGAAAATCAATGGACAAACTTTAGCATTTGGGTATTTGGCTTTAATCACGGTGCGAATGTCTTGACAGGTTTGCCCTAATTTATTTTTTAACCAAGCTTTAAATTCATCATACGGCGTTCCAGTTTTATTTACGGCCTCATAGATCGTTCCCAAGTCTGGTGCATACAATCCAGTATCTGCATTAAATGCCAATTTAGTTGGATAATCATAAACACATGGTAAATCCGTACCCTGGTTATACCACCACCAAGGTTCACCAATTTGCATATTTACAGGACAGCCGCCTACAGCCATCGTATCAGCAAACTCAATAAACGCTTTATGTAGATAAGCAAGTGCATTTTGATCACACGGGCTAAAGAAATAACTAGGCGGCTCGTAACCGGTACGACCTAAATTACTATTCCAATCACGTTGTGCCCAAAACTCATTTGCACCTAATGAATACATTTCAAAGCTGACACCAAATACAGGCTGCATCCCAGCATTTTGTAATGCTTGAGCAAAACGCTCATGCCATTTACGTGTACATGGATTTACAACAGATTGATTGGTCACCAACGTATCTGGAATTTGCCATTTATTAATACTACTGTCCCAAGACATTTCAGGATACTTAGACATACCACAATAATGATTAATCAAACCGTGATAGCCCAAAGCCTGCAAATTATCGACCAAGCGCTGTGGATTAAGATCATAATGATCATCATAACTGGTACACAGGCCATAATTATGCTGAGGTACCGACACTCGCTTTAACGTGAGTTTGGCATTTGGCCCAGTGGTCACCGAATTGGTAATACGGATATAGCCCTCTTCGGCTTGGGCTAAAGGCTGGGTAGAATGCCCATTATAACTGCTCGTAAAACCTGAAAACGAAATTCGCTGAATATTGGTCACAGGAAAAGTATCTGTTGCGGCAAAACCAGCTTTAACCGTATTCCAATTAATATGAATATGTGCTGAGCGAGATGCTGGCTGATTTGCATAATTAAACAAGACGATGTAAGCAACCTTGTCCTCACCATTGGCTTTGTATTGCACAGTAAGTGTTGGTGTCAAAGTAGGATTGTTCAACATCGGCATGGATGGAGACAATTCAATATCAAAATCCCAAATCACGCCTGTGTAATCATATTTGGTTTCATAGGCAAGATGCTTATGATCTTTTGCATCGTAAGAATCCCAAATCACCCCTGCCAAATCTGTCGTTGTTCGTGAGCGAAATAATGCTTCAAAACCATTGCCATAATTGGTAATTGCAAACGACATTGTCTGTGGTCCATCAATACGCCAGTATTTCGGACTAAAACGATCAATAATAGAAGTGCCAACATTTAATGCAGGAGATGTTTTTAAATTTTTTTGTTTATATTCAAAAGTATTTGTCATTTGAAAATGCTCTAATTAATCATTGAGCTTTTATCTTAATTGATCACCATTTTTTAACTGTTTGCAAGCGTAAGTGCTGATCAAAACACCACCAGTTATATCGACTTTATGTAAATGCATATTTTCAATCAACAAAAAGGCCTATCCATAGATAAGCCTCAGGAGTTAATCATTCAGATCTTCATCAGAACAGATAGCGCATCCCCACTTTATAAGTCATCCCACCCATATCCAGCACATCAGCCGCGGTGCTATCACAAAAATAACCTGTACAGACATCTTTATAATTTTCAATATAAAGCCATTTGTAGCCTAGCCCAACATAAGCCGCAATATTTGATTGAATATAATGTCCTAGCTCAAACTCTATTGGTAATGTGACATAACGTAATTTGACATCATAGTCATCAGCTTTCAGCCACGCATATCCCACACCAATACTTGCATTTGCATAGCTATTGTTATGATCGTAAAAGGTGTAGCCTCCTTTCACATTAATCTCAGTACTTTTCCAATCCGCATTTTTTTGATAATTCAGGCCAAATGTTGAACTCAGTGTATCTAAAGCTGTAAATGTCACACCTGTACCAAAACCATTGAGCTTTTCATGTCCATCGACTTCATCTGATTTTAATCTTGAGCCATAATATTCAGCGAATATCGAGGTTTGAATACCACTCCTGCTTTCACTACGATAGTGCTGCTCTGTTTGCGGAGCTACCGTCAGCTCGCCTAGTGCCTGAGGTGCGCCGTAATTGACTTGTAGTGGTGTATCTGCCCATGCATTTATGGTTATTAAACATGTAGCGAATCCTATTGCCCCAATCAATATAGTTTTCATCCGAATACCTATTTTTATTTGAATTTAAGAGCTTAGAGAATAATTTATTTTTATTTAAATGTTTGAAATAAATAATAAAATCCGATATCTGGTTAATCTATTTTTAAAATCTAGCATAAACTCATATTAACCAATAGCTAAATTAAGAAGTACTTGCTTTTATAGCAAGTTTAGTAAAAAACAACCATAAACTTATGATTAATATAATTTTTTTAAAATATTACATTCTACAACAACCTAATTGTAAATATATTTATACTGATTAAACGCCTTTCTAATTAAAGCATTAAATAAACATATCTTTTATACATGGCTTATATAGGTAAAAAATGACAAATATTTTTCCTTTATGATCACTTTTGACACCCACTTATTTTGCTGTTGTAAAAAAATGTCATATTTGTCACTTTTGAATCAAAAAATCAATTTCAAAACGTAAAAAAAATTAAATTTTAATCATTGATTAAATTAAATAAAAAATCATTTACAAGGAAAACAACAACACTCATGAAAGCTTGTCACAAAATATACAAAAAAGTCTCATCAAAATGTAACAGTTGGTTGACTAGAGCTTATTATTTACACTATAAAATTAGAGTATTTTTCATTTATTAATGAAATGGAAATCTAAAAGTGATTCGGAGCAGACAGGGAAAAATACATTAATGAATACCCATAGCATTCTATTTAATATTCAATTAATTTTGGTTTAATAAATAATTAAGCTATTTAAGTATTCTATTAATCATTGAGATACCTTTTATAGGAGAAAAAAAATGTATCAAAAACAGCAAAAAGATGCCGCAATTGACCATATCAAAACCGAAATTGATATGTTAATTGATCTTAATAATTTGGAAGAAATTATTAAGAGTAAAAATCATATTGAAATGACGTTGTTATTATTGGTAAAACTTGAAATATTTAGTTGGGACCAAGCTCACACTTTAGCTAAAGAACTCAGTGTCACAAGCAAGACAGCAATTGATTGCTTAGAACATATGAAAAAAATAGCATAACACTTAAGCAACAAACTTCAATATTCTTCAATAAACCTAAAACAAACGCTCAAAATCAATGATGAACTGAGCGTTTTATCCTTCAGCAACCCAACTTTCATCCATAATTCGCCAAAGCCTTCTTAAGCTGCTTCCAAACATATAGATTATCGATGTCTTTATTGTGAAAACAAACTTTTAGATACCCAGTCGATAAAAGCGGTTCTATTATGAAATGAGGGGGTATTAAATAAATTAAGATCTAGTTCAAAGTGATCAAAATTCAATAATTTATAAACACCGCCACCTAAAGGGATTAAATTGGTATGTGGATATTTTATCGCTTTTAAAGCATTCGTTAAAAACTGTGCTTTTGTCTGTATCTCACTATTTTTATAAGATTGGTAGCTGCTGGAGTGTATGAATACTTCATATTCTCGGTCTATACTTTGTCTTATCTGAGAAATAACCACTTCAATCTCCTGAATCATGGGAAATATTTTTATATCATAGAAATGCAAAAAGCCCATCTTTTGATGAGCTTTTATTCAATTAAACTGTAATTTTTAGTGAACGTTTAACTCATCATCTCGTGCAACAATCACAGAGGTTAGCATTGGAACGCCTAAGATAATTGGGACTACAATAATCCATAAATCTGTTGTTAACTTACTAGAAAAAAAGAAATGTATAACGATAGCAGCCAAAGCCAATACCGCAAATAAAACACCCATGAAGCGCATTGCAAATTTAACCAGCATTTCGGATTCCTTATGATTCTAATACGTATAAACAGTATACGCCTAGTCTGTGAGTTACCACATTTTCTTTTTCGATTACACTATAAAACCCGGCTATACGTCTTGCATTAAAAATGCCCAATAAGGTGGACTTTTTAACATCCATTATATCCTGACAATAAATTGACTCACATTTGGACCCTTCCAAAACATTCGAGACCCTACTTTTCAGAAAATTAAATTGATACTCAACGGATTGATCTTTTTTTTCAAATTTTGGCCAGTCAATACATCCAATTGTTTTCAGTTGCTCAGCTGAACAATACACTTGCAACCACTTAATTCATCTTTCTTATATCATCCGACCCAATAACAGAATAAAAATTATCCGTTTGAACAAGTAGCACTGAGAAACAAAAAATCTCTCAAACTATTCCATATATTCAATAAAACCAAATGCAACCTGAAATAAACAATCATTAAATTAAGTGCTTAAATTTACTGGAATTTTACTCTTTGTTTACTTAAGTATTTCGCAACAACCACCCAGATGCAGCAATGTTTAATTGTTAACCAGATCACATATTTTAAAGCTGTTTTTTTTAATTTAATCTAGCGATCTCAGAGCGCCTTTTTACGCTCTTGACGGTTCATATTTTAAGGACATCTATGGATTTCATACTTAATCCAACATATACGCTCATGCTAGCGGTGTTGGTCCTCTATGTAGGACGCATTTTAAATAAGCACATCCCATTTTTAACCAAATACAATATCCCAGAACCCGTTGCTGGTGGTTTGGTGGGTGCAGTTATTTTCTATTCAATTCATCAATTTGCGGGCTATACCATCTCTGTTAATAAGCCAATGCAAGATACGTTCATGCTTATGTTTTTCGCATCGATTGGCTTGAGTGCTAATTTTGCCAAACTTAAGGAAGGTGGCAAACCGCTCATTATCTTCTTAATTGCGATTTCCTTCTTTGTCATCATTCAAAATGGCGTCGGAATGGCAATTGCTTCTGCTGTCGGTCTTGATCCATTAATGGGTGTTGTCGCTGGTTCAATCGCTTTGGTGGGTGGTTTAGGTACTGCTGGGGCATGGGGACCAATTTTTGAGACCAAATATGCCGTTGAAGGCGCATTACCAATGGGGATTGCAAGTGCGACCTTTGGTATGGTTGTCGGTGGTTTAATGGGAGGACCTTTAGCCCGTTACCTCATTCGTAAACACAACCTTGCTTCACCTTTAAAAGCGGAAATTCGTGCAGAAAATAAAGAAGCACCGCTAACTGATAGTGAATACACCTTTGAAGCACCACAAAAAGTTCGCTTGATCACAGCGGATAATGCCATTGTCACTTTAGGTATGTTTGCCTTTGCTTTGGCGTTTGCTGAAACCATGAAAAACCTAACCATTGGCACCGCAATTGAATTACCTACATTTGTATGGGCTTTAGGTGGCGGTATTCTTTTACGCAATGTGTTAGAAACAGGTTTGAAACAAGAAATCTTTGATCGTTCGATAGATGTGTTTGGTAATACAGCGCTTGCGTTATTTTTAGCAATGGCTCTGGTTTCATTGAAACTTTGGCAACTGGCTGATCTTGCAATTCCAATGATTATTTTATTGATTGCTCAATCTATTGCAATGTGGGTCTTTGCGGTTTATGTGTCTTTCCGCGTCATGGGTAAAAACTACGATTCAGCAGTATTGGCTTCTGGTCTTTGCGGTTTTGGTATGGGGGCTACGCCCAATGCAATTGCAAATATGCAAGCCATTACCAATATGTATGGCCCATCTCACAAAGCCTTTTTGATTGTTCCACTTGTCGGTGCATTCTTTATTGACCTTGTCAACGTTGTTGTCATTCAAAGTATCTTACAAATCTTTGGTTAATGCGCATACGAGAAAAATGACTACATAATTTGATTGACTCAAGCCATATCTTCAACCGATATGGCTTTTTTGTGCAAAAGGCCTAAAAGCTCACAATCATGACAAGTTTTTCCTGTTTTATCTTTTTAATCACTCTATGTGTTGTTTTTGTCCTATAAGCACATGGTACACATTTTTACTCAATGCTAAAAAATACGTATTCAATTTGATTTGTAATTTTAGTTCGGGTGACAGCTATGATCACAGAAAATCATCAACTTAAAGCAAGAAAAGTACATTTCGATTTTTCTGAATCTTCCGTCTGCTGGATGCAGAACGATCCCTTATGCTCGCACATTGCCAATGGGATTAACATGCTTTTGCCTGCGGGTGAATTTTGGTTCTGCCGTGTGTTTAATAAAGCAATCCCTCATGTGACCGATGAAAAACTCAAACAAGAAGTCATTGGCTTTGTCCGTCAAGAAGCGGCTCATGCCCGTGCCCACGAGAAAGCACAAGATTTCTTGAGAGAAAATGGTTATGACATCCAAGATCCGTTAAATCGTGCCCACTTTATTTTTAATATTCTTCTCGGTGATAAACCTTTAGGGATACCATTCCTCAAGGGTGAAAAGTTGGAGGAATACTGGTTACTGTTCCGCGTTGGTGTTATTGCTGCAATCGAGCACTTTACTGGAACCATTGGACAATGGACCCTAGACAGTAAGTCTTGGGATACAGCAGATCCAGCCATGACCGATTTGTTTCGTTGGCACCTTGCTGAAGAAGTTGAGCATCGTTGCGTTGCCTATGACCTTTTTGAACATCTACTCACCAACAAATTTGGTTTTTATGTCTCGCGTCAAGTAATCATGATGGGTGTGTTCCCACTGTTTATTTACTTCCTTGCAGATTTTGCACGTAGCCTTGGGCAGCAAGATTTAGAACACCAAGAGATTCAAAAATTAATGCGCCGTGGCTTCTTTAGCTTTATTCGTGAGTTTGAGAAGAAAGCGACACAAACAGATAATCTACCGACCATTAAATATCTATGGAAAGCAACTTTACGCTGGGTCTCGCCAACCTTTAATCCGATCCATGAAGGTGATACCGAGCAAGCACTGGCCTATATGGCTCGTTCACCCGCAGTACAGTATTTTGAACAGATGACGCAAAGCTCAAGCAAAGCGGCATTAAGCTAGTTTTTCAGTTAATAAAAGCCTCATTATTCAACAAGAATATGGGGTTTTTTTTAACTCATTTTTCAATGCTAAATAATTTTTTTGCGCTTCATTTTGTGTAAATACAAACTCATTTTTTTCCATGATCGTTTCAGTAGCACCGAGCATATAGTGCTGATAATCAGAATAACGCTCAATAATCAACTTATGTAGATTAACTTTACTTTTTTCAACTAAACATTCTTTTTGTTTTGCTTTTAGTTGTTCAATATCTGATTTCTCCTTCCCTCTCAAACCATATTCAAATTGAATTTGATCATCTATGGATTTGAAATAAACATCAGATAAATTAACATAATCATCTTTAAAATTTTTAGCATCTGCTGTACGACATATACCGAATAAAAACATAAGCATAACTATAGATATTATTTTCATCACCGTTTCTATATATATATTAATTTTCACTTATTATAACATCATATTGAACAAAAAACCGCCTCAAAATCAAACATCAATATATTTAAAAATACAAAACAAAGTATGAAGAATAATTAAATAAAAAACTTATTTAATATCTCCCTCTTTAAAAACTACAATTAATTATAAGACAAACTTCCTAATCAAAAATCGACATCAATATTCTCTATAATTGATGATGCCATATCTAATGCACCTCTCCCCATCTCAACCACAATTTCAATTAAATCGACTGAATTAACATCAATTGAATTTACCGCTGAATTTTGTTGTTGCTGTTCTGTTTCTAATTGCTCTAATTCATTTACTGGATTATTGGTGTTATTCACTTTTTTCTACCGCTACAATGATGGATGATTGACCCTACAAATAAGCATCATATGCTTAACATAAAGCTTTGTGAATTCTAAAAATGATTTTGTTTATGGCATAAAAGACATGCTCATCATTTATGTTCTTTTACCGACTCCAACTCGCTTTTCTGTTATCCTACCAAGGTGAGCTGAATCGTACTGTATAACTAGAGGAAAAGCGGCATGCTGCAATGGTTTGAAAAATTAGTTGATCCCTATCCAACGAAAGACTTAAACAAACCATTACCCACCACTTTTTTTGCTTTCGTTTGGCAATCCACCAAAGGCATCCGCCCTTATCTCTTTATTCTGATTGCCTGTACTGCAGCTGCAGCCAGTTTTGAAGCATTATTTTTCTCCTATATCGGAAAATTGGTCGATTGGCTAACACAAAGTCACCCAAGTACATTTTTAGCAAATAACCAACAAAACCTCACCATCCTGATTAGCATCCTTTTTGCCAATATCTTCTTTGTCAGTCTGCAATCAGTAGTCAAACATCAAGTTTTATTTAGTAATTTCCCAATGCGCATGCGTTGGCGCTTCCATAACCTGTTATTACAACAGAGTCTCGACTTCTTCCATACGGACTTCGCAGGGCGTCTTTCTGCCAAGGTCATGCAAACGGCTTTGGCTGTACGCGAATTCTGGATGATTTTAGGCGATATGCTAGTTTATGTACTGATCTACTTCATTACAATTAGTGTGGTCTTAGGCTCCATTTCTCCTGTCCTTATTATTCCTTTAATGTTGTGGCTGGTCTTTTTCATTGTGATTGCCAGCTATTTTATTCCCCGTTTAGGTAAAATTTCCAAAAAACAGGCAGATTCACGTGCTGTCATGACAGGCCGCATAACGGATGCTTATACCAATATCCAAACTGTAAAACTTTTTGCGCATGCAGGCCGTGAAAGCCAATATGCCAAAGAATCCATGCAAGAGTTTATGGTTACGGTTTATAAGCAAATGCGTTTAGGGGTCAAATACGAAATCAGCATTCGTTTACTCAGTGCATTTCTATACATTGGTGTCATTGGCACTTCAGTATGGTTATGGACACAAGGGCAAGCGGCGATTGGGGTGATTGCAGCCACCACGGCGATGGTACTGAAGCTAGACAGTATGGCTGAGTTTTTAATGTGGCATGTCACCATGCTATTTGAGAATGTCGGTACCATTCAGGATGGCATGTCAACTTTAGGGAAACAGATCCAAATTCAAGACAAGAAAGATGCGACTGAATTAAAAGTTCAGCATGGTGAAATCCGATTTGAAGATGTTAGCTTTGCTTACAACCAAAAAAATGTGATTGAGCATTTTAACTTAACCATCAAACCTGGTGAAAAAATTGGCGTTGTGGGCCGTTCAGGTGCGGGTAAATCAACACTGATCCAATTACTGCTTCATTTCTACGATATCAACCAAGGTCGTATTTTGATTGACGGTCAAAATATTCATGATGTTACTCAAGATAGCTTACGTGCCAATATTGCTCTCGTCACGCAAGACACCTCTTTATTACACCGCACTGTAGCTGAAAATATTAAATATGGACGTCCACATGCGACTGAAGCGGAAGTGCAACTTGCAGTGAAAAAAGCCAGAGCAGAAGAATTCATTCCCCAACTGACAGATCAAAAAGGTCGGGTTGGATTTGATGCCTATGTCGGTGAACGTGGTGTGAAGCTCTCTGGTGGACAACGCCAACGGATTGCAATATCACGTGTTTTTCTGAAAGATGCACCTATTCTGATTTTAGATGAAGCAACTAGTGCATTGGATTCGGAAGTCGAAGCCGCAATTCAAAGTAGCTTAAATGACTTGATGGTTGGCAAAACGGTGATTGCAATTGCGCATCGATTATCTACTATTGCTCAGATGGATCGCCTCATTGTGCTTGACCAAGGCCGAATTGCTGAGCAAGGAACACATGAGGAACTGATTGCGAACGACGGCTTGTATGCACAGTTATGGAAGCGCCAAACGGGTGGCTTTTTAGTTGAACAGCGAGTGACTCAGGACCAGGACACAGAATAATGTTGTATTTAGAAGATTTAAGTATTGGTGATCGCTTCAGCAGCCGTGAATATGAAATGACGCTTGAAGAAGTGAAACAATTTGCTGGGCAATATGACCCACAACCCTTCCACCTAGATGAAGTTGCTGCAGCAGAACACCCTATCTTTCAAGGTTTAGCTGCAAGTGGCTGGCATACATCTGCAGTGACCATGCGTTTATGGACGGAGTGTTTTCCTGTTGCAGGTGGGCTATTAGGCACTGAGTCAAGCTTGCGCTGGCCCCGTCCAACCCGTGTTGGCGATAAAATTCATGTTGAGATTGAAATTACTGCAATTGTGCCATCTAAAACCAAAAATGATCGTGGTATTGTCAGCTACGTGACACAAGCTTTGAACCAACATGGGGATGTGCTATTAATATCGACAACCAAAATTATGGTGTTTAGAAAACCAACTTGATTCTTGAACATTCGGTGACTCTTTTGTCCAACAATTTTTATGATTGATTATTTTTTTTCATGTAAAGATGTTTAAGACTTAAATGTTTAAAAGATATTGGCAAAATTGATGAGCGCCACGGAAAGCACATGAAAACAACCTCAACTCGTCAAGATCAAGGAATACCAGGCGTCTATGGCTTATTGCTGTTAGATGTCGTTTCACGCTGGGGATATAGCGATGAAACATTGTTTGCACCGTTTCACTTAACCAGCGAACAACTGGCTGATCCAAACTATCGAATTCCAACACCGATTGCGAATGAATTGGTAAAACACTCTTTGCGCCTTACCGGTGAAAGTACATTGGGCTTTCATCTAGGTACGCAGATGCGTATTTCCATTCATGGTTTTATTGGCTATGCCATTATGACGGCGCATGACATTACCGATGCGATTGCACTGGCAAGCCGTTTCATCCAGTTACGCCTTCCGTTTTTACAGCTCTATTTCTCTACTTTCGGCCCTAAAGCAACCTTACAACTACAATGTGATATTGAAGTTGAGCCATTGCGTACTGAAATCATTTTAGGCTTAACCATTGGGATTATGACCATGGCTAAAGCTCTAACCGGAATTGATGATCTCAGCGGTGAAGTTGATCTGGACTTTCCTGAACCTGCTGGCTTTGAAAAATATAAAGATCGATTAACCAGTACAGTGCGTTTTAATCAGCCCCATCTGATTTCAAGCTTCGATAAAAAATATCTCGGCTTAAAAATGGTCAATGCAGATCCAATTGCCAGTCAGATTGCAATTAACCAATGCGAAACTGAACTTTCAGCGCTAGGTGAACGTCGTCGTTTAGCAATGCGGGTGCGT
The DNA here is from genome assembly GCF_023702715.1 of Acinetobacter sp. C32I. NCBI lineage: Bacteria > Pseudomonadati > Pseudomonadota > Gammaproteobacteria > Moraxellales > Moraxellaceae > Acinetobacter > Acinetobacter sp. C32I. The sequence continues at coordinate 624,094 of NZ_CP098480.1, read as the reverse complement.
GATATTTTAACCAATTCAGAACAGCACTATCTGAGTATTGAAAGTGTGGCTGAACGCTTGCATATGTCAGATCGTACCTTGAAACGCCAATTGGCTGCGGAAGGTACCTCCTTCTCTACACTCGTGGATGAAGTACGTTACCGACATGCAACCTCTTTGCTGTCTCGAACCGATTATAGTTTGGAACAAATCGCAGATGAACTCGGTTATTCCGATGTCGCGAATTTCAGCCGTGCTTTTAAACGTTGGAGTGGTCGTAGCCCAAGTAACTGGCGTAAAGACCCTTATTTATAAGTTCAGGAAAGCTTTTGTTTTTATTGAAAAGCATGTATAAACCAAATAAAAATGATACGACAGATTGTTAAGGAGTTGTCATGAATCATCCAGCAGAATTGAAATATGCACGTACGCATGAGTGGGTAAGAATTGAGGGCGACCTCGTTGTTACCGGGATTACTGACCATGCACAAGATGAATTGGGTGATTTAGTGTATGTGGAAACCCCAGAAGTGGGTAGCCATGTCACCGCAACCGAACAAGCAGGCATTGTTGAGTCAGTTAAAACAGCCTCTGATATTCATGCGCCTGTTTCTGGAACCGTGGTTGAAGTGAATACTGACCTTGAAGATGATCCTGATTTTGTTAATGATGAGCCGTATGGCAAAGGATGGATTTACAAAATCAAGCCAGACAATATGGCTGATGTTGAAAAATTGCTTTCAAATAGCGAATACGAATCAGGTTTATAATTTTTATAAATCAGACCGATCTATTTAGATTGATCTAATAAAAAACCGAGTTATATATTAACTCGGTTTTTTATTACTTTAACGTTGACTATTTTACGAGAATCCAGGCATCCTGCCAGTTCGAGCCTGTGCCTGGTACATATTGATGTGCTTGAATGCTACACCAACCACTATAAGGAAAAGGCTTGCACTGATATGTGTAGCCATCACTGCCCAATACCTTGGTCCCTGCTTTATATGTACTGATATTTTTCGGATAAACAAAATCATAAGAGCCATCACCACTGATCGGGGCACGCTCAATTTTGATTTCAACACGCTGAATACCACTATTGACACTGCTATACACATCATTTTTGCCACTTACAGGTACAATCTCCCCCTGTGCATTTTTAATACCTGCGCGCAAGGCACTATGTTCTCGATTAATCGCCTCTGCTAATAAACGTGGCCAAACATTTCGGCTACCATTGGCAGTACTGCTAATCCGTAATTCTGTTTTTAAATTTGGATTTTCGCCATTGGTATCAAAAACTCGTGTGGATACCCGATCATTTACCAATAGGTCATCAAGCGGATTAATATCACCAATATCATTCCAGCTTTGAACTGGTTTCGGTGGTTGCGGATCAACTGGTGTTGTTGGACGACCTGAACCGACATTTACATCAATAACATTATAAAAGGCATTACTGGTATCACCGATATCCCAAACCGCTAAAATGACATGATAACCACTTCGGTCAGCAGGTACATAACAGCGATGTGTTTCTACACTGGCAGGCTTTTGGTACTTACCATCCACCGTACAAAAAGGATTTAGATCAAAAGAGCCACGTGCCAAAGGAGCTGAAGGATTCCACCCTTGTTTAGTAATGAAATAACGCCAGCCTTGAGTCACATGTTGTGCGGTAAACTGCCAAGTAAAGTCATTTGCACCTGTGGGCAAATTTGTTTTGACCCATCGTGTCGGTGATTGGGCATTCAATTCTGAGAATTGACTCAAATTGGCATTGGCAATCTGTCCATCTGGTGGTCCAGACTGCGGAAAACCTTTCGGAGCTTCTAAACTTTGCGGCTCCCAAACAATGCTGCCACATTGAGTATTCTTATTTAACTTACAGGCATAGGCTCGAGATTCTGGTTTCAGTACATAGCCGTGTGCAAAAACCAATGAAGGTATAATCGGTAGTACCAATATTCCCATCGAGATTAAACTGCGTCTAATAAAGTGATGCATCATCATTATTCTACCTTTGTCATTTAGCTTATTTATTGTTGTTAAGCATTGGTGTTCTTAAGACACCTCTTAGACCATAGGTGAGCCGCCGAGACAAGACAACCACCTACTCTGTAATGATCTGTAATACATCAGTTGACTTGATCACAGGAATAAAAGCTTATGTTGACCCGATCAAATTATTGCACCAATCCATTATTTCTCAGTGCAATCAAAAAAGCCCAATTCAATTTGAATTAGGCTTTTATCACAGCTTAATTTTCAGGATTTAAGCGACATCATCTACTTGAATGCCATCGACTTCTGAAACCAAGTTTTCAAAAGAGAAAATCTCATCCAGTTGCGCTTGAGTCAGTAGACCACGCTCTAAAACCACCTCTTGAATGGTTTTATGTTCAGCAATACATTGTTTACCGATTTCATCACACAATGCATGCCCCAAGAGTGGATCAAGCAAGGTAATAATCCCGACACTGCGCATCACTGCATCATGGCAAGCTTGTTCATTTGCTTTGATGCCACGTACACATTTTTCATCTAGGCTTTGAATTGCATGCGTAAGCAATTCAATTGATTCATTCAATGAAATTGCAATCACAGGTTCCATCACATTGAGCTGTAATTGCCCTGCTTCTGCCGCAAAAGTAATGGTTAAATCGTTACCAATCACTTTAAATGCGATCTGATTCACCACTTCAGGAATCACAGGATTTACTTTTGCAGGCATAATCGAAGAACCAGCTTGCAGCTCAGGCAATTGAATTTCGCCGAATCCAGTACGCGGTCCAGAACTAAGTAAACGTAAATCATTACTGATCTTTGAAAGCTTACATGCTAGACGCTTCAAAGCACTCGATAAAATGATGAATACACCACAGTCACTGGTAGCTTCAACATAATCTTCCGCACCCACCAGATTCAAGCCTGTAATCTCTTTTAAACAGGAAACGGCTTTGATGGCATAACCTTTTGGTGTATTTACCCCAGTGCCAATTGCGGTCGCGCCCAAATTCACTTCAAGCAATAATTCACGAGTCCGTTTGATTAAACGTACATCTTCTTTTAATAAAGTTGCAAAAGCACGGAACTCTTGCCCCAGTGTCATTGGCACTGCATCCTGTAATTGAGTTCGACCCATCTTTAATACATAGCGGAATTCAATTGCTTTATTTTCAAATGACGTAATTAGCTTGTCCATCTGCGTGAACAAAGCATCCAAAGAACAGTAGGTTGATAGACGAAGCGCTGTTGGGTATACGTCATTGGTCGATTGGGATTTATTGACATGATCATTAGGATGGATCACCTCATATTTTCCTTTTTGATAACCTAATGACTCCAGTGCAATATTGGCAATCACTTCATTAGTATTCATATTAATTGAAGTTCCCGCCCCACCTTGATAAATATCAATTGGGAAGGAATCTTGCCATTTTTCTGTGTCAGTGATTAAAGCATCACAGGCATGCTGAATAGCTAAACTTTGAGTTTCAGTGAGTTTGCCAAAGCTTAAATTCGCTTGCGCAGAAGCTTTCTTTACCTGCGCCAAAGCACGAATAAAGTAGCCATTTTGTCCAACTTTTTGCGAAGAAATCTTAAAATTTTCAATGGCGCGTAAAGTATGAATTCCATAATAACAATTGACTGGAACTTCTTTCGCACCGAGCAAATCATGCTCTATTCTTATCGTTGCCGTTTGAACCGTTTCCACTTTCCATTTCTCTCAGACAATGCACCCTAATGGTGCAATGAAATAATATGAGAGATTCCAAGCAATTTTTCATTAGCAAAAGCGCTTAACATTATATTTTTTTATATTCAAATTTCTCTGAATTGTTGCTGTTGTAACATTATATGTCAAAACTTCTGCCTAGTTTTTAACTGATTTAATTTAATCTACATCTGTACATTTTATGAATTGTAACTTTTGCATACATTTTGAGTTTTTTTTGCACGCCGACCATTCATATTTTGATGAAAAAAAATCCTATTTTTTGAATTAAAAAATTAAGATTCATACACTTATTTTAAATTACATAAAATATACAAATAAAATACACAAACATAACAGTATTTTAAAAATCATTTGTGCTTGAATCTGTGACCTTATCAATCCCAAGAATAGTAAATCATTTTTTTAGCTATTCAGGTGTGATTGCAAATTATGGATATGTAAGGACAGGCATCCATTATGAATTTTTCTAATCCCACAGTTGTTGTATTCGTGGTCTATATCCTGGCCATGCTTGGCATCGGTTTATACGCCTATTTTTCTACCAAAAACCTTGACGATTATATTCTTGGAGGCCGAAGTCTAGGCAGTTTTGTAACCGCTTTATCTGCGGGTGCATCAGACATGAGTGGTTGGTTACTCATGGGTTTACCTGGCGCAATTTACTTAACTGGCTTATCTGAATCGTGGATTGCGATCGGTTTGATTATCGGTGCTTGGTTAAACTGGTATTTGGTTGCAGGACGTTTACGTGTGCACACTGAAGTACAAAACAATGCCCTCACCTTACCAGATTACTTTACCGGTCGTTTTGATGACCAGAAGAAAATCCTACGCGTCACATCTGCATTGATTATTCTTGTTTTCTTTGCGATTTATTGTGCTTCTGGCATGGTCGCTGGTGCACGATTATTCGAAACATTGTTCCAGTTGCCATATAGCACAGCCTTATGGTTAGGTGCATTCGCAACCATTGGTTATGTGTGTATTGGCGGTTTCCTTGCAATCAGTTGGACTGATACTTTCCAAGCAGGCTTAATGATTTTTGCATTATTGCTGCTTCCAATCGTGACCTACATGTCTTTAGGCATTGGTATGGAAGAGTTTACTGCGGTTGTTGAAAGTGTACGTCCACATGCATTTGATTTTGCGACAAACTTAAGTGTTGTTGCGATTCTTTCAGCAGCAGCTTGGGGTTTAGGCTATTTTGGTCAACCACATATCCTTGTCCGCTTCATGGCAGCTGACTCGGTAAAATCAATTCCAGCTGCACGCCGTATCGGTATGACGTGGATGATTCTATGTCTAGCTGGCGCAGTTGGTTCAGGCTTTATCGGTATCGCTTATTTCCAAATGCACCCAGAGTTTGCAGCTGCAGTTACAGCTAACCCTGAAACTGTATTCATGGAACTTACCAAAATCTTGTTCAACCCTTGGGTTGTGGGTGTAATCCTTGCTGCGATTCTATCTGCAGTCATGAGTACACTGAGTTGCCAGCTTCTGGTTTGCTCTAGTGCTTTGACAGAAGATTTGTACAAAGGCTTTATCCGCAAAAATGCATCTCAAAAAGAACTGGTTTGGATTGGACGTGCAATGGTACTTGCTGTTGCAATGCTTGCCCTCTCTCTTGCTCAAAACCCAGAAAGTAAGGTTCTTGGCTTAGTTGCTTATGCTTGGGCTGGTTTTGGTGCCGCATTTGGTCCATTGATTATTCTTTCATTGTTCTGGAAACGTATGACGTTAAACGGTGCATTGGTGGGTATGGTTGTGGGTGCTTTGACGGTAATCCTTTGGAAAAACTTCTTCGGTTACACGGGTATCTATGAAATTATTCCAGGCTTCGTTTTTGCATTGATCAGCATCGTTGTGGTGAGCTTACTTGGTAAAGCACCAAATGCAGCAGTGACAAGTCGCTTCGAACAAGCTGATGAAATCTATGCGCGTGAAATGAAATAATTCTGATCAAAATTTAAGGGGCTTTCGGGCCCCTTTTCTTTTGCTTAAAATTTTGTTTTTGATTTAATTTTTATTTTAGAGCTGTCTTTCACTACCTGCATGACTGGGTAGCTGCGTGTTTCCTTCACACCAGGGAGCTGCCATAAAATCTGCCCTGCAATACGGCGAAACTCCTCCATGCCCGCACTCCGCAGTTTAATCAAGAAATCAAAGCCTCCACTGACCATATGGCATTCCACGATCTCAGGATATTGGGTCACCGCATCAATAAAATCATCTAGCACGTGCGGCGTGGTCTTATCCAACAACACTTCAACAAAAACCAAAAAATTTGCATTAAGCTTATTCGGATTGAGCTTTGCCTCATACCCTAAGATAAATTCATCCTTTGTCAGTTTCTGTACACGTGCCATCACCGCAGTCGGTGACAGGTTCACTAATTCTGCCAATTTACTATTAGAAATTCTCCCATCTGCTTGAAGAATATCCAGAATTTTTAGGTCAGTTCGATCTAGTGTATAAATAGGGCCATTCAACTGAATTTTCCTCTAAAAAATGGGTAAATTATAGTGAGTTACTCGGGATTCATTCTGTAATCATAAATTATCTAAACCTCTCTACTCAATATGTTCTAGAGATTGTTATTGGAATTTAGTATGAATACATTGGATACTCCCGCACAAATGGAAACAGCTCACATCGACGGTTATATCACCGAATTTAAAGAAAAAAGTGAGTTTGAGCAACGCATTAATACGGCTTGGCGACGTGCAGAGCCTGAAGCAGTGGCTGTACTTGCTGAAGCAGCCAACATTTCCCCAGAACTTGATCAGAAAATTTATGAACTTGCATTTAGCCTAGCGCATAATTTACGTGAACGTAAAAGCTCGGCGGGTAAAGCAGGTATTGTTCAAGGTTTACTCCAAGAATTCTCGCTTTCTTCACAGGAAGGTGTAGCGTTGATGTGTTTGGCAGAAGCTTTGCTTCGTATTCCAGATACAGCAACTCGAGATTTATTGATCCGCGACAAAATCAACCAAGGTAACTGGAAAGATCATGTCGGTCAAAGTAACCTGATGTTCGTAAATGCTGCTGCATGGGGCTTGATGTTAACTGGCAAGTTAATGGAAACACCAAAGCAAACCAGCTTATCAAGTGTTTTGACTGGTCTTTTGGCGCGTAGTGGTCGTGGCATCATCCGTAAAGCAGTTGACGTTGCCATGCGTATGATGGGTGAGCAATTCGTTACGGGTGAAACCATCGAAGAAGCGCTTGAACATGCAAAACCATTTGAACACAAAGGTTTCCGCTACTCATACGACATGTTGGGCGAAGCTGCACTGACTGAACATGATGCTGAGCGTTACTATAACGACTACACTCAAGCGATCCATGCCATTGGTAAAGCATCAAATGGTCGTGGCGTTTATGATGGCCCTGGTATCTCAATCAAGCTCTCTGCGTTACACCCACGCTACCAACGTGCACAAATCGCACGTGTTCATCACGAACTTTATAGCAAAGTTTTTGAACTTGCGTGCTTGGCAAAACAATACGATATCGGCTTAAACATCGATGCTGAAGAATCTGAACGTTTAGAAATTTCACTCGAATTACTTGAACGCTTATGTTTCGAACCAAAACTTGCCAACTGGAAAGGCATTGGTTTCGTTATTCAGGCTTATCAAAAGCGTTGCTTCTACGTTGTTGATTACATCGTTGACCTTGCAAAACGCAGTAACAAACGCCTGATGATCCGTTTGGTGAAAGGTGCGTATTGGGATAGCGAAATCAAAAAAGCACAAATTGATGGTATGACGGATTACCCTGTGTTTACCCGTAAAGTTCACACGGATTTGTCATACATTGCTTGTGCGAAGAAATTACTTGCTGCACCTGATCAAGTGTATCCGCAATTTGCGACACACAATGCACAATCACTTGCAACGATTTACAACTTGGCTGATCCAAGCAAATACTATCCTGGTCAATACGAATTCCAATGCTTGCACGGTATGGGTGAGCCATTGTACGAACAAGTGGTTGGGTCTAAAGAAGATGGTAAATTAGGCGTACCATGTCGTGTCTATGCGCCAGTGGGTAACCATGAAACTTTATTGGCTTACTTAGTCCGTCGTTTACTTGAAAATGGTGCAAATACCTCATTCGTAAACCGTATTGCTGATAAGACTTTAAAAGTTGAAGACCTGATTCAGTCTCCAATCAAAGACATTCAAACTTCTGCAAAAGACGAAGGTCAGCTTGGCTTAAAACACCCTGCAATCCCGCTGCCACATGATCTTTATCCATTACGTCCAAACTCAAATGGCTTTGATCTTAATAACGATCAACCATTAGCAGACTTGGATGCGACGGCACAGAAATTACGTAGCCAGATTTGGAAAAGTGCGCCATTACTTGGATTTGAATCAACAGTTCACGACGAAAGTAATGCACTTGCAATTACAAACCCTGCACAAAACAGTGAAATTGTCGGTTATGTAAACGAAGCAACCAGTGCGGATGTACAACTGGCGCTAGAAGCTGCGGTACAAGCTGAACAAAGCTGGGCTGCAACAGATAAAGTTGAACGTGCAGCTTGCTTAAAACGCGCTGCAGATTTGATGGAAGCACGCATTCAAGAGTTGATGGTCTTACTTTGCCGTGAAAGTGGTAAAACCTATGCCAATGCCATTGCTGAAGTACGTGAAGCTGTCGATTTCTTGCGTTACTATGCAACTCAAATCGAAAACTTACCTGCAAATGCACAAGTCAAGCCATTAGGTACTGTATTGTGTATTAGCCCATGGAACTTCCCTCTTGCAATTTTCTCTGGTCAGATTGCAGCAGCATTGGTGAGTGGTAACTGTGTGATTGCCAAACCTGCTGAACAAACACCTTTAATTGCAGCTCAAGCAGTTCAAATGCTTTGGGAAGCTGGCGTGCCACACGGCGTTGTTCAACTTCTTCCAGGTCGCGGTGAAACCGTTGGTGCTCAATTGAGCCAAGATGATCGTGTTCAAGGTATCATGTTCACTGGTTCGACTGAAGTTGCAAAAATTTTGCAAAAGACTGTCGCAAAACGCTTGTCTCCAAATGGTCAACCAATTCCGTTAATCGCGGAAACGGGTGGTCAAAATGCAATGATCGTAGATTCATCTGCGTTGACTGAACAAGTGGTTCTCGATGTTGTCAGTTCTGCATTTGACAGTGCGGGTCAACGTTGTTCTGCACTTCGTATCTTATGTGTGCAAGAAGACAGCGCTGCAACAGTTATCAAAATGTTGAAAGGTGCAATGCAACAGTTGATCGTCGGCAACCCTGCGATCTTAAAAACTGACATTGGCCCAGTAATTGATACTGAAGCAAAACAAACCATCGATACGCACATTCAAAAGATGAAATCTAAAGGCTACCCTGTTCATCAATTGATGTTTAACGATGCGGTAAGCCAACAAGCGCTTGCACAAGGTACATTTGTTCCGCCAACAGCGATTGAATTACCAAACCTTGACGATCTAGAACGCGAAGTGTTCGGTCCTGTATTGCACATCATCACTTATAAATATGGTGAGCTTGAGCAATTGATCGACCGTATCAATGCTAAAGGTTACGGCTTAACCATGGGTCTACACACACGTATCGATGAAACCATTAATACTGTGATCCAGCGCGCTGAAGTGGGTAACTTATATATCAACCGCAACATCGTGGGTGCAGTTGTAGGCGTGCAACCATTTGGTGGTGAAGGTTTATCAGGTACTGGTCCTAAAGCTGGTGGTCCGCTTTATATGTACCGCTTGATGGAACATTGTTCAGAGAAAGTATTGGCGACCCCATTTGCGGTGAAAGCTGAAATCTCTCAGTTTGATGCAGTATCAAATGTTGCTTATCAAAGCTTATTGTCTTGGGCAAACCAAAACATGCCGCAAGCAATCACAGCGATTCCAGCATTTGGTGTAGGTAAGTTCTACGAGTTGCAAGGCCCTACGGGTGAAAGCAACCAATACATTATCTTGCCTCGTCACCGTGTGCTTTCAATTGCAAATGATGAAGCAAGCCAGCTTCAACAATTACTTGCGATTTTCTCCGTCAGCAGTACTGCGGCTGTGTTGAAAGACAATGCATTCTTAGTAAAACACAAAGCATCTTTACCAAAAGATGTCTTAGATGCAATCACTGTGATTTCAAGTGTTGAAAAAGATGCGTTTGATGCAGTGCTTCATCATGGTTCTGTTGAACAGTTGCAAGACTTGCAAACTAAAGTTGCGAATCGTTCAGGTGCGATTGTCGGGATTACCCAGTTACAAGCCAATGAACAAATTCCTTTAGAACGTCTTGTTATCGAACGTGCAATCAGTGTGAATACTGCTGCAGCTGGTGGTAACGCAAGCTTAATGACTTTATCTGAAGATTAATTTTTAAATCCCTTGCGGAGCTTCAAACGCTCCTCATCCTAGCCCGAATCATGTTTACATGGTTCGGGTTTTTTATTATTTTTTAGATCGCCTTATTCCTATTATAAAATGAGACCATTTAGATGCATTTCTTCTCAGCCCCTGAATATCAACCCAACTGCGCTCAGCATTTTGAAGATTATAAAAATAAAATCCAGCAGCTTATTCCTTTTGCAATTGTTGAACATATTGGTTCATCCGCCATTCCCAATGCAATTTCAAAAGGTGATCTCGATATTTATATTGAAGTACCCGCCCATCAATTTTTAGATTCAATTGAAAAATTACAACAGCTTAATTTTAAAGAAAAACTTGATACACTACGTACTCATGAACTTTGTATGTTGGAATCACAACAACATGATGTAGCATTGCAAATCGTGGTGACAGGTTCAGAATTTTGCAATTTCATCACCTTTCGGGATCTATTAAGAAACTCACCTAGCCTGACACAACAATATAATCAGTTCAAACAAAGATGTGTTGGCTTATCTCAAGACCAATATCGGCAAATTAAAGCAGATTTTATCCAATCTGTACTCGCCCTAGGCTAAGCATATAAATAAGTGAATATCATAATTTCCTGCACCTTAGCGTGCTTTTTTGATACCATTCCCGTTTAGATTTCACCTGTAGTTTTCTTTTTTATGACTGTATCTTACCAACAGCAACTCCAAGAGAAAGTTGAACGTATTACCACACAATTTGCCCCGTTCAATCCTCCTGCTTTAGAAGTGTTTCAATCGCCCGAACAGCATTTCCGTATGCGTGCAGAATTCCGTATCTGGCATACCGAAGATGATTTGTTCTATGCCATGTTTGAACGTGCTGAAGATGGTAAGCAAAAAGAAGTTGTTCGTGTGGATACATTTCCCATCGCAGATCAAAGCATTAATGATTTAATGCCTCGCCTATTAGAAGAATTAAAAGCAGTCCCGATTCTATCACAACGTGTTTTTGAAGCAGACTTTCTCTCAACCTTAAGTGGAGAGATGCTAGTCACCCTGATTTACCATCGTAAATTAGATGCTGAATGGGAAACAGCAGCTAAAGCGCTAGCTGAAAAACTAAACATTAAAATCATGGGTCGTAGTCGTGGCCAAAAAGTGATTATTGGTGATGACTACGTGGTGGAACAACTTAATGTTCACGGTCGTACCTTTAAATACAAACAAATTGAAAGCAGCTTTACCCAGCCGAATGCGCAAGTGTGTCAACATATGTTGGAATGGGCTTGTGATGCTGCACAAAAGTCCGAAAAAGATCTTTTAGAATTATATTGTGGTAATGGTAACTTCACCTTACCACTCTCGTTGAAATTCAAGCGTGTACTCGCAACTGAACTGGCTAAGTCTTCAGTCTACGCAGCTCAATGGAACATTGAGCAAAACCAGATTGAGAATATTCAGGTGGCGCGTTTATCTGCAGAAGAGTTTACTCAGGCTTATCAAGGTGAACGTGAATTTAGACGTTTACAAGAAGCTGAGATCGACATTCAAAGCTACGATTTTGACACGGTTTTTGTTGATCCACCGCGTGCAGGCATCGATGATGAAACGCTTAAACTATTACAAGGTTTTGAACGTATTCTGTATATCTCATGCAACCCAGATACCCTGCATGATAACTTAAAAATACTTAGCCAAACCCATCGCATTGTGAAGTTTGCCATGTTCGATCAATTCCCTTTTACTCATCATGTGGAATCAGGTGTTTTACTTGAAAAGATTTAAACAAATTATTTCAACGTAACAAGATAATATAAAGGGTTCGAGTAACCCTTTATTTTTGTTCAAAGTATATTTATAAAAAAGTGATGTTTTTCAAAGGTCAAGTCATTCAAATGTCATAATTTCGTTAGACTTTAAAAGGCTCATCGAAAAAATTGAAGTTCAACTGCTGCTTTTATCACTTAAGCTGACTTGTATTTTATTTTAAAGCGGCTATATTTCGAGCTATGTTAGGTTGTATATGAAGGCTCTATGAGTTTTTGGCAAAAACTGTTCAATGCAGATGAACAATATAACGAACACAAGAACCAAACTTCTTGCGTTGAAAACGATTGTTCTTGCAAAACCAATGAACAACTGTTGGATGCTTTAGTTAAAGCTACAGATGAAGATGTGATTAAAGGCATCAAGAAAGTACTGATTTCTCGTGGTTATAGTCGCAAAGAATTACTTGCGATGATCAAACCACCAATTCAATAAAAATAAGCCCCTCATCTCCTTAAACCATGGAGATGAGGGTGTCATCAAGATTTACAGTTCTCTCGGTTCACTTCTGCCACAATTGGCCCCAAATTAAATCGCTGATCATGGCGTTTATTCTGTATTGAATACAAACTGGAAATCGAACCATCTAAATACAAGGCATTGTCTATTTTCAATTGCTGCTTAAAAAGCTGAGCAAACTGGTAAAAACTCACCCGCTGTTGTGAAATGACAAAGTAAAGTTGATTATCCTTAACACCCACACCATTTCGAATTTTTAACGAATTTGAATCGACCAAAAACTGGTGATTAATTTTACCTTGATCAACCAGCATTGGTCCGGACTGGGTTGCAAACTGCGCTTTAAACCCTGAATGTACATAATCAGCCGTGTTCTTGATCACTGCACGATGATCATTCCATGCCACCACGCCATTGGGTTGCATAAAGAAATTACCAAAACCTTTTGCTTGATTTAATGGTCTTCGTTCCTTGCTCTGTTCGACATATAATCCAACCGGTTGGAAGTCAGCATGATACATTCCTGCATTCATTGCAAAAGTAAGTTTCTCACAAGCAGGTAGCGCTTTTTGAATAGCTGTAAACTTTTGGTAGTAGCGATTCGTTTCAGGACTTTTTAAAAATAATTTTAATTGATCCAGCTGTTCAACTTTGATGACATCATAGTGTTGTTGTTTAAATTGAATGGTTTGATGCTCCATTGCATAAGTAGTGGAGGCAGCTAAAAAGGTAAAAGTGAACAGGAGCCAATTTTTCATCATGGTGAATATTTAAGATCAATTTTGTCTATTTTCTCATAGCAAAGCTCAAGGCAGAATGACAGATACAAACACCACACATAATCATCGGTTTAGCGGCACAAATAAGCTCGATTGATTCACATTTTTTCACTAAAATAATGGTGTAAATACAATAACCTTGTATCAGCATGCAGCAAAAACATCCGCGTTTCCCAATTGGCGCACACCTCATCGTAAAACACTTTGGTTATAGTCACCACGGCATTTATGCAGGTCGTGGACGAGTCATTCATTATTCTGGTTTTGCCCATATTTTTAAAAAGCATCCGATTGAAATGACGTCTATCCAGCGTTTTGCACGTGATAAGCCAATTTATATCAGGAATTATCAATCCCCACGCTACCAAGCCAAAACCGTGGTACGACGTATGCGTTCACGTATGCATGAAAATCACTACCACCTTATCATTAACAACTGTGAACACTTATGTACTTGGGCGATTACAGGAATTGAGTCCAGCACTCAAGTTGAACGTATGCAGCGTCGCCTTGCGACTATAGGTTACGTCAGCTCGGTTATGAGTTATATGAATGGGTTGATGCTCACTGTAGCAACGGCATGCTTTGCAATCGTGTTATACATTAAAATGATGCTGCGTCGGCAAGCTAAGAAATCTGTACCAGCCTACTTACAGCTCAAACAAAAGCATTCAAAGAAATAACTCTCAACTCAAAACCTCTTTTTAATATCATGATTGATTTTTAATTCAACTTGCATTAATATTTTCTTCGGTACATATCGTATCGCATCCATATCGAGGGTTTTATGTTGGAGATAGCAGTAATCTGGTAACTAAATTTCAATAGCACATTGAAATTGGTTATCTGCGCGATTTTTTGGGCTTTAAGCCTAACTTTGCCTCTGATTATTTCTATCTGGATAACAACATGAACTTATCTAAGTCCGAACAACGGACACTGCACGTCTTAGCAAAAGGCGGAAAAATCGTAAAACTTCGTAATGACTCAGGTCAAATCATCGCTGTAGAATGCTATAGCCGAGAAGGTTTCTTGCTGTCCGATTGCGACCTTGCCGTTTTTAACAAGCTAAGAAAGAAAAAACTGATTAAATCCATTAATGGACAGCCCTATCAAATTAATTTACATGGGCTTAGATCAGTACGCCCACAGTTAGACAATCGTTAACACACAACCATCGGTTTGGATAAATCCTTGGTTGTACTTAGATGATGTCTATCAATCTAATCTTAGATCGGGTTTATCCAAATTACATATGGTTTATTTTGAGAAAGAAAATGGAACTAGACGTAATTCAAAACCGCTTAGCTTTTTTACGAGAAGCGGAAAAACTAAAAAATGTGCTGAGATTTTCACATACTTCCAATGGCCGCCAAGAAAGTACCGCTGAACATAGTTGGCGTTTATGCTTAATGGCGATGATTTTTGCAGATCAATTCGAAGACATTAATCTCGAGAAGATACTCAAAATGTGCCTGATTCATGACTTGGGTGAAGCTCTTCACGGCGATATTCCAGCCATTATGAAAGATCAATTTCCAGCGAAGAATCAGCAGGAAAAGCAGGATCTTGATCAACTAACCGAATGCCTTGATGAACAACCGAAAAGTTTGATTCGAACATTATGGCAAGAATATGAAGATGCAGAAACAGCTGAAGCCCGATTGGTTAAAGCATTGGATAAATTAGAGACTATTCTGCAGCATAATCAAGGCATCAACCCCGTTAATTTCGATTATGCATTTAATCTCAGTTATGGGGAAAAATACACTCAAGCCAACCCTGCTCTCAAGCAGATTCGGGCCATCCTCAATCAGGAAACACAAGAGAAAATAAAGATGAATATACACATTCGTGATGAACGGCCAACAGACATTCAATGTATTTTTGATTTAACTCAAGCGGCTTTCGCCGATGCAGAGCACTCCAGCCATACAGAGCAATTTATTGTGAATGCTTTACGTAATTCAGGCCAATTGAGTTTATCTTTGGTTGCGCTCAGTAATCATAAACTGATTGGACATATTGCATTTTCCCCTGTGAAAATCTCAGATGGAACCAAAGGCTGGTATGGCTTAGGGCCAATTTCAGTTTTACCTGAATATCAAGGTCAAGGCGTTGGCGCAAAACTGATGCATGCAGGCCTTGAAGCTCTCAAGGATTTAGATGCTGTTGGCTGTGTGCTGCTTGGCGATCCAGCCTATTACGGTAAATTTGGTTTTAAAGCAGATGCAAGACTTGTATTACAAGGTGTGCCGGCAGAATATTTCCAGATTTTGCCATTTACCGAACATGTCCCGTCAGGTGACGTGGTCTATACAGATGCATTTAATGCCATTGCATAAGCTCGCAAACTAAATCATATTAAAATAGAAGTCCGTATCAAATCGGTATGGACTTCTATTCTCTCAATAAGACAAAATTGTGACTTCAGAAGCTTGCAAGATGGCCTCAAATATCTCTGCATAGCCTGCAATCAACTCTGCTTTATCCGTTCCATTAATAATTCGTCGCGCATTGATATAATCTTTTCTATCCTGATTGATGTAATCCGCGAGTTTTTTACCTGTGAACATGCCTTTTTTCATACCGATAATCATGACACGGGCTGCAATATCCGCTTGTAAAGCCAATTTTGGATTTTTCACTAAGTCAATTTTTAAATAATCCCCCATGCGCTTATAGTTTGCTAACCACGTCAGTTGCACATAGCCATAGCCGATATAGGGATAATATTGTTTAGATTTCAAATATTTTTCTGAACCGTACTCGATCACAGGTTGCATGGTTTTTGCCGTTTCATGCCAAGCCGTTGCCAAGATATAAGCAACTTGAGTGGGGATAATCGTCTTATCTTCGCCCAGTACTGAGACAAGGAAGTTGATGCCATCAACTTGAGATTGACTCAACTTACCAAATTTTTTGCGTAAAATATCGAAACCGTCTTGTGTTATTGTCATGTCATTTTCCTCTTTATAATAAAAAACCGCCCGAAGGCGGCATTGGATTGTTTTTTCTTTAGAATTTGTCTTTAAAGTCTTTCACCTCTTTTGCAACATCCAAGATGGTTGAATCTTCTCGTGCATTAATATAATTAAAAGTCCAACGAATAATCGCCCATACAGGCAAACCACAAAGGAAGTACAGACCTCCCAAGGCAAATGCCCCATATGGGTTTTGACTCCACTCTTGCAAGCCAAAATGCTGAATCACAAAAGCACCTCCTGCAATACTGCCAACTGCTGTTGAAATAAGTGAAACCACCCATTCACGTCGAGACTTGGGTAACCTTGTCATAATCACCACCATCCATGCCAAAAACATAAAAGTGAGTGCCATGACGACAATAAAAAATACTCCATAGGATTTAATCACGGCTGCAATCCCTGCACCCGCTGAAACAACCTCTGTCATTTTGTCCTCCATAAATAAAAAGGCCTCAACTTGTTCAACGTTAAGGCCTCACTTGAGTAGATTGATCTTTCAATTTCCAACCATCGTCACTCCCTTGGTTCTTGAAAAAATTTAATTTATACGGATTGTGGATAGTGCATCATCCAACTTTGCTGATCATGAAACTGTACAAAGTCCCCAACCTTGACTTCTGAACCCAAGATTTCACCATGACTGGTTAAGTGATAATAGATACCATCTTCAAGTTCAGGAGGCATTTTAAAATCCAAACTGGCGTAGGCTTCACGCAAATCAAAATCAAGCTGAGTTAAACCCTCCTGTGCAACCACTTGATAATACTGTGGCAATTTCAATGCATTATTTGAATGCCATGCACCAACAAATTCATAATCAATATAAACATTCATCGATTGAGAACTGGTAATTTCAAAGGTCACTATGGGGTTTTCGGATGGATTATCTTGGATATAAGTGACATTGTTTAAGCTATTAAAATCACCCAATACCACCACGAATTTACCAGCGTCAAAATGACTATAAATGACAAAACCATATTCAATTTGATTGACTGCCACGATATTTTCAGGCTGGTGATTTACCCCCAAAATCACAATTGACTGGTTTGCGGTACTGGCATGGGTAAATGAAAATCGGCCTTTTTGTGCTTGAAAATAGGCAGAAACAGCTAAAGATCCAGCCACTTCTGCTCCTGTTTTGAGAGAACCCAACTGATCATTTCCATGGATATACGTCATACCAGATCGATCTGCGGTGGTACGCATGACCGCAGGTACAATGTCTGCATAAGAAAGAATGTCTAAGTGTTTAATTGAAAAAGAACCCAACATCATATTATTGACACAATTCATTTTAATCACCTTGCGTTATTGAGTGGCTTTTAAAGCATCCACTTATCAAATGAAAATGGACGATTGCTGATCTTCAGATATAAAAAAACTCGGCTCCTGACGGATACCGAGTTTTTAGGCAATAAAAAAGCCCACTAGATGTGAGCTTTTCAATTTGGTCGAAGTCAAATGTAATACGACCAGTATATAAAAACTATAGCCTAATTTCCGAAATAATGGAATCCCTAAGCGCGCATATTTTTGTAAGTATTTTTCCGGTATTGTTCAATCGTAGTTTCAGCCTCAAGGATGGCCGTTTCAATCGTCTGAACCATTAAGCTTTCATAACCCTTCCAGGTCTTTCTATAACTATCAACATTCATCTGATGGCGACTAATACCAGCATAAGCAAGACGCCCTTTTGCTGTATAGTTTTCCTCTAGCTCCGGATCTAACACAAAATCCAATACCATCCGTGACACTAACCAAGCCAAGTGATACATCGCAATACGCTCTGGCTCACGTTTTTTATCTTGCCCTGCTTGCTTGATGAAAAGTTCGGCCAAATGCTGACGAACATAGTCATAATCACACTTGCTTTTATGCTCAAATACAATCAGCGCTGTCACTGACTTTGCCAATTGAGTATTCATAGATGCAATTGCACCTAAACGATCTTGGTAATTTAAAGGACGTTCGCCTGTCCCACGTGTAAATGGTTCTAAACCTGGAGAGCGTAATGTTAAACCCTGCGTCAGCCATTCAAATTTTTCAAACTTTGCAATACTTATATTCATATCATCACCTAAACCGATGTCATTTCATTTTTGGCTTGATTCATATTTTCTAAAATTTAAATTTTAATAAACCAAACCTTGTATTATTTCTCAGCATTGATCGAGCGCTTATTTTTGAGTTCAAGTTTGCAGCTCATCTGCAAACATCAAACACTGCTTAAACCAACTTCAAACTCAGGTTTAATGTGTCTAGTGATATTTTTCCCTAACTTCCACAAGCTTCATTGCCTGATAAATTTCTTCAAATCGCGTTTTAGTACATGGTCTGGTTGCACTTTTAATTTGAGAAATATAACTATGCGCACACCCTAAAACATTTACTAAGGCTTTAGCTCGCCCTTTTTGCTCATCCAACCAAGCACTCAATATATGGATCTGATCTTCTGTGGCCTGATTCGCAATTCTTTCAAGTCGCTTTAATTCTTTTTGCGTTTTTTCTTGAGATACAAACGTTACAACATGGCTTGGTCTTGCTTTCAATCTTTGTTCATAGCTATTTTGAATTGTTGTGATTGCATTACCCTGAGCCAGCCATGCTTCAATTTCTGCATTTAAATTCTGTTTAATATGCATATTTGGGTTGATTAGCTTGTTCATACCGCACCTCTAGCATCTAACCTAATGGATAGACCCATTATATTAGCAAACTAATATTAATTCAATAAGAATACTAATTTGACTTCACATTAGCTTGCTAATATTCTTAATTTATTGATTTAAGGTGTATTAAAATGCTTAAAGATCGGCTCAAAGAAGCAAGAAAAAAAGCCAAAAAGTCTCAAAAAGATGTGGTTGCTGCTGTAGGCATTACCCAATCCGCGCTCAGCCAGCTTGAGACAGGACTGGTCAGCTCCTCATCTCACTTACCCTCTATTGCTAATTTTCTAGGTGTAGATGCTTATTGGCTACAAACGGGTCTTGGCAGTGCTATGCCAAAAGAATCAGGTCATGATGATATTTTGAATATTACTCCGGTAAAAGCCAATATGGCGCCGGTGTTGTCCTGGGTGCAAGCTGGTGTGTTTACCAATGTTGAATCGGTGGATATCACACAGATTGAAGAATGGCTGCCCCTACCTGATGATTGTGATGACTGCTTTTATTTAAAAGTACAAGGTCTGAGTAATTATCCTGTCTTTCATGAGGGTGATTACATCTTGGTTGACCCTACCGTGCAATATAGTGATATGCAATCAGGTGACATGATTGTGGTGAGAAAGCATGAAGATGCAACATTTAAGCGCCTCGTCATCGAAACCGATAATTCACGCTATCTGCAAGCACTGAATCCAGAATTCAAACCCAACATCATTCCCCTAGATGAAGAATGTATTTTTGTTGGTGAAGTGGTCGACTCCATTCGCTATATATACCAATCCAAACGCCGGTCGAAGATCAAACATAGCTAATGGATAAAGACCTGTTTATTAATATTCTTATTTAAAACTAATATTAGCATCTTAATTATTTAGAACAGCAAACGCATATAAAAAAGCCTAGATGATGATCTAGGCTTTTTTATTCAATGTGATATTACTTCGCAGCAGTTGCTTCGGTTGTAATATTTACAGTGATCTTATCACCAACATTTGGTACGTAGTTGCCGATACCAAATGCAGAACGGTTAAAGCTTGTTGTTGCATTAAAACCAATTGCAGGTACCTTCGCCATTGGATGCTCGCCTTGTTTATTCAGTACAGCATCTAATACTACAGGTTTAGTTACACCTTTAACCGTTAAATCACCTGTAATTTTGAAGTGCTTCTTGTCTTTGGTTTCTACTTTAGTACTTTTGAAGGTAATGTTTGGATATTTCGCAGCATTAAACCAAGCTTCTTCTTGGAACTCTTTATCCAAAGCAGCAACATTGGTATTTACACTGCTTAAAGGGATAGTCACTTCTACAGATGAATTTGCAGGTTTTGCATTATCAACTTTAATTGTGCCTTGAATATCAGTGAAATTTGCACTCGGTGTAGAGAAACCAAAGTGATTCCAGCTGAATACGGTCGCAGTATGCGTTGGGTCAATTTTATAGTCGACTGGCGCAGCCAATGCTACCGAACTAGCTAAAGCGACTGCTAAACCGAGGCTTAATGTTTTAAATTGCATTTTTGGTATCCTTGTTTGATATAGTGATTAGTGTATAGATCAAGTATTTTTATTCACTAGTCTTTATAAAACGATATGTTTCACCAGTGCAACAATAAAAGCGTTACAGCGCTTATCAAAAATCAATATCATAAGACCATTCGATACTGGACAATTGATCGGCAAGTTCACATGATCGATTGGTATATTCTGATTTAGATACTTCACGATAAACAACAAGGTAAAACATGACACATACAGCACAAGCACTCAGTACATCAACACCTTATCGCGTTACATTGACAGATCCTGCTGGCCATACATGGTATGCAGATGAGCCTGCAGATAAAGGTGGTCAAGATACTGCACCCAACCCAGTTCAGCTTTTACTTTCGGCTTTAGGTGCATGTACGACCATTACCTTAGAAATGTATGCCAATCACAAAGGGATTAAGCTTGATCATGTTCAGGTTGATTTAGCCTTAAATCCCAATGGTGAACCTGAATCAGGTCAAAATAATATTGAACGTAAAATTATCTTAAAAGGTGAATTTACCGAAGATCAGCATAAACGTTTATTAAAAGTAGCGGAAAGTTGCCCGATTCATAAGTTATTAACGTCAAATATTTCGATTCAGAGTGAATTAAGTATCGGCTAAGACATATAAAATATGGTCTTTATGTTAAAGGCCATATTTTATAAAAAATTAATCTTGAACTGATAATTCAGCTCCTGACAATCAAATTCTTCCAACATATTCTGAGGAATGATCTGTTTTGCTTCTGGGCTTATAATCATATAAATTAAGTCATACCAATTCACTTCACTTTTGTCATCTGGACAGTAGAAAAGCCCCTGTTTCTGGTCCAATTTAATATATTTTTCATCGACACTTCTTAACTCATAGCCATACTTATTGGTTAAAAGCATGTTAACCAGTTCTATAATTTTGGTCTTATACTGCGGAAAAAACTCTGGTTTTTCAAAATTATGAACCATATCCAAGCTTGCGATCTTCAAAAAATGTGTTTCATACGTATCAATACAATTGACGCCAAAGACCCGCCAACTAGATAAATTTTCAACGTCGTTCAAACTCTGAATTAAACTGTCTGTATATTTAAATATATGATATTTATATAGATTCTGTTTTTGGTCTTCTGTGCAAAGAATTTCTGTATCAAAACCTATATCAAGTTCAGCCATGGTACTTTGTTCGAATAAAGCTTCTCTAAGTTTTAAACGCCAGTCATCACACTCAAAATAATAAGTCTGGTTAGCAGCGATTCTACAAATTATTGAATATAAATGTGGGTGTATGTAATTCATAATAATTTTTATTCACCTATAAAACCAAAGAGTATTTCATAATTTCTTTAACTTTTTATCACTATTTTTTTAAGAAGCTCAATTCACCTATGTAAAAAAGCGCCCTTAATCAGAGCGCTTTTTTATACCACTTAATTTGATTAAGCAGTCAATTCTTTAACCGCAGCAACAACCGCTTCAGTGGTGATACCGAAGAATTGGAACAAGTCTTTTGCTGGAGCAGATTCGCCATAAGTCGTCATACCGATCACTTTGCCGTCTAAACCAACAAACTTCCACCAGTAATCTACATGAGCCGCTTCAACCGCTACACGTGCACGGATATGCGCAGGCAATACCGCTTCACGATACGCAGCATCTTGCTTCATAAACTCTTCAGCACATGGCATAGACACTACACGCACACCTTCAAGTTGTGCATATGCTTCCATTGCCAATGAAACTTCTGAACCTGTTGCAATGATGATTGCCTTCAATTCACCTTTCTCTTCAGCAAGTACATAACCACCTTTTGCAACGTTTTGAATTTGAGCTTCATTACGCGCTTGGAATGGCAAGTTTTGACGAGAGAAAATTAATGCTGATGGACCATCTTTACGTTGAAGAGCAGATTTCCAAGAAACAGCTGCTTCAACTGTGTCGCATGGACGCCAAGTATTTAAGTTTGGTGTACCACGTAATGATGCAATTTGTTCGATTGGTTGATGCGTAGGACCATCTTCACCTAAACCGATCGAGTCATGCGTATAAACATGAATCACACGTTGCTTCATTAATGCTGACATACGTACTGCATTACGTGCATATTCCATAAACATCAAGAATGTTGCAACGTAAGGAACAAAGCCACCGTGTAAAGCCACGCCGTTTGCAATTGCAGTCATACCGAATTCGCGAACGCCGTAATACACGTAGTTGCCCGCTGGGTTTTCTTGTACGCCTTGGCAACCTTTCCAAAGTGTTAAGTTAGAACCTGCCAAGTCAGCAGAACCACCCAATAATTCAGGAAGTAATGGACCGAATGCCTGTAAAGTATTTTGGCTTGCTTTACGTGTAGCAATGGTTTCAGCTTTAGCATTAGTTTCAGCAATAAATGCATCTGCTTGCGCCGCAAATTCAGCAGGTAAATCGCCATTGATACGACGTAATAATTCAGCTGCTTCAGTTGGATATTTTGCTTGGTATTGAGCAAACAATTCATTCCAAGCTGCTTCAGAAGTTTGACCTTTTGCTTTTGCATCCCAAGCTGCATAAACATCTGCAGGGATAACAAATGAATCTTCTTTCCAGCCTAATGCTTCACGGGTTAAAACGATTTCGTCTTTACCCAATGGCGCACCGTGACAATCTTCTTTACCTTGTTTATTTGGCGAACCTAGACCAATAATCGTTTTACAGATGATAATGGTTGGTTTATTGGTTTCAGCTTTCGCTTCTACAGTCGCTTGACGGATTGCAGCAGCATCATGACCGTCTACACGAAGAACTTGCCAACCATACGCCTTGAAACGTTGTTCAGTATCATCGCTGAACCAACCTTCAACTTCACCATCGATCGAGATGCCATTGTCGTCATAGTACGCAATAAGTTTACCAAGACCCAAAGTACCTGCAAGTGAACATACTTCGTGAGAAATACCTTCCATCAAGCAGCCATCACCTAAGAAGCAGTAAGTGAAGTGATCAACAACATTTAAACCGTCTTTGTTGAACTGAGCTGCCAAAGTTTTTTCAGCTAATGCAAAACCAACTGCATTTGCAATACCCTGACCTAATGGGCCAGTTGTTGTTTCAATACCAGGCGCATAGCCATATTCTGGGTGACCTGGTGTTTTAGAATGTAATTGACGGAATTGTTTTAAATCTTCAATAGATAACTCATAACCAGTCAAATGCAATAATGCGTATTGCAACATTGAACCATGACCATTCGACAATACGAAACGGTCGCGGTTCGCCCATTGTGGGTTCGTCGGGTTATGATTTAAAAATTCACGCCAAACAACATCAGCGATATCTGCCATCCCCATTGGTGCACCTGGATGCCCTGAGTTTGCTTGTTGCACAGCATCCATTGCCAAGACACGAATTGCGTTTGCAATACGACGTTCATTTAAAGGGGTTGTCATAAGTTAGAATCCGATTAAATCAAATAAGATGAGAGAAGATGAGAAACCATCTTTCAAAAGATGCGACTATTGTCTTAAAAAAACGACAGTGGGTAAAGTGCAATACACGATATTTCTTATTTTTCGCTGATTCATCTGTCATTCTATGTGTAAATGTTCATGTGATAAGCAGAATGTAAACGATAGCTAAACGATTCAGTGACCAAATTACAGATTTATTCATATAAAAAGGCATTAATATCAGTTTCACTGATACACATATCAATAAAAACATAATGAAAATGAAATAAATTCATGCTTTTTAGTCAGCTTGTGCTAGTCCTATCCGCCAAGTCGATGTAACATACTCTGTCTTTTTGAAAATACCAATGATAGGACGTTCATGCGCGAGTATGCTGTTTTTACTTCAGAATCTGTAAGCGAAGGTCATCCAGACAAAATGGCTGACCAAATTAGCGATGCAATTTTAGATGCAATCCTAAAAGAAGACCCGTATGCGCGTGTCGCTTGTGAAACATTAGTAAAAACAGGTGCGGTTGTTCTTGCTGGTGAAATCACAACAACAGCAAATGTGGACTTTGAAGCGATTGTACGTCAAACCGTTAATGGAATTGGCTATCACCATTCTGATTTAGGTTTTGATGGTTCGACTTGTGCCGTCATCAACATGATCGGTAAACAATCTCCTGAAATTGCACAAGGTGTTGACCGCCAAAAGCCAGAAGATCAAGGTGCGGGTGACCAAGGTTTAATGTTTGGTTATGCAAGCCGTGAGACAGATGTACTCATGCCTGCCCCAATCTCTTATGCGCACCGTTTAATGGAGCGTCAAGCAGAATTACGCCGTTCAGGTGCCTTACCTTGGTTGCGCCCTGATGCGAAGAGCCAAGTAACATTTGCTTATGAAAATGGCAAACCTGTTCGTTTAGATGCAGTTGTGTTATCAACCCAACACGATCCTGAAATCTCTCAAATTCAGCTTAAAGAAGCGATTATTGAAGAGATCGTTAAACCGATCATCCCTGCTGAAATGTTCCATGCAGGTACTAAATTCCATATCAACCCAACAGGTATGTTTGTAATTGGCGGCCCTGTAGGTGACTGTGGTTTAACTGGTCGTAAAATTATTGTAGATACTTATGGCGGTATGGCACGTCATGGTGGTGGTGCTTTCTCTGGTAAAGATCCATCGAAAGTAGACCGCTCTGCTGCTTATGCGGGTCGTTATGTGGCAAAAAATATTGTTGCTGCTGGTTTAGCTGATAAATGTGAAATCCAAGTGAGTTATGCAATCGGTGTTGCAGAGCCAACCTCGATTTCTATTAATACTTTCAATACAGGTAAAGTATCAGATGAGTTGATTATTCAACTGGTACGTGAACACTTTGACTTACGCCCGTATGGTATTACACGTATGTTGAACCTGATCCAACCAATGTATAAGCAAACTGCAGCTTATGGTCACTTTGGCCGTGAAGGTTCTGATTCTGCATTTACGTGGGAAAAAACCGATAAAGTTGAAATTCTTAAAGATGCTGCCGGATTGTAATCCACACTGCTCTTTCGTAAAAAAGCTCGCATTTGCGAGCTTTTTTATTACCCCTAACATCCATCATTTATTCGAATTGGTATTATCTTGCTTAAACATTTCAAAAAGTGAATTACTTTGAACTGGCTGATCTTCTTGGTGATGTTGCGTATACAAATGTGCAAGCTTAATAACCACGACAACTGCCAGACAGGCCGCTACACAGAACATCCACATACCATACGGACTGCGGATATGATGAGAGCCACAGTGTGGACACTCTTTATCAGTTGATGCGACGACCTTGTCACAACATGCACAATGATATTGATATAACATCATGAATTCCTCCTACCACTTATTTTTTATTTTCTTTTTACAACAATTTCATATGTCGCACTTTTATCCTATGAAAAAAAAACCAAGAATTCAATCTAGTTTTCTGACCTACCCATTCAAATTAACAATTTTTTATGACAATTTGATTAGAATTTTGATTTTAAGCAAATTCTTAAGTGCTTAATATTATTTTGATCTTTCACGTAATTTGCTAAAATAAACTTTTGCATGTTATGGAATACATCATGACTCAATTAATTAATAAAGGTGGATTTCGCGAACGGGCAAATCGCAGTCGAAAGTATAAACAATCAGAAAATCAGATTACGACGCTGCAACCGAGTCATTACCAACCTCAAAGCAAAGAAGCCAACTTAGCTGCTACGTCCGAGCCCACACACAACTCTCAAAACCCAAAAGATCAGCCATAAAAAAAAGCACACTTGATCAAGTGTGCTTTTTGAAGAAAATTAAAATTAATTCACATCCTTAAATTCAATTTTCTTTTGGTCAGGTTTTACTTCACGTGCTTCACCATCAATAATGGTTGAGTCTCGATACTGACCACCACCTTGTTGATTCTGCATATCCTGCATCTGACGCATTAGGTCAGCAAATGGGTTCTGCCCTGCAGCACCACCAGCGCCCATACCCCCCATCATTTTATCCATCATGGCTTGCTGACGTTTGGCCATGGTTTTCATCAATGCATTACGAAACGCCGTTTGAACAGGTGGAATTAAAACCAACACGGCCAATACATCAGAAATTAAACCAGGCACCATCAACAAGAAACCAGACATCGCTAGCGCCAATTTCTTGGTTACGGCCGGATCACCACCTAATTGGCCCGTCATCTGCATTTGCTGTAATTGAGGCATAATACTCGACGTGCTTGAACGAACCATATTCAAGCCAATGAAGAATGCGATAATGAACCAGAAAAAGACATACCACATACTTCCAACGAGGTCACCCACGCCAATCCAGACCAAAACTTCAGCAATTGTGCCAAATACCACGATAAGAAGTAGATTCATGTCAAATCTCGAAAATTAGAACCTTGTGCAATCTTGAACAATCAAGCCTGACACAACAAATAAAATAAACTCAATAAACTAATTGATGGGTACATTTCTCAATTTATCAAGTCTTATACGCTAGCTTATATAAAAAAGCTCCCAATCAAACCTAATCTAATTGAGAGCTTTAACAGCCTTTAACGATTAGCCACAAGTCGCTTGGACAATCTTTTTAGACTGAGGGTCAATGGTTACAGTTACACGATTTTCACGATAATCCATGGTAACAGGTTGGTTTGGTCCAACACTGCGAACAATCTCAGACTTGGTTTTTTGTTTGATTTGCTCTTCGCTTAATCCAGACTGACCGATTAATTTTGTCGCTTCATCTGCTAGGCATTTGGGCTGGCTTGCGCGGAATAATTCCCACTCCTCGACCACTTGCCCATTTGGTAATTTACAGTAGCCAACTTGACCATTGGCTTCATTTTTAATTTCTAACTGGCCACCTTGCTCTACACAATATTTGCTTGCAGGGTTTGCCATACCAATTTTCGGTGGCGTCATATCTTTATTTGGTGTTGCTGAACACGCTGCCAATGAGGCTACAATTGCACCTAAAAGTAAGATCTTTTTCATGATTTGAATTCTGATAAAGTGAAAAGGCAAAGATAACAAAATAATTTCGATTATTATGTCTATGATTTGAAACAGGAAGCAATCTTATGCACTTTAATTTATTATTTTTTAAAAGCACTCACAAGCTTCTTAAATACATTCATTTTCGGTCTGTTGATCAGACTATCATCTTGCTTATCTGCTATCCGTCTTAAGCGGTATTTCATCTCCTGCGCTATTTCTTCATTCTCACTTTGTGCATACAACTTTAATAACGCCATCGCTTCTTCTGTACCAATATCTGCTAAAGCATGACTAAACCATTTTGCGATCACCCCATCAGCAGAAGCCGTATACTCAAACCGTTTAAAACTTTGCTCAAGAACCTTTGCAACAATAGCCACACTTGATGGATGAGCAATATTTTGCAACTCTTTTGTTATCATTTGATGCTGGTAATGCCCATCTAACAATAATAATTGATTTAACGCCGAAATTTTGGTCTCTTGATTTTCTATCTTAAATGCCAAATCAGCCACAAACTCAAGCATATCGGCATCACTTTGCTGAACGCCACGCTCAAACATGTCCATCAAATAGGTTAGTTTATTTTCATCAGCAATATTCACACTCCCCCAGAATGCATCTACTTTTGCATAATAATCCAAAACCGAATCCCCCTTTGAAATACTCTTCATGATTACTGAATAATAATAAACTCCAACCGAATCGCCTCATCGACCAAATAGTGCGCTTTAATCAGATAAAAATAAGGTCTCGTATCGATCCACTCATCCATTTCCATAATGGCCTGCGTGTACCCCGTCGCTGCTGAAAAATCTTTGACTTGTATAATATCCATGGACTTCATCCTTTTTTATTTAGCCTAACATATTATATCCATTCATATATAGAATAAAATAAAGCCTAATCAGTCAGTTGTCGTGACTTTTGATTAGACCGTGTTTCATACAACTTTTTCATTAGAGACTAGAAAAAATGCCTCACATTGAAGAGACATTTTCGCCAAAACAAAAACACGAATTAAAACGATACCATTTTCCCGGGGTTCAGCATTCCTGTAACACCATACCACCCTTTAGACATTGGAATTGCCAACGGTGCCAGTAAGCGACCAAATAAAATATCGCTGTGCTGAATTTGGGTCAGCATTGCATAGTCGGCATTCTGAGCAGAAAAATCATCTGCAATTGCCTTACCAATCCGTACCGTTTGTGCAACACCGTGTCCACTCCAACCATGTACTGCATAAATAGGAAACTTCTGGCCAAATTTTCGGTTATCCGTTGCACCATTCATAGTCAAGTCACTGACCCCACTCCAACAGAAATCCATCTCAACATTCTCCAGTTGAGGGAAAACTTTGTAAATACGCCCAAGTAAGTACTGATTCATCTTGGCAGAAGACCAACTTGTTCCTGTTCCTTGCCCGCCGAACAGTAAACGGTTTTTGGAGACTCCACGATAGTAATCAATCTGTAATTGCGTATCGTAAACCGGATGATCTTGTGGCAACAACTCCGTTAATGGCTGTTGTAAAGGTGCGGTAACCGCAATATAAGTATGAAATGGGATAGCTGTTTGCTTCTTCTCAGGAAGCAACTTAAATGCATTATGATGTACTGCAATGACCACACTTTTACGTGCTTTAATCACGCCCGATGCTGTCTGTACATAAACACCATCTGCCTGCTCAGTGATCGACAACACTTCAGTTTGTTCAAACACCTGCCCGCCATTCTGACAGAAGCCATGCACCAGAGCACGGTTAAGTGCCAATGGATGAATATGGCCACCCAAGTTATCAACTAAGCCGCCCTTATAAAGATCAGATTTGATTAAAGCCTTAAGCTCGTACTCACCAACAACCTGCGTATGATCTTCACCCAAATATTTTCTGGCATCGGCACCTTGAGTCAAGGCAATCAAATGCCCCTCATGTACCGCAGCAGTAATATGTCCACGTTTACGTGCTAAGTTAACATCATATTTTGCTGCAATTTGATCAATTAAAGACATCGCCTCAGTAGAAGTAAAATGCCAAAGTCTCTTGGCATCTTCATAACTAAAGCGCTTAATCATCTCCTCTGCTTCCCAGCGTGCTAGACCAGGTGTGAGCTGCCCACCATTTCGGCCTGAAGCGGCTGAACCGATTCGGTTCTTCTCAACTAAAATGGTATCCACACCTTGTTCAGCCAAATGCAATGCTGTTGAAGCACCTAATAATCCACCACCGATTACCACAACATCACAGACTTGATCTGAATTGAGCGCATCAAAACAATGCCAGTCCGCTAATGAGCTTTCATAATAGTTTGCAGGATGATCAAATTGACCGTGTTTCGGATTAAACCAACTCCACTCATTCGAATTTTTATATGCTTTACTTTCTTTAAAAACAACATCATCTAAATGCGCTGGCTTTTTTATACCGCTATACATTTGAAATTCACCTAAAACAATTACTTACCGATTAATTGTTATAGTTTATCGCAAAAAAAATGAGCAATAAAACCAGAATCTTTCAATAATTTTGATAGGTCAATTAACTAAATATCTTTATTTATTTATTGATTTATAAGTCCAACCAGCAATGCAATATCTTAAAACTGTCAATAAAAGTTAGCCATGAACATTAAAAAAGCACCCGAAGGTGCTTTTCTCTCTTATAGGCTGGTTGCAATCAAGACCACAAAGCTGAATAACAACGTACCTAAAGATCTTTTACAATGTACATGAACTTCTTGCTCAAACCCTTGAGCATACGGCTCCAAGTTTTCCATAACTCTAACGCTCATTAAATGTACTACACTTGTTAATTTGCCTAATAAATTAACAAGAATAAATTAGCAAAAAGTCGTATATCTGACTAGTGCAATTTTTCAACCAGATGGTGAATTTATGACAAAAAATGGCAGTTTATTCAGAAAATTTCAAAATAAACCGAATTATACAAAAGGAGAACATGTAGAAAGGACAGCTATAAAAAAAGCCCATCAATCGTGAGCTTTTTTTATTTACGGATCTAAGATTATTGGATCACAGTAATTTGAGTAGCTTGAGGTCCTTTTTTGCCTTCACCTAAAATAAATGAAACACGTTGACCTTCTTTTAAAACCTTGAAGCCAGAGCTTTGAATTTCACTGAAATGAGCAAAAACATCTTGTCCAGAATCTGCATGAATAAAGCCAAAACCTTTAGTTTCGTTAAACCACTTAACAGTACCAGTAACTGTATCAGACATATACTTAAACCTATATTTAAAAAATTGGGGCGCTTAGCAGCAAGCAACTTGGAATCATAAACTTTGAAAGGAAATCTGATAAAACGAAAGGTTTGTCTAAAACTACGAGATCAAAGATTTTCTGAATCAACAGTGTTATTCTTCTAGTCGGTTTTACTATACACGACTTTACATTTTTCACGCAATCTCTATCTTTTCCAGTTGGCTTAAATGATGTTTTTCAGCAAATAATTTGGCCAAGATGAGTGAATGGTACTATTTTTTTATCTTAAGATTCATATAGTTAAAATATTTTATTTTATCCAACATTCAAAATTCTGCTTTTTATATAAATTTTTAACATATTATTTCATTTCCCTTTGCTCGCAAATATCCATCACTCCCTAACGATTTCAGGTTTTTTCAGGCACAAAAAAAGCCCACAGATTGTGAGCTTTTTTTTCACTGGTCTAAAGTAATTAGATAACAGTAATTAGAGTTGCTTGTGGTCCTTTTTTACCTTGACCAAGAACAAACGAAACGCGTTGGCCTTCATTCAATACTTTGAAGCCCTTGCTTTGGATTTCGCTGAAATGAGCAAAAACGTCTTCGCCAGAGTCAGCTTGAATAAAACCAAAACCTTTAGTTTCGTTGAACCACTTAACAGTACCAGTAACTGTATCAGACATACCTTTAAACCTTTTAAACTTTGTTCATTTATGAATTAAATCAAAACTTTTACGTTATGATTTAATACAATCTATCTGTATTAAATAGATACTACAAGTATGTGAACCATTTATGTCAATCGATAAAGTTGATTAACATCGGTATAGAAACTTTTCCCGTCTAGATTAAAGTCAATTTCCTGACCTGATTCCAACAGTACTTTCTTTCCTACTTCCACCCATTTAGAGCCATTCAGCGTATTTTGCTGACGCTTTAAAGGGATGATTCGCACACAAATCTCATTGCCATTTATGGCTTTGGCTACACGCCATTCATTAATAATTTTCAACACAAAATCACTCATTCCTGAGCTCAAGTGATCGATTTGGATTTACTATAACGCTAGATTAATTGAGAGAGGATAACTACAATTCTAGAATCTAATAATTTTTAGCTTTCTTTAGGCTTATTTCAGCTAACTTTTTGTCGTCTAATTTCTTAATTAGACAACAATTCAATAATCACAGAGCTAATATTCAATTAACTTTTAAATTGGTAGCGGGAGCTGGATTTGAACCAACGACCTTCGGGTTATGAGCCCGACGAGCTACCAGACTGCTCCATCCCGCATCAACATTTGATCATCACATCTGATCAATGAGATGCTTTATACGCCCTTAAATTAAATTATGCAAGTAAATTGCATAATTTAGCTATTCAACGAACATTTAACAATCAATTTTCTGATTTTTACGCTTTTTTAAGCATCCTAGAGCACCAATAGGTGAACAATTAAAATAAGGATATTTTACCCTTAATTAGTATTTTCTATTCCCTCCATTTTTAGGATGATAAAAAATTACCATGACTTAAAACGTATATTCAATATTTTAAGCTTACTTAAATCATCAATGTCTTCAGGAAGAGTAAATGGAGCTACAGCCCTAATTGCTTTTTCAGCAGTTTTAATCATCTCCGAATGATCACTTTCCACAATTAATTTTTCAATATTCCCCTCATCGTCCAACCAGATTCGTGCAGCAGCAATTTGGTCATGGCTATCAGCGGGTTGTTCCCAAGCTTGCATCACCTTGTTATAAACATTGAGCTTGAACCGTGAAATATTTCGGGCTTGGTTATTTTCTTTTTCAGTTTTAATCACAGTGGGCAGAACAACCACATCTGTCAGTTGGGCAAAGGTATGGCCAGTCACAGAGAGAAACCAAAGCGTTAGAAGAGTTTGGGCTAATTTCATACAATTGTTCATACTTTGATGGTTAAGGAAAGATTGTTCTTATAAAATCATTAATTTACCGATCAACTTTACAAGAAATTGAAAGTAATTTTGATGTTTTAGCTTTTGATATTAATTTGACTGACACTTGATCTGGTAAATCTGAAACCACGCTACTACTGTCAATTACACATTGGTGCTCTTTTGCAAACGTCTGAAGTCCAGCTAAATTTGAATTGGATTTAGGCGCTAAAATAAGTGCATTTTCAGAACCAATACAACAACCAACATCAACCGAAAAATGTATAACTTGGTATGCAAGAACACCAAAATTCATAAAATTCAGATTTTTATTCGCTAAATAATAACCAGTATAAGACTCGGCATCCGAAATAAACTTCTTTTTTGAAAATACACCGCTTACGAATAGTTGCTTAGTCTCCGGTAAGATCTGGTTCTCATCAGTTAAAATGCTCTTTGCTTGTTGAGCTGTTAATATTTCATCTGCATGAACATTCAATCCCGTTAATATTAATAAAGCCATTAAAGTAAGCTTTTTAGATTTATTCATTTTATTCATCTCCATTTCTAATCTGTCAGTAACCGTATAAACCCAAAATCTATTACTTACATTTTAACGAATAGTACCATTATTTTTTAACAATGACTCCTAGGATGCTCACGGCGATTAAACAGGCTGTAGATCAATTTTTATTTTGGTGATGATATCATTACCCCTAGTTTCTATTATTTTAATTGAAAGTTATTGGCCCTGAATAGTTTCAGAATTGTTCAATAAAATCACGACTCCCCAATCATTCAAAATTCTACAAAAAAATTATGCAGTAAAAAGCCCATTATGTAACAATATCATCACCCTTTCATTTATATAGTGCTGCATGTCATTAATTATTGGTATTGACCCTGGTTCACGCTTAACAGGTTATGGAATTATCGAAAAAGATGGCAATAAGCTGCGGTTTGTTGATGCAGGAACCATTCGTACTGAAACACAAGAAATGCCTGAACGTTTGAAACGTATTTTTGCGGGTATCGAACGTATCGTTAAATTTCATGGTCCAACAGAAGCAGCAGTCGAACAAGTATTCATGGCACAAAACCCCGATTCGGCTCTTAAGCTCGGTCAGGCCCGCGGCGCGGCAATTGCTGCACTGGTGAATCTAGATTTACAAGTCGCAGAATACACAGCACGTCAAATCAAGCAGTCCGTTGTCGGTTACGGCGCAGCAGAAAAAGAACAAGTACAACTCATGGTAATGCGCTTGCTTAATTTAACCATCCAACCTCAAGCGGATGCAGCAGATGCGCTTGCTGCTGCAATTTGTCATGCGCATGCGTCAGGTAGTATGAGTAAAATGGCAGTACTCAATGCATTAGGCGGTATGGCACGCGGTCGTAGCCGTTCCAGTAGTAGACGCCGTTAAACGTCTTGATTCACGACTTTATATATCATTTTTCCCATGTCATGCGCTTGTAGTCCCCTCATACCCTTTTCAGCCAGCAGATCGCCTGCCTGCGCATGTAGGCTGACGATCTCATGCAAGGCGATCTGTTGATGAAATTGAGCTTTTAAACTGGCAATCATGCCTGCCAACACATCGCCCATCCCCCCAGTGCCCATTCCCGCATTGCCTTGCGTACAAATAAATAATTGTTCTTCTAAAATTAAACTACCCGCGCCTTTTAACACCCATCGTCCTGCATAGTTTTGTTGTAACTGTTGAATGGCAGCGATACGGTCTTGTTCTATATCCGCAGCAGTACACCCCAACAGCGTTGCGGCTTCACCTGAATGTGGCGTTGCATAAAAATGCTCGTTTAATTGTTGCGGATACTTGGCCAGAAACCACAAGCCATCGGCATCAAGTACAACCTCTAAATGTGAGCTTTGCTTAAGTAAATCAAACCATTGCAAATATATCTGCTCCGCCCATTCATCTCGACCTAAGCCCATACCAAAACAGACGGCATCCACTTGGGTTAATAACAGTTGAATGGCTTGCTGATTTAAGGCATTAATGTCTCGCACCATAATATTTGGTGAACGTGCCAAAATGGCTTGATGATGTTTGGTATGACAGATCACACTGACTTTACCTGCCCCTGCATGAAACGCCGCTTCAGCCGCCATAATCACTGCACCGCCCATATCTGCATGACCACCGACAACAAGCACATGCCCATAACTACCTTTGTGACCAAAGGCTTGACGCTTGGGTAAGACGATTTTTCCCGGGGATAGATAGGCAAGTGGTTTTAAGTCTTGGTCAACTGGAATCAAACTCAGCAAATGTAGTTTCCCCACATATTGCTTAGCTTGCCCCGTAAACAAACCTGCTTTGTAGCCCAGAATGGTAAAGGTTTGATCGGCTTGTACTGCACAAGGCAAAGCTTGTCCTGTATTGGCCTGCAACCCGCTGGGAATATCGATTGAGACTTTTAAGCCTGTTTGTGCATTATACAGCTGAATAATTTCTTGCCATTTTGGATCTAGCATTCGATTGAGGCCAATGCCAAATAAAGCATCAATATGACAGTCATAAGTAGGAAGTTCTTGATGAACTGCTGTTTCTGATAATAAATAATCAACACTTTGAATATCAACTTGATGAGACTGCGCATAATCTGCGGCTTGTTTTAAATCCACGGATTGTCCGAGTTCTGTTGCAAATACCGTAATGCTAAATCCATGTTGCTTAAGAAATGCAGCACTATAATAGCCATCGCCAGCATTATTGCCCTGCCCACACCACACTGCGATTTTTTGAGTTTTATTTTGCTGAAATTGTTGTATTAACTGTTGCGTAATTGTCCAAGCCGCTTGCTGCATAAGCCCTAATGATGAGTTTTGCTGAGCAAACCAACGCTGCTCCCATGCTTGGATACTTTGGCTATGGTAAACTACAGCTTGCATGTTTTTCTCCTTATTATCGCTTTATGGCTTCAAGCACACCATCTCAAACACAGTCTCAGAAAATGCCTGATAAAATCAAGTTACAACAGCTTGACCCGCAAGCATTAAAAGACTGGATCAAAGCACAGGCATTAGACTTGGGCTTTGCTGATTGTGTCATTGCCAAACCAGATGCTCAAGATCAAATGCCACGTTTTAAAGAATATTTAGAACGTGGTTATCATGCAGATATGCACTATTTAGAAGAAAACTTAGACAAGCGTGCCGATCCAACCTTGCTCGTTCCTGGTACAAAAAGCATTATTTGTGTGCGCATGAACTATCTTGTGGCATCACCCAAGCCCCGTTATGTACCATTTGAACCAAATTCTGCCATTATTGCGCGTTATGCACGTGGCCGTGATTACCATAAAGTCATGCGTGGACGTCTAAAGACGTTAGCGACCCGCATTAAAGAAAAAGTCGGCGATTTTGAGTCACGTCCCTTTGCGGATTCAGCCCCTATTTTTGAAAAATCTTTGGCTGAAAGTGCTGGTATGGGATGGACGGGTAAGCACACCTTATTGATTCATAAAAAATCAGGTTCTTTTTTTGTGTTGGGTGAATTGTTTACGTCACTTGACTTGCCCTTCGATCAACCTGCCAGTGCACATTGTGGCTCATGTACCGCTTGTATTGATATTTGCCCAACACAGGCGATTGTTGAACCGTATATGCTGGATGCCAGAAAGTGTATTGCTTATTTAACCATTGAATATAAAGGCATCATACCTGAAGAATTACGCTCAGGTATTGGCAACCGTATCTTTGGCTGTGATGATTGCCAATTGATTTGCCCTTGGAATAGCTTTGCTAAAAAAGCGTCTATTCCAGATTTTGATCCAAGACATAGCTTAGATGACATCAGCTTATTAGAGATTTGGCAATGGGATGAAGCAACGTTCTTAGCCAATACAGAAGGCAGCCCAATCCGCCGTACAGGCTACCAATCCTTTAAGCGTAATATTGCAATCGGTCTAGGAAATGCTCCATACTCAGCCGAGATCGTGACGCAATTGCAAGATGCAAAAACGCTGCACGATGAGATCGTCAATGTACATATTGATTGGGCAATTCAACAGCAATTGCAGCAAATAAACGTACACTGAATAGAAAAATGATGTTTTTTGCCCTTTGGCTTTGGCACGATTTCTGTATGATGAATCTCAATGTCTGTAATCAATCATCATGGATATAACAATGACTTTACGTAATGACTGGACTCGTGATGAAATCCAAGCTTTATATGACCAACCTTTTCTAGACTTAGTATTTCAAGCACAAGGCGTTCATCGTCAGCATTTCCAAGCAAATACGATTCAGGTCAGCACCCTACTTTCAATCAAAACAGGGAAATGTCCTGAAGACTGTAAGTATTGCTCGCAATCTGCTCGTTACGACTCTAAGTTAGAAGCAGAAAAGCGTATTGCCGTTGATAAAGTTATTCGTGAAGCACTTGCAGCAAAAGAATCTGGCTCATCCCGTTTCTGTATGGGTGCCGCGTGGCGTAACCCGCATGAACGTGATATGCCTTATGTTCTCGAAATGGTACGTGAAGTGAAAGCATTAGGCTTAGAAACTTGTATGACTTTAGGGATGTTGAATCAATCTCAAGCGGAACGCTTAAAAGATGCAGGTCTAGACTATTACAACCACAACCTAGACACTTCTCGTGAATATTATTCACATATCATTAGTACGCGTACTTTTGACGACCGCTTGGATACTTTAGATCATGTTCGCCAAGCGGGTATGAAAGTATGTAGTGGTGGTATTGTGGGTTTAGGTGAAAGCCGTAATGACCGTATCGGCTTATTACATGAACTTGCAACCATGCCAGTACATCCAGAATCAGTGCCGATTAACATGCTGGTTCCGATTGAAGGTACGCCATTGGCGAATGTTGAAAAATTAGATGTAACTGAGTGGATTCGTACCATTGCTGTTGCGCGTATCATTATGCCGCATAGCTATATTCGCCTTTCAGCGGGTCGCGAGTCATTAAGTGACTCAGACCAAGCACTTGCTTTTATGGCGGGTGCGAATTCACTCTTCTCTGGTGAAAAACTCCTTACCACCCCAAATGCGGGTGAAGGCAAAGATCAGGCCTTGTTTGCCAAATTAGGTTTAACTGCAGAAAAACCAAAACCGACGGTTGCAGAACTCTCTGTCGATGCCATGAGTGCATAAATAAAAAAGCCTTGTCATCTGACAAGGCTTTTTTTAGGTATGATTAAATTGATGTCACCAGAATGCCGTATTTGGCATTTAAAAACATGCCAACACGGATAATATCAACCCCTGCTGCATGCGTGACTGACAATTCTTGACTATGCACATCAAAATGAAATGAATCAAAAATATCTTGATGTTGCATCAACCATAGAATGGTGTCAGTAATCTGTTCATCTACTGTATAGGTTTCTGACTTAAAGTCCTTATCCATAGCGCTATATATCTTCAACTGATCTGTCCATCATAACGGATCGATGACATTAACGCAGCTTGTTAAAAAAACACTTAGTAAAGGACATTACTTACTAAGTGCATAAACTCGAGAAATATTTGTTTAAGCCGCTTGCGGGCTCACGATAGTCTGACCTGCTTTTAAGCTTGCCACAGCCTTTTGGTTAAACTCCAAGGTCAATACATGATTGTCTAAATGTACGTGATAAGACTGTATCAATGACTGCTGCCCCTCATCCGTTTCAAGTACATATTCATCTGCAATATTTAGAATACCTTCTAGATTGGTCGTACTTGAGGCACGATCATGACTGAATAAATCATAGATCGTTTGCAAATTAAAGCTTGTCTGCTGTTCCGTAGGGTGGCTTTTTAAATAACTCTCTAGGAATAAAACAAACTTGTGTGCAAAGAAATAATAGTTTGGTTTGTGGGTATAAAGCATGTTCATTGAAAGCTCCTTTACGGTGTTTTTTTCATCTAATCATGACTAAAAAACTAAGGATTGAACCTTAAAAGATTCTTAAAAGAACTTTGAGCTTTTTGTTAATAAACTTAATAATCTCGCTAAAAACTTGATTATTCATCTAAATTATTTTTTCTATTTTGTTAAGCAAATCACATAAAAATACAGAATTTACGAATTATGATCAAAAAACACCCAAAAAACTTGTTTTTTATAAAAGGAAAAAACAATCAGTCTTAAGCAATATTAAACAAACCAACCGGTAAAATAAGTTTTATCAAAAATAAAAGCTCTTCATATCAACAACTTATTTACGATCGGAAATTTAGATCGAAAAACACCATAAAAGTGTGATGCAGTTTGCAATTTCAACACCTACTGATATATATTTCGCACATTACTTGTTCAGCGCAAAAATCCAACTGAGAAGTAATTTTAATTCAAACTTTTAGCCGATGTGTTCGAGAAATTATTATGAAAAAACTTGCTTTGATCGCTGCTCTTTCAGTTGTAGGTATTGCTAACGCTCAAGCTGCTGACGGAACGATTACAATTAATGGTCTAGTAACAGACAAAACTTGTGACATCGTGACTCCAGCTGGTAAAGACTTTACTGTAACGCTTCCAACTGTATCTAAACAAACTCTTGCTAACGCAGGTGATGTAGCTGGTCGTACTCCATTCCAAATCAACTTAGGTAACTGTTCAGAAGGTAAAGTTGCAACTTACTTCGAACCAGGTGCTACTGTTGATTTCAACACTGGTCGTTTACTTAACCAAAACGCTGGTGGTGCTAAAAACGTTGATGTTCAATTATTAGGTAACAACAACCAAGTAATCCCAGTTCTTGCTGCTGGTAGCAACGGTGCTCAAGCGAACTCTCAATGGGTTGACGTTGTAGAAGGCGGTACTGCTGACCTTAACTACTATGCTGAATACTATGCAACTGGCGCTTCTACTGCTGGTGAAGTAAACACTTCAGTTCAGTACACTATTATTTATCAATAATCTATTGATAAACTATGCGAATTTCTAGAATTCTAGAAATTCGCAGTTGTAAACTTCACGCAATCATAGAGTAAATTTAAATGGCACTGAACGGTTACAATTTTTTGCTTGGTTTAACGATGTCATCAGCATTAATCGCAAGTCAGACACATGCAGAAATTATCTTGCATGGTACTCGCGTTATTTATCCATCTGATGCTCGTGAAGTAACTTTGCAAGTGAGTAACAATGGTTCTAAACCATCTCTGGTTCAGGCATGGATTGATGAAGGTGATGCTAAAAGTACACCCGACCAGTCTAAAGTTCCATTCATGATTACCCCGCCGATTTCGCGTGTAGATCCAACGAAGAGTCAATCACTTCGTATTACTGCATTACCAAATGCAGCTCAGTTAGATCAAAAACAAGAAACTGTTTTTTGGCTGAACGTTTTGGATATTCCACCAAGACCAACAGCAAATAGTAAAGACGCTATTCCTGATAATTTTTTACAGCTTGCAATCCGTTCACGCATTAAATTCTTCTATCGTCCAGCAAGCATTAAAACTGATGCCAATCTCGCTGGTGAAAAATTGCAATGGGCGAAAAGCGGACAAACATTGATTGTAAAAAATCCAACACCGTTTCACGTCACTATGACTGCGGTGTACCAGCAAAATGCAGGAAAGCCAGTTGACCTATTACCTAAGGGTTTAATGCTCTCACCTTTTTCAGAGGACAAAATCCAATTGAAAACAGGTAATACCGAGAAGTTGAGCTATGTAAGCATCAATGATTACGGTGGTCGTATCGAACACCAAATCAAGCTTCAATAACAAACAAATTTATTCCCAATCAATAAATGATTTTGTACCTATCGTTGAATAGGCGAACCGATTATGTCAAAGAAAAATGCAACAGCTAAATTCTTGAAGCGTCGTATATGTTATTACCTTACTTCTGGGGTAATCACAGTAACGATGCCTATGGCTGTTTATGCAATAGAAGAACAGACAGCAGAACAAGCTGCACCAATGGAAGCAGAATTCGACTCTGTTTTTTTAATCGGTGACGCACAAAAAGTAGATATCTCTCGCTTCAAATATGGGAACCCTGTTTTACCGGGTGAATATAACGTCGACGTCTATATCAACGGTAACTGGTTCGGCAAAAGAAGAATGATGTTCCGTTCGGCGGAACAAAACAAAAATGCATTCACCTGCTTTACCTCAAGCTCATTACTGGAATACGGTGTAAAACAAGAAGTTCTGGTCAACCGCACTGAGTCGAATGCGCCAAATGCATGCTATAAAATCGAAGAATGGATTGAAAACGCCTATTACGATTTTGATACCTCACGCCTGCGTGTCGACATTTCGATTCCACAAATTGCGTTACAAAAAAATGCACAAGGCTATGTGGACCCAAGTATTTGGGATCGCGGTGTCAATGCTGGATTCCTATCTTATAGCGGTAGTGCTTATAAAACCTTTAACCGTTTAAATGAAAACAAAGAAACCACCAACGCTTTTATGGCGATTACTGCAGGTGCAAACATTGCGGGT
Organism: Acinetobacter sp. C32I; assembly: GCF_023702715.1. Taxonomy (NCBI): domain Bacteria; kingdom Pseudomonadati; phylum Pseudomonadota; class Gammaproteobacteria; order Moraxellales; family Moraxellaceae; genus Acinetobacter; species Acinetobacter sp. C32I. Next base: position 583,226 of record NZ_CP098480.1, on the reverse strand, counting down.
TGGCAACTTCGCCATAATGGTCAGTGGCAATGGCAAGATGGCGCGCAAAGTGAATTAGATTCAAGCAATAAAAAGAAATCAAATTACGAGTCAACAAGTACTTACTTACAGCGTGCTTTTCCTCAATATCGTGGCGTTTTAACCTTAGGTGACAGCTTTACCAATGGTGAGTTATTTGATTCATTCGGTTACCGTGGTCTAGATTTTTCTAGCGATGACCGTATGCTCCCAAATAGTATGCTCGGCTATGCACCGCGTATTCGTGGTAATGCAAAAACCAATGCTAAAGTAGAAGTTCGTCAACAAGGTCAATTGATTTACCAAACCACGGTTGCACCAGGTAGTTTTGAAATCAATGACCTTTACCCTACAGGTTTTGGTGGTGAGCTTGAAGTTTCGATTATTGAATCGAATGGTGAAGTTCAGAAGCTTGCTGTTCCTTATGCATCTGTTGTGCAAATGTTGCGTCCAGGACTCAGCCGTTACTCAGTCACTGCGGGTGAATTCCGCGACCGTGATATTGATTTAACGCCGTGGGTCACACAAGGTAAATATCAACGTGGTCTGAATAACTATTTAACGGGTTATACAGGCTTCCAACTGGCTGAAGACTATAGTGCTTTACTATTAGGTGCTGCTGTTGCAACACCGATTGGTGCTGTGTCATTTGACGTTACTCAATCAAATACCGACTTTGACAAGCAAGGCTTACAGTCTGGACAAAGTTTCCGTCTAAGTTATAGCAAACTGATTTCACCGACCAATACCAACTTAACGTTGGCAGCATATCGTTATTCGACTGAAAACTATTATAAGTTGCGTGATGCCCTGCTCATTCGTGATCTTGAAGATAAAGGCGTCAATACCTTTGCTGTAGGTAAACAACGTAGTGAATTCCAGATCACTTTGAACCAAGGTTTACCTGAGGGTTGGGGTAATATTTATATGGTGGGTTCGTGGAACGATTATTGGAACCGTAATGAAACGACTCGCCAATATCAGGTCGGTTACAGCAATAACTATCAAGGCTTAACTTATGGCCTTTCTGCGACCAACCGAGAAATCCAATACGGCTCAAATAACCAGACTCGTGATACAGAATATTTGATGACCCTCTCTTTCCCAATTAATTTCAGAAAGAGCTCTGCGAACGTCAATGCAACTGCCTCTCAAAACAGCCGTACTGTTGGTATGAGTGGTATGGTTGGTGATCGTTTCAATTATGGTGCATCTGTATCTCACCAAGATAGACAGAATCCGAGTCTTAACGTTAATAGTCGCTATCGCACGAACTTTGCAACTGTTGGTGGTTCGTATAGTGTCGCTGATTCATATCAACAGGCGATGCTCAGTGTCAGCGGTAGTATTGTTGCGCATGATAAAGGTATCCTGTTTGGTCCAGAACAAGGTCAAACCATGGTACTGGTCTATGCACCAGATGCAGCAGGTGCCAAAGTCAACAATACCGTTGGCCTCAGTGTGAATAAATCTGGTTATGCTGTGATTCCTTATGTAACACCATACCGTTTAAATGACATCACACTTGACCCACAAGAAATGTCGACCAATGTTGAATTAGAAGAAACCAGCCAACGTATTGCACCGTTTGCGGGTGCGATTGCTAAAGTTGATTTCTCAACCAAAAAAGGTTATGCCATCTATATCAACACCAAAACAGCAACGGGTGGCAGCTTGCCGTTTGCAGCACAAGTGTTTAATACCAAAGATGAATCAGTTGGTATTGTTGCTCAAGGTAGTATGGTGTATTTACGTACGCAAGAGCCAAAAGGTGATTTGTATGTAAAATGGGGCGAAGAAGCTAATGAACAGTGCCACTTCAGTTATGATGTTACAGCACAACTTTCTAACGATCAGCAAAGCATGATCATGACTGAGGCCGTATGCAAATGAAAAAATTACTTTTAAGCAGTGCTTTAATTGCAGCCGGCTTTGGTGTGAATACAGCAGCTCAAGCTGCATGTTCAACGAGCTCTGGCTTCAGAACAATTGATGTCTCCATGCAAGTTGGTCGTGTTGTTGTTCGACCAAGTGACCCTGTTGGTAAAGTCTTAGTTAAGTCGCTTTTTGAAATTCGTCCTGATTCTAGAACAACATATACTTGTAATAGTAGCGATATGATGGTCGCAAGATTACTACAAAATTATGCAATTAGCCCACTTGGCGATAATATCTATTCAACCAATATCCCAGGTATTGGAATTCGCCTTTATCGAGAAGCTTTTAACGCAACGAATTTCTCAGGATATTACCCTTACACTCGCTCTGTACCAAGTACTCGTATTAGCCTTGCCGAGGGCTATTTTGTTGTTGAGATTGTGAAAACAGCAGAAAATACAGGTTCAGGAACATTAGTGCCTGGCGTTTATAGTACCTATTATGCTGGAAACCGAAGCGATCGCCCCTTCTTAACCAGCACTGTTTACGGTAACGCGATTACGATTGCTTCTTCTTCTTGTGAATGGAGAGGTGCTATTAATAAGGCGGTACAACTTCCAACAGTCATGAAATCAGGCTTTAAAGGAATTGGTTCTACTCAAGGCGAGCAATCTTTTGAACTCAATATTCTCTGTAATGGTGGTGAAAACCAAACAGGTTATGAAGAAAAGAACCTGATTAGTTTAACCTTTGATTACCAACAAGAAGGTAATAACACTCAAGTTTTAAAAAATCTTGAACCAAACTCGACTAAAGCAAATGGTGTTGGCGTACAGCTTGTATGGAATTATCAAAGTAAAAACCAGGTTATTGGTCTAGGTGATAAGTTAGAACTAGGAACAGTTAAATCGAACCAAACAGTTCAATACAATGTTCCACTAACAGCTCGCTATTATCAAACTGCAGCCAATGTCACTGCAGGTAAAGTCCGCGCTATGGCTACTGTAACGATCCAATACGATTAACTTTTTATAAGACCTCTTCCCAAACGAGAGGTCTTTTTTTATAAAAAACTTAAAAAATATAATTAAGTTATTAATTTAAAAATTAATAACTTCATAACTACTCGCACTTAATTTTTGATAAAAACCGTAAATAACACACCAGAGGAACAATCAAATGAAAAAACTGAGCATATTTGCACTTAGCCTGGCCCTAATTGGCTGTGGCGAAAATCAAAATAGTTCACAAGATAATGCCAATACTCAATCAACAGCAACAACATCCAGCAACTTTAGCTTACGTAGTTTTAGCCAACCACAAACTTGCCAATATAACTTCGATGCAACACAGCAAGATTATGATGCTTTATGGAACAATCAAAATTCAGACTATCTAGTCAATTTATTTCCTACAATCAATGGACAAAAGTTTAGCTTAACTGTTGCCCCTCCTTATTCTTCAAATAGCGATCCTGAATACGGTACTTTTAATTACTTACAATACTTAGCTACCAGTAAAACAAGGTTTTATTCAGCAAAAGATTCTCCTTACTTTCCACACTTGCAAGATGGTTTAGGAGATTTTAACTTACCAAAAACAGGAATTCTTGCACTGGAAATGCAGCTCGATATTCCTGCTGCTCCACTTAGCGGCGGCTATTATGGAGAACCGGGTTCATCTTATATCTCAGATATTAATTTTAATGGAATAACAGAAAATGGATATGTTGTAAGGTCAGGATATAATTACATGGCAGGTACTGCTGACCCTGACTTTGGTGAAAACCCACCATCCGTATTATTTATGCTTGGTTACCCAAATAGCGATGAGACTGAGTATACTTCAGTTGCTTATTACTACAGTAAAATGACCGACTATCAAAGCAAATATCATCGATTAGGTGTTTATATCAACCAAAATACCAAACAGGTCGGTTTTATTGTCAATGGAGTTGATCAGGGATACCAAGGAACACTCCCTGCCCCATTGAAAAATATTGGTTTTGATATTCGTAGCTGGGTTGGTTCGGATAAAGATGGTGCATTCTCAGACAAACTTGCAGGACTAGAGTTTTCATCTGAGCTGATCACTGACCGCAACGCTCTGCAATTCAGCTACCCTCAAGGTACAACAGACATCTGTGGCAATGTGATTTAACCCAGTTAGAGTCAAAAAGCCTAATCTTCGATTAGGCTTTTTTCTTGCCCAAAATAGCAATCACATAATTTTCCCCTAACAAGGGTATGCCTAAGTTCTATATTTGAATTTCTAAATATGCTACACAGACCATATAATGTAGACCAGACAGGTCAGGTTTTAAATTCGCATTAAAATAAAAATATGTGACACAATTAACAAATCCAAATAAACATATTAATTATCAATTTAAAAGCAAAATTTTAAATACATCACACTTTGAATAACTATTTAATCAATATTTAATTTTAATATTGCCTTAATAATAATACTTATGTTAATTAATACTTAATACATTATATAAAAGGCAATAAACATGTATAACAATATCTATAAATCTGCCCTACTTTTATCATTAATGGCATTTGCTTCGGCGGGTTATTCTGCAAGCACAATCCAAATGAATGGAAGTATTGTAGAGGATACATGCTCTCAGCAACTTCAAACCAATGAATGTCAGCAATTGAACCTGTTACGTCAAAAGGTTGAAACTCAATCTATTTCATTGAGCGATTTAAGTCCTTCATCTCAAAAGAATATGATGACTGAGATTAGCTTCGAGCAATTTCCAGATCAAAAGAATGCTGTCATCATTGCAAACTACTACTAGTTAATATATTTATTATGAAGGTGTGAACCAATTAACACTAATATACATTTCACACCTTTTAATGATTAAATTTATTTAATAATAAAATAAATATGTTTAGTTTTAATTTAAAACAATTAAAATACAATGACTATATTTCAATCAACACATCTCAATAAGATAGAATTAAAACTTCCATTAGACTTTTGAATAACACCATTTAGCCACATGTGCATATATTAACCAATCACGATTAGCGCTTAAGCTGGACGATTGCAGCATTGAGTGCAAACGGTAATGATCTCCTTTTTATCCAGTTGCAACACTCCATATTTATTCCTCAACAGATTTTTGATACCCCTGAACTGAATAAGTTTTACATGAATAATTCTTATCGCTTTTGGAATTCTCTTCCTGAGTAAAGACAAGTAGAAGCAGTCAATCAATGAGCTAGAAAGATTTATGAGAATGTTCGTACAATTCGATGTGAAATGCATTCTGCATTAAAAATAGAACACCTATGCGGCATTCTATCCATGATCGTTTTATCTATTCAAATATAGTCGCTTTGCTTTCACCATCTATAGAAAATATGCATTTCCCTTTAAATTCCTGTGCATTCCCTAGCTCATTTTCGGCACAGAACTCCAAGTAAAGATACACGTCTCCAGTTTTTTGATTGATATAGTAATTACCACGTAAATTTTCATTAAAACTAACTGTCTTTTTCTTTGATACATTCGAAAGCACTAATTTTTTGCACTTTTCAATTAGTTTTTCCTTATTTAAACTCATTTCAGACTTTCTAATATAAGCAGAGCTTTTACTCAAATCTCGTGTATTTTTTTGATTATCATTCTCAGCTATAAAAGGATCTAACTCTGTTATGATATTAGAGTCTTTACTCTTATAATCTTCAAAACTTTCACATCCCAATAAACTGAATATGATGGTGAAAGCTAAGATATTCTTCACTTTAATAATCTATAAAATATAAAAGTATAGGATAGCAAAAATAATGAAATATGACAAAATTTAAAATAATTTTCGCTCTTAATTCACTTTAGCCTTAATCATCATAGAATTTAGGATAAAAAAAATACAAAATTCTAATAAAAAAATTTAACCTATTACCACCAATCCTAATTTAAAGCTTATAAATAAAGTCTATTTTTTTTATGATCCTGGTTTTCTTGTAAAAATAATCCACTCTAAGCATTTCAGAAATATGTTAAAATTATCCAATTATTTAAGAAGTCTTGTTCGCTAGTTTCGATGTAAATTAAACTGATTTAGCAAAGCTATAAATAATATTTAGCTTTTCCGAAGCCAAGATCGGCCTGATAGATCTTGATTTTGCTGCCTTCTCATTCATTTTGATAGCTTAAATTTAAGCAATAAAAAAGCACTTACAATTAATGCATGTAAGTGCTTGATATATGGTGGGCCCACCGTGACTTGAACACGGGACCAACGGATTATGAGTCCGCTGCTCTAACCAACTGAGCTATAGGCCCTAAACTTTATAACTGATTGTATTATCTACAATTCAGCTTGAATCCAATATTAGCTAAAATCATTTTTAATTACAAGTTTTTTCTTGAGTAGACCTATAGCAGACCTTAAAGAATATTGTAATATGATGCTAAATGCTGTGAAACAAGCGGATTCTAGCTCATGTCTGCAAACAGAGTAAAGCTCACTAAGTCATTTATTGATCAACTCGAATTAATTCCTGCGATTTATCGTGATAGTGAGTTAATTGGCTTTGCCGTGCGTGTAAACACCTCATATAAAACTTATATCGTTGAGAAAAAGGTTAATGGCAAGTCTACTCGGTCTACTCTGGGTATTCATGGACAAATAACCCTAACTCAAGCAATGATATTGGCTCAAGAAGCCCTCTTGGATATGACAATCGGTATAAACCCTATCGATAAGAAGAAAAAGAAGATTGCAGATGCTAAAAAAATTCTTGATATTGAACTGTCTCAGCCAACTTTAAATGAGGCATACCAGATATATATCAAACAACGCACATTAAAACCGCGTACCCTGGATGATTACAATGATGTGGTTAATGGCTACTTAAAAGACTGGAAAAATACGAAACTCAAAGACATTACATGTACGATAATTCAAGAAAAACATAAAGAGCTTTCAGTTAATAGTAAAGCCCAAGCCAATATGTGTATGCGTGTCTTTCGAGCTATTTATAACTTTTCGATAGAACACTATCTTGATGATGATGAACAACCCATCATTCCCCCACTGAATCCAGTTAAAACTTTAACGGCTAAAAACTCATGGAATAAGATTCGCAGACGTAGCTCATATATCAATGAAGATAAGTTACCAGATTGGATTACAGCTGTATTAAGCTTTGAAGATCGTGGCCAGCAGCTTGAGACTAACAAAGACTTTCTCATCACGTTAATACTAACTGGCTTTAGACGCGAAGAATGTGAGTCACTGGCATGGTCATCTGTAGACTTGAAATATGGCTACATCACTTCAATCGATCCAAAGAACAATGAACCCCACACCTTGCCAATGGGTAATTTTCTTTGGGAAATGATGAAGAAGCGTAGAAAGCAAGTTACATCAGAGTGGGTTTTCCCTTCTGCAAAATCTGAATCTGGCCACATTACGAACATTTCTAAGGTTCGAGCCAAAATCAATAAAAGCTGTGGCATCCAGTTTACTTTCCATGATCTACGCCGTACCTATGGTACGATTGCAGAGAGTCTGGACTATAGTAAATATACGATTAAAAGGCTTCTGAACCACAAGAATGAAGATCAAAATGATGTCACAGCAGCTTATGTTCAGATCAGTGATAAAAAGCTTCGAGCAGCTATGAACGAGATCGAGGTAATAGTTTTAGGTAAACATAGGAAAATACTTCTCAACCATAATACTAAAGCAATTAAACTATATACATATTAGTAAAGTTGATAAGGTGAAAAACGACGAAAACTCTATCGATTTAAATAAAAAACTCAACACTTTTAAAAGCAGTTGCCATAAACGCTTTCCCCATAACTGTTAAAAGTCAATTATCTCCTTTAACATTTGTCTTTCTGTATCTCAATGGACTTACACCTGTCCACCCTTTAAATGCCCTAATAAAAGAGGTTTGCTCCCTATAACCTAATAATTCAGAAACATCCAAAATACTAAGCTTTTCATCTAAAAGATAATCAAATGCCATCTCTTTTCTAATCACGCTCAATATTTCCTTAAAATTATATCCTCTTTTTTTCATTTTCGATTGAAGCATACGTGACGTTATACCAAGCTTATTAGCCACATAGCCTAAATTTACATCACCACTCTTAATAGCTTGTAAAATATTCTCAGTTAGCAGCTCATAAAAATTATCTAGATTAGAAAACTTGGCCAATCTTAGATCAGCTTGTTTAATTAAAATATTATTTAAAAGTGGATCTGCACTTGGTATTAATAAAAAAATACTATTTAAAGATATTTCTAAGGATGCACCCTCATTTAGAAACTCTACAGGACATCCAAAAAAAGCTTCATAAATATATAAAAGTCTTTTTTTTGTTGAGCTAAGACGTATCCTGTTTATGCTAATTTTGTTTGGATAAACCAATTGATTTAAAACACTTACAAGAATTGCCATTAACAACTCATCAATCAACTGATTGTTTTTCAAACAACTCTCTTTCCCCCAATGAATTACTATCGATTCCCTCTTAAAAATAAAATTTGCATCCTTAATCTCCAAAGCAAGCCTTTGGTACTTTTTGAATAAATTCAATGCTTCAAGTAGGCTATTACAAGACAACAGTAAATAACCTAAAATTCCAAAAGTTCTTGGCTCGACATATTTTGAAATTTCCAATCCAAGTCCTGGCTTAGGATATTGTCTATTGATTTCTTCAAGTAATGCCACCCATTCCCAAAGAGGGATCAGCTCATCTGTTTTGAAGTTTAAAAAATTTTCTGAAATTAATAAGTTATTATCCTCGCAAAAAGAAACTAATAGGTTTTGCATCGCACTCGATACTAATTTAACAGAATTCGTATTCTTCAAAACGGTCTACCTACAATTGAATACCACTAAAGAACCGTACCAAGAAAAAACTTAAAATAATTAAATATCAATAGCTTAAAATATATTTAGCTTTATTGCTAATTTTGTTATATTTTTCTTATAAATTTAAATGAACATTCACTTAAAAGACAATTTTCTAAATCTAAAAAATTATCTCAATCTTTTTCCTGCATTCTTTGGTAAGCACTTACATTCACCAAACATGTTATAAAGAAAAAATACAGGAGCATCGGCTGGGTACACTTCATCTTTTTCCAAAAAATAGTACACCCCCTCATGTAAAACTTTAAATTTTTCTTGTTCCCTCCCTACAACAACCCCTTGAGCTAATTTCATTTTTTTATACCTCTGTATTAGCACAACTTTACTAAAAACGATCACATTACCTACTTTTATTCTGTCTTTATCCACCCTAATATATAAGCCACAGTTTCTGCATTGCCAATTTTTCATACATATCTATCGAAAGTTTCTTTGTTGTTATTTTTGTACAACGAACCTTTCCAAATACTGGCATTTTATTTAAAAAAATTATCATTTTATGCAAAAACTGATGTATTTTTCACATAAATACAGATTTTTCGTTTAAAAATAATTAACAATGTATCAGTGTTGATAAGCATAAGTGTAAGTAGTTTTACAGCAGTAAGTATTCCGTCAGTCAACTCTAATAAATTGGCTAAGCAGGAAGTTGCAAATTATTTAAACAATATCTGAACCATAAATTTAGTGGAAAAAAAGTCACTTTGTAGGAAAGACCAAAAAAATTTAGATACTTGCAAATGAAAATAATTGAGTTTATTAAATAGCTTCTAAAGTTTTATAATTTTTATTACTTGAAAAGGTTCTTTAATGACAAACAAAAAAGATCTCCTTGAAGCCATTAACGGTTATACAGCGGCATGGAAAACTCTTTTTAATAGTAGTACCCCTGCTGATCAACATGAAGAATCTGGTATAGCAATGCGTTGGGAGGATTCCAAGTTTCCCTTTGCAAATGCTGCTTTTCTAACAGATGAAATTAGTGACCCAAATGTTTTAAAAAATAGACTTGAAACCGTCGTTGAGCGTATGAGAGTCAAAGCAAATGGTGGACTGCTAAATATTTGCAATGATTTAATTTCAGGGGAAGCAAAAGTATCTTTTGATAATATTCTTAATGAAGTTGGTTTAAAGTACGTCATGCCTCTTAATGCTATGGCAGGAGACATCCTACCCGTTAAACCTAAGTCAGTCGCTGGGCTAGAAATTAGAAAAGTGCAGTCTATTACTGAATTTAACGACTTTTCTGACATGAATTGCTTGGCTTATGGATTTGATCTTGAATGGGGTAGATCTGGACTTGATAAAGTTTGGGTCGACAGCGCATATTCTTTTGTTGGATATGTAGATAATAAACCTGTTTGTGCTGCTTCGACTGCTCAAATTGATGATGTTCTTTATTTAGCTTTAGTTGCCACCATTCCAGAGGCTCAGCGAAAAGGATACAGTGAGGCAATCGTAAGACATGCCTTAATTGAAGGTCACAAAGCTACAAGTTTAAAGCGGACCTTACTGCATGCCACCCCTGCTGGTGCACCAGTATATGAACGAATCGGATACTACAAATCAGCAAATATAAGTGCCTATCAAATAGCTTAACTTTAAGTACATAAAAAGCTCTCTTATGAGAGCTTTTTATGTACTTATCACTCTTTTAATTTCTCGTTAACCTAAAAATAGATGTTTATGAAACGTTATTTCTGTTGAGACAATTTTTGAGGCAAAGTACATTGATGGAAGATCACACTGGTATGGGATCTATCGAGAAGATGATATGCCTTTCACTGTCGCTGGAATTTATGAACATGTCACAGTAAACGACGAACCAGTTATCTGTATGAGCATGCTCACAATCAATGCCGATGCTCACCCTTTTATAAACCAATTCCACGCACCTGACGATGGAAAGCGTTCAATTGTGGTATTCCAAAAGGCCAGCGTAATGACTGGTTAACATGCAGCAATGACCAAGCTAAAGAATTTTTGGTTGAGATGCCGCTTGGTGAATACATTGCAGCACCTAAAAATGAAATAAAAAAACCAGTCTGCCTAAGCTGGTTGCTTAAATTCTATAAAAATAAATTACATCAAGATATTTCACACATAGTGTAATATTTTAGTCTTTGAAAAATTAAGCGTTAAATTTTATGTGTTCAATTAATATTAGGCAGGCAAATATACATGATTTCAAAGAATTAACAGAAATATGGTTTAATGCTTCAGTTAAAGCTCATGATTTTATTCCAGAGTCATATTGGGAAAATAATAAAGTAAATATGCAAGATACCTATCTGCCAATGTCCGAAGTTTATCTTTTAGAAAATAAAAATAATATCTATGGATTTATTGCTTTAGTTGGAAACAGGATAGCTGCACTTTTCGTGGCACCTGAACAACAAGGCAAAGGATTAGGTAAATTGCTAATCAATCATGTAAAGAGTATTCGAGATAACTTAGAATTAAACGTATATCAGCAAAATACAAATAGCGTCAAATTCTATGATTCTGTTGGCTTCGAAATTACAGAAGAAACCTTTGATGAAGACACTCAATCAAAAGAGTTTTTAATGCGATGGGAAAGAGTTTTTAAATGAGAATACTGTAACCCAAAAAACTGAGATGCATAAGTTCCGACCAAACACACACTGACGAGCGACAAGTTACGACTTATCCTTGTTTCAGCAGAAAATTTTAAAACATTTTAGCCCAAATCTAAAATACAACTTGAATATGTTACAAATTGAAGTGATAGCCATGAGCCATTCAATCGAAATCAAGAATCATCTCAAGCGTGATTTACTCTCTGATGTTAAATCAATCCTACTTGTTGATCCTTCTATTCACATGGAGATTTCGATAGCGATTGAGTCGATTTCTGCAGGTTTCCTTTCCCCAAACCAAGACTATATCGATAAAAAATAGATATAAATGGCTTCTTCATCTTAATCAAGTGTTGTAATTCTCAATGCGCAGTCTTAACCACGTCACGCTTGCTTTGTAATGCAGTTTTTAGACCTTTTGAATCTTTGTCACCTCCAAGTCAAGGAGGAACATCCCTTTCTCCCCAACATACAAAGCACGATGTTCTTCTTTGATCTGGTCTAGTCAATCCACAATAAATGGCAATGATATGTTCAAATCTCTCGTTTGATTATGTTGAACCTTTTCTCAAGGCAAGAAAAAAGCAGCTATATAGCTGCTTACTTTGTCTGAATCTAAAATTTATAAATGGATTAAAGGCGTTAGTTACTTAATTACATTCATTTTCAGGATCACTCATCATCTTTTTTAAGTTGTTAAATTCCTGAATGTACCTATTTTCATCATAGACAAACTCTAAATTATTCTGCTTGTGATAAGTCACGAATTCGTCATAACGACTAGTAACCAGTTGATAAAAGGCAAACTCTGCTTTCATCCCGTCACATTGAATCTTTTTTGCTTTTTTCCATTCAGCCTCACTTAACTCCTGACCTTTATAAAACTCATTAAACTCATATTCTTTTAAAAGCTTTTCTTGGCTTTCATCCAAGATCCTCAAATATTCCTTTTCAAAACTTTGGTTATAGGTTGCAAAACTATGGCTTGATATAAATAGTCCAATTAAAACAAATGCTTTTTTCATTTTGATCTCTTATATATTTTCAATAAGATATATCAGATTTGAAAAAGTTAATCAGACTTCTGAGTACAAACGGTAACACTGGTAAAAACATATTTCTCAGGTCGATCAATCTCAGACACATCGGTAAAGTTCAGATAAATATCACGAATATTCACCCCTGTTTCAACCTCAAACTTATTAACTAACTCCGCAATCTGATAGGTTATAGCCTTTTCTAACTCTTCCTTTCGTGTACAACATTCGGCAATTGATACTTTTGACATTGTAAGTACCTCTATGTTTGTTAAATTCCAAGCCTCTTAAATTTTAGCCCATCTAGCCTCCTAAGATGTTCCAGAGTGTAACGCTATTCCTCTGGATCAAAGAACTTATCAAAATCAAACTTACCTTCCTTATAACGCTTAACCACTGTTGGCCGTTGATTTGCAGCATTCACCATTTCTTGTGCTTCCTTATTAGCATCATAACGGCGGACTACACCCATGAATTTTTCAACGTCATGTCTTTGAATCATCAACTTAAGCTTACCCATTTCACGGTTATAAGATTGAATACCCTATTTATCTTTCTTATGCGCGATGTGGCAAAGCTCATGCTCAATCAGAGCACAGTAATCGACATCGATTGCATGCTGGGAGTAAGTCGCATTAATCATGATCTGTTCAGCTTGGCCAACCACAAAGCGACCTTGTTTCTTAAATTCACCTTTAGTCCCTATCACGGCGGTCTGTGGATAGTGGAACACTCCTAAATGTGCATGATCAGAGTTAAAAAACCTCCCGAAGGAGGTCTTAAGTTACAACAAAATAATACGTACAGACTTAAATTAAATTACCACAGATGTCTGTTGTTCCTGCGGGATACTCGAGTTTCATTCGAGAATGGTCAGTAATAATTTCTGTTGAAAATTCTGAATCAACATCATTAACAAGCTGTGACACCATACTTGTTGAAACAAAAAATGCACTCTGCAGTAAATTATTAAAATTATATAAATAACCTAAATCAACACCATTTAACACAAAGCCAATCTGCTTAGTGTTTTGATTGATATAAACACCAATACGTTGATGCTCTGATGATGTTTCATTGATTACATATGGTTTTTGGAAAAAATCTAAAGTTCCCGAATTTGAAACATGAGCTACCTTAACAACTATAGCGTTCCCCAAAACAGTATTATCTAACTCATTAATACTTTGATTAGTAGCAAAACCACAACCAATCATTAAATATGTGCCATCGGATAAAACACCGTAGACCCCATTTTCAATTGAAATGCCTATGTTTGTTTCAGGCAATGTTGTAAGAGACGGCAAAGGCAAAACGCTTAGTTCATTTTCAAAAGCCACAATACCTGTTGGAGAAATAATTTTTTCACCTTCGAGAGTTTGAATTACACCATTATTCAAATCTTTAATTTGCTTAATTAACTCTTTGCTATATGCAGCAAGAAATACACTTTCTTGATTAGCATGGGCTTTAAAACTGAACTTCTGACCTTCCACAACAGGATATTTACAATAATGCGGATAAAGAGAGGAGATATCTTCTGCGGTTGCATCAAAATCATATGAACACAAATGATTTGTTGGACATGTTGCACCACTCATAACTTTGGCAGATTTTTTTAATAATGTGTTAAACATAATTTTTCCTTATAAATTAATAAAATGTACTATTTTTTGTACAACTTGATTATGTAACAAATTCAAGATACAAGCAAGTAATTCAAATACATTAACTCAATAAAAAAATTATATTTTTTAAAAATAAATCAAGAGCTTACATAAAATAAAATCTAAACTTAAGGTCATATTACATAATTTGTTCATGCATTTCACAAGGACCTTTAAATATTTCTGATAACAAAAAAGCCCATCGTTCGATGAGCCTTTAAAAGTATTTATGACGGAATCATGAGTTAGTCATCTTCTTTACATTTATTAATCTCTTCGGCAAAGCTAAGTAAAAATGCTGTAATTTGTGACTCATATTCTGGGGAATGCATCAATACAGCAATCTCTTCTGGAGTCTTACCAATTAGGGAAATACGTAAAAATAAATGTTCAAAAAAATTAGCACTAACAGTTGTAAGAACTCGCCTTAATGAATCAAGCATATCATCACCACGGCTTGATGCATGTACTAGGACAATCGGTTTGTCGATAATTTCAATACGTGATACCAACCAATCGATTGCGTTCTTTAGTCCACCAGGAATTGCACGAATATATTCAGGACTCGAAATAATTACACCATCGACGGCAGCTACAGCTTCAATGAAATTTTGTACAACGACAGGTGTTTTGTCTCCTTCATTATCTGGTGAGAAAACTGGCAGTAAATTGAGCTGATGGAAAACATCTATCTCTATTGAATGTGGTGCAATCTCACTCACGGCTCGCAATAAAGCAGTATTTGTAGATGCTTCTCGCGCGCTACCTGAAAGAGCTAAAATTTTCATGTATTCCCTATATACCCTAATATTTCATAAAAATTATTCTGATTAGAAACCATGTATGGATGCTATCAAACAAAATACAACCAAACTTGTGAATGAATAATTATAAGCAACAAAAAAGCCCGCACACTGAGAATCTTTAATACTAGAGACCGGCTTAAACTTCGGCCACTATAACCTAAAAATAGCATTTGCCCTGTGTAAGGCCAAGTTTTTGAATATCCAAGGAGCGAATATCAACTCATCTTGATTCAACCTGCTTATTGACTTGTAGCCCCTTCTGCAATTTGAACAGCTGAAGCAACGTGATTAACTGCTAATTTCAGTACATTCGATTTATATAAAAAAAGAAAAGCAATGCCACCAAAAATAATTTGAGCGAGTCATAGTTGCCATGATTTTGTTGTAGGCTTCTCGACCTTCTTTAAAAATAAACATGTACATTTACGCCTAACTTAAATGACAAGCAAATGAGTTTATTAAAATAAAAAAACATTAAAAATCATTAAATTATATCAAGACATCTAATCCTCTCAGCTTAAGTAATGATCATACTGCCCTATTTTGATCATTTAAAAGCCATTCAAATTTCTTTTTCTGGTGTTTTCGGATATGTATTTTCCTGAAAAGTCGTATTACACTGCTGCGACTCAAAGCCTATGATGATAAACATGAAAAAATTTTTAGGAAAATCTATTTTTAAAGCAACAGGTTGGACATATAACGTTGATCCAGCCATTTTAGAAAAGAAACAAGTCATTATCGGTTTTGAGCATACCTCCAACTTAGATACCATCCTTTCTCTCGCTTTATTTGAAATTTTAGAATTAAAAATTCATACACTGATCAAAAAAGAATTATTCAAAGGTCCCTTAAAACCAATTTTAGAACGTTTAGGTGGCATTCCTGTCGACCGTAAAGCCAATAAAGATATCGTGACACAAATGGTTGAACTTTTTAATCAAAGTGACAGTTTTAATCTCGTGATTGCGCCTGAAGCAACACGTGCCAAGGATGGTGAAGAACGCAAACCGATTCGTACCGGTTTTTGGCATATCGCCAAAGCAGCCAATGTGCCAATCATTTTGATGTATGCCAATGCCCGTACCAAGCAAGGTGGCATTCTAGGGAAAATTTATCCAAGCGATTTACAATCAGATCTGGAAACGATCAAAGCGCTTTATGCGGAATACGACATAGATGTAAAAATTAGCTAATTAATCCAATCTATTTGATCAATCTTTAACGCTTGATCAAGATTTTAAAGTTTGAATATGAGCGATGCTAGTTTTCAACAAAACCATCGCTATGCTAATATTCCTGCACTTTTTTTAAGTTTTATTTTTTGGAGTTACTTCCATGGCGGGTCATTCTAAATGGGCCAATATTAAGCATCGTAAAGCTAAACAAGATGCAAGTCGCGGTAAGGTTTTTACTAAATACATCCGTGAAATCGTAACCGCTGCACGTTTGGGCGGGCCAGATGCGGCGAGTAACCCTCGTTTGCGTGCTGTAGTTGAAAAAGCACTGTCTGTGAATATGACACGTGACACCATCAACCGTGCAATCCAACGTGGTGCTGGTGGTGAAGACAATGATGATTTAAAAGAAGTGACCTATGAAGGTTATGGCGTTGGTGGTGTTGCGGTTATCGTTGAAACCATGACCGATAACTTAAACCGTACTGTTCCAGATGTTCGTCATTGTTTCTCTAAAACCAATGGCAACTTAGGTACCAATGGTTCGGTGGCTTACCTATTTACCAAACGCGGTGAAATTTCTTTTGAAGATATTTCTTTAGAAGACAAAGTCATGGAAGTTGCTTTAGAAGCAGGTGCTGATGATATCGAGATCGATGAAGATAGTATCTTGGTTATTACCAGCCCAGAAAGCTTTGGTGATGTTCAAGATGCACTTACAGCAGCAGGTTTAAAATCTGACAATGCTGAAGTTGTGATGAGTCCATCGACTAAAGCTGAAATCAATGATATTGATCAAGCTAAACAAATCATGAAAATGATTGATATGCTTGAAGATCTTGATGATGTCCAAAACGTTTATACCAACGTTGAATTCTCTGAAGATGTATTAACGCAACTTGATGCTTAATTCATTCACATCAGTAAAAAATGCATCTTTTTAGATGCATTTTTTATAGCTTATTTAAAAGCTTATAGCAGTTAAAGACATTGTATTCTTTAATCACGAAGCTGGAATGTAGTGCAACGACACTGTCAATTTTACCAATACGGCGTAATAGAATTTCACTATAGTCATCCATATTGCGTGCCACCAATTCCAAAATAAAATCAGCACTCTGCCCCGTTACAAGAAAGGCATTGGTGACTTCTGGAATATCTTCGATTTCTTGCAGGAATTTATCAAAGGTTTCACTGTCATGTTTGCTCAACGAAACCTGTAAAAGAATATGCAAACTAAAACCGAGTTTATTAAAATTAATTTCGCGTTTAAGCTGTCCCATCACTTGGGATTCAATCAGATTTTTAATGCGACGATGTACTGAACTTACCGAAAGATTGATGCGTTCTGATAGTTCATTCAGATTGACATCTTCATCGGTTAAAATTTCAAGAATTTGTTTATCAAAACGATCCAATTCCATTTTACAGTTCTCTCTCTGAATTTATGTTTTTATCGGAACTGCTCACTCAGTAATTTTAAGGGTCAAGGGAAAACATTCGTTTAACTTTTGACGATGCTGCATGGATAACGCAAACATGATTCCGATAAACTTTTGGTTTATCTCTGTCCCAAAGCCGAAACAAGACCTTTTGAGCAACTGTTCAACTGATCTCCCAATTGTTGAACAACTCGTTTCGATCCCCATCACACCCTGAAACATAAGATAACAAAGCCTTTTTATAATTATTTCCCTCTTTTCAGTTTTTTTAAAGTAAATTTGGCAATAATTTCTAATATTTTCTGCTTAAAACGAATTTTCTTTTAAATATTAATTTTATTCCCCAATAATTTTTTACTTTCTTGGCTATTTCTCTCTATTCTTTCCCATAAAAAAGCCCCGATTATAATCAATCAGGGCTTTTCGACTCAAAATCTGATTTATAAACCACGCCAATCAACGCGCGCATTACGCTCAGTGGCATAAATACGCTGTACATATTGCCCAATCGGTAGGTCTGATAAATAGTCATAATATTGCTTCAGTTCGCCATCAAACTGTTCAATATCGTCATTCTCGAGTTCCCACGGCGTACCTTTGATCACCAATAAGGGTGCAAGAATTGAACAGACCGCAATATCCGCCAAACCCAGACGATCACCGACCATATAACGCCCTTGATTATCAATCAGACGCTGATTCAGATCACTAATCAACTCAGTCATCCGTAGTTTGGACTGCGCCACTTTTTCAGGGCTGAGTTTATAATTGGTCGACACCAGGCTTTTTAATATTGGTTTAGAAATCTTCTCGAACTGGCGCAAATAGCCTTGCTCGCCCATCATGATTTCAAGTGGATGATCGCCAACCGAAAGCGCATGTGCTAATGACCAGCGACGAACATGTACACCAAGCTCGTCAGTCAGCTTGTCAATTTCTAAAGCTTGCTCACGTAACTGTTCATCTCTTCTGAGCAAGGTATGCTCAGGATAGGTACTATCCAGATATAAAGCGATTTGTGTTGAATCAGCAATCCAGTGTTTATCATCTTTCAACATCGGCAATAAATATTGCCCAGATTTCAGATAAGTAAACGCACGATGAAAACCAGGAATCAAATTATGTGCCACATAGTCCAATTCCTTATGATCTAACAACCAGCGAGCTTTTTCACAATAGTGAGACAAAGGAAATTGGTATAAAACCCGCATAGACTCTCCAAATTTATTTTTCTATTCGATCAAACATAAGGTTTTCCCTACTTTAGAAGTAAAAGTTAATGAATACAATGTCCTTTTTGCTCTATCTTTTTAATTTCAGCGTGATTGCTTTATAAATATTCTTGGTGAGATTATTCCTTTATTTCATAGAAAGCGCCTTTTCGCATTGATCAATAAAGACACAACATCACTAAACACCTGTTTTTAATCAATATTTAATATCTGTTTTTCTGTTATTTTTCTCATAAAAAATGCTTAAGAATTATTGTGATATCCAAGCCACAACTGATGGTTTAGTGGAAAAGTAAAACTTTTGTAAAGTGTCTCTTATCTATTAGAGGTGCTCACATGTCCAGTAATCAATCAGTGATTCAAGTTCAAACACAACTGATTTCAAATGATCAGCAGGCCATTAATGCTGCCTATCAAGTTGCTGACTTTGCATTAGAAGATCGAAATAATCGTGATCAAAATCGTATTTTACCCACCGAACAAATTATTCAGTTTAGCCAAAAAGGTCTGGGTGGAATCCGTGTACCGCAACACTATGGTGGTGCTTTTGTCTCCAATAAGACCTTAGCCCATGTGTTTCGTATTTTAAGTAAAGCCGATGCCAATGTTGGACAAATACCGCAAAACCAATTCGGCCTTTTAAATTTTATTAATATCACCGGTTCAGATGCACAAAAGCAGTTTATCTACACTGAAATTCTGGCAGGCAAACGCATTGCCAATGGTGGACCTGAAAAAAACTCCAAAGACACCAAAGCTATTCAAACCACGTTAAGGTTGGAAAATGGGCAATACTTTTTAAATGGGGAAAAGTTTTATTCGACTGGGACTAGCTTTGCAGATTGGTTAGCGATTCGTGCCTTACATCCAGATGGCTATACCGTATTGGCAATTGTTGATCGACATGCTGCTGGTGTTGAAGTGATTAATGACTGGAATGGCTTTGGTCAACGTACTACAGCCAGTGGAACAGTAAAACTACGCAATGTTGTCGTTGATCCTGCACTATTTTTTGATGAGCGCATTATTGCCGACACTCCAAATGTTCGCGGTGCGTATTCACAACTTTTACAGGTTGCCATTGATGTTGGTATTGCTGAAGCCGCTTTTGATGACACCTTATCCAGCATTCGTAAAGCACGCCCCATTATTGATGCAGGTGTAGAAAAAGCCAGTGAGGAGCATTACACCTTACAAGAAGTTGGCAAGCTCAATATCCTGCTCGATGCTGCCATTTTATTACTGGACGATGCTGCCGAATATCTAGATGAACTTGATCAAATTGCTGAGATTTCTGCCGAGCAAGCTGCTCGTGCTTCAATTTTAGTGGCAGAAGCAAAGATCTATGCCAATGATGCAGCCCTGCATATCTCCGAAAAATTACTAGAACTTGGTGGAAGCCGTGCCAGCCTGAGCCAACATAATCTTGATCAGCATTGGCGCAATGCTCGCGTACATACCTTACACGATCCTGTGCGTTGGAAATTCCATGCCATCGGTGACTATTACCTCAATGGTACGCACCCTGCCCGCCATGCCTGGATTTAAGGAGCACATCATCATGACCTCTTATCAAGAATTACAAGGTTTTGCCAAAACCAATTTTAAAGCAGCCCATATTATCCAAAGCGATGCCGAAGCCCTAGACATTGCGACCCAGCTCAGTCAACAGTTTAAACAAGCGGCGGTTGAACGTGATGCCAATCGAAACTTGCCGTTTACCGAAATCGAAGCCTATAGCCAGTCAGGTTTATGGGCAATTACCGTGCCGAAACAACATGGTGGTGCAGAGGTTTCCAGTCTAACCGTAGCTAAAGTGATTGCGCTGTTTAGTGGTGCAGATGGTTCAATCGGTCAGATTCCACAAAACCATTTTTATGCATTGGAAGTATTACGCAATACTGGTACGGAAGCACAAAAGAAACGCCTCTATCAAGAAGTGTTACAAGGTGCGCGTTTTGGTAATGCGCTGGCGGAATTTAAAACCCGCACATCTGCACATAAACAAAGCACCTTAATCCCAAGCGAAAATGGTTATCTGATCCAAGGGGAAAAATTCTATTGCACGGGTAGCCTGTTTGCACATCGTATTCCAACCCTAGTGGTGGATGAAGCTGGTAATGAATTTTTGGCTTTTGTACAAAGAGACAGCCAAGGTTTAGAACTGATTGATGACTGGTCTGGCTTTGGGCAACGGACTACAGGCAGCGGTACAGTCAAATTTAATCAGGTCTTTGTGGCCAAAGAGGATGTGATTGCTTTTGACACTGCCTTTAAGCAGCTATCTTTGGTGGGTCCATTTGCCCAAATCATGCATGCCGCAATTGAAGTCGGGATTGCCCGTGCGGCTTTTGAAGAAACACTGGCGCGTGTGCGTGTCGCCCGCCCATGGATTGATGCCAATATTGATTCCGCTACTCAAGATCCCTTAACCCTATCTGAGTTAGGTCGTGTGGCAACCGATGTCAAAGCCAGCGAACTTTTACTTAAACAAGCAGCTCGCTCTGTAGATATTGCCAAACAGGATCTCAATGCAGAGACCTTGGCCAAAGCCTCAATTGATGTCGCCAAAGTGCGTGCGCATAGTACGGAAACTGCATTAAAGGCATCATCGAAACTGATTGAATTGGCAGGTAGCCGTGGCAGTCAACGTGCTGATGGATTGGATCGCCATTGGCGTAATGCACGTGTACACACCTTGCATGATGCTGCACGCTGGAAATATTACTTCATTGGTAATTATGTGTTGAATGGCGTTCTGCCGCCACGTCGGGGGACTTTGTAATGAGTCAAACGGCTGCTAAAAAAATCTTGTTAAATGCCTTTGATATGAACTGTGTCGGTCATATCAATCATGGCCTATGGACACATCCACGGGATCAATCACATCGCTTTAATGAGCTGAGCTATTGGACAGAACTCGCACAGACCTTAGAACAAGGTTTGTTTGATGGTTTATTCCTCGCGGATATTACGGGTGTCTATGACGTCTATCAAAATGGCATCGATCTCACCCTGAAAGAATCGATTCAGTTACCAAGTCATGATCCTTCTACCCTAATTTCGGCGATGGCTTTGGTCACGCAAAATTTAAGCTTTGGTGTCACAGTTAATCTCAGTTATGAGCAGCCCTATCAATTTGCACGGCGCTTTGCCAGTCTGGATCATTTAACCCAAGGTCGTTTGGGCTGGAATATTGTCACTGGCTATTTGGATAGTGCCGAACGCCTAATTGGGCAAAAAGGTTTAAAAGATCATGATGCGCGCTATGATCAAGCCGAGGAGTTTTTACAGCTTTGCTATAAATATTGGGAAGGTTCTTGGGAAAATGACGCCTTAAAAAAAGATAAACAACAGCGCGTTTTTACTGACCCGAACAAGGTCCACTCAATCAATCATCAAGGGCAATATTACCAAAGCCAAGGTGTGTTTCAGGTTGCACCTTCGGTGCAACGTACCCCAACACTCTTCCAAGCTGGTGCATCACCGAAAGGACTACAGTTTGCTACGCGCCATGCCGAATGTATTTTTATTGGTGGTGATCAACCAGAAAAGATTCGTCAACAAGTCAATAAGATACGACTACAAGCACAGCAACAAGGGCGAGATGAAGATGCGATTAAAATCTTTGTTGGGATTACCGTCGTTGTGGCTGAAACACATGAACTTGCCCAGCAAAAACTGGCTGAATACCGTCAATATGCTAGCCCTGAAGCAGGTTTAGCACATTATGCCAGTTCAGTCGGAATTGATCTTGCCAAGTTTGCAGATGATGAAGCGATTCCTTATCAAAAGAGCAATAGCATTGCTTCCGTTAATGAAAAGTTTAAAGAACAGCGCATCAGCAAGAATGACTTAAAAGCACAGCATATTCTGGGTGGACGTTATCCCCTGATTGTCGGCAGTGGTACTGAGGTTGCGGAATACCTGATTGAACTACTCGATCAAACTGGCATTGATGGTTTTAACCTGACCCGTACGGTTGCACCTGAATCACACCATGATTTTATTCGACTGGTGATCCCTGAGTTACAGCAACGTGGACGTTATAAAACTGAATATGCCACAGGTTCACTGCGGAACAAACTGTTTGCCCAAGGCGATCTTTTAGCCGCAAGCCATCCTGCTGATCAATTCCGATGTAGAACGCATAACCACGCAGATGAGCTAAAAATAATTGAAGAAATTAGCGCTTAACATTTAAGAAAAGAATTGGAGAAATATATGGCTCAAACAGCCTCTAAAAAATGGTTGGGTATTGGCCTTGTCGTTGTTGTCGCAATTATTGCTTTATTGATTTGGAATAAACAAAGACAGCACCATAGCAGTGAACTGGTGATTGGGATTAGTCCTTCTTTTGCCCATCCACTGCAAGTTGCAGCGGATGAAGCCAAACAGCAAGGTTTGAATGTCAAATTGGTCGAGTTTTCCGACTGGAATACCCCAAACATCACTTTGAATCATGGGGATATCGATGCAAACTTTTTCCAGCATCAGCCTTTTTTGGATAATGCCATTAAAGAAACTGGCTTTAAATTAAAGTCATTTGCTGCGGGTGCGGCTTCGCATGTTGGACTGTATTCAAAAAAATATAAAAGTTTTGATGAACTTCCGAATGGTGCAACTGTTGCGATTCCGAATGATCCTGTCAATCAAGGGCGTGCTTTATTGCTATTGCAACAAGCCAAATTGATTGAGCTGAAAGACAGTAACAATCACCTTTCTGCATTGAAAGACATTAGCGCGAATCCGAAGAACCTGAAATTTACTGAAGTTGAAGGCCCGCAAACTGCACGTGCGATTGATGATGTTGATCTCGCTTTTGGCTACCCCCATTACTTACGTTTAGCCAAAACGGCTGATCCTGAAAGTGCCTTATTGTTTGATGACAACACCAATAAACGTTATGCGATTTTATTTGTGGTGCGGGATGATTATCAGGACAAGGACAACAAGCTACAGAAATTTGTCGAGATTTATCAAAACTCACCCAAAGTTAAAGCAGCCTTGGATAGCGATTTCGGTCCAACGTTGTGGTTCCCAGGTTGGAAATAAGGAGAACAATCATGGTGAGTTTTGGTTCACAGGTCGATTTTTCAGTCCCGCATCTAAAAATACGTGGTTTAAATAAGTTTTATGATGTACAGGGCCAACGCTTACATGCTCTAAAAGACATTAATATTGATATTCCCAAAGCACAGATTGTTGGGATTATCGGAAAAAGTGGCGCTGGTAAATCATCCCTACTCCGTACCTTAAACGGCTTAGAGTCGATTGATACAGGTAGTATTCTGATTCATCAACAAAATATTGCAGAATTTAGCCATGCCGAGTTGATCAAAACTCGGCAGAAAATTGGCATGATTTTTCAGCATTTTAATTTAATGTCTGCCAAAACGGTGTGGGAAAACGTGGCTTTACCGCTACGTATTGCGGGTTATGACAAGGCTGAGATCGAACAGCGGGTCAGTGAGGTACTGACGCTGGTGGGATTAGAGGCAAAGCGACATGATTACCCTGCTCAACTGTCTGGTGGACAGAAACAACGTGTTGGGATCGCGCGTGCCTTAGTTTCTCAGCCTGAAATCCTGCTCTGTGATGAAGCCACCTCAGCACTTGATCCTGAAAGTACTGCCAATATTCTGTCCTTATTAAAAGAGATTAACCAAAACCTCGGTTTAACCATTGTCTTGATCACCCATGAAATGCAGGTCATCCAAGAAATTTGCGATCAAGTCATCGTAATTGATCAGGGTGAAATTGTTGAAGCCGGGCAAGTCTGGTCGATATTTTCCAATCCACAACAACAGATCACGCAGGAATTACTCAACTTTGAACAGGTGAATTTGCCCTTTGAGTTGAGCCAAACCATTCTGCCTCAGAGTACGCATCAGATTTTAAAATTGAAATATGTCAGTGAATCGAAATCAGTGCCTGATTTATATGAACTATTGGATGGCTTTAATAGCCCCGTTCAGGTGTATTACAGTCAAATTGATAGCATTCAGCAGCGTACCATCGGTTCACTAATCATCGGGATTCGCAATCTCGACTTTGATCTCAACCACTCACAATCTGAAAAACATCCTGCTATAACACAACTTGAGGTGATCGGTTATGTACAATCAACTCATTGATCTATTACTGACAGGCACTACCGATACTTTAATCATGGTCGGTGTTTCAGCGATTCTCGCCTTTTTGATTGGTCTGCCAATTGCTTTAATTTTGGTGAGTACTGCTGATTTTGGGATTTATCCTTCCAAAAAAATCAATCAGTCATTAGGCTGGGTGATTAATATTACCCGTTCTGTACCCTTCCTGATTTTAATGGTGGCTTTGATTCCATTTACCCGCTGGATTGTCGGCACCAGTTACGGCGTCTTGGCTGCAATTGTGCCGTTGACCATCGCCGCGATTCCGTTCTTCGCACGTATTGCAGAGGTCAGTCTACGTGAAGTCGATCAAGGGTTGATTGAGGCAGCGCAAGCAATGGGCTGTAACCGCAAGCAGATTCTTTGGCATGTATTGCTTCCTGAAGCTTTACCGGGGATAGTTGCAGGTTTTACTGTGACTATTGTGACCATGATCAGTTCTTCTGCCATTGCAGGTGCCATTGGTGCAGGCGGTTTGGGCGATATCGCCTATCGCTACGGCTATCAACGTTTTGATATGCAAGTGATGTTGGCGGTGATTTTAGTCCTAATTGTTTTGGTCATGTTGGTACAAACCACAGGCGATAATATTGCCAAACAGCTCGATAAACGCAAAGTTTAAGCTTGAAATAAAAATCCACACTCGCCATGACCTGACTTTGTCATGGCTTTCATGTAAAATCAGCAGCAATTTTTAAATAACACATTTGTGAGTGGTTTCATGGGTTTTAATTGCGGTATTGTTGGTCTGCCAAACGTAGGTAAATCTACATTGTTCAATGCATTAACAAAGGCAGCGATTGCAGCTGAAAACTTTCCGTTCTGTACCATTGAGCCGAATACAGGTATTGTCCCTGTTCCAGATCCACGCCTAGACAAACTTACAGCGATTGTTAAACCACAACGTGTTATCCCGACCACGATGGAATTTGTTGATATCGCAGGTTTGGTTGCTGGTGCGTCAAAAGGTGAAGGCTTGGGTAACCAATTCCTTGCCAACATCCGTGAAACTGATGCAATTGCACACGTGGTTCGTTGTTTTGAAGATGAAAACGTGATTCACGTAAATGGTAAAATTGACCCATTAGATGACATCGCAACCATCAACACTGAACTTGCACTTGCTGACCTTGATACCGTTGCTAAAGCGTTATTACGTTTAACAAAAGCGGCAAAAGGCGGCGATAAAGAAGCACTAGCAACTAAAGCAGTGTTAGAAAAAATTCAGCCTTTACTTGATGAAGGTAAACCAGCACGTGCAGCTGAACTTTCTGATGACGAACGTAAAGCAGTCCGTGGTTTTGGTTTAATGACGCTTAAACCAACCATGTATATTGCCAACGTGGCAGAAGACGGTTTTGAAAATAATCCACATCTTGAAGCGGTAAAAAAACTTGCTGCTGAAGAGAATGCGATTGTTGTACCCCTTTGCAACCAGATCGAAGCTGAAATTTCATTATTAGAAGATGAAGATCGCGCTGAATTTTTGGAAGCGATGGGTATGGAAGAACCAGGCTTAAACGTGGTGATTCGTGCAGGTTATAGCTTACTTGGCTTACAGACTTACTTCACTGCGGGCGTACAAGAGGTTCGTGCTTGGACTGTGAAAGTTGGTGCAACTGCGCCGCAAGCGGCTGGTGTGATTCATACCGACTTCGAAAAAGGCTTTATCCGTGCTGAATGTGTGGCATATGATGACTTCATTCAATACAACGGTGAAAGCGGCGCCAAAGAAGCTGGTAAATGGCGTTTAGAAGGTAAAACTTATATCGTTCAAGATGGTGACGTATTGCACTTCCGTTTTAATGTATAAATCAGTGTTTTGATTTCCAAACCGCCAGTAAAGATCTTATTGGCGGTTTTTTTTAACATTCATTTAAATGAACACTTTATCAATGCTTATGCGTATAGATAACCCCCCAGTAAAGATGCTCATTTATAATTTTTATCAAGCCATTTTTTTATAGAAGTAATGTCTTTGAATTTATAATTAACCCGCCGCACTACCTGTCCTTCAAAACCTTCTGCATCGTCACCTAGTAGGCTTGTTAATTCTGTTAACTTCATATTTTTATCTATCTGATAAAGATTAACTTCATAAAAACTACCTTCTATTTGCGGGGTACAACAATAATATGATGTGTGAAGAGTTATAAGTAAGGGGATTTTCTTTATTTTTGGTCTATAGACACTAACGGCTAAAAGCTGAGGACTTTCTTTAGCAGCAAAATCAAAATATTCATTTACAAGAATCTCCTTTTTTGAATTTCCAATATAATTTTTTAAGATCTCACCTTGCTCCGATGAACACGTATAATTAAATAATTTATAGTCATTTTTCTTAAAAACCCTCAAATCTATGACTTGTTGCATATGACATTGGTCTTTTGCAAGTGCATTTTGATAACAAAATAAAGATAAAACAATAAACAGGAAATGTATAAGGTGTTTTCTCATTTAAAAAAATCCATCTCGATAAAATAAAAACCCAATAAATATTTTCAGTTATAATTTTTATCAAGCCATTTTTTAATAGTAGCTATATCCTTAAATTTAAAATGCATATAATCATCTGAAACACCATCTAAACCACTTTGAGAGTTTCCAAGAATATTACTTACATCAACCAACCTAACTCTTTTCTCAGTTAAATAAATTTCATATAAGTTAACATTATAAAGAATACCATTGACTATTGGAGAATCCCATACTTGTGTATGAAGTGTAATTAACAATGGTCTCTGATTATTTTTTTTATAAACACTTACAGCTTCCAACTTCGGCAACCACTTCCCTATATTTATATCATATTTATTAATAAATATTTTTTGATTACCTCCTTCTAAATAATTAATCACAACTGGATTTTCTTCATTACAAGATTTACTTACTATTCGAAAATCATCTTTCACCTTAAGACTTATTTTCGTATATTTTAGATCGCAGCCTTCATAAGTATCATTCGTTTTTGCATTAGTACAACCAATCATTAAAAAGAGTGTTGTAATTAATAGAAATTTCATAAAACCTCACTATTGAAAAATATTTTTAGACTTATCAAAAAAAGAACGTCTATCTTCTATCATTTTTGAGGTTGCTCCAGCATTTACACCTTTTGTAATTTTATCAACAACTCCATAAGTAAAACCCTCATCGGCATAATTATCATGATAACCTCTACAATAATTACAATTTCGATATCAGCTAAAACTTAACAATAAGCAGGCTAAAGTCAAAAATATAAGAAAAAAAATACCGAAAAAGATAAGAGTATATTGAATACAAAAAAAGAGGGGGAATTTATTGAGAAGTTGAACTAGTTCATTTTTTCTTACTATAAAAAAGAAATCTTTATTGTAAAGCTTCTTGAAGCTCATGCCTTGCTTAATATTTAATACTTCACGAAAAAAAACTACTGGAACCAATCCAATAAAATATGAATCAAATGGGTTGAGTGGTATTTTATAATGTCTCTCATCTCCATATACAAGCCTACAAATACCTTTTAAATTACAGGATAAATAAACATACTGAACGATAAAAGTAAATACATATAGAAATAAAAAAAGGAAAGCAAGAATAAAAAAAGAAAAAATTTTGTCTTCTAAAAATAAATTAATAAAATTAATCATTTTCTATTTCTATCATTAACTTTATCATATACATATTCTGCACCTAGACCAGTACCTGTACCAACAGCCCAACTGGCAACTGCACCTAAACCAGCAGCAACTCCCAATACAACCCATCCAGTTCCACCACTAGCAAGACCAATTACCACAGCACTTACTATCATACCGCCAGTTAAACCACCAACAATTTTAGAGGTTTCAACAACAGCTGTCCTTTCTTTTTCTTCAGGTTTAGCATCCGCAATAGCATTCCCAGCATTATAAATATCCAAACCAATAAATAACAAACCTCCTCCTTTAACATATTTACTAATTTTCCCCAATTCCGCCATATTCTTAGCGTACGCTTTTGTACCACCTTTGTAATTGGGATCTCGAATCAATGCTGTACTTTTTGTAACTTTCCTCATGTTTTGAGTTTGGATGCCACGATCCCATCTAAAAATGTCATTTAAAAAGTTATTGTCAAACTGTCTATATAAAGAGGAATATTTTCGTCTAAATTCTGATTCATGCTTGGGGTTAGCTAGTCTTGAACCTTTAGCAGCCTCTTCGTTATATTTTAGGGTAATCTCTCCTTGAACTTTACTTAGTTTTGCCATCGCTCCAACCGAAAAATTCATAGAAGCATCTATCCCCCCTTTTGCTATAGTTCCCCAAGCAATACCACTGCTTTCTGATGAAACAGGTGATTCAAACTTATGCGTTAAAGGATGAGCATTAGGATCATTAAACACCTCATGTTTAGAGGCAACAACTTGATTTTCACTATAGATATCAAGTAAAAACTCATAGTTTTGAGCAAAGAACTCTGCATCAAAGTCCTTATCCTTGTTCATTTGATCTAAATTCTTTTGGGCTTCTTGGGCATCCTTTTTATACTGTGCTAATTCCTTTGCTGTGGTTGAATTTGAGAGAACAATGACCATTCCGGGTGTTAGTAAGCGGATGGGAGCCATATTAGATATGTGAGGATTATTTGCTTTAAGCGTATCCCAATCAGAAGCCACTAATGGCTTTTTAAACACTCTTTTAGACCAGTCCTGCATAGTTTCAGTTTTTTTAATTAAATACCATGCAACTTCCCCATCATCTAAATAAATTTCCTTAATATTCTGTTTCACCTTCTGCGTTATTTCTGTAGTCATTTTAATGGTAAAGGTGCTATGCGTTTTTTTATTTGGATAAGCTTTTACAGCAATTCTCTGTAAACTTTCACCACGCAAATAAACTTCATAAATTAACATAGTATTTAAGTTATATATTTCAGTCCAACCTGTTAAACCCTGCTCATCAAAACTACCTTCAAATGTTGTTGTTTTCTTAGTCGCATTATTAATCACAAAGAATTTATAAGTTAAATCTTTCAATTTGAGAGGGGCTTGAACATTGAGCTTTAGACGGCTGAAATAGGTACTCATAGCTGATCTCCAGAGTCTTCTTCTCCAGCGTGCTCAATTTCATTCATCATTACTAGAGTCGTAATTTGTTGAGCAGATGGCGATGTTTTTAGCTTCATAAGTCCTTTTTGATCAGTTTTTCCCTTTTGAACATTTCCCTCTTCATCAAATAATATGTAAGGTTTATCAGCCATAACCTGACTTTCTTTATTTTTTACCAAGTATTGTAAAACATAAGGATTTTCTACATCGGGTAATACTGAAATAACCGTATTTACTTTCACCCCACCCATAAACACATGCTGACCTGCCTTCACTTCAAATTTGCCACCTGTGGTAGCAACAATTCCTGAACCATTCAGTTTCAGTTGAGAGTTTTTACCTGTAATCACAATTTCTTTTGCACTAATAATTTCAATCCGATCTTCAGTCGAAATAATTTGAATGCCTTGTTTGGAGAACAAGTCTATGCCATCCGTTTGTGCATGGACTTCAAACTTCCCCTTCGCCGCAACCTGTTTAATACCTGTTTGGGCAGCAAACAAACTAATCCTGTTTTGCGCATGGGCAATCAGATTTCTTTGTGTACTCAGATGAATACTCTCGCCAGCGATCTGATTGATCTGTCTATCAGCCGAGAAATGAATATCTTCATGGCTACTCAGGCCAATACCATCGGGTGAACTCAGTAACAGCAATGCTTTATTGAGTTTGGCAATCTTTACTTCGATCTGTGCAGCAAATTCCTTTAACTGTGCCAGTGACTCAATTTCATCTGTCTGCTGATTTTTGGCGACGTCACTCAGTGCTTGGGCATTATTATGATTCGTTTCAAGTTGCTGTCTGGCTAACTGTGCATCTAGATGTTCGCCTTGTGCTTGGTCTTGCTTATGGGTCGAAAGCAATAAACCCTCTCCCGCACGTACTGCACCCCATAAATCGGTACGCAGTTCAAAGCCCTCGCCACGATCTTCGCTTTCAGCTTTGGCTTTTGGATGACTGAGTTGACCGAGATTCAATTGACTGACGGCATGGCTACTTTGCAGTTGTGCACTAATCTGCCCTGTGCTGTCATCAAAACGCAGTTGATTAAATCCTTCGCCTTTATATTCACGTGATCGAATGCCTGCCAGTTTTTTGGTCTCAGGAAGTTTTCCTATTTGATCAAACTGTGTAGGTGAGTGTTGCGCTTCATGAATCCGCCCCAGCACAAAAGGACGGTCAAGGTTGCCATCAAAGAAGTCAATCACCACAATTTCACCGATGCGAGGCAAAAACCGTACACCAAAACCTTCGCCAGCCCAAGGGGTCAGGACATCGACCCATGCTGAGTCAGTATCATCATCGTTCGTTCCCGCACCACCATCATGGCTATGGTCTTCTGTACGTGTAAATAGAAAACGAACTTTTATACGCCCCCATTCGTCCACATGGATTTCTTCACCTTCAGTACCAACAACTCGAGCTCGCATTGGGTGAGCAGTTGGCCTATGAGTTAAAGGATTATATTCAGGTACGATTTTGATATTACGGCGTTGTAGTGTCAGTTGGTTGGCTTGGCGCTCTGGATGGTCTTTGATGTGCCACTGACTCTGGTTGATCAGATCATGTATCTGTTGGCTTAGGTCTTTTGGCAAATTATTCTGACTATAAAACTGCTTGGCAATGATCAGGAATTGCTTATCATCCCCTTGATGTTGATCTATTTCAGGATGTCCTTTCAGTTCAAACCAATACCCGACATGGGCATCTCGAACGGTGCTATCGCGACAAATTGCTTTGATTTTAAGTCAT
This sequence comes from Acinetobacter sp. C32I, assembly GCF_023702715.1. Classification (NCBI taxonomy): domain Bacteria; kingdom Pseudomonadati; phylum Pseudomonadota; class Gammaproteobacteria; order Moraxellales; family Moraxellaceae; genus Acinetobacter; species Acinetobacter sp. C32I. Next base: position 551,473 of record NZ_CP098480.1, on the reverse strand, counting down.
GGTATTGCCCAATGTACTGGTTGAGCTTTTCAATTTGTGCATGACCTGACGCTGTTGCACCATCTTCACCTTTTAGATCCTGTATCCATGCTGGGCTAAAATGCCATGCATCTTCGAGTCTAAGTGAGTTTGCATCATAGTTTTCACTCTGCTGATGCGTACTTTGGACACTGCCTACTCCGTCTTCTTGTTCCAGTGCATCAGCTTGCCAACGCTGGATATGCACAGCAGTGGGTTGTAAGCTACGTTCTGCCCTCAGTTTGGTCATGCTGTCGTATTGTTCAGTGGCATCACTACGGTGGTAACGAATCGTTCTTCGAGCTAAGGCTTGATACTGGCTATTGTCATCAATCAAACGGAGTTTTTGCGCTTGGATTGGACTATTGCTCATTGGAACAATAAGCTGGGCCTCATCGACTAACCAGCTCAGCCCTTCACTCCGCATCAAAAATGTTAAAAACTCTGCATCGCTCTGATTATGTTGCATAATAAAAGGACGTACATCATAGTCTTTGCTCAACCCACTTAAATCCAGTGTCAAGCTTGAAGCAAATAATGGGCTCCTTTGTTGCCATTCCTTAAATATGACTTGCACCACCTCACACACGCTTTTATTCATAAATACGCGAGAGTTTCGCCTTTTATGCCACAGCGCGGTTGGATCTTCTAAAGTCAGTTTATAGAGGCTTAAACTGCCGTCAGATAAGCCTTGTGATGCTTGGGTGATGATCCCAGTGACACGGCTAAGCTGCCCCTGATCAGTCACAGTATCTATCGCAGCCTGACTACCAATAAATTGTTTGAGCGGGATGGTAGCATTTGTTGACAGACAGATTAGTTCAGCCTTGAGCCCTTGATTAAGGCCATGAATGCCCTCAATATGCTGCAAGAAAATTTGAGGATTTAAACTCTGATTTGAAAACTGAATATGAATGACACGTTTATGTGCAGTCAGCCCTATTTTTTCCAACAGGAGCTCAATATTATTTAATCGCATATTAATCTTGTTATATAAAACTAAATCCATTTAATTATTTATTTTAAATCAGCTCACAGTCTTTTATTTGCTATTTTAGGACTTTTTATAAAACAACTTATTCCTTTATTTTCCCGAAATAAAACAACCCCACTATTTATGCATTTTTTATTTTACAGGTTAGCTTTCAAGTTATAAATTTAATTAGGATTAAAATAAAAAACCCCTAAAATTAGACATTTCAGGGGTTGTATGTAGGACTTTTACATCAAGCTAACAACTTAAGACACCGTCTGCGGCTTCATATCCATTTCAGCGCGTTTGATTTGGGCTTCTTGTAAAATCCGTTGATGCAACGGCTTACGGAAACCCAGTAAGAAAACAAATTCAGCCAAAACAAATAAAGGCCCGATGGCTAAACCAATCAGATCATCAACAAAAGCTGGTTTTTTCTTTTCAAAATAATGGCCCACGAATTGGAATACCCAACCCACTACAAAGATACCGATACTCGCACCTAGCCAACTCCACAATGGTAAAGCCGCAATTTTCACAGCCAATGGATACGCCAAGACAAATAAAATCAGCATCAAAATACCAAATAACTTATCCAGTGAAATATAATAAATCGTACTTAGGACAATAAGTAGCATGGCTAAAGTAATTGAAAAGCCAGAAATTTCTATACCAGCACGTGCTGTTAAACACAGAATAGAAAATACAATTAAAGGAATACCCACAAAATGGGTCACAACATTATTTCGATCTAAGTGATAAGCCGCATATTGACTAAGTAGACGTTCCAAATTTGTCATTTCTCATTCCTCATATAATTCGTTTATGCTGTTAATCTATAAGAAATATTGCAGCGAAGTTGTCATGTAGCTGACAAATGGATTTATTTTTCTCAAAGGAACCCGTTGTGCTAGATTCGATTTATATCCAACATTTGCAGCAAAACTCATGGTTTAGCCACCTAGCCGAGCCTTTTCAAAATTTTATTATTGAACATGGCAAGAAACATATCTTCGAAAAAAATGCAGCCGTTTTTAGTGCTCAAGATCGATTTGATGGGGTTTATGGCGTATTGGAAGGCTCAATTAGCTTGGGTTATATCGACGTCAATGGCAATGAAGCGATTGCTGCAATTGCGGAACCGATCATGTGGTTTGGTGAAATTTCCCTCATCGACCAGCAACCCCGCTCACATGATGCGATTGCATTAAAGAAAAGCGTGGTGCTGCAAATACCAGCACAACCACTCAATGATTTCTTGCTGCAAAATCCGTATTACTGGTACTACTTTGCCCTGCTGACCAGTCAAAAACTACGCTATGTATTTTTAGAGCAAATTGCGATTCAAACCCAAAGCATTACCCAGCGCCTAGCACAACGCTTATTGTTTATTTTAGAGGGTTATGGCAATCGTTCGTTTATTCAGGATTTTAGTATTCAAATCTCTCAAGACCAATTGGCCAATATGTTGACGGTATCTCGACAAACTGTAAATCAAGAGCTCAACCTGTTTGAAAAGCAAGGCGTCATTCAGCTTGGTTTTAAGAAAATCGAAGTCATTGATTTAGATCGGCTTAGAAAATTGGCAACGGTCGGTCACCTAAAAGCGTAAGTATAATGTCTTGTATTTTAAATGGATAAGCACAGCATTTTTTTGCAATATGCTTTTAAGCTTAAACATAAATTAAAAGATAAACTCTCACTATAAAATACTACTGATGCCCTAAAATATTTCACAAAATCAGTCTGCTTTCTTGTCTTGAACACGCCTACATTAAAGCTAAGCACTATCGCTTACCCGATGCAGATGACAATCATGAGAAAAATTGCAACGATTTTAACAGCAGGCCTATTTACAGTACTCAGCGCTAGCGCATTTGCCTGCCCGAAAGGAACTCAAATCCAAGGTGGTACAGGACCAAATCACAAAGGCGGTAAATGTGTTGCAACAAGTGTGGTAAAAACCAAGAAAGAAGCAACCAAAGCAACAGATACTGCAAAGCATGACATGACGAAAATGAAAGATACTGCGAAACACGATGCGATGAAAGCAACAACAGATACGAAAAAAGCAGCCAATACCACAGCAACCAAAGCCAAACAGGAAGCAGCAAAAACAGTCAAAACCTCATAAGCGTTTGATGACTTTAACCATAAAAAAGCGAGATAAAACATCTCGCTTTTTTATTGAAATAACAGTCTGGCATCCAAAGCGACCAATCCAAGCTAGGATAAGTTGCAAATGAGATGATTTCAATGCGACGCTTTGGTCAATTGCATTTTTTTGACAATATTATTAGCCTGACGCAATTGCTCCTTGGCAGGCAAGCGATCATCTACTAGGAAACACCATAATTTTCGATCTGAAATAGGTCTATAAACCCCTTGTATAACCGTTGCTGGCTGTCCATCAATCATAACGCCTAAACCAATCATCTGATCAAATAGACCTTGATCTTGGCTTTGCGTATTTTTGTTGACCAACTGATTAAACTTTTTCTGTGCAGAAGCTGAAATTTCAATTTCAACAACTGCCCTTCCGTCAACAAGAATCGCCTTTGCATTGACTAGTTCATTGGCAGTAAAAAAGGGAGATGGGCTCACAAATCGAAATGAACGATCATTAGAAAAATGTACAGGCTTGGTCTTCGGCATTTGCAGCTGATAGGCAAGATGGAAATCTACTTGGGCATAACTGGTGTTTATTCCCAGTAAACCAAATAGAATCCAGAAAACCGATAAGATGCGAAAATACATTTTTCACTCCTACTTTGGAGAAGTATTACCTAGCGCTGGATTATCAATTGCATCCTTACACTGTGCTTTATCACGCTCATAATCAGCCTGCTTCTGAGTCGATGCATTGGCATTATCTTTTACATCACGTGCCCAAGTATCCAAACTGGTCAATGCTTTACGACACAATGCATATTTGCCTTCCGTTACGGAATCGGTCATTTTGACATTGATACGCCAATCGGTACTGAGCTGACGCAATGGTTTTCTAACTTTTTCTTCAATCTCAGTCACTTGTTTATTATAAACAATCGGATCGATGTCATTGATCAACTTCCATGCTGTATTGGCATAGGTGGTGGCATCATTGTTAAGTTTCGGCGCAGGTTTGATTTCGACCTTTTCTTTTGGCTCATTATTTGAGTTTCCGCAAGCAGCCAATAAAAATGCACTACACAACAAGATTGCGGTTACACGAGAGTTTGGATTAGACATAGCAAATCGCCGATGAAACATTTGGACATTATGCTAGTCAATTTGGGAATAATTCTCAATGATTGTTACTTATTTACCTAGCAGAATGCTTTTTATTCTAAGCAATTGATTTTATGCTTTTGTTCAGCCTACGGTCAGACTTGTCCATCTATAAAAAATTAAAACTTCAAGAAGGAAGACATCCACAATGTCACAAATCAAGATTTATGCCTTACAAACGACTATTGAACAGTTTAGAAATCAACTTTCGCATGCCATCCATCAAGCTTTGGTTGAAAGTTTACACTATCCCATCGAAAAGAAATTTCAGCGTTTTATTGCGCTAGCGAAAGAAGACTTTATCTATCCCAATGATCGGAGCCAGCATTATCTAATTATCGAAATTTCGATGTTTGAAGGCAGAAGTACGGAAGCAAAAAAACGTTTGATTCAAAGCATTTTCACTTATATTCAGCAACAATGTGGAATTTCAGCACAAGATATTGAAATTACAATTTTTGAAACACCGAAATGCAATTGGGGAATCCGTGGTCAACATGCAGATGAATTACAACTGAATTATCAGGTAGATGTGTAAGCAGCCAAATCGCAGATGAAGTGCAATTTTCTGTCTAACAAAAAGCAGGTTTTTTGTGTCAGATTAGCTTAATTCCGCAAAAAGTTCTGCTATGCTTAAACGCAAATTACTCAGGATAGGATTATTCGCATGAGCGTCACTCTTGGAACTCCACTTCAATCTTCTGCATTTAAGGTTTTACTGTTAGGTTCTGGAGAGCTAGGTAAAGAAGTTGTGATTTCTTTACAACGCTTAGGTGTCGAAGTTCATGCTGCAGATCGTTATGATCATGCACCTGCAATGCAAGTCGCACATTATGCTTATACCCTGAATATGGCCGATCCAGCCGAATTAAAACAACTGATTGAAAAGATCAAACCCAATTTAATTGTTCCTGAAATTGAAGCCATTGCTACAGAAGTTTTGGTTGAAATTGAACAGAGCCAAACTGCAACAGTGATTCCATCGGCTAAAGCAGTCAATCTCACTATGAACCGTGAAGGGATTCGCCGTTTAGCTGCTGAAGAACTCGGCCTACCGACCTCTGCTTATCGCTTTGCCAATACCTTAGAAAGCTTCCGTGCCGCATGTGATGACATTGGTTATCCAAACTTTGTAAAACCTGTCATGTCTTCTTCAGGTAAAGGGCAATCTCGTGTGAAGAGCTTTGATGAAGTGAATACTGCTTGGGATTATGCAATGCAAGGCGGCCGCGTCAATCAAGGCACCGTAATTATTGAATCGCAAATTGATTTTGATTTTGAAATTACCCTGCTTACCGTCCGTGCAAAAAATCCAGAAACAGGTGAAATCGAAACACATTTCTGTGATCCGATTGGGCATCGTCAAGATGCGGGTGATTATGTCGAGAGCTGGCAGCCGCAACAGATGACGCCTGCTGCGCTGGAAGAAGCAAAACGCATTGCCAATAAAGTCACTGTTGCTTTAGGCGGTTGTGGTATCTTCGGTGTAGAGCTGTTTATTAAAGGCGATAAAGTTTGGTTTAGTGAAGTTTCACCTCGTCCTCATGATACCGGTCTGGTCACTTTAGCTTCACAATTCCAAAATGAATTTGAATTACATGCACGTGCAATTCTCGGTCTACCTGTTAATACAGCACGCCATAGTGTCGCTGCAAGTGCGGTGATTTATGCAGGTGTTGATGCTAAAAACTTGAGTTTCACTGGCTTGAATCTTGCTTTAGCAAATCCAAACACAGACTTACGTCTATTTGGCAAACCTGAGGGCTTTAAACGTCGCCGTATGGGCGTTGCAACTGCCCGTGCTGAAACGACTGATCTTGCACGTGAATTGGCACAGCAAGCCGCAGACCAAGTGAGTGTACAAACCAACGCTTAAGATGACCTTAGGTTATTATCATCACAATTTCCCCTCTTTTTAGGGGGGCTTTGATAGAAGATCCAGCTTTATGATCAAGACCTCTCCTTTGTTGAACTACGTCACCAGTCTTCATGATATTCAAGCCATTAACCAATGGCGTACGGATGTAGAAAAGCAATTGCAGGAGAGCTATGAAAATGGTCAACCTATTCGTGAAGTGATTGGAGCGCGTTCAGACTCTATTGATGAGGCCCTGATCTTTCTTTGGAATCATGCAGGCTTAGATCAAACTGAATTGGGCTTATTTGCAGTAGGCGGTTATGGTCGCCATGAAATGCTGCCCTATTCAGATACTGATATCATGATTTTGTCTGAGGATGAAATCAGTGAAGAACAAGAAAAACTGATCTCGACCTTTATTTCTTCTTTATGGGATGTAGGCAATTTCAAACCGGGTATCAGCGTTCGTACCATTCAAAACTGTGTTGAACAAGCGATTAATGATTTAACTGTTGCCACTACATTGATTGAAGCTCGGCTCATTACAGGTAATCAGCAGCTGGCAAAATGGCCACGCCGTATCGTTGCGCAAACATGGACGGATCAAACCTTCTATGATGCCAAAATGGTTGAACAAGCCAAACGTTATGCACAACACAACAACACAGAAAGTAATCTAGAACCCGATATTAAAAATGCCCCAGGGGGTATTCGGGATATCAATCAGATTGGCTGGATTGCTAAACGTCACTTCCGCGTCAATCGTATTTATGATTTGGTGCATTTGGGTTTTATCACTGAATTTGAACTGGGTGTATTGGAAGAGGCTGAAAGCTTTTTATGGGAAATTCGCACCCATTTACACCGTTTAGCCAAACGCGATGAAAACCGCTTATTGTTTGAATATCAACGTGATATCGCTGCAAAATTTGGCTATGTGCGTGAAGAAGGTCAGCCTGTTAACTTTGCTGTTGAACAGTTTATGAAGCGTTACTACCGTACCGCGCAGCAAGTTTCAACCCTGAATGAAATGTTACTCGCCTATTTCAATGAGTCAGTGATTACCCCACGTTTACCTGATTACGAACGCCACATTATTGATATTAATGAACGTTTTAAAATTGTCGATGGGAAATTGGCTGTTCAACATCACAAAGTATTTTCAGAAGAGCCAATTGCCATCTTAGAGTTATTCTACTTATTGGCAAATCGCCCTGAAATTACCGGTATTCGTGCCCGTACCTTGCGTCTACTGGTGCTTGCTGCAAAACGGATTGATCAGCGTTTCCGCGACAATCCAGAACATCAAGCCTTGTTTATGTCGATTATTCGCTCACCGCATTTATATGACACCATGGTGGCGATGAAGCGTTATGGCGTGTTGGGCAATTACATTCCTGCTTTTGGACAGATTACAGGCTTGATGCAATATGACCTGTTCCATATTTATACAGTTGATGCGCATACCCTGTTATTGCTACGCAATTTAAGCCGCTTTAAAGAACCTGAATTTGCTAAAGAATTCCCTGTGGTCAGCTCTGTGTTCCAGCGTATTGCCCGCCATGACATCGTGTATATGGCTGCAATTTTCCATGATATTGCTAAAGGTCGTGGCGGTGATCATAGTGAGCTTGGTGCACTGGATGCGATTGAATTCTGCCGCACCCATGGCTTTACCGAACGTGAATGTAAGTTGGTGGCATGGCTGATTAACAATCACTTATTGATGTCTCTTACTGCACAGAAAAAAGATATTTCTGACCCTGATGAAGTCAAAGACTTTGCTGAAAAAGTCGGCGATATGGAGCATCTCGATTATCTCTATACCCTGACAGTCGCAGATATTAATGCAACCAATCCGAAGCTCTGGAATACATGGCGTGCGTCTTTGATGCGTCAGCTGTATACCTATGCACGTGATGTGATTCGCTCAGGCTTGGGTCGTCCAGTTGACTATCAAATGCTGATTGAAGATACCAAATTTGCTGCCAGTGAACTCTTGGTCAATGACTTCTCTCTGGCTGAAGTAGAGAAAGTCTGGCAAGAGCTGGGTGATGAATACTTTGTTAAAGAGTCAGCCAATGAAATTGCTTGGCATACTCAGGCAATTTTACAACACGGCGATAATCCAGAACCATTGGTTTTATTACGGGCGCATCGTAATGCTGCCGATGATGCGGTTCAGATCTTTATCTATACCCGGGATCAACCGAACTTGTTTGCAACGACAGTTGCTGTACTGGATCGTATGAATCTTGATGTTCAAGATGCCCGTATTATCACTGCCTCAACTTCATTCAGCTTAGATACTTATCTGGTACTGGATCGTTTTGGTACATTGTTGACTGACCCTGATCGCGAACGCAAAGTGAAAGCCGCTTTGGTCGATGCATTGAGCCATTCGGATCAATATCCAGGGATCATGCAACGCCGTATTCCACGTCATTTACGTCATTTTGATGTGCAAAATACTGTAGATATTGTCTTAAACCCGACACTGCAGCAGCACATGGTTGAAATCTCAACCCTCGACCATCCAGGTCTGTTGGCGCGTATTGGTGGTTTGTTCATGTTGCAAGGTTTGGATATCCATTCTGCAAGAATTGCCACGCTGGGCGAACGTGCGGAAGATATTTTCTTCGTCACCAAGAAAAATGGTGTCTTGCTCACCGATGAAGAAGTGAAAACTTTTGCGGAAAGCTTAAAAGCCGCTTTAGATGAAGCATCGAATCAAATTTGTAATCCATCTTAAATTTTATTGTTTGGTAACTGTTTAAATGAACTCTAGCTTGTCGTTATTGCATCCCTATCCTTTTGAAAAGTTAAATCAACTTTTTAAAGATGTGCAACCTGCCAATTTACCGTTGATTCCTTTATCAATTGGTGAGCCTAAACATCCTGCACCAGAGTTCGTTAAACAAGCAATTATTGATAATTTTGCCCATCTATCGACCTATCCAAACAGTAAAGGTCTGCCTGAGTTGCGCCAAAGTATTGCACAGTGGCTCAGCAATCGCTTCAAGTTGAATCATATTAGTGCAGAAGATCATATCCTGCCTGTTTCTGGTACACGTGAAGGTATTTTCTCTTTTGTACAAGCTTTGATTAAGCGCGAAGATGCACCGTATGTGGTGATGCCAAATCCGTTTTATCAGATTTATGAAGGTGCAGCCCTACTTGCAGGTGCAAAACCCTATTTCATTAACTGTACCGAAGAAAATGGTTACCTAGGTGACTTTGATGCTGTCCCTGCGGAAGTCTGGGAAAAAACCGCCTTACTGTTTGTGTGTACACCAGGTAACCCAACAGGCACGGTTCTATCAAAAGAGCAGTTTAAAAAGTTGATTGCCCTGTCTGATCAATATGGTTTCGTGATTGCATCGGATGAATGTTATTCAGAACTTTGGTTTGACCAAGCACCAATCGGTCTATTAGAAGTTTGTGCTGAAATAGGCCATGATGATTATAAAAATTGCATCGTGTTCCATTCACTTTCTAAACGTTCAAACTTACCGGGTATGCGTTCTGGTTTTGTTGCGGGTGATGCGGCTTTATTAAAACCTTATTTGCAATACCGTACTTATCACGGCGCTGCAATGCCAGTACAAAATCAATTGGCATCTATTGCAGCGTGGAATGATGAAGCACATGTTGAAGAAAACCGTCAGCAGTATCGTGCTAAGTTTGATTTATTCCAGTCTGAGCTCGGTCATTTATTACCTTTACAGAAACCGGATGCGGGCTTTTATTACTGGTTAAAAGTGGACAATGATGAAACTTTTGCCAAAATGCTGATGGAAAAAGCGCATATCAAGGTTTTACCGGGTCGTTATTTGTCTCGTGATACAGAACAAGGCAATCCGGGTGAAGGTCATGTCAGAATGGCTTTGGTTGCAGATTTGGCACAGTGTGAAGAAGTGGTCAAACGATTGAAAACAATTCTATAAATAAAAAAATCCCCGAATATTCGGGGATTTTTTTTAAATCAAGACATTAGAAATCAAAACTTGCACTGAGCATAAAAGTGCGAGGTAAGCCTGCATTTAAATAAGTATTTGAGGTTTTCGCATTACTACCAATATTGTCATAGCCGCCGACTGAAGCCCAATATTTCTTATCAAAGACATTATTGATGCTTAAGTTAAACGTTGTTGGAACCTGATTGAATTGGGTTTTATAGCTTGCACCTAAATCTAAACGCGTCCAATCTCCCACTTTCAGGGTATTAGCATCATTGGCATAGCTAGAACCTGTATAAACTACACGACCATTCACCGCAAGATCCTGCTCGATTGGTAATTGCCAATCAGCGCCTAAATTGGCTTGGAATTTTGCAACACCAATTTCCTGATTACCATTGTATTTAGCTTCAGGAGTTTGCTTTTGTTTTGCATCTAACCAAGTCACACCACCCAGTATTTTAATTGAATCAGTAAGTTTGCCATAACTGCTCAACTCAGCACCGCGATGCACATATTTTCCGCCATCAACAAAATAATTGTTCTGGTCGACAATCCCTTTTTGTTTATCAATATCAAATAAGCTTAATGTTAAACCAATCTGATCATTTTCAAATTTCGCACCCACTTCTTTTTGCTTTGCAACAAATGGCTTAAGCACCGTTCCTTTGTTCTCAACGGTTGAGGGTGCTGAAAGCCCTTTTGCCAAAGACTCGATATAGTTCGCATAAATCGAGATTTCAGGGGTTATTTTATAACTGACACCAAGCGCAGGGGTAAATTTGCTTTCATCATAACTGGTTTTATCAGAGGTGTTATATGTATAGCTATCTTGCATAATTTGCTGATAACGCCCACCTAACATCACCGTTAAACGCTCATCTAATGCTTTGAGATTATCGCCAATCGCGATACTTCTTAAACGTGTCCGTGTCGTTAATTTCGGTGCATCTAATTGATTGCCTTTGAGTGCGCTACTCGAATATTCAGGCTTTTCATACTGTGTTGGTCGATAAATATTTCCAGCAAATGTATTGGTGTAATCCATCACATAGGCATTACGGCTATTCTGCTGGAAAGCAGATCCTGATAACACAAGATTATGTTCAATCGTACCTGTATTCAACTTCGCACGCACACCGATTTCGCCTGTGTTGACCATATCTACACGTGCATTATCAAAACGATAGGAAGTGCCGTCACCCGTTGTTGCATTGGTCAATGTGAAATTCGCCAAGCTATTGCTTTCTTCACCATGGCGGAAACCATAGGCAGCATAAGCTGTCACTGCATCACTTAAATCATATTCTGCACGGTAGCTACCAAACACATCTTCTTCATTAGAGTACGTCCACTTTTGCGCATAATTACTAGAAGAATCAATTGGTTTAGGGATACTCGTCACGCCACTTAAAGTAATGTTTGGGCGCGTTGCATCTAAGCGGTTATTGCTATAGCCCATGTCACCAGACAACCGTAAACGATCACCACGATAATCCAGTCCGATTGAGGCCAAGCCTAAAGAAGCTTTTTCATCATCGACACTGGTATTTCCGCCACGATATGCTGTATTTACACGTACCCCGAACTCTTGGTTCTCACCAAAACGACGGGAGATATCGTTTGCAATTTGTCCACCATTAAAATCTGTGCCTACAGTGACTCTGTTTAATGGTTCATTCGCGGCACGTTTTGGTAATAGATTAATTGCACCACCAATCCCCCCACTACTTGGTGTAGCACCATTCAAAAATGCAGACGCGCCTTTAAGTAACTCAACACGTTCAAACAATTCTGTAGGGATATATTGACGGGGTAAAATCGAGTACAAACCATTATAAGCAGTATCATCAGAACCTAAAACAAAGCCACGAATATAGTAAGATTCCTGAAAATTACCAAAACCTCTCGCAACTCGCACACTTGGATCTGCCTGTAAAACATCTCCTACACTTTTAGCTTGGCGTGACTGAATATATTCATTGGTATAGCTGGTCAAATTAAATGGTGTATCCAGATTTTTTTGATTGCCAAAAATCCCGACTCGACCGCCGCTCGCGACTTGTCCACCCGCAAAAGGCTCCGTTAAACCATCAGCCGAGGCATCTGCACTTGCAGTAATTCGAATGGTGTTTAATGTTACTGCTGTATCCGCTTGAACACTTGGTTGTGCCTCATCCGCAAAAACAGCTGTTGTCCCCATTGAAGCACATGCCATCATCAGCACTAATGGTTTAAGTTGTCTACCCATGATCTTTACCAGCCGACTTAAAAAATCGCATAATAAATGAGAATTGATACGTTTTACACTATTTTTTACCTATATGTGCCACTGTACAATTTTATGATTTTGGAAACTTAAACCCTATTAAAATTAAGATCCTGAATTCAATAATGATAAATTTAAAGCTATATAAATATCCAGAATGGAACATTTATTTTAAATTTGCCCAATAAATAGGATTGCTGCGATGAGCATCATCAGTCCGCCCGAAATACGACTGACTACTTTTACTGCACGCGGCCTGCTCCTAAGCAATTTCTTGGCTGCTATCCCCACAAACATATACACCACAGCACAACTAATTAAGTGAATTAATCCCAGCAAAATAATTTGTGCGGTTGGTGAAAATGCCATTTGTGGATGAATAAACGGTGGTAACAAGGCAAAAAATAACAGCAAGACTTTCGGGTTTAAGCCACTAATCCCCATTCCTTTAATCAACCATGAACCTGCTGAATCAAGCGATTGCGTGGCATCGGTCTCAGTTGAAATAGTGGCTGGATGTATAAATAGATTGATACCCATCCATAACAAATAACAGGCACCCATGATCGTCATCACAGTGAGTAAAATTGGATAGTGTTGCACCAAAGCACCCACACCTGCTGCCACACATAAGATCGCCATGAGATGCCCAAACACCAAACCAGTGACGGCATTTAGAATAAATTTACCTTTGATGCCTGCAAGAATGACATAAGCCCAATCGGCGCCAGGTGTTAATACGAATAAGATCGAAACGCACCAAAAAGCAAAAATGACACTGAGTTCCATAAGCAAAGCCCTTCTTACATCGACAATACGATCTTTGATCGTTTTCTTTTTCACCATTTGGTGAAGATTGTTGAGAAAGGATATGCTTTAATGGTGAAAATGTTATTCCAAATACTTCTATATCTTCAAAGCCCGAAGGGAGATTCTTCTAAATGGATCGCATTGATAAGAAAATTATTGCTGAACTACAAGCAAATGGGCGATTATCTATCACAGAACTGGCAGAAAGAATTGGTTTAAGCCTGTCACCTTGCCATCGCCGTGTTAAAGCATTAGAAGAAAGTGGTGTGATCAAAGGCTATCACGCTGATCTAGAAGCCTCAAAAATCGGCCTTAATTTCTCAGCGATTATCTTCGTCACTTTAAAAGATGGAGATAAAAAAGCACTTTCTAGCTTTGAGGAAAAAGTCATTGAAATTGGCAATGTGATTCAGGCACAACGTTTATTTGGAAATCCAGATTATTTACTGCATGTGGTTGCTAAAGACTTGGCCAGTTTCCAGAAACTCTATGATGACAGCCTCTCGGCCTTACCCAATGTCCAGCGTTTGACCTCAACCATTGTCATGAAAAATGTGGTCTCCAATCGTTTACTGCCTCTTTAAGCAATAATTATCATTTTGGGTAGAATAAAAAGTGCGGAATTGAAGCAATTCACACTTTTCCCAAGCTGAAAAGTCATAAACCTAAGCGACTTTATTAATTTTTTTATCTGTCTATAGGCTATTGACCAACTGTTGAAATCTTCGTCTATACTTAGCCATCAAAACTTGATGACTATGGAAAGATGACTTCTCAAACTCCCAAGAAAATAAAGAAAAAGGGTTGGCTCATTTTAGCAATTGCGGTTGTACTTTTAATGATTGCAGTTGTGGTTTGGCAGACTGGAACTGCTAAAAAATCAGTGAATCCTGAAAAAGCTAAAAACGCAGATAGCACCGAACAAAAAGCTGCTTTAACTGTAACAGTTGTTCAACCCCAACAACAAAATTGGGAACAAACCTTTACTGCCAATGGCAATATTGCGGCATGGCAAGAAGTAGTGATTGGCAGCGAACTCTCAGGCCAGCGCCTCACCCGTGTCAATGTCAATGTCGGTGATGAAGTACGTCGTGGACAGGTCTTAGCTGAAATTAATAGCGAAACCATCCGTGCCGATTTGGCAGCAGCCAAAGCCAGTTATGCAGAAGCTCAAGCAGTACTGGCAGATGCGATTACCAACAATAAACGTATCCAGCAACTGAAAAATACTGGCGCAATTTCAGCGCAAGAGTCTACTCAGTATCAAACCTCTCAAGCAACAGCTCAAGCGCGTCTAGATGCAGCCAAAGCACAAATTGAAAGTAACCAATTACGCTTAGCACAGACTCAAGTGGTTTCACCTGACAATGGTGTGATTTCAGCCCGTACAGCAACGGTCGGATCGCTTGCACAAACAGGTCAAGAGTTGTTCCGCCTGATTCGTGATCATCGTTTAGAATGGCGTGCCGAAGTGACCACATCGGATTTGTACAAGCTCAAACAAGGCATGACTGCACATATTGTTTCACCTGACCCTGCGCAACCTGCAGTAACTGGTAAAGTTAGAATGATTGCACCTGTGATTGATCCACAAACCCGCTATGGCTTAGTTTATGTGGATATTCCAACCACACAGGCTGTGCGTATGGGCATGTTTGTTAAAGGTGAATTTGATTTAGGTCAGAAACTCGCATTGACGGTTCCGCAAACAGCCCTGCTATTACGTGATGGTTTTTCCTATGTCTTTATTGTCAATGACAAGAATCGTGTCACCCAACAGAAAGTCATTGTTGGTCGCCGTTTGGGAGATCGTGTCGAACTCTTGAATTTACCCGCCAATGTAAAAGTGGTTTCTTCAGGTACAGGTTTCTTAGCTGATGGCGATCTGGTCAGTATTGCCAAAGACATTCCAGAGACACCTCTTAGCAAACAACTTGTGACCACACAGGAGAAATAATATGAATTTCTCCGCTTGGTCGATCCGCAATCCAATCCCCGGCATTCTGTTATTTATTATGTTGGGTTTGGCAGGATTGCTCTGTTTTAAATGGATGAAGATCCAGCAGTTCCCTGACATTGAACTACCCATGGTCACTGTCACAGCGGCATTACCTGGGGCTGCACCACCTCAGCTTGAAACCGAAGTCGCACGTAAGATTGAAAACTCGATTGCAACTCTGCAAGGTTTGAGGAATCAGTACACCAACATTCAAGATGGTGTGGTCACTGTCACAGCAGAGTTTCAACTAGAAAAACCTCTACAAGAAGCGGTGGATGATGTGCGCAATGCAGTGTCACAAGTTCGCTCCGATCTACCTGCCGATCTACGAGATCCAATTGTCAGTAAGATCAATCTTTCAGGTTCTCCAATCCTGACGTACACCATTCAATCACCAAAGATGGATGAAGAAGCGCTGTCATGGTTTGTAGACTATGATATCGCCCGTGCGATGTTACAGGTTAAAGGCGTTGGTGCAGTCGCTCGTGTTGGTGGTGTCACACGCCAAGTTGAAGTCGAGCTCGATCCTGAAAAACTATTGGCGCTGAATGCAACTGCAACCGACATTACCCGTCAACTACGTTTGATTCAGCAAGATGCTTCTGGCGGTCAAACCAAAATCGGTGGTAGCGAACAATCTATCCGCACCATTGCGACAGTAAAAACAGCTGATGAAATTGGTGCAATGGATATTGCACTTAGTGATGGTCGACATATTCGTCTGGATCAGGTTGCAACTGTTCGTGATGGTATGGCTGAACGACGTTCCGCTGCACTATTGAACGGCGAACCCGTAATTGGCTTCGAAATCACACGAAGTAAGGGCGCTAGTGAAGTCGATGTTGAAAAAGGGGTCGTCGTCGCATTAGATAAACTCAAAGCGGCACATCCCGATATCAAAATCAACGAAGCCTTTAACTTTGTAAAGCCGGTCGAAGATAACTATAAAGGCTCGATGTCACTGTTGTATGAAGGCGCAATATTAGCGATCTTAGTGGTGTGGTTGTTCTTACGTGACTGGCGTGCCACCATTATTGCGGCAACTGCCCTGCCATTATCAATTTTACCTGCCTTAATTGGCATGTATTTCTTTGGCTTTACCCTCAATACCGTTACGCTTTTAGCCATGTCACTGGTGGTGGGTATTCTGGTCGATGATGCCATTGTTGAGATTGAAAATATCATCCGGCATTTACGCATGGGGAAAACGCCCTATGAGGCGGCCATGGAAGCAGCCGATGAAATTGGTCTGGCCGTGATTGCCACAACATTTACGCTCATTGCGGTATTCCTACCTACGGCTTTTATGAGTGGTATCGCAGGTAAATTTTTCGTTCAGTTTGGTTGGACGGCTGCTCTTGCGATCTTTGCCTCACTGCTTGTTGCGCGTTTACTCACCCCAATGATGTCCGCCTATATTCTGAAACCTTGGGTTGGTAAAGTTGAACAGCAAGATGAATCAACAACAGTAGAAACTGCCACTGATCAAGGCACAAGCAGTCTAGCCAAAGACCGGGCTAAAGATGGCAAAGTCATGCGCGGCTATATGCGTTTGGTGACATGGTGTCTCAATCATCGCTGGCTCACCCTCAGCGGTGCAATTGCCTTTTTTGTCGGTTCAGTCTTACTAATTCCGTTACTACCTACAGGCTTCGTCCCACCACCCGATACAGGACAAACGCAAGTTCGTTTGGAGCTTACCCCGGGTTCGCAGTTTGCAGATACACTCAAGACTGCCGAATATGCACGTACGCTGATTAAGGATCATCCCGAGATCAAAAGTATCTATACCACCATTGGTGGCGGTGCTGCGGGAACAGATCCTTTTGCAGGTGGTGCATCAAGTGAACCGCGTAAAGCAACCCTCACGATTCAAACCACGGAACGTTCAGATCGCAGTGCCAGCCTACAAGACATTGAAGATCAACTGCGCCAACGTCTTGCCCCACTTCCGGGTGCACGCATTCAGGTTGGTTTAGCGGGTAACAACAGTCAATACCAACTCGCTTTATCAGGTGATGATCCAGAGGCCTTAATGGCAACTGCACGTAGCCTTGAGCGTGAATTACGTACCATTCCGAATGTAGGCAGTATCACCTCGAGTGCAGCCTTGATTCGTCCTGAGCTAGTGATTCGCCCTGATTTTGCCAAAGCGGCTGATTTAGGCGTAACCACCTATGATATTGCAGAAACCTTACGCATCGCGACTGCAGGTGACTTTGATCAAAACTTGGCAAAACTCAATCTGTCTCAACGCCAAGTGCCTGTAGTGATTAAACTGCCACTGGCTGCTCGTCAAGATCAGGAGCTTATGAAACGCTTGATGGTGAAAGGGAGTCGAGGCCCAGTGATGCTCGGTACCATTGCTGATGTCAATATCGAGAGTGGTCCATCACAAATTGACCGTTTCAACCGTTTGCGTAATATCAACTTCAATATTGAATTGAATAATCAACCGTTGGGAGATATTGCGGCAAAAGTTGATCAACTACCGACTATGAAGAATTTACCGCCTACTGTGAAGCGCACCAATATTGGTGATGCCGAGGTGATGCAGGAACTGTTCTCTAGTTTTGGTTTAGCGATGCTGACAGGCGTTTTATGTATCTACGTCGTATTGGTATTGTTATTTAAAGACTTCTTGCAGCCAATTACCATTCTGGTGGCCTTACCTCTATCACTGGGTGGTGCATTCGTGATGCTGCTGTTAGCCAAAAGTAGTTTCTCGATGCCAAGTTTGATTGGTCTGATTATGCTGATGGGGATTGCCAGTAAGAACTCAATTCTACTGGTCGATTATGCGATTATCGCAAGGAATGAAAAGCATTATTCGCGATTCAATGCCCTCCTCGATGCCTGCCATAAACGGGCACGTCCAATCATTATGACCACACTGGCCATGGGTGCTGGGATGTTACCGATTGCACTTGGTATTGGTACTGATCCAAGTTTCCGTGCACCAATGGCAATCTCGGTCATTGGTGGCTTGATTACCAGTACCTTCTTATCGTTATTGGTGATTCCTGTGGTGTACACCTTTATCGATGATATTAATCGCAAGATCCATCGCTTTAGGAAGACACCTCATCAACCTGTTGAACCCACTCAATAAGCTTGAATAAAAAAAGACGGTCAAATGACCGTCTTTTTATTTAATACATGATCAGGATCAGCATAAACAACAAAAAACTGCATCCTGCCAAATAATATAAATGCTGTAGATGTCGATTTAACCACGACAGATAAATGCTCGAACCGATCAATTGAACAATAGTGAGGTTCCAGATCAATACCAATCCGACCATCCAAAAACACAGCAATGCATTTTGAACAAAATTATATTGTGGATAAATCAAGATCACCAAGACGCTATAGAACATCAAATTCTTCGGGTTCAACACACTGGAAAGCAAACCTGATAGAAACGCCTTCAGGTAAGCATACTTTTGTGGTTGATCAACACATTGCTCAGCAAGTTGATTGACCCTCTGTGTTGATTGAGCCAAACGAAAACATTGAATCGCCAAATAGGCAAAATAAACAACACCCAACCACTTCATGAGGATAAATAATTCGGTATTCACCTGACCGATGATAAATAAACTCAAATAGATACTGATCAGTATGATGACATTCCCCAATGCAATGCCTGCACAAGTAAATCGCGCAGCCTTTTTCTGGCTCTGTATCAAGGTCTTTAAAATTAAAAAGAAATCTGCGCCGGGTGTCAGTAATGCAATAAAATGCGTGATGGCGATGGTTAGAAACAGCTCCATAGCTACTCTCCAAATAAATCGGAGTCAGCTTAAAAAAGTGTGGCGTTTCGTTCTTGTATAAAATTGCGTGGACTAAGATTTTTTATAATATTGCTTGGGCGTTATGCCAGTATGTTGCTTAAAAACGCGATGAAAATGGCTTTGATCACTAAAATCCAGTTCATATGCCAATCTGGCTAGATCACGATCAGATTCTCTTAAACGCTGCCGAGCTTGGTTGACCTTATAGTTCAACTGATAAGCATGTGGGGTTAATCCAAAGCAATGTTTAAACAACCGGATTAATGCATAACGGCTAAGTTGCATCTTTTCGGCAAGATATTGCAGAGACAGATTCTCAATATTGTCTTCAAGGCATTCCAATAAGTCTGAAAGATGCTGCTGAAAATAATGAGAAGGTTGAATTTTTTCCCAGTTAAAATTGGGTAGTAAAATATTGGTTAAGACCTGAATTAAATCATGTTCTTTTTGCAGGAGTGAAAGTTGCGGATTAAACAAAACTGCATTTAAGCCTGAAAAAGCCTGATAAATATTCCGCTCATTGATAATCTTGGGTTTGAATTTAGGTAGATACGGCGTATCAAAATCAACGTTGAGATCAGTATGGTGCTGTAGCTCCTCAACCAATGCAGTCAACCATGTCGCATTCAGATGCATCATCTGATAACTCCATGCCTGATTTGGCAACGGATTACAGGAATGTTCTACATGAGCAGGAATAGCAACGAGACAGCCCGCTTCAATCAACTGATCTTGGGCAAAAAAACTTGAAAAATGACTTTGTCCCGCATCGACTGCACCAATCGAAAATGTGGGGTGACTATGCGATTTATAGCAGATTCGACTTTGACATGCCCTACGCGTTTCGACATAAGGCATGTCTGCATCACTCCAGAATTCAACAGTTGAGTCCAAAAGAATTCAAACCTCAACCAAAAACGTTGTTCATTTATTTCTTCGCCAATGCTTTTTCGATATCAGCTTCCAAAGCTTCAGGCTTGGTGGTCGGCGCATAACGCTCCAAAACTTCACCATTACGGCCGACTAAGAACTTAGTGAAATTCCATTTGATATTACGACTACCCAAAAGCCCTTTCGCTTCACGCGTTAAATAACGAAAAATCACATGTGCTTCTGGCCCTTTTACATCCACCTTGGCAAACATGGGAAAACTGACCCCATAATTGCGCTGGCAATATGCACCAATTTCTTTATTGGTTCCTGGATCTTGCCCTCCAAATTGATTGCAAGGAAAACCTAATACCTCAAGTCCCTGAGCGTTATATTTTTCATAAAGTTTTTCTAATCCAGCAAACTGGGGAGTAAAGCCACACTTGCTTGCAGTATTTACAATTAGCATGACCTTGCCTTTATAATCAGCGAGCGCTTTTGTTTCTCCCTCTAACAATTCAGCTTCAAACTGATAAATGTTACTCATGGATACGTTTCCTCGTCGTTCTTTTCTTCTGTTTTAAGTTGTAATGATGCCGAATTCACGCAATAACGCAGTCCTGTCGGCTGTGGACCATCCTCAAACACATGGCCCAAATGTGCATCGCAATCATGGCAGACAATTTCTGTTCTGACCATACCATGCGACAAATCTTCATGCTCTTCGATTGCAACGCTGTCAATTGGTCGAAAAAAGCTCGGCCAACCACAACCACTATCATATTTTGTTTCTGAAGAAAATAATTCTGCACCACAACAACGGCAAACATACGTGCCATGTTGTTTATTGTTCCAGTATTGTCCAGTAAATGCGGGTTCTGTGCCCTTTTGACGAGTTATGCGATATTCTTCAGGTGATAATTCTCTTTGCCATTCTCGGTCTGTTTTATTCACTTTTCCCATAACCTGCACCTTTTATTCTGATGTTAGAACTATCTTAATGATCAGGTTTTATATTTACGCCATTCAAAAAAAAAACTCTAGTCTCAGATCGTATAATTTAGTGAAATTTAAACACTTTAATCATAAATAGCAAAAAGAAAGCAAATTAAAAATTTGAAGTAAGCAATTTTTAACAATATTGTCTTCTTCGTGAGCAAATATAGTGTTATGCTTATTTCGCACGGTTGTATAGGACAAACAATGTCTCAGAAAAAAAGTGTGGTTTTTCAAAATCTATTACCAACCATCAGACAATATCAACAGTCAGGTTTTACCCATGAAAAAATTGTTGAATTGCTGAGAGATCAACACGATCTGAATTTGGTAAGCGTTGAAACCTTTAAAAGTTATTTATACCGATATGCAAAAGTGAATCCAGCTATGTCAAAAAATACTGTTGTTCCCCAGTCTAATCAATCAAGCCGAGAAATTAAAAAATCATCTAAGCTTGAGCATGTTTGTTACGACATCCGTGGACCAGTATTACGCGCCGCCAATGAAATGGAGGAGCAAGGACATAAAATCATCAAGCTGAATATCGGCAACCCTGCACCTTTTGGCTTTGAAGCACCTCAAGAAATTATTAACGATGTTGCATTAAACCTTCCGAATGCAATTGGTTATACCGACTCAAAAGGGATTTTCCCTGCACGCAAAGCCATCTGCCAGTATTACCAGCAGAAAGGTATCTTTGATATGCATGTCAATGATGTGTATGTCGGCAATGGTGTTTCTGAACTGATCGTAATGGCAATGCAAGGTCTGCTGGATGATGGCGATGAAATGCTAGTGCCTATGCCTGATTATCCATTATGGACAGCAGCAGTGAATCTTTCAGGGGGCACTGCAGTTCACTATAAATGTGATTCTGAAAACTACTGGTATCCTGACATTGCGGATATGGAAAGCAAAATCACACCGAACACCCGTGGTATTGTGATTATCAATCCGAACAACCCAACCGGTTCCGTCTATCCACGTCATGTGTTAGAGCAAATTGTTGCACTAGCGAAAAAGCATGACCTGATTTTATTTGCTGATGAAATCTACGACAAAATCGTTTATGACGGCATTGAGCATGTAGCGGTTGCGGCTTTGGCTGGCGATCAACTGTGTATTTCATTCAATGGCTTGTCGAAAGCATATCGTATTGCAGGTTATCGCGCAGGTTGGATGGCAATCACAGGCAACAAAGCACGTGCGGCTGACTATATCGAAGGCTTAGATATGTTGGCTTCAATGCGTCTATGTGCCAATCATCAAGCGCAATATGCGATTCAAACAGCCCTAGGCGGTTATCAGTCGATTAATGACTTGATTCGTCCAGGTGGGCGTCTATATGAACAGCGCAATATTGCTTGGGAAATGCTGAACGAAATCCCTGGACTAAGCTGCGTAAAACCAGATGGCGCAATGTACTGCTTCCCTAAACTCGATCCAACAGTTTACCCAATCGAAGATGATGAAAAACTGATGTTGGATTTACTAAAAGCAGAGAAAGTACTACTAGTCCAAGGGACAGGTTTTAACTGGCCGACACCAGATCATTTCCGGGTAGTGTTCTTACCTGCTGAAAACGAACTCCGTGAAGCCATTAACCGTTTAGGCCGTTTCTTGGCAAAAATGCGTTAATTCAGTCGATGAGGTATCTCTCTATGAGATACCTCATTTTCATATTCACCATCAAAGAATATTAATCGTCAGCGGATTGAAGAGTATCCCATAAATCTTCGTATTCTTTGGCTTTCTTTAAGTTTTTGGTCAAACCAAACCCGCCTTTTTCATACAAACGAGATAGAGACAGCAAAGCATCCATTTCATCTTGTGAAAAAGCCAGCTCATAATATTCAACCGCTTTTTTATAATTCTTTGCGACGCCTTTGCCTTCTTCATACATATAGGCCATATTATAAGAACCCAAGGCCTCTTCCGCTTTGGATGCCAAACTAAATAAGCGCATCGCCTCCTTATAGTCCTGCTTAATCACACTATTTCCTTCCAGATAGAAAATACCGAGATTATTGATCGCTCCAGCTTCATCTTGCTTAGCTGCCAATTGATAATAATGCACTGCCTTATTCAAGTCCTGAGCAACACCTTTCTCTTCATCTCCTTCTTTATAAAGATGACCAAGCTCAACTTGTGCCAGATCCAGACCCGCATCAGCAGACTTGGTCATCCACTCTAAGCCTTTCTTGGTATTGGCTTTAACACCTTCATCTCCATTCAGATACATATAACCGAGATAATACTGTGCTCTTAACTGTCCTTTCTGTGCTGCTTGGGTGTACCATTTTAAAGCGGTTGGGTTGTCTTCCTCAGTACCTTCACCATAGTTATACATATAGCCGACAGAGAAAATTGCATCGGCATTACCCTTTGCTGCAGACTTCTTAAACCACTCCAATGCTTTACCAAAATCCTGTTCCACTTCAATGCCATAATAATAAGCATCACCTAAATTATTCTGAGCAATCGCATCACCATTTTTAGCTTGTTGTACCAATTCTGGGCTATACGGCACATCATCTGCATGGCTAATGCTAAATAAACTGCTAGTTAATAATATTGAAAGTACGATATTTTTTAATTTCATTATTTGGCTCACATTGCTACATTTTTATGCGATTACATTCTAACGGTAAAACACTTTATGTAAACCAATATTTATATTCACATAAAAATCAAAAACTAATTTTTAATATTTTATAAAAATAACAAAGCAAAAACACGGTTTGCCAAAATATTAGGCATGTCATTTTCGGTTTGCATGCTAAACTATGCGTTGCTTTGAAAAAGGATAGTCCTTCTATGCGGTTTGTTCATCTCGGTATCCACACAGAATTTTCGATCACAGAATCGATTGTTCGCATACCTGATTTGGTCAAAGCTGCCATAAAAGATGAGATGCCTGCATTAGCACTCACCGACTTATCCAACCTACATGCTGCAGTCAAGTTTTATGAAGCATGCTTAAAAAAAGGCATTAAACCGATCTTAGGTAGCGTGATTCGACTCAACGATGCAGAACACCGTGCAACTTTATTGGCAACAAGCAGTAAAGGTTGGCTGAATCTGACTGAAATCGTGTCACGTGGCTTTATTGAAGGTCAACAACTCAGTATTCCATGCGTGCAAAAAGAATGGGTACTTGAGCAATCCGATGATCTAATCGTCTTGCTTGGACAGCATAGTGATGTCGGTAAAATGCTCTGCTCTTCCAATCCACAAAAAGCCGAGCCTTTATTAGAAGCATGGATTGAGAAGTTTGGTAACCGTGTCTATTTGGCCTTAACACGCACTGAACGTGTTGGTGAAGAAGATTTCATTCAGCAAGCAGTCAAGCTCGCTGCCAAATATCAAATTGGTGTGGTCGCACATAACGATGTGCACTTTGTTGAACAAGACGATTTTGAAGCCCATGAAGCACGGGTATGTATTGCTGATGGTTATGTCTTAGGTGATGATAAACGCCCCAAAAACTACAGCACTGAACAATACTTTAAAACCGGCGAGCAAATGTCTGAGCTGTTCTCAGACATTCCAAGCGCGATTGAAAACACTTATCAAATTGCAAAACGCTGTAATGTTGCCTTGCAACTCGGCACCTATTTCTTACCAGACTTCCCGATTCCTGATGGCTATACCATCGACACTTATTTCGAGCATTTATCTCGTACAGGCTTAGAAGAACGTTTAACCCATCTTTATCCAATTGAAGAACGGGATGAGGATTGGGCCGAAATTCGCAAACCTTATGATGAGCGGATTAAATACGAAGTCGATATTATTCTCAAGATGGGATTCCCAGGTTACTTCCTGATCGTCATGGACTTTATCCAATGGGCGAAAAACAATGGGGTACCTGTCGGACCCGGTCGTGGTTCAGGTGCTGGTTCTCTTGTCGCCTATAGTTTAAAAATTACCGACCTTGACCCCTTACGTTATGATCTGCTGTTTGAACGTTTCTTGAACCCAGAACGTGTTTCGATGCCCGACTTCGACGTCGATTTCTGTATTGCAGGTCGTGACCGTGTGATTGAATATGTGGCACAGAACTATGGTCGCCAAGCGGTATCACAGATTGCCACCTTCGGTACCATGGCGGCAAAAGGTGCGATTCGAGATGTGGCACGGGTCTTGGGTAAGTCTTATGGTCTTGCTGATCGTATTTCCAAAATGATTCCAACTAAACCGCTGGGTGTCGATTTGGTCACAGCGATTGACATGGAGCCACAGCTTAAAGATATCGTCACCAACCCATCCAACCCTGACAATGACGATGCGGCTGAAATCTGGGAAATGGCACTCAAACTCGAAGGGATCACCCGTAATACAGGGAAACATGCGGGTGGTGTTGTTATTGCGCCAGGGAAAATTACCGATTATTCCGCAGTCCTGTGTGATGCCGATGGCACCAACCGTGTTGCGCAATACGATAAAGATGATGTTGAAGCTGCGGGTCTGGTCAAGTTCGACTTCTTGGGCTTACGTAACTTAACCGTCATTGAAGATGCGATTCAAAATATTAATAAACGCATCAGATCTGAAATTCCACTGAATATTTCCAATGTCCCACTTGACGATAAAGACGCCTATTTAGTCTTTGCGGAAGCAAACACTACAGCCGTGTTCCAGTTTGAATCCGTCGGCATGAAAAAGATGTTGAAGGAAGCAAGACCAAGCAAGTTCGAAGAAATTATTGCCTTCGTTTCCTTGTATCGCCCCGGCCCGATGGATCTGATTCCAGACTTTATTCACCGTATGCATGGCGGTGAATTTGAATATCTGCATCCATTGCTTGAAGGCGTATTAGAACCCACTTACGGGATTATGGTTTATCAGGAACAGGTGATGCAGGCCGCACAGTTCTGTGCTGGCTATACACTCGGTGGCGCGGATTTACTCCGCCGTGCCATGGGTAAAAAGAAGCCTGAAGAAATGGTCAAACAGCGCCAAATCTTTATTGAAGGTGCTGCTAAAAAAGAGATTGATGAAGCAACAGCCAACCATATCTTCGACTATATGGAAAAGTTCGCCGGCTATGGTTTTAACAAATCCCATGCTGCAGCCTATGCCCTAGTTGCCTACCATACCGCTTGGTTAAAAGCACATTATCCTGCTGAGTTTATGGCGGCTGTTTTATCCTCGGAAATGCAGAATACCGACAGTATCGTCTTCTTGATTGATGACTGTCGTAATAACAAACTCGAAGTGCTGCCCCCTTCCGTGAATATGTCTTTGTATCACTTCCACGCCAGCGATGAAGCAACCATTGTGTATGGTTTAGGCGCAATCAAAGGTGTCGGCGAACAAGCGATGCAATCGGTGATCGATTCACGGATTAATGAAGGTCCATATAAAGATTTATTTGACTTCTGCCATCGTATTGATTTGAAAAAAATCAATAAACGTACATTAGAAGCCCTGATACGTGCGGGTGCACTGGATTGTCTTGGGATTGAACGCTCTAGCCTGATGGCACAGTTACCTGAAGCAGTACAAGCGGCTGAACAAGCACGCAGCAACCGCGAAACAGGGATTATGGATCTGTTTGGTGAAGTTGAAGAAGTTCAGCGCAAACCTGCTAAACCTGTCAAACCATGGTCAGATGAAGTTCGCTTAAAAGGTGAAAAAGATACACTTGGTCTCTACCTCACAGGCCATCCAATCGATGTGTATCGTCCTGAATTAAAATCGTTTATCCCAGCAAAACTGAATGAACTGACACCGACTCGCCGAGGTGTTACTACGGTTTTTGCGGGTCTGGTGGTGGATATTGCCAACTTCCCGAACCGTATCATGATCACACTGGATGATGGTACGGCCCGTGTAGAGATCAGCTGTAACCACGAACGTTTCCAGCGTTATAAAGACATTGTTCGCTTAGAACAAGTTGTAGTAATTGAGGGTGAAATTTATGAACGTGAAGGTTTTGACCGTCCAATGGCACGCCTCAGCAAAGCGTTCAACTTAAATGAAATCCGCCAGAAACGCGCACAAAGCATTCAGGTTCGCCTACCACAAGACCTGATGACCAAATCTTTGGCCAAAGATTTACAAAATATTCTCTTGCCTTATTGCAATGTCGATATGTGCCAGCATATTGGACTACAAATTCAGCTACAACAAAGCTTTGCCAATGCAGAACTCCATCTCGGCCCGCAATGGAAAGTAGCGCCATTGGATGAACTTCTAGGTAAGCTACGCGATTATTTTGGTAAAGAATCGATCTTTATCGAATATCAAGTGAAATCAAAAGCTGCCAAAGTCGCTGAAGCACCGAAAGTTGCGACAATCGCACCACCACCAGACAATATGTCGATGGATGAAGCGCTTGATCTTTATCAAGCGGATGTCTCTCAATATTCTTAATTTTGGATGATATATGAACCTGTTTGACTCAAATAACGTGTCCAAACATTTGGATCATGTGCGTATTGTTATGGTCAATACCACTCTGCCAGCTAATATTGGTAGCGCCTTACGGGCCATGAAAACCATGGGTTTATCCAAACTGGTTTTGGTTGCACCAAAAACCTATCCGCATCCCGATATCGATGCTCTGGCGGCAGGTGCACAAGATTTAATTGAACAAATTGAAATTGTTGAGACCTTAGAACAAGCCATTCAAGATTGTCATTTGGTTTTTGGAACCAGTGCACGTAGCCGCACCATTCCATGGCCCTTACTGGATGTTCGTCCTGCTGCACAGGAAGCACTACAAGCTGCAACTAAAGCACAGCATATTGCAATTGTATTTGGTCGTGAAGATCGTGGTCTGACTAATGAAGAATTGGCTTTGGCCAATTATCACTTAACCATTCCAGTGAATCCTGAATACGGTGTATTGAATGTTGCTCAAGCCATCCAAGTGGTCTGTTATGAACTCAGAATGGCTGCATTGGAGCAAAATACCTCGGTGACAGAAACACCAGTCGATCACATGCAACTCAAACAGCAACAAAGCATGGAATGGGATGAGCCTTTAGTCACACAACAGCAAATGGAAGAGTTTTATCCCCATCTGGAAAAAATGCTGACAGAAATCGAGTTTCTTGATCCGAATAATCCCCGTTTACTGCCATTACGCTTGCGTCGCCTGTTCGGAAGGATACAATTAGATCGTATGGAGTACCATTTATTGCGCGGTATTTTCAGTCGCGTACAGGCACTTGCCAAAGGTTCATGGAAAAAAACAGATACGGAGGATCATAGTCATGATTAAACAGCTAAAAGAAGATATAGAAGCTGTATTTGCGCGTGATCCCGCGGCCCGAAATACGCTCGAAGTTCTCACCACTTATCCTGGGATTCATGCCTTGATCATGCACCGTATGGCGCATGAGCTCTGGAAAAAGGAATATAAAGGCAGTGCCCGTTTGCTCTCTTCATTTAGCCGTTTTGCCACTGGGATTGAAATCCATCCTGGTGCAAAAATTGGCAAACGCTTTTTTATCGACCACGGCATGGGTGTGGTGATTGGTGAAACAGCTGAAATTGGTGATGATGTCACGTTGTATCATGGCGTAACCTTAGGTGGAACGACATGGAATAAAGGCAAACGCCATCCAACCCTCGAAGATGGTGTGGTCGTTGGAGCTGGTGCAAAAATCTTAGGCCCATTTACGGTACATAAAGGCGCTAAGGTTGGTTCAAATGCCGTCGTTACCAAAGAAGTTCCAGAAGGTGTAACCGCTGTTGGTAACCCCGCCCGCTATATTTTCAAAGACAAGAGCCAAATCGAGCAAGATGAAGCCAGCCGCCGGGACTATGCTGAAAGTATTGGTTTCCAACCTTATGCGACGACCCAAGACCAGTCCGACCCAATTTTGGAAGGTATTCGTGTTTTACTCGATCGTATGCAGAAAAATGAAAAACAGATGAATGTACTGTGCCAGCGATTGTCTGAACTTGATCCAAGTTTCAAACCGCAAAGCTCAAAAAATCAACCATTGAGTAAAGAGGAACTTAAAATTATTGAAGAAGTTAGACGCGAGTGCGAAGCTCAGAACAAAACTTCAGCAACATAGTCAAATATATAAGAAATGTAACAAGCTTCTCATTGCAAGTTGGTTTTGCTTTTCCTAGACTGGTAAAACCAACGATCTACTTCTCATTTAACTAAAATTAATGGATGTAAAGCATGAATTTTAAGCCTTTGGCATTACTTGTACTTTCAACTTCTTTTTTGACGGCCTGTGGTATCGCCCCAGTTAAAAAAGAAAAGGTTGCTGAACCATTTGTGTTTAAAGAACCAGATCCAACTCCTCCATTCTATGCTTTAAATCCAACTAAGTATGATGCACCACCAAGTTTTGAAGTCGCAATTAAAGATGCTGCTGCTCAACCTGTAACCAAAATGGTAGTGTCTTTACAAAGTGATCCAACCAAATCGACCACACTAGATATCAATAAGCTAATCGTACCGACCATTGACAACAAACAGCGCAGCATGAAATATGCAGTTCTTGCTGGTGATAATGAAATTGATGTGACTGAAATTGATGACTTCTTACAATTGGTCGAAGGTAAAGCCCGTCACTACCCACCTCGTTTTCCTGAACGTCAAGAACGCAAAGGTTATGAAGTCAAGTTAAAAGAAACCACACAAAAGTTGGATGCACTTGCTGAAAAACCAAATGCGTCTTTAGATGTATTGACACGTGCGTTTAAAGCAAGTGTGATGGCACGTAACATGGACTTAGGTACAGCCTACACAACAAAATCATTAACCTATGCGCAACGTATTCTTGCGATCAACCCAAATGATCCTGAAACCAATTTCTGGTTTGGTTTTGGTTTATCTGAAGGTGGTGGTCAACGTGAAGCGATTCCTTATTTAGACAAAGCCATGAAAGGTGGTGTTCAAGAAGCGTACCTGTCTGCTGCCAATAACTATTTATGGTTAGAGCAGAAGAAAAATGCGATTCAAACCTTGAAAAACTACAAAATTAGCTATCCGGATGAAGCTGAAGTAACTGATCGCTTGATCAAAGAAGTCGAAACAGGCAAACGCTGGAATGTATGGCAAGTTCTCAACTAATTGGAACTGCCTAGATTTGTAAAAAATAGACTGTCGTGTACAGTCTATTTTTTTATCTATCATTGAAAAAACATTCGATTTTCGTATTATAGCAAGAATCTCCCAACGAACTTGCTGACATATCATGCTAGCATTTGCCCCCAATAAGCGTTTATTTTTTATCTCTCTATGCAGCACCATGTTGATGAGTGGTTGCCAAGTTGTCAGTCTTAAACAGCAAGCAGTTAATGTAACGATTGCCAACGAACGTAACAGTATTCTGACTCAAAAAAAGCTCAGCGAAGCCAGCCTCAATGTCTTATCAATGTCTGGTAAAGAAGCCAAAATCTGTATGCAAACACCAAATGAGTGCATTGCAGATCTACACAAAATTCCGCAAATTCAGGATGAGCAATTACTGTCAACTGCCAGTGAATTATATCTTTCCAAGGCACTCACCATTTCAGATTCGTCTGAATGCAAGATCAGCAAACTGACAAAACATAAACCAGTAGAAGAACAGAAAGCCATTCAAAAGACCTATGAGCAATGCTTGGATCAAGAGCTGGAAGCTTTAGATAAAAGCATTCGCTATAGTTATGCATATTTATTCAAAACGGCTCGACAGCCGCAAGAACGCATTTTTGATAACCGTCAGGTCCAGATTCGAGACTTTTACAATCAAGCTTTAACCAAATTGGTAAATGTACATAGTTTAAGAAACCCTTCTAAAACCATTAGCCCCACCATTCAGATTGGCAAAAGCACCTACACTATCGATATTCAGTCCTATCAACGCTTACAAAATATGAAGCTGGAGAAATTTATTTCCAGCTATAACATGAACTTTTCAGGGCTAAGAGCCATTAACCGCCGAGATGGTTTCGGTTCCGATTTTGTTGCAGTGTTTCCTTCAACGGATGCTGTCCATGGCGAAAATAAATATATTCTAGACCCTTTAACCTTCAACTACCCTAATGGCATTAATCCCAATATCCATAAAGCTCGTTATTTAGCCGCGACCATTATTGCGCAGCCCAAAAATGCAGCCGCAACAATTAATGATGTTTTAAATAATCCCAACTTTGAAGTAAAGGTTTATGACCCTTATAGCGTAGAAAAAGTCAGTATTGCGGGGAAAGAATATTCGCTTGCAGCCAATTTCTCAGCACCGTATGGACTTTGGTTAGCTGAGAATAATTTAGGGGCAGCAGCTTATTTAACTTTAATTGATCGTGATCAGCATCTGACCATGCCACATCTCTATATGCTGGAACCCTATAATCCGAACAAGAAAGTGATTGTATTGGTCCATGGCCTTGCCAGCAGTCCTGAAGCATGGATTGCAGTGACCAATGATATTATGGGTGATGCCGTCCTACGTGAACATTATCAAGTCTGGCAAGTGTTTTACTCCACTAATATGCCGATTCTAGAAAGTCGCTTCCAGATTTACGCACTCTTAAAACAAGCTTTTGGCTCAATCAACAATAAAGATGCAGCAGCCCAAGATGCAGTTTTAATTGGGCATAGTATGGGAGGCATTATCAGCCGACTCTTAGTAAGCAATGCTGATATTTCCAAACAGGCGCTCACCATGATGAGTAGCCGTCAACAAACGCGTTTACGCAAACATCCTGTCATTGGTGAACGACTCAAAATGGAACCGATTACTAATTTTGATCGTGCCATTTTCTTGGCGGCTCCACATAAAGGAACGGACTTTGCCGATCGCTGGTTTACACTGGCAGCACGTAAAATCATCAAACTCCCTGCAACCTTCTTGACCACTTTGGCAGATACACTCACCAGTGATGATATGGATTTAAAAGAATTCGTTAAAACCCTGACCAATGATGTGATTCAAAATGGGCCAAGTGATCTCAGTAAGAAATCCAAGTTTATGGAATTAACCGCCTCTATTCCACCAGAAAATGGACTGGTTTTTCACTCGATTATGGGTAATATCACCAAAAGTGACGATCCAAATATCATTACAGACGGGATTGTTCCTTATAAGAGTGCACATTTAGATGGCGCTGTTTCCGAGAAAATTTTTACTGGCGGTCACTCAATTCAAGAAACGCCAGAAGCAGTTTTAGAATTACGTCGTATCTTACGTGAACACCTTGTTGATCATGGTTTATATAAACCTAAGAACTAAACACAATAAAAAAGCCCCAAATCATTGGGGCTTTTTTAAGCGATAACTTACACACCAGAACGGATCATATAATCAAAAGCAGACAGTGATGCTTTGGCACCCTCACCTGTAGCAATGATGATTTGCTTGTACGGCACTGTAGTACAGTCACCTGCGGCAAACACACCTTTGACATTGGTTTCGTTGCGATCATTAATCATGATCTCACCACGATTACTGAGTTCAACCGCACTGTTCTTTAAGAAATCTGTGTTTGGTAATAAACCAATTTGTACAAAGATCCCTGCAAGTTCTACAGTGTGTTCAACCTCAGTGGCGCGGTCTTTATATTTCAATGCCGTTACCTGAGCACCATCACCGACCACTTCAGTACTTAAGGCATTCATGATCACGGTGGTATTTGGCAAGCTATTTAATTTGTCCTGCAACACTTGGTCAGCACGAAGTTTGGTATCAAACTCAACCAAAGTCACATGCTCAACAATCCCTGCAAGGTCAATCGCTGCTTCGACACCAGAGTTACCACCACCAATCACCGCAACACGTTTGCCTTTGAACAACGGGCCATCACAGTGTGGGCAATATGCGACACCACGAGTACGGTATTCAGCTTCACCCGGTACATTCATTTCTCTCCAACGTGCACCTGTAGACAAGATGATCGTTTTCGATTCAAGCTTGGCACCATTTTCCAGTTCCACTTCAACCAGACCATTGGCCGTTTGATCTGCACCTGTGATCTTGCTGACACGTTGCAAGTTCATGATATCGACACCGTATTCACGGACATGGGCTTCCATGTCTTGAGCGAACTGAGGACCGACAGTTTTTTGAACAGTGGTGAAGTTCTCAATGTCCATGGTATCCATCACCTGACCACCAAAACGTTCAGCCACGATCCCAGTTTTGATGCCTTTACGCGCTGCGTAGATCGCCGCTGTACCACCCGCAGGACCACCACCAATGACCAATACATCAAATGCATCTTTGGCATTGATTGCGGCTGCATCTTTCTCAGCTGAATTGCTATCCAATTTGGCAACGATTTCTTCCAAAGTCATACGGCCTTGACCAATATGCTGATTGTCTTGGAACACCATTGGCACAGCCAAGATTTTGCGTTCTTCAACTTCGTCTTGGAAGAAGGCACCATCAATCATGGTTGCCGTAGTATTTGGGTTGTTAATTGCGATTAAGTTGAGTGCTTGCACTACATCTGGACAGTTATGGCAGCTCAATGAGACAAATACATCAAAGTTCGCGCCTAAGTTGAGGCCTTTGATCTGAGTAAGTACTTCATCAGAGACTTTAGGCGCATAACCTGATACTTGTAATAATGCCAAGATCAAAGAAGTAAACTCATGTCCCATCGGCAAGCCAGCAAAGAACACACGTGGTTGTTCACCTGCTTTGGCTACACCAAAACTAGGACGGCGAGCGTTTGAACCGTCAAAACGCGCCGTAACTTGGTCAGAAAGTTCAGCAATTTCAGTCACGAGTTCTTTAATTTTTGCAGCTTTGTCGGAGTCATCTAAAGCAGCAACCAACTCGATTGGACTTTCTAAACGTTCTAAGTAAGCTTTTAATTGAGTTTTAATATTTTGATCTAACATGTATTTCTCCAAACGCTAAGACTTTTAAATCAGCTAAATTCATTCAATGAAGCTATAGTACGCAAAAGTACTGAATAGGTAAAACAGTATGTTTTTATTAGTTTGATCGGATAAACCGAATCAAGATTTACAAGACATCAAGCTTTTGGGTAATCCGAACACGACGATTTTTCAAATTTTTGGCAAGTACATATAAAATTGTACTTAAAGCAATTGCCAATACAATCAGCCCCGATAAGACCACTTTTACAATCTGCGAAATACGCTCTGCTTGCTGCGCACGTTGATCTAAAGGTTGGGTGACTGAGGTCATACTTTTACCGTACAACTGTTGTTGCATGACCCATAATTGCTCAGGCTTAAAATCGTAGCTTTCAAATTGGGTTGGATTGGTTTTTTCTGCACTAATCAATTGATTAACATAAAAATTAGCAGTCTTTCGGTCAATAGGCTGATGCAACAACGCGACTTGTGCCAAGACGTAGGCTTTTTCAGTTGCAGCAATATCTGCTTGCTGTAAATCTTGCGCAATTTGACTTTCAACGATATTACTTTGATAACTCATCCATTGCTGATAAGCCTGTTCAGTTTCATCTTTCCAATCATATTGGATATAACTCAAACCCGACCAAAGCAAAATAAATGCAATGATCCAAGCCAAAAGCCGTTGTGACCACGCCTGAAAACGCTGTTGAAAAAACTTAAATTTCTTCACCCAACTGACCAATAAAAAAGCACCAATGAATGAAACAAAAATTTTTAGGAACAACCAACCAAACCATGACAACAAACTAAAGAAGTAATCCGCAGCAGGTTGTTTAAAAGGTACCATTTCTTGAACATGATAGGGCAAATCTAAAGCCTGAACATACATGGAAAGATCAAAGAAACGATAGATAAATTCTTTTTGCAAAAATAATGATGCAACTGTCACAACCACCAAGCTACTGGCGAGTAAAAACCAGATCATCAAATGGCGCTGACGTTTTTTTAAAAGCGCTAAACGCTGGTCAATCGGTTGTACGCTAAAATCTTCTATGGGTGACAATGATCTTTCCTTCAACGATTAAAAACATCTCAAGATTTAGATGGCTGACTATTCTCCAGCACGAGATGATTCAAACTCTCCTGTAAAGCACGCAAACGTGTGGTCGCTTCCACACGCTTTTGCATCCCCTCTTTTTGGATTTGAATCACATCATTCACTGTTTTAATGAGGGTGTTTTGTACATGTTCAAGTGTTTCCACATCAATCACTGAACGTTGATTGGCTTTTGCGGTATCGACAGAGTTCTGATGCAATAACTCAGCATTACGGCGCAATAATTCGTTGGTGGTGTCATCAATGGCTTTTGCCAACTGCACGCTGTTCTTCTGCTCTTGTAATGAAATCGCCAGACTAATCTGGTTTTTCCATGCAGGTAGCGTAATGTTCTTGATGGCATAGAACTTATCCACCAACATTAAATTATTCGACTGAATAATCCGAATCATCGGCAAAGTCTGCATCGCAGATTGTTGTAGAACCTGCAAATCACTGACTCGTTTTTCCAGATTATTGGCTAAGTGATTAAGATCATAGATCTGTTGAGTGGTTTGCTGATCTTGCGCTTGTGTCGTAAGTGTCGAAATCTGCTGTTGAATATCTTGCTGTTTCAATTGCCCTGCAGCGATGTATACACCAAGTTGTTTATATTCATCCTGTACCGCATCGAACATTTTATCTAGCGTTCCCACACGGGCTTTTAAACCTGACTGCGAACTTTCAATCTCTTTTACCAATACATCAATCTGTTCTTTGGTGGTATTAAAGTGCTGATCAAAATTTTGCTTGGCACCCTTAAACTTACTCAGTAAACCACCCAAAAACCCCGAACTTTTAGACTTATTCAAAATACTGGAGGTATTGAGTTGTTGCGCAACCTGAACCACCTCATTCAACTTTTGCCCTGTGGTATCTAAATCCTTATTTTGAACCAAACTCAGTAATTCATCGGTATAAGTCGATGTCTTATTGGCAATATTTTTGCCATATTCTGCAACTGCAGTGGTACTGATATCGGCCAGTTCTTTATGCGCATCCATCACTTCAGCAAAATCTTGAGGTTGTAGGCCTAAGTCTTTTAGGTTTAACTGCTCAAAACGCTGCTCTGGCTTAATTTCAAGCGCATGAGATGTTTTGCTAAGTTCTGAATCTGACATCATATTTCCCTCTTATTTCTGTAATGATTTTTTCAAATTTTGAATGAGATCTTCTCGACTCTTATCGAGTTGATCCAGTGTTGCGGTCGAGTGAGATTCTCGACTTTGCTTTAAATAATATTGCCATGCTGGAATTAAGACCTGTTGTGCTTCTTTAAAACGGTCCAGAAGGCTAAAAGACAAATGCTGTGACAATTGCATCTGTTTCATTGCAATATCATTACTGCTTTGCAATGTTTGTAACGTATTGATTTTTTTAGATAGTCGCTCGACAAAATGATCAAGTATTTGCTGTTTGGTAAATTGAGGATATTCATTTAAAAACTCATCAGCAGCCTGAATATAGGCCGCCATCTGTTCCCTTAAACCCAATGCCTGTTGTAAACGTGACTGTGATTTTTGAATTTCGATCTGCAAACGTTGGCTTAAATGATTGGCCTCATGAATTAAACGGTCAAGATCTTTGACATACTTCACCTGCCCTGCATCGTACTCAATATCAATCCCGAGCCATTTTTGTAGTGCATTAAAACGTCGTGTACCCAAATGTTTTTTTGATAAAGACAGTTGCTGAATAATCTGAGTAATCACTTCACTCAACTGTTGATTCAGTTGAGGATCAACCCCATTCAATAAGACACTTTGGGCTTGTACTAAATGATCCGCATAATGATTGAGGCGATGCGGGTCATTGAGTAAAGGCAATAAGTCATTACGCTTAATCGCTAAAATATGTTCTTGATTTGACTCAATTTGCGATAAGGGTGTTAAGTCGTGCGGTAGCGTCATATCAGTCGGAAATCGTAAGAACAAATAAATTTGAACAGGTTTAGTTGTAGCATGTTCTTAGGCTTTCGCATACTTAAATGTTGTTATGATTTTTAACAATTTCTGCAGACTTATCAATCAAAAAACCTCTGAATTACAATCAATAAAGAGGTTTTCATGATGATCTAAATCATGTGCTATTCATCATTCAACGCACATTCAAAACTATTCGGATTCTGCTTACAGCGCACTTTTTTCAGAAAGTTCATCATTTTTGGATCATAAATGCCAGCCTTGGTTAAAGAAATACGGGCTTCACGCATCATTTTCATATAGTTCACCTGCTCCTCAGGCGAAATATTCATCCAGTATTTGGCTGGAATTTCCTTTTCATATTTGGCAATAATATTAAAGGTACGTCCCAATTGCCCAGCCACCCATTCACGCGATTTCTGCCCAAACCCTTCGGGAAATTTATCTTTTCGGATGATGAAATTCGCTGAGATTTGTGTCAGTGGAAACTTTACAATGCCGCCTTTATCTCCCAATCCCTTATATAGCTCAAATGGTTTGTAAGCAACGATTGGCGCAGGCACAATATCAATCTGATGATTGTTAAACTTTGCACCTGCATTGGTCACATCGACGGAAACTGCTTGTGCACCGACTTGAGCGACCAGTTTAGGTTGTGCTTCGTCATAAGCAAACACCCCCACCTTCTTACCTGCTGCCTTGGCTAAGGTATTAATACTCCGATCTGCTACAAATAGATATGCAGGGCCAATGGTTCCCAGACCCGCGATTTCATAGGGTCCATTAATCATGTTTTTTGCCGCTTGGGGTTTAGATAACAGTTGATAAGCAAGAATAGCGGTTTTTAAGTCAGTTAATGCCCCAATCGCATCTAAAGAACCAATATATTTATTGAATTGACGTCCACGCAAACCACTAATAATCGCGCCATCACATTGCCCTACTTTCAAATCTTCTGCGGCGACCCGTTCATCAACATAGGCTCTTAAATCAATATCAGCACCCCATTTTTTAGCTTCGAGCGCATAATCCTTTGCCAATGCGAATGCATCACCTGATTTACCGACTGGATCAAATACACAAACCGTTTGCTTCGCCTGAGTTGCTGCAGCGAATCCGAATAATGCCAAAGCGATTAAACCATTTTTAATAATCATCTCGTTCTTCCCAGATAAGATTTGTTTTATCTCTTTATCTCAACTGATTTGATGACACGATCCTATGACGAGATTTTTATTTTTAACGGATTTACAGCCAATCATTCAATTGACGCGAGTATTTTCAACGTTTTACCCGCCTTAGGTTGATGCTGAACTTTGTGGTAGTGCATAAGTTCCAATGACATGTGCAACAGGTTCCTCATCATCAAGTGAATATAACCAGACTTCTCCTGTGACCAAGGTTTTACCCACCTTAATTAACTTACAAACTGCCCGTATATCCCGATTACCATTGGGTTTACGAAAGAAGTTAATGGTCATATTGGTGGTGACAGCCATCGCCACCAGTCCTAAATGCCCCAAAATGGCAATATAGAGTACATAATCAGCAATCAACATCAGCGTTGGACCAGAAACGGTTTGTCCTGGACGCAGATCCCCTGCATCAACACGATAAAGTAATTGTGCCCCCTTAGCAGGGATCTCTTCGATGGTACTTTTTTGTAATGCCTGCGGAAATTCCTGTGCTAAAAACTCAATGATTTCTTGCTTATCCATTGCCATATGTTTTCCAAATGATGTTCATGTTATGTATAAAAAATCTAAAAAGCTCCAACCTAATCGGCTCGATCTGAAAGCTCATGTAACACCTGCCAATAACTAGGCGGTGCAGACACATGCCCTCGTTCACGTAGCATCTGATGCATTCGTGGCAATTTAAAATATGGTACTGCTGCCATTAAATGATGTTCTTTATGATAGTTCACATTAATCGGTGCGACCAAAGCTCGTGCCAGATAACCCGCCTTTGTGGTACGGGTATTGGTTAAAGCACTATTGCTGGTCTCCATTCCAGCATGCTCAGCCATTGAACGAACCCGTAGGAATAATGGGAATGGCGTTAAATAAGCCAATACCCATAACCCATAGAGTTTAGGGTGGCCTGCTGCCCATAAGGCTGAAAACAAAGCTGCATTGGTTGCAATTGCACCGCCACTGTTCTTTAAGAGTGCTTTGGGATAATCGGTCCAGTGTCGTCCTTCTTGAGAAATCCAACGGCGATCATTGGAGACCGTCCATTCCATTTTCTCAACATCCATCAATACGCGGCCGACCGCGAACTTAAATCCAGTCACGCCAGATAAATCTCGCATAAACTTGCGCATCAATGATTTTTTTGTAGTTGGAAAACCTGTGACAAGGGATAGATCTGGGTCATCGACCGTAGAGGTTTTACTATGATGACGCATGTGATGTGCACGATATTTATGTAAATCATTCCAAATCGGGCGAGCACACAACCAATCGGTTAAGCTGTCATTCAGCCATTTGGTTTTAAATAGACTTTGATGGGATGCATCGTGCATGATAATTGCCAACGCCAATTGACGGCCAGCCAAAATCACCAAAGCCGCGATACACATGAGCAATTTACCCCATGCAGGTAAATATTCCCAAGTGCTTGCTACCGCAGCAAATGTGCCACCAATCACGGCCCACGTCGAGAAAACCGCCCAACCACCATGTAAATCCGACTTTGCGGTAAGTTCGGTAATTTCTTCTCGTGTGAATAGATCACTAATCGCAACACGTGTATTCATATCCTTAGCCTATATTTGTTCTATTTTTAAATCTTACCCTTTATATTTTTTATTTTAGAGCACACAATATTTCTGTCAATAAATTAAAATTTAAAAAACTGTAATATTTGTAATCAATATTTACTCGATTCTGCGTTCATAGAATTTACGCCAAGCAGCTAAACCAGTTTGATCGAGCTGTTCTACACTGTGAGCAAATTGCTCCCGTAACGCAACATCCACAAAACCTTCAGGCAACAATGGATCATTCATCAATAAGGAAATTGTTTGACGTCCTAATAACAATGACTCTCTTGCCGCATCTTCCAAACTTAATTGATCTGCTGTCGATAGCCATGTTTGGATCATTTGACTATATTTCTGGTAATTCTGATTTAAAGTTTGTGTTGACCAAAGTGCAGGAATTGCAGCTAGGGTTTTGGTATCAAAGTGGCTAATTTGGCAAATCTTTGCACTGCTTTCCAAACCTGAGCTTTTTAATTCAGCGACAAGTGGATCAAAACCAATCACCAAGTTATCTGGACGAAGATAAATACCTTGTTCGAGTTCTTTAAAACCGAAATGCTTGAGTGCTCTTTCACGACGATGCAAGGCTGTACGATCAACACGCCCCAACTCACCCGTAAAAACGGCTAAATATTGCTGATTCCACTTCTTGGTCTGTTGAATACCATGTTTACGATTGAGCATGACATTGGCCCATTCATGCGATTGAACTGTAAACTGATACACGCCACGCTCAATTGCTTCAATGACCCCATCACTAGAGAGTCGCGTCACGGCAACCCGAATACTGTTTTCACTAATCTCAAAAAGTTGCGCCGCAAGAATAATTTGCTTAATGGAAATCGCTCGTCCCTGAAGACCTAACAGTAAATCAGTAATTAAGTCTCGAGCATTCATTTTTGCTATTGTCATTGTGCTATCGAACCAGATCTGGAATGAAGAAATAAAAAAGAAAATTTTAGCGGAGAATCTCCCTTTTCGCAGTTGCCAAAAGGGAGATATTTTTATTTTTTTATAGGAACACAAACAATAAGATAATACCGAGCACAATACGGTACCAAGCAAACACACGCAAAGTATGGCGTTCCACAAACTTCACCAATGCACTCACCACCAACAGCGCTGAAATAAAGGCTGCCACAAAACCAACGCCGATATTCAACATATTGTCTTGCGTCAATACATCCGCATTACGTGCTAAGTCAAAGACTGCTGCCCCCAACATGGTAGGCATGGCCAAGAAGAAGGAAAACTCAGTTGCAGCCTTACGAGACAAGCCCGCGAACATCCCCCCGACAATAGTTGCACCTGAACGAGATGTCCCTGGAATCATCGCGACACACTGGGCGCAACCCACTAAAAATGCTTGTTTGTAGGTAATTTTGGTTGCATCTGTCGTTTTATGGTCAAAGTTCTTAGACTCAACCCAGAAAATGATTAAACCACCAATAATCAAAGCGAATGCCACTACAAGTGGACTAAACAAAACACTCTTAATAAAATCAACTGCAAAAATACCAATCACAACGGCTGGAATAAAAGCGAGTAAGACACTAAAAGCAAAATGCCGAGCTTCTGCGTCCCCACTAAAGAAACCTTTAACCAAGTCAAAAATCTTTTGACGATATAGCCAGCACACAGCCAAAATTGCACCAAGCTGAATAACAACTTCAAACACGCGACCATCATCAGAATGAAAGTCGATCATATGACCAAATAAAATCAAATGACCTGTACTTGAAATGGGTAAGAATTCGGTAAGACCCTCAATAAAGCCTAAAAATAAGGCCTTTAAAATTTCAATATGTTCCATAACTTACTCAAAAGTAGGTAATACAAGTGTAAAATAAATGGCAAGCTTACCCTGAAATGTAAGCACTTTATGTGATTGTCACGTAACGGTTTAACGAAACAGATTCCAATTAATCTATATGGTGTATTAAATAATCATCAGACTATTTTTCTTTTGCATTTGTTCAACCACTTCATGGGTATCAAAGCCCAAACGCCAATACAAAAGTTCTAGCACATCGAGTTCATCTTGAGTAATGATTCGATCATTCCACAGGCATCTTTCTGCAATCGACAGAATGTTGAGTCGGTCACGCAACAATAAACCAGAAACGTCATTGAGAATCTCAGCCAAATCGAGTGGCTCGTCTGAAATGTCGGCATAGGTTTGCATTTCATCTGCTGTTAGAAGCATTTGCAGAATGCGTTCACGGACTTCGAGCTGATTTGGGCTATTAATCTGTTGGACATGTAACAGTGCATCAATCAAATGCACAATTTGGGATTTCACATCTTCAAATGCCGCAGGCAAATGTGCAGGCATTAAATTCAGTTCTTGTTTCACACGTTCCAATAATAAGGCATCAAGCAAGCCCACCTCGCCGTCTTCTTGAATAATACAAGCCAGCTTGGTCAAGAACTGACGCGCAATGCTGGTTGGCATATGCCCGATATTTTTACAGGCATCGTGGAAAATTTGCACATGAATACGGCCGTCCAGATTTAATAACGCATCGACAATGGCATGGCTCACAGGGGCTTCCTGCGGAATAAATTCACGGTATTGACGAATCATCAAAATCGCAACCATGACCTCACGCGAACCTGTTGCGGTCTGCATCGCTCGCTGAATTAATTCAGGACGTTTTTTATTTTTACGTACTTCTGGATTGAGCGGTTTGATTGCATCATTGAGTGCAAAACTAATCGGAGATAAACGCAACAAAGGCAATGGCTGTGGTGAACTCCACGGCAATGTCAGCTCGGCACTTTCTTCTTCTAATGAACGGAATAAACTAAATAAAGGGCGATTACGCAGCTTTCTTAAATTCTCTAATTGGAGGTCCTGTAATAAAGTTGGATTCAGCTCATAAATCCGCTCTTTGATACTCGGATGAATGTTCATCCAGCTTTGTGGACTCAGTGAGTTAGCAAAGCACATATGTGAGATCGACTCAGAATAAGCACTATGAATCTGCGATCCTGAGTGGTGCACATAAATCCGTAACAAGGTTTGAATATTGGCATTGTTATTCATCAAACGCATGGTTTTAAGATCATTGCGGAAGGTACGACCACTTAAAGTGAGATATTTGATACAGCGAGTAATGAGAATCCCCAAACTCCCAATCAGCCAAATTACCCCACCAATCGCAACAAAGATGGTTTCGAACTTATTTCGATAAGTCGTCGCATAAGGGTTATAGCCCGCCTGAGCCAATTTACTGCCCCACTGACTAAAAGTAGTCAGGCCACTATATAAAATTTTCAGCTTGGTATTTTCAACCGCTTCACCTGATAAAATCTGGTTAAATTCATAACTGAGCAAACCATACAGCTCAAGCTCATCCAGATTTTGTAATGCCCCCCATGTCAGAATAATCACAATATCCTGTGATCTAAATCCTGCGGTTAAGGCATTTACCCCAACTTCATCGGGGAGCACATAGACTGCGGGGGTATCGATATCAAAGCTTTTAGCAACCTGCTCGACCACTTTTAATGCGGTGCTTTCTTCTGGCGTACTTTCATCAAAGACCAAACGACGTGCTTTGAGTTGTTTTGCCAGAGAATGACCGCCTTCTCGCAGTACATAAAGTTCCGCACCGACAGACCACACTAAAACAAAAATCAGTAAGACTATAAAATAGGGACTGAGGACATGCCACCAGATTGGTTGTGAATAATCAAAGAAATGGACAACCAACCCCAAAATTAAATTGAGAATAAAGACAGTAAGCAACATTGCAAGAAGACAGAAACTGACTGACCATGCAATATTTTTATTTTCAATTAGATAATGGCTCATTTCTTTCAATGTAAGTTTTCCCGATTACATTGTTTCAGTTAGGATTTCCGTACTGCCTATCATAAAATAAAAAAGCGGGAAATTCCCGCTTTTCTATAGATTAAGATGATTACTCTTCTTTAATCCCAGTAAGATCAACTGAGGCTGCATCAATATTCACATCGATATAGCCATCTGATTTCTTTTTCGCTGAGTCACTACGCTTTTGCTCAAGTGCATCGAGGTATTCTTTGTCGATACCACCCGCAACATAGACGCCATCAAAGACTGAACAATCAAATTCAGTGAGATCAGGTACCTTGCTGGTACGCACTGCATTTTTCAAATCTTCCA
The DNA here is from genome assembly GCF_023702715.1 of Acinetobacter sp. C32I. Taxonomy (NCBI): domain Bacteria; kingdom Pseudomonadati; phylum Pseudomonadota; class Gammaproteobacteria; order Moraxellales; family Moraxellaceae; genus Acinetobacter; species Acinetobacter sp. C32I. The sequence continues at coordinate 507,923 of NZ_CP098480.1, read as the reverse complement.
AATCTTGGAAAATTAAACGGTCTGCACCAATATTTTCACGAATTTCTTCGACGGTACGGCCTGATGCAATCAACTCTGTCTTGGCTGGCATATCAATACCATAGACATTTGGATATTTTACCATCGGCGCAGCAGAAGCAAAGAATACCTTCTTCGCACCAGAGTCACGTGCCATTTGAATGATTTCATTACACGTGGTGCCGCGAACAATTGAGTCATCGACCAACAACACATTCTTGTCTTTAAATTCAAGCTCAACAGGGTTTAGCTTTTGACGTACTGATTTTTTACGTTGTTGCTGACCTGGCATAATGAAGGTACGTCCGATATAACGGTTTTTCATAAAACCTTCACGGAATTTCACACCTAGAATATTCGCCAATTCTAAAGCAGAAGTACGACTGGTATCTGGAATTGGAATCACCACATCAATATCGTGTTGCTCACCCCATTCTTTCAGAATCTTGTACGCCAGCTTCTCACCCATTTTTAAACGGGCTTTATAGACAGAAATACCATCAATGGTTGCATCTGGACGCGCAAAGTACACATACTCAAAAATACATGGACGATATTCAGGATTTGCAGCACATTGCTTGGTGAATAACTGACCATTAGCATCAATAAAAACTGCTTCACCCGGTGCAATATCACGTTCGACTTTAAAACCAAGCGCAGTAATCGCAACTGATTCAGAGGCAATAATATATTCAACACCCTGCTCAGTTTCACGCGAACCATAAACCAAAGGACGAATCCCGTTTGGATCACGGAAGCCAACCAAGCCGTGACCAGTGATCATTGCCACAACGCCATAAGCACCTTTGCAACGCTCATGTACACGAGATACGGTGTGGAAAATATCTTCTGGTGTTGGATTTAAAGTACCGATCTTCTGTAACTCATGTGCAAACACATTCAGTAAAACTTCAGAATCAGAATCGGTGTTCATGTGACGTAAATCTGTTTTGAACAGGTCATCATGAATTTCAGCAGCATTGGTCAAATTACCATTGTGAGCAAGGGTAATACCATAGGGTGAGTTTACATAGAAGGGTTGCGCTTCAGCGCTACTTGATGAACCGGCAGTTGGGTAGCGAACATGCCCAATCCCATAGTTTCCAAGCAATGCACGCATATGACGAGTATGGAATACATCGCGTACCATACCGTTATCTTTGCGGAGGAATAAACGCCCTTGATGGCAGGTTACGATCCCTGCAGCATCTTGTCCTCGATGTTGCAGCATCGTTAAGGCATCAAATAACATTTGGTTCACTGGTGATTTACCGGCTATCCCAACAACTCCACACATAGCAACCTCGCGACAAGCTAGCGATTAATAAAAAGGATTTTTCGTCGAATGATCGGAACGCTCATTCACAGAAGCACGTTCCGATTCGTCCATTTCTTGCGAAGGGCGATGTAATAACGCACCTTCTGATGTCATTTGATTTAAAGCTTGATTTGCTGCATCTTTGGACAATTCAGTCGCCAAAGGTGCGTAAGGTAATAAAATTTGTACGAATTTAGACTGTTTCCAATGCGGTGAACTCTCGACCCAAGGCCCTAAACCCTGCATGGCAATGAGTACAATCAGGAGTCCTTTGAGGGAACCAAATGCGCCACCCGCTAAACGATTTAATGGGCCCAATTTTAAACTTTTCAAGAGCCCATTGAGTAATGCAGACACAATCCATGTACACACCACAATGATCAACACAATAAAGGCAAATGCTGCAATTTTTTGCACCACAGGGTCTAGGCTAAGACTGCTCATCGCAGGTGCCAACACCACAGCGTATTTTGCCCCAATGATCAATGCGAATATCCATCCGATCAAGTTCGCAAAGGCTTTTATAAATCCTTGACGCAAACCGTTCAGCCCTCCAATGAGCAAGATGACCAGAATGATGATATCAAGCGTGTTCATTTCACACAGTCATCGCATCAACACAGTCTTTGACTAATGTTGGGCCAGTATAAATGAGACCACTATAGACTTGCACCAAGCTTGCACCTGCCTGCTGTTTTGCAACCGCCTGCTCACCAGCTAAAATGCCACCGACACCAATCAATGGAATTTGACCCGCCAAAACTTTAGCAAATTGGCCTAAACATTCGGTACTCTTTTCAAATACCGGTGCACCTGACAAACCACCTGCCTCATTCCCATTTGGCAAGTTTTCCACACCATCACGGCCTAAGGTGGTATTGGTCACAATCAAACCATCAATTTTGAATTGCAATAACTGCGCTGCAATAAAGTGGATATCTTCTGAGCTTAAATCTGGTGCGACTTTAAGCACCAATGGAACATAATGATTATATTGATCTGCCAGTTCGAGCTGACGATCTTTTAAAGTTTGCAACAATTCGGTCAGCGCATCACCGCTTTGCAAACTGCGAAGATTTTTAGTATTCGGAGATGAAATGTTAACCGTAATATAAGAAGCGTAATTATAAACTTTTTCTAGACAAATCAAATAGTCAGATACGGCATCTTCAACAGGTGTATCCGCATTTTTGCCGATATTGATGCCTAACACACCTTTAAATTTTGACGCTTTTACATTTTCAATCAGTTTATCCACACCATCATTATTAAACCCCATACGGTTAATAATGGCTTTGGCTTGAGGAATACGGAATAAACGAGGTTGAGGATTACCTGCTTGTGGGCGTGGTGTAATGGTCCCAATTTCGATAAAACCAAAACCTAATGCCGCTAAAGCGTCAATATGTGCACCATTTTTATCTAGACCAGCGGCAAGACCCACAGGATTAGGGAATTCAATACCCATACAGGTTACAGGTTTTGCAGCAACTTTCTGATGCATAAAGCCAAGTTTGTGGGCCTTATCTAGCATAGAGAGAGTCAGTTCATGTGCACGCTCTGGCGCTAAAGTAAACAACAAAGGGCGAGCCAATGAATATAACATACCAATCACAGTCTACTGATTTTCAAGTAGACGTATTATAGGCATAGGCGTATCAAAACGCCATGCCTGACATACGGTTATTTTAATCGGTTATTGTACTGTTGCAGTTAATTTAATCTGATTATTGTTTGACACCATATCCATTTTTTGAATACTGATGCCGGCTTGAGACAGTTGCATCAAAAAGTTAGCCAATACTGCATAGTTTTGATGTTCAGCCACCAACTGGATTTGTTCTCCATTTTGTTGCGAAGACACAGCCAAACCTTGTTGCTGAGCTGTACGTTGAATTTTATCCGCTACAGTTAAACCTGAATCACCAGCAGGTTTCATGGTCGCCGCATTACTCTGCATCCACACGGTTAGATCTTTTAATTCATTTAACCGTTTTTGTTGTTGATCTGCCAATGCATGCGTTTTCCACAACGCAAAACCAATCACTGTCACAATGACAAAAATGCTGGTAAAGATCACCATCACACGTTCACGAACCGATAAACGTTGTAGATATTCATTCAATGCTTCAATTTTCTGATCAAAGCCGTTTTGTAACCGAGTTAATGCTTTCATTATTTTACTTTCACCACCCCAATTGCGCCAACACTATCTGCCTGCACATTACCGAGCTCAGCTTGGAAACCTTGTTGGTTTAATTGTTGTGTTAGTCCTTGTAAATCATCTGCAGATTTTGCTTTAAGCGACATTGCCAAAGTCGAGGCATCATAACTCACCTGCTGCGCAACAATTTGTTTTTGCATCAAGATTGGACCAACACGACTTAATAATGACAGTGCTTGCGTATCACCAAGTTGACTCATCCGCAGTTGGCCTTCAAATGAGCTTTTCAGATTTTGCTCAGTCACTCGTCCGCCTTCACCAAACCAAGCTTTATATTGCTCAATCGCTTGAGCTGCAGTTTGGTCCGCAACTTTTTTCAGCTTCGACCAGCGCAGCGCATCATAGCCCAGTTGTACAATAATCACAGCTAACAATACGGCAGCCGCAGCTTTCCAATAACCAGACCATTGCGTTTCTGCATTTTTTGCTTTGGGTAATACATTAAAAGGATGCTGCTTCGGTCTTAATAATTGTTCAAATTGATAACTAAACTCAGTGCGCTGATCTTTACTAGATGCCGTCGCTAAACTTTCCAGTTGCCCAGCGTTTAAGTTTGCAAATTTATACTGCGTTTCTGCTGTTTGAAACTCAAGATATAAAGCGAGGTCATCTACTGAGTTTCCTGACCAAGCATTTTCTCTTACCAGTAAATGATCATAAAGATTCAGCAGTGCCACTTGATCCTGTTCCGGTTCTGGCACAAGCAAAAAATCTGGTAAAAATGCTGCAATCTGGATCGGTAAAAGGCTCAGTGCATGTTGCCATGTTTCAATCGAATATTGCGCCACACCCAAGATATTGAGTTGATCATTTTGAAAATGATGAACCACTTTCATTTGATCGATTGGCAAGGTGACAAACTCTTCCAAGAGGTATTTAACACCTTCCTGTCCCAATTGTTTGTAATGTGCCTTGGTCATTGGCTGTTGTAATAATTGCGCATTTCGGCTTGGAAAATAAACCACAGCCTCTTTTCCATGATGCTCTTTCAAGTCCTGAATTAACTGTTCAAGACTATGTGCCTGCAACCAATTTTCCCCTGCCGACCAATACCATGTTCCATTGGTTTCGGGCATCCATAAATACAGCATCGGTGTTCAGTACCCTTATCCTATTGCGGATATATAAAAATTATAATGTTGGTGTAAAACGATTCTTTTGTGTCGACAAACCGTTCGCGATCACAGCTTGATCATAAATACGTGCTTCGGCCAATGCAAACGGATTAAAGCCTTCATGTGTCAATTGTTCTTCAATATGTGCCACCACATTCATATGACACACTACAGCAATTGACTCATACGGCAATTTGGATAACCACTCAATCGCATCTTTGGCATCATCATCCGGTTTAATCTTATCGCAAATTAAAACTGGAATACCGTGAAAATGTGCTTTGATATGCGCCAAAGTTTCCTGCGCACGTAATAAAGGACTGACCACAAAGATTTCTGGTTGGATGAGATCTTTCAAAAACTGACCTGTTTGTTCAGCTTGTTGATGCCCACGTGGCGTAAGTGGGCGTTGCATATCGTTTCCATTAATAGCTGGAGACGCTTCACCGTGACGAACTAAAGTTAACTGCATAAAACAACCTTATTTTTTATAGCTGTATCATAACGCGAATAGATGACAGTTTTTTGATTAGACTTCATGATGCGGTAAAACAAATTCCACATCACTGCGATGACCATTTTTCATCAAAGACAACGCAATGGTCATAGGCGGCGCACCTTCAAAAATCACTTCATACAGTGCATTGGTAATCGGCATATACACATCAAGTTCTTCAGCTTTAGTTCGCACCTGAACGATGGTATTAATCCCTTCCGCAGTCTGACCGAGTTCCTTGGTCGCTTGATCCAGTGTCTTCCCAGAACCTAAAGCAAAACCAATTTGGTAATTACGGCTTAATGGGCTGTTACAGGTGGCAAATAAATCACCAACACCAGACAGACCGAGGAAAGTCAAAGGATTAGCCCCTTGCTTTACTGCAAAACGGCTCATTTCTGCCAAAGCTCGGGTCAAAATCATACTTTTGGTATTTTCACCAATCTTATAAGCCCCCCCCATTCCCATGGCAACTGCATAAATATTTTTTAATGCACCACCCAGTTCTACACCATGCACATCATCACTACCAAATACACGAAATAAAGCACTATGCAAAGCATGTTGCACCGCATAACGCACCAATTCAGATTCACTGGCAATCACTGTCCCAGACGGCATGCCCGCCATAATTTCTTTGGCAAGGTTTGGGCCAGATAATACACCATAAGGCACTTCTGGTAATTCAGCACGAATGATATCGCTCATAAAACTAAAGGTTTTTGCTTCAATCCCTTTGGTCAATGAAACCACGGCTTGCGATGTAATAAACGGCGCAATTTGTTTTAACACATCACGAAATGAATGGCTCGGAATCGCAACTAGAATAATATCACGATCTCGTACAGCCAATTCCAAGTCGGCAACAGCGCGTAAAGCTGGCTCTAGTGGGTAGTCAGGTAAATAGCGTTTATTGATATGCGTTTGATTAATTTCTTCTGCGACGGCCGCATCACGAATCCAAATCATGGTATCGCAACCATTTCTAGTCGCTAAATTCGCCATTGCCGTACCAAAACTACCACCACCCAGTACCGTGATTCTCAATGCTGTTTTCTGATCTACGGCAACAGGTTCAACTAAATCGCTAAAATTTAACTCTGACATTTTTTATCCTGAAACGAATTTCTTTCTTTAATGAATGGCTCAAAATAAAGCTTAGTGAGCTTGCCATATTTTTACGAAATCTTGGCTGTCTATTTCTGCTCTTGGCGCAATCGCTTTCGCAGCTGTTCCAATGTAAATAATTCCAGAAATAAGATCCTGTTGTTTTAATCCCAATTGCTGTTTCAACCAATTCGATTCAACCACAGCCCCAGAACGCCACATGGTTGCAAAACCTTGCGCTTGTAAAGAGAGCAAGAAGTTTTGAATCGCAGCACCTGTACTTAGAATCTGTTCAAAGTGTGGCACTTTAGGATGATCTTGAATCGTGGTTAAAGCTAAAATCAACAAAGGTGCACGAAATGGATGCTGTTTTACTCGATCAAGTTGTGCTGGATCTGACTCGCCTAAATCTGCTAAAGCACTCGCTAAATGCTCACCAAAAGCCGCGCGTAGCTCCGGGGTGACAATCACAAAACGAGTTGGTTTTAAACGATGATGATCAGGCGCAGTCAATGCAGCTTGCACTGCTTTTTCGAGTTGTTCTGTATTCGGCGCAGGCTCAATGAGTTGCCCAATAGATTGACGTTGATGAATATTTTGATGAATTGTCTCTATATTTGAGTCCGTCATTGAAATGAATCTAACTAACACAAGGATGGCGCTAGATTAGCATAGTCTGAATGATTTTCACTATGCTTAATTCATGCTTGTCATAGATGTCTATAATTGAATTTTGTTGGTAAATCACAAATATCATCATCGCTAAACTCATCATTCATTTGAGAAAATTTACAGAGTGTCTGCATAAACTGTACAGAACCTGCAAAAGCGTTCGGAAATTCTATGTTCCAATAAAACAATTATGTAACGACTTGAGAACAAGTAATGAAAAAAACCTTCATCATGAGTTTAGTTGGTGGCTTAGCACTTGGATTAACAGCATGTGCCTCTACTCCGACCAACACATTGGCGATTCAAAAAGAGAATAATCAATACGAAGTCACAGGTATTGGTAAAACCAATCTGATTGCAAAAAACAATGCGGTTACTGCTGCACAGAAAACCTGTACCCGCAACACAGCCCCAGTCGTTGTTGATGAAAAAACTGCGTACCAAGGTGTATTAAAAGGCGTTGTCGACGAGCAAACAGGTAAAATGGTCGAAGCTGCTGCAGGTGTACTCGGCACGATTACAGGTAAAAATGCGTCACTCGCACGTGATGATGATTATCAAACCACACTTACCTTCTACTGCAAGGCTAATTCATAAATACAAAAAAGCCGATGTTTGAAACATCGGCTTTTTTCTGCTTTGTCACTTAGTGCGCTTCGCTCGCAGCGACTTCAGATGCTGCACCTTGTTCGGCAACATCAGTATTATTTTCATCTAAATTCGGTTTATCAATCGCATCAATTGCAGCTTGTTGCTCTGGGGTCGTCTGTGTTGTTACAGCAGAAGCTGCTTGATCTTGCTGTTCAGCATTTTTCACTTCTTCTTTCTTTGCACATGCAGTCAGCATGATTGGAGCAATAATTAGAGCAGCAAGGGTTAATTTAAATTTCATCACGGCTTTCCACAGTTACTTGGTTAAGTTGTGACAAGCATATTTCAGATATGTGACATTTTAATGACGACAACGTTGTACAAAAGTAAAAAGAGCCGATTGACATCGACTCTTTCTAAATTATTTTCTGATTAATCAATAAATTGAAACCTGATTAAGCACGCTCAAGTAAAACAGCAACAGCTGGTAAAGTTTTACCTTCAACAAACTCTAAGAATGCACCACCACCTGTTGAGATATAGCCAATTTGATCAGCAACTTGGTATTTATCAATCGCAGCCAATGTGTCACCACCACCCGCAATCGAGAAACCAGCAGATTCAGCAATCGCTAATGAAAGTGTTTTGGTTCCTTCACCGAATTGATCGACTTCAAAAACACCCACTGGACCATTCCAAAGAATTGTTTTAGAAGATTTTAAGATGTCAGCAAATGCTTTAGCCGTTTCAGGGCCAACATCCAAAATCATATCGGTATCAGTGACATCAGCAACGTTTTTCACAACGGCTTGTGCACTTGCCAATGAACCAAGGAAATCTTCAAAGTTGATTTGGCTTGCATCTGCAACCACAACATCTGTAGGTAATGGAACACTCACTTTTGCAGCAATTTGTTTTGCAGTTTCAACTAAATCTGCTTCGTAAAGTGATTTACCCACATTAAAACCAGCTGCAGCCAAGAAGGTATTGGCAATACCACCACCCACGATCAATTGATCACAGATGGTAGACAATGAAGTCAACACATCAAGTTTAGTTGATACTTTAGAGCCTGCAACAATCGCAACCATTGGTTTTTCTGGTGTTTGCATTGCACGGCCAAGCGCATCTAACTCAGCTGCCAATAAAGGACCTGCAGCAGCGATTGGCGCAAAACGTGCTGCACCTTCAGTTGATGCTTCTGCACGGTGTGCTGTACCGAATGCATCCATCACGAATACATCACATAAAGCAGCGTATTTCTTCGCAAGCTCTTGGTTATTTTTCTTTTCGCCGTGATTGAAACGAACGTTTTCAAGTAATACCACTTGACCCGCAGCGACTTCAACACCATCTAAATAATCTGTGAATAATTTAACATCTTGACCCAACGCTTTGCTCAAATAAGCAGCAACTGGTGCAAGTGATTGTTCTGGTTTTGGCTCACCTTCTACAGGACGACCAAGATGAGAAAATACCATCACTGCCGCGCCTTTTTCTAAAGCCGCTTTAATGGTTGGCAATGCAGCACGTAAACGTGCATCACTGGTAATTTCCCCATTTTTTACAGGAACGTTTAAGTCTTCACGAATAAGAACTCGTTTACCTGCTAAATCAAGATCAGTCATGCGCTGAAAATTCATGGATGGCTCTCTAGTTGATTTTAAAAACGGCGTAATTTTAAATGATTCTCTGAAATAAAGGTGAGTTTTTTTGCAGAAAAGCTGCCGAATGCTTCAGTTTTGATTATGATAATCACCGTCACTAAATCTTTCTATTATTATGTCAATTCATCCAGATCCAAAAATTAATCGTTTAAACGTGCTTGGCGAACCTTTAGCCAGCTGTTGTTATGACCCGATCACTGGGTATTTTCGTAATGGCTTTTGCCACACAGCGGTCACCGATTTAGGTCAGCATACGATGTGTGCCCAAATGACCTCAGAGTTTTTAAATTTCTCGCAAAAAGTTGGCAATGACCTCATTACACCGTTACCTGAAGTCGGCTTCCCTGGTCTAAAACCTGGTGACTTTTGGTGTATCTGTGTGACCCGTTGGGTTGAAGCTTATCAAGCAGGACAAGCGCCACCAATTAAATTGAATGCTTGCCATAATGCCGTTCTGCATTATGTTCCCTTGAATATCCTTGTGGAATACGCGGTGTAATGAACCAACATGAACTGATTTTGGCGTCCAGCAGTCAAACCCGCAAAGATTTGATGGATCGCTTAAGGCTGGATTATCGTTGTATTTCCCCTGATATTGATGAATCTTCAACAGGTGAAATACATGCCGATGATTTGGCTAAACGTCTTGCTTTTGAGAAAGCAGGTGTGATTGCTCAGCAACATCCTGATGCCATTGTGATTGGTTCCGATCAGGTGGCTTGGCGCGAACATGCTCCATATGACTTTATAGGTAAACCCTTAAGTGTTGAAAATGCCATTCAACAATTGCGAGCCAATTCGGGTCAAACCGTATTTTTCAGCACTGCGCTCAGTGTTCAACATTTACAATCTGGCTTTGAAACGACACTGGTTGAACATTACCAAGTCAAATTCCGTCAGCTGACATTGGCAGAAATTGAGCGCTACATTGAGATTGACCAGCCCTTGCATTGTGCGGGTAGTTTTAAATGTGAAAGCTTGGGGATTAGCTTATTTGAAAAAATGGTGGGTGATGATCAAACCACCTTGATGGGCTTGCCGATGATTCAGTTGTGTAAGATCTTACGTGAATTTGGGATCAATACGCCTTAAGTGTTTCCTTAAATCAAATATAACTGGAGATCAGTAAATTGGCGCATAATATCCAAATGTACATCCAATCGTACTTTTTGGATATTCTCAATCGACTCTTTGCCACCAAGCACTAAAAATGGCTGAAAACCATATACTTCATTCGCTTCAAGTGCTCCAAATTTCTCGAATGCCTGATCAAATAATGAATTACCATGATCATCCTCAAGATCAAATGTTCTTTTTTTACAACTAGAAAAAAATGTTTTCACCTCCAACTCCTTGTTTGTTCTAATTATTTCTTTACTACCAACAATTACACCTTTGACACAAAGTATCTTTATTATTTGAGCCATTTCTGGCTGAAATGCATACATACTACCAAATGCAGTTCTAGCCAAAACATAACATTTTAACCCTTCAAGTTCAGGAATTCCTTCAATCCATTCTTGTACGATATCTTCGTAGTCCTCCGGATTGGTTAACCATATCAATCCGTTTGCAAAGGGAGACCATCCATATTCTTCCCAATAGGATAATAATGCATCTGGCAATATCCCCTTATATTTTGTATAGGCGAATGATGGTACTTCAATATAAGCACATGGCTCACCTACAGACTCTATAAAATATTCAAAAAACTCATCCATAGCTTAAACTCTCATATCATTTTGATATTCATGCATTTATCCAATCTTATTCTACAAGCTATAAAATAATAAGTTAAGTTTTTAGAAGTTTAAGCTCAACCCAACAAAAACACCCTGATCTAAATTACTTTAGATCAGGGTCAATGATTATTCCTCAACCACTGTGACTCGCTTTGGTAAAGCAAACCAAATAAAAATCGACAGAATCAAGAACAACAGCGCAGCCACGTTCAATACGGAACGATGTGATTGGCTAAAGGCCTGTTTTGCAGCTTGAATCAAATGTTCAGCAATTGTTGGCTGTAATTGTTTTGCCACTTGAATCGCTTCTCCAATTGAACTACTCGCCTGCTGCAGCATGTTATTCGGTACATCGCTTGGAATCACAATCGAGTTGGCATAGAACCATGACAACATCAGACCAAAAAATGCGATGCCTAAACCTGCACCTAACTCGTATGCCATCCCTTCAATCGCACCTGCGGCAGTGGCCTTGCTCGGTGGAACAGAGGACATAATTGCTGAGGTTGAAGACAGCAAGGCAATTTCCACACTTAAACCTAATAACACCATCCATGCCCATGCATGGATTTGTGCTTGCATCAAATTGGTATTGGCCAAGCCCCACAGACTGATTGCACTCATCAGCATACCAAGTGATGCGACAGAGCGTAGACCAAAGCGATTGACCAACATACTGGCAATAGGACCACCCAAACTAATCGCAATCATAAACGGTAGAATAAATGCCCCTGCTGCCAATGGCGAAAGCTGATACACAAATTGCAGCTCTTGCGAAACCAACAGTTCGAATCCGACCAAGGCCATCATCGAGACAATCGCCATAACGACCCCTGTTGCAATCACAGGATGTTTAAACAATTGGATATCGATCATTGGCGATTTTGAAGTCAGCTGCTGACGAATAAAGCCAACCAACAAACTAAAACCAACGGCAAAAATTAAAATCGACCACACAGTAAAGCCATGCATCACCGATTTCACGGCGTAAATCATACTCAGGATAGCAACCACCAAGACCAAGGCTTGTAACAAATTCAGATTTTGCTTTGGCTGGCCTGTTTGCTTCGGGATCAAGAGTGCAGCCAATACCACCACGGCAATCATAATGGGCACATTGATGAGGAATACTGAACCCCAATGGAAATGCTCAAGCAAAAAACCACCCAGTAATGGGCCAAAGGCTGCGCCACCACCACCGACCGTTGCCCAGATCCCTAAAGCGAAGTTACGCTGCTTTTCATCAAGGAAGGTATTACGCACTGCGGACAAAGTTGCAGGCAGAATCATTGCCCCGCCCACGGCCAATAAAGCACGTGAAGCAATCAATACCCATGCGGTTGGTGAAAATGCGGCTGCCAATGAGGCAAGACCAAATAACACCGCACCGATGATCATCAGGCGTTTATAACCAATACGATCCCCTAAGGCACCCATCGGTAAAATCAGCCCCGCCATGACCAGTGAATAAATATCAATGATCCATAACAGCTCGTTGGCTGAGGAAGAAAGCGACTCACTCAAAGTGGGTGTCGCCACATGTAAAATGGTTGCATCAATCGCGACAGGAATATAGATCAATACAACAATTGCAAGAATTAACCACTTGCGTGACATAAATGCCTCTAAATTGGACAACTGTTCAAATTGGCGTTATTATAACCAAAATTGAACACCTGTCCAACTTTTGGATTTAAGTGAGTTTGTTTCTGATTTGTATATGTATAGAGGTGCTAAAGAAAGAATGGCTTATTTAAACCGTGAACAACGTCGTGAAATGATTTTGCAAGCCGCCATGCAACTTGCCTTAAACGAAGGTTTTTCCGCTATGACGGTTCGCCGTATCGCGACTGAAGCTCAAACATCAACTGGGCAGGTGCATCACCATTTTGCATCTAGCTCACAGCTTAAGGCCGAAGCTTTTATTAAATTGATGCAGCAATTGGACGAAATTGAAAATCAGGTGACGACTGTCAATTACCTGCAACGTCTTTCTCTATTGCTCGGCTGTGAAAATATTGAACAAATTCAACCCTATTTACGCTTATGGAATGAGGCTGAAGTTTTAATTGATCAAGATCAGGAAATCAAACAGGCTTATAACATTGCCATGCAGGACTGGCATCGCTCAATTGTACGGATGATTGATGAAGGTCAAACCCAAGGTGAATTTCATTTCGACACTGATAGTCACGATATCGCATGGCGCTTGATTGCTTTCGTCTGTGGCTTGGAAGGGATTTACAAACTAGGGCTGATTGGCTTAAATGAAATCGATTTTAAACGTCATACTGAAGCGATTATTCAAGCAGAACTATTTCAAAAATCAAAATGAGTAAACAATGAAACGAGCATTATTACAAACAGCAAGACTCGATTTATTTGTATTTCAAATGGATGACCTTGCTGATATCTATCCTTGTGTAACAACAACATTAACCCGTTATATGGATTGGGAACCTGCTCAAAGCTTCACTGAGCAAGAAAAAATTGGTCAACAATGGTTATTGGCAGAAGCAAAAAATACCGACCGACATTTTGTGTTACGTCGTAAACAAGATCAGGCGTTTATTGGTCTTATCGGTGTGCATCGAATGCAGACCGCAACACCTGAACTGGGACTATGGATTCGGGAAGATTGCCACAATCAAGGTTTTGCCAAAGAAGCGATTTTAGAAGTATTTCGTTGGGCCTCTACTCATCTCGCAGCCCAATATTTCTTATACCCTGTTGCTGTGGATAATCAGCCAAGTCGTAAACTGGCTGAACTTTTAGGTGGAACTATTGCTGCATACAAGACGGAAAGCAAATATGAGGCGGTGATTTACCACATTCCACGCTATCAACCTAAGGCGAATTAAAACCAGCCTTTTCGACCTGTTCGTATTTCATCTGCACAGCGAAGCGTTTCTTGGCTCAAGCCCCATAGACGATAATCGCCTGTTGCCGAGGTAATATTAAAATTATGGGTATAAGCAAAACTGAGTTCACGCTCAAAATCACACCACGCCCCTGAGCCATTAAAGCCGACATGTCCAAAGCCGTGTGGTGCACGTTTGCCCATGGTCAAGATCCGGTGATAGCCCAAACGCCAATGCATTGGAATTGGCATCACGCGATCACGTGCTTTGCTTTGTACCGTACTGAGTTGCTTAAATACTTCTGGGCGAATCAATTGCTGACCCTGCCACTCTCCTTGGTTAGCAAGCATCGCATAGACTTTAGCCAAACTATCTGCTGTAAATACCCCATTGGCCGCAGGAATCACAGCTTGCAAACCTGCATCACTATAAAAACTAAAATGACGCATGCCTTTCGGAATCATGGCATCTTGAAAATCTTGCGGGCTTTGCCCAGAGAGCTCCAATAAGCGTTCTGATAAGGATGCTTTACGTGGAGCATTGTCTTTCTTGCTTTGCGGTTTAGCTTGAGATGCTGTTTTCGGCTGTTCCAACAAACGCGCAACACGATTTAATTCCGATGTTGGTGTCCCAAAATATGCGCCATCCAGTTCAAGCGGTTGTACCAGATAACGTTGCATCAGCCAACTCAGAGGTTGTTTGGCTGCTTTCTCAAGCACTCCACCCAAAATCCACCCATAGGTCAAAGGCTGATAGGCAAAACTTTGTCCAGCAGCAAAACGTGGTGTCGCTGCGGCTATCACATCCAGCATATGCGACCAATCCAGCATTTCTGTTGCGGTTTCAATAGTATTGCGAATGTCAAATAAACCGCTTTGATGCGATAAAACATGACGTAAAGTAATATTGGCTTTACCATTCTGAGCGAACTCAGGCCAATAATGTGCAATCGGTTGCTCATAATCCAGCACACCTTCACTCACCAAAATATGTGCAAGTGTTGCCAGAATGCCTTTCCCTGTTGAATAGCACATGGCTAAAGTATTGGATTGCCAATCTTGTTCTTGAGATTTTTTACCCGTATAAATATCAACAACTTTTTGACCTTGGAAATACACCACCAATGCAGCACCACCTTGCTGGGTTCTCGCATCTTGCAGACGGCTAAATTGGCTCGCCAAATCAATAAAGCGTTCATCAACACTGCCGTGATAATGATGTGTATCAGCAAATAAAAGTTCTTTAATCAAAGCTCAAATCCTTATGATATTTATACTTGTTAGCAGATCCCTGTTGCGAACACCAGGGATTATTTACATTATATGATAGTACTAAAGGGCTTTTACTGTACCCGCAACATGTGGCTTTTTAGATTTCACATTACGAATTAAAAAATCTGTTTGTTTTGGCTCGGCTGCAGTTAAAAACTCCACCGTAGATGGTAAGAACATCGGTAGTTTAAACCAAACATCTGCCTCATAAGCCGCAGTTAATTCGATACTTGCCAAAGCTTTAGCTTTGCTCCACATCCCATGTGCAATCGCCTGTTTAAAGCCAAACGCTTTTGCAGTCACAGCATGGATATGAATCAAGTTAAAGTCACCCGAAATCACGGCATAACGACGGCCGGTATTTTCAGAAATATTCCATTCTGCTTGTGGTTGGTAAGCAGGTTCTTTCACTTCTTTGGCTTTTTCAACTGCTTTTTTCTCAGTTTTTTGGCGTGATAAATAAGTGGTTAAACTTTCCATCACCACTTCACCACCGACTTTCGCAGTCGTGATGAAATCAAACTGTAAACCTTTGTCATGCGGTTTTAGCTCGCCAAACTTGCACGATAAAGTGATTTGCTCATTCACAGCAATTTTGCGAGTTTGCTTGATTTGGTTACGAATATGCACCAAGCCTAAGATTGGGAATGGAAATGCTTCACTGGTCATCATGTGCATTTGCAAACTTTGCGACAAAACTGCCAAATAGATTGCTGGCACGAAACCATCATTTTTAAAACCACAAATCTCGTTATAGCTTTCTAAATGTTTGCTATCAATCTTAAGTGTATCCACCACATACTCAACTTGTGGCAGAACTTTTTCACCTTTTGGCTTTTTGAAAATGAGACCTTGAATGACTTTTGGATAAGCTAAATAAGGTTTTGGCAACTGACTAAAATGACGTGTATTCATAATGAACCTTTCAATATTTTTATAAAAAAGGGATGCACAAGCACCCCTCTTCAAAACCCTAATGCTTAGGCACCTAACAAGCTTTGACCGCAGACACGAACAACGTTACCTGTCACACCTGTTGAACCAGTAGAAGCATACCACGCAATTGCTTCAGCCACATCTACAGGTAAGCCACCTTGGTTCATCGAGTTCATACGACGACCTGCTTCACGAATCGCGAATGGAATCGCGGCAGTCATTTGTGTTTCGATAAAACCTGGTGCAACCGCATTGATGGTAATACCATTCTTTAATGTCGGCGCAGTAAATTTAACCAAACCAATTACACCTGCTTTTGACACAGCATAGTTGGTTTGACCAAGGTTACCTGCGATACCACTGATTGATGATACACAAACGATACGACCATTGGCATTTAAACCATCATGAGAAAGTAAGTAATCATTAACACGCTCAATTGCAGACAAGTTAATATTGATTACTAGATCCCAAAGCTCAGGCTTCATATTCGCTAAAGTTTTGTCACGGGTAATTCCAGCGTTATGTACGATCACATCTACGCCGCCTTGTTTTGCAGCAGCAGTTTTAATTTTCTCACCCGCATCAGCAGCAGTGATGTCGATTGCCAATACTGAACCACCAATTGAACCTGCAACACGCTCTAAATCAGCTTGTTGTTGGGGAACATCCAAACAAATGACATGTGCACCATCACGCGCCAATACATGCGCAATCGCTTCACCAATACCACGACTCGCACCAGTCACTAATGCTGTTTTACCTGCAAGTGGCTTCGCCCAATCTAAATCAACCACATCTGCTTTAGACACACGGATCACTTGACCAGAGACATAAGCAGAACGTGGTGAAATCAAGAAACGTAAAGTTGATTCAAGATTTGCTTCTGCACCTTGGTCCACATAAACCACTTGAGCAGTAATACCCTTTTTGAACTCTTTACCAACAGATTTGATAAAACCTTCAAGCGCACGTTGTGCAATCGCTTGTTTGACTGTTTTCGCAGTTTCAGGTGTAGTACCAATCACGATCACACGACCTGAACTTGAGATTTGACGCGCGATTGGATTGAAGAAGTCATATAACGCTTTTAATTGTTCTGAATCTTGAATGCCAGACGCATCAAATACAACCGCTTTAAACTTAGATTCTTTATCATCTGCATTAAGAGGACGAAGATTTAAACCGACCTTTGCAGCCGTTTGTTGTAATTCAACATTATTACCGACATAGCTATCTGCATGAATATTGCTAAGAACTTGAGCAATCGCAGCAGAAATCGTGCTTGATGGTGCTGCGCCAAGCAATACTGCACCATTTACAACTGGTTGAGCACTTTCAAAACGATCTAGTGCTACTGGTGATGGTAAACCTAGATTTTTTACGACAAACTTACCTAAAGGTGATTGTGTAAATGCTTGGTACTGATCAGTCATGGTTATTATCTCTCATACAAATGAATTTGTTACAAACACATGAATCATGTTGGGATATGGCATGAAATCAATGTCTGATTGACTCATAGCAAATCATACTTGAGTTCATGTCTAGATGTCTTGACCTGAATGTGGTCTCAAGCGTCATTCTAGTCAATACAGCACTATTGGAAATATGGTATGTTTGTAGCAAGAATTTCGCAATTATGCTTGGAAAAGCCTTATGAGCAAAACAACTCAAGAAAATCCAGCAGTCGAGACTTCCGCTCAAGAGACTGTGTCAAATACATCAAAAGCAGCTTCAACTTCACGTAAAACTGCAAGCACAACATCTAAAGCGGCAACGACGACACCTAAAACAACGCGTGCTCGCTCTACAACACGTAGTGCGGGGACTACAAAAAGCACTGCTGCGTCTACGACGACAAAAGCAGCTACAGCTAAAACAACCAAACCTTCTGTTCAACAGGATAAAACCATGAGCCAAAACACTGTGCGCCGTGTTGCCATTATCGGCGGTAACCGTATTCCTTTCGCTCGCTCTAACGGCGCTTATTTCACAGCTTCTAACATCGACATGTTTACAGCTGCGTTAAACGGTTTGGTTGAGCGCTTCAACCTACAAGGTCAACGCCTAGGTGAAGTGGTTGCTGGTGCAGTATTAAAGCACAGCCGTGATTTCAACATGACTCGTGAGTGTGTTTTAAATACTCAACTTGCGCCAGAAACCCCTGCATATGACATTCAACAAGCATGTGGTACTGGCTTACAAGCAGCCTTCCTTGTAGCAAACAAAATTGCTTTAGGTCAAATCGAAGTAGGTATCGCAGGCGGTGTTGATACCACTTCTGATGCACCAATCGCTTTCGGTGACGGCTTACGTAAAGCCCTGCTTGAGCTTAACATTGCTAAAACTGGTAAAGACCGTTTAAAAGCTTTAGCAAAAATTAATGTTAAAGATCTTATGGATGCACCTAAAAATGGTGAGCCACGTACAGGTTTATCTATGGGCGACCATCAAGCAATCACTGCGCTTGAGTGGGGTATTCCACGTGAAGAGCAAGATATTCTTGCTGCTTCTTCTCACCAAAAAATGGCAAAAGCATATGAAGAAGGTTTCTTCGATGACTTAATTACACCATTCTTGGGTTTAAATCGTGACAACAACTTACGTGCTGACTCGACTGCTGAGAAATTAGCAAAATTAAAACCAGTCTTTGGTAAAGGCGAAGCTGCAACCATGACAGCGGGTAACTCGACTCCACTGACTGATGGTGCTTCATGTGTACTTTTAGCGTCTGAAGAATGGGCGAAAGCAAATGGTCACGAAATACTTGCTTACTTAACTTTCTCTGAAACTGCCGCAGTTGATTTCGTTGGTAAGAAAGAAGGTTTATTGATGGCGCCTGCTTATGCAGTTCCGCGTATGCTTGAGCGTGCTGGCCTTAAACTTCAAGATTTCGACTACTATGAAATCCACGAAGCATTTGCATCACAAGTTCTTTCTACCTTGAAAGCTTGGGAAGATGAAAAATTCTGTAAAGAGCGTTTAGGTTTAGATGCACCTTTAGGTTCAATTGATCGTAGCAAGCTCAACATCAAAGGTTCTTCTTTAGCTGCGGGTCACCCATTCGCTGCTACAGGTGGTCGTATCATCGCGACTGCTGCGAAAATCTTAAATGAAAAAGGTTCAGGTCGTATTCTTGTTTCGATCTGTGCTGCTGGTGGTCAAGGTGTAACGGCGATTATTGAAAAATAATTGTTCATCTGCCCATAAAAAAGCTGAATCATTTGATTCAGCTTTTTTTATTTATGGCATTTTTACCTAGCAATATCCTGTTTAGTCAAATGTAGACTCATCGAGTTGTATTGCATTACTTTCAATATAATTTTTCCAATGTTTATATTTTTCAGAATTTTTAAATTGCTCTGATTTACCATAATAAAAAAGTAGCTGCTTCAATGCATAATGATAATCTGCATAATCTAATGCTTTTTCAAAATATAAGATTGCCTTTTTAATATTCTGCTTAAACTGATGCCCAGCTTCATACATCAGCGCATAATAAATTGCAGTATAGTCATCTGTTTTATCTCGTTTGATCAATTTAGCCACTTGATCATAGGCCGCCTTTCTATAATAAATATCGGCGAGTTGTTCCCCACAGAAATATAATTGCTGTTCGGCACGCTGGTAGTAGTCCTGTGCTTGCTCTAAATCTTGGTCGACCTCAACGCCGTCATAATACAGGCCTGCTAAATTTTTACAGGCTTGACCATTTCCTAACTGTGCACTCTGCTTGAAACACTCAGTTGCTTGTTGGATATTTGCTTCAACACCCTGTCCTTTTAAATACATACACCCCAGATTATTCCACCCCCACGCATTGCCCAATTGCGCTGCTTGCTGATAATAGTTCAGCGCCCGCACATAATCTTGCTCGACACCATCACCGTTGTCATAAATCAATCCTAAAGCAACCATACTCCCGCTATCGCCCCGATCTATGGCAGCCTGATAATATTGAACTGCTTGCTCCATACCTTGATGTTCCTCAAAATATTGAGCGATTTTAGACAAAGTACTAATCTCCAAATGATTAAAATACTGATCACCGAGTGCGGCCTTCCAACGTAGGTAGAACTGTTCAAAGAACCGTAAATCTTTGCCTTGAAAATGAAAACGCTGCAAATAAAATTGACCGATTTGATTTGGTTGAGCTTGTTCTAGTTGTCTTTGCTGATTTATAAAGAATAATTTAAGATCTTTAAATAAAGTTAATTGCCCAAATGCTGGATCATAATGAAGGATTGCAGGCGCAATATAATCAAAACTTTCACTTAAATACTTTTGTTTAGCATCATAATAATAGTGCCCAGTTGCAGTCATGCACCGAAAAAATCCATGACTGATGTGCTCTATACGTGCAAATTGATCAGAAAGAGGAATTAACCATTTCTGCAGCGCTGCATCATACACCCCATATTGCCCAGCTTCTCCCAACGGATAAATATCATTAAGATCATTTAAATAATTACCGTCAATCAGTTTATCTACCCCCTGTTGCAGCAAAAACTCATGCGTTTGAGTTTGGTATAGAAACCATTTATTTTGTTTACGATAAGCAAAGCTCATATAACCATAGGCAGACCAGTCTTTTAATTGATCTACATCGTCAAGCAATAACCCACCATCTGGTTTTAATATAGAAATCTTACGTTGAAATTTATTTGGCTTAATCCACAAATAACCATGACTAAGCGGTTGTAGTACATCTTCAAGAAACTCGCCTAAATCAGTTCCATTACTCAGAAAATATCGTCTCTTTGTTGTTCCTGCTAGCTCATAAGAATAAAGTGTGTTCTGTTCATTTAAATAATGTTGCTCAAAGGGACTGCCCGAAGATTCAGCAATAACCAGTTGATGCTGAAGATTAAAAAGCCAATATTTACCATGTTGTAGCACATTAAAAATATCAGAATAAAGGAGCTGTTCAATGCCATCATAGCAGGCAGGAATCATCCATTCTCCGTTATCTAGACACATGACCCCTTGTTGCTCCGAAGTTTCCAGTGGATGAACCACAGCATAATTTTTACCTTCAAGCTGAAAACTATCATCTGCATTAGCGAATTGGGCATCAAGTATGATCTTTCCATAATGATTGAGATAACCATATCGTCCATTGCACGCAAATATCGCGATTCCATCCTCATTGAATGCTGAAATCTGACTAAATTGTGGTGTAAGAACCGTCTCTCCTTTACGGTTCTTTAACCCCCATAGACCGTTTTCTTCAAAACTTTCGGTTGCATCTCGGTAAAGCCATGCCTCCCAATAACCAAGTCCCCACTGAATCCAATCTGTCTGTAAAATCTCGAGAAAGCTTTCATAACCACTTCTGGCCAATATTGGATTTAAAACAGATAAATCTCTTAATTCTATCGCTTGATCATACAAGAATTTTTTTTCTAATATTTCTTCAACCCAGTCCTGAGCTTGTAGACGATGGCTTTCCTCATTCATGTTAAAAACATCAGTTGCATCCATTTCAAACTGCTCATAAGGCAAGCTTTGCAACACATCAAACATGGTCTGCCGAGCCTCGACAAAATCAGCTTGACTGTTCAACTGATAGGTTTCACTCAATAAGTCATAAAAGCGTTGTAAATAGGCAACGCCTCTCACACGATCAAAGTAAAGTAAATGTCCTTTACGTGTCGGCTGTATAAAAAACAAAGGCAGTAACAGCTGCGGAATTTCATATTTCCACTCGCCTAAATATCCTGAATAAGCATTTTGTTTATTATGATCAACATTATATAAATAAATACGATGCGCCATTTAGCTACCCTAAGTCATTATCTTTATACATTTAAATATGAAATTTCAAGAGAAATACCGAGCAGATACTCACCCGACATTTTGAATTATAGGTTGAATTGCAGTTCTTCTCGTATTAACTTTCAATCAAATACAAAATGATAAACAACGGGATCATCTCTTAATATGATCACTTCATTCTTATCGTCTACCATTTAACGCTCATCGCGCTCGTTTAAACTTCACATAATAGTCGTTTAATACTTTAATCGCTTGCTTCAATTCTTTTAAATTTTCTTCTGTATTTCCTAATCGCTCAACAAAATGTTGTGAATGTAATTCCAAGTCAATCTTTTCATTAATTTGTGGTGCAATCCGAAATAGCTTTTCTAAATCATCAAATCGATCTAATTTTCGATTAGAAAAATATTCCAAACGAACGCTCAAGCCATTCAACACCACACCATTTAGAATCGCGCCTTGCTCTGCATCAAAGACTAAAGCATGTTCTTTTAAAAATAACTGTTCAGGTGTTTCTTTGGAACTTTTGAATAGGTTGCTCAGTTGGCTTAACATCGATCAATCACTTCACTCTACTTTTCACTGGTATTAAACCGCTAAAACGACCAATCAAGCAACATTCACATCACAACCACCGATAAAAAAAGCATCTTCTACAAGATGCTTTCTCAACATTTATTTTCCGTACTGCGTTTTTAAATATTCCACAATCTTGGCAGATTCAAACATTTTCACGCCTGTGTTCGGATCAAGCAAATACGGAACCTGAATATCTCGCCCCATCACCTCAACCACCTTTTCGCGTTTGCCATTGGGCAATGGAATATACTTGCCTGGTTTTAAACGTAAAGCTGCAGGCCCCATATCCTGCCAACGTTCTTTAGGCACATTATGCAGAATGTATGGCAGCTCTAATTCCGTCAAGACTTCACGAACCAACCGTGTATATGGACTCGCCTCAAAGCTCCATAACTCCAATAACTGCGCTGGTGCAGGACGATCAACAATCTGCTGATTAATCCAGACACCACGCGCTGCATTGGCCATTGTCGCCAATGCAGAGACATAAGGTAGTTTTGGATAATGACTAAACTTTTTCGGTGTTTGACCCGTTTTCCCATAATGCTTAAATAGATGATGAATAATCTGCTGTGATTCATATAACTGATCACCTGTATTTTCATCAATCAAAAATGGAAACTGTCTTCTGCCACCTTTTGCTTTCACGATTTGGCGATATTTCTGACCACCTTTTGGACACGGATAAATCTCCACATCCAGATTCAATAAAGTAATCACTTCACGGACACGGCGACAAAATGGAGAACCTTCGAATTCATAGAGCTTGAGTGCTTTTGCAGGTTGATTTGGAAATGGTGTACCAGAGACACCTCGCCCACCTTCAATCACACTGGCAACAACAGATTGTAAAACCTTGAATTGATGGTTCACCATTTTCAACATAACGCTATCCTTTTTAGCAATCGACTAATTTTTCTTTTGCAATCACAATTCCGTTATTATCTGCATAGATATAATCACCTGAATTGATGGTCACACCACCAAAATACAGGGCAACATCGACCTCACCTATGCCTTTACGATTACTTTTTTGTGGGATTGCAGCCAATGCATGCACACCCAAATCCAGTTCTGCAATCGCATCGACATCACGTACACAGCCGTAAATCACCACACCATTCCAATGATGTTTGACTGCTGACTCGGCAATCAAATCTCCCATCAAGGCACAACGCATAGAAGCACCACCATCAACAACCAAGACTTTACCAGTACCATCAGTTGCCAACAGCTCTTTTACCCGAGAGTTATCTTCAAAACATTTGACGCTAACTACCTGTCCACCAAAAGTTTTACGTGCACCATAACTTTTAAAAAACTTACCATCTAATGACGGGATAACCACTTGCAAGTCTTTTTCAGGATTATCATCTAACAAATCACAGGTTACAAAAGGGATCGTTGTCACTGAAATTCTCCATTATTTGCTTTGTTGTATACTTAAATTGTCATAGCATTTGAATGCAGCTGTCTGCGTTTGTGCCGCAAGCAACATAGTATGCGCCAATTGCTCGGCCGTTACAGGTTTAAGTTTAAACGGTCTGGTCCACGCTTTTTCGACCAGCTTAAATGCCGTCTGTGCCAGATCTTCGAGCAAGCGAACTTCACTGCGTTTTCCTATTAAAAGTGAAGGCTGGAAAATCGATAGCTTATAAATTGACAAACTTTTCAGGTAATTTTCCAGCTCACCTTTTACTTTATTATAGAAAACTGGTGAATTAGCATTCGCTCCCAACGCACTCACCACCAATAAATGAATATTTTTATCCTGAATCAAATCCGCAAAATGAGCATTGATTTCATAATCAATTGCATAGAAAGCCTCTTTCGATCCAGCTTGTTTTATGGTGCTTCCCAAACAACTAAATGCATGGGTATGGCTGCTGACATCCTCATCATTCAGTAGCAGAAAATCGGCTAAAATAAGCTGAGTGACCTTACTATAAGCTTTTAATGTATCTGAATTTTTTCTTACAACGACAGTAATCGCACTGAAATCCTCAGAATGCTGTAACTCATCTACCAGTGCCTGACCGACCAACCCTGTCGCACCGATGACGATTGCTTTTTTCTCACCTATTCTCATTTTTATTCGCTCTAAGCCATGAATAAAGCTAATGTAACGTTTTCTTGCACGATTATCACCTGTAAAATGTACTTAAAAGTATCACAAGGCTTGACTTCGGGGCTTAGTTTCCTCAAAATATGGCACTTGTTTACGGGCTGGTGAATGTTGCCAATGTTGTTTTGGTTTTAACTTCAGCCCGCCCAGACCAACTTATTTTCAAGGAGTGCACGAGTGGCAAACTCTGCTCAAGCTAAAAAACGTGCTCGTCAAAACGTTAAAGCACGTAAACACAACGCAAGCTTGCGTTCTATGGTTCGTACTTACATCAAACGTACTGTAAATGCAATCGCTGCTGGTGATTATGCTACTGCTACAGAAGCTTATAAAACTGCTGTTCCAGTTATCGACCGTATGGCTGATAAAGGCATCATCCACAAAAATAAAGCTGCTCGTCATAAGAGCCGCTTAAACGCTCAAGTTAAAGCATTAGCTAACTAATTTGAAGCATATAAAAAAGCCCGAATTTTTCGGGCTTTTTTATTGTCTTTAATTCTGAATATAGGGCTGTAAACCCGTCCCCGCCTCCATCACGATCTTGCTCAACTTCTGACAGAACGTATAACTTTCTTCCAGCAAACCCAAATCACTGGCCCGAGCGTTATTCTGCATCAATACGGCCTTATGGTATTGATAGCGTTGTTGCAAATACGGTTGATCTTGGCTTAATGCAAGCATCATTAACTCAAAACGAAAATCCAAATCGATTTTAAGATCTGTTGGCATATCACCGTAAGCCCATGCCTGTAATACTTCTAACCGGCCTTGCCCCAGATTTGAAAAAATAAAATTAATATAAGCATCCAAGTTTTTAAAGAAATCCTGAATATCTGCTTGTGTGTCCCAACGTCCCATCAATGCAAAACTCGGCTCTGCATTATTTCTCTGCCCCGTATTTTTATGTACATCCATCGAACGTAGACGAAAAATCAAGCGCTCAGATAGCTGCTCTTGCAATTGATCAGGAATAAAACGATCGGTAAAATCCATCGCAAAAGATAACATTGGACTTACCGTTAATTTTCTGAGCACCATCTTGAGTTGATAAAAAACACCTAGCTGCTTTTGGGTCAGTAAAAAGCAACGATAGCCTGTATCCAATGCCAACTCCGGCCGCCCGATATTACCCCAATTTGAAATAAAATCATGCGCAACATTAAAAACACCAAGCTTTAGGGTTTGGGTATAATGTTGTTGCTCAAACCAATGACTAATCAGTTGCTCTGCTTCAGGCATATTCTGCGGGGTCTGAAACTCATTCACCAACATCACAGGTTCAGGTTCAGCAACGCATTCAAGCTGCTTGATTTGCAAAGGCTCCAGTAAATAAGGCTGCAGCATATTAGACACCGCATTTTCAGGAGATTGCAGTTCTCCTATGGCCCAGACATTATAATTCGGCTCATAGAAGCCGATTCCTGTTTCCTGCGCAGCCTCATAAAAGACCCGATAGACCGCATCATTTTGTGCTTCATTTGCTAGAACATCTACTTGCACACTGGCACACAATCCTTGAGCAAACTTGGTCTTAATCCCTTGTACCCATTGTTGCGTCTGTTCAGAAAAATAAGATTGGTATTGCGGATCACAAATCTTGTTGCTAAATAAGTTCAACCACGCTTGTAAAGTTTTACCATGACTAGAGATATGGCGATATTGTTGATGTAGTTCAAAAGCAACTTGGTGTGAATCATCTTCTGAGGGAACTTTACCTGTAAAAACCTCAGGCTCCCATAAGTAAATCGTGTTTAATAACATCTTTTTATCCAATTATGCGTCAAGTTTCTCTTTTTATTTTCATATCATGACGAAAATTTCTACATTTTAAAAGTGTACTTTTATTATTTTTTTCAACTTTCTAAGAAAATATTCTGCATAAAAAATATGAAGCCCCGAAGGACTTCATATCATTGATTTATGACATTCACATAAAATCTTGAACTGATTAAGGATTAACAGCCAACACCTTGATTGCAATAGGTAAATTCTTTGCAGACAAACCAGCAAGAATGAGGCTGTTATTTACGACCGGAATCGTCCATTTTTGATTGGCGCCACTGGTACAACGATAGCGAATTAAACGCGCACGATTATTGGTTAAGTAGCCACCCTCCAAATCAAAGCACTGATTCGATTGCTTAATCGCCTGCGCAGTAGTATCAAGTTCCCACACTTGGCTACTTGCACTGCTGCAAGCTGTCAGATTGATAACATTGCCAGCTGTAGTCGTTAAGCACTGATCTATATATTGTTTATTATGAATTTTACCCAAAGCATCATAAATCCATTTCTCTGAGTCATCACCAACACAGCCTGCTGATCCACTAATAAATGCATTTAAATCACCAGTCGCCAATTTCTCAGCTTTTAGACAATTGGTTCTGTTCAATAAACTGGTACTTGATGCAAAATTCAAATCACCTTTGAGCTCTAACTTTTCAACAAACGCATGGGATGCAGTTAATGCATCGGCATTTAAATTGGTCAAATCCGAACGATATACATTGATCCAGCGATTAAGTCGATAAAGCTTAATTTGCTGCTGGGTATAACGCACCATCTCATTCTGAGCATCAGGTGATAGTTGATCTTTAAAGGTTCTATATGAATCAAATAGTAACTTTGCATCCGTCGAAAGATTTACAACTATCTTGTCTTTATTCTCGACTAAAGCCTGCTCTAATTGAGGCAACTCAATCGCTCTAAGCGCTGAGTATTCTGCTTCTTTACCAATTTCAACTGCAGGTGCTAGAGCCACTGTACTCACAGGAATAGATGTACTTGAAAGTAGCACTGCTGCTTGATTGGCCTTTTTACAATACAAATTCACTTGCTGCGGTGCTTCACTTTGCGCAAGGTTGACATGGAATTTATTGGCGTTGCTATTCGAGTTCATTCGTTGTGGTGCTAAAGCAATATTTTGACTCGCACTGGCAAACTGCACATTCAGCCAACAACTTGCTGTTACTGCATTCGGATTGGCTTGTGGTAGATCAAATACATTCCCCCAATTCCCTTTCGCAGCAGGATAAACCAAGCCGACCTGCGCCTCTGGATCATATCCCCCCAAAATCGTATAGACTGGCACACCAAACATTTTTGGTCTTAGGTAATTACCATCAGCACGGTTATACCAAACATTGCTTGAGTTTGGTGTTTTAGGCTGAGCAACTTCCATCACACGAGTTATCGCATTCCATTTTTTATAACCCGTTGGAGAAGTTGCATCCCAAACATAACGATCAAATGCAGGCTGAATTTTTAAATAGGTACTATAGCCGGTGTAATGAGTATATTTAGAAATGCTGCTTGCCGTCGCACCACCAGACATCGCATCCCAACCATAGGCATATTTATTCAGAAAATTCGGTACACCATTGGCACCATCCCCTAAGTTGGTCGTCGTCCAATTGAGATTACCGCGCATTTTATTTCTAAACGCAATATAGCCCCAGCCACTATCTGCATGATGTGCTGCCCAGAACATATTGTCCCCAACAGAACCAGGATAATGCCCCAACCCATAATGATGACCAATCTCATGACTAAACTCATTACCCACAGAGTCAATCAAGGTCAGCATACCATTCCCGCCACTTAGACCATGAGTTGCCTCACCGTTGCTATATTTGCCGCGTGCATAATGCGCCACCACACTTTGCGTAATTTGTGGCTGTTCTTGACTCGCCATTGAAGCACTGGTAATCCCCCAGTTGGCCAAGTTAATTCCCACACCGAAGGTTGATTTAGCTGTATTTTCACGCATATCACCACTATAAACATCACCCGTGGTTGCACTTACCGAGTCATAGATCACACCACTTGCGACCATGACTTTATTCAGCTTTAAATCCTCATATTTGGACACGATCATGCGCGCCGCAGGAATAGTCTGAAAATAATCTGTCCCCGCCTTGGCAGGTTCAAGCAACATATAATGACCTGTCGATTTCGGTGGGTCCGTTAATAAGCCTAAACGGATATTCTGTACCACCAGCTCACCTGGTGCTGCTAAATCAATATTGTCGGAAGTTAAGTCACCGCTACGATTATTCAGTGGATCAACCACGCGGAGATGTAAACCGGCACGAATTTCATTCCATTTTAAGGCAACCGTCCATGCTCTTTTAGAGTAACTCACAGACGGACGCCCATCAGTATTGGATTGATCAGAGGCTGCAATTCTTGACGGCTCTTTCAATTTAACCGTTCTGAGTAGTTGATTGCCTTGATAAATTTCGACTTGTAGCTTCTGTAAATCACCCATTTCTGCCAATGGTGTCACCAACAACAAGGCATCTTTTTCTGTGGTTAGACGCGGCATTGAGTCTTTTTCATTATTTTTAGGATTGACCACATGACTTTGTGCAAATTGCAACATCGCAGCAAAACTGCCATTTAGATCATTACGCAGTAGACGTGGCAGTCCAAGCTTATCGTAATCATAAAAACCAAGCACCGATTCATCTATTATATTTTTACGCGGTTCTGGATACTTTTCTACCACAGGTGGAATAGACGGTGTTTCTGTATTTCCGCCTCCACCTTGGCTCGGTGTTTCAGGTGTTGTAGTTCCAGAACCATTATTGCCAGTATTGGGCACTTCTGGCGTAACGCCACCTGAACCAGTATTACCGCCATTTGGGGTTTCAGGTGTTGTCGTTCCTGAACCATTATTAGGAACTTCTGGTGTAATACCTCCTGAACTTGTATTACCGCCATTCGGTGTTTCTGGTGTTGTAATTCCCGAACCATTATTGCCAGTATTCGGAACTTCTGGTGTAACACCACCTGAACCAGTATTACCGCCATTTGGTAGTTCTGGCACAGTAGTTCCTGAGCCATTATTTGGTGTCTCAGGCGTCCCATCACCTGGTAATTCATTGGTTCCATCACCCGGAACGAGATTACCATTTCCCGCAGTCTCATTATTATTTTTTGGTGGCTCCGTATTGGTTGTGGCGCCCGAATGATCCGAACCTCCACCACCACAAGCAACCATCATGATCGACAGTAAACAGACCGTTAAATGTTTAAGTTGTAATTGCATCACACTTCCCCAAGAAAAACTTGATAAATTATCGTTAATGACAAATTAAGTTAATTAGTTAAAGTTAATATAAATCATGTATTTACATATACTAGCAACTTAAATAGCAGGAAGGGAAATTAATTTATCGCAAAAACAAGAATTACTGGATTTATTACACTTTTAATCTAATTCAATTTTATTTACATTTCTAAATTGAACATAGCTCCACCACCAGCACTACACTTCCCTCACTCAAACTACCTATTTCAGGCATATAGAATTCATTTAAATTTAAGTTTTGAGCAACAATCAATCTACAAAAACTGGAGAGCCAAATGAATAAGAATGGGAAGCTCATCATCGCAGTCGCAGTTTTTTCATGCAGTTGTCTCAGTTTTGCTGCAAGCTGCACAAATACCATTGAGAACAACACCGTTAGTGATCTCACCGTTCCCGCAGGTGCACATTGCACACTCAACAATTCGTCAATTGAAGGCGATGTAAAGATCGAGAAAGGTGGCAGTTTGATTTTAAATAGTTCTTCTATTCAAGGCAGCATTCAAGCCAATCAATCAAAAGCAATCAAATTAATTAACTCAAGTGTTAGCGGTGATATACATATTGCACAAGCCGCGACAACATTGAGTTTAGATAAGTCGATTATTTCAGGCAATATTCACTGTTCAGCTTCAACCAAGTTGCAAGCAAACCTCAGTAATATCGAAGGACAAAAAATTGGGAAATGTGGTTAATCAGACTTTAATTCAATCATGCTGATATTTGAATCCAAATGATCGGTTTGGATTCAGATCAACAGCGATCTCATTCTATTTCTCCACCTAGACACAATCTCAATTTTATTTAAATATTTCAACGCAACATGTCTATGATCGATCGAACTAGCGATTCAAAAATTGTTTTATTTCTAAGGCTTGCCGCTCACCACGCCAAATCCATTTTAATTGACTGTCCGCAAAATCATCACCTTCAAACCATACAAACAGGCCTTCCATCATCTCTGGCCAATCTGTTTGTTCAATTTGATTTTTGCCTGAGATTACCGCAATAATTGCTGCAAGAATGGTGTCATGGCTCACCGCCAAACTTAAACCACCCTGTTGGGTCGGATGAGTATGATAAAGCAACTCCAATACATCAAATACACCAGTGATTGGATGCTTCATCCCAGGTAAAGCATTATTCACAAAGCTATTAATAAACCCTAGTGCACCCTGCTTACGGAAATAAGGCGCCGCCTGCTGGATATCCAAGACAAAGCTGCCTGGTTCAACCAATAAACGCTGCTCAACAATTTCAATTTGATGCGTATTGACAGCTTTACGCGTTTCATCAGCACCCTCAATCATTAAAGCTGCCGTATCGACACAACGCTGAATCGGGCTGGAAATACAATGCTGAATCGCCCGATCAGTATTCTGAATTAAATATTGCCCCCAAGCATAAGCCAAGTCGCGGCCCTGCTCAGTCAACTGTAGGTCATAACCAGCCAAACCTTGTCCATTCACCAATTCGCGCAAAGAATGACGTGTAAACAAAGTTACAGGAGTAGAAGCATCTGGAAGTAAATCAATTGCTTCAAACATGCTTTTAGGCAATAAATGCAGAGTCATATTCACATACAGGCTTTAATTTAACTCACTATAGCATGAGCCAGATAAGTCTCAATCTAAAATGCCAGAACGACTGAGCGCATCATACGCAATTTTTTTGCAATGCTGATCTCGATAAGCGATAAAGCCACCATTTAAAACCGTTTCACGTTGATTATATAGAAATGGTTTCTGATCCAAAGTCATCAACCCACCACCAATACTTTCAAGCAACGCTTGGCCTGAACTGGTATCCCATTCCGAAGTTGGATGGAAGCGTGGATAAATATCAATTTCCCCTTCCAGCATCATACAAAACTTATAAGCACTACCTGCCTCACGACGCTCTACCTTACGATTTTGTAAGATCGGCTCGATAAAGTTTTTATATTTTGGATTTTTACTGTTGTGGCTTAAACCAATTTGTAATGGTGCAGCCATATCATGCTCTTCAAGCTGATATTGGAACCATTCTTGTCGGCTAAAACTATATTTATACGGTAATTGCGAGGTATGACCAATATACATCACCTGCTCACACGGTACCGCAATAATTGCAAACGTGGTTTGATGATCTTCGATCAAACTGAGATTAATCGTAAACTCGTCACGCTCATGAATAAACTCCTTCGTTCCATCCAATGGATCAAGCATCCAACAACGCTGCCATGCCGCTCGTGCAGAATAATCGCTTTCTTCTGACAACACGGGTAATTGCGGGGCAACTGTAGCTAAGTGCTTTAATAAAAAGTGATTTACCTTTAAATCAGCTTGCGTGACAGGTGAATCATCACTTTTTTCCTGAATATTAAACTCGCAACCCGCACAATAACTTTGGTATTCTTCCAATAATATTTGACTTGCCTGCGCCATGATTGGAACAAGTTGTGAAATTAACGGATCTTGTGGGGCAAGCGTTTTAATAAACATAGACCAACCTTATGTCATATTTAGATTTACAGCAGCCGATTGCCATGTTTGACATGGATGGCACATTACTCGATTTAGCCTTTGATGATTTTATTTGGAATCATTGTTTGCCAGAACGGCATGCTCAAGTCCATCAATGCACACTTGAGCAAAGCCAGCAGACACTGTTTCAATTTTACCAACAACATAAGCATACACTATCTTGGTATTCTTCGGCGCACTGGACGGTTAAAGTAGGCGTTGATGTCTTACAACTACAGTACGAGCACCGTGACAAAATACGTGCTCGCGTCGGCTGCCATCAACTCCTGCAGCAACTCAATGCCCAAGGTTATCGCTGTTGGTTACTGACCAATGCAGATCGTGCAGGCTTACAGCTGAAACTTGAAAATGTAGAACTGAGCCCCTACTTTGAAGTTATGATCAGTAGCGAAGAATTAGGGCATGCCAAAGAAGAAGTCGCTTTTTGGCAAAAGCTACAACAGTTACACCCATTTGATCCTGCACAAGCGGTATTTATTGATGACACAGTTGCTGTGCTCAAAGGCGCAGAGGACTTCGGTATTCAACAGTTATTCAGCATATTACAGCCTTCCAGCAGCAAAGCTGCGAGAGCCGCAACTGAGCTAGCATACCCTGCACTTGATCATTTAACTGAACTTTTTGAATATCTTGAAACCAACCAACAGGTAACAGATGCCAAAACAGCATGAACCAGACAGCATGGAAGCCATGCGCATTGATAAATGGCTTTGGGCAGCACGCTTTTTTAAAACACGCTCGATAGCCAAAGCCGCGATTGAAGGTGGTAAAGTTCACCACAACAACGATCGGGTGAAAGTGTCTAGAGATGTCCGTATTGGAATGGAGTTGACCATTCAACAAGGTTTCGAGAAAAAAACCGTGGTCGTGAAAGCACTTTCTGCTGTACGTGGCGGCGCTCCAGCTGCCCAGTTACTTTATGAAGAAACCGCAGAAAGTATTGCGCGTAGAGAGTTGCATGCATCACAACGAAAATTGCATAATCTAGCCCGACCAGATCACCGACCAAGTAAAAAAGATCGTCGTGATATCAATCGTTTTAAGCAAGAAAATGTCCAATCTTGGTCTTATCATGATGAATAGATTGAATGGATATTTTTTAATTCTGGACGCGTCATCTTGTGTCGCATAGACACAGATCAGATGTAGAATAAACAATGAGAATCTGCCACTATACTCAAGTCCCAACAAGTTGAGATTCAATACATCCACTTGGGTTAGTCGTTAAGAAATAAAGTTTTGAGGTTTTGAGATGGATGATAATAAAAGTAAGGCGTTACAAGCTGCGTTGAGCCAGATTGAAAAACAATTTGGTAAAAATACAGTCATGCGCTTAGGTGATAACACCGTACAAGCAGTTGAAGCTGTTTCTACGGGTTCTTTAACACTCGATATCGCATTAGGGATTGGCGGATTACCTAAAGGCCGTATCATTGAAATTTACGGTCCTGAATCATCAGGTAAAACGACCATGACATTGCAGGCCATTGCTCAATGTCAAAAGAATGGCGGTACCTGTGCCTTTATCGATGCCGAACATGCATTAGACCCTGAATACGCACGTAAGCTCGGTGTAGATATTGATAACCTTTTGGTTTCACA
Source organism: Acinetobacter sp. C32I (assembly GCF_023702715.1). Classification (NCBI taxonomy): domain Bacteria; kingdom Pseudomonadati; phylum Pseudomonadota; class Gammaproteobacteria; order Moraxellales; family Moraxellaceae; genus Acinetobacter; species Acinetobacter sp. C32I. Next base: position 474,201 of record NZ_CP098480.1, on the reverse strand, counting down.
ACCTGACCACGGTGAGCAAGCACTCGAAATTGCGGATATGTTGGTACGCTCAGGCGCAATCGATTTAATCGTTGTCGACTCTGTTGCAGCATTAACCCCGAAAGCCGAAATTGAAGGCGAAATGGGTGACTCACATATGGGCTTGCAAGCACGTTTAATGAGTCAGGCTCTGCGTAAAATCACAGGTAATGCGAAACGCTCTAACTGTATGGTGATTTTCATTAACCAAATCCGTATGAAGATTGGCGTCATGTTTGGTAGCCCAGAAACTACAACTGGCGGTAACGCACTTAAATTCTATGCTTCTGTACGTTTAGATATCCGTCGTATCGGTCAAGTAAAAGAAGGCGACGAAATTACGGGTAATGAAACACGTGTTAAAGTTGTGAAAAACAAAATGGCGCCTCCGTTCAAAGAAGCGGTATTCCAGATCATGTATGGTAAAGGGACTAACCAACTCGGTGAATTGGTTGATCTTGCAGTTCAACAAGATATCGTACAAAAAGCCGGTGCTTGGTATTCATATCAAGGCAATAAAATTGGCCAAGGTAAAAATAATGTGATTCGTCATTTTGAAGAGAATGCACAAATGGCGCAAGAAATTGAAAAGCTGATTCGTGAACAACTTCTCACCAAGAACAAACCCGCTGAAAACACAGACATCGAAGAAGAAGAACCCGATTTCTTAGAAAGCTAAACTGAAACGCCCTTCGGGGCGTTTTTCTTTAATGAGGAAAGCATGTTTAATTCCGAAAAAACTGAAAAACCTAAAACCCTTACAGGCTCAAGATTACGCTCTTATGCCTTTGCCCTGCTGACCCGCCGTGACTACTCTCAAGCTGAGCTAGTCGCCAAGCTCAATCAGTATGCAATCAATCCAGAAGAAGTCGCAAAGCTGGTCGAAGAATTAGCACAACAAAATTATCAAAGTGATCAACGCGTGGCAGAACTGACACTGGCAAGTCAACTCAGGAAAGGCAAAGGCTTACAACGTATTAAACAAGCTTTGAAAGCGAAACAACTAGATAGTGATCTTATTACTGAAGAGCTGCAAGACGTCGATTGGCTGAATCAAGCGTATCAACTCAAACTGAAAAAATTTGGACAAGAAGTCGCAACTGACCCAAAAATCAAAGCAAAACAGATTCGATTTTTACAGTATCGTGGTTTTGATATGGGGGTAATTATGAAAGCGATTGCTCGAACGAGCGAAGAAGAATAAATGGTGGCAACCCTACCAGCATGACTTCGGCACATCATAGTTCTACTACCGTTGCTACCTTCCGGTCCTGGCGGGGTTCGTAGAGTACAATTGCGAAGCTACCAGCAGGGCTACCATTGCCTGACAAAGTATAGAGATTTTTGCCTGAGTTGCAAGACTTGTTGCTGTTTTTCAGCGAGTTTTGCATTCAACTGCCTAATTCATCATCAACTGCTATATATTTGTTATCTATTTACTTTCAAGACGAACAAACATTAAACAACAACCTAGGAATTTCCCGCAAAAGTGCTTGAAGATTGTAAATGCTTATTGCATTTAAATGAGTTGCTGTTTTAATGGCTAAATCAAAAATCTATATCTGGTGTGTTGCAAGTAAAAAGTGAAGACTTGTTCGACCACAGCTTTATTTTTCAACTTATGGATGAATTTTTATGCTAAAAAAGCATTCCGTACTTTTTATTGCCCTGCTCAGTAGTGCGCACTTATATGCCAATGTTCCAATTGAATCGCGCTCATTAAGTCAACAACAAGCCAATAATGTTGTTGCAGGCTCTCCAAGTTTAAACTGGGAAATCATGCAAAAAAACCAGAAGCTTGAAGAAGAAATTCGCAAGTTACGTGGTCTGCTTGAAGAACATGACAATGCAATTGAACAATTAAAAAAAGAGCTGACTAATCGCTATACTGATCTTGATCAGCGCCTAGAGCTTTTATCCCAAAAAATTGATCCACCAGAAGATAACCCTGAAGCTCAAGAAGGAGCTACGGCAGGCGCGGCCACAGATACAACTACCCCTGTTATTGCACCAACAGCACCCGCAGCACAGCAACAGACCCCACCGGTGAAGCCACAAGTAGCGGCCGTAGAGCAACCACCACAAGCCAATACCGCTACAACCAGCAACACCAACAATCAAATCGAGCTAGAAAAAGCAGCCTATACCGTTGCACTTGATGCCTATAAGCAAGGCGGTGCAAAAAAAGCCATTCAACCCATGCAAAACTTCATTAAAAATCACCCCAATGGTATTTATGTCGGCAATGCATATTTTTGGTTAGCTGAATTTTACTTGGCCGTTGAGCCTGTTGACTATAAAGCAGCCAAGCAAAACTATAATATTGTAGCAACGCGCTATCCAAATTCTGCCAAAGCGTCTCGTGCGGTTTATCAGTTATATAGTATTGCCAAAGAGGTCGATAAAAACACGGCTCTGGCAAATCAATACAGAAGTAAGTTGCTCAGCCAATACCCACAATCTGAAGAAGCCAAATTCATTCAGAAAAAATAATTTACAGTTGCCAATAAAAAAGCCAGTTTTTACAAACTGGCTTTTTTATGCTTAGAACAATCTTATTTGATCTTTGCTTGCGATTTCAAGTATTCGGTATAATCTTCCAACACTTGCTGACCGCGGAACTGTTGATAAAGTTTATTCAACTCTTGCAACTGCTCAGCAGGTAATGTGCTTGCAACACTACTATTTACATTTGAAACAGCAACAATCACAAGTTCATTTGGCAGTTTCGCTGTGGTTGCAGACCACAAACCGTCTTTACTTGGTGCAGGAATGCTGAACGCAGCACGCTCAATCGCACGTTTTAAACCTTGTGAACGTGCAAATGTTCCTGCATTTTCAAAAGTGACTTGAGATTTTGCAACTACTTGTGCTGCAGGTTGGGTTTTAAAGTCTGCAAGAATCGTTGCAATTTTTGCTTGAGCAGCTTTATAAGCCTTCGCTTCGATTACTTTTGCTTTCACATCAGCAGTCGCTTGATCTAAAGGCTTAATGCCCGCTGCATGATAATTGCGAACTTTAATCCAGATGGTATCACCATTCGCCAATTGAATATTTGAAGATGCATTACGGTCGCCGTTCTTCACATCATCATTAAACAATTTTGCTTTAACACCTAAATCACTTAAATATGGATTATCAGTAGTCAGTGTTACACCATTTGCAGATTCAACACGTACACCCTTTACTTCTTGTGCAACAACATCTAAAGAATCACCACCAACAACCATTTCGTTTAAGTTATTTACTGTATCGCTAAATAAATTCGCTGCTTTCGATTTCTCAACCTCAGCGATTAAACGTGCTTTTTCAGCTTCAAACGACGGGATATTGGCAACAGGTGCATTGGCTTCAATAATGTGATAACCATATTGTGTTTTGACAGGTTTAGAAATCTGACCATTTTTCAATGCAGTGACTGCATTATCAAAATCAGCCGAGAACACACCTGGTGCATAGGCATCAACGAGACCACCATTTGCTTTAGAACTCGGGTCTTCTGAGTATTGCGCTGCAGCCTGAGCAAATGATTCGCCTGCTTGAATTTTTGCATACACTTCATTTGCAAGTTTCTGAGCAGCTGCATCATCACGTGCATCTGTGGTAATCAAAATATGCTTCACTTCACGCTTAACATCTTTTTGCTGTTTGTCCACAAATGCCGTATAAGCCTGCTGTAAATCTGCCTCAGTCACTGCAAGATTTGCTTTAGGCAATAATGCAGGAGTTAACACCACATAATCAACATCGACACTGGCAACTTGCTTAAACTCAGTTTTATGCTTGTTGTAGTAATCGGTAATTTCTTGATTTGATGCCGTTACGCCTTTTTTATAATCATCTAACTTGATGCTCGCCAGATGCAAGGTACGTTGTTCTGTTTGCAGATTTGCCAACTGTTGCACATCTGACTTACTGACCAACGCATAGTCCATCAAAGATGTTGAAATCATCTTCAATGCATGGTCTTGGCGTAAGCTTGCGATTAATGCTTGGTTAGTCATGCCGACAGAACGTAAATAGTTTTCATATAATTTTTGCGAAAACTGTCCATTTTCCTGGAAACTCGGTTGCTGTGCCAACATTTGTTCAAGTTGTACATCACTTAAAGTCATACCCAACTTTTCAGCTTGCTGTTGCAACAAACTACGTGCAACAAGTGCATCCAATGCTTTTTCCTGAATCACAGGTAAATTTAAAAGAGACTCATCACCTTTGACCAATGACAAATACTGGTCTTTATAGTTCTTGGTTGCACTTTCTAATTCTTTATTAGAAATATCTTGACCGTTTACCGATTTCGCAACGTCTGCTTTATTGCTACCACTAAAATATCCTTCAATACCTACAAGTGCTAAAGGGGTCAAAAACAAAACTAGCAGGACTTTGCCAAGCCAACCCTTAATGAGAGTACGAAACGATTCCATAAGAATTCCAATATTTTATTTCGGGGCAATTTTAACTGAAAAACAAAGACGAATGAATGCAGAATAAGGATCAAATTAACTTTTTCATTCAATAAATAAAAAACGCACCCTGAATGGTGCGTTTATTGATTTAAAAAGATTACGCAACCGAATCTTTTAAACCCTTACCAGCTTTGAAGCTAGGTACTTTACTTGCTTTGATTTGCAGTTCTTCACCAGTCTTAGGGTTACGACCTGTACGAGCAGCACGTTCTTTCACGCTGAAAGTACCGAAACCAACTAAAGTAACCGTATCACCTTTCTTAAGTGCTTCAGTGATTGATGCAATTGTCGCATCGAGTGCCTTACCAGCATCCGATTTAGACACTCCCCCTTTTTCAGCAATCGCATCAATTAATTCTGATTTATTCATGATAAAAAATATCCTCTTAATATCGTTTGTTAAGATCCAAGGCTATAGTTTAAAAGGCCATGACGCCTTTATAGCAATGCTTTGGGGGAGAACGCAATACTAGAAAGACCTTTTAATTAAAATAAATACTGAAATACGACATAAACGGACGAGTTACCTGCCTTTTTTTTACTTTTTATTCAATTTGGCCTTCAATTGATTATTTTCTTCGATCAAAGCATCCACCTTGATATGAAGCTGAACAAGGAGCTGTTCGATGTGTTGAAGATCCTTTGGTGTGACCAAGCCAATACGATTCAACGAATGGTTTACACCTGTATCCAGAATCTTTTCAACCTTGTCTTTGGTATCCGTAACTGACTCTTTGGCTTTCTCTGTCACCTTCACTACAGTATTGTCGGCAAAATCAACTGTTTTCGATTCAAGCTCCTCACCAACCTTGACCAGCGAGTCAAACAATTTATTTCCTTCTTCTTCCGCACGTGAAAAAGCACCCAAACCGGCAAGCCAGATTTGTTGTGTGTATTTTTTGAAATCAAGTGCAGATTTTTTAGAACTCTTTGATTTTGGCTTAGTTTTTACTTCAGCTTCTTCACTAGGATTTTCTATGTTTGAGTTATCCATTGACTATTACTCCTAAGCTCTTTACAAACAGTATGTCGTATTTAACCATAAAAATGTTTTTATAATATCAAAGTTAAGACTTGATCGTTTTAAAAAACTGTTCTACAAAGCAATAAAGTCATGTAAATTATTTTTAATAATTTGAGTAAGGATGCTCAAGTTTACTGACTTTATTGTTTCGCAACGTTATTGGTAAGGAAAAAGAGATCTATGATTGATACGCAACAAAGACATAAACATCCCCATTTGTTGCTAAACATTGTCATCATTGTTTTAGAAACTTTTTTCTCCTTCATGCTCACGCACGATGCAGGATTGCGCTTGCAAGCCAAAAAGTTGATCGACAAAAAAATCACCATTCGTATCAATAGCTACATTCCGTTCTTTGACTTTTATATCCAATTTACCGAAAAAGGGCTTTTATTCGACATGAAAGCGCTGGATCGAAACATCGATTTGGAAATTAATAGCACATTGATCGATCTAATTAAGATTTTTGTGTTTAACAATCAGCGCAGCATTAGCAATATGCGTATTCTCGGTGATGCCGTTCTTGCAGAAGAGTTCTTAGATTTACTTCCGCATCTTACACTCTCCAGCATTCTGGCGAACTGGAAGCAATGGCTCAATCTATTTAACGATGAGGCTGAAGCAGTTGCGTCTCAGCAACGTATTGCCCCACTTTTGGATAAAATTGATCAGCAACGCTCTGAAATCAACACCTTGCTGGTTGAAGTAAAACAATATCAAAATCGTATTCACCGCCTACAAAAACGCCAGCGCTTGATCAATATCAGCTTTGCAGTATTGAGCTTTATTTTCATCGCCTTTTTTGTTTATAATACGTGGATACAATAATTCCAATATATTTTACTTTTCACGCTGATAATGGCAATTTAAAACTTGACTATTTTAGTCGGAATTCATAAAATTTAGTCATCTAGTCTAACCATGTGTACCGAATCATGCGTCTTACAACTCGCGGTCGTTACGCAGTGACTGCTCTACTTGATTTAGCTTTGCAGCCAACTGAACAAACGATCACGCTTGCGGAAATAGCAGCACGCCAATCCATCTCAGTCGCTTATTTAGAACAGTTATTCGCAAAACTTAAACGACATGGGTTAGTTTCAAGTGTTCGCGGTGCAAATGGTGGCTATCACCTTGCGCGCAATGCAAGTGAAATCACAGTGCTAGAAATTATCGAAGCTGTAAATGAAACTGTTGATGCGACTCGTTGCGACCACAAAGGCAACTGCCAGAATGGTGCAATGTGTTTAACGCACGACTTATGGCAAGAACTCTCCCACCATATTGCCGATTATCTCGCAAAAATCACCCTTGCTGATTTAATTGCGCGTGATAACGTTCAAACCGTTGCATTACGCCAAAATTCACCAAGTTTAGATTCAGCCCTTCTATCGGTTACAGGTATCTGACATGAAACGTCCAATTTATCTTGATTACGCAGCAACCACTCCTGTACTGCCTGAAGTTGCAGAACGTATGATGGAATGTTTAACGTTCGAGGGGACTTTTGGTAACCCTGCGTCACGTTCACATGCCTATGGTTGGCAAGCAGAAGAAAAAGCCGAATATGCGCGTGAGCAAGTTGCAAACCTAATCAAAGCAGACCCACGTGAAATCGTGTGGACTTCAGGCGCAACAGAATCTGATAACTTAGCATTAAAAGGTATTGCTCAGTTCTACGGTTCAAAAGGCAAACACATCATTACAAGTAAAATCGAACACAAAGCTGTGTTAGACCCTTGCCGTGAGCTTGAAGAACAAGGTTTTGAAATTACATATTTAGAGCCTGAACCACGTACAGGATTAATTACCCCTGAAATGGTTCAAGCCGCTTTACGTCCAGACACGATTCTTGTTTCACTAATGATGGTAAACAACGAAATCGGTACAGTGACAGACGTTGCTGCGATTGGTGAATTAACACGTGCCAATAAGACATTCTTCCATGTCGATGCTGCACAAGCTGCGGGTAAAGTTGAGATTGATCTTTCAACCATGAAAGTCGACTTAATGAGCTTCTCTGGTCATAAAGTTTACGGTCCTAAAGGCATTGGCGCACTTTTCGTTCGTCGTAGCCCACGTGTTCGCTTAAAAGCTCAAATGCACGGTGGTGGTCATGAGCGTGGCATGCGTTCTGGTACTTTAGCGACACATCAAATTGTTGGTATGGGTGAGGCTTTTGAAATTGCAGGCAAAACCATGCAGGCAGAACAAGAGCGCATTCGTAAATTACGCGACAAACTTTGGAATGGTTTACAAGACCTTGAACAAGTGTTCTTGAATGGCCATCCAACGCAAAACGTTGCAAACTATCTAAATGTCAGCTTCAACTTTGTTGAAGGTGAATCACTGATGATGGCACTGAAAGACGTTGCTGTTTCAAGTGGTTCAGCATGTACATCTGCAACTTTAGAACCTTCATACGTTTTACGTGCTTTAGGTTTATCTGATGAGTTGGCACACAGTTCAATTCGTTTCAGTTTTGGTAAATACACAACTGAAGCTGATATTGACCATGTGTTGACAATTACCAAAGCTGCGGTTGAGAAATTGCGTGAACTTTCTCCGCTTTGGGATATGTACAAAGAAGGTATCGACCTTTCAACAGTTGAATGGGCTGAACACTAATTCGTTAAGTGCTCAATTGAGCACTTCATTGAAAAACGTGTTTTAACCCTCATATTAATATTAGGCTGACCCCGAGGTTTGGAGAAGCGACATGGCTTATAGCGAAAAAGTAATCGATCATTACGAAAACCCACGTAATGTTGGTGTTTTAGACAAAAATGCAGAAAACGTAGGTACAGGTATGGTCGGTGCACCAGCGTGTGGCGACGTGATGCGTTTACAAATTCAAGTCGATGACAATGGCGTAATTGAAGAAGCTCGCTTCAAAACTTACGGCTGTGGTTCTGCAATTGCATCAAGTTCGCTGGTAACCGAATGGTTAAAAGGTAAAACGCTTGATGAAGCTCAATCAATCAAGAATATTGATATTGCGACTGAGCTTGCACTTCCACCAGTAAAAGTACACTGCTCTGTCTTGGCAGAAGATGCAATTAAAGCTGCGATTGAAGATTATCGCGGTAAAAAAGCGAAAGCTTAATTGATGACCGAAATAACATTGGAGTTTTCATGATCCATTTAACTGAAAATGCTGCGACTCACATCAGCAATTACCTGCAAAACCGCGGTAAAGGTGAAGGGATTCGTATTGGTGTGAAAACTTCGGGTTGTTCTGGGTTGGCTTATGTACTTGAGTTTGTCGACGATGTCGATACACATGATCAAGTCTTTGAACAACTCGGTGTTAAAGTTTTTGTTGACCCTAAAAGCTTGGTTTATCTCGATGGTTTAGAGATGGACTATGTCAAAAATGGTTTAAACGAAGGTTTTGAATTTAGCAACCCAAATCAAAAAGGTGAATGTGGTTGCGGTGAATCATTTACCGTCTAAGCAAGCACCCTCTTTCTTTTCGTCAAAACAGTGTGTTCCGCACTGTTTTAACGTATTTATCAATAGCGGAATTCATCTCCCATGAATCATTTTGAGTTGTTCCAATTACCCGAAGCACTCGATATAGATTTAGCAGCTTTAAAAAAACAGTTTTTAAGTTTGCAACAGCAATATCACCCAGATAAAGCCACAGACAAAGATCAGGCATTGATCAAGTCAAGCGAAATCAACCAAGCGTATAAAGTACTCTCACAAGTTGATAGTCGTGCGGCATATCTACTTGCCTTAAAAAAACAAGATCACCATCTTGACCAATCCATTAGCGATTTTGAATTTTTGCAATCTGCACTCGAAATGCGAGAACAACTTGATGAAGCCACTTCAACTGAGCAACTTCACACTTTAAAAGTTGAAATTCAGCAATGGATCGATGGTCTAGTTCGCGAATTTAAAATTGATTTTGCTGACGAAGACTGGGCTGAAGCACGTGATACTGTTCGTAAGTTACGTTTTTTCCAACGTGTTATGAATGATATTGATAAAGCTGAAGATCGCATGCTGGACGAAGAAGAAAGCTTCGACCTCGATGATGATTTTTAATCCGCTGTTACCAATTATTTTCAAGGGATACCGCACGCATGGCACTTTTGCAAATTGCTGAACCTGGTCAATCTACTGCCCCGCATCAACATCGTATTGCGATCGGCATTGACTTGGGGACAACCCACTCTTTAGTGGCGACAGTGCTATCGGGAAAACCGAAAGTTCTACAAGATGACAAAGACCGAGTATTACTGCCATCTATTGTTCACTATGCAAAGGATGCAACCACGTTTGGCTATGAAGCTAAACCGTTTATGCTGACTGATCCTAAAAATACCGTCGTTTCAGTCAAACGTTTTATGGGTCGTTCACAAGCAGATATCAAATTTCAGCATCCATATACACTTGTTGGTGCAGAAAATGAGATGCCTGCATTTGAAACTGCGGCTGGGCGTAAAACACCTGTCGAAATTTCTGCAGAAATTCTAAAGCAGTTGAAAGACCGTGCCGAAGCAAGCCTCAACAATCCGGTCAATGGTGCGGTGATTACCGTTCCAGCCTATTTCGATGAGGCACAACGTCAAGCCACACGTGATGCTGCACAACTGGCAGGCCTAAACGTTTTACGTTTATTAAATGAACCTACAGCGGCAGCTGTTGCTTATGGGTTGGATCAAGACACCAATCTCAGTACCGATCGTAACTATGTGATTTACGACTTGGGTGGTGGGACATTTGACGTCTCGATCTTACGTTTTTCACAAGGTGTATTTGAAGTTCTTGCAACTGGTGGACACACAGCCCTTGGTGGTGATGACCTTGATCGCTTAATTGTAAAATGGGCCAAAAAACAACTCAACATCGACACCTTGAGTGATGAAGAGTATGCCGTTTTTGTTGTGGCCGCACGTCAAGCCAAAGAATATTTAACCGATCACGAATCTACCGAATTAAAATTACTGGATGATCGTCTCACTTTAGATCGCCCAACCTTCGAATCGATTATTCAGGTCGCACTCGACAAAACCATGAGTGTGTGCAAACGCGTATTACGTGATGCCAAGCTTGAACTCGATGAAATCGAACATGTGGTACTTGTAGGTGGTTCAACACGTTCTTATGCGGTACAAAAAGCGGTAGGCGAATTATTTGAACGTGAGCCACTCTGCACCATTAATCCAGATGAAGTGGTTGCCATTGGCGCGTCAATTACAGCCAATCAGTTGATTGGGAATAGTCAAGATGGTTCATTATTGCTTGATGTGACCCCTCTTTCTCTTGGCCTAGAAACCATGGGTGGGCTGGTTGAACGTTTGATTTCACGAAACACTGCAATTCCTGTGGCGCGCCGTCAGGAATTTACCACCTATCAAGATGGTCAAACCGCGATGTTGATTCATGTGGTGCAAGGTGAGCGTGACTTAGTTGAACATTGCCGCTCATTGGGCCGCTTTGTATTACATGGCATTCCACCAATGACTGCGGGTCAAGCCCGTATTGAAGTGACGTTCCAAGTTGATGCTGATGGTTTGCTCACAGTATCAGCCAAAGAAACCACCTCTGGTGTTCAAGCACAAATTGATATCAAACCCTCTTATGGTTTATCTGCAGCGGATACTGAACGTTTATTGGTTGAAGGTTTCCAATATGCCGAAGAAGACAAGCATCTTCGTCATTTACAAGAAACCAAAGTAGAAGCGCAACGTGAACTGGAAGCACTCGAACAAGCGCTAAAAGCAGATACGGATTTACTCTCACAGCAACAAGCTCGAGATTTAATTCTTGCCGCTGAAGCGTTAAAAGCCCGTCTAAAAACCGATGAGCTTGCAGCGATTGAACATGCTGTTCAGCAACTTAAAATTCATAGCGATGCCTTTGCTGCGCTTCGTATGAACCGACATATTGACCATGCCTTAAAAGGTACGAAACTTGAAGATTGGTCAAACTCAAACTAAAGGTATAGGTGATCAATATGCCACGTATTAAAGTTCTTCCTCATGCACAAATTTGCCCTGAAGGTGCAGAATTTGAAGTCGAACATAACGCCAATTTATGCCAAAGTTTATTAAAAAATGGCATTAAAATTGAACATGCTTGTGACATGTCTGCAGCCTGCACCACGTGTCACGTGGTTGTACGCAAAGGCTTTGACAGCCTTGAAGAAATGAATGACGTTGAAGCAGATTTGCTTGACCGTGCATGGGGCCTAGAACCAGATTCTCGTCTGTCTTGCCAAGTTGAAATTGTGGATGAAGATTTAGAAATCGAAATTCCTAAATACACCATCAACCATGCTTCGGAAAACCATTAAGTCAGCCGATTTCTCGGACATAAAAAAGCTAGAGTCAATCTCTAGCTTTTTTATTTGCTAAGCAAAAATTAAAGATCGATGCACAGCAACACCTGCCATGGTACCATCTCCAACAGCCAAAGGCACTGAGCCTCCCAAGCGTGCCACATCGCCACAAGCAAAAATACCAGCTACTGTAGTTTCCTTCATGGCATTGGTTTTAATCGCCTCGCCCATGGCATTCTGTTCTATTTCGCAACCCAGCTTAAAAATCCAGTCCTGAGCAATACTGCATTTCGTGGTAGCAAAAATACCAGCCAACTGAATAACAGAACCATCTGCGAGTAAAACGTCGCTGTGTCCGATGATTTCTTGAATCAATCGTTTTTCTACACGGACACCTCGAGTGGCTAATTGATCAAGTAACTCCTCTTCCACCGGATAATCATTTAAGAACAGCGTAGTATCACCCCAATCTGGCAACATCATTGCCAGATGCACTGCATGTTCTGAACTGGCAATAATACCGATCTTACCTTGATTGAGCTCATAACCATGACAATAAGGACAATGAAAAATGCTTTTACCCCAACGCTCCGCTAAACCCGAAATTTCAGGAAGTTGATCCGTGATGCCTGCGGCAATGATCAATCGCTTTGCCGTGATAGAGCGCGTTGCATCAATACAGATTGCAAAGCCACCCTCAATTTTTTCTACACGCTTTACCCTTCCATTCTCCCAATCAACAGTCTGATAAGCTAAAAGCTGCTGCTTGGCAATATCTACAATCTCACTGGCTTTACTGCCATCCTGTGTTAAAAACCCATGGGAATGCTCTGCAAAGCGATTTCGTCTTTGCCCAGCATCAATTACCATCACTTTTCTACGTGCTCTTGCCAAGGGCGTCGCTGCTGCCAAACCTGCATAACTGCCACCAATAATTGCAACATCGTACTGCATAAGATAAACCCAATATATAACTTTTAAAGTTACGTTAATACTTTTTATTTTAATTTGCAACTTTTGATGTTACATTTAATTTAATTCCTTTTTTGTTTGTGAATCTAATGCGTACGGACAGTAAACTCTCTCGAATGCTGCATGTGTTACTACACATGGCAAGACAAAATAAGACTTTTACCTCTGATGAAATCGCACAGATGCTTTCGACCAATCCTGTTGTGGTCAGACGAACCATGTCAGGTCTCAAAAAGGCAGGTTTTGTCCATTCAGAAAAAGGTGCAGGTGGAGGTTGGCAACTCACAGGCGATTTAGAAAAAATTACGCTCTGGGATATTTATCAAGCTGTGGGAGAACCCACTATTTTTGCGATTGGCAACGAAAGAGAAAATCCAGAATGTTTGGTGGAGCGTGTGGTCAATGCTGCTTTAGACCATGCAATACAAGATGCGCAAAAGATGCTGACACAACAACTTAAAGCCACGACCTTAGCATCGTTAGCGACTGAGTTTGATCATTTATATGAGACGCATGCGCATAGACAATAAGTTTAGACGTACGCTGGTTTTGACTATCTGACTTCATCATCCAGAGTCAGTTTTGGAATACCCTGTGCATTGGTAATTTTTTGCTGGGTCTTGATCCGCTGAACCATATTTTCCAAGATCTCAACCAGCTCTGGATATTCATAGTTCTGTACTTCTTCCAGATTCAGAACCAAATGGAAGCCTTTATAATCGAAATCAAACCATTTTTGCGTATCTGATTTCTTGCCTGTGAATTTCTCCATCACCTGCCATGTTTTAACAGGACCTTGAATGCCTTTTAGATAAATTGGCACTTTAGGCACACACAAAAACTCATTTTTAATCAGCTGATGGGTGTCATCAGCAATCAGAATTTCATCGACCTCAGCCGCAGATTGCAAACGTGCTGCCAAGTTGACGTCACGACCAACAATGGTATAGGCCATACGATGTGAAGCACCATAGTTACCGACGTGGCAATAACCCGTACTGATGCCCATACGAATATGCAAAGCGGGATAACCCATTTTCTTCCAGCGTTCACGCAACAGTTTCATTTGCTGACGCATTGCAATGGCCATTTCGACACAAGATTTTGCATCCTGTTCGACACCCTGCGAGTTTGGATCACCAAAGAAAATAAGAATCGCATCGCCCATAAACTTGTCGACAGTTGCTTCATACTGCTTGGCAATTTCAGTCATATGACTCAAATAATCATTGAGCAAGAAGGCTAAATCATCTGGAATGAGGGTTTCTGACAACTCAGTAAAACCTTGAATATCCGAGAAGAAAATGGTTAATTTCTTACGCTTATATTCAATTTTTGCTTCTGCTTCACCACGCATGATGGACTGCCACAATTGGAGTGGCGCATAGCGACTCAACTGATTGGCGAACGCAATATAACGTGTCATTTGATTATGGTAATGCTGACGTTGCTGCCCCAAAATATTCAGACGACGATGCTGATAATAGTTACCAATCACGATAAACATCATTAAGCCCAAAAGGCTCACAACGGTCAGTTCTGGATTGGTTGCCTCAAAATACTCTTCTGCGCCAAAAATGATATAGGTACTGAAGTAGAAAGTAATGACACCAATCAGCCCGATCAAACAGGAAACAGGCAAAGAAATTCGGTTATTCAATCCGACATAGAGCAATGCAAATAAAATGGTAAAGGTAGGAACTAGACTTAAATGTATTGCAGCAAGCACCAATGCGACAATCACCGCCTCATTGGCAAACAGAACATTTTTTTCTATTTTTTTATCAAATTTATATTGCAGCCATTTTTCTAAACGAGGACAAAGCAGAAAATAAATGAGTAATACAGGAAGAAGGTAGAGTTGATAGCTAGCACTGGTTGAGGTAAATGCATAAATTACCAAAATGAGTGACAGAATCGAATATCCCATCAAACGATGAAAATAAGCGAACTGTCTAGGTTCTTTATCAATCAACCTATCTAGTGGCACTCTATCCTCCTATTCTTATTATAGAATACTGTATTTATTCTATTTTCTGGATCAGTCCATACGCCAATCAAATGGCATATCACCCTGTCCACGCAATGCCAGCATTAATGTTTGACGCATATGCGCAAGTACATCATTGCTATACGGCACAGCTGGTGTTCCCCATACTGGCTTTGGCCATGCAACATCGTTTTGATAACGTACTACATGATGAAAATGAAGCTGAGGAACAACGTTTCCTAAAGCCGCAACGTTCATCTTGTCTGCACGGAATACACGTGACAATTGGCTTGATAACCAGCTTGATTCACGCAAAAACTGTTCTTGGTCTGCTTGGCTTAATTCATATAATTCTGTGACGCCTGGAACACGTGGAATCAGGATCAACCAAGGAAATTGCATATCATTCATTAAACGACATGTTGAAAGCGGGAAGTCGCCTACAAAAAATGTATCTTGAGCAAGTTGTGGATGCAAACTAAACATATCTTTATAAATGATGCAGAATAATGATGATCAATACTATCACATCAGTTTTGATGTGAATATTATTAGTAACCTGTTTGATTACAAATAACAATGATTTTCCTCATTTATTGCATGAACATCTGATCAAAAACAGGATCACATTTGCTAAAAAACAGAACTTGCTCAATTAACCATCAAATCAAGCGCTTAAAAGCCTCAATTTAACTCACTCAATAGCTTGTTCAGCAAGTCCACAATAAACTGAATCCGCTTTTCATATTCAGCCAATTGCACCGTGACTTTCAAGCGTTGACCGCCTTCCATTCGGTAAAAAGTCGGATTTTTCTGCATTAGCTGGATAATACTGATCGCTTGTACTGGCGTATCAGGGGAAAACTCGATATATCCCCCATTACTATTGATGTCAATTTTGGTAATACCTAACTGCTCTGCACGCAAGCGCAGCTGATGCACACTAAACAATTGCTTCACAGGTTGTGGTGGAATACCAAAACGATCAATCAACTCCATACGAATATTGTCGAGTTTCTCTTGGCTATCGGTATTACTGATACGCTTATAGAACAATAAACGTTGATGGACATCACCTAAGTAGTCATCTGGGATCAGGGCTGGCATATGCAAGTTAATTTCGGCTGTTAATGACAATGGCGCATCAAAATTAGGCGTTTTACCTTTTTGAATGGCTTTGGTCGCTTTTTCAAGCATCTCCATATACAGACTATAACCAATTGCCTGCATTGAACCACTTTGCTGTTCACCGAGTAATTCACCCGCGCCTCGAATCTCTAAGTCTTCAGTTGCCAGCATAAAACCAGCGCCTAAAGTGGAAGCACGTTGAATGGCATCTAAACGCTTTTCGGCATCACCTTTCAGATGCTTGATCGATGGAACCAATAAATAGGCATAGGCTTGATGATGCGAACGTCCGACACGACCACGCAGTTGATGTAATTGCGCAAGCCCCAATTTATCTGCACGCTCGATGATAATGGTATTGGCATTCGGCACATCAATACCCGTTTCAATAATCGTTGAGCACACCAGTACGTTATATTCTTTGTGATAGAACTGTTGCATTACCTGCTCAAGTTCACGTTCTCGCATTTGCCCGTGCGCCACGGCAACCCGCGCTTCTGGCACTAAATTACGAATGGTTTCAGCAGCGCGTTCAATGGTGTCTACCTCATTGTGCAACAAGTACACCTGACCACCACGCAATAATTCACGCAGAATTGCTTCCTTGACCGAATCATCGGTATGTTCTTGTACAAAGGTTTTGACTGCTAAACGGCGTGCTGGTGGTGTTGCAATTATCGAGAGATCGCGCATCCCTGAGAATGCCATATTCAAGGTACGTGGAATCGGGGTTGCCGTTAGAGTCAACATATCCACATCGGCACGTAGGGCTTTGATCCGTTCTTTGTCGCGAACACCAAAACGATGCTCTTCATCGACAATCATGAGTCCAAGATTCTTGAATTGGATGTTTTCTTGGAGGATTTTATGCGTTCCCACCACGATATCGACTTTGCCTTCAGCCAAATCTTCAATGGTTTTTAGGTGGGTCTTATTGCTGCCAAAACGCGACAATACTTCAATGCGTACCGCAGTATCGGCAAAACGATCTTTAAAGGATTCATAGTGTTGCTGTGCTAACAAAGTCGTCGGTACCAGTACTGCAACTTGCTTATTATTTTGTACTGCAACAAAGGCGGCACGCATCGCCACTTCAGTTTTACCAAAGCCCACGTCCCCACATACCAAACGATCCATCGGTTTGGCAAGCTGCATATCATGGATGGTTGCTTCAATTGCATTGGCTTGGTCTAAAGTCTCTTCATAGGCAAAGCCACTGGAGAATTGCATATATCCCGTATGATCCAGTTCAAAGGCAAAACCAGGTTTGGATTGACGACGGGCCTGAATATGTAATAACTCTGCGGCAACATCATGGATTTGCTCCAACGCTTTGCGCTTCGCTTTACTCCATGTATCTGTACCTAATTTATGCAATGGCGCTAAATCAGGATCACCCCCACTATAGCGGCTGATCAGATGTAAATTGGTTACCGGCACATAGACTTTCGCACCATCTGCATAATCAAGCTGCAAGAATTCATGATCCTGCTCATCGATTTCTAAGGTAATTAAACCTGCATAACGCCCTACACCATGATCGATATGCACCACAGGTGCACCAATACTCAGCTCGGTTAAACTACGAATCAAGAACTCTTCAGATACTTCTTGCTGACGCTTACGACGGCGCTGCACCACACGGTGTTCATAAAGTTGATTTTCCGAAATCACCGACAGCTGATTACTCAGCAACAGCCCTCGGTCCAGTGGTGCACTGGTAATTGCAACCTGCAACTTATCTTTTTGGAACTGAGCAAAACTGTCTACGTTTTGAATTTCACCCAATACCCCACGCAACGCATCTTTTAAGGTCTCACGGCGACCCGCACTCTCAGCGACCAATAAAACAGGATGCTTGGCTTGGTCGATATAGTGTTTTACTGCTTGGAAAGGCTGTTCTTTTTTCGGATCAACTGCCAGTTTAGGCGGTTGTTCAGCGGCGATATTGAGTACACCTACCTTAGCCTCGAAAGCTTCTGCTGAAGCCAAAATTCGAGGGAATTGATTTAATGCCTGTAAAACATGGTTGGGCATTAAAAATAATTCTTCTGGCGGTAGAATTGGTTGATCAATATTATGACGTCGATCTTCATAACGACGCATCACTTCTTTCCAGAAGTTGATTAAATCATCTTCAATCTCACTATTTGTAATGACAACGCAATTATTTGGTAAGTATGTCGTCAACATACTTTGTGCTTCCATCACCTTCTTATCAAAGAATAATGGCAAATAAAACTCTAAACCTGGCGTTGCAATTCCCTCTAATACATCCTGATAAATCGGATTTTTCTTTGGATTTGCAGTTGGGAAGCTTTCTGCATAACGATCTCTAAAAGTAGAACGCCCTTCTTTGAGTGGAAATTCTTTTGCAGGTAATACCGTAAAGTTCTTTAAGGATTCTGTGGTTCTTTGGGTTTCTGGGTCAAAGAACTTTAGACTTTCAATTTCATCATCAAATAAATCAATTCGAATCGGTTCATCTTGTCCAGATGCAAAAATATCCATGATGCTACCGCGAACTGCAAATTCGCCATGATCATAAACCGTGTCAACTAAACGATAGCCTGCTTGAACCAATTGTTTCTTTTGTGCTTCGAGGTCTAACTTCTGCCCGACTTTGATATCAAAGTGCTCACCCACCACCCACGAATAAGGTGCAACACGTTGCGCTAAGGTGCTGGCAGAAACCAGTAAAATACCCTTTTGTGGCATATTCGATAAAATTGCCAAACGCTCTGAAACAATATCTTGGTGCGGAGACAAGCGGTCATAAGGCAAAATTTCCCAATCAGGGAAAATAACAGGCGTTATGCCGTAAAACTCAAGCTCACTTTCAAGCTGAGCAAGATGTTGATTATTCCTTGCAATAATCACATACAGATTCGAATTTTGAGTGGCAATTTCTTTAAATAATAATGCAGCTGATGATCCAAGTAAGGAACCGACCCAGCGTTTTTCACCCGCTTTGAATTGTTGTAAGTTTAATTGAGAGATTTCTTGTTGAAACATAGAGAAAATCATGCAATCTAAAAAGATAAGTCCCCTATTTTAGCATGATGTTTTTTGAGGAGTGTGAGTTTTTCTACGACTGATTTGAGCTGCAGCTTCTTATAAATTACCGTCTAATTATTTCCTCAGGTGTGATATAAATTTCAGCATCGTCACCTTGTACTGTTGCATGAAGTTTGTTTGCAATCTCAATCATTTTCCTAATCGCTTCAGGACTTGGATTTTTAATCGATAAACTACAAGAATCATGACTATATATTAGTGGAATTTCTTGCTTATCAATAAGAATCAGAAAGTCTTGTGCTGAATTCTGGAGATCACTTTTTACTGATGGATCTATCATCATATAAGCGTGCCATTCTGCAGGAGTAATACATTCCCCTTCATTAAAATAAAATTCTTTTTTTGTGATATGTAAATCATAGCCCGCTGAGCTGACTTGGCAAACAATAAATAGAATGAGTAAAATTAATTTAAACATCTTTTTATTTATCTCATCTTTTAAAATTACTTAGGCTATTTTCCTATTTAAATAAAAGAAAGCCCTGATAGAGCTTTCCTCTTTAAAACCTTGTTCTAAACATCAATTTTAAAACCTAAATTAACATCACAAGCTGCCTGACCACCACGAACACCAAAATTTTCTGAAGGCAACTCTCGAAGCATAATTTTCACATGATCTTTAGGAATGCCTATCGGCTCAAGATTATGCACAATCAATTTATACAGCTGGCGCTTGGCATCTAAAGAGCGTCCAAGAAATGCATCAATACTAATCAAGGTATAACATTCTGGTTTTGCCTTTTCAGGCGGGCATTGAAAACGATGTGCTTCATGCACAATTAAACGCACATTCCGATCACTGGCCATGATTTTAAAAGCATCTCTCAGTGCCGTATGCACTGCCTCCATGATCTCCAGTTCAACTGCAACGGGATATTGTTGCCTGACTTCAATAAGCACACTTGGCATGTTTTTATTCTCCTACGACCTAGCGTCATTAAATTTTGGTATTGTTAATTATATTATTTAAGACTTGCTCTCACGATATTAAATAAACTTGAGCAATCTGACTTTATTAATACTGTAATCAAATCATGCTGAGCTGCAGACAATAAAAAAGCACTCTTCAGTCAATCCCGAAGAATGCTTTTCATCAAACGATTATGATGATGCAAGTTTTGCATTTGGGAAGAAACGATCTTCTACCAAGTCATAACACCACTGGAAGATGAATGTATACACCAAGATACACATGGTCAAACCAAAATCTAAAATTAAGGCTTCAATAAAGCTCATCTTCATCAAGTACGCAATAATTGGAATGGTTGCAAGCATCAAGCCACCTTCAAATCCAATCGCATGTAGAATACGGACTGGGATTGTTCTTTCCCATTGATATTTATGTTCCACTTTTTCAAAGTAATGGTTAAAGATCATATTCCAGAATACGGAAATGACCGCCATGATCGTACCTAAAATACCGGTTACTTCTAGTGGCATACTAAAAATAAAACTTAAAGCAATCGCGATGATGACCAATAAAATCACTTCATAGCTAATTGCATGAATGAGTCTTCTTTTGGAAATCAACATTTCATAACACTCTCTTGTTTGGATAAGTGCCATTTTATTTTTATAATACTGATCAATCCAATCAGGTTCTTTCAGTTTTTTTGACAGATGAATATTAATCAAGAACAACTCATCATGTTTCAAACCGTCATTGAAACAGGTTCATTTTCGGCTGCGGCACGTAAATTAGGCAAAGTCCCTTCTGCTGTGAGTATGTCGATTGCCAATTTAGAAATTGATCTCAACCTCAATCTATTTGAACGGGTTGGACGTGAACCCATTCCGACAGCAGAAGCCACTGTGCTCTATGAGAAAACACAACAATTATTGATTGAAATGAATCAATGGAAGCAGCATGCGCATGCATTGAGCACGGGCTTAGAGTCGACCTTAAATATTGTGGTAGTTTCAGAACTGCTCTATACCAACTGGACCGACTACATCACCCTGCTAGAACAGCAATTCCCTAGTCTGGCGATTAATATCTTTTCAGCACCACAAGAAGATGCTTTACAGATGTTACTGGATCAATCTGCGCAGTTAGCATTGATGTTTGAGCGTGAACAGCTAGATAGCCGTGAACAGTTCGTAGAACTTAAGCGGGAAGCACTTGTGCCTGTGATTGCCAAGAGCCATCCCTTGGCACTTCTGGATAAAGTTTCTTTTGAGCAAGCCGTACAAACGCGCCAAATTGTGGTGGCGAGCCGTGATCATAGCATCAAGCCTGAGTTGCTTTATTCTAAGGACTATTGGCGTACCGACAATCATCATTCTGCTTGTATGATGATTATTCGCAATTTAGGTTGGGGTGTGTTGCCCTTGCAAATGTTCAATGAAAATCCAGAACTTAAAAAGAAACTCAAGATTTTGGATATGTATGATTTCACCCCTAAATTTGAATACTATGTTGATCTGGTCTGGAGTCGTGAAAGTGAACTAGGAGTTGCTGCCAAATACTTGATCGATCATATCCGACAGCAACGCAAACACAATGAGGAGTAAGCGGTCGCCAGATAAACAATTCTGCAAACAAATGCAGGGCTTTGCTTTCACGTAGATTGTGTTATAACAGAAGTTACCAATAATATTGTTTATGTAAGAACGCGATATCAATGACTCAGACCGCATTACACCAATTAAAAAATTTAACCACCGTTGTTGCTGATAGTAGTGAT
This sequence comes from Acinetobacter sp. C32I, assembly GCF_023702715.1. Lineage (NCBI taxonomy): Bacteria > Pseudomonadati > Pseudomonadota > Gammaproteobacteria > Moraxellales > Moraxellaceae > Acinetobacter > Acinetobacter sp. C32I. The sequence continues at coordinate 452,540 of NZ_CP098480.1, read as the reverse complement.
CTAGAAGCGATTGAAAAATTTCGCCCACTCGATGCAACAACCAATCCATCACTCATTACTGCTGCGGCTGAACAACCGGAAAGCCGCGAGCTGATAGAAGATGCTTATACTCAAGCCAAGCAAGAAGGCTATCAAAGTGATGAACTGATTGAACGTACCATTGATATTTTGACTGTGAAGTTTGGTGTCGAAATTTTAAAATTGATCGATGGTCGTGTTTCTACAGAAGTCGATGCTTCTCTTTCTTACAACACGGAAGCAACCATTGCCAAAGCACGTGAGTTATCTCAGCTCTATCGAGGTTACGGCATTGAGCAATCTCGTATCCTGATTAAAATCGCATCAACATGGGAAGGCATCCAAGCTGCAAAAGTACTTGAAGCTGAAGGTATTCCATGTAATCTCACTTTGTTATTCGGTTTACATCAAGCTCAGGCTTGTGCTGATGCGAAAGTCACGCTGATCTCACCTTTTGTAGGTCGTATTTTAGATTGGTATAAAAAAGCTGAAGGTGTTGAGCAATATCCAATTGCCAAAGATCCAGGCGTGCTGTCTGTGAAAAAGATTTATAATTACTACAAACAGCATGCAATTCCGACTCAAGTGATGGGTGCAAGCTTCCGTAGTACTGCACAAGTGCTTGGTTTAGCAGGTTGTGACTTACTTACGATTGCCCCAAATCTTTTGGCTCAGTTGGAACAAGACCAACAGCTTGTTGAAGCTCAACTGAGTGCCGAATTTGCGCAACACGCAGAAAAAATTGAACGTGCAGCACAAAGCAAAGAGAGTTTTAAAGCTGAACTTGAGCAAGATTTGATGGCTTTCCAATTACTACAAGGGGGTATTGATGGCTTTATCAAGGCCCGTGATCAACTGAGTTTATTGTTACGTCAGTCTTTTGGTATTGATGCTGAAATCAAACCTTAATTAGTCGATTTTTCACCCATAAAAACCGATTTTTGTTATATTAGCGAAAATCGGTTTTTTAATGAGTTCATTGTGTTCGGTATAACAGATTTAACCACTTATATTATTGGTACAATCTTAATTGTGTTATTACCTGGCCCTAACTCTCTTTATGTCATGTCCGTCGCTTCTCGTTATGGCATTCGTACTGGTTACGCAGCAGCTTGTGGTGTATTTACAGGAGATTCCATTTTAATCCTGTGTACGGTATTAGGTGCAGCTTCCTTACTCAAAGCCTTCCCGATCCTGTTTATTATTCTTAAATTAACAGGGGCTTGTTATCTCGCATACCTAGGTTTTAAATTATTACAAGGTGCTTATCAAACTTGGAATAAACCGCCGCATCATGCCGAGCTTGCAGATTTACCGAAACTTGATCAAGTTCATCCTTATCGAACAGCACTCAGTATCAGCTTACTGAATCCCAAAGCAATTCTATTTTTCCTGTCTTTCTTTGTACAGTTTGTAGAACCTGACTATGCCTATCCTGCATTAAGCTTTTTAGTATTGGCATTGATTGTCCAAATTGTAAGTTTTAGCTATTTAACCGCCTTGATTTTCTCGGGAATTAAACTGGCTGGCTTCTTCAAAAATAACTATAAAATTGCAGCTGCGGGTATTTGTCTGGTTGGGATCTTATTCTTTGGTTTCGGTTTAAGATTGGCAACTTCGACGCTCAGCTAAGCATAAATTTGATCGAATGATCAATTTATTCAATCATTTTAGAACTACGATTTAAGACGTATTAACGATATACTTTTCAACAAATTTTAAACAAGTATAGATGCATAGATGCAACGTCTCCTCCAAGATTTTTCAATTCCAGCAGTTTTTGCTGGCTTTATTACGTTCTTAATCGGGATTAGTGTTTCCGCCATCCTAGTCATTCAAGGTGCACAGTCTTTAGGTGCCAATACCGCGCAAATCAGCTCTTGGTTTTGGGCATTGGGACTTGCGATTGGTCTCTCGGGCTTGATTCTATCTTGGAAATATAAATATCCAGTTGCTACTGCATGGTCAACTCCGGGGATTGCACTGATCATTGCATCGACTGGACATTATGATTTATATGAAGCGATTGGTGCTTTCTTGGTCTGTGGTATTGCCATTGCAATTGTAGGTTTTTCAGGAATCTTCCAAAAACTATTGGCCCATATTCCACAAAGTCTGACCTGTGCCATGCTGGCAGGAATCTTATTAAAATTTGGTATTCAGATTTTTAGCAGCTTAGAAAGTCATCTTGGCTTTATTCTCAGTATGCTTGTGATCTATTTGGTTTCAAAACGCTTATTCCCACGTTATAGCATTGTACTGACGGTGATTTTAGGTGCAGCGATCTGCCCACTGTTTATTGACTTTAAACTCCAGTCCATTACGTGGTCACTGACCCAACCGGTATGGATGCAGCCTGCTTTTTCTTGGTCTGCGATCTTAGGCCTAGCTTTGCCACTGTTTGTCATCAATATGACTTCACAAAACTTGCCAGGGATTGCCATGATCAAAAGCTATGGCTACCACCCGCATGTGAATCAATTGGTCGGTTGGACAGGTGTTGCACATACTATTTTTGCGCCTTTCGGCTGTTTCTCGATAAACTTAGCGGCAATCAGTGCAGCGGTAAGTTTAGATGATCAAGTACATCCCGATCCAAGTAAACGCTATATTGCAGGCATTAGCTGTGGTCTGTTCTATATATTAATGGGGCTCTTTGCAGCAACGCTTGTCAGCTTATTAATGTCTTTCCCACAAATCTTTATTGTGGCACTTGCAGGGATTGCGCTGTTTGCGACGATCAGCCATAACATTGCAGTCGCTTTTTCAAATGTAGAAGAACGTGAAGCTGCACTACTCACCTTTTTATGTAGTGCCTCTGGTGTCCAATTCTGGGGCATTGGCTCAGCATTTTGGGGGTTGTTATTGGGTATCTTCGTATTGCTGCTATTTAGATTTAAAGCAAAAAATAAGCCTTAGTTGAACTAAGGCTTATTCAAAGCATGCAAGGAAAGCATTGCGGATTACTTTTCCTCTAAATCCTTTTGTGCTTCTTCATCATTTAAAATACGTGCTGCTTTTTTAGGGCGAATTAATGGCGCTGTTGGACGCGGATGTGAATGTGTATATTGCAAACCAACACCTGCATAAACATCATCCGCAGCAATTTCTGTTTCAAAACGCTCATCATCACGATCACGAATTTCATCCGTAATGCGTTGTACTTCATCTTCATCAACGCCTAATTCTTGCAAGATCACGCCGCCAAATTTGATCGCAGACTCGAAGGTTTCCCGAATCATATAATCCACTTTATGCTTCACTAAATAGAGTGAATGTTCACGGTCATAAGAACGAACCAGCAACTTGGCCAAAGGAAATTCATGCGTGACCAACTCAACAATTCGATTGGTGGTTTCTTTACTGTCGACACAAACCACAATCGCTTGAGCGGTAGATGCACCTGAAGCATGCAGAATATCTAAACGGCAGCCATCGCCATAATAGATTTTAAAACCAAACTTTTCCGCGTTTTGAATCATATCGATGTCATTGTCAATAATGGTGACATCCACCCCTCTTGCCAGTAAGAGTTGACTGGTCACTTGACCAAAACGACCAAAGCCAATCATCAGTACACTGCCACTTAAGCCTTCAGCAATATTGACATTGTCTAAATTGATCTGATCTTTGGTTTCGGTAAAACGTTTAAACACAATGCCTAAAATCGGGGTCAATACCATTGATAACACCACAATCGCCGTCAGATTCGACTTGACTGAATTATCAATGACCTGAGCACTGACTGCCGCTGCAAACAGAACAAAAGCAAACTCACCACCTTGTGCCATCAGCAATGCACGATCTAATGCTTCGGTATGAGAGCTTTTGGTGACACGTGCCACGATATAAATCATCAGAGCCTTGGCAAACATCATGGCTAAAACACCACTAATGATAAGCTTCCAGTTCTGTGCAACGACGGATAAATCCAGTGACATCCCAACACCGAGGAAGAACAAACCCAGTAACAGGCCACGGAAAGGTTCAATATCCGCTTCAATTTGATGTCTAAAGGTCGATTCAGACAACAACACCCCTGCCAAGAAAGCACCCATCGCCATGGATAAACCGCTGACTTGCATCAACAATGCTGCACCTAAAACCACCAGAAGTGCTGCCGCCGTCATCACTTCACGGGCTTTTGCTGCGGCAAGCAATCTAAATAACGGATTCAGCAACCAATAGCCTGCTGCAATAAGACCAGCAATCGCAATCAAGCCAATTCCGATACTTTCCAAGCGTGTCGAAGTACTTTCCACCACATGGTTTGGCGCCATAAAAGCAACAATTGCCAATAAAGGCACAATTAGCAAATCTTCAAATAATAAAATGGCAACAATCTTTTGCCCTTGAGGTTGAGCGATATCACCGCGATCTCCCAACAACTGCATCACAATGGCCGTGGAAGTCAGGACAAAACCAGCAGCACCGATAAAGGCAACTTGCCAAGTAAAACCAAACAATAAACCAACGCCAGTCAATGCCAAAGCACAAGCAACAATTTGTAAGGTACCTAGCCCAAAGATTTCACGCCTTAAACTCCATAAATGTGAGGGCTGCATCTCCAGACCAATCACAAACAGGTACATCACAATCCCAAGTTCTGCAATGTGTAAGATCGAAGCCGAATCATGAAAAAATGCAAAACCAAATGGGCCAATAATCAAGCCTGCAATTAAATAACCAAGGACGGAACCCAAGCCAATACGTTTAAAAATTGGAACGGCAATTACAGCAGCGGCAAGCAAGACCACTGGCGCAATTAAACTGATTGAATGTGCTTCTGAACTCATACTGTTCTCATTGTTATCAAGCTGGCGTCATTTTATGTGAAACAATAGACATTTTATATATCATTAATGAGACAATGTATCCCAATACCATAATATCGCAACGATTTATAAAGGCTTAATTGATGGTATTTTTATCCCAAAATGCCTGTCGAATTTGCGGCATGGCATTCAGATGATTGGTAATATGCTGTGCTTCTTCTGCATCAATTGAAGTAGCAATTAAAGTGACTTCAATTTCGACCTCTTTGTCACCAAAGGGTGTTACTTCAATATCTTTGGCAGGATAATTATGATGTTGCAAGGTTAAATTCAATTCATCCATCACCACCTTACTCTGACTACGGTCACAAATAATATAGATGACATGTAAAACCTCGGTATCGTCATCAATTGGACGACGATCAATGGCATGAACAATCGGTCTTAACAGCGTATTGGCTGCCAAGATAAAAGCCGTTGCCAGTATTGCTTCAATAATAAGATCTGAACCCGCAGAAGCACCCACGGCGGCTGAGCACCAGAGAGTCGCTGCCGTGTTTAAACCATGAATATTACCTTCTTGGCGCATAATCACACCCGCACCCAAGAAACCAATACCTGAAACCACATAGGCAATCACGCGGACTGCACCTTCTGCACCCGTTAAATTGGTCGCAATATCGACAAAAATTGCAGCACCAACAGCCACCAGTACATTGGTTCTCAACCCTGCCGTGCGTTGTCGATACTGACGTTCAAAGCCAATTAATGCACCAAGAATAAAAGCAACGGACAGGCTAACTAAGGTGTCAGCAATATTTGATAAATCAATATTTTGTAAAAATTTTAATTGCATCTTATACCTATATTCTTATCAATGATTTAATGATGGATCAACTGAATTTAAGTGCATTATGATGATGGCGTATAACTTAAACCGAGTCCAAACCAATGTTGTTTTAAACGATGTAGGCGATCACCAAAGGAGGCTTCCAAAGTAAGGACATTGGGAATCAAACTGTATTGCAATGCCGTCTGGAAGAATGGCGCTTGGCGATCTTGATTATATGTTTCAAGTGTTACACCGACATGCTCGGTCAGCGTATAAGTTGAAGCAATTCCCCAGCGAACGAGGCGCTCATCAGTCTGTTGATAACCGAGATTGGTATCCAATGCTAAACGTTGATCTAAAAGTTGAAAACTGACAGGAACATTTAAAAACCAGTTTAAATCCCCATGATGAACAACATCATCACGGGATAGCTGTAAGCTACTGGCAACGCCCCAGTCATTTTCCATTGGCTTTAAAATGCTTTTCGCTTGAATCGAAAAGCCATGAATCTGATCTTGATCTTTACTTGAGTGATAGCCCAGAGACACTTCTAAATTTTGATTGAGATTGCAGGCAGGTACGACTTGATAAGACCAAGTGCCGTCTTTGTTATAGCTATAAGTACTTTCTAGCTGACACTGCTGTGCCGCTGTAATAGAGACATCATCGGTATTGATGAGTGGACCCGCCTTACTCTTTTGAGTCAGCAATAATCCACATAAAATAAATACGTTAAGAACAGCAAACCATTGAATGGAAGCATGAAAAAACATAGGCTTCTCCCCATTTTAGGTGAGAAACTAAACAGGATGCAGTCAATACAATAAATTTTGTGGATACAGCAAAATTTTATAGGAGGGTTTAGATAATTTCTAACAAAGCTATCTCATTGCAAGACAGCCGACCTAAATGGCTCGCTTGCTCAGTATTCGCTTTGGCTTAATCCTTTATTAAACCCGAACCTCGAACAACTTCCCATTTAGGATCTCCGTGAATAAACTCAACGGCATTATAGGACATGCGAATTGATTCACAAGCCCTATCGTATGAATTTTTTATTACATGATAAAATTTCGCTCTAAATTAAAGCTCTCTTACCACTACAGTTTTTGCCATTTTGTCGTGCCAGCCTTGCTTCTTCGCATCAAAAGCCACCCAGATTAAACCAATAAAAAAGACTAATGTTGCTGGGATATAGCCAATGTAGCGAATGATAGCCTGCCCGACAGTCACATTTTCACCCGTTTTTTCATCCAGCACTTTTAATCGAAGTAAACGCTTACCGGGTGTTCCTGCAAATTTAATCCAGCAGAAAATATAAAATACTGCGGCGAGAATTTGCCAAATCCAATCTGCCGTAGACATAAATTGGAATGATGAAAAACCATCAGAAGCAACTGTGGTATTGCCACCACCAAAAATCATAGTTAATGGAATCATGGCAACCATCACAATGATTGAATCAATAATCGCAGCACCGAAACGTATCCAGAAGCCCGCGTATGCGTATTGTTGAGACATATATTCCCCTCACTTTTTTATTTCTATAAATGAATTTCAGTAAATAATAACCTGTTGTTCCAATGATTTATATTGTGTTTTGTTTTAATTCTCGCTCAAAGAAATCCACAGTCCGCTGCCATACCACTTGTGCTTCTGGCAAACCTCGACTCACGCTACGAAAGCCATGTGGCATATTATAAGTATAAGCTTCAACCCGATCACCCAATTGCTGGATCAGTTTATTGCGTTTGGTTGCTGGGCAAAATGGATCTACGGTAGACCAATGACCCTGTAGAATGCGAACCTCATCGAGAGACTCTTTGTTTGGAACACCCGCCCCTTGAATACCCAAAGAATGATGATAAACCACAGGTGCTAACATATCTTCGCGCTTGGCCATCTGGATCACATAACCACCGGTTAAGCACTGCCCTAACATGCCTAAGCGTCCATTGGATCGAGAATCTGCCTTTAAGGCATCTAACAAGACATGAATTTCTTGATTGACTTCACTCTCCGCAGCATTGATACGGCCAGCCTTACTCACCATGGCACGAATACAATATTTGACTGCACCACCACTAAATAAATTAGGCACATAAACCAAATAACCCCGATCAGCCAAGTCTTGGGCATCTTCACGGTAAACATCGAGAATACCAAATAACTCATGTAGCAATAATATGGCTGGTGCTTTTTCCGAGCTTGATGCAGGTGCATACACTTCAACTTCAATTTGACGTGTCGGTAATGTGATTGTTTTTATTTTCATTGCAGTCATCCGTTACATTCGAATGATTTCCATACTATTTCTGACAATATTAATTGTCAAATAAAAAAGGATGTCTGACGACATCCTTTTTCTATTCATTCAATCAGTAAATTAAATACTGAGTAAACTGTTCAATGTTTCTGCTACATTTTTCGATTTTACTTTAGGTTGCAATGCCTTAAGGGCTTGTTGCACCTGACTGCGTTGCGGTTCAGCCAAGGTGTACCAGCGTGACAACACTTGTAATAAACGCGAACCTAAAATTGGGTTTTTCTCATCCAGATAAGCTGCAAGCTCAATGAAATGATCAACCCCAAAGCTCCACGTATTCACTGGGTTTGCAGCAAGTCCACCACTCACGGCACGGATACGGTTTGGTGTACCCAGATCATAATCCGCATGTTTGGTCAGATACTCAATCGTTTCCACTGTCGCACATGGATTCGATGCTTGGATGCTAAACCACTGATCTAAAGATAAGGCTTCATCTTTAAAACGGTTATAGAAATCTGCGAGTGCAGCCTGTGCTTGCGGTGCATCATTCCAGACTAGAACTCGTAATGCCCCTAAACGTTCAGACATGTTCGATGTTTCTGTCAAAAGCTTATACGCATAGCCAAAAGCATCATCATTACCTTGTCGTGCGATCATACTCAGTGCAATACTTCTAATCGCACGGACGCCCATTGCCTGACTAAAATCCTTTTGCGTGTCTGGGTCTAAATTTAAGAATAACTCTTCCCAAAATGACCCTAAGTCACGTGCTAAACGATCCAGAACGGCTTCACGCTTTTCACGGACCAGTTCAGGTTCATAGTCTTGATCAATACGGCTGCCCAAATAATTTTCACTTGGTACATCAAATAAACGCGATGCCAATAACGGATCTTTATTCACTAAGTCTGGCAAGGTATTTTTAATTGCCTGAATATAGGTATCCACTTTATGGTCTTCTAAAAGAATACGTTCCAATAAAGTTTGTGTCGCTTGCCATTGGTTAAAGCCATTGGTTTCGTGCTGAATCAAGAACGCAAGATCATCATTGGAATAATCAAAGACTAAATTCACAGGGGCTGAAAAATTACGTAATAACGAAGCTACAGGTTGCTCAGTCACATCTGTAAATTCAATTGTTGCTTCATCTTGATCAAATAAATACACGCCATCTTTGACCTCATTCACAAACAGATCAGTGCTGTGCAAGGTATATTGTTCACCTGTATTGGCATTAAATAATGCTAGAGCCACAGGAATTGGCACTGCTTTGAGGTTTGGATATTTTGGATGTGCTTTCAAGCTTTGTTTGAAGCTTAAACGATAAGTCTGTGCTACAGCATCATATTCACCTTTAGCTTCTAACTTCGGTGTCCCTGGTTGGTTATACCACGTGAGGAAGTTAGATAGGTCCACACCAGAACCTGCACTCAATGCCGCAACCCAGTCTTCAACCGTGACCGCTTGCCCATCATGGCGTAGGAAATATTCATCAGTCCCTTGACGGTATTTTTCTTTACCCAATAAAGTTGCCATCATGCGGTTGATTTCAGCACCCTTCTCATACACTGTCGCGGTATAGAAGTTGTTGATTTCGACAAAATGGTCTGGACGAGGTGGATGTGATAATGGACCAGCATCTTCAGGGAATTGATGTGATTTCAATACCGCTACATCATCAATTCGTTGTACGGCTGCTGATTGTAAATCCTCAGAGAAAGACTGATCACGGAAAACCGTTAAGCCCTCTTTTAAACACAATTGGAACCAGTCACGACAGGTAATTCGGTTGCCTGTCCAGTTATGGAAATATTCATGAGCAATGACTGACTGTACTCGCATGATCGCAGCATCAGTGGTGTATTCCTCATCGGCAAGCACACATGAGGTATTAAAGATATTTAAACCTTTATTTTCCATTGCACCCATGTTGAACTGACTGACCGCGACAATCATATAATTATCGAGATCGTAAGGACGACCATAGTGTTCTTCGTCCCAACGCATCGAATGCTTTAATGCTTCCATGGCGATGTGACATTTCGGAATATCTTTCTCAATTGCATAAATTTCTAGCGCAACATCACGACCTTCAGAAGTCGTATAACGATCTTTCAATACTGCCAAATCACCAATCACACAAGCAAATAAATAGCTTGGTTTCTTGGTCGGATCTTGCCAGATCGCAAAATGACGACCTTCACCAGCCTCACCTGTTTCTAATAAGTTACCGTTGGCGAGCAACACAGGATATTTCTTGTCGGCCTCTACACGCGTAGTAAATTCAGCTAATACATCTGGACGATCAGGATAGAAGGTAATTTTACGGAAACCTTCGGGCTCATTCTGTGTCACGAATAAATCACCCGCCTTATATAAACCTTCAAGCTGCGTGTTCGATTCTGGATGAATGATCACTTGAGTTTGTAGAATGACCTGATCTGGTGCATCAGTGATCAGCAATTGTTCACTATCTAACTGGTATTGCGCTGCACTCAGGATTTGTCCATTCAGTTGAATCGATTTTAGCTCCAGATCACGCCCCAAAAGCACCAAAGCACCAGTCGTTTGACGTTTCATCACCAGCGTAGAATCAACAAGCGTATGATCATCATAAACCTGAATATCCAGATTGATCGATTCAACCAAGAACGAAGGTTTTTGATAGTCTTTTAAATAAATGGTTTGATCTGCTTGTACTGGAGGTTGCGCCGCGATATTCATCAGTATTCCTTATCTTTCATCATGTCGGGTGGTCTTGTAGGCAAGACTCTTAATCAGTCGATCATACGCCAACTTATAAAAGCTGTCTTTAGAGCTACGTACCAATGTTAAGAATTTTATTGGGTTTAGTTTTCAGATTTTCAAATTTATTGAGCAAATGGCATGCCGTTTAGACAAAATTACAACACAGTTTTCCATTCTTAAATAAATGCTACAGAATCAAATGGGTTTTATTGTGCAACTTACATTTTTTTGCTGCGTTTTACATTTTGTGCACGGTTATTGCTTAACCTAATATGCCAATGTAGGTAAATACAATAAAACGCACGAGGGTAAAGACGATGGAATTAAAAGCACACCTATATCGTTTAGAAAATATCAAGGCGATCCATGACCTCGCTAAAGCTGGTGTGGATCATCATGTAATCTCCGTTTTTTTAACAGCAGAGGGAATTGAACTGACAACTTTAGAAGTCACCAATATCGTGAACACCTATGACGCACTTGGTAAAGAAAAGCTACCAAGTAAAAAAGTACAAGCGCTTATTGCAGCTAAAAAAATCGGTCAGGAGGATGAAAACTTACCATGCCCTGTTTAATCACTTACTTTAACCATAAAAAAACCTCGAAGCCAATTCGAGGTTTTTTTATCAATATTCGATTAAGGTGTTGCGTTATCAGTACGTAACCAAACGACAGTGCGACCTAGTGCTGAAACGCCCATATAACCACGCATACGTAAACGTTTGCCCTCTCCAGTCACCACACCTTTACCTTTATAGATACGGCCAGAAGTCGGTTCTAGAACGCGACCATCAATATATGAATCTGGCTTGTTTGGATCTTCTTTAAAGCCTGATAAGATTTCTAGTCCAAGAATTGGTTTATTGGTATTCGGTGCTGCACATTTGGTGCAATTGGTGAGCGCTATGCCATGCGAGTTTGGATAACGATAAACAATCTTCCCATGATAACGGCCGTCATTTCCTTTACGGATTTCTACGATTGAGAGTTGTTCACCAGTACGTTCTTCGATGCTTTTCCAGTAGCCTTCAATAGAAGCAGCGAAAGTCGTTGCGCTTGCACAAGCAAGAGTGAGCCCCATGATTCCGTTCATGAGCATACGATTTAGCATATTAACCCCGTCTTAAAAAAGTAACCTATTCATCTTTATAGGTTTAATGCACGGAAATTATCACACTTTTACCCAAGTTACACTGTACGCTAGCGTTCATTTGTATAAGAAGTAGCTGATCTAGCTGCTTCTTTTTGGTGCGCCTTATATATTCTTTAGCTCAAATAAAGAAGCCCAAACGAGTCGTTTAGGCTTTCTAAAAAAACAACTATTATTTAAGGATTAGCACTATCGGTACGAATCCAGACTTGGGTACGCCCCAAGGCAGAAATTCCCATATAACCACGCATACGCAGACGTTTTCCATCCGAACTGAGTTGTGCTTTTCCTTTATAGATATTACCTGTTTTAGGCTCTAGTACTCGACCATCAATATATTGATTTGGATTCTTCGGATCTTCTTTCAATCCCCACGCAATTTGTAGTCCCTGAATCGGTTTATTTTTAAAAGGTTCAGGACATTTCACACAATGCGTCAAGACATTACCCCCGCCTGGAACAGGATAGCGATACACAATGGTTCCCGTATAAGTATTATCTGGTTTTTTCTTAATTTCTACGATTGAAAGTTGCTCGCCAGTACGATCATCAATACTCTTCCAAAACCCTTCAGGTGTAGACGCAAAGCCGAATGTCGCAAATACAGTCAAAGAAATGCCCATGATTCCTTTCATGAGTGTGTGTTTTTGCATAATAAGCTCCGTAATGCAAAATAAATCCATCTATCACTTTATTTTTATACAAATGCACAGCAACAATCAACACAAGCAAAAGATATTTAATTATTTAAAATTAAACAAATTTTTAAGCAGTTCACATAATTAAAAATAAATGATTAGGGATTGGCACTGTCGGTACGAATCCACACCACAGTACGGCCTAAAGCAGATATTCCAACATCGCCTCGCATATGCAATCGTTTACCATCGGCAGACGGGCCTTGCCTTTGTATACATTGCCAGTTTTACTTTCGACAATCCGCCCATTGATAAAGTTATCTGGTTTTTTCGGGTCCTCAATCAGCCCTGTTAATACTTCTAAGCCTAAACGCGGCTTCCCTGTATATGGCGGCGGACAATTCACACAATGTGTGACCACGACGCCTTGTGCATTGGGGTAAATATAAACAATTTTGCCACGATAGGTATCGTCAGGGGCTTTTCTTATTTCAATGATGGTCAGTTGTTCTCCGGTTCGATCATCAATACTTCGCCAATACCCTTCGATTGAGTCTGCGTATGTGAAAATACTGCCCAAACACATCATTACGCCAATAACAGTTTGTATCCAAATCCGATTATTCATGTTTTCCCTTTTGCTTGGTTCAATTCATATTGAGTTATGATGCTCATTGGCACAGGAATTTACTGTAATTAAAAAAGTAGCAAAGTTATACGATTATTTTTTGCATAAAATTCAACAAATTGAGTCTGATTTTAGACATTATTTCTATCTGTTTATAATCTTTGCATCATGCCTTGGATTGAGCATGTATAATCCCCTATTTAATGGTCATAGGTTTAATATCAATGGATTTACAGATTCTACAAAAACAGTTAGATGAAAGTAGCCATTGCCCACTGTGCCACGCCTCGATGTTTTGGGTCGAAGCCGAACAATTCAGCCAAGAATTTCAGTTTCACGAATGCAGCCATTGCCAGCACCGTGTTTTTAGAAGTGATAGCAAGCTCAATTGCCATTGTGCTCAGTGTACGGCGCAACGGAAAAAACAGACCCAACAAACAATTTTACAAGAACAACGCAAATACAAAGTCAAAGATGAAGTGATTTATAGCCTGAATCAACTCAGTTTCTTGCATAAATTATTCTTATTGAGCCTTTTAGACAGCTATGCACGGGAAGATGTGCAACATGATGAGCTGATACATTGGCAGAATATTAAATATCGCGAATTTACCCCCAACTATTTATTTCAGAATCATTTAGTTCAAGAGCTATTGAAATTAGGAGTGCTAAAATCACAAGATGCTGGGCTGGAAACGGAACATTATTATCTTAATGTCCGACTGGATGGTTATTCAGATCCAAGCTTATTTAGCGTAGCTCAACAATTACGCCACTGGTTCTATGAAAATCTGAGTCAGGGCATTCCATTTAAAAGCACAGACGAAGTCAAAGATGCGCTCTACCTCGTGCTCTATCAGGAAATTGTACAATTCATGCAGTTCTATTGTCGAACTTGGGGTATCCAGATTGCAGGTAATCGACCATTCCAAGCTTTTTGCTACCGCTTAATGGAAGGTTTGGCTGTGGGGCAGATTTTTTACCTGATCCAAACCGCCTTAGAATATCTGCATAAACAAAACGCGTTGCAACCCAGAAATGATAAATTTATCAACACCAGTTTGCTCAAAAAAACTTTGGAACAATATCGTGAACGTGCTTTGAGCGAGCGTTGGGAAACCACGACCTTACCAAGACCGTACATGATTCCATTTAGTAAAATGAGTGAAGTGCTACTGTTTAAATTTTTGGGTTATGACGAGAGTATTTTTATTCAGCCTGTCTGGAAATCTTGGCGAAAAATTGAGCCTCGTTTAAGTTTTTACTCAGTTAAACGTTGTATGTATTGCGGTTCAAATGACTTGATCGTGGATTATGATGCAACAGATTATGTGTCGCTCATTTGTCGTCAATGCAAGCATCAAGATCATTATTTCACCCGTTAATAAAAACTTTATTCAGGATATGTCATGTCACAAAAACAACTACTCATTGATCAAGTTATCGATGCTTGGCGTGCCTTACAGCAACAAACACCTTTAGTGCAATGTATGACCAATAGCGTTGCCAATAATTATGTAGCGAATATCTTGCTTGCAGCAGGTGCCTCACCTGCCATGATTGATAATCCTTTTGAAGCCGAAGAGTTCACCAAAATCAGTGCTGCCTTAAGTATTAATATTGGAACACCGACGACAGAACAAACTCAAGCCATGTTAATTTCAGCTCAAACTGCGCAACAACATCAGGTGCCGTGGGTACTTGATCCAGTGGGTTATGGGGCAGTATTAAAGTGGCGCAGTCAAACTGTCGATCAACTGTTAAGCTTCCAGCCGAGTATCATTCGTGGCAATGCCTCTGAGATCAGTACCTTAGCAGGCAGCCAGATTCAGTCAAAAGGCGTCGATAGTACTTTAAATAGTCATGAGGTTTATGCACAGGCAAAAAGCCTATTGCAACATACTGAATGTATTGCAATTTCAGGTGAATCAGACTTTATCATCTCGAAACAACTCGATGCTGTGATTCAAGTGAATGGTGGCTGTTATTTACAACCTAAAATTACCGCAACAGGTTGTGCTCTGGGTGCCTTAACTGCAGCCTATCATGCGGTCAGTAGTCCAAGCATTGCTGCTCTCGCCTCACATATTCATTTTGCCATTGCAGGTAAATTGGCCTATGACCATGCACAAACGGTAGGCAGTTTTAATGTGGCATTTTTAGATTATGTGCATATGCTAGATGACAATTTAATTCAGCAATATGTTGATATTGAATTGCTTTAAGTCGTGTATCAATCAATAAAAGACTTTCCTGCTTGAGTGTAACACCTTGCTTAGCAATGCTAAAAACGCAGCCTTCAGTTGCGTTTTATCGATTCAATTTTTAACTGAACCCATTAACTGACGCCCTAACAATGGACTGAATTGAGTTTGTTCACTTAGCAGCGTTTCCGATCTATTCAAAGCTGTTGCGATCAATCTGATATTGTTTAAAGTACAGCGAACGTTCGGCTTCACTCAAACTTTCATCATATTGAATAATGAAGTAAATATCTTTCTTGGTTAAAGGTACAGATTTTAATAGGTCTGCCAATTCAGTCACTCTAATCGCTGCGACTTCACTGGGCTGCTTGAGAATATCCGCATCTTGTTCAATAAACTTAAAATCAACGCCTTGTAAATTGAAATACACCATAACTCTTCTATTCAATGTATCACTGTCATCATATAACACGGTACCTGCAGGCAAGATGGTATAGTCTGAATAATTATCAAAACTTGATGCGATGCTTAAAGGTCTTTCCAAAACATGAATTTTGGGCGTTTCAAGGTATTTCCATAAATACAAAATGACGAGGAATTGAATCAGAGCTAAAAGAATTAACAAAGTAATCGCTATATTTTTTTTCATAAATCATCTTCATGCTCAGGTCAGAACATCAACATCTCGCTTTGAAAAATAAAGTATTCAATTATGACTTACATTGATCAAGATTTTGCATGATCATCAGTTCAACAATATCGGCCTGTCCTTTGGGTTCTCTTTTCTTTTTGAAATGATAGTCCTTCCAAACACTCTCCCAATTGTGATCAATAAAATTCACCATACATGCCTTATACGGAATTGGTGTAAGTACCTCGACCTGCTCTAAAAACGTGTGCTTATACGGTAGCTTTGCTTGAGCCCCCCATATAAAAAAGCATTACAATCCAAATAAGACTTCGATTTCTCATGATTATAAATTAGTGATGCCTCTTTTCAGTATACTTTAAGCTACGGACTCCATGCATAACAGACCTTAAAAGTAATTTTACTCAATTTCTATGAACTTCTTTTTGATCAGTCAATCAAGTCATCACTTTCTCATAATGTTGTGGATTAAGTCGAATCATCAATCCTGCAACAATCACCACCATAGTTAAATGCCAGATCCAGCCTGCAGCATAAGTTCCCGTCATGTCATGCAATACTGCAACCCACCAAGGTGCGATAGCAGCCAGTAAAAATCCTCCACCTTGCATCAAGGCTGAAAGTTGTCCCGCATGGGCAGCATCAGGCAAATGGTCGAGTACCACAATCATCAACAAAGCAAAGCATCCGCCTAAACCCGCTCCGACTGTGATTGCCCAGAGATAAGGCCAAACATCTGCAAAAAAAGCCAAGCCTGAAAAGCCAATCAGTTGCAAGATTAAAGTTAATCCCACCCAAATTCGACGATCTCGCTGTTTTCGGGATAAATACGGTAACAGCAATGCTGCCCCTGCTTGACTCAGTGTCAAAACAGCCATCAGATTGCCACTAGCTGTTGCAGTCCAACCATGCGCTTGAAAAGCAGGTGCAAGCCAAGCCACAATCGAGCTATAACCACCATTGATTAAACCAAAACAGCAGATCAGCAACCATGTTCTTGGCTGATTGAGCAGCCGCATCACCGAAGGCATTTTTTTATGCTGCTGTGCGGTCTGAGTCAACACACACCTTGCAAAGATCAAAGCCAGTAATGCAGGCAATACAAAAATAGCCAGCCCGATTTTCCAGTCACCACTGCTATTTGTCACCACGGGTGCAAGCAATGCTCCAAGCGCTCCACCACCCATTAACGTGGCTGAATAAAGCCCCATCATCAGACTCAGATGTTCATGAAACTCTCTTTTAATCAGACTCGGGAACGCTGCTTGAATCATGGCAACACCAAAGCCAATTACGGCAGCGGTAAAGATTAAAGCCCAACCATGTACAGTAAAAAAGCGTAAACCACAGCCCACGCAGATCATCAGCAATGCGCCAACAATAGTACGACGCTCACCAAACAGGTTTTGCAGAACTGGGCCAACAAAGGCGATTAGTCCCATCAATAACATCGGTATCAGGGTTAATAGCGCAATGCCTTGTAGGCTCAAACCAGTAGTGGCACGAATCTGATTGGCAACCGGCCCAACACTGGTCATAAATGGCCGAAGATTCAATCCAACCAAAGCAACGGTGATGATCAACAATGATCGATGCTTGATCGCGCTCATGGTTTTAACCATATATCAATCATGAGATAGACTTCCAATAGCCGTACAAATCAGGCTTGGCTTCCATTCTTATAGGAACATAGCGGATCATCATCGACTGCTCAGCAAAGGGTTTTGCCAAATCCGCATAAATAGCCGCTGTGGATAAGCCATATGCCTCCGCATCATCATTGGAATGTGCATACGTTACACGGTTAATCCCTGCCATACGCATGGCTGCCATGCACATTGGACAAGGCTGCCCGCTGGCATATACAGCACAGCCTTCTAAATTAGCTATCCCTAATTGTTGGCTGGCGGCACGTATTGCCAACAGTTCTGCGTGCGCGGTTGGATCATTGCTTTTCAGTATTTCATTTACACCTGACGCAATCACTTGGCCATCTTTCACCAAGACCGCACCAAAGGGGCGTCCACCTTGCTCGCAGTTTTGATACGCCAGTTCAATCGCCTGACGCAAAAAATCATGATCCTGCTGCATTTTAATGCTCCAATAGCGTTGCTTTTGCGCCTGCACGCAATAAAGCTTTTTCAATAGCGGTATAGCCACGTGCATGGGCATGCTCAAGCGGCGTAATTCCATCGCCATCAGCAATATTGACATTGGCTCCTGCTACGATGAGTAAATCGACAATCTGTTGATACGGCTGAGTACCATTACCTAAAATGATCGCTTCCAATAACGCTGTCCAGCCTAAGTTATTGATGTGATCGACATCCACACCTGCCTCAATCAGTGTCCGTACGGTATCCACATGTCCACGTTCAGCTGCAGGAATCAAGGCTGTGCCACCATAGCGGTTGGTACTTTTCAAATCCGCACCGTGCTTTAAGCTCAGCTTTAATATTTTTAAATAGCCACGTGCGCCCGCATAAAGATAAGGACTGTCCTGAATCCGATCTTTGGCATTGACATCGGCTCCAGCATCGATCAGGACTTGTGCAGCATCGACATTATTGGCACGTGTTGCAATCATTAAAGCGGTTGAGCCTGATGCATCACGTGCATCAATCTGAATGGATTGAGCGAGCAACTGCTGGATTTGTGCGACATTATTGCGTGCAGCCGCAGTATGTAAGGCGTCGTCTGGCATAGCATCTCCTGAAGTTGCGTGGCTACATGCGGTCAAAGCCAGCGCACATACAGCCGACAAAAATGATTTGTGCATAAAGCCCTCCATGAATCAGCCCAAATTAGTGAATCAAAAATAAGATCTATGCTTAGGATAATCAGCTTTATTACTATTTAAAAATTAAATTATTTAATCCAATGTATTAAGATTATGAATATAAAATTCAAAGTATCATTTTCAACACTGGTCTTCTGAGTAACTCGCTATGTTTGATCCACGCTTGCTCCGCGCCTTTGTCAATATCTTTGAAGCTGGTAGCTTTACCTTAGCTGCCGAGCGCTTGCATATGACTCAATCCACGGTCAGCCAACAACTGGCCCGACTAGAGGAATCTGTGGGCAAGAGCTTGATTGATCGCAATAGTCGTCCCTTACAACTCACAAGCTCAGGTGAATATTTGATTAGCTATGCACGGCGAATTTTAGCCCTGCAACAAGAAGCCCAGATGATTTTGGGTGATCCATCAGGCACGATTCCCATTCGAATTGGTTTGCCTGAAGATATTATGAATAGCGATATGGCTTTGGCCTTAAGTGCCTTTAGCAAACAACACCGTACAGTTCGGCTAGATGTGACCGCTGGACTCAGTCGTGATCTCATGGAACGTTACCGCAATGGGCAACTTGATATAGTGATCGTCAAAGAAACAGCGGCCAGTTCAGATCATCATGCCAGCTTCCCCGAGGAAATGGCCTGGTTTGAAAGTATCGATCATGGTGGAGAATGGTCTGATCCCCTGCCATTGGTGACGTTTCCACAAGGTGGACTCTATCGAGATGAGATGTTTGAAGCGATTGAACGTAACCGCCAACATGGCTATATCGCCTTTACCAGCAACAGTTTGGCCAGTGTATTGGTCGGGGTTGAAACAGGTCTCGGTTTATCACTTTTGCCTGTCGCCACCACCACAGGTCATCGGGTACGGGAATATCTACCCTTGGGTAAAGCACAAGCCATGACCGTTTCCATCTATGCTTGGGATAAAGAAGGACTGGTCGCCAATCTATTGCAGCAGATGACCACGGTGCTGCAACATCGCTTCGAACAAAGCAAAGCCGAATGATTAAACGGCAATATCCGTTTTAACCCTCGAATTAACCGTCTTTAAGTGCCAAGTCATATGCTGCATGTGCCAAAAGTAAATGCCATGGCACAAGAAGTTAAATTCCGTCCACTACTGTCAAGACTGTACCCATAACGCTGATTACTATCGATTGAAATCAACCTCTTTGATAAGTAGCTCAGCATGGTAAAACAGACAGAAAAACGATACAGCCAGTATTGTCGTAATAATCTGATTTTTAATGTGATTGATTCGGGTCCAATCGATGGAAAGCCAGTTATTCTTTTGCATGGTTTTCCTGAAACTGCACACAGTTGGCAAGCCACCAGCGCGATTCTCAATCAGCAGAACTTTCGAACCTTTGCCATTGAACAACGTGGCTACAGCTTAGCCGCATCCCCCAAAGGTCGTTTTCAGTATGCAATTACAGAGTTAGTTGCAGATGTAAAAAGCTTGATTGATCTGCTTGGACAACCCGTCTATGTGATAGGTCATGATTGGGGCTCCATTGTGGCCTGTGAATTGGCCCAGCAATACCCCAATCTAGTCAAGCATCTCACGTTGGTCTCGGTTCCTCATACGGGTGCATTTTTAAAATCCATGTTCGGCAGTACGCAAATTTTCACCTCGTACTATATTGGTTTTTTCCAGCTGCCCTTTATTCCTGAACTGCTCTTTAAAAGAGCTAAATCCCTCAGCCATATATTGCTAAAAAACTCAGGCATGAATGCTGAACAAATCAAGGACTTTCAGCAACATTTCATTCAAGAAAACCGTATCGGCACCGCTATTAACTGGTATCGCAGTATGCCATTGGCTCCAATTCGCTCGACCTTTAAAAAAGTAAAAGTACCCACCCTGTTTATCTGGGGGGATAAGGATATTGCGATTGGCAAGAAAAGTGCCCAGCTCAACAAACAGTTTTTTACTGGCGTATATCAAGAGATTTATCTGGATGCCACGCATTGGATTCCTGTCCAGAATGCCGAGCAACTGAGCCAGTATTTTATCAATGCCGTAAATGGAGGAGAAGCAAATGCATCCTAAACAACGACTGGAGAATCATTATCTTGAGCAACGCCGTGTGCAATTTGATTTTAGCCATACGCCTGAACACTGGGTTTATGACAACCCCTTTGCAACCCATTTAATCAATGCCGTGCATTTGATTCTACCTGTGGGTGAACTCTGGATGTGCCGTTCTTTTAATGAAGCACTGCCTTATGTCACAGATGAAAAGCTACGTGCCGATGTAAAAGGTTTTGTGCATCAGGAAGCGCATCATGCTTCTGCTCATAAAGTCGCTCAAGACTATTTACGCCACTATGATTATGAGATTGATGAATTTCTTATCTCTCTAGACAGTATGTTTAAACAAATCAATACAGCACCATTTGGTTTAGTCCTTTCCAAAAATCTAGAATATCGTTGGCTAACCATTCGTGTGGGTATTGCTGCTGCGGTTGAACACTTCACCACCATGTTAGGCACATGGTGCCTCGATGACCAACCATGGCAAAATAAAACTGCTGATGAAATGATGTCTGATCTAATGACTTGGCATCTGGCTGAAGAGGTTGAACACCGCAGTGTGGCGTTCGATCTATATATGCATTTATGCGGCGAAAATAACAAAGCCTTTGCCTATCTGCAACGCCAAACGATTATGTTGGCTATTGCTCCACTATTCACCTTTGCCATTTATCATTGCTTTAAGAAACTAGCGCAACAAGACCAGAATGCCCATCCTTATAAAAACTACGGACTGATTCGAGCGTTAAGGCACACAGCGATTGAAAACGCCCGCAGCAAACAAGTACCCAGTTTTTTCGCGATGATTTCTAGCTTAAGACATTGGGTTAAACCCAACTATCACCCATTTTATGAAGGTGATACCAACAAAGCCTTACAGGTGTTAAACCACTCTCCTGCTGTTAAAGCCTTAACCAAACTTCGTGCCTGCTAATATCTGACACTTTCCTCTTTTAGGCACATGATGTGCCTTTTTTTATTTTTAATTAAAAGTAGACATAAAAAAGCCTTATGGATATAAGGCTTTTAAGGTTTTAACGATGGAAGCTATAACTATAGCTATCGAATTCTGCCATATCATTTTTCATATATTGCATGGTCCATGGATAATTCGCCACATTCACTTGCTGAGCATCCAAATAATAACTTGCACATCCGCCTTGGTTAAACACTGTGCCATTCAATTTATTTTGCAGTTGTTGATTATATTGATCATCTGCAAAAGCAGAGATTTCAAAACTGCTTAAATGATGGTCCAATACAAAACGTATCGCTTTCACTGCATAATCAATCTGGTTTTCAACAGCGCTGATTAAGGAGTTATAGCTAATACTATTGGGACCGAGCAACATAAAGGCATTGGGCAGGTCTTTCACCACACAGCCTTTATAGGCTTGTACCGTATTAATTTGCCAGACATCATCCAGCAACACACCCGTTTTGGTCATGATCCGTTTGGCAATCGGTGGTTTTGCCACCTCAAAACCTGTACTCCAAACAATAATATCCAAAGGAATTTCTTGACCATCGACAAGGATACCTTTTGCCGTGACTTCCTTCACGCCTTGATCAATCAATTCCACATTTTTGGCTGCCAAAGCAGGATAATAAGTATTTGAAAATAAAATCCGTTTGCAGCCCAGCGTAAATTTGGGTCTGACTTTCTCTCGTAATGCTGGGTCTTGAATCTGGTAATGCATCCAGTGAATCAAACCCTTACCTAAAGCCTCCAAGGTTTTTGGTTGATTGACACTGGAACTGAACATATCCATGGACACACTGGTCAATTTGCGTAGAGAGTGCATGGTAAAGGGCACTTTTTGCTGAACATTTTTAGATGCATCATGCAGCACCAGATTCGGTTTCGGAATCACCCACGGTGCGGTGCGTTGAAACACATACAGTTGCTTCACAATGGGTTGAATCGCAGGAATAATCTGTATCGCCGAGGCGCCTGTTCCAATCACGGCGACGCGTTTATTGCTTAAATCAACTGCATGATTCCATTGCGCAGAATGGAAAACCTCCCCTTTAAAACGATTTAAACCTTTCACCGTCGGCATTGTCGGTTCACTCAACGGACCCACCGCAAAAAAGACAAAGCGTGCCTGATAGATGCCTTGATTGGTCATAATTTGCCAACACTGCTGCTCACTCGACCACGAGGCTTGCTGCAATTCGGTATTAAACAGAATATGCTGATCCATCTTAAAGCGGCTGGTGACGTCCTGAATATATTGCTGGATCTCTTTTTGTTTCGCGAAAATATGACTCCAGTTCGGATTCGGTGCGAATGAATAGGAATAAATCGAAGATGGCACATCACATTCACAACCCGGATAGGTATTTTCCCGCCAGACCCCACCTACTTCATTTGATTTTTCGACAATAATAAAGTTATTGATATTTTGCTGTTTCAGCTTAATTCCAGCGGCAATTCCAGAAAAACCTGCCCCGATTATCACCACATCAAACTGATGATTATTTACGACCACATCCTGCTTTAAATCTGACATTTTCCACTCCCAAATATAAAAATCCTGTCAGTTCAACCCATTCATAAATCAACAAATTTATGAACAGCGCTATCTGTGGAAAATAGTTTGATTGTGCAATAAAGACTTGACCGTCAATGCCAGATTAAAATAATCAAAGTCAAATGCATAAAGCATCAAAATAAATCAAATCAAATTGATGATTCATTCGACAGTTTGGGTACTAAATACTGCTATTCTGTCCTTTGATGATAAATAGGCTTGGATTTGAATCCGTTAAGATAAATACCGCAATCAGTGAGGATGATTGGCTGATTGATCGGGATAGAGTTAAAGGATGTGACTTCAAAACGAGCAGTGTAACTATGACTGAAATTCCAAGTATTCCATCGGTTCTGTTAGAGCTCATTGCAAAGTATCTACAACAAAACAATATTTCAAATTTGCAGTTAGATGAGCTCAGTAAACAGTATGCACATCAGGCCCGAATGCCATTGCACAAATGGTGGAATTTACTCGAACAGATTTATCAACAACACCCCACCCCAGTGCTGGGACATTTTATTGGTGAGTTGGCCGAACCTCATCATATTCATATTTTAGGTTACTTGGCGCTTTCTAGTCCGAATCTGATTGGCTTTCTGAATTGTTTCAGAAACTTCCAGCCGCTGTTGCAAAATTCAGCCTCATTCTCCATTGTGCAAAAGGAAGATCGCTTTTGTATGTGCTGGACGCCTGTGGTGCATAAGAACTCGCAACTCTCCAATGAGGTTCTTCTTTCAGGTGTGTTGAGTACCATCCGTAAGATCTTGCAACAACCTGAGATTTGTCCCTTAAAAATCGAATTTTCCGCCACCGCACCTGTTGATATCACCCCTTATGCCGAGGTATATGGCTGTCCCGTCAGTTTCGATTCAGATGTATTAAGACTATGGTTGCCGCTTGAAATTCTGCATCTGCCGATCCCAAGTCGTGATCCACATTTAAAAAAACTGCTAGACCAACAAGCAGAAGCCCTGCTCAAAAGTATTCCCAATCCAGATACCTTCTTGAAGGACTTGCAGTTGCTGATTGTAAATATGCTTAAAATTGGCGAACCTTCGGCGGAGAATATTGCCAAACAGATGAACCTGTCGCTAAGAAGCTTTTATCGTAAACTCAGTGGCTATAATTTACAGTACAGTGATCTGGTCAAAAGCATTCGCTTAGAACTGGCAAAAACCTACCTGACCAAGTCAGCACTCTCACTCACAGAAATCGCATTATTGCTGGGTTATGCCGAACAAAGCGCCTTTAGCCGTGCCTTTAAACAATGGGAAAATATCTCTCCGTCTGAATATCGAAAAAATCACCTTGCTTAAAACCTCTCAAAATAAAAAGAGTGAATCATAGAGATGACTCACTCTAACCACTGATTCATCGGAAGGTTTAGAAACTAAAGCCAATATTGAGATTGATGCGGTATAACCACTGGTCGCTATACGGCGAAACCGTGGAACTAAAACCTGTGGCATTGGAAGCCCCACCAATAATATTGGCATTTTTACCCCAAGTATAATCTGCCCACACCATAAACGGCGAAGCAATAAACATCATCCCTGTGGTATTCATTTGTGAAGCCGACCAGTCATCACGCTTCTTGTCCATATAACTATAATCATTATAGAAACGGATGGCTTTGAGTTTGCCCATGTCCTGCACAGGCAAGGTATAAGCTAGGTTTAAACTGGCCACGGTGGCTTCTGACGCAATGAAATAGGCAGGGGTAAAGCCATTATTACCCATCAAAGTCACATCATTACTCACCCCTTCTGGGTTTTTGGCATCATATTGATAATGAATCACAGAGCTCTGTAAATTAAAGCGTTTGTAATTATTATCGCTATGTAATCCGACCGCATAATACTGACCATTTTTATCAGTAGTTTTATTATGCAATTGCGCAATAGCCCCAGACACACCAAATTCTTGCTTACCAAAATCAGTTTCTAATTTACGTACGATGCGCGTATTCAGTTGATGGCGCTTTTCATTTTGATAGGCTTTTTGGGTGGGAAAGGCATTCTCGGCCAAATCATCATAGGTGGCACTTTCTGGTGAATAACGCAGGCTGGTATCCAGCATTTGCGGATAATAGCCCAGTTTGATATCCCAATCCTTGTTATTAAAATTCCAGTTCAAACCCGGTGCAATGTTGTTGCCGTAGCCCAAGAAAAATGGAATATGATAGGTCCAGCCATTTTGCGGATAAGGATAAATTGCAAAAGGTTTATACACCAGCCCAGCTTCGATACTGTTATTTTGATCAAGCTTATAGCCGACATAAGCTTTCTCAATCGAACGTTTCTCTTGATCTTGGAATAAATAACTGGCATTGAAATAGGCATCGTCAAATTTGCCTTTTAGATCGACCCTGAAAATATCAAAATACAGCTTTCCAAAACCGCCATTGGGTCCTTCCCAATTTTCATAGCGTTGGTTGAGTCGAACCACACCACCGACTTGTACTGAATCCGTTCCGTCTTCGCTTTTCCATTCTAGCGCTGAGCTTTGTGCAAAAACATGGGATGTGGTCCCCAAATAAATTGCAGCAAATAGCATGGCTATAGAGGTCTTTTTCATCTCTTGATTCCTTGGTTTTTGTTCCAACGATCCTGTTGGCTAACTTTTTTGTTTTACCTACGAAACATAGTTTTTATCGTTTTATGAGCAAAAAAAATTTGCCCATAAAACGGTCTTCACATCAGCACGGGCTGCCAATGCTCAGCGGGGTTAATACAATTTTTTCTGTGGTGGACCTGCGAAGTTCAATGGCCCAATTGAATGCATATCCAGCTCAATCACACTTGGCCCTTGGAATGCAACGGCCTCCTGAATCACGCTCTTGAATTCATCAGCACTACCCACTTTCCAGCTTTTCACGCCCATGGCTTCACCTAAAACTTTATAGTCTGGGGTATGCAATTCATTGAAATACTGGCGACCACCGAAGTAATTCTTTTGGATGCCACGCATCACACCATAGCCACCATCATTCATGATCATCAGTACCATATTGGTATTTTCTTGCGCCATGGTTGCGATTTCACCAATGCCTAGCATCAAACCACCGTCACCGACCAAGCCAATGACTTTCTTGTCGGGATTGGCAATCGACGCACCAATTGCCGTTGCCAGACCTAGACCAATGGCACCTGCTAAAGAGTGAATATTTTGATTCGGTGTCTGTACTGGGAATAAACGGCTGCCCCAAGTACTGCCTGACATGGTAATGTCGCGTACGAAAATACCGTCTTGTGGTAAAGCAGCACGCAAGTGATCACAGATTAAAGCGTACTGATCTAACTGGGTACGTAGCGCATCAATCGCTGCCTGTTTTGCCTTCACCACAGCTGCATCATAATCTGCATCGACTTTTGAGATACCTTGTAAGCCCGTCAATACACGTTGTAATACATCTTTGGCATCGCCACAGATAAAGTTACGCACTTTGTAATTACGCTGTTGTGCCACAGGATTGGCATCAATCTGAATAATATTGTCAGGGAACTGCACCGAATAGGTTTTGGTTTCATTACTACGTAAACGCGAACCCACCACTACCAATAGATCAGCCTCTTTAAGTAACTGCTCAACGCCAGCCGAGTTATGGAATGCACCTAGGCTACGCGGATGATCATCTGCCAATACACCACGCGCATGTGTTGATGACACCACAGGAATACCAAGATCAGCAATCGCTTTAACTTCCGCAATGCTATTCAACGTACCACCACCGATCCAAAACACTGGACGTTTGGCTTTTTTCAGTTCTTCAATGATTAAATCGACTTCGACCTGTTCAGCCTGTGGCAATTCAAGGGCTTTCACTGGGCCCAAGTTCAGCGGTAAATCAATTTCTGCTGCTTGTACATCAATCGGTAACTCAACACTCACAGGCCCCATCGGCACTGTCGTAGCTACACGAATCGCTTCACGAATCACACCCACCGCATTGTCAGGACTAGTGATACGGAAAGCAGCTTTGCTTGATGCACGCAAGAACGTGAGCTGATCTTTGGTTTCATGAATAAAACTGGCATCACGATCTAGGTATTCACGCTCCACCTGCCCAGTTAAGTGTAAAACAGGACTGCCTGCATTCATTGCTTCAATCAGTGAACCGACTGCATTACCTGCACCCGCGCCCGTACTGGTGAGTGCCACACCGAGTCCTTTAAAACGCGAGTGACCATCGGCCATCGTCACCGCACCCGCTTCACCGCGAGCCGCCACAAAACGGATTTTTTCACGGCGACCCACTGCATCGGCAATCGGTAAGTTATGGATCGAGATCACCCCATACATACTGTCAACTTGATGTGCTTCTAAAACACGGGCGATGGCTTCGCCAACATTTACACGTTCTGTCATTGCTATATTCCTCAAAAACTGTTCATTCCATGAATGTATTAATTCGCCCAAGGATTTGGCTGCTCGCTTAATCCCATATAGATGCTTTTTTGTTGCATGTAAGACAAAATGCCTAAACGACCTTTTTCACGCCCGATTCCACTTTCTTTAAAACCGCCAAACGGTGCAGAAATCGAGAATTTCTTATAAGTATTAATCCAGACCGTACCGACTTCTAAAGCACGGGCAATTTGCCATGCCTTACGATAGTTTTCAGTCCAGATGCCTGCGGCAAGACCAAAACAACTGTCATTGGCTTGGGCCAGTAAATCTTGTTCATCGTCATATTTCATCACCACCAGTACAGGGCCAAAAATCTCTTCCTGACAGGTTTGTGCTGAATTACTTAAACCCGTGATAATGGTTGGCAAGTAATAACTACCTTTGGCAAACTCACCTTCGGTTAAGGCATGACCACCAACTAGGACTTGACCACCTTCTTGTTTCGCTAGCTGTACATAGTCATCGACAGAAGCCAAATGCTTCGGGTTAATCAAAGAACCGAGATGTACACCTGCGGTTTCTGGATGTCCGACACGTAAGCCTTTGGTGATTTCAACCAAACGACTGAGAAATTGATCATAGATACTGCTGTGTACAAATAAACGCGAACCCGCAATACAAGCTTGTCCAGCCGAACTAAAGATACCGTACGCCACGCCTTTTGCGGCCAATTCAATATCTGCATCTGGCAATACAATCGTTGGAGACTTTCCACCAAGCTCCAACGATGTGGTGATCAGTTTATCTGAAGCTAAATGTGCTAGATGACGACCCGTCGTGGTTCCACCCGTAAATGAAATCTTACGCACCAAAGGGTGCTTTACGATTGCATCACCAATCACCGAACCGCGTCCGACCAATACACTGAGCAAACCTTTCGGCAAACCTGCTTCTTCAAAGATTTTAGCTAACTCCAATGCGATTAAAGAAGTCACTTCCGCAGGTTTTAAAATCACCGCATTACCACCTGCAAGTGCTGGTGCCAATTTTTGCACTTCACTGGCAATGGGTGAGTTCCACGGGGTAATTGCAGCCACCACACCCACAGGTTCATGCACACTCATGGTCATAAAATCTGCGGCACGTTGCGTGGTCAGTTCATCATTTAAGGTTTCACAGGCTGCTGCCACATAACGCGCTGTTGCTGCCGCACTCAGGGTCAAGGCACGGGTTTCAGCCAATGGCTTGCCATTATCACGAGTTTGCAACTTTGAAAGCTCATCTACACGCGCTTCAATAATGTCGGCCACTTTATATAAAATACGGGCCCGTTCATGCGGCATGCTGTTGCGCCACTCGGCTTTACGCCAAGCTGCATCTGCCTTTTCGATGGCTTCATTGACATCTTCCAGACTCGCCGTTGAAATTTCAGCATTCACCGATTGATCTGCTGGAAATAAACTTTGAATCATCCCGCCTTTACCTAATCGCCATTCACCAGCGATATAAATTTCCTTTACCATGATCGAATCCTTTTAAATCTGAATTGCTTCAACACTATTGCGGCAAGCGCGAATCACACTTAATGCAGCCAAGGTTGAGGTTTTGGGATTACTCGCCAATGGCACACCGACCAATTCAATGGTCATTTCACCAAATACACCTTCTGCCACAATGGTGTGCTTGTTTTTGTTGATGCTCGGATCAACCGTCAGCTCAACCATGGTGTCATCCATACCCAGTCCTGCCAGTGCAATCGTGGCTGCCACATTGGCATTGGCTGGAAACTTCAAGGCTGCTTCTCTGGCTGTACCACGGAAAAAAACTGTTGCTTCGCTGACCTGATCGAGATCAACCAATTGCTCTGCATAGCTACCACGCCAGCTTTTTGGACTTTTACAGCCCTTATAGGTGACCTTTTCCAAACCACCTTCTTTGGCCGCAGAGATACCATCGATCCCAGCAATCGCACCTGCCAATAAATGCAGATGCGCATCATGTTGTTCTGCCGTTTTTTTCAGTTGAATTAAAAATTCGTTATCCGCCAAAGTGCCCACTGAAATCAGGCCAATGGTCCAGCCTTTTTCCAAGACTTTTTGCGCGTGTTCTTTCACCGCAGCCTGTCCTGCCACTTCAATCACATAATCAGGTGTCCCCTGACATTGTTCGATTGAACTAATCACTTGCACATCAGCCGCAACCTGCGCCTGTACTTTTTCGACACTGCGTGCAGGGACCACAATCCATTTAAGTTGCAGGTCTTGTGGCATGTGGGCATACACTTCTGCCGCCATCGCTCCAAAACCAATCATCATCAACTGTTTCATGTGAACACCTTATAAATGTTTGTTAAATCCACCAGAGACATCGATTGTCGAACCTGTGGTATACGATGCTAAAGGTGATGCC
The DNA here is from genome assembly GCF_023702715.1 of Acinetobacter sp. C32I. Lineage (NCBI taxonomy): Bacteria > Pseudomonadati > Pseudomonadota > Gammaproteobacteria > Moraxellales > Moraxellaceae > Acinetobacter > Acinetobacter sp. C32I. The sequence continues at coordinate 422,492 of NZ_CP098480.1, read as the reverse complement.
AAGAACACCAAGGCACGTGCTGGCTCTTCTGGCTTACCTAAACGTTGCATTGGAATGCCACGGTTTTTGGCAATGTTGCCTGTCCACTGTTCCCAAGTCGCATTGGGATCAGAACGGGTTTCAAAACGGCGTTTCCACTGTGCTGATTCCACCATACCCAACAAAATTGAATTGACACGAACACCGTACTGGGTAAATTCATGCGCCAGTGAATGAGTTAAATTCAGCAATGCTGCACGTGCTGATGAAGTCGCGATCATGTGCGGTTCAGGCTGTAGCGCCAGCAAAGAATTCACATTGGTAATCGACCCACATGCTGAATGTTTTAAATCATTTAAAAATGCCCGTACTGGATGTAATACACTGAAATACTTCAGTTCAATTTCTTTCATCCAGTCTTCATCTTGGGTATTTTCGAAATTAGACACACGCCCCTGACCTGCGTTATTGATCAGCATGTCGACATTGCCCAGATTCTGATTGACCTGTTGTGCAAAACGTTTTACATCTTCTTTATCCAAAACATTGCAGATACTGGTGAAGATATTGGCATGCGGATATTTTTCTAAAATATACAGTTTTGATGCCGCCAAACGCTGCTCATCTCGACCACACCACGCCACCTTGGCACCTTCTGCAACTAAAATTTCGACTGCAGCCAAACCAATGCCTGACGAGCCACCTGTGACAACTGCTACTTTTCCTTCAACTTGGAAGCTCATATCCATATCTCTCGTTTAAGTCTTAATGTGCCGATAAAACAATGTCGTTAAACTGTTCAGGTTGATCGACATAACTCAGATGACCTGCATCTGTAATGAGATGACATCGGCTCAATTGCATTTCTACTGCAAGTTCCTTGATCGCTTGCGCAGGTGTAATTCCATCCTTGTCACCCGCAATCACCACACAAGGAACTGTCAGTTGTGTTAAATAATTTCGAATTTCGTCATAGGCCAACACATAAGATGCTCGGGTAAAACCGTCTAATGTCAGTTGTCCCATCACCTCACTGACCAAAGCCAATGCCTCAGCTTCTTGCTTATAAATCAAATGCGGTCCACGGCTGGCAGCCATGCCTGCATTGCCCAAGCTTTTCAACATATTCGGGCGTTTTTGATAGACCTGTACTTTGGTGTCTTCATCGGAACGTTGATAGCCTTGTGCTGCGTTGGCAAGCACTAAAGTCTGTACCCGTTCAGGATAAAAATGGGCAAACGCACTGGCTTGCAAAGCACCCAATGAATGACCAATTACAACGGCTTTTGCAATGTTCAACGCATCCATCAAACCCAATACTCGCTCCGCATAATCTGCTGCATTGGGTTGATCTGTGTTTAAACCATCGGATAAACCATAGCCCGGTGCATCCCAAGCGATGACATGAAAATGCTGACTGAGTGTCTCTAGCTGATTGACCCAGGATGCTGAACCTGAGCTAATCCCATGCAATAAAATCAGCGGCTGACCTTGACCTGCCTCACGATAGGCTTGCACCTGACCATCTACTGCAATAGTTTTGACTGGGTATTTCGCTAAACGCTCAATCAGTGTCATCATCTCATTCCTTTTATTTGGCTCTAATCCGTCGGATTAACGTTTAATTTGAGACAATGGATGCTCAGGTGGATAGTTCGGAATGGTTGGTTTACCAGCACCCAACATCACACACATCAAGGCATCTTCCTGACCCGGATTGAACAGACCGCGATAAATACCTGGTGGAATTGAAATCAGATCACGCTCTTTCAATCTGGTCTCAAATTTTTCCCCGTTATGTTCAATGAACAGGTCAATCTCGCCACGCAACATGAAAAACACTTCTTCAACATCGTGATGAATATGCAAAGGCCCTTCACACTGAGCTGGGAGTACCATGGTCGAGAAGGTAAAGTTTTCTGCTGGAACCGTATTGCCATCATTGACCACACCTGTTGCACCAGTACCCATATAACGCATTTGTGCACGACGATATTTTGGGTCGTAGTCCGCTTGGAACTTCAAGGCATCGAAATCATATTTACGTGTTTCAAAGCGTGCGATTCGTGTATTCAACCAGTCTTGTAAATTTGTACCTTCAGGTTGTGTCCATGATTCGAATTGTTGAGTAGTCATGTTTTAACTCCTAGGCTTTTGTTCAATAGTTTGATTAATAACGTTTCAATAAAGGAACTAAGAAAAACGATCCAATCACAGCGACGGCTGCCAAGAAGGTAATTCCTAAATTAAAACTATGTGTTTGCATCACGATATAACCGATCAGAACAGGTGCAATTGCACTGGCAAAATTCCCCATCCCGTTGAAAATTCCACCCGCAGTTGCACCAACATCGGCAGTTGTGACACGGGCAAGTAAAGCGAATACTGCTGCGACACCGAAGCCCCAAGCCATTGCGCTTAAAGACATCGCTGCGATCACCAGAATTGGGTCAGTCATAATGACCATGACATACATAAAGATGCCTGCCACCAACAGACCACTAAATACTTGAATGGCACGGCGGCCTAACTTGTCAGAAAGGAAAGCACCAATCACTTCACCAATCAGCATGGCAATAAATGGAAGGCTTGAATAAACACCAAACTCTTTGAGGTTAAAGCCCTTGTCCTGAATCAGATAAGAAGGCACCCAGCTGTTTAAGCCCCAGAGATAGGTCATCAATGCAATATTGAAAATGCACACCAGCCAGAAGGCACGGTTCTGTAGGAGTACCTTAGTGTTATGAATGTGCCCTTTGAAATTGACGCGTTTGCTAGTCGACTCCAATTCAATGGTTTTCTTGAGTTGTAAATTGCGTAGACCAAATGCAATCGCAAGTAAAGCAATGACCGTTAAACCCGCCATCACAAAGAATGTGGTATGCCAATCATGCTTTGCCAATACGGCAGCGGTAATTGGAAAACCGAGGAATGCACCAATCGGGGTTCCTAATAAGAACATGGTCGAAGCACGCGCTTGCTGGCGGTCGGTATAGGTTTGTTTTACGATGGCATAAGCCAGTGCAAACAATGGTCCTTCAGCCAGACCAAGCAAAACGCGCAGGATCAACATGCCAGTATAGTTGGTGGTAAAACCCATACAAAACATGAGCAAGCCCCACGATGCAACGCTCCAAAACAGCATTTTCTTCGGATTAAAAATGTCACCTAGAAAGCTTAAAAACACCGATGAAAAACCATAAGCCAACAAGAAGCTGGTCATGAGCCATCCGAGTTTTGCCTTGTCTTCTGCAATTCCCATCGCACCTTGAAAGTGCGGGTCAGCAAACAAGACCGCGATACTAATTTTGTCGAAGAATGCCAGAACGACACATACCATCAGGACGAAAGCAGGAACCCAATGCTTTAATCCACTTTTCTCTTCATTACTCATACTTCATTCCTTCGATTGAGTCATGAACCGGATTTAATGTTTATGGTTTTAATTTCATGACATTAAATTCAGGGTCTGCTAATAGTTTTGGGTCTAACTCGGTATTGGACTGCATCCAACGCTTTGCCAGCTTGACCAGTTTTGAATCATTAATGGCAATCATGTTCAACAAACGGCTTTGATCATCTAAATACAAATAACTGCATTGATCATCTGCGCTTTTTCGAACCACAATCTGCTCGGTTTTTTCAGCTTGATAGGTGCCCAATATCTGAATATTAAAGTGATATTGATCTGACCATAACCAAGGAATATCGCTATATTCGGTTTCAATACCCAACATTGATTTTGCTGCAGCGATCGCCTGATTCTGCGCATTGGCCCATGATTGGATGCAATATCCAAGCGCCGGATGAATCGCAACATCACCTGCAGCATAAATATCCTGATCAGAGGTTTGACCAAAACAATTCACCACGATGCCATCTTTGACATCCAAGCCTGCATTCACGCCAAGCTCTTTGGCAATATCTGCACCTGCACCCACAACCACACAGTCAAATAACTCACTCACATTTGGATGATTGACCACTTCAACTTTTTGCTGACCCGCTTCAATCAAATGTAGATTTTTACTGTCTAAATGAATCTGGGTACCCTGCTGCTCATGCATGTTTTTCAGGAACTCAGAGACATCGGGACTGACGCTACGTGCGCAAAGACGATCACCGTATTCAAAAATATGAACTTCTTTACCCTGTTTACGTGCGGTCGCCGCAATTTCCAAACCGATCCAGCCACCACCAATCACGGCTAACTTTTGCGAATACTGCAAGATTTCGGCTAAACGCTCACAATCCTGAACATTGCGTAACGTCACCACATTGGGAATAAACTGCCACGTATTCACAGGAACACGGGCGCGGCTACCTGTGGCGAGCAATAATTTGTCATACGGTAAAACCTGACCACTTTCCAGAACTACTTGTTTCTGCTGGCGATCCACTTGCGTTGCCACCGCTGGCTTGTGCCATTGGATATTAAAATCCTGCACCTGTTCTGGAGAAAACAGATGCAAGCTTTCATAAGTGGCTTCTTTTGAAAGTACCTGTTTTGACAAGGGTGGGCGTTCATAAAACACGCGGTCTTCATTTGAGACCACATGAATTTCACCTGAATATCCATTCTGGCGCAAAGTACTGACTGCCCAACCCGCTGCTTGTCCTGCACCCACAATTACGATTCTTTCCATAGCTTGTTCTCCCTGCCTGATCTGTACTTATGCAGGTTTAACTTGACGACGAGTGTGATCATCCAGACCGCCTTCAATCGCCCATTCTGTAAAGAGTTCCAGACGATGTTCTTCAATGCGTGGTTGCCATTCTTCGGTCAGATAATCATCGTTGGTATAGTATTCAAATGCGCCACCAAGCGGTGAATTGACATACCAGAAGTAAGCTGAAGAAATCGGATGACGTCCCGGGCCAATGAAAGTCGACCAATCAGAACGGTTCATGTTCAATCCACCACCAATCACCTCATGGATATCACGAACGACGAATGCGACGTGATTGAGTCCAGCAGGTTTATTTGGCACTGAAAGCAAGAACAGGTCATGGTGGAAACCTTTACCGCGACAGCGTAAGAATGCACCACGATTGCGATAAGCATCTGATAAGAAGAAACCAAGTTTCTCACGATAGAAATTTTCAGTTTTTTCTAAATCTGGGGTAAAAAACACCACATGACCAATCGCAACAGGTTGTCCTTTTTCATATACAGGACTTGCTGCATTGACACGTTGCACATTGCCATATTGGTTAATGCCTTCGGTTTTTAATGCAGGTAGATCTTGAACGAAACTTTTCTGAAAACGGATGGTCATACCATTCGGATCACGACATTGCACCATGTCTGTCGTGGCCTGATAACCTTCAACATCATTTAAAGCCAATGCTAAATTTGCCAAATCCTGTGCGGTATCATCTAGCCCCCAAGTCACTTCACGTAAAGTTGAACCTGACTCAATGGCTTTTGGTAAACGATGATCATCACAATCAAATAAGTAAATCTTGCTGCCATTTTGTGTCTGGTAAAGATCAGTCCCTTCAATATCTGACTGACTTTGCTTGAGACCGAAATCTGCCAAAAATTTATTCGAAGCAGTTCTGTCTTCAACCCCAAACTTTAAAATCTCAATCCCTGTAATCATGAGATGACTCCTTAATTAAAGACAAAACCGCCATTTACTGGAATATTCTGTCCTGTCACAAACGAGGACAAATCTGATAGTAAATAAAGGGCTGTTCCGTTCAAATCCTGTGGTAATTGCTGACGTTGAATCGCACGACCATTCACATATAAATCATGGCGCTCTTGTGGCACATAAGCTGTTGCTTCAACCAAAGTTAAGCCTGGTGACAGCGTGTTAATACAGATATTGAATGGTCCAAGTTCTCTCGCCATGGAACGTGTCATTGCAGTCAAGGCACCTTTGCTTGCCACATAGGCCATCAAATTCGGCGCACCCCATAAGGCGGTATCTGAAGCAACATTGACGATCTTGCCTGCATTCGATTTCCTGAGATAAGGCACACATGCCTTTGTGACTAACCACGTGCCTTTCACATTGATGTTCATGACACGATCCCAAAGATCAGCGTCATAATCCATCATGCTTTTACCACCCACATTGGTTGCCAGTGCGGCACAATTCACCAAACCATCCATTCCACCCATGCGTTCAGCAGCCTGTTGAACTGCCTGTTCAATCGAGTTCGCACTTGCAAGGTCAATGCTGACTGCATCAACACTTAAACCTTTTGCCCGCAATACTGTTGCTTCGCTTTGCACCAGATCAGTCAAGATATCAGCCATGACCACTTGCGCACCTGCTTCCGCAATCGCCTGTGCAAAGTCTCGACCCAAGCCTCTTGCCGCACCTGTGACAAGGACTTTTTTGTCCTGTAACAATGCGACATTAACCATGGACTTGTTCCTGCATTTCAATACGGTTTGAGCTATTGAGTGCTGCAATTTTCTTTAACTGTTTTTCCGCTTCTTTTTTCATTAAACGGCGTAAACGGGATAGACCGACATCATGCTGATAGAGGAATTCGTGTTGACGAGCATTCGGTGCAAGATGTTCTAAAATAATCCGATCTTGCTCCAACACATCCCAATGCAATTTTTCTAAATGGTTACGATACAGGAAACGCCAGACATGACGTTGCCAGCCACTGACTTTACGACAGCGCCAGAAGAATACACGGGTATTTTTTTCATCAATTGGTGTGGCATAACCGACAATCCAGAATTCGCCACCTGGACCAAAATCCTTACGATATGGAATCGAAAGACGTAACCAGCTTGCACCCGTATTGGCATATTCAACCCAGTCAAAATTGACACCGACTTGGCCTTCTTTTTCAAAAATAAAACCATTTGGGGTCGAACGGTGTTTCATTTCCGCAGTACGGTCGCCCTCTGCCATTGAGTGTGATGTGCAATGCAAATAGCTACCGTGCATTGGGTCCATCACATTATCAATCGCATACTGATGATTTACTTTCCAGTCCGCCTGACATAAGAATGAACTCCATTCTTCATTTGCCAGTTGTTCAGGAAAATCTAGCGGCTTAGGTGCTTCATTGGCATCGATACCGAACCACATGAAAATTGCACCATGCTGCTCAATCACTGGATAGCTTTTGACACATGATGTGCCTTTCATTGGACAATCATGTACCGCAGGCACATCTTCCACCACGCCATCATGACGGACTTCAACACCGTGATACCAGCAAGCCACACGATTGCCCAGATTCCAACCTAAAGAAAGACGTGCGCCACGATGCGGACAGCGATCTTCCAAGGCATGAACCTGACCTTCCGCATCACGCCAAACCACGATATTTTCGCCTAAACGGGTAATCCCGACAGGATTTGCCGCCACTTCCCAGCTTGCTAGCACTGGATGCCATTGGTCACGTAAACCTAAATCCAAATATTCTTCTACACTCGGTGTTACTGATACTGCTGCGTTCATCACTATTCTTCCTTGAATTAATAACCTAAACGTTGCATTTCTTCTGAGAAGGTTTCAGAAGTCCAAAGCTCACCAGATTCACAACGGAAGCCTTGTTGATTTAAAGACTGCACTAAATCATCAAGTTCTGTTACACCTGCTGCAAAGGCTTTAATTAAGTACTGAACAAAATCTTGCTCATAGGCCGTTGGCGCTTTATACCGTGTCTGCCAAACCAGAAGCTCTGCCTGACCTGGTATCTGAATATTGTTAATCCCTGCTTCAGTCGCTGGCGTGGCATGAATCCAGTTCGCTAGCTTCCTATTAAATGTTTCCATGAGATTCCATCCTTATAAATAAGACTTATAGTTGAATTTGAACGTCCTGCCCTTCAACACGTACGGGATAGGTGCACAAATCACGGCATCCTGGTCCACTCTTCAACTCACCTGTCTGGATATCAAAGATCGCCTCATGCAATGGACATTCCACTGTTTGATCTTCGATAAAGCCTTCTGTTAACAAGGCAAAGGCATGTGGGCAAACATTCTCGATGGCAAAGTAATGATCATCGATGAAAAATACGCCAATTTTCTTACCGTCGACTTCAATGGCTTTCGGCTCGTCTTCGGTCACGTCGTCTTGCTGACAAACTGAGATCCAACTCATCCTTGCATCCTCATTTGTTTTATATATAAAACAATATTTGATATAACAAACTTTAATAAAGAATACTCCGATGCTGTTTTTTATGTCAAACAATATAAATCTTTAAAAATCATTAATTTGATATTTATTACACATTCTTTTACGTTTTATTTAGGAAATTTTGTTTCATATATAAAACTATCTTTTCGTTATGCTTTGCAGTTAGAATAGAATTCTAAGAAAATTAATTTTTTATGATTTGCGTTTTTTGTAGGAAAATTAAACTGATGAATTCAAGCGTTGAAACAGACTCTCAAGAATCTGAACTGACAAAAAATGATGATCGCTATTTAGTCCCTGGCTTAGTGCGTGGCTTGGCAATTTTGCAAGCCTTTAATCAACAAACCCAAGAAATGACCATTACTGAAATTGCCGAAGTTCTCGATGTCAACCGTTCCAGTGCCTTTCGACTGATCTACACACTGGAATCATGCGGCTTTCTACGCAAGGCGTCACAAAAGACCTATGCACTCGATTCAAAGGTGATGGAGCTCGGCTTTAATAGTTTGTCTAAACAATCCTTATTAGATTTAGCTACACCGTTAATGAAAGAACTGCGTGATCAAACCCAACTTGCGGTGCATTTATCCATTCTGGAAGGCACGCATATTGTCTTTATCAATAACATTCAATCGAATGGCACCTTCACCAGCAATATTGGGCTCGGCACGCGCTGGCCCGCACATGCCACCGTGATTGGACAAATGATGTTGGCCGATCTCAGCGAAACGGAAATTCGTGACCGTTATAAACACTTTAATCAATGGGATACATTCTCAGAACTCACCCCTAAAAACCTCAAGGAGCTGTTACAACGCCTCAGTTTTGTCAAAACCCAACGTTCTATGGTCAGTTGGGGACATTACAATCACGATATGGCAGCCTGTGCTGCACCAATTTTTAAACAATCTACCCATCAAATGGCGGCGGTACTCTCTGTCAGTTGCCCTTTAGGCAGTTATGATGAACATTATTTTAGAAATGAAATTGCGGATACAGTGATTCAGAGTGCAGATAAGATTTCTAAATTTATCTATTAAGGGATAACAAAAAAGCAGCTAAAGCTGCTTTTTTAGATTTTCAGACTTCAATCATCAGGCTTGATCTGTCTTTAATTTATTTTTTAAACGTTTGTCCATTGCATCAAATAAAGGACGCGACAAATTCATCATCCAGGTGGGTACGGTATTCAATACCACATTGGCAACCAAACCTGTTTTACTGCTAACCCGATAGGATTTTTCTTGAATCGCTTTCACAATCCAACCCGCAGCAGCAGGTGTATCTAACATTTTCATGTGTTTGTAGATTGCGGTCTTGGATGACATTGGCGTTCTGACCATTGGAAAATACACAATACTGACGTCAATGCCTTTGCCTTTCAGTTCCATCGATAATGAACGGGAAAAAGACTCGAGTGCAGATTTACTCGCGAGATAAGCCGAGAACAACGGAATTGGCACTTGAGTGGACATGGTCGATATATTGACAATATGCCCTGCGCCATTGGCCAAAAAATGTGGCAATAATCCTAGCGTCAAATTCACTGCTGCAAAATAATTAATCTGCATGGTACGGGTATAGTCATGTAGACGATCAAGCGATTCAAGAATCGGACGGCGAATGGAACGGGCTGCATTATTCACCAAAACATCAATGTTCTGATGTTCAGCTAGAATCTGTGTAATACAACTCTGTGCTTGTTCGACATCAGTCAAATCAGCCTGATAAATAGAGACTCGCCCACCTTGAGCCTGAATGCCGGTTTGAATTCTTTGCAATTCATCTAAACGACGCGCAATCAGACAAACTGTGGCCCCTGCTTGCGCCAGTTGTATGGCAGCCTGTTCACCAATCCCACTTGAAGCACCCGTAATAATGATGGTCTTGTCCATTACATCCATTGCTTTCTCCTTGATCAGAATACCATTTCAAATCTGTCGATTTACTTATCCTAGAGTAGCTATAACGTATCGCGATCAAACTTATGTTGTTTTCTATTTTTTTATCAGCTACTCACTTGGCTATAAGGCCTTAATTTGAAACTGGTTAATTTTAGCTGCAATTTTCTTTAGCCCATGGTTTGCCGATGCCTGCAACTGCATCAAGGTTATTTCTGTAAGGAATGGGACTTTGCTCTCTAACCAGATGGTATAGGTCAAATGGGTACGTCCATCTGATTCTTCAAACTCCAATCGCCCCAAATGATAACTGAATAAGCAATTCTTTAGCATTTGATATTCAATCATCTGATTGGGCAAACTCTGTGTGATCTCTTCTTGAATCGGTTTAAATACCCCGAGGCCCATCTTTCGTATTGAACCCACACCATCTGTATTGTGATCATCAGTAGAAGCTTTAATCACAACCGATTGTAGCGGCCATAAAACCGTATTAAAGGTTCGATGTTTTGAAAAAAGATGAAAAATAAGGTCTACTGGTGCATTAAAGCTTTGTTTCATTACAACAAATTTGGGCATTCGACATCATCCTTCTCATCGTCTCACCCGAAAATTATGTAATATAAAACCAGCTTCACTCAGAATTAAATCAAAACCTGAAGAGTGCTATATAGCTGCTTATTGATATAAATTTCGGGACTACTTTCCTGAGCATTATATAGACTGCCGATGATTTATCTTGACGCTGCGTCTTTAATTTGACTTTCTGTGCCAATTTCTATCCCTATAAAACGCATAAAAACCATAATTTTAGCTAAAATAAAGCCAATAAAGTACTTAACATTCACACGTCCCAAACATGTTATAGACAAAATATACAGGTGCATCTTCTGGATAGACATCGCTGTCTTTAATCATGAATAAAACGCCTTCACTCAGTATGATCAAAACATCTTGATTACGGCTAACAACCGTCCCTTTACTTATTATTTTATTTAGCTTACCGATATTATCAGCATCATGTATAAAAAAAACTTTTCGTCCTGACTTAATACTACTTGGAATAACTTTCTTATATAAACCACAATTCTTACATACCCATTTCTTCACTATCAATTCTCATGAACAAAAGGAAGATCATATTAAAAATTACCCGCATTAAGTGGACATAAAAAACCTAATAAATTAACAATACAGTCTTTTCTTTATACGATAAAACACGCTAAATGCCTAACCAACAAATTAAACATAAAATAAAAACAGATTAGGACAAAATTATAAATTTATTTTAGAGTTAAATATAAATCTTAAATCTATCTCATGATACATAAAATAGATCATCTAACCCTATTCAAACAGGTATTTAGCACATAATGAGCTTGGATGATGGATGAGTCGTTTTTATTCTACACATCATGCATATATACACTCTCTATTGTTCTTTCTCTGTAGCCAAATACAGCTACATATTCGTGAGATGAAAATAGTACTATTTTCTTCATTTTCCTATACATTTTAGGTCATTTATTCATAAGTTTTTTTCCATTGCTTAGAAAACAAACTCTGTTTTTATGCTTCTTCGAACTCGCGTCAACTCATTCATATCTTTATTTATTTTATTTTTACGTTCTCTGTAAATCGGCAATTTAACCAGTATTTAAACCTTGAGATTTCAAAAAAACTGATAGCTCCTTTATTTAACATTCAAAATATCTGAACTAATATCGGATCAATGAAACCTGATATGAAGTTTAAGCACATGAAAAATCATATGTATAAAATGCCCGCTGAATGGACGCCACAACAATGTGTTTGGATGATTTGGCCTTATCGTACCGATAACTGGAGACAAGGTGCATTGCCTGCACAGCAAGCCTTTGCCAAAGTCGCTGAAGCGATTTCTAAAACCACACCGGTATTTATGGCGGTTCCCCATGCTGAAATGAATAAAGCAAAAGCCACGATTCCCGCCCATGTCACCTTAGTTGAAATTGAAAGTGATGATGCATGGATGAGAGATACCGGACCAACCATCGTGAAAGATCCAGCAGACAATAATGTCGCAGTTGATTGGGTCTTTAATGCATGGGGTGGTGAAAATGGTGGCTTGTATGATAATTGGGATAAAGATCTTGAGGTTGCCAGTCAGGTCGCCCATTTTCATTCCATCCCATTACATCAGTCTGGCATGGTCTTAGAAGGTGGTGCCATTCATGTCGATGGTGAAGGAACATTATTAACAACCAAAGAGTGTCTACTGCATCCCAATCGTAATCCAGAAATGACACAAGCGCAGATTGAGCATGAACTTTCCACCTTACTTGGCATTGAGAAATTCATTTGGTTGCCATTGGGTGTGTATAACGATGAGACCGATGGGCATATCGACAACATGTGTTGCTTTGTCCGTCCAGGCGAAGTGGCACTACATTGGACAGATGATCAGAATGATCCACAATATGCAAGTTCAAGACAGGCATTAGACATTCTCGAATCAGTAACTGATGCAAAAGGCAAAAAACTGAAGGTGTGGAAATTACCCGCGCCAGGACCTTTGTATGCCAGTGAAAATGAAACCATTGATGTTGAAAAAGGCAATGCCATTGAACGTTTTGAAGGTAATCGTTTAGCGGGATCATATGTGAATTATCTGATCAGTAATCAGCAGATTATCTTTCCTTTATTGGATGAAAGAACCGATGATCAAGCCTATATTTTGTTCCACAAAATGTATCCTGATTATCAAATCACTGGCGTGCCGGCAAGAGAAATCTTATTAGGTGGCGGCAATATTCATTGTATTACCCAGCAAATTCCCAAATAGCATCTGCACGGATTGCTTATTTGTTCATTAATCTACTTACGGTGAGTTCTTATGGCTTGGTTATATTTATTCATTGCGAGTTCATTCGAAATACTTTGGGCCATTGGCCTAAAGTATTCTCGAAACTTATTTGAATGGTCATTTACGGTTTTCTTTATTGTCGGAAGTTTCCTATTTTTATTCTTAGCAGCAAAAAAAATGAAGCCCTCTTATGCCTATGTATTTTTTGTTGTTCTTGGAACCTTAGGAACGTTTCTGTTTGACACTTATATTATTGAGAATCCAGTCAATTTTATTTCCGTGATTGCAATTGTGATGATCATTATTGGTGTGGTCAAATTAAAACAGATCGGAGACTAAAGCATGAGCTGGCTATTGTTAATTGCATCTGGGATATTAGAAATATTTGTCGTGAAAAGTATTCGTGACCTGATTCATAAAAAATACCGAACCGCGATTCCACTCTACATTGTGTCACTTTCTGCTTCGCTGTTTTTATTACATATGGCGATGACAAACATTGATGTTTCAATTTCTTATGCTGTTTATACGGGTATCGGTGTGATCGGTACTATTTTAATGGGCATTTTCTTTTGGGGTGAACGAAAAAGCGTGGAGAAGTTTTTTTATGTCGGTGTCATTGTCACAGGTGTCATTACCTTAAAACTTGCCAGTTAAATTTAGTTGTAGTCTGTAGCTTAAATGAAGCTACAGACATCTGATATTGGCTATCCACGCTGAGATGAAATATTGCCTCCATCAACCACAATTTCTGCTGCTGTGATATAACTCGCTTCGTCTGATAGAAGGAATCTGACCACACGACCAATTTCCTCAGGTTGGCCTAAACGCCCCAAGAGAATACGTTTTTCGAAAAAGTTTTCTGGAAGCGAATCCAATGAAGCTTGTACCATTGGGGTATGAATTTGACCAGGTGATACTGAATTAATGCGAATATTATCCCGTGCTAAGCGATCTGCTAAAGAGCGTACCAATGACAACATTCCGCCTTTTGCTGCACTGTAAATTGGATTAATCGCATTACCAAGCGTTGCATTGATAGAAGCAATCGTCACAATTGCTGAACCTTTATTCAATGTAAAATCACGATACAATTTTTGGCTTAAAAATGCTAAAGGTCTTAAATGCGTATCAATTCCCGCAGCCCAAGTCTCTAAGGTAATGCCTTCTAAGGACCCCGTATCGACAATCCCTGCACAATGTACCAAACCACCAAGATTTCCAAGTACATTACGGCTAAGATCTATGGCAGCATCATATTTATCCACATCAATAATATTAATCCCAATCCCGATTGCTTTTACTTTGTATTGTTCTGAGATTATTGCAGCACTTCTTTCAGCTCTTTCTGAATTGATGTCCCATATCGCAACAGGACGCCCTACCGCAGCTAATGCTTCTGCAACAGCATAGCCAATACCTGAAGCACCACCAGTAATAATAACTGCTGTATTCGGTGTTGCTAATATTGGTATTAAATTCTTTACCTCTAAAACATCTGTATTCATTTTCAAAATCCATCTAAACACATTAAGTTTTAGATATTATTCCTTTCACCTAGCGGATATCTTAAAAAAACAAAATATAATAAAACTTATCATTATGGGATTAATAGATACACATATTAGGCAATATAAAATGAAAAATTAAACATACTATTATAAAAACAACAATATAAAGACAGCTATACTCATCTTACTTATAGCTGTCTTTGCTACAATTTATGCTGGAATTTGCTGGGTAATACAGTGAATATTACCACCGCCTAATAAAATCTCACGTGCAGGAACACCCGTAATTAAATAATCAGGATACATCTGCTGGAATAAGGCTTTAGCTTCCTCATCGGTGCGTTCATCCAGTAAAGGGAAAATGATCTGCTGATTACTGATCAGATAATTCACATATGAGCCCGCTAAACGATTACCTTCAAAACGTTCAATGGCATTGCCTTTTTCAACATCAATGGTTTCATTTTCACTGGCATATAAAGGTCCTGGTGATGGTAACTTCCATACTTTTAAACTTCGTCCTTGTGCATCTTTGCTATTTTCCAGTACCGTTAATGCCGCGACAGATCGTGCATATTGTGGGTCTTGAGGATCATCCGTCCAATGCAACGCAACTTCACCAGGACGCACAAAACAGCACATATTATCGACATGCCCATCGGTTTCATCATTGAATACCCCTTCAGGTAACCAGATAAATTGGCTTACACCAAGACATTCTTTGAGGGTATTTTCAATTTCAGTCTGCGTCAGATTTGGATTTCGGTTTGGATTAAGCAAGCACTCTGAGGTCGTCAATAATGTCCCTTCACCATCCACATGAATTGCACCACCTTCCAATATGAGAGAAGTCGAATAGGTTTCAAGATCATGTCGTGCTGAAATCTGCTGAGCGATCAATTGATCTTGATCCCATGGAAAGTATAAGCCGCCATTTTCACCACCCCACGCATTGAAGACCCAACTCACCCCTTTTCTCTCTCCCGTAGCATTCTTGACAATACTTGGCCCCGTATCACGCGTCCACGCATCATCACTTTCCATTTCAACCAATGTCACTTGCGCTGGCATTGTTTGACGGGCTTTATCCATTTCAGTAGAGGGTACGGCCATAAACACGGGGGTGGTTTGAGTAATTGCCGCAGCAACTTGAGCGAAAGCCTGCTGAGCGGGTTGTCCATTGGCGCGCCAGTTATCGGTACGATAAGGCCAAATCATCCACACCGCTTCTTGAGGCGACCATTCGCCCGGCATCTGAAAACCATCTTGCTTTGGTGTATTCATTGTTTGTTGCATATCCTGTTTTTCCACAACTTTTAAATCCTTAGAAATATTTTTTAACTGAGTAAACCTTCAGGTGGTTGCACCAAAGGAAATCGGCTGCTTTCTCAATTTTTTATAAAGTAAAAGCAAAACACCTGTGGCTAGCCATATTCCACCAAACTCCAAAGCTGATTTTTCGAGATGTAACCACAACCCTAATAAACACAGCACCGAAGCCAATGGCAGCAATAAATTGAAGAAAATATTTTTAAATCCAGTCCGTTCTTTGCGAATCACGAAAAATTTCATAAATACCGAAAAGTTCACCATGGTAAAGGCAATCAAGGCACCAAAACTCACCAGACTGACGACTGTTGCTAAGTCCACGACAATCGCAAGCAACGAAATCATGCCGACAAAAAAGATTGAATATAAAGGTGTGCCTAATCGAGCATTCACGGAACCAAATACTTTTTGGTTAAATACCCCATCTCGGCCCATGATATACAGCAACCGCGATGCGCTGGCATGCGAGGCCAAACCTGATGCAAAAGCATTCATGATTTGTACAGTCAATAAGGCAGATTGGAAGAATACCCCACCGACATAGAGTGCAATTTCAGGTAAAGCTTCATCTGGATTTTTAAACTGTTCCAGTGAAGGGAAAGACAATTGCACAAACCAAGACACCGTAATAAAGATAATCCCGCCCAATAAGGTGGTGAGTATGATTGCGCGCGGAATGGTCTTGGTCGGGTTCTTGCTTTCATGCGCCAAGGTAGAAACAGCATCGAAACCTAAATATGAGAAACAAACCAGTGAGACACCTGTCAGTAAGGTCAGATATTCAGGATTGCCATTCAATAGTGGTGTGAGCGTCATCACACTGCCATAGCCGTGAGAATTACCAATGCCTGTGACCACCAAAAAGATAAACACCAGCATCATGGCAACCGTGGCCAGAATAAAGATGAAACTAAAATTGGCGAGAATATTGATGCGGAAACTATTAATCAAGGTTAACAGTCCCACCATGATGAGCACCCATCCGGTATAGGAGATATCAGGCATCAATGCATTTAGATAGAAAGACGCCAATAGTACATTGACCAATGGAATCAGCAGATAATCAATCAACGAACACCAGCCCACAAAAAAGCCCGCAGTCTTGCCACAGGTATCTGTTGTATAGGTATAAGCAGATCCTGACTTGGGTGACAATTTACTGAATCGCGCATAACTAAAAGCGGTTAACAGCATTGCAATCAACGCCAAAACATAGGCCAGTGGGACACGTCCTTCTGTCACTCTGGAAATAATACCAAAGGTATCAAATACCGTTGCGGGCGCCATATAGGCCACACCAATGACAACGACTTGCCAAAGTGAAAGCCCTTTCCGATTATTATCGCTTTCCATGCATATTTCTCCTACATCAATGCAAACTCTTATTTAGTGCATTGTTTTTTTCACCGAGTCGGCGTTGTATTGAAAAGAGAAGTCCCTTTCTCGATCCAATAACCTGTTTTAAATGGGTTAAATCGTAATGACGTTTTCCTCTAAATAGCTTTGAATGCCAGACTCACCGAGTTCACGCCCAATGCCACTCTTTTTAAAACCACCCCACAATGATCCCGGCTGAATCATCTGGAATGAATTGATCCAGATGTGACCTGAACGCAAGCGTTTAGCAATTTTTTTACCGTGCTCCACAGAGCCTGTCATGATGGTTGCAGCTAAACCAAACTCAGAATCATTGGCTAAGCGCACTGCCTCATCTTCGGTTGCAAAACTACGGCAACACATCACAGGACCAAAAATTTCTTCTTTCCACAGTCGGCTGTCAGTAGGTACATCAATAAAAACGTGTGGCTGAATAAAGAAACCTTTGCTCGGTAAAGCAATTTGATTCAGATCAACCAATGCCTGAAGTTTTTCTTGCTGCGCAATGTCTAAGTATTCATGCACTTTATTGAATTGCTTTTGCGTGGTCATCGGCCCCATCGCGAAGGGTCCGGTAAGATCCGTGCCAAGCTGCATCGACTCTACGGCGACTTTCAATTTTTGGTAGAAAGGTTTGGCAATGGATTGATGCACCAATAAGCGTGATGTCGCAGAACACATTTGACCGCTGTTATAGAACATGCCACCCAATGCTTTATCGACTGCTTCATTTAAATCAGCATCTTCCAGAATTAAAATCGGTGATTTTCCACCGAGTTCCAAAGTCACACGTTTGACAGAAGGTGCGGCAGCCTGCATCACATGAATTCCAACTTCAGTGCTGCCCGTAAACGAGACTTTTTGCACATCCGCATGCACCACCAAATGTTGTGCTGCCACAGCATCTCCAAGAATCAGGTTAAACACCCCTTGTGGAAACTGGATTTGATCTAAAATTTCAGTAAAGGCATATTCAGGTAAAGGCACCAGTTCAGAGGGTTTAAAAACAATGCTACAACCTGCTGCTAAAGCAGGTGCAATTTTCCATGCGCTAGTGATTAACGGAAAATTCCACGGCGTAATTAATGCAACCACGCCCACAGGGTTCTGTTGATGGGTGAGTTCAGTCCCATCCTCGCATTGCGTGGTTTGACTAAACGCCATGCTCTGCACTAAATCTGCATAATAGCGATAGCACTTGATACTATTTTCAACATCCACCTGCGCTTGTTCAGATGACTTGCCATTATTTCGATGCGAAAGTTCAATCAGGCGAGTTTTCTCAGTGTCAAGCTGGTCAGCAATTTTGTTTAACCATTCTGCTCGTTGTTGAGGTGTAGTCATACTCCAATCATCGAGCGCCTGATTCGCAGCAGCAACAGCCGCATCAACATCGTGTGTAGAAGCAGCGGTATAATCCAAAATCTGCGCTTCATTATTCGGGTTGATCACTGCAATCTGTGCTGTACCTGTGGTTGCCTGCCACTTTCCATTGATATAATTCTTCATCTGCTTACTCGCCTTCGGGTGATACATCTGCTTTAAGCTTTATGATTGCCATTATTTCAGTGCAACTTAAAACGGTATCGACCTTTATTACTCAGCCATTTCGGTCCATGTCTTTTGTTTCACCTCAGCCTTTTGCGGTTGAGGAGCTCAACTCGCCCCTTAAGGCAAGTTGAAATTAGGGGAAATAAACACTGATTTTTCAGCTTATAGATGCCCTTCGGCTCTAAGCTCTTGAATGGTATTTTGAATCGCATGACGTAAAGTCTTCACTGCAAAATCAACTTGCTCACGGGTCAAGATCAGTGGTGGAGATAACACATTCATGTGACCAACTGGACGCACGATCAGACCTAATTTTTGACAATGATTGGCAATACGTTTTCCAACACCTACCGAACGATCGAAGAGTTCTTTAGTTTGTTTATTACGTAAGTTTTCAATACACATCATGAATTTTTTGCCACGTACTTCACCGACGATTTCAAGATCAGCCAAGGTTTTTAACTGTTCCTCAAAATAAGCGCCCATGTCTTGCACATGCTCACAAATATTTTCTTTTTCAATGATTTCAATATTTTTCAGTGCAGCAACACAGCTCACAGGATGACCTGAATAAGTAAAACCATGGGTTAACAGACCGCCTTCATGGTGTGGTTTGCTGATCGCATCATAAATTTCATCAGAGATAATGGTTGCGCCTAATGGCAAGTAACCTGAAGACAAGCCTTTGGCACAAGTAATGATGTCGGGAACGATGCCAAATACCGCCTCTGAAGCAAACATATGCCCCAAACGACCAAATGCAGTCACCACTTCATCAGACACATATAACACGTTGTACTTTTTACACACGGCTAAAGTCTTGGCATGGTAGCCCTCTGGTGGAACAATCACACCGCCTGCACCCATAATTGGCTCAGCAAAGAATGCGGCAACGTTATCTGGGCCTAGCTCCAAAATCGTATCTTCCAGTTCCTGCACTTTTTCATTACAGAAATCTTCCATCGATTGAGATTCAGGCTTACGGTATGGGTTCGGGCATGAAACGTGATGGACTAATTGATTGTGAATCTCAAAGCCAACATGATCAGCTTCAATCCCTGTCAACGTCATACTGATATAAGTACTGCCGTGATAAGCATCCTTACGTGCAATCAGTTTTTTCTTAGATGGCTTGCCGATTTGATAAAAATAATGGTGAATCAAACGCACAGCGGTATCATTGGCAACCGAACCACCACAACCATAGAACACATGGTTTAGGTTACCCGGTGCTAACTCTGCCAGTTTTGCAGCCAACTTCGCTGCTGGCGCAGTGGTTTGATGTCCAAATGGAGAGTAATAAGGCAATTGCATAATTTGCTCAGCAACCGCATCTGCAATTTCTTTACGTCCGTAGCCGACATTGACACACCATAAGCCACCGATACCATCTAGGTATTTATTGCCATGTGCATCATAGACATAGACATTTTCGCCTTTAGACATAATTAAAGAGCCTTCGTCTTTAAATGTCGAAAAATCAGTCCATGGGTGAATCACATGGTCTTTATCTTTTTGCCAGATATCTTGAATATCAATTTCTACTGGTAATTTAGAGTTCATCGTTGTCCGTCCTCAATATTCGCAGTACTTCTTTTAGAAGCCTGCATTTCCTACATTTCGCTCTTGGCTATAATCGTTAAATAGTTGCTACATGCGCTGATGAATCTTGCGCAGCATGTTGTTTGTCATAATTTAGAATGGCATTCAGTAACACATCAGCACCTTGTGCAGCGTCATTCGCATAAATGTCTTCTGCTTCGTTATGGCTGAGTCCATTGATACATGGAATAAAAATCATGGTCGTTGGGCAGTGTTTGGCAATGTTGATTGCATCGTGGCCTGCCCCGCTGACAATGGTCTGATTGCTATATCCCAAGCTGTCCACAGCATCTTGTACGGTTGCAACACAAGTACGATCAAAATAAGTCGCTGGGCTTAACCAATGTTGTGAAATGCTAATCTCTAAATCTCGTTGTGCTGCGAGTGAATGCAATAGTTGATGTGTTGCTTGTTCCATCGCTTCGAGCTGGGCATCATCTGGATTACGTAAGTCAATAGTCCACTGGATTTGACCAGGAATGGTATTACGTGACGAATTCGCGACCTGCATTTCACCAAAAGTCACCAAACCTTCTGGGAATTGTTCCAAAATGCATTGCTCTAAAGCCACAATCATTTCAGCAGTCCCGACCATGGTATCTTTACGCAGATTCATTGGCGTAGTGCCAGCGTGTGCAGCACGACCTTTAGTTTCAACATCCAGCCAGAGAATCGCTTGTCCACCCGTCACCACACCAATCGAAATCTCATTTTTTTCCAGTACAGGGCCTTGCTCGATATGCGCTTCGTAATAGGCTTGGAATGGACGAGCCAATGGGTAATTGCCAAGTTGTCCTGTACGCACCAGTTCCGCAAAAACTGAAACACCTTGTTTATCTGTGCTGTCATAAATTTGTTGTTTAGGAATGACGCCCGCGAAAGCCGCTGAACCCATCATCGCTGGGGTAAAACGTGCACCCTCTTCATTCATCCACACTACAAGCTCAAATGGATGTTCCGTGGTTATTTTTTCTTCGGCTAAACGCTGTAAAACTTCCATGCCGGCCAGCACGCCATAAATTCCATCAAAGCGACCGCCTTTAGGTTGTGTATCGAGATGACTCCCCATCACTATCGGTAACGCACTTTCATTTCGACCTGCACGGCGTAAAATCAGATTTCCGACTTCATCATAGTGAACGGAAAGATTGATTTTTTCTGCCCATTCCAGCAGTAAAGCTCGACCTGCAATATCTTCATCACTGAGTGCTAAACGGGTATTGCCACCCTGATCAGTTGCACCAATTTTTGCCATTTCCATGAGCATTTGCCATAATCGCTCTGCATTCACTCTCATTGTTTTGCACATCCCTTTTAAATATCTTTAGAGTCGCCTTAGCATCCACTTTGATAAATAATTCAAGAAAAGACGAGTACCAATTTCAACACTGCTTTAGGAACCAATTTCACAGCGACTCAGAAAAACTTTAAAAAACATTATTTTTCAATTAAATAAACAACACAAAAAAGAATAAAATTATATTTTTTAAAGTGCTCAATTGCCTATTATTAAACCACTGTAAATCAGCTTGAAATTTGAATTGGCTCCTACCTTTATTTTTCTGTTTTATAGGTAAAACATGTTGGTCTTATTCGGCAGAAAATATGATGATGACGTTATTATTTTCTCTTCTCATCATAATAAAAAAAGCCTCAGGTCTATGCTAAAAACAAGATGAATTCATCTATATTTTCAAAACATTGGACCTAAGGCTGTTTATTTTACAAGAGTAGATTTTATAAATCTTAAAGTGATCAATTAGAATGTTCTGGTTAGGCTAAATACCACAGTTGAATCGGCATTTTTCAAGGCCTTATTCACATTGCCATCGGCATAATACAGATCAAAAATAAAATCTTGATAGTTAAAGTCAACACCTACTTTATAATCATAAAAATGTTTCTTTTCATCAGTTGCCCACAGTAATTCATAGGCCTCGTTACTTGAGAACTGGTTATAGGCAGCCTGTGCATAAGCATTCCATTGGTCAGCGACAGGATAGCGATAACCGACCTCATAACGCAGCATCTTCCCTGTTTCTAGGGTGTAGTCTGGTGAATAATAAAATGAGAGATTCAATTGATCTTGTTGATTCAACATCCCTGATGCAAACAACCCAATTGAATATTCCTCAAAGTCGACCCTTGGCAAGGTTTTGTCTTCACCTGGATAATTGACATCCAAATATTGTAAATTCAACTTTAAGTGATCATTGAATTGGTAATCATAGCCAAGGTAATAGTCGAACTCGACACTGCTACCGATATCGAGTTGTATATTCGAGGCAAAAAGCTGTGCGTATAAACCTGAATTATGATCTGCTCTTAAGGTCCCCTGAACGGCAGGCTTACCCTGCGTCTGGGTTGTGCCACGCCAGTAGTATTCCGTTAAAAATGCCAGCGAACCACTCACAGCAAACTGATCCTTAAACGCTTTCGATTCTGCGGCTTGCACATTGATTGTTGAAAATATTGCCGATGTGAAAATCCCTAGCAGCACTGTATTTTTTATCATTCACTTATTCCATTAGTACATGATTATTCTTGAATTTTCATTGTCTTTAATTTTGAAATAAAACCGAGAACCAATTTAAATAAAAATATAGGAACCATTTATTTTTTAAGCAAAATGCGTTTAGTCATGATTTAAAATCAAGTGGCTAAAAATAAAAAAAAGCCCGTAGGCTTTTTTTTATTTCATTCAATTTATTATTTACTGTTCAGCTTGCCGTCATAAACTTTTTCACCTGCAAACCAAGTTTGAGCCACTTTCCAATCCTTAATGTCTTTATTTAATGGCGTTTGCAAAGCCCCTTGTAAAACCACAAAATCCGCCCATTTTCCTACACTAATACTGCCAATTTCATTGCCCCAGCCTGCGACATTGGCGGGTGCTTGGGTATAGGCATACAAGGCTTCATCCAAACTCAAGGCATTATCGCTATAACGCGTCTTGCCATTATATTCGCGGAACACGACATCACTTAACTGTAGCATTGGATTTTCAGGGGCCGTTGGCCAGTCGCTGCCCAACACCATCGACGCACCACTACTCAATAACGACTGCCACGCATAGCTATACGGCATTCGTGCTTCACCGAGACGCGACTCCTGATAATTACCAGCAATCGCATGGTCTGGCTGCATGGAGGCGACAACGCCTAATTCAGCAAAACGAGGAATTGCCGTTTTAGTGGTGACTTCAATATGTTCAATCCGATTCATCAGTTGGCGATGTTTCGGGCTGTTTTCAATTGCATTCAATGCCATATCTACACTTTTATCACCGATGGCATGGATCGCCACAGGAAAGCCCACATCATTGGCATTTCTCACGATGTCATTCAATTTTGGCTGTGAGGTAATGGGCTCGATGTTGAAATGGTGTCGATCTGCATAAGGTTCATTCAGTGCAGCGGTATAGCTCATCAGCGTACCATCAACAAAATATTTCATATAACCAAAACGGAACTGCGGCCCTTTCTGCCACTGCTGCTCTTTTTGGATAAAACGTTGATTCAGTTGATCCCGTTGTTTGGCATAGCTTTGCAGTTGTGCCAGCGTTGCCTGATCTTCCCCAGCCATTAATCCAAAACGAATACGCATCGGTAACTGTTTCTGTGACTCAAGTAAAGCTGGATACACTGTAGCGAGTTCAGCCCACATATCATGTACCGAGGTTATTCCCAAGCTGTTAAAATGAGCAACGATTTTTTCAACCACTGGGATTGCGGCTTTGCCTGAGAGTAATGCTTTTGTATATTGCGGGCTGGCTAAGATCAGTTGATTGGCTGCCGTTTCTTTAAAGATTCCTGTCGGCTCGCCTGTTTGTGGATCTTTAACAATCTCCCCCCCTTCTGGTGCTTTGGTATTTTTATCGATTCCCAGCAATTGCATCGCCTTGCTGTTTACCCAAACGGTATGATAATCAATATCCTGTAACACCACAGGTCGATCAGGCACAATTGCATCCAGCTCCTGACGTGTTGGCATACGATTGTCCTTCATGGCGCTGACATCCCAGCGCCCACCGACCAACCACGCATCTTTCGCGAGTTCTTTATCTCGTTTGGCAATCAATTTAAACCATTCTTGCCGATCAGTGATCCCAAACAGATCTACGCCCTCCCACAGTTCCAGACCACCCAATAAATGAGTATGTGCATCGGTCAAACCCGGAAGAACTGTTTTACCTTGGGCATCAATCACCTGTGTCTTTGGACTTGCCATATTTTGAATAAAGGCATTATTACCAACGGCCAGAAACTTACCATCTTTAATTGCAAATGCTTGTGCTTTCGGTTTGGCTGGATTTGAAGTTCGGATATCTGCATTCATCACAATGATATCCGCTTGTGGTGTTTGTGCCTGAGTCCCGAAGGTCATCAAACAAACGCTGAGTCCTAACCATAATTTCTTTTTCATAGGTCCGTTATTCCATTATCCATATTTATTTTTGCACTTTTCATTGTCTGTGATTTTTGAATAAAACCGAGAACCAATTTGGTTGAAAACATAGGTACCATTTAAATAAGCATGAAAATCGAGATGCAATAGATCTCAAAAATTACCCCGCATTTTCAATACAAAAAGCACCTCATCTCTGAAGTGCTTGAATGGATAAAAAGGTCTGAAGAAAGGAGTACGCTCGTTCAGACCATCAACCATTTTCAATTAAGAAATATCGACACACATATATTTCAGTTCCAGATATTCCTCAATCCCAAATTGTGAACCTTCACGACCTAAGCCGGACTGTTTAATTCCACCAAAAGGCGCAACCTCATTGGAAATCAGCCCTGTATTCACACCGACCATACCATATTGCAGTGCTTCACCTACCCGCCATTGGCGTGCCATGTCTTGGGTAAAAATATAACTCGCCAAGCCAAACTCCGTATCATTGGCCATTGCAACAGCTTCAGCTTCGTCATTGAAACGGAACAACGGTGCTAATGGACCAAAGGTTTCTTCTTTAGCAACTTTCATCTGCTGAGTGACATCTCTTAAGATGGTCGGTTCAAAGAAGGTTTTTCCCAAGGCATGCGCTTGACCACCGACAACAACCGAAGCACCCTGACTGACCGCATCGGCAATATGCGATTGCACTTTTTCAACTGCGTCTTGGTCAATCAATGGACCTTGGGTAACACCGTCTTCACGTCCATCACCAACACGAAGTTGTTGTTCAACGGCGATTTTTAAGCGCTCACAAATGGTTTCATAAATCCCGGCCTGAACATAAATACGGTTGGCACAGACACAAGTTTGTCCGCTGTTACGGAACTTGCTGACCATAATGCCCTGCACTGCACGCTCAACATCGGCATCATCAAAAATAATCACAGGGGCATTGCCACCCAGCTCTAGAGAAAGCTTTTTGATGGTTGGCGCACATTGTTTCATCAGAATACGACCAACATCGGTTGAACCTGTAAAGCTGAGCTTACGTACCGTATCACTTGCACATAAAGTTTGCCCGACAGCCACCGCATCACCACTGATCAAAATAAATAGATCAGCAGGTAAGCCTGCCTGCTCTGCCAGTACCGCCAAAGCATAGGCAGTTAACGGAGTCTGTTCCGCAGGTTTGACCAACATCGAACACCCCGCAGCCAAAGCAGGTGCAATTTTGCGAGTGATCATTGCGGCTGGGAAATTCCACGGCGTAATCGCTGCGGTCACTCCAATCGCTTGCTTAAGCACAATCAAACGCTGCTGTGATTGAACAGGTGTTAACACGGAACCATCGACACGACGCGCCTGTTCTGCAAACCAACGGATGAACGAGGCTGCATAAGCAATTTCTCCGCGTGCTTCTGCCAGCGATTTTCCTTGCTCTGCGGTTAAGATTTGTGCCAAAGCTTCACGCTGTTGCAAAATCAGCTGATACCACGCCAGTAGAATATCGGCACGTACCAAAGCAGTCTGCTGCTGCCATTGAGCTTGAGCGATGGCTGAACGCGCAATCGCGGCTTCAACGTCGGCTTGGTCAGATGCTTTGACCCAAGCCAAGGCTTGTCCTGTCGCCGCATCATCCACTACAAAATAATGTTCAGTTGGCGCCGCATCAAAACGAATATCTGGATGCTTTAATAAAGCCTGCAAGTTTAAATCAATCATGCTTCAGCTCCTGCGAGCTTTTGTAATGCAGGTTGTTGCGCTGCAATTGCATCTTGAATAATCACCAGCGCTTGATTGAACTGAACCACAGGAATCGTCAATGGATATAAGAAACGAATCACATTACCATGCTTGCCACAGGTTAAAAGCAATAAGCCCTGATCCATCGCATATTGCTGAATGGCTTTCGCCACTTCTGGTTTCGGTTGGCCCGTGACATGATCACCAAACTCAACCGCTACCATCGAACCCAATGCACGAATATCAATAATATCATTTGAATATTTTTGTGCCGCTTTGAGCATGGCCACTAACTCATCACCCAGCGTATTGGCTCGCTGACAAAGCTGCTCTTCTTCAATCACATCGATCACGGCATTGGCTGCGGCAATGGCAAGTGGGTTACCCGCATAAGTGCCGCCTAAACCACCTGGATTCGGTGCATCCATTACTTCGGCACGACCAACCACACCTGAAAGTGGAAAACCACCACCCAAGCTTTTTGCCATGGTAATCAAATCTGCTTTGACTGGATAATGCTGCATCGCAAACAGTTGTCCAGTACGCGCAAAACCAGTTTGTACTTCATCTGCAATTAACAGAATACCCTGTTCATCACAAATCTTGCGCAGTTGTTGCATAAACTCAACTGGTGCAACATTAAACCCGCCTTCACCTTGTACAGGCTCCAGCACAATTGCAGCCACATCATGTGCCGCAATATCTTCACTAAAAATTTCTTCCAGACTAATCAAGGCATCATTCACCGAGATTCCTTTAGACGCCACTGGATAACGGGCATGGAATACGCCTGCGGTCATCACACCAAAGTCACGTTTATAAGGGGCTGTTTTGCCTGTCATGGCCATAGTCATAAAAGTACGACCGTGGAAACCACCACCAAAGGTGATAATGCCATGACGACCTGTTGCAGCACGCGCAATCTTCACTGCGTTCTCAACAGCTTCAGCACCTGTGGTAAAAAATGCTGTTTTGGCAGGACCTTCAATCGGCGCACGGGCATTGATCCGCTCGGCTAAGGACACATAACTTTCATACGGTACAATTTGATAGGCCGTATGGGTAAATTTATTCAGTTGTTCAGCCACCGCGGCGATGACTTTTGGATGGCGATGCCCCGTATTTAAAACTGCAATTCCACCGGCAAAATCAATATATTCGTTTCCTTCCGTATCCCACAAAGTCGCATTGCTCGCACGTTCAGCATACCATTGGCACATCACGCCAACACCACGTGGCGTTGCTTGCTGTTTACGAGCATTTATTGCAATATGCTTTGCATCCATTTTGTTACCTCTATACGACAAAACAATAATCTTTTTGGGCATTTAAATTGCTTCATGGCAATGTATTGCTGAAACAAGGCTAAAATGCGCTATGGGTACTTAATGTGTACCTTTTATAAGGAATAAACGAGAGCCACTTTTGGACTAAAGGAGAGAGCCAATTGCGTACCCTGTTAGGAGACTACCTGTTACAGCATTTACAACAGGCCAGTGAAGGGACTTTACCCGCTCGGGTTTTTCATTGTTTAAGAGATGCCATTTTGGAAGGCATTCTTGCGCCCAATACTCGTCTTCCTGCATCACGTGATTTGGCCAATGAGCTGCACGTTTCACGTAATACTGTCCTCAATGCCTATGAGCAATTACGTGCTGAAGGTTATATTCAAGCGCATACCGGTCGAGGTACTTGGGTTTCAGAGACACTACCTGAAAGCTATATTCAGGTCAGTACTACACCAAGCTATGCTGCTGCAAGCACAGAAGATACAACACGAACGCTTTCTCAGCGTGGGGCGAGTTTGCTGCAACATGCAGCAGCCTCTCCGTATCAGTGGGGTGCCTTTGTACCCGGTGCACCTGATGTCACCGAATTTCCGCATGCCGAATTTAATCGGATCAAATCGCGTCTCAGTCGCCAGCCTGAAATTGCCAATTTGATCTACAGCAATGCTGGAGGATGTATGGAATTACGCCATGCATTGGCAGATTATTTGCGCATTGCCCGTTCAGTCAATTGTGAAACAGACCAGATTATTATTACCGAAGGCATCCATCAGGCGGTTGATCTGGTGTCACGCGCTTTATGTGATTTAAATGATCATGTCTGGATTGAAAATCCGGGCTATTGGGGTGCCAAGAATATTCTGCGTATCAATGGCCTCAATATTGTTCCGATGCCTGTCGATGCCGAAGGCATTATTCCAGAAGAACATCCAGCTACCCCACCGCGCCTGATTTTCGTCACCCCGTCTCATCAATATCCTTTGGGTTCGCATCTCAGTTTACCTAGACGTAGAAAATTGCTGGATTTGGCTCAACAGCATGGTAGCTGGATTATTGAAGATGACTACGACAGTGAGTTCCGTTTTTCAGGTCAGCCTTATCCATCGTTACAAGGTTTGGAAGACAATCCGCCTGTGATTTATATTGGAACCTTTAGTAAAACTATTTACCCTGCCTTGCGTATTGGCTATATGGTCGTTCCGAAACAACTGGTACAGCCCTTACGCACAATTTCAGCTGAACTGTATCGAGGCGGTCACTTACTCACTCAACGTGCCTTAGCCGAATTTATTCGTGAAGGACATTATGCAGCACATATCCGCCGGATGCGTCTGCTGTATAGTAAAAGACGGAAGTTTCTGATTGAACTGATTCACCGCTATCTGGGCGATGTATTTGTACATGCGTTTAATCATGATGCTGGACTACATCTGGTACTCAAATTACCTGATCACGCCAATGATGTTGAAATATCTGCACTGGCACTGTCGCGCGGGGTGAATGTCCGCCCATTGTCACAATATTATTCAGGTGTTGATACCCCAATTCAATCAGGCCTATTGCTTGGATTTGCCTGTGTGCAAGAACAGGACATGACTTTTGCTTTTAGTATTTTACGTCAATGTTTGATCGAAAATGCTGTTGAGCTGTTCCCACAGAACCGCGGATAAAACAGAAACCCGCTGAGTTGAGACCTTGAATTTTCCAAAGCGCAATCTAATGGTATTCAATCGCTAACTCAGCCTAGAAACACAAATCTAAACTGACTTTAACCCGATCTAAAACGATTAAAGTCCGATAGGTTTTTACATCTTGATTATCGGCAAAATGCTTTCTGACTAAGGCTTCAAAATGAGATAGATTATTGGAGAGCATAATCATGATAAAAGACACCCCGCCATTGACGAAATAACATTGCTGAATTTCATCTACGCCAGCAAAGTATTGCTTGGCCCGATCCATCACCACGGAACGATCTTCGCTTAAACGGACCTCGATAATGGATGTGACTTTCTCTCCAAATCGCTTTGGATTCAGTACCGCACAATTCTTTTCAATAATGGCTTCCTGTTCCATTCGAACAATACGTCTCTGCACCGATGCCTGAGAAAGCCCAATCTGTTCCGAAATCTGCCGATGTGAAGTTTTATTGTCCTGCTGCAATATTCTTAAAATTGCATAATCAAAATGATCGAGTGAAAGTTCTGCCATGAATTAATTCCTCATCTTTCTTCGATAATAGAGTGAATAACCCACAGTTTTCAATCAATAAGCGCAATTTAATCATCCTTCAAGAACTAAAATCTCATGATCAAGCTCTAGGTCATCGACATGCGTGCGTCTGTTCAAAATAAACAAGAATTTGCTTTGGCTGCAGCCTGCCTATCACTTGCCTCAGTACAAATTGGGGCTGCGATTGCAAAAACTCTATTTCCGATCTTTGGTGCTGAAGGAGTTGCGCTGATTCGTTTAAGTTTCTCGGCACTGCTGTTGTGGATGATTTTCAAACCTTGGCGCAGCTTGCATTCCCAGATGGATTGGAAAAACCTGATCATTTATGGGCTAATTCTGAGTCTCATGAATCTTTTGATCTATAAGGCATTTTCCCATTTGTCGATTGGTATTGCCATTTCAATTGAAGTCTTAGGCCCACTCACCGTTGCCATTGTCATGTCAAAACAGAAACAGGATTTACTCTGGGGTGTCTTGTCGTTTATGGGGCTGATGCTGTTACCTTTGGGTAGTGCCAATCAGAATTTCAGTTATATCGGCATGTTTTATGCACTTGCCGCAGCATTCTGTTGGGGCATGTATATCATTTACGGTACCAAAGTCGCCAAAGGCGGCAGCAATACGGTGGCGATAGGCATGTTGGTGGCAACTCTATTTGCGCTACCCTTTGGCATCTCTGATTTGAATCAGCTATTTCATTCTTATTGGATTTTGCTGCTCTGTGTTTTGGTATCGCTACTTTCCAGTACCCTTCCATTCTTGCTGGATATCTTTGCGATGAAAAAACTCGAACCGAAAGTATTTGGAATTTTACTGAGTGCCTCTCCTGCGGTCAGTGCCCTTGCTGGTTGGCTGATCTTAAAAGAACACCTCAACCCGTATCAAATCACAGGCATTGCTATCATCATGCTCTCGTGCGCGGGTTGCTCCTATTTCTCCTATAAAAACAATAAGGCCTAAACTTCAACGCTTAGGCCTTATCATGCTGTTCGATCAGTCTAGGTGCAACGCT
Source organism: Acinetobacter sp. C32I (assembly GCF_023702715.1). Classification (NCBI taxonomy): domain Bacteria; kingdom Pseudomonadati; phylum Pseudomonadota; class Gammaproteobacteria; order Moraxellales; family Moraxellaceae; genus Acinetobacter; species Acinetobacter sp. C32I. The sequence continues at coordinate 391,591 of NZ_CP098480.1, read as the reverse complement.
ACTGTTCGACTACTTTTCTTCTTTCGGGTCACGATCAGTCCACAGATCACGACAATGAAGGTTACGCTCAAAGATAAAGTCGTTTCATAGCTATATTGAGGTGACAGGAACATATAGCCTAGTACGCTCATAATCACTACGATCACAAACCAAGTCAGCCACGGAAATAACCACATTTTAAAAGGCACAGCAGCCCCAACTTTGTCTAATTGGGTGCGCAAACGGAGCTGTGATACGGCAATCACCAAGTAAACCACCAATGCAATCGAACCCGTGGTTGACAGTAGGAATCCAAATATTTGCCCAGGAAATAAATAATTCACTGCGCAACAAATCAATCCAATCAATGTCGAAGCAAATACCGCGATGGTCGGTACACCTACTGCATTAATTTTCGTGACCATTTTTGGCGCTTCTTGACGAGCCCCTAAAGCAAATAACATGCGTGAAGAGGTATAGACAGCCGCATTCATACAGCTTGCCACTGCAATAAATACCACAGTGTCCATAATTAACTTGGTTTGAGGAATATTCAAACTGACCAAGACATACTGAAAAGTACCCAATTTTTGTAAATCAGGTGAACGCCAATCAACCAAGGCAACCGCGAGGAAAATCGAAACCACGAAGAATAAGATAATCCGATACAGCACTAAATTGGTCGCTCGTTTGATTTTCTCTTCAGGATTTTTAGACTCCGCCGCAGCAATCGAAAGAATTTCAATGCCAAAGAAGGAAAATGCCGAGATCAAAATCGCAGATAGCACACCGCCCATACCATGTGGCATAAAGCCGCCATTGGAAAAGAGATGACCCACACCACTGACATCTTTGGCTAAAGGCCACAGTCCAAATACGGCAGATGCACCAATCACAATAAATACAAGGATCGCAATCACTTTAATCAGCGCAAACCAAAACTCAAACTCACCAAAACTTTTGGTGCTAAAGAAGTTTGCCAAACTCAGCAGAATAATAAATGCAAAGGCGTAAATGGCACTGGATACCTGTGGAAACCAAGCATGCAAAATTTCGGCACCTGCAATGGCTTCAATTGGAATCACCAAAACCCAGAACCACCAATACAGCCAGCCCACACTAAAGCCCGCCCAAGGGCCAATTGCTTTACGGGCATACGTTGAAAATGAACCTGTGTCAGGCTGTGCAACGGCCATTTCACCGAGCATACGCATGACTAAAAAAACCAGAATACTGGTAATAATATAAGCCAGTACAGCAGCGGGACCTGCTTTGGCAATTGCAGCTGATGAACCGACAAATAAACCTGCACCAATCACACCACCAATACTGATCATAGTGACATGGCGGTTCGAAAGTCCTTCACCTAATTTTGTTGTTTTTGCGCTATTCATATTTTATTCCTTAAAAATACGTCTTAAAAAACCGTTAATTACATGTTTAAATTCCTATAAAAATAAAAAGGGAAAACCAATGGTCTCCCCTTGAGCAAAAATTAATTTAAAGTTGGCATGGCAAATTGTTTCGCCTCACGAATCTGTGCGGATGGCCAACGTTGGGTGATGGTTTTACGGCGAGTATAGAAACGCACGCCATCTGGCCCATAGGCATACAGATCACCAAACAGTGAACGCTTCCAGCCGCCAAAACTGTGATAGGCAACAGGTACAGGTAATGGCACATTCACCCCGACCATGCCGACTTGGATATTATTGCTAAAATAACGCGCCGCCTCACCATCGCGGGTATAAATACAGGTGCCGTTGCCATATTCATGGTCATTGATCAACTGCATGGCTTCTTGCATGCTCTCGACACGAATCACCTGTAATACCGGCCCAAAAATTTCTTGTTGATAGCTGGTCATCTCTGCTGAAATTTGATCAATCAAGGTCGGTCCGACAAAAAATCCATGTTCATAACCGACGGGTTTGGCGTCACGCCCATCCACCACAATTTTAGCACCTTGTTGCTCGGCGCTTTGGATATAAGCTTGTACCTTCTGTTTATGTGCTTGCGAAATGAGCGGTCCAAAGTCATTACTGGCATCGGCATAATGACCAAATTTCAATTGCTGCATTTCTTGCTTGAGCTTGGCAATCACCACATCGGCCACTTCATCGCCAATGGCCACCGCAACAGACAAGGCCATACAACGCTCACCCGATGAACCAAAGGCTGCACCTAATAAGGAGGTCACCACATTATCAATATCGGCATCGGGCATAATGATGGCATGGTTTTTTGCACCACCTAAGGCCTGACAGCGTTTTCCTGTCGAGGTGGCAGTCCGATAAATATATTCTGCAATTGGCGTTGACCCCACAAAACTGATGGCTTGGATTTTGGGATGATGCAATAAAGCATCGACGGCTTCTTTGTCACCATTGACCACATTAAACACGCCATCTGGCAAGCCCGCCTGTTTAAGTAACTCAGCCAAATAGAGTGCGGCTGAAGGAGCCTTTTCAGAGGGTTTTAAAATAAAGCAATTGCCACAGGCTATCGCCATCGGGAACATCCACAACGGCACCATTGCAGGGAAATTAAAAGGGGTAATCCCTGCAACCACACCTAAAGGTTGAAACTCACTCCAAGAATCAATATCTGGACCAACATTTTTAGAATACTCACCTTTTAAAAATTCAGGCGCGCCACAGGCATATTCCACATTTTCAATGCCACGCTGCAATTCACCTTTGGCATCATGGCAAATCTTGCCATGTTCTTGCCCGATCAACTCACACAGGGTTTCAGCATTTTCTTCAAGTAATTGTTTGAACTTAAACATCACCCGCGCCCGTTTAATCACGGGTGTATCACGCCATGCAGGGAATGCCTGTTCTGCAACCTGCACCACCTGATTCACTAGCGCTGTATCCGCCAATGCCACTTCTTTGCTGATCTCACCGGTTGCAGGATTATAGACCGCTTGTTTTCGACTGGATTTGGTGACCAAACCACCTTGAATAAAATGCCCAATCAATTGAGGGGTTGAGGCTTGAGCTGAATCCGTATTGCTGAACGCACTGGCATTAAAATGTTCTAAATTATTCATCTGTATTCCTTGTCTCTGTGTCTTATTTTCCATTTGCTTTTGGCGGGTACTCAGCCAAGCTTTATTTCACTTGATAAAGGGTTTCACCCACAGCATTGATCAAGCGTGATAATTGCGCTTCAGTGCTGTTAAACATTGGACCAAACTGAATGGTGTCTCCGCCAAAACGCACATAGAAACCGGCTTTCCACAACTTCATACCAATTTCAAATCCACGAATGGTGGTATCTCCATCACGCGGTGCCAGTTGCAAAGCACCAATCAAACCGCAATTGCGAATATCAATCACATTCGGTGCACCTTTTAATTCATGAATCAGTTTTTCAAAACTTGGGGCCAAAGCCGCTGATTGAGTAATCAGGTTCTGTTGTTCCAGTACATCTAAAGTGGCTAAAGCAGCCGCACAGGCAACGGGATGCCCTGAATAGGTATAACCATGGGTAAATTCAACTGCATGTTCAGGCAAGTCTTGTTGCATAAAGGCATCATAGATTTCACGGCTTGCGACAACGCCACCTAATGGAATGGCACCATTGGTAATTTGTTTGGCAAAGGTCAGAAGATCAGGCGTTACATCAAAATATTCAGCTGCTGTCCATGTGCCCATACGGCCAAAGCCCGTAATCACCTCATCAAAGATCAGCAGGATATTGTGTTGATCACAGATTTCTCGCAGGCGTTTTAAATAACCTGTCGGTGGCACAATACAACCCGCCGAACCAGAAACAGGTTCAACAATCACTGCGGCGATATTGGATGCATCATGTAGCTCAATCAGCTTGAGCATTTCATCGGCCAGTTCAATTCCACCTGTTTCAGCACAGCCTTTGCTAAAGCTCAGATGTGGTTGCAAGGTATGCGGTAAATGATCCACATCCATCAATTGACCGAACATTTTGCGATTGCCACCAATACCGCCCAGACTTGTGCCTGCCACGTTAACACCATGGTAGCCACGTGCCCGTCCAATCAATTTGGTTTTGCTCGGTTGACCTTTAATCCGCCAATAAGCTCTTGCCATTTTGATCGCAGTATCTGCTGACTCAGAGCCAGAATCGGTAAAAAATACATGCTGTAGCTTTTCAGGCATGTGCTGCACAATTTTTTCAGCCAATTGAAAAGATAATGGGTGTCCGAATTGAAATGCAGGTGAATAATCCAGTTTTGCCAATTGACGAGTTACGGCTTGCTGGATTTCAGGCAAACTATGCCCTGCGCCGCAGGTCCACAAACCTGACAATGAGTCATAAATCTCACGTCCTGTGCTGTCAATCAAAGACGAACCTTTGGCAGCCACGATAATGCGTGGATCTTGATGAAAGTTACGATTGGCGGTAAACGGCATCCAATGCGCTTGATAATTTAACTTCATAGCAACGTCTGACGGACTGGCTTCCAATGCATCATCACGGTCATTTGTGGTGTCGATATCAAACATAATCACTCTTCTTGTTTTGGGTTTATGTTTGGAGTGTACAGCGCGTTATAGTTTTGATAAATTCAAATTGTCTTGAGTTTAGATATAAAAAAGCAAAACTAAATGAAGCCTAAAAAATTAAATCAAGTGACTGATTTTGATATAAAACTGCTCAAAATTTTTAAAACGGTGTGTGACTGCCACAGCTTTAGCGCTGCGGAAAGTCTACTTGGCATCAGTCGTTCTGCGATTAGTCTGCATATGAGTGATCTGGAAAATCGGCTCGGTATTCGACTGTGTCAGCGTGGTCGAGCGGGCTTTGCCCTGACTGATGAAGGCCGTGAAATTCTGGAATATATTGAAGTGTTGAATGCTTCGATTGAAGACTTTCGAGCCAAAATCAATCAAATGCATAATCAGCTCAAAGGTGAATTTAATATTGGGATTATTAATAATTTAGTCACCATGCCCAGCGCCTATATCACCAATACCCTTGCGCTATTGGCTGATGAAAATCCAGAAGTGGTGATTAATATCAGTATGAGTACCTTGTCCGATATTGAATGTCGCGTCTTGGACAACCGCTTACATGCAGGTGCCATCCCCCTCGTCACCCCATTATCTGGCTTAGATTATTTTGATTTATATAGCGAAAAGTCTTTACTCTACTGCGGTAAAAATCACCCGCTGTTTCAACATTTAGGTGGCTTCCACACTGCGGATTTAAAAAACTGGCAAGCAGTATTGCCCAATTATGCAACGACAGCAGAAGCGACGAAATTACATCAACTGCTTGATTGTTCAGCCACCGCCAGTGACCGTGAAGGCATTGCCTTTCTGATTTTAACCGGTAAGTTTCTCGGTTTTTTACCCGATCATTATGCGAAGAAATGGGTGCAAGATGGCTTTATGCAACCGATTTTACAGGACATGATGCATTACAGTACCCCGATCTGTCTGATCACGCATAAAGGCAAAAACTACCATATGATTCTAAAAACCTTTATGGATATCCTGAAAACCAGAATCATGCCTCTGGCTTAACTCAGAGTAGAATACAAAAGTCGATGAACTAAGCTCATCGACTTTGTTTTCTTAATCACGATGCGCTGCTATGCTTCACCTGTTTCAGCGATGTTTGTCGCTGGATTGGCTGTGCTTTTACTCCCACTATCCGATTCATGCCGTTTCAGCACCAGCACCGCAAAAATCGCAATAATCGCAGGGATGGCAATCATCACAAAGTTCATCTTATGCGGTAAACCTAAGGTCAGCAGCATCCCTGTTAAAATTGGCCCGACAATAGCACCAATTCGCCCAACTGCAGATGCACAGCCAATCCCTGTCGAGCGCACACTCAATGGATAGTATTGCGCCACATAACTATATAAAAGGATTGAAGTACCAATAGTTGCAGCACCCGCAATCGTCACCAAACCATATAAAATATAGGCTGGAGAGTTATAACCGAGTCCGACTAAGGCAAAGACTCCTGCCACAAACATGGTTAAAATCACAGGCTTTAGGTGGAATTTATCTGACAGTATGCCCCCAAAAATTGCCCCAAGCATGGCGCCAACATTCAACGCCAGCAGGAATAGGATACTTTTACCCAATGAATAGCCTGCTGCCAGCATCAGTTTTGGTAACCAGCTACTCAATGCATAAACCATCAGCAAACACATAAAGAATAACAGCCAGAACATCAGCGTACTTAAAGCACGACCATGTTGAAATAAAGCTTTGGCAGAACTGCCTGTATCCAGATGATCGTCATTCAAGCATAAGCGTGTCTCACTGCTTAATACCTGCTCTGGTGCAATTTTTTGAATGATGGCATGGGCTTGCTCAGTCTTGCCACTTTTCACTAAAAAGGTCAGTGACTCAGGTAAGAACTTCCATAAAATCGGTAACAACAACAATGGAATGCCAGCGATCAAGAACATGATTTGCCAGCCTTGGCTTTCGACTAAATAACTGCCCAACAATGCCGAAATAATTCCACCAATGGCATAGCCACTAAACATACTGCCAACCAAAGTACTGCGTATCCGTTTCGGTGCATATTCAGAGGTTAAAGCCACCAGATTCGGCATCACCCCACCAATGCCTAAACCGGCTAAAAACCTTAAAATCCCAAACTCAAAAGGCGTCGATGCAAATGCACCCCAAAAGGTAAAACCACTAAAAAAGGTCACACAAATCAAGATCACATTTTTGCGACCGATTTTATCTGCCAAAGCCCCGAATAGCATGGCACCAAACATCATTCCACATAAAGCGGTACTGGCCAACATACCTGCCTGTACCGCGGTGAGTGACCATTCCTGCATCAATACAGGCAAAACCACACCATAAATAACCAGGTCATAACCGTCAAAAATAATAATCAGTAAGCACCAAAGCAAAATGCTCCAGTGAAAAGGGGTAAATTTTGCTTGGTCAATAATTGCATTGACATTCAACGTCGATGTTGCCATTTAATCATCTCCTCTATGAGATAAATTCTTGTTCATTTTTAAAAAGACATACTGCACCCTAAAGAAAAAACAGATTATTCAAGGTCTTGATTAAAAATCGTAACTCGCCATCATATTGAAACGGTTATCAATCCCGTTACGGCCATCGAAGGTTTCTCGCTCGCCATAGACATACTCGACCCCCAAGGTAATCGGTTTATACGGGTTGTACATGGCATTGATCCAGCCCTGCCAAAGTTCCTTGTTTTGTGTTGCATTATTTTTTTGAATTTCAGCAAAGGTATTGTCATCCTTGGCTTTCATATAGCCATAACCCAAGGTTGAGCGAAGCTTTGAATTAAACTGATGGGTTAAACCTGCTGAAATGGTGTCGAATTCATTGCTCTGAATATGATTTTTATCATCAATTACATAGCTGTTATTGGTCCAAAGCAGGAAGCGGCCATCACCTTTAACATGGTAATAATCGGCTTTTAAGAAAGTTTGTGGTGTCAGCTGATATTTACCGCCGAGCCCTACACCCCATGCCCATTCCTCATCATTACTGGTCTTTTTCTCAGCCATAAAAGTACGACCTGACAACAGTGAACCATTGGCAAATTTATGGTTCAACCGCCCAACTAAAGCAGGCAATCGCATTTCATTATCAGGGTCGGAAGTTGCGGTGTATTTAGGGTCTTCAATCGCGATAGCAAAACTGGTATTGGCTGATAAGTTGTCGCTATATCGAACCAGCGGAGAGCGTTGTAATGCCCCACCGACATAGGTTCCCGCATCAATGGTTTCTGGATAATATTCAGGTGCAATAAAGGTTGACCAAGTCTGACCGATCAACCATTTATCAAAGGTTAAATAGGCATGACGAATACGGAATTGATCACGTGTGCTGCCGCCAAAAAAGTCCATTTCCAGCTTGCCACCAACATCACCTGCTGCCGTCGGTGTTTTAAAATTTAAACCTAAACGTGTGACATTGACGGTTGAATGCAAGCGGTCTTTTTGTTGAGCTTCCTCGGCAGTATGTTCCAGTGGTACGCCACTGATATTGTTATACATGGTCGATGCACCTTTGGCCTGATAAGAAGCATCGGCACGGAGATAACCATATAAACTGACTTCAGCCCCGCCTTTGCTGATATTCAGTTTTGGAGCTTGTGCTTCGGTCAGCTGTGGCGCAGTAGCAACCGTGACTTGAGCTGTCGACTGGGCCGGAACAGGTTGCTTCACATATTGTTGCAGCATGGCGCGCAACTCTTGAACTTCTTGTCTGAGTTGTGCAATTTCAGCACTTTCAGTTCCCGAATAAGCAGAGGACATGGCCGTTAAAACCGCCGTTGCCAATATGCTTTTTTGTACCGTTAAAATAAACTTTTTCATTAAAATCAATTTCCTTTTCGGCTGATCTTAAAACCCGTTTTAAGATCATTCTTTGTTTGTGTTTTTCCTTTGTCGCACAGATGTACCACATCACATTTTTTATTCTAAAAATTCAAACCATTGATTTATTTAGTTTTTACCTCCTATCTAAGTGAATAGCCACTTTTTTAAAGACAACAGAACCTTGCAGTGGCAATTTCAGCCACTGTCAAAAACATCGGTTAGAAGCTAAAAATTAAGTTGCTGTTTTAATGTTGAATTCCTTGTTGAGTGAAAACAGCCTTGCCAGAATGTTCCGAGGTCAAAATATCCTCCTGTTTTTTCTGAGCAATCAGTCCCTGATACGTTAAAACTTGGCTAAAACCTTTTACCTGTTCAAAACCAGTACTGCAAAGTAGTTGCTGATAGGCATCAAAAGTGAGTGTGAAAAAGTCGTGCCCCAAACGTTCCATCATGGCTTGACTCTGCTCGACACTTAGACCATTGTTCTGACATAACAGTGGCAATGCTTTCAATTGTTGAGGATCTTCACAGGCCATCAGGTCGTAAGTTATGAGCAATCCATCCGCTTTTAATCGCTGTGATATTTCAGCAAAGAAACTCGGTTTAAGCGCATGCGGCACAAAATGCGCAACTAAAATTGACAAGGCCGCATCAAATTTTGGCTGTGTAGGCAATGCAGCGGTTTCGCCATGAATAAATTGCACACGCTCGGACTGACCCAGTGCCTGAATCAGGGCTTGTGCTTTCTGCAACATACTTAAAGAAGGATCAACAGCCGTAAAACGCCAAGTCGGATGTCTGTTCAGTAGATATTCAAGCTCATAGCCTGTGCCGCAACCAACAATTAAAATCTGTGCATCTGCACTTAAAGCGGATTGTAAAATCGCATCCACTTGTTGATGCATCAGCGCATAACCTGGAATCAGACGTCGGATATGATCGTCATAGCGTTCCACTACTTTTTGACTATTAAAATCTTTCGCCATTTGATCCTCTATTTTTAAAAGCCTTAAACGGTCAGCATCGCATCAACAGATAACTGCTTTATAGAAGGTTTAGTCGCTTCGATACTTAAGCCTAATTTTTGAAATAAAGCGTGATCACGATTTTCACCTGCATTGGCGGTGGTCAATAGTTTTTCACCAGAGAAGATCGAATTGGCACCTGCCATAAATGCCAGAGCTTGATCTGAATCGGTTAATGCTTCACGGCCTGCGGAGAGTCGAATGTAACTTTGCGGCATAATTAATCGTGCCACCGCAATGGTCCGAATCCATTCAATCACATCCAGTTTCTCTACTTGAGCCAGTGGAGTCCCTTCTATCGGCACCAGCATATTGATCGGTACAGACTCGGGATGTAGCGGCAAAGTCGCTAACTCATGTAAAAGACCAATTCGATCCTCTCGGCTTTCACCTAAACCGACAATCCCACCGCTACAGACTTTCAAACCTGCCTGACGAACATGGTCTAAGGTATCCAGTCGATCATCAAAAGTTCGGGTGCTGATAATGTGGGAATAATATTCACGCGAGGTATCCAGATTATGGTTGTAATAATCCAGACCTGCATCTTTTAAACGCTCCGCCTGAGAGGCATTCAACATACCCAAGGTCATACAGGTTTCCAGTCCTAAAGCTTTGACCTTACGCACCATGTCCAGTACATAAGGCATATCGCGCTCATGTGGATTGCGCCATGCAGCACCCATACAAAACCGAGATGCACCTGAGGCTTTGGATTTTTGTGCCTCTTGAATGACTTTCTCGACGGCAATACGTTTTTCTGCTTCCAGTTTTGAATCATAACGCGCCGATTGTGAACAATACTTACAATCTTCTGGGCATTTGCCAGTCTTAATAGACAGCAAAGTACTGACCTGAACCGTATTCGCAGCAAAATACTGTCGATGTAACTGCTGTGCCTGAAACAGCAAATCTAACAATGGCTGCTCATATACAGCCTGTATTTCCGCACGTGACCAATCATTTCTGATCTTCATTTCTTGATCCTGACATCCTATGTTTAGATAGCAACCACAACATCAAAGCCCCTCCTCAGTCGCAATACACAGAGGAGGAATACGGTTTTAATCAAAAATTTCAGCAGTCAAATTCAGCTCTGCCCGCATGATTTCCTGCAATTTAAATTTCTGTGCTTTGCCTGACGCGGTCATTGGAAACTCAGCAAAAAATTTAACGTAACGTGGCACTTTATTATGTGAAATATGCTCTTTGCAGAAACTGCGAATACTGTCTTCATTGCTTTGGTGATGTTCGTGCAAAATAATGCAGGCGCAGAGTTCCTCACCATAACGCATGTCGGGTAGACCAATCACTTGCACATCGCAGACATCGGGATGGGTATATAAAAAGTCTTCGATTTCTTTAGGAAACAGGTTTTCACCCCCACGAATCACGACATCTTTAATCCGACCTTTGATTTTGACAAAACCTTCACTGTCCATTTCGGCAATATCACCCGTATGCATCCAGCCCGCTGCGTCGATCACTTCTTTGGTTTTTTCAGGCTCATCCCAATATCCCGCCATGACCGAATAACCACGTACGCAAAGTTCACCCAGTGTTCCTTGCGGCACAATTTCGCCTTCTAAATCGACAATTTTGACTTCCAAATGTGGATGAACATGCCCAACCGTACTAACGCGTTTATCAATTGAATCATCGATATAACTCTGCACACTGACTGGAGAGGTTTCGGTCATGCCATAACAGATGGTGATTTCTGACATATGCATGCGGTCAATCACACGCTGCATGATTTCTCTCGGACATGGACTGCCTGCCATAATGCCCGTTCTTAAACTGCTCAAATCAAATTCGGCAAATTGCTCATGTTCCAAAATGGCAATAAACATGGTCGGCACACCATAGGCTGCCGTACATTTTTCCTGCTCAATGGTTTTTAAGCTTTCCAGTGGATTAAACACTGAAGCAGGATAAACCATAGTTGCACCATGAGTAATACAAGCTAGATTGCCCATCACCATGCCAAAACAATGGAATAAAGGCACTGAGATACAAACTCGATCTTGGGGGGTTAAGCCAATCCCTTCACCAACAAAATAACCATTATTCAGGATGTTATGATGCGTCAACATGGTTCCTTTCGGATTGCCTGTGGTTCCTGAGGTAAATTGGATATTAATGGTTTCATCAAACTGCAATTGCTTGGCTAAGCGCTGTAACTCATCGAGCTGAGATTGATTTGGGGTGTCGAGTAAATCGCTAAAACGATGGATACCGGTATGTTGCTGCTCATCGATTTTAATCACATATTTTAAATGCGGTAACCGAGCTGCATTCAATACCTTATCAGTACTGGATGCTAATTCTGGGGCAATCTTACTCAGCAATTCTTGATAATCTGTGGTCTTAAATTGTGAGGCAATAATCAAGCCTTTGCAGGAGACTTTATTGAGTACATATTCCAGTTCATGACTTTTATAGGCGGTATTTAGATTCACCAAAATAATGCCTGCTTTAAATGCAGCAAATTGGGTCACGGTCCATTCCACACAGTTGGGCGACCAGATCGCCAAGCGATCCCCTTTTTTTAAACCCAGCTTGAGCAGACTACAGGCAAATGCATTCACTTCATGCTGTAGTTCTTTGTAGCTTAAGCGTCGGTTCTGATGTGAACTGACAATCGCCTCTTGCTCAGCATATTGCTGGCAGGCTTGATCAAATTTATCTCCAATCGTCATCCCCAACAGGGGCTGCGAGCTGGTTCCAGAGGCATAGCTTAACCGTACATGTTGCATTGAATCATTCTCCTTGATTCTTTTTTAATTCTGTTCTTACCTGATCTAATTGTTGTAACTGCAACTACTCTTCAAACTGCCTGTTGTTGTGATGTTAAACCGTTTTGTCTGCCCTACTTTTTCTGTACTGCATCCACACAAAAATCAGCAATCTGTTTGGAAAAATAGTCTTTGTGCGCATGATCAAACTTGGTATTTTGTGCTGGATCCAACGGTTCAACCACCACATAGGTCATTGCCCCGACCACACACATGGCTGTTGTGTTTAAGTCATCCAAAACAAATTCACCACTTGCATTTCCATCTGCAAGGATTTTTTTAATACTTTGTTTAATCAACTGTTTTACCCGAAAACGCTCATGTTCAACGCTTGAATCCACGGGTTCAAACATGAGTGAATATGCCAGCTGCGGACTGTTCAAGGCCCGTTTTACAAAGGTCGCGACTGCCTTGTGCAATTTTTGTTCTGCGGTCAGATCACTTTCTGTGATGGCATCAATCACCAACAGTTCGGTATTGATGGCTTCTGACAAGACCTCAATTAACACCTGACTTTTATTGTCAAAGTAGCGATACACCAGACCACTTGAGACCCCTGCTTGCTCAGCAATGGTTTGTATCTGTGCGTCTTTGAACCCTCCCTCTGAAATTAATTTTCTGGCTGAACTCAAAATCGATTTACGATTTTGCTCCATCCGCTCCTGCATTAAAGTTGATCGTTTATAGCTCATAAATTTTATTCTCTAACAAATAAAGTGAATTGTAAATCATTTTATGAATCACTATTCACTTTTTTAAAAATTCATTGTAAGGTAGTTCCTAAGCACACACAACAACGCTTAATGGAACAACAAATATAATCACTGGGATGACAATACAATGAACCTACGTAGCTTGAACTTTGGTCTGGATGAAACATTAATTGCTCTACAAGATTCGGTTGCTGCATTTTGTGCAAAGGAAATTGCACCTATTGCACAACAAGTCGATCAGGACAATGTATTCCCTGCCCATCTCTGGAAAAAATTTGGAGATATGGGATTGATGGGCTTAACCGTTTCTGAAGAATATGGCGGCACCAATCTAGGCTATCTAGCACATATCATCGTGTTGCAAGAAATTTCGCGTGCATCCGCCTCTATTGGTCTTTCCTATGGTGCGCATTCTAACTTGTGTATTAACCAGATCAACCGTAACGGCAGTGAGCAACAAAAGCAGAAATATTTACCTAAACTGATTTCAGGTGACTTTGTCGGTGCTTTGGCGATGTCTGAACCCAACGCAGGTTCGGATGTGGTCAGTATGAAACTACGTGCCGAACAAAAAGGCGATCATTTTATTCTCAATGGTTCAAAAATGTGGATCACCAATGGTGGTGATGCTGATGTACTGGTGGTTTATGCCAAAACCGATCCACATGCCGGTGCCAAAGGCATGACTGCCTTCCTAATTGAAAAAAATATGCCTGGCTTTAGTCATGGTAAGCATTTAGACAAACTCGGGATGCGTGGCTCTAATACCTATCCACTATTTTTTGACAATGTAGAAGTGCCTGCTGAAAACGTACTTGGTGGCGTTGGCAATGGTGCCAAAGTACTGATGAGTGGTTTGGACTATGAACGTGCGGTTTTAAGTGCTGGCCCTTTAGGCATTATGGATGCGTGTTTGGATGTGGTGATTCCCTACCTGCATGAACGTGAGCAATTCGGTCAGGCTTTAGGTGAATTCCAATTAATGCAAGGCAAACTGGCGGATATGTATTCCACTTGGCTGGCTTGTAAAGCCTTGGTCTATGCGGTTGGCGCGGCCTGTGACAAAGCCGACCATGATCGTAGCTTACGCAAAGATGCGGCCAGCGCGATTTTATATGCAGCAGAAAAAGCCACGTGGATGGCGGGTGAAACCATTCAAACTCTCGGTGGTAATGGTTATATCAATGAATTTTCAGCTGGTCGTTTATGGCGTGATGCCAAACTTTATGAAATTGGTGCAGGAACTTCTGAAATTCGCCGCATGCTGATTGGCCGCGAACTGTTTAATGAAACCAAATAATAACCATAAATCAGGATGCAGCTTATGAACCAATTACACAGCAAAATTAATGTTCGAAGTGAAGACTTCAAAACCAATCAACACGCCATGCAAACATTGGTCAGCGATCTGAAACAAGTGGCGCAAAAAGTAGCACTTGGTGGTGGCGAAAATGCGCGCCAAAAACATTTGGCCAGAGGCAAACTTTTACCACGCGATCGTATTGATCAACTGATTGACGTCGGCACTGCTTTTTTAGAAATTGGTCAGTTGGCTGCTTACAAAGTATATGAAGATGACATCCCTGCTGCGGGTGTGATTGCAGGGATTGGCCAAGTTAATGGTGTGACCTGCATGATCGTTGCCAATGATGCAACCGTCAAAGGTGGTACCTATTATCCATTGACGGTGAAAAAGCATTTACGTGCGCAGGAAATTGCTGAGCAAAATCACTTGCCGTGTATTTATCTGGTGGATTCAGGCGGTGCATTCTTACCGATGCAAGATGAGGTGTTTCCTGATCGAGATCATTTCGGGCGTATTTTCTATAATCAAGCGCGCATGTCGAGCCAAGGTATCGCCCAAATTGCGGTAGTGATGGGCAGCTGTACCGCTGGTGGTGCTTATGTCCCTGCCATGTCGGATGAAACGATTATTGTCCGTAATCAAGGTACGATTTTCCTCGGTGGCCCGCCATTGGTCAAAGCCGCAACGGGTGAAGTGGTCAGCAGTGAAGATTTGGGTGGTGGTGATGTACATACCCGCCTATCAGGGGTTGCCGATCATTTGGCTGAAAATGATGAACACGCACTTGCAATTGCCCGTAACATCGTTGCCAACCTGAATAAAAAGCCCAACGAATTAAACAAGCAGATTGATGAACCGCTATTTGATGCCAACGAACTTTATGGCGTTGTACCAAGTGATGCACGTAAACCTTTCGATGTACGTGAAGTCATTGCCCGCATCGTAGACGGCTCGCGCTTTGATGAATTTAAAGCACGTTTTGGCTCAACTCTGATCACAGGTTTTGCCTCTTTGTATGGGATGCCTGTTGGCATCATTGCCAATAACGGGATTCTATTTTCTGAATCTGCACAGAAAGGCGCACACTTTATCGAGCTATGTACTCAACGTAATATCCCATTGCTATTTATCCAAAACATCACTGGCTTTATGGTCGGTCGCCAATACGAAAATGAAGGTATTGCCAAGCATGGTGCTAAATTGGTAATGGCAGTTGCTACAGCCAATGTACCGAAACTCACCCTGATTATTGGGGGGTCTTTTGGTGCAGGTAACTATGGCATGTGCGGACGTGCTTATTCACCACGCTTTTTATGGACATGGCCGAACTCACGTATTTCGGTGATGGGGGGAGAACAGGCTGCCAGTGTGTTATCAACCTTGAAACGTGATCAGATTGAACAAAAAGGCGCACAATGGTCAGCACAGGAAGAAGATCAATTTAAACAACCGATTCGTGAACAATATGAGCACCAAGGGCATCCATATTATGCCTCTGCCCGCCTCTGGGATGACGGCGTGATTGACCCTGCTCAAACCCGTCATGTGCTGGGGCTGAGCCTTGCTGCTGCGCTGAATGCACCAATTCAGCCGACCAAGTTCGGCGTGTTCCGCATGTAAGAGGTATCTATGAGCTATCAATTTTTACAACTGGAACAACACGGTCAAGTGGCCTATGTTTGGCTAAACCGACCAGAACTGCACAATGCCTTTAATACTACGCTGATTGAAGAATTACATGCCTGCTTTACCAGCTTAAATCAGCGTGATGATGTGCGTGTGGTGGTCTTGGCTGGACGTGGCAAAAGCTTTTCAGCAGGTGCCGATCTGAATTGGATGAAACAGGCAGGTCAAGCCTCTTCAGCAGAAAACGAAGCCGATGCGCTCAAACTTGCACAAATGCTAAATGCACTCGCAACTTTGAAACAACCGACACTTGCGCGTGTGCATGGCATTGCCTTTGGTGGTGGCATGGGTTTGGCATCGGCCTGTGATATTTGTATTGCCAGTACTGATGCAAAATTTGCCACTTCAGAAATTCGACTCGGTCTTGCCCCATCCACTATCAGTCCCTATGTGATTCGTGCTATTGGTGCTCGACAGGCTTCTCGTTACTTCTTAACTGCGGAACGTATTTCAGCACGCGACGCCAAGCAGATTGGCCTAGCTCATGAAGTTGCTGATGCCGAAGACTTAGACCAAAAAGTTCAAGAGATTATCAATGCACTGTTACTTGGTGGACCACAGGCACAGGCTGCATCAAAACAGTTGATTCAGATGGTCAGCCACCAAACGATGAGTGATGATTTGCTAAAACAAACTGCACAGCATATTGCTCAAGTTCGTCAAGGCAGCGAAGCAAAAGATGGTCTGAATGCCTTTTTAAATAAACAACAACCTGCGTGGACTTCCACCTCCCAATAACAACAATTCAGGACGATCACAATGTTTGAAAAGATTTTAATTGCGAACCGTGGCGAGATTGCCTGCCGTGTGATTCGTACTGCAAAAAAACTCGGTATTGCAACGGTTGCAGTGTATTCAGATGCAGATGCCAATGCACAGCATGTTAAATTGGCAGATGAGGCGATTTATATTGGGCAATCCCCTGCCACGCAAAGTTATTTACAAGTGGATCGTATTATTCAGGCAGCGATTGATACGGGCAGCCAAGCGATTCACCCAGGTTACGGTTTCTTGTCCGAAAATGACCAATTTGCCCTAGCTTGCCAACAGCACAATATTTGCTTCATTGGCCCACCCGTGGATGCGATTTTAGCCATGGGTCTCAAAGCCACCTCTAAAGCCTTAATGGAAAAAGCAGGTGTGCCTTTAACACCAGGTTATCACGGCACCAATCAAGAGGCTGAGTTTTTAAAACAGCAAGCCGATGCAATTGGCTATCCAGTACTGATCAAAGCCAGTGCTGGCGGTGGTGGTAAAGGCATGAGCTTGGTCGAACGCAGTGAAGATTTCTTGCAGTCCTTAGCCTCGTGTAAACGTGAAGCCAAATCTAGCTTTGGTAATGACGATGTCCTAATTGAACGCTATGTGATTCAGCCGCGCCATATTGAAGTACAAGTCTTTGGTGATACGCATGGCAATTATGTACACCTGTTTGAACGTGATTGTTCGGTACAACGTCGTCATCAAAAAGTACTTGAAGAAGCCCCTGCACCGCAAATGCCTGCTGAGAAACTGGATGCCATGCGTCAAGCTGCCATTGATGCTGCCCGTGCAGTGGATTACGTCGGTGCGGGTACAGTCGAGTTTATTGTGGAACAGGATGGTACCGCCTATTTCATGGAAATGAACACTCGCCTGCAAGTCGAACATCCTGTCACCGAAATGATTACCGGTGAAGATCTGGTGGAGTGGCAACTGCGTGTCGCTGATGGTGAACCGCTACCAAAACTGCAACATCAATTACAGATTCATGGTCATGCGCTTGAAGCGCGTATCTATGCCGAAGAACCCGAAAAAGGCTTCTTACCTGCCATCGGCAAAATTGACTATTTACACTACCCAACGCAAAGCAAGTCTGTCCGTGTTGACAGTGGCATAGTAGAAGGTGATGAGATCACCACCTATTATGACCCAATGATTGCCAAATTGATTGTATGGGGCAAAAACCGTGAAGCGGCTTTAATCCAAATGCAACATGCGCTCGGTCAATTCCACGTCGATGGTTTAGGGAATAATATTGCCTTTCTGGAAAAGATTGTACGCTGTGATTCATTTAAACAGGCCAAACTGGATACCAACCTGATTCAACGTGAACAGGATTTCTTGTTCCAGCCTGAACAGATTAAACCTGAATTGGTCGTTGCCACCGCCTTTATCGAATTTTTAAGTAAACTTAATCACAACCGCTCTAGCCAAAAACAGCTATGGCAAGCACAACCGCTATGGCGTTTAAATATTGCTTTTCAGCAAAAGATTAAACTGAGCTATTTAGATCAGACTATTCAAATCAAGCTGAGTTCGGCTGAACATGGTTTTAATGCAGAATATAACGGCGAAATTTATCAGATTTCTGGACAATTATTGGATGCACATAGCGCTGTGATTCATCTCAATGGCACCCAACAGAAACTGTCATTTAACCAGAGTCAGCAAGGCATTACCCTGTTCCATACGGGACAAAGCCATAAATTTGGCTATATTCGCCAAGATTATCATCAGGACGATAGTCAAGCAGATCAAGGCCATCTCAAAGCACCCATGCCAGGTGTGGTGACTCAGGTTCTGGTCGGTGCTAATCATAATGTCAAAAAAGACGATATCTTAATGACGCTTGAAGCTATGAAAATGGAATACACCATCCGCGCACCACAAGATGGCGTGATTGTTGATGCCTATTTTCAGGTGGGTGATCAGGTGAAAGCTGGCGATGAACTAGTGGAATTTCAGCCTTTACAGGAGGAAGTTGCATGAGTGAGTTTGTCAAAATCGTGGAAGTTGGACCCCGAGATGGTCTGCAAAACGAAAAACAGGCGTTGACCGTCGAACAACGCCTAAACTTCATTCATGATCTGATAAGTGCTGGACTAAAATCGATTGAAGTGGGTTCCTGTGTGTCTGCCAAATGGGTGCCGCAAATGGCGCAAAGCGATGAGCTGTTTAAGCAGCTACCCCAACGCGCCAATCTGAATTTAAGCCTGCTTACCCCAAATATCAAAGGCTTTGAGACTGCTCAGGCGGTGGGGTGCAAGGAGGTTGCGGTATTTACCGCAGCCTCTGAAAGTTTTACCCGTAAAAATATCAACTGTTCAATTGATGAAAGTTTTGAGAAATTCGCTGATGTACTACGTGCAGCCAAAGCGCAGCATATCCGTGTCCGTGGTTATGTCTCTTGTATCGTCGATTGTCCTTATGAAGGTGCGATTGCACCTGAACAAGTGGTCAACGTGGTTAAACGACTATATGACATGGGTTGCTATGAAGTATCTTTGGGTGAAACCATCGGTACCGCCACACCTGATCGAGTCAAAAAAGTTTGGCAAGCTTGTCTAGCTGAACTCGACAGCAAAGTTTTAGCAGGGCATTTTCATAATACCTATGGCATGGCGATTGCCAATATTTACCAGTCCTTACAACAAGGCATTCGTGTGTTTGATTCATCCCTTGCAGGACTGGGTGGCTGCCCTTATGCCAAAGGCGCTTCTGGCAATGTTGCGACCGAAGATCTGTTCTATTTGCTGTCGCATATGGGCTTTGAAACGGGGATTGATTTAGAAAAACTGATGCAAGCCAGCCAAAATATTAGCCATGTCTTAAACCGAAAAAGCTTATCTAACTATGCGACTGCATATTGGCAAACAAAGTGTGCTTAGTGATATCTAGATTCGGATTCGCTTATCATTTGGCAACAAGCTTAATCAATTAAGTTTGCTCAGCTGATTAGGTCTCACCTTTTTCTCGTTCCATGTCGATCGTGGGACGAGACTCGTCTATGCGATTTATTTCAATATGATAGAGCTCTTTCAATAGTCAAAAATAATCAATAATTGGTGTTGAAAGTCCCTTCTCCATTGGTGTTGGTGATGAGGACTATAAGTCCGCAAGAGGATGAGGGGGATTCTTATAAATCCTCTCTCTAGCCCTCTCCTTTAAAAAGGAGAGGGAACTTTCATTGCGAATTCAATACAGCTCAAAATGACTTATACAAGAACTCTAATAATTATCTCTGTACAAAATGCCTCCTTTTAAAGAAGCATTTTTTATTTTAATCCTTATTATTCTTTTTCTAATGCTCTCTCAGATTAGTTATAAAAAATAATCCGTATCTTGCTGTATTTTTGGCGAAATATACTGCTCAACCCACTCCAGCCATGCCCGTGTTTTTGCATCCACAAAATGACGCGATGGCAATAAGGTATAGACTCCAATATCAGGTGATCGCCAAGCAGGTAAAATACGACGCAATCGCCCTGCCCGAATCGCATCAATCGATGAGAAGGTCGGTAATAATGCAATGCCCATATCCTGTTGTACAACATCCAGCAACAACTCAGGCGTATCAGCAATCAATGGTCCATTGATATCAATCTGATAAGAACAGCTGTTTTCACTGACCAAATGCCATTGTGGGGTAATCGAAGGGTTAACCAAGCGCAAGCAGGCATGCTTTTGCAAATCATCCAAGGATTGAGGTTCGCCATACTTTTCCAAGTATGCAGGTGATGCACATAGCACCGAAAAGATGGTACCAATTCGACGTGCCACAAACCGTGAATCGGCCAATGACTCGGTGAGATATAGGCTGACATCAATGCCCTTGCCTAACAAATCAGGCACATTTTGCGAAGTCCGATATTCAACTGTCAGGTCAGGATAGGTTTGACAGAAATCCGCCATCATCGGCGCCAGATAGTGATGACCAAAACTGGCCATACTCAACACCCGCAACCGCCCTTGTGGTCTGGCTGCCATGCCCATGGCTTGTGCTTCAGATTCCTCGACCATCGCCAGCACCTGACGGCATTGCTCGGCATAGTTTGCACCAATTTCGGTCAAGGCGTGTTGTCGGGTTGATCGTTGTAGTAGTTTTGTACCTAAACGCCCTTCTAATTCGCTAATTAATCGCGAAACTTGCGCAGTTGTCAGTTCCATCTGTTCAGCGGCAGCCGTGAAACTCCCGCTATCAATCACTTTCAGGAAGGCATGCATTGCATGTAGCAATCCACCATCAAGATTTTTGCGCATAACGTAAATATCTTTTTCTAAATTACGCATTGTTGCACCAGTCTGGATCAACCACAATGACAAATATGTACATTGATTGAGCAGTTTTTTTTAGCGAACGCCACTGATCAATCTTTTTAAAATATGTACTTACTCCAAATATTCAACCGGATGTTGAAAAAAAGAAAGTAGTCAAAACTACACACAATTCTAAGGAGACATAAATGAATATAGCGACAAAAGTTACTCCAAAAATGATCGCTACTAAAGATGTATCACTGGACGATAAATATATCAGTGATCACGGTTCGGCCTATATGACAGGCATTCAGGCACTGGTTCGGTTACCTCTAGCACAGACTCGCCGTGATGAATTGAACGGGTTGCATACTGCCGGCTTCATTTCAGGTTATCGCGGTTCCCCTGTCGGGAATTATGATAATTTCCTTTGGCAAATTGGAGGCCTGCTTAAAGATCACCATGTCGTCTTTCAACCTGGTATCAATGAAGACCTTGCAGCGACTGCCATTTGGGGCACGCAACAAGCCAATCTCGCAGGTCAGGGTAAGTATGATGGTGTGAGCGCATGGTGGTATGGTAAAGGCCCAGGTGTAGACCGCTCAGGCGATGTACTCCGCCATGCCAACCTTGCAGGAACGGCCAAACACAGTGGCGTGGTTGCCCTGTTTGGTGATGACCATTCCTGTAAATCATCCACCGTTCCCCACCAATCTGAACATGTGATGATGGGTTGTGGCATTCCAATTTTCTATCCAACTTCGGTGCAACATATTCTCGATTTGGGCGTCCATGCGATTGCCATGTCACGTTTTGCTGGGGTTTGGACCTCAATGAAACTGGTTAGTGAGATTGTGGAAACCTCGGCTTCGGTCCTTGTCGATCTCGATCGTGTCACACCTGTTTTACCTGAAATCGAGCTGCCTGCCGACGGCATCCATATTCGCTGGCCAGATCATGGCATCCAACAAGAACAACGACTCTATCAATATCGCTTACCTGCTGTGCTGGCCTATGCGCGTGCCAATCAACTGAATCAGATCACATGGCCGTGTGAGCATGCCCGTATTGGTATTGCAGCCAGTGGTAAAGGTTATCTCGATACCATCGAAGCCTTGCGCATTCTCGGCATTGAAAATGAAACAGCGCAACAACTTGGTCTGCGGGTCTATCAAGTCGGTTTAATCTGGCCTTTGGAACCACAAGGTCTACGTGAATTTGCTGAGGGTTTACAAGAACTGATTGTGGTCGAAGAAAAACGTCCAATTCTGGAAGCACAAATTAAAGATGAATTATATTCCCTGCCTGATGAGCAACGTCCACATGTGATCGGCAAAGCGATCCATGGTAAAGGTGAATGGAGTACCTCATTTGAAGAAGCACCGCTGATTGGGCATTACGAGTTCCAACCTGAACCGATTGCCAAAATGTTGGCAGCACGGTTTTTACAGTTAGATTTGCCTGAAAGTTTAAGACAGCAAATCCAGAGTCGTGTCGATTTACTGTATAAGGCAGAACAAGAATCACGCCGCGTACTGGATTTGGCCGAGCGTAAACCGTATTTCTGTAGCGGTTGTCCACATAACACCTCAACCGTCGTACCAGAAGGTAGTCGTGCACTTGGCGGCATCGGTTGCCACTATATTGCAGTGTCATTGGATCGCGGCACCGAAACCTTCTCGCAAATGGGTGGTGAAGGTGTCAGTTGGGCGGGTGCATCACATTTCACCAATGAAAAGCATATTTTTGCCAATCTCGGTGATGGCACCTACTTCCATTCAGGCTATCTGGCGATTCGACAAGCCATTGCAGCAAACATCAACATTACCTACAAGATTTTATATAACGATGCGGTTGCCATGACTGGTGGTCAGCATGTTGATGGACATTTGAGTGTCGCGCAACTGACTCGCCAGCTCGATGCTGAAGGCATTAAAAAACAGGTTATCGTGACCGATGAACCTGAGCTAATCCATGCCGAAGAGCACCTTGCACCGCATGTCGAAATCCGCCATCGCAATGATCTTGATGCAGTACAACGTGAGTTACGTGATATTTCGGGTGTCACTGCTTTAATCTATGTGCAAACTTGTGCTAGTGAAAAACGCCGTCGCCGTAAACGTGATGCTTACCCTGACCCTGCTGAACGTCTTTATATCAATAGCGATATCTGTGAAGGTTGTGGCGATTGCTCCAAAAAATCAAATTGTCTTTCAATTGAACCAGTAGAAACCGCTTTGGGCACCAAACGTCAAATTAACCAAAGCAGCTGTAATAAAGACTTCACCTGTGTGGAAGGCTTCTGCCCAAGCTTTGTCACCGTGCATACCCGTGATATGAAACGCCCTGCCAAGTTTGAAGGTTTTGCGACAGGTTGGCCTGAACGTCCCTTAATTCCTCAACTGACTGATACACCAAATCGTATTATGGTCGGTGGTGTTGGCGGTACAGGTGTAGTTACCGTTGGGGCTTTACTGGGCATGGCCGCACATTTGGAAGGCAAAGCCACCCGTGTCATGGATATGGCGGGACTGGCGCAAAAAGGCGGTACGGTGTATTCCTATATTCAAATTGCCGCAGATGATGCGCAAATTTCCTCAACTAAAATTCCAGAACATCAATGCGATCTATTGATTGGTGCCGATGCCATTGTGGCGGGCAGTAATGCCGCGCTATCACGTTTAAAACAAGATGCGATGGTGATCGTCAATGAAGATGGTTCACCCACCTCTGACTTTATTAACAAACGTGACTGGTATGCACCGATTCATGATTTGATTGATCGTCTGCGTGGTCGTGTCCACAAAGAAAATCTGCTCTCCTTACCTGCGGCACGAATCGCAACACAGGTTCTAGGTGATGCCATCTATGCTAATCAACTGCTCTTAGGGATGGCATGGCAATCAGGGCAAATTCCTCTGTTACGTGAAAGTATTGAAAAAGCCATTCAACTGAATGGCACGGCGATTGATAAAAACCTTGAAGCCTTCCGTATTGGGTGCCACCTGGCCAGTGATCCAAGCCTAATCACCCGTTTACTCGACAGCTTGCCAAAAAGCAATGCACCGCAAACACTGGCTGAACTGATCAATGATCGCACGATACGTTTGCAAGACTATTGGAACGAAGCCTATGCCAATCAATATCGTATGTTATTGGAACAGGTTGCTAAATTACTGCCTGAAGCACTGGCAATTACCATCGCAACTCAACTGTATCGTGTCATGGCCTATAAAGATGAATATGAAGTGGCACGTTTACTGACAGGTGCAAACTTTAAGAAATCCATTGAGTCGCAATTTGGTCGTGGAGTACGTTTATCCTATCATCTCGCTCCACCGACACTGGGGACCAATGTGCGTAAACGTATCTTTGGTTACTGGATGCGCTTTCCAATGATGTTACTGGCGCGTTTACAATGGCTGCGCGAAAGTTTCTTTGATCCATTTGCACGTCAACAAGAACGTCAATATGAACATGCATGGCGTGATCGCTACATCGCCTTTGTTGAAACCCTGATCTCATCACCAAACAGCTATAATCTGGCTGTTGCAGAACAGATTGCCGAACTACCGGCTGAAGTCCGTGGTTTTGGACATATCAAAATGCAGGCGATGCAAAGCGCAAATCAACGCTGGGATGAGTTATCAGCCGATCTCACCAACAAAGTCTAAGCCCTATAGGTCACTGACTAAGCAGATCCAATTTCTGAGGAGATGCTTGGTCAGTTGATTAAAATTTAATTGCAGCACATCCCAAATACGTTAAAGTATTTCGACTTAAGCTGAGTTCACCAAACAGCTCAGCTGAGAAAAATGATAAGAACTTGCTAGAACAATGATGAAGGAATAAAGAATGAGCCGTGTTGAATTTCGCTGGGATGATCCATTTTTAATTGAGCAGCAACTAAGCGAAGAAGAGCGCATGATCCGTGATACAGCCCATGCCTTCTGCCAAGACCAGTTAATGCCACGGGTGCTTGATCAATTCCGCCATGAAACAACCGATCCGCATATCTTTAGAGAAATGGGTGAATTAGGCCTGCTCGGACCCACCATCCCAGAACAATATGGTGGTGCAGGATTAAATTATGTGAGTTATGGACTGATTGCCCATGAAATTGAACGCGTGGACTCTGGCTATCGCTCAATGGCCAGTGTGCAAAGTTCTTTGGTGATGGTTCCCATTCATGAATTCGGGACTGAACAGCAAAAGCAAAAATATTTACCCAAACTTGCAACAGGTGAATGGATTGGCTGTTTTGGTCTAACCGAACCCGATCATGGTTCAGATCCAGGCAGTATGGCCTGTCGCGCCAAAAAAGTAGCAGGTGGCTACCGCTTAACTGGCGCCAAGATGTGGATTACCAACAGTCCAATTGCGGATGTATTTGTGGTGTGGGCTAAAGAGCTTTCACCTGAAGGAAATGTCGGCCCGATTCGTGGCTTTATTTTAGAAAAAGGTTGGCAAGGACTTTCTGCGCCTGCAATTCACGGTAAAGTCGGCTTAAGAGCGTCTATTACGGGTGAAATTGTGATGGATCAAGTCTTTGTGCCTGAAGAAAATGCATTTCCAGAGGTTCGTGGCTTAAAAGGCCCTTTCACCTGCTTGAACAGTGCCCGTTATGGTATTGCTTGGGGCGCCATGGGTGCAGCCGAGTTTTGCTGGCATACTGCACGCCAATACACCCTAGATCGAAAACAATTTGGTAAAGCACTGGCTGCCAACCAACTGATTCAAAAAAAATTAGCCGATATGCAAACAGAAATTGCGCTCGGCCTACAGCTTGCCCTTCGCTTTGGTCGAATGAAAGATGACGGTATTGCCTCAGTGGAAGCGACCTCTCTGATTAAACGCAATAATTGTGGTAAGGCCTTGGAGATTGCCCGTTTGGCACGAGATATGTTGGGCGGAAATGGAATTAGTGATGAATTTGGTGTTGCCCGTCATCTGGTCAATCTTGAAGTTGTGAATACCTATGAAGGCACCCATGATGTGCATGCTTTGATCTTAGGCCGTGCCCAAACAGGACTCGCAGCGTTCTAAAGCGAAGTGACGACTGAGACGAAACGGCGAGCATCAAAGTTTGATGACTCGCCCTATCCCATGTTGATCTTATCTAGGTCAATACTCGTACATTGATTAAACTGAGCGAAACGTTGTAACTCTCGTTTGAGTGCAAGCAAGAATGAATCTTGATCCTGCAGTTTAGCCTCTTGCACATGCAAACTAATCACTTCTAATCGCTTTTCACGACGATGCACTTTGCAATCAATTTGCCCCACAAAATCATCCGCATAAAGCAGCGGTAAGCAGAAATAACCATATTGTCTTTTGGCGGCAGGCACATAACATTCAATGCGATAATCAAATCCAAACAAGCTGCTTAAACGTTCACGATGAATCACCAGATTATCGAAAGGAGACAATATTTTGACCTCTGCTTGGATGTTCGGTTCATGCGCTAACACGGCGCTGGCCACATAAATCGGTTGTCCATTTTCAAGCTTAATCAGCTTGATCACGCCAGCATCAATCTGTTCATCAAGTAATTTACGCATAATTTCACGTAAATCCTTATTGGTTTTCAAATGCAGTAATTGCTTCCATGTAAATACGCCATGAGCACGTATAGCTGTATCCAATAAATACTGTGCATATTCCTGTAAAGTCGGTGTGCTTAGATCAATGCCCTGTGGTATGCAACGTTCAGCCAGATCATAGACTTTTTCCATGCCATTGCGTTCACAGATCATTAAATCGCCTTGCATGAATAACTGCTCAATCGCCTTGCGGCTTGGCCCTGCATTCCACCAACCTGCGGCACCTTCCCGTTTGCCTTTTTCCATATTTCTAAGTCGGATTCTGCCTTCAGCTTTCACCTGCGCCAGAATCTCCTGCATTAGTTGCTGATCGCCTCTTGAGAAGTAACGACTTTCCCCATTACGCACTGAATTCATCAACGGCATGGCATAGCGATAATCTCGCATCGGTAAATAGGACGCTGCATGCGCCCAATGCTCAAAAACAAGCTGATCTTGTACCAGTTGATTTAAATGACCCAATTGATAATTCGGCACCCGACTCCACAGCACATGATGATGGGCGCGCTCAACCACGGAAATGGTATCTATTTGCACATAACCCAGATGTTCAATCGCTTGTTGTGTTCCCGATAATCCCTCACCAAATTTATTATTTTGTTCTAAACCTTGATGAGATAAAGCTAAGCGTTTTAATAATGAAATCATAATATTATCGTATAAATAGTGTTCATCAACCCAGATGAGCGAAAGTGAAATAATGGAAGTTATTCAAACTAAACTAACACAATCCTGCCAATCCCTTGCTTATTTTCCTTGTAAATAAAAACGTGGCGCCGCGCCTAAAGAACGTTTAAAAGCTGCGGTAAAAGCACTGCTGCTGCTATAACCCAGCTCCATTGCCACACTGGTAATGGATTGGCCCAATTCCATTCGGGTCAACGCATTGAGTAAACAGGCTTGCTGCCGCCAATTGCTAAAACTCATCCCAGTTTGCTGCCGAAAAATTCGGGTGAAGTTACGGCGACTCATCCCCACCTGCGCTGCAATATGATCAAGATCATCCTCCAAGCTCGGTGTCTTCAACAATTGCAAACACAAGGCAGCTAAACGCGGCTCTTGTGGTAAGGGCGCATTTAAAGGCAACTCTGGCATGAGTGCAATTTCTTCAATAATCAATCGCATTAAATAATCATCTCGACCACCCAATTGGTATTCCGCAGGGAGATCAACTGCAGTAGACAGTAGCTCATGCAATAACGGCGATACATTGATCACTGCACAATGGCTGGGCAAATCTGCCTGCATTGCAGCTTGTGGAAGAATATAGGCACTGCGTGTTTTGGTAATCCCACCCATATGCACTTCATGGTCAATCCCAGCAGGAATCCAAAGCGCACGTTTCGGTGGCACCACCCAACTGCCTGTATGGGTTATCACCGTAAGTACTCCTGTAATGGCATATAGACATTGACCTCTGTTATGCCGATGACTCGGCAGCAGGTGACTATCTGGGTAGTCATTACCTGTTGCCATTACATCACGCAGTACATCCTGAAAATCATTGACCTGAATATTGCGCATTGCCTTCATCCCTGAAAATGGCCTGAACTCGATACTATCTGTCCCAAATATGATTGTGGGCCGATTTCTGTTCAGTTTAGGATAAATGCACTGAAAAACAAACCTCTTTCAGCATCACCATTTAAGCTGATACAACGTGTTGGAGCAATCATGGCAAGCAATACAGGCACTCTTGAGAATGCATTTCCACAAGCGCAATTTCCACCCAATGATCAACCCCAAAAGTTCATATTACGCGTTGTCGGCGCAGTAGCGTTTGCCCATCTGCTAAATGATTCGATTCAAGCCGTGGTGACTGCAAGTTATCCGATGTTAAAGGCCGAATTCTCTTTAAGTTTTGCTGAAATTGGCTGGATTGCCTTGGTCTATCAAATCACCGCCTCTTTATTACAACCTTGGATTGGTCTCTATACGGACAAGCATCCAAAACCCTATTTATTACCTTTAGGCATGGCAGCCACACTGCTTGGTATTGGTTTGATGGCAATTGCTGCAAGCTTTCAAGGCTTATTGTTTGCTGCTGCACTCATTGGGGTGGGTTCATCAACCTTCCACCCAGAAGCCTCTCGCATCGCCCGTACCGCGTCAGGTGGGCGTTTTGGTACCGCCCAATCCATGTTTCAGGTTGGCGGCAATACCGGTTCTGCGATTGGGCCATTAATGGCTGCGGCTGTGATTATTCCGAATGGACAAGGGGCGATTGGTTTATTTGTTTTGGTTGCTGCTTTGGCCATATTTGTTTTATTACGTGTGACCAAATGGGTCATCAAGCAGACACCTGTGCAGCGTGTTGCCAGTCAACCTGCCATTTCTACCTTGACCCGTAAACAAGTGATTCAGGCAATGGCCGTGATTTGTGTGTTGATGTTTGCCAAGTTTATCTATATCGCGGCCATTACCAATTATTTCACTTTCTACCTGATTGAACGCTTTAATGTTTCGATTCAGACCTCTCAGCTGTATCTATTTATATTTTTAGGCGCAGTAGCACTCGGTACTTTTGCTGGAGGTCCAGTTGGAGACCGTATTGGACGTAAAGCTGTGATTTGGGTGTCATTCTTAGGCATTGCCCCATTTGCGCTGATGTTGCCTTATGTCGGCTTAACTGGCACGGCAATTCTGGTCATTATTATTGGTTTAGTCATGTCCTCAGCCTTTTCAGCCTTAGTGGTCTATGCACAAGAAGCAGTACCCGGTCGTGTCGGTATGGTTGCTGGTTTGATGTTCGGTCTTATGTTTGGTATTGGTGGAATTGGCGCAGCAGGTCTTGGTCACTTGGCTGATACCCATGGCATTGTATGGGTATATAAGCTCTGCTCTTTCCTACCACTGTTAGGTTTTATCACAGCGTTATTGCCGAATACCAAAAAATAATTATTTCATCAGCAGATGCAGCATGCCAAATGCATCTGCTCCCATAAATAAGCATGATCTTGTTTCTCTTCACCGTTAAGTGCTAAAATTTTCAACAGATGAGTGGATTGTTCAATTCATTCATTTTCATTGTTACGATAAAAAATCGCGAAAAATTGATACAGATAGCTTTTCATTAAAAAATATCTTATCGACACATATCCCAATCTTTAAGATTCGGTCAGCGTTCATCAGGGCTTGAGTTGTTATCAGGCATCGTTAACAGGTTTTCGCAGCATTGCTGTACCTGCTTTTTCGATAGGACGCTTTATGAATCGCTCTCTATTTATTATTTTTTCGACCATTGCTTTAGATGCAATCGGAATCGGGCTTATTTTTCCAATTTTACCCACATTACTTCAAGATATTAGCCATACTCACCAAACTGCGCTGTACATCGGTCTGCTCGGTAGTCTCTATGCTGCCATGCAATTTATCTTTTCCCCCATGCTCGGTGCATTAAGTGACAAGTTTGGACGACGACCGATTCTGCTGCTGTCACTGGCAGGCTCGACCACCAACTATATATTGCTCACCTTTTCACATAGCCTCGTACTGTTATTCATGGGGCGAATCATTGCAGGCATGAGCAGTGCCAATATGTCTGTTGCGTCTGCTTATCTGGTGGATATCTCAAAACCAGAACAGCGTGCAAAACATTTTGGCTTAATGAGCGCGATGTTTGGCGCAGGTTTTATTATTGGGCCAATCCTGGGTGGTTTGCTCGGTGAATATTGGCTCAGGCTTCCCTTTTTG
This sequence comes from Acinetobacter sp. C32I, assembly GCF_023702715.1. NCBI lineage: Bacteria > Pseudomonadati > Pseudomonadota > Gammaproteobacteria > Moraxellales > Moraxellaceae > Acinetobacter > Acinetobacter sp. C32I. Next base: position 361,434 of record NZ_CP098480.1, on the reverse strand, counting down.
ATTGCAGCCATACTGACAGGTCACAACTTTTTATTGACCTATTGGGCGCTATCTGAATCAAAAACAGCAGATCATACTCATCAAGAATCTGCAATGACACTTAATCCATTTAAAGCTTTTGCTTCACTTCGCTCGATCCCCAATGTGTTGCCCTTAATTGCCACTTTTTTTATCTTTAGTGCCACAGGTGAAGCCTATGCGGTTTGCTGGGCTTTATGGGGACATGCAGCTTTTCAATGGAATGCTTTCTGGATCGGTCTTTCTTTAGGCATGTTTGGTTTATGCCAAATGCTGGTTCAGGCTTTTGTTCCACAACACGCATCCAGCCGCTTTGGTAATCGAAATACAGTCTTAATCGGCATGAGTTGTAGCGCTATTGCCTTAGTGGTGATGGCTTTTGCGCAGCAAGGCTGGATGATTTTTGCCATCATGCCAATTTTCGCCCTAGGCAGTATCGGTACCCCATCTTTACAAGCCTTGGCTTCACAAAAAGTCTCATCTGAACAACAAGGCCAGTTTCAGGGCATCATTGCATCGACGATCAGTTTAGCCTCTATGTTTGCCCCACTGTTGTTCTCTAGCCTATATTTTCAATTTCAATCCAAATGGCCAGGTGCTATATGGTTAAGCGTGGCCGTGATTTATCTGCTTGCCCTTCCACTTGTCCTTCGTAGCCTGAAACCAAACCTACAGCCATAAGAATGACAAAAACGTAATTTTCCTGTCGCCTAGAAGTACTGATGCTACTTGGATAATCAAACATGAAAGCAGATGGCGCTGATTGTGCCATTTCCCATACATCATGCTTTAAAGAGGATAAGAAATGAGTCTTGTACAAAACAGTAAAACCATGTTGCGCAACCTGATCATCGGTACAACCCTAACCATCGCCACATCTACGGCCTTTGCTCATGTCAGCTTGATCAGTGCTAGCCCTGCTGCAAATACCGTTGTTTCAACCCAACCTAAAAACCTAAGCCTTAATTTTGGTGATGAGGTGATGTTAATGAAAATTCAAGTGTTAGATGAACAACGCCGAGAATTGCCGCTGAATTATAAAGTCAGCCATGACCTGAAAAAAACCTTTGATATTGCCATCCCTACACTGAAAAAAGGCAAATATACCGTGCTTTGGAGCACCATGGGCAAAGATGGTCATAACATGAATGGTGAATATAGTTTCAGCTTTAAATAAGACATCGCTCATAACGAGATATGAACAATTTACCAACTCGATCAATGAGTAAGTTGTTCATCCCAAGGAATAAAAATAATGTCTGAATATTGGATATTTGCCGCTTGGTTTAACAAAATAAGCCTTTATCTCGGCATGATTATGGTCATTGGCGGTTCATTCTGCTACTTCCTATTAGGCCGTTATACTGCAATAAAAAGTACCATTGTCCAATATATGACATTGGGTGCAGTTTTAGGATTGCTTTCAAGCGTATTGGCCTTTTTACTTTTAATTGGTAGCTTTTCTAATACAGGTCTACTGGGCATGTTTAATTGGACCTATATCAATATTATAATTAATACTGCTACAGGACATACCCACTTCATTCGAATCTTCAGCTTTGCACTGATTCTGTTATTACTCATTTTTAAGCTCAATCAAAAAAACATTCGAGTTAATATCTTTGAAAAGATCTTTTGGGTGATTTCTATATTCCTAGTCACTTATAGTTTTTCTCAACTGGGTCATGTGACCAATTTATCCATTTTTGCCCAGCTGTTATTGACCATCCATGTGCTTTTAATGTCTGTCTGGATGGGATCACTGTACCCATTATGGAAAATCAGCCACATCATCACTGGACTGCCATTAAAACAGGCTATGCATCTATTTGGGCGGATTGCGGCATTTATTGTAGCGATATTAATTGCATGCGGTGTCAGCATCGCTCTGTTGTTGTTTAAGGATGTTGATACCCTCCTCACAACGCCTTATGGGCAAGGTTTTATCATTAAACTATTATTTGTTTTTAGCATTTTATTATTAGCTGCATTTAATAAATGGTACTTTACCCCGCGCTTGCAACAGCCTAAATTTGCGAAACAGTTGGGTTATGCCATCCTGTTTGAAATGTCACTTGGGTTAATTATTTTAATGACCACCGCATATATCACGACTGTGGTCGGGATTGAGTGATTTACTATAATGTTGATGCTGATTTTAATATCTCTCAATTCACCTTATGTTTCTACGCAGTGTCTAATGACTATGTTAACATGCCGTGTTAAGCACCAAAACAATAAGGCCATAAAGCTTACACAGGCACCCAGTAAACATACCCCATACCACCCCGATTTTGCATAGGTGATGGTTGTAGTGATTGCTCCCAATCCACTACCTGCGGCATAGAACAACATATACAGTCCAATTAAGCGGCTTTGATTGTCCTGTCCAGTTTGTAAGATCATGCTTTGATTGGTGACATGTAAAGCTTGCCCACCCAGATCCAGTAATAAAATACCGATGATTAATGCCACAATTGAGTATTCCATTTGAGCGAATGCCAACCAAGACAATAAGATGACGAGCAATGCAAAAGCACTGGTTCTTTGTGCAAAGCCTTGATCTGCCCATTGTCCAGCTTTTGTGGCCATTAATGCCCCCAGTGCCCCAACCAAACCAAATGCACCGATAGCGGTATGGGAATACTGATAAGGAGGAGAACTCAACAATAATGCCAGTGCACTCCAAAAAATATTAAATACTGCAAACATCAGCAATGCCAATATGCCTCGTATTTGTAATAGTTTATTGTGATAAAGCAAACTTAACATCGACAAAATCAAACGAGGATAAGCCAACGTATTCTGTGTATTGGATCGTACTGGCAAGGATTTCCAAAGTGGGAATGCAATCATCAACATCAGTGTTGCTGCACAAAAATATACGCTCCTCCATCCAGCTAAATCGCTCACACCTCCAGCAAAAACACGTGCTAATAACAATCCGATAAACACGCCACTTTGTGCTGTACCTACGACATATCCACGCTCATGGGATTCGGCAACACTTGCAGCATAGGCAATCAGTCCCTGCGTCATAGCAGTCCCTAACATGCCAACAGCAAACATACTTGCAAATATGCCTATAGCCGTTTTAGTGATACTTACAGCAGTCAATGCAAGCACCAATCCGAATAGCTGTAATAGCATTAAACGTCTACGATCGACTCGATCTCCCAATGGAACTAACAACAATAAAGCGATCGCACAACCCAGTTGAGTCACGAGAATGACACTGCCAACAGCGGCATAACTGATTGCCAAATCCGCTGCAATTGCATCAAGCAATGGTTGCGCATAATAAACATTGGCAACACTCAGACCACTTGCAATGGCAAATAGCCACACCAAACAGGTCGGCAATTTTTTGGACTGGATTAAACAATGCTTTTCATTTTGTGATAAAGCCGATGTACAGGGACTATTCATCGCAGCACCAAACTAGTTTCAAATTAAAACCAGTTGAACCATAAGCGATCTAGTTTTAAAATGCAACTAGTCTGATTCAACTGTTCCGAGAATACGATGTCATCAAATAAAACTTCCGTAGATGAACCTTGTCCTGTTGCACGTTGTGCTGATGTGATTGGAGATCGTTGGTCATTGCTGATTATTCGCGATGTGATGGATGGGATACATCGCTTTGGTGATCTACAACGTAGTCTGAGTGTTGCACGTAATATTTTATCCAACAGACTGCATAAATTAATTGATGCTGAAATTCTAGAAATGCGAGCCGCGTCTGATGGCACAGCCTATCAAGAATATATTTTGACGGATAAAGGAAAACAGCTGTTCCCGATCGTGGTTGCATTACGCCAATGGGGTGAACAATATCTATTTGGGAAAAATGAAGCGCATTCTGTCCTGATCGAAAAATCCACCCAAAAACCTGTGCCATTAATGACACTCAGCTCAAGTAAAGGGCATATCTTAGACGCGGATACAACAGAAGTATTAAAAGTGAATCTATAGCGGCTATTAAATATGTGTTAAAAATTTATGCTTTCTTTACGCATAATTTACGATATTTTTATTATTTATCAATCAATTAAAACCTAATATACATCACATCAAATTTAACTCATATGCTGAGGATGTTATGAAAGGTTTTCATTGTGTGCTGGTTTTAACAACTGTTTTAGCCTCAAACGATGCGTTAGCATCAGATCAGCCCACAACATCGAATTTAGTGCTGAGTGGCAATGTCACATTGGCCAGTGAATATCGTTGGCGTGGACAAACTCAAACCCAGAATGATGCAGCCTTGCAAGGTAACTTTGTCTTAAATCATTCCTCAGGATTCTATGCCTCGGCTTTTGCTTCGAATGTTGATTTTGGTGATGAAGCACACTTAGAACTCGATCCTTTTATTGGCTATACCACTCCAATCAACTTAGGGAAATTCCAACCCACTCTTGATCTCGGTATGCTGCGTTATCATTATGTCGGTAAAAGCGACTTAAATTATAATGAGTATTATCTCAAACTAATCATCAATAATGCTTTGAACGATAATGATAGCTTTACACCGAGTGTGAGCTATACCCCGCAATATGGAGGCAAAGCCACTCGCCAAAGCATAGGTGAAAATGTCAAAAATTGGTATTTTAACCTTTTATATAGCACTCCCATTGCCGAAACCAACTTTGGTGCAGTTGCAAGCTTAGGCTATTCCAAAGCAAGCCAAGAAATTTATGGTGGAGATCCTAAAGATCATTTCTTCGATTGGAAAATTGGCACAAATTATAGCTATAAACCGATGAACTTAAGTGCGGAACTGGCTGCAATTGGAACCAACCTTGATAGCTCTGGTTATTCAGATAGCAATAAAAAAGGGGTTAAAACTGCCGCCGTGTTTAGCTTGACCAAGTCTTTTTAGAATAAAGCTAAGCGAAGTACAGCAAGCATCAACCAATATACAGGCTTGCTGTATGACATCGCATTTTTATCGACTGATTTATTAACCAGATTTACGCTGAAAACCTTGTTGCTCCAATAATTGAGCCCGAGTTTCATAATCAACCACTTCAAGTATCTGATGTAATAACCACATATAGCCAAAAGGATCTTTAAACATCGCGTTTTTGATGCCCATTTTAGGCATATCCTGTACCGCCTGAATCACCGCGGCACCCGCATCGACTGCTTGCTGCAATGTTTTCTCGATATCAGTGACGGTAATATTAAACCAAATCGGAATGTAGCTTTCTTGAGTAGGAGCCAGCAATCGGAAATCTGGGTTTTCATCCAGCATATGAAAATGAACCCCATGAATACTCATAATCACACTATTTTGTCCAACGACAAAATCACCAACTTCAATTCTTTCAACCTCAAAAACCTGCTCATAAAATGCCAATGCAGTTATGCTATCTTTCACGATAAAATCTATTTCTGTTCTTTGCATTTGATGTGTTCCCTGTGTTTTATTCATTCTAAGGGGCGGATTTTCTGAGCACTGTCTATACTTTGTAATACACATCAATTTGTAGTCATAAAAAAACCAAGCGAAACTCAACCTCGCTTGGCTTTCAGATTCATTGAAAATGATTATTCAATAATTAAGTCTTTGGCAGGAATACCATCACCATAGACAGGTTTTAAAGTCTTTTCATAAGCTTGATGGATGACTCCTTGTTTGGCGAGTTTTTCCAAATCTTGATTTAACCAATCCAGCAATTCTTTATTACCTTTTTGAACAGCGGGTGCAATTAAATCCTGCTCCCCTAGATTGGTGATACCCACGGTATAATTTGGATTTTCTTTTGCCCAGGCTAAGACTAAAAGATTGTCATGCGCCAAAGCTGCACCACGACCATCTTTTAAGGCATCAAACGTTTCAGTATTTTGCTCATACTTTTGCAACTTAATTTCTGGATGCTGCTTGCTAAAGAATGAATCCGCTGTCGTGCCCTTATTCACCAATAAGGTTTGGTCCTTTAATTGGGCAATATCAGTAATTGGTTTATTTTTCGGTGACACCACACCTAAGGCCACTTTTAAATAAGGTTTAGCAAAATCCACCACCTGCGCACGTTCAGGTGTTACAGTGAAGTTGGCAAAAATAATATCGACTTTATTGGCTTTCAGATATTCCACTCGATTGGCCGCTTCCGTCAATACAAACTGAACTTTATTTTCATCTCCCAATAAATCTTTGGCCACATGTTTGGCAATTTCCACATCAAAACCCTGATTTTTACCTTGCGCATCCAGATATCCAAACGGTGGCTTATCGCTAAACACACCAATACGCACCACTCCATTTTTCTTGATCTGTTCTATACTGGAGACTTGCGTTGATGCCTCAGCCGATTTCTCTGCTGACTGTGGATTTTTATTACACGCCGTCAGTCCTAAACTGAATATAGAAGCCAGCAGTAATTTTTGAATATTTGACAATGTTATTGTTTGCATACGTTCACCTTTTTTAGTGTTTTAAAAATCTGTTATTGCTTGGTGCTATCAACATCTAAAAAGATATTGGGGTTCACTTTTTCGCCATAAATTGGCTTCAAAGTTTGGTCATAAATCTTTTGAACTTCACCTGTCGCCCTGAGCTGTTTAATTTCATCATTGAGCCAGTGCAGTAATTGGGTATTACCCTTCTTCACGCCTGCTGCAATGAAATCTTCATTACCAATCTGTGGAATACCCGCCACATAATTCGGATTCTTGGCTGCCCATGCCAGTGCGTAGGTACTGTCTTGTGAAATGGCATCGCCCCGACCATCAATCAATGCATTAAACGCATCGGTATTTTGTCCAAATTTCAATAAATGAATTTTGGGATAGTTTTTACTGAAATAGATCTCTGAGCTTGAGCCCTTATTCACAATTAAAGTTTTGCCTTCGAGACTTTTAACATCGGTAATGGCTTTGGCTTTGGGTGAGACAATCCCTAAGGAGGCTTTCAAATAAGGCTCGGAAAAATCAACCACCTGTTGCCGCTCTGGCGTCACCGAAAAGCTGGCAAAAACCACATCAACTTTTCCTGACTTTAAAAACTCAACCCGATTGGCAGCTTCTGCCACCACAAACTGAATTTTATTTTCATCACCCAGTAAATCTTGAGTGACACGCTTTGCCAAAGCGACATCAAAGCCCTGATTTTTGCCCGCACTATCGACATAACCAAAAGGTGGATTGTCGGCAAATACGCCAACCCGCAATACACCATTTTTTCGAATCTGTTCCAGTGAAGTATCTTGTGTCGTAGCTTTAGGCTCTGAGGAAGCAGGTTGATTACAGCCCGTCAACACAGTTGCCATCAGTACACAGGTGATGCCCAGACCAAACATTTTTATTTTTGAAGAATGGGCATATTGCCCAATTGCTAAATTCAATCTCATAAAGTCCTCATTTTAATAATTCAAAATATTTAAAAAGGTTTTGGCGCGTTCTGTCTGTGGATGCTGAAAAAATGCTTCTGGCGAGCTTTGCTCAATGATCTTGCCCTGATCCATAAAAATAATGCGATCTGCCACTTTGCGGGCAAAGCCCATTTCATGAGTCACGATCAACATGGTCATACCTTCCTGTGCCAGTTTCAGCACCACATCTAAGACTTCCCGCACCATTTCAGGGTCTAAGGCTGCAGTAATTTCATCCAGTAAGATCACTTTCGGTTTCATCACCAAGGCACGGACGATGGCAATCCGCTGCTTCTGACCGCCTGATAAGTTGGAGGGATAGTCATATTTACGATCAAGTAAACCCACGCGCTGCAACAACTGATCTGCCAGTTGTTCCACTTCTGCGCGTTGGCGTTTTTGCGCTTTTAACGGGCCCAGCAGAATGTTATCAATCACATTCATATGCTTGAATAACTCATAGTTCTGGAACACCATCCCAATCTGTTGGCGCACGTTATCCCACGACAAGTCCTGCCCCAATACACCCACATCTTTCAGGTGAATTTCGCCTTCTTGAATGGGTTCCAATCCGTTGATACAGCGTAGCAAAGTACTCTTTCCGCAACCCGATGGTCCTAAAATCACCACCACTTCACCTTGCTGTACCTCTAGATCAATGCCATGCAAAATATGACTTTGTTTATAAAACTTATGTAAATGCTGTATCGATAACAAAGTCATGCGTTCTCCCACACTTTTTCTAAATGCGCTGCTAAAAGCGATAATGGATAACAAATCAGGAAATAAAGAATAAAGATGAAACCGTAAATCCATAGCGATGCGCTAGGGACGGTCAATAACGAGTTTTCAATAATCTGCTGCCCTACTTTCAGGACTTCCACCATCCCGATCAGTACAGCTAAAGAACTGGTTTTGATCATGCGGGTAAACAGATTTAATGCGCCAGGGGTTACTCGTTTTAAGCTTTGTGGGAAAATCACATAAGTTAAAGCTTGGATATGATTCAAGCCCACTGCATAGGCCGAATCCCGTTGATGCTGATCAATTGAGGTGATCGAAGCACGTACCAGATCACCCATTTCCGCAGTTCCCCACAAGGTAAATACAAAAATACAGACCCAAAATGATGACAACTGCCAGTTAAACCACGTTGCGAAACCAAAATAGAAAACAAACAATAAAACGAGGATGGGCACAATCCGAATGGTTTCCAAATAGAAACGGCACAGAATTTTGACCAACACATTTTTTGAGGTCATGATTACCCCAAAAATTGTCCCGAAAATGGCGGATAAAAATACGGACAGAAATGCAATTTCGATGGTTTGCAACAAGCCATACAGTAACCGTTCGATATGGCTCGGTTGAAATAAATACTCAAGTCCCATGGCTCACCTTCCGACTGCGGTATTCCAAATAACTTGTTAAAGCTGATACAGGTAACAAGATAATCAGATAGGCCATGATTAATAGGAATAGCGCTTCTGTGGTTTTGTAATCCATCCCAATCAGGTCTTTGGTCACAAACAGTAATTCAACCACTGCAATGGCACTCAAGATCGAGCTTTCTTTAATCAGAAATAAGCAGTTCGCACCAATCGCTGGAATAGACAGCGACAATGCCTGCGGAAATACCACATATTGAAAAACTTGAACTGCGTTTAAACCCACACTTCGAGCAGAATCAATTTGCCCTTGCGCAACTGACTGTAGACCAGCACGAAAGGCTTCAGCCATATAGCTACCACCTAGAAAAGTTAGACCAATCACACCACAAGTAAAACCATCGAGTTTGATCCCGATCTTGGGCAAACCGTAGTAGAGAAAAAATAGCTGAATCAGCAAGGGTGTATTGCGGGAAACCTCGATATAGACTTTGACAATTTTATTCAGTACTCGAACCTGATAGGTACTGATTACGCTACAGATCAACCCGAATAAAATGGATAACACGATACCAATAGAGGAGATTTTTAAGGTCATGAGGGTGGCCGCATAGAACTGCGGCAGCACGCTCTGTATATACTGCCAATCCAAAGAAAACATCCGAATGAAAAATTGATTCTTTTGATAAATACCTTGTTGTTATTTATCTTTGGATGAGTCTATGCTGATTGAAATTTCACATGAAATATTATTATTTGCTAAGCTTTGCTGAAATTATAATGATCCGATATTGATTTAACTCAAATGTTTAAAAGCTTTAGTGGAGCAAGATACATGTATGAGTATCCACAAACTAAAAAAACTTCATTGCTATTAAAATGATATAAGAAAAAAATGATTAAAAATTTGAAATAATACTTAAAAAGTGTACTACGCTATAAAGATTAAAAAAACAAATCCAAATTTAATCAACACACATCTAAGCACATGACTAAAATAAGTTAAAACTGCTAGACAACCTAAATAAAATATTCCCTACATAGAAAATACATTCAACAAAACGTAAAAAAACAAAACCAAAAAAATTTTCGACATATTTTGAGAGAATTATTAAAAAAACCTTAATGCTCGATCAAGCTTCTGTATTTTATATAAATTCAACCTTTTGTTAAATTAAAGCATATGATTATTAATAACAATTATATCGGTATTTAACAAATTTTAAATATTTTATCTAGACTATAAAACACCCAAGTTGATAAAAGGTCCGCTCATGTTAGTAGAAGAAAATCTAGCAACGAAAGACATTCTTTCAAATTATCAATCACCTTTCACCTACGACTTTAAATTTTCAACGCTCAAAGAAAATTTGCGACAAAATGGCTTTATCAAATATAAAGCATCCGACATCGACATCGAGTCAAAAATAACCATTGCAAGAGAATTCAAAGCCTTAGAACAAGATCCCTTTTCAGCTGCAGAGAACCATCGCTTTATCCGCTATGGCAATGCCTTGATCCTTCCTTGGGAAAAAGAAATCAGACCTATTTGGTTACCAACGACGCTATCTGAAGATGGTCAGGAACTCTCAGGATATGATCAGGGAAATAATACATCTGAACAGGATTCGATTCGCTATTTCAATGCGCTAAGTCAAAATGTAAAACTATCTCACTATCTAAATCAATTAATTACTGAAGACTATGCGCTTACGTTCGGTTTAAAGGAATATTATCTGCCAATTTATGTCGGTATACATTTCGTTAAATTGACTTCAGATGTGCAGAATTTAGGAATCAATATGCCTGATAGTTTCCATCAAGATGGTAAGCCATTTACCTTTGCCCATCTGTTTTATCGAAGCAGCAACATTACTGGCGGAGAGAATTACATTGCCAGCCCCAGCGAAAAGAATAAACGCTTAGAAGATGTAAATGCTGAGAATATTTATACGCACTTCACTTTAACGAATATTCTAGACAGTTTTGCGATGCATCACTCCTCAGTCTGCCATTACGTATCGCCAATTCAAAAGATTCCCAACAACCAACTCAACTATTTAGGTGAAAGATGGGTCATCTTGATTGATTTCTCATTAACAAAGCAAAAAATATGATCAATAAACTTTACAACAACTGCCCCTCCTTTCTGTACTATCAGATTGGAGGATTGAAAGAATCAGCAAACCGGCTATAGGTGTAAAATAGTTAAAACAGTTATTTAATTGAGTTACGTCTGTTACAGCTAAACGAAATAATTACCTTCATAACAACTATTATAGTTGATTTTAAAATAGTTATAAACTTTACTACCCAACCATTTCCTTATGTTTAAATGACATAGTTAATAAGTATTAGGCGTGTTTTACTCAAAAACTTTAACGATTACAACCGACTTTTTCACTAATAAAAACCAATGAAACTACATTTTCATTCTTATCAAAAAAAACCAAAGCAAGCTATCATCATTATTCCTAATATAATTCATATTTGTAATTTGAGTATCATTATTCATTTTTTCAAGATAATGAATAGCTTCCTCAAATCCTATTGCTTTTTTTGAACTTTGACTTCTAATCTTAAGTAAAGAAATCAGGCTTTTTGGTGTATACAATACATTTCCACCACCAAACTCTAAATCACTCTCCTTCCAAGACAATATAATATTATATATTTTCTTTATTTTCTCCTTAGATAGTAGTCCTTTAGTATTAAACCCTAGGCTTTTAAACCAGATGTTCAGAGAATTAAAATTATTTGGTAACATTATGAATCACCCTAGCTCCTTTACAGTTCCTTTAATTAAAACTTCACTTTCATCAAATAGAATTGAATTCTGTGTTCTTATCATTGTATTTTCTAAAATATTTTTCTGGAGAATAACACCATTACCAGAATTCCCTTCTGTTGCAAAACGTCTAGCTACATTTATATCCGTTGTCCATGAGGTGAATTTTGAGTTAGTTTGACTGCCAGTATGTGCCTCTGCTGTTGCATTACCACCTTTAGGAATGGCCTTACTTTTAAAATATTTTAATCTCATAAATATTTTTACATCACCATATAAACCACTCTGCTTAAAAAGAAAAAATATTTAATAATTTTCATTTATTAAAGAAAACAGACCAACAACATTTCCATCATCATTGGTGAAAATTAAATAAATTTTGTTTTCATTATTTATAAAAGAAGTATAGATATCCCCACCCTCTTTCTCTATATTTTTTAATGAAAAATCAAAATATTCCGAATCATTTACATTTATTAAATTATTTTCTCTTCTAAATCTATATAGATTAGTTACATACTTTGCAGGTATTTCATTTTCAAGATTAATAACAATATGGCTATCTAAATTTATAGAATTAAGGGCCTGTTCAGCTATATGTGAAAACTCACCTCTTGATTCAAATAACTCATTTAAAGTTATTAATAACCACTCTTCCAAAATAAGCTCTTGCACTCTATTTTCCAAAAAACCATTAAATTCCTCATACCCATTCAATATATATGAATACCAAATCCTACCAATATCTCTAACAACCATATAATCTGATTGAAGTAAATTTGAGTATCCTATTTTAGTTAGCTTACTCCATGGTTCTACTTTACACCCTAAAAAAGGGCTTTTATAATATATAAATTCATTATCATAACCAATTTTTACAAAAAAACATTATAAATTAATATTAAAAAAGCAATAAAAAATAAAATAAATACCAACAAAAAACCTAAAAAATTATGGGTCTTATAAAACGCATACAAAAGAAAAAAGAAAGAAAAACAACCAAAACCCAAAAAAAACTTAAACGCCTTACCATAATATAAATAATTTATATTTTCAATTTTATCCACCTTATCTTCATGAAAAAAACTCAACCCCCAGAATGCTAACATACTGACCAATCCACTTATTATCGGCCCTACCCAACTCATTTCAACCATAACCCACCTTTTATAAAAAATTACTATATAATTATTAACCCATTTTTTTAAAATTTTTCTATTACTTATATTACTCTATCCACCTCCCATCTAAAACAATATTTTTATTGAAATATATGAAATTACTTCAATTATCAACATTACTTTAGACTATAAAATTTAAGCAACCATCAAGATTTTCTCCAAGAAAAATTATGCCCATCCTTATCGGAAAAAATTAATCTATTAGTTCATTATAGGAAACAGGATTGCTATAGGCATATGCATTGGTATTAGGACCATCAAATAAACCCTAATGGATCATTCTCGGCATAATGGCCTGTGACTGGGTCATAGTCATGCATGAAGTTATAAAATAAATTTACCTCGGCATCGTAAGATTGCCGAGCTTAACGTAACTGTAAGTTAACTGTTTCTCTAATTGCGTAAAACAAATATCAAAATCAAATCAGTCAATAACATTCTTTCTATCTCCTATATTAAAACTAACCACCCCACTATCTAAAAACTTTAAAATTTGAGGCACTATTAAAAATACTTTCTTAATTGTTTTATCAGACATCATTTTCAACCAAAATACTCTTGGCAACCACCATGGTTTTCCCCAAAAACATACATATTGATTCTTTTTTCTTACTAGGGCTCCATGGCTTATCGATTTATAAGGCGGTATTAAGTCATTACGGTGCATAGTTATTTGAAAACATGGTTTATCATATTTATCAAAAGAAATTTCTATTTCTTCTATTTGACTATTTATTTTTTTTTGTAATAAAACATCCTTTGCTTCAATTAGATATTCAGTATCTCCATATGCTGATGCCCCTACTTGCTTAAAACCATTTTGTTCAAAATATGGAATTAACTTAGTGTCTACTAATTGACTTAAATAACGTGTTTGAGCAGGGATTCTGTCTTGCCAACGTCTATGGCGTTTCTTATAAGAATTCATTGCTTTAACTTGATCCACTTCATTCTCCTATATCTAATGTAGAGCCAATAACCCCACCTGTTGTTGCACCAACACCACGACCTACATTGGTAACTTCTTGATAGGTGGTTCTTGATATATAAAATCTATCTGAACCTATCTCTTTTCTTAACGCTCTTTGTGCTGGTGTTAATTGTGCTGTTCCAAATTTTGCTTCTACAACTTTGGTGACACCATTTTTTTTACTATATAATAGTCTGGAATTGCATTCTTGGCTTTACTTGAAAGGTTACCTAACTCTGATTCAAATCACATATCTCTGTAATACTAAGAAAATTCTATTTAATATGCGGACCAACAATTCCTTCATTAAACCAATTATTAATCTCTTCAGAATAAATAACAGCTCTTTGCACTATTTTTACAGGATCTTCACTTTTATTAAAAAACCTATTCCCAAACCATATCTTAAAAAATTTGGAATCATACAGACGAAAAGAGTATTCCATGCTATAGGACGTAATTTGATCTTGTGTTAAAAAATATCCCATTGGTGTAAGAAACTCATTTTTACTAGTTCTACCAAAGTTAATTATAAATACTGATTTCCCCTTACTATCAAGCTGAATTTCTACTCCATCCAAAGTTCCGTCACTATTTTTTCTTTTTAAATAACCAAATGGAAACATTGATCTAAGGTCTTTTGATCTTTTTTCCTCACCAGATAAAGGATAGCACTGAAATCCATTAGCAATAAAAACTGGTATTAATTTTTCACGTAATTCATGAACGAGTTGCTTTCTATTTTGCATAACTTTATTCCATATTTTCAGAAGTAATTGTTGTACCGAATCCAGTTGTACTTGAACCCATTACAGTACCTATATTTCCACCGACCTTCGAAAACCATAAGTAAGTCCATTTATCAACTTTATAGGTATCTCCCAAGACTTTCTGAGCAATTCTTTGAGGTTTAGTTAACCCAGAAGTCCCAAACTTTGATTCCACATAAAAAATTGAACCATTTCTTGTTTTCCAAACACTATCAAACTTTGTAGTTAATCCATCAACTTTAGCCTGCGTTTTAATTAACCTATTTCCTTTTAAAGTATGTTTAATAATTGATAAATATTCCCCTATATCCCCTTTAGCTGATCTTGATAAAGTTTTCAAATATTTAGGTAATAAAGCTTTTCCAACTAGGTTGCCACCTACTCCACTAAAAGCCCCTAACGCCCCTGATAACCCAACTTGCGTCCAACTCACACAATCTAAATTTCCACCATTTAAAGCCAATTGTATTCCGAAATCTGTTAAAGCCCCTAACGCAGCCCCAGCAAGTAACATCGGCACAAATTGACCTGTAGGATCATTATAAGAAACAGGATTGCTATAGGCATATGCATAGGTATTAGGACCATCAAATAACCCTAGTGGATCACTCTCGGCATAACGGCCTGTGACTGGGTCATAGTCACGCATGAAGTTATAAAATAAATTTACATCTGCATCGTAATATTGCCCTGCATGGCGCAATGGTAAATTGAATGTCACATTATTTTGGTCAACATCCTCATTTGCCAAAACATCGCCAAACTGATCTCCGTCCCAACGCCATAACACTTTACGTGCATCACCATTACCTTCACTTACCGCTCTCGGTGTCATCAAATGATCTGTATGCACACGCAATAAAACATTTGGTCGTTCTTGGCTTAACATGCCCACCAGACGATCACCTAACCAAATATATTCTCTTATTCTGTTGCGGTTCTGATCATATTCACCCAATAATTGTCCAACTTCGTTATATACAAAATAACTAACGCTTTGGATACCTGCTTTAGAGCTATATTTAATGACACGTTGCCCCAACGCATCATAACGATTTTCTATACGGTTTATACCTTGCTCAATTTGACGACTACGCCCAGCAGCATCGTATTCATAACGTCGCATCTCATCCTGAGTGATCTGTCCAGTTGCCAAATATTGGTTTGTGGTAACACGATTACTGGTAGATGCGATATTGAAAGTCTTGTTGATGGTATTATTTTCTTGGGTCTTCGTTTGATCAATACGATTCCCATTGGCGTCATATTGATAACTTAACAAGATATTGCCATGGTTTAACTGGATATCTTGCTGAATTAACCGATCCATAAAATCATAGTTAAACTGGGCATTGAGCAAAATATCTTGATCGGTGAGTGTTTGAATACGATCAGCGTGATCAAATTGATAATTTCGCGTCAGCACTCCTGTTGAACTAACACTCTCAATTCGCCCATCAGTATCTAAGCTTAGATTAAATTGATCACTTCCAGTGCCCCAATCCCATCCTGCAATTCCCAAAGGGCTATAACGAACCGCCTGTAATAACTTACCACCAGTACTTGAGCTAATACCATTTAATAAGCCTTGGGTATAACTATAAGTAATCTTTAATCCACTTGGATAGACAATATTGGCAAGCTTGCCACCTGCTGTATAAGAATATTGCACTCGCAATGGCAGATTTGGTTGTAGGGCAATTACCTTTTCAACCACATTACCCGCACTGTCACGGTTATAGCGAATACTTGTCTCTGCATTACTAATTTGAGTGAGTTCACCTTGCCCATATTGACCAGCATCGTATTGAAACTTGGTTATAATCTGGTTGGAGCCATCGCCATCCAATTTTTGGGTAACACGATCTAAGTTATCATAGCTATATGTATGAACAATATTTTGGCTATCGGTGTACTGAAATAACCGCCCGGCATCATCATATTGATAACGGGTCAAACCAGTATCTGGACTTTGTACACTTTCTAAGTCACCAAATGCATTATAACTATACGTTGTTATATTACCTCTGGCATCCATGACGGTTTTTAACTGATCCAAACTGTCATATTGGTATTGGATTACCCCTTGTGCTGGGTTGGTCTGTTGTTTGGGTCTACCTAATGCGTCGTATTGATACTGACTCATATGACCTAAAGCATTTTGCTGTTGAGTTAATTGATTAAAATCGTCATAACTCAATTGCTCATGCTGATTATGATTACCCAGTTGTTCAGTTACCCTCCCTAAGGTGTCATATACCATCGCAGTTTTAAGCACCAGATTATTGTAATTATCATTTATCTCTGTATGTGTAATTGCTCCAGCATTATTTCGGCTATACGTGACCGTATTTCCAAGACTATCCCGAATTAAACTCAGGCGCTGTGCTTGGTCATATTCATAAGTAAAAACTTCTCCATCAGGGAGCGTCACTTGAGTAAGCTGACCTGCATTATCATAAACATAACTGGTTGTCATATTCTGACTTGCAGCTAAACTCAACGTGCTTGAGCTTTGATTGGTCGTGCCTGTATCACTAAATGGTGTACCAAATCCAAGGGCTTGGCACCATTGGTTTATCAGGTCAATAATCCATTGCGCCCACTGAATTGTTTTATTGGTACTGTTATAACTTGTTTCAAAGCTTGGATTTAAACGAGTCTCTACGGTTTTAATGACTCGCCCTAAATTGTCATAACTATAAGTAACTTTATGGCCATTCGGTAATGTAATAGTTTTCGGTTGTCCAAATGCGTTATAAGCACTGAAACTGGTGATGAAGCCTGCTGCATCTGTAATAGTGATCAAATTTCCAGCATTATCGTATTCATATTTGGTCTGGTTTTGTGTAGGCTCGGTCAGCGTTAGGATTTGACCTAAGCTATTATAATGATAAGTCCAAGTTCGGCTTTTGTTACTCAACCGATCTACTATGGTTCTAGATAATAGATTGCCTGCATTATCATAATCAAAATGGATTCTGCGTAAAGGTTCTTGTATTTCAACAGGTAATGCCAATGTTGGGTGCCATTGGGTTGTTGTTATCCGTTCTTCAGTTGTCCCGACAGCTTCAATTCTTTTTATTTCAAGGTTTCGAGTTGTATCATATTCATAACTTGTGACTCGCCCAGATTGTTCATGACGAATCACATTACCTGCACTGTCGTAATCGGTTGAACTTTCTGTGATCGTACCTCGTTTCACGGTTCCAATGTGCTGCGTACCCGCTATACGTGAACAACTATACTCTCGCTCAGTCGAGTAAGGATCTACAACTCTCGTACTGTCTTGTGCATAGTTAAAACTAAACTGTTGTGTTTGATTAGCGTGTTCTGTTAATACCCCGCGATCAAAATCATCATAGGCATAGCTAGCAAAACGATTTCCTAATTCATCACTAATACCCGTAAGTAAATATGGGTTTCTTGAGGGTGCAACAGCAGAACTTTCATTATAGCTATAATAACGAATGCCTGAAGCAGGTCGACTAACCGACCACAATGTATTCCCACTATAACCATATTGAATACTCTGAGCATTGGGCAATTTAATAGCGCTCAGGTAGCCTTCAGTATCATAAATCAAAGTCAACTTTCGACCAAACTGATCTGTAATACTATTGGCTCTTACCGATGTTGCATTAGGATAACTGACGTTTACGTATTGGTTACCCGCATATTCAATTCGTGTCAGACGTCCTTTATTGTCATAAATTTCGACTTTATTGTTTTTAAGACTTTTAACCTCCCAACCAGTATTCAATTGGGTCAAAACCAGACTCATATCAGGATCAATATACCAGTCTGTGGTACCAGCAATTGGTGAAGAGCGCCCCTGCCTTGGAGTTGCAATGACTTCCTTCCCATCTTCTCGCCATAAAGTCACTGACTCTAAATTTGAAGCCGATGATTTAAAATACAAACGCATGGCATAATTATGTGTCCATGCGCGAGTTGAACCAAAAGGAGTATTATCAGGAAAGATTTGATCCGAAAACAAGCTATTATAAACACGGGTGATTTCTAAAGGCCCTATTGGTGCCTTCCAATCCGTTTCAATTTGAAACTTATTTCCAGTACTGACTGAACATGGATTTCCCAAGCCATCACAGCTTTTACCTTTATCTTTTTTTGTTTCATAAACAGGTAAACACGTCGCTGTTGTATGTTGACCAAACACAGCTTTAGTCCCTTCAGGGCAAGCATTATGTTCAGTGCACAATTCATCACACTGATTTGGGCAACTATATGTTGCCATACCAACTTCACCTGCTACACATTTCGCACTGCATTGCTGATCCCCTTTAGATATGCCCAGTGTCCCAAACCAAGCTCGGCATACTTGATCAACCTCTGCATGTGCAGCAGTTTGCGTAAATAATAGAAATAAGCTGATTGCTATTATTCTTTTTAATCCTGATCTCACAAAAAATTGGTTTGAGTACACTGGACACCTATTATTTCTTAAACTAGCGCTATCTGGTTTTATTACACTTTCACAATACAAAAAATTATAAAATATTTTATTTTAATCAGCTTATTAAAATCTGAATAACGACCTATTTTCATCAAGATCAAACTGACTTAAAGTTCCACCCAAAAACTCAACTACAGAACAAGCATTTGCGGAGGCTGAAACCACTTTAAACGGTTTAACATCATAGTGAATATCAGTAATATAACCAAAGGCATCTATAAATATAATATCAATACTATAACGCATACCAATGGTATGAATTGATCGACAAGGCGTTATTAATAAACATTGTCTAGACATCAATTTTTTTCTAAATAAAAGACCACCAGCTCTAGCAAGAAAACTTTTAGCAACTAGAATTTCAAATTTTTCACCACTCTGATTTAAATACATATTAGCCAAACGCATCCTTCATCATGATATAAAGTGGGAAACCAATAACAATAAATGTACATGGGAAAATAAAAGCGACTAACGGAAAAAGCATTTTTACAGGAGCTTCTAATGCCAACTTCTCGGCACGTAGAAAACGTTCAACTCGCCTCTGCTCTGCTTGACCGCGTAAGATTGGTCCAAGGTTCATCCCCATATTTTCGGCTTGAATAATAGCCGATACCAAGTTTTGCACAGAGGGTTGATCTACCCGCTGTGTCATATTTCTTAGAGCATCATTTTTTGGAATACCCTTACGTATATCGGCAAGTACTCTTGAAAACTCATTACGTGTTGGACTTTTGACCGCCTTAGTAACAGCTTGATCCAAAGCATTAACGAGAGTAAGACCTGCTTCTACACATAAAACAATGATATCTAAAAAAAATGGTATTTCTTTAAGAATAAGATTCTCTCTTTTTTTCTTTTGGCTTTTTAACCAAAGTACAGGATAAATCAATCCATAAAGTCCAAATGCAGCACTATATATAAGTTCTACACCAGACAAATATAATATAACTAATGAGATTAGTGTAAATACAAAACTAAAAACAATCTGTGAAGCTATAATCTCACTTGGTTTAAAGACATAATCATAACCAGCATAAATAATTTTTTTGCTCAGACTGTCTTCCATTTTTTTTGATATAAATGGCTTAATATAGAATGAGACTGCTTTTATCAAACCCCATAGGATATAAAAAAGAAATGGAGGCTTATCCAAATATTCCCTATTTTCATCGGGTACTGCGTAAATAAAACTAAAAACTTGCCAACAGAGGAAAGAGATAACTCCACCTAAGCCAAGAAAACAAGCATATAAAATTAGATCATTCATGTTATACGTCTATATCTACAATTTTTCGAATAAAAATCATGCCAAACACCTCAAATATTAGGATTCCTGTTAAAGCAATCCATCCTGCTGGTGTGGACCATAATTTATCCATTGCCTCAGGTTCCATTTGACACAACACAAAAATCAAAGCAATAGGCATTAATCCAACTACCCAAGCCTGCATTTTTCCTTGTGCGGTTAGGGCTTTGATTTTTCCTTCTGATTGGTTAATTTGGCGTAAGGTTTCTGCTGCCTTAGTCAGAGTCTCAGCTAACTCTCCACCTGTTTCGAGTGCGATTCGAATACTTGTGGTCATTAACACTACTGCGTTTATTGGCATACGTTTTTGAAAATTTAGCAGCGCATCACTCAAAGGTAGCCCAACCTTCTGCTCTTTAATAATGAATGCAATTTCATTTTTTAATGGCGGTAAACATTCATTTGTAAGCTGGAATAATGCCGTACTCAAGCTTGCGCCTGAGCGAAGTCCTCCTGCTATCAACATAAGTGCATCAGGTAACTGTTGCTCAATTTTTTCAAGCTGTTGTTTTTTAAATCTCTTGATGATTATAAAAGGTAAAATTGCTAAAAAAATTGCAGCAAAAATATAGAGTACACTGAACTTAAAAAGGAAAAAAATTGCTGCAAAAATGATAATTAACAACAAGAAATAAAGAAAAAGAATCTTCTTTAAATTTAAGAATACATAACTTAAGTTCAGTTGTTCTTCTAGCTTAGACGTTTTTCTCAGGAAAACAGAGGTGATACCCTCTGAAACAATCAGATAGTAGGTCAAAAAAACAATAACAGCAGCGATTAAGATTAAATAAATATACATTTATAACCCATTGCTTTGAAATTTAGAGATATCGATTTTGTATCCAGACTCTCTTAATTCTTGTAAAAAAGTTGGGATCAGTCCTGTTGCTCCAAACTGCCCTTTGGTTTTTTGCGATTCAGCATCTAGCCCAGTTTTCTCAAATTTATAAATATCTTGAAGTTGTATTTTTCCACTCTCAATTCCAGTAACTTCAGTGATATAAGTGATTTTTCGGGAACCGCATGAAAACCGAGACTGTTGAATCAAAATATCTACAGCAGATGCAATTTGTTCACGAATCGCATTCAAGGGTAAATCCATACCTGCCATCATAATCATTGTTTCTAAACGAGCAATTGCATCACGAGGTGTATTGGCATGTAATGTCGAGAGTGAACCTTCATGGCCAGTATTCATTGCTTGTAACATGTCTAAGGCTTCTGGACCACGACACTCACCAATCACAATTCGGTCAGGTCGCATACGTAATGAGTTTTTGACTAGATCTCGAATATGAATCGTTCCTTTACCTTCATTATTGCCAGGACGAGCTTCTAATGAAATAAGATGATCATGGTCAAGTTTTAACTCGGCTGCATCCTCAATGGTAATCACACGTTCACCATGAGGAATGAAACTAGCAAGGACATTTAATAATGTCGTTTTTCCTGAGCCGGTCCCTCCAGAAATAAGGATATTCTTTTTCGCAGCCACGCATAGCTTTAAAAAATCAGCCATGTCATCGTCAAGACTAAAATAGCCAACCAAGTCCTCAATCAAAATTCGCTTTTCAGGGAATTTACGAATCGTAATTGTAGGCCCTTTAATGGCAAGCGGAGGGATAATCGCATTTACACGAGACCCATCCTTAAGTCTTGCATCAACCATCGGCGAGCTTTCATCAATTCGTCGTCCTAAAGGAGTTACAATTCTTTCAATGACATCTAAAATCGCCTTATTACTAGTAAACTCCAAATCACTTTTTACAATTTTTCCAGACTGTTCTATAAAGATTTCGTCCTTGGCATTCACCATAATTTCCGTTACTTGTGAATTACTCAATAGTTCCTCAAGTGGGCCTAGTCCAATTGCTTCATTGATAATCTTCTGTTTCAATCTATCAATATTCAATATCTGTGGTAAATCCCCATCAATATCAAATAAAACCTGATCCAAACTGGTCAAAGTCTCTTGCTTAAGCTCTTCTGGCGTCATGGCATTAATATCCTTACGCCGAAGATCCATTTGCTTAACTAATTTTTCCCGAAGAATCTGAATCCATTCTACTTCAAGATTTTTATAGGTTTTGGAGTTATATGGAATATTGGTAATTTGAGTGCTATAGACAGCCTCATCTTCAGGAACATCCTTTAAATTATCCAATACTCGGTGATCTATGGATTCAAGATTAACAACTTTTATATCGCTTTTTTCGACATCATCTTCTAATAAATGAATGGTATAGCCACCAACAACAATACTATCCTCTTGGAGATTGATTGGCCCATAGAAATCAACCTTGCGATTGTTAACCACAGTGCCATTCGCACCACGATTTAAATCTTCTACAACATAGCCACCACTCAATTTTTTAATTGAGCAATGCTGGTCAGCAATAAACCATCCTTTTAATTGCAAATCACAATTCTTGGATTTCCCAATGAGAATTTCTGATTTTTCAAATGCCAGTATCGACTCTTGATTCTTATTTTTTATTTTCAGTTTCATCAGTCTGCTCATCTTTTAATTTATAGTCATTTGGTATCATTAAGCCTGAACCTAATTCAGATTTCACAACACCATCAGCATCACGACCAATTCCACCCATCTTCATTTCAAATTCATTTTCATACACATAAGGTGTTACGAAAAAGACCAACTCATTTTGCTTAATTCGATTAGATTTACTTTTAAATAAATTACCTAATAATGGAATTTTTCCTAATCCTGGGACTGCACTTTCGCCCCCATTTTTCTCCGCCCCAACTAATCCACTGAGGACTAGTGTTTGCCCTTGCCCCACAACAAATTCAGTTTCAGTTCTTCTTGTCAAAAAACCCGGCACTCCAGAAACCTGTACAGACTGATCAATCGTACTCACTTCGGCTAGAATTTTGGCAACGATCCCATCATTTGAAATGGTTGGATTGATATCTAATTTAATACCATAGTCTTTAAACTCTATAGATGGAGTACCTGTTGCACCAGAAGACTGGTAAGGGATTTGACCTCCTGAAAGGAATGTCGCATTCCCACCATTTTTACAAGATAGTAACGGACGGGCGATAATTTTAGCTGTGCCATTTTCTTGCAACAAATTGATTTTACTATCAATAAAACTTGCTAAACCGAAATATGTTTGAAAAGGACTAATCTTTGCTAAAGGTGCAATCTGCTCTGCCAAAGGATGATTTGAACCGGTGAAAATATCACTCCGTTTAAAATCACCAAGTACGCCAAACTTTGGTCCGTCGACTGATGCAGTGTTCCACTTAATCCCAATTTCTTTGGTCGAAGATGTTGATATCTCAACAATTCGAACATCCAAGTAAATCATTTTTTGTTTTTCTTGGAGGTTATTTTCCTTTGTCTTCGCCAAGTTAACGACATTTTTAAAAAGAGAGGCATAGCCATCTACTCTTTCTTTTTCCTCAAGAGTTAAGTCTTTACCCTGTAATACGACATTATCTCCCACTAGCTGTATAGATAATTTTGGTATATCTCTTAACGCAGTCTGCAAATCTTCAAGCGTTTTCTTTACATTACTTGGATAAACATGAATTTCCGATGTGAAATAACGGTTACCGTTCCAAACCTTTAACGTTGTGTCACCAGCAGCTACCCCGGTTAAGGCAATACCTTTGTTCCCTACTTTTTTAGCTTTGACAATTTGATCATTTCCAATTACTACATCGGTAACTGTTGGATCATTCAAATAAATCGTTTCACCAATGTAAAGCTGATCTGACATTGCATGTGAGTTGACTGCTATTAAGCACATAAGAAAAGGTAGATAAGCACTTTTAAAATTGTGATAACCAACAAATTTATTCATCTTTATTTCCATAGATAATATTAAAACCTGAACGACTGCTATTTGTTTTAATCTCAGACCTTATTTCTGGTCTAATTGTTGGCATCGAAATTGGTTGCACATTTTTACTGGCTTGCTCTTTTTGAGTATTAATAAGCTGTATAAAACCACTGGTATCACTCATGACTTGATCATCAGGATTTCTTAATATCGCCGAAATTCGCCCCATGCTTGCAGCTAAGGTAATATTTTTCGCATCATCAGCACTTACATCTAAAGTAATATTGGTATAACCCGTAGTCCCGCTCACTTCATCACTTACATCTGTTTGCTTACCCGTCGCTAAGATCTTGACACCTTGCATTAAAGGCACTGTTGCTGTTTTCTCTGCACTTTGCAGTGTCACCATTAAATCAATTAAGTCGCCTGGTTTAAGCATTGTTGAAATTGAGCTTTCATCATCAACAGGAATCGTTAATGCTCTTCTTCCTGGAGGAATGAGTTTGGCTATATCTTTCTTAGTATCGACCATGGAATACATAATGATGTCACCAGGTTTTAAATCTACCTTTAATGGTAATCCGTCAATTGAACCAAAATCAGTAGCCAAAACTGCATTAGACTGCTGGTAATCTGATGGAATATTCCTTTGTGAAACGGTATCTGTCGAAATCAGACCTCCAGCTAAAAGCTCTTTACTTGCAACGACATATGCAACTTCAGGACCCTTTTGCGTCATACTTTCTACTTTATGATCGAAAGCTGTCTTAAACCCCCAGATACTTAATACTCCAACTAAAATTGAAACAAGAAGTGCCACAAACTTTTTATTAATATTCGGTAAATTCATTATGGGATTGCATCCATATTCAAAATTGTTGCATTAAATTTATTCATAAATAGTTCATATGCATTCTTAAAAATTAGAAATATACTTTTATCTCCAAAAATACCATTCCCAAGTAATAATGGCCCTACCAGTATAATAAAGACAAAGGTCAAACAGATTAAGTATTCTGTTGATGTATTACCATTTAATTTATTTCTCATTTAAATGATCCTTTTTTAATATTAACAAAAACCAATGTACTGATTGATTTACGAGCATCAAAAATCAAGTTAATCTCATTACCTTCACCTAAATCAAAATATGAAAATGCATCATTTACATCACTAACTTTTGATTTTTTTTGCAGCTGACTAATTAAATTTTGGTAGTCCATTCGCTTAAAGCTTTTGAATACCATCGTTCTATTTACTTCACCATAATCTTCACTTTGAAAGTCCGTAGTTGCTTTGGGAAGTTTTATATAATCTGGTGATTGTAATAACTTATACTTAGCTTTTGATGGACAGACTACCCTGCCAGAAAATGATTGTTGATTGGCTGAAAAAATTTGAATTGTAGTTCCGCCATTTTCTGCAATATAGAAAAGAGAACCTTGTTTAGAAAATCTAATATTTTTCTTATCCAAAAAATTCATATAACATTCCAAACTACAAGAACGTGATACTAAGTCATACATTTGGATAGGTGAACCATTCAAAATAGTATTTTTACCAATCTGAATTAAATACATATTTTTTTCTTTCAAATCATTAACAAGACAAGCATTCACACTTGAAACTTGTATCAACAAAAGAACAAAAAAACATACGAAATAATTTTTCTTCATCATTTTAAAGTCGCTTTACGATCATTAGGAACGACTTCCATTTTATAAATACCATCTTTCTGAATCTTTTTTTCAAATCCCATAGAAGCAACAGCGGCATTATAAACCTTATTAATATTCACCTGTACTAGTTCATAAGGTTTCAAATACACAGAATTTTTTACGATCGTTTTTATTCCGTCTGAATTATTAGCTGCCCAATTATTTCTTAATGTTCCGGCTGAACTTTTAATATCAAATGACTGTGCAAGTGGAAAATCCCGAATACCTGTTACAAAGTTTACAGGGACTGCCACTTCAACAGTATATTGACCATCGGACTTTATACTCTTAAATGGTTTAGCAGCCACATCCAAAGGATCAGCCCCTAAGGTCTTGGTATATTTTTCCTTTGTTTGCCTTGCTGTAACCCTCACTGAATCCCAATGAACCAAAGAATTTCCAGACATATCCCGATCAGCTGCATCATCACAATCCGCATTACGATCACTCAAAACATCCGCGCCAGTTCGTGCAAAGAAACGCTGTCCAACTTCTCGTGAAAGCGTTTCTTGATCGTTGATATTGATCCCTTTATTTACCCGCCATGCGACATAATCTGCTGCTTGTTCAGATTTCAATTTAACTGTTGCAAGCTTGGAGACCATAGGAATGGCAATCATCAGCATACTCAAAACGACTGCTGCAATAGCAAATTCAGCAATAGATTGTCCTTGTTGATTTTTAATCATATTCAATTCACCAATGCTGATTCAGTGTTGACTAATGTTCTTTTTGTAGCATTCATATCGTCAGATAATCTTGTTTTCCAATATGGGCTAAACAAAGAACCATGCTCATGATTGATTTGATTACCCGAAACTTCTAATTCCCATGGTCGTTGAAAATATACTTCTGCTTGAGTAATTGCTTGCATGTCACCATTACTCAGTCCGCCCCGCTCCAAGGTGTCGTAATTATCTAAAACAGTAAAATCTTTACCCATTCTTAGGTTCGAATTTCGATTTGTAGTTACCAGTTTATTGCGGGATTTTTTTACAGAAACCACTAAAGGGAATATATTTTCTTTATTATTCAGGTCTCTTAACTCATAAAATTTAGGAATACCTGCACCAGTAATTGCACCCCCATAGTTTCTGACATCCCATTGCGGTGTATTTCTTTCAGCATATCCTCTAGATTTAGGATTGGTTGAGCTTGCACCACCATAACTTCCAGAATTAGAAGCTTTATCTCGCCCTAATTGACTACCTAATGCACTTCCCCAACCAATTGGAATTTCATCATGTTTCTTTCGAATTTTAAATCTTTTAATCGTTTTATAGTAATGATGAATAGCTAAGGTATCGACACCCTTCCACTCATCCAACTGTACTAACTCCGTCCCACCAGCTTTATGAATACGGTATTCATTCCACCCTCCAGGAGCTAAAATTAGTTTAGGGAAAATATCATTTTTACTACGATTAGTAATAAATGGATCGGCTGAACTGAGCACAACGTCTGCCATCCTCTGCCGCTCTTGAGCTGTATATTGTTTCATAATCTGAGCCGGAAATTTAGAAGCACTTGCGATAAGACGAATATCGTAATCTGAGCTATTGGTCTTTGCTAAACTGCCAAATTCTTGCGGTGAATTCAAAATTGTGGCATTACTCACAAGATTTAAACTGTCCTGTGCTACTTCTAAAGCTTTAACCTCAATCCCGTACCCTTTAATATAAATACCTAAAGAATCAGCAAAATAGTTTAAGCCTGTACCAATATTAGAGAACACTGCACTTACAGGAGGAAACCATGAAGTTGCACGACTAATATTTGTAGAAGTTTGCGCTGCATATTTTGACCATGAAGCAGTACTTACCCCTTGAGCGATTGCTAATTGATTCGCAATTTGTGTTCGGTTTATATAAGCATTCAAATTTAAAAGGCGTGCCTGTCGTGTTGCTGTTGCATACGCAGACTGGTCAGCAAGCATTTTGGCTTGCTGTCGTTCTGATAATAATTGAGAAGTATTAAATATAAAAACAATGGTCAGCATCAATATCAAAGACATGACCAGCATTAACAAAGTTGACTGTCCGGATTGATGCTTCATTTCAACCTCTTATAATAAAAAACATGACTACTTTTTAAATTAAAAATAAAAAAGTAGTCACTTTTTTGAAATTAAATAATTAATTCTTTTATTTTTTATTTTTGTTGCTCATATGTGCCTAACTTTTTATCAACTGTTCCTTCTTGTGTTGCTTTATTAGCATTTGCGGTAGCTTGAGTACGACCAGTTGCTGAAGATTGCCCACCTAATTCTGCGGCAGCAACTGCAACTTGAGAACGCGCAGTATTGCCATAATAACGAAATACACCAATTGCTGCGACAGCAATTAATGCAACAATAATAATGTATTCAGTCATACCTTGACCTTGAATACGTTTTGGTTTCAACAGCATAGACATATTTATAACACTCATAATAGACCCTATAAATAAAATGAATTTGTTTTACAACTTTTGTAACACTATGTATTTTTTTGTGTACTTAAATATACTATACTGTTCTGTATGTGAAAAACAACTATCTTCTAAAAAAAATAGGATAAGTGGTAAAAATGAGAAAATTTAAGCAAATAGGGGTTTCTCTTACTGAATTCATCATTATTGCGCCTTTACTTTTATTTATCGGCCTTGTCGGTATCCAATATGGACTCATTTACGTCGCACGTTTAAATGTGACTTATGCTGCATATGAAGCAGCTAGAGCTGGCGCAATCTATAATGCCGATCCAGCAAGGATTCAAAATGCTTTTTTTAAAGGTTTAGTCCCATATTTCGCAACACCGGGAATTTATTTACCGGGAAATAATCATGTTAAAAGTACAATTACAAGTAAAGATCCTAATTTGGCACAAGTCGCATTACAAGGTGTTGCCTTAAAAGAAATAATTAAAAAAACAGAATCTGCTTTTGTTCATATTCATATGATTAATCCATCTAAAGCTTCATTTGATGATTGGAATGACGTAACTTTAGCCAAAGCTTATCAAATTAAAACAGGTCAAATAGTGAAAGTGATCAGAAATGATAAGTTTGACCAAAAAGATGCACTCACGATTAAAACTAATTCAAAGCAAAATCTAGCCGATGCCAATGTATTAAAGCTACGTTTTGTTTATGGCTATGAACCAAGAATACCTTTGATGAAAAATGTTTTTAGTTCATTAACCTCTTTTTTTACCAGCAATCGTGATGCAGCCAATTTAAGAATGTTAGCTGCAGGTCGAATTCCTATTGTTGTCGATATTTCTGCACAAATGTTGAGTCCTGCAATTGAAGGTGGCTTACCAACCAATACAGTCAACAGAAATGGTTATCTTGTTGGTGAAGACTTAATCAATCGTTTTCAGGAAAATCAAGCCATGCAATGGCAAGTAGGACAAAAGAAAAATGACCTTTTAGAAGGCATTCAAGATTCGGCTGAACAGTCCGCAATTTCTCAGTTTGAAAAGGATGCAACCAATCTCAACGCGATTGGTGATATTGGTTCTGCCCTAGTTGGAGGATTGGCGGGTAATAACTCGCCAACAGGTAATACAGGCTCTACAACAAATAGCATTATTGGGGATACAAATAACCTCATCAGCTGCAGTTCTGGCCAAACCATCACTAACTTTTATTAATTTAAAATTTAAAGAACTTAATATGAAAAATACGATTCTCAAAGTAGGTTTATTTAACCTTGGACTTTCTATTTTAGGATTAAATTCAACATTAACTCAGGCTGGGGTTGTAGATTTTAGCAAATGTGGTGTTAACTCCTCCTTCGCAGTTGTCACTCAAAGCGAAGGACCAACCTATGCCTGTGGTGGTATCGATAATGGTGTCGGAAACCCGATCAATGTACTCAATGGTAATAAGTTTGAAGCTGTTGAAGATTTTAAAGAACTTCCTGCTTTTAAAGGTCTCTCTTTTTCTCGTTTTTATAATAGCCAAAGTCATGCAGATACCGCTCTAGGCTATGGTTGGTATAGCTCTTTTGATATCAAACTGTATGAACAACCCGATATTATTCAGATCCGTCTCGATTCAGGCCAACGTATCAATTTCAAAAAAAATAAGATTCCTCTGGGTAATAATCAATTTGTCGTTCGTGCCCTGCCCTTAAATCCTGCTGATGGTTGGATTGAGAAAAAAATCGATGGCTCAGGATGGATTTGGCATAAAACTAAATCCAATCAGGATTATTCCTTTCAATATTTAGGTGGTAAAGATCCTAATCTTGCTCATATCACTAAAATCACCGCTCAGGCAGATATTGAAAAAAATAACCCTCAGCTCAATTTTAATTTCTATTATGACCAGCAACAGCGTCTTAGCGTCGTTAAGAATTTAAAAGGTGACCAACTTTCTTTTCAATACTCAACAACTCAATTTGGATTACCCCAAATCACCTTAACCACACCTGTCGGACGTTATTATTATTTCTTAGACAAACATCATAATCTTGCTCAAGTACTCTACCCTGATGGACGTCGGTTTAAGTATAGTTATGATCCTAAATTCCAAGGTGGGGATATTCATAACCTCACTGCTAAGTGGTCTTTTGATCAGACTCAGAACACGTTTAAATTAATTTCTCAGTGGCAATATGATCAGCAAGATCGTGCCATCCTCAGCCAGCATGCCAATGGGGTGGAGAAAGTCTCTATACAGTTTGATGCGCGTACTCATAAGAATATGCCAGCAAATTACAGCAACAGCAAAGCCGTTTTTAAAAATATTGTCACCAATAGTTTAGGCCAGAAAACCACATACACTTATCAAATTGATGGTACTCAATTTCAATTATTGGAAAGTCTGGGTGCTGGCTGTGCCAGTTGTGGTGAAGTCAATAAGCGTTATCGGTTTAACCCGCAAGGTTTAGTCGCTTATGCCGCTGATCTTGATCCGGCTGGAAAAGTGATTCGTGCCATTGAACTCAAATATAATGATTTAGGGGAAGTCATCGCCAGAACTGTTTCTGGTATCGGGATCGAAGCTCAAACCACATCGTATGAATATGAGTCTTATCAGATTCAACAAACTACTTTGGCAAATGCATCCTCTCCTCTGCTGAATCAATTGAATCAACAGAACTATCGTCGCTTAAAAGCTGAATCACGCAATAGTGTTGTCGCGGGTAAACAATATCGTAAACTGTATCTTTACAATCAAAACAATCAACTGATCTCTGTTAAGGAATCTGGATTTTCTCCTTTAGGAGACTCATTGGTTCGCGAAACCAAATATGGGTATGATCAACAAGGTCGTTTGAGCTGGGAGGATGGTCCTTTACCCAATGGTCCAACTAACTCTCCTCAGGATAGTGATATTACACAATATGTTTATAATGCTACAAATCCTGAGTTAATCGATCACATCGTATACCCTCAAGGTTTATCAGCAAAGTTTCAATATGATAAATTTGGTCGTTTAATTAAATATACTGGAATAGACCATCTCCAAGCTGAACTAAGTTATAACTCCCAAGGCGAAATAAGCCAGTTTAAATATGCTGGGGTATCAACTCATCTTGACTATGCTAATAACGGAAAGCTAAAAGCCATTCTTAACCAAACTGGCCAAAGAATGAATTTTAATTATGATGAAGCTGGACAGCTCCAATCACTTTATGATGGGCAAAATAATCAGATTAAACTCATTAAAAACTCTGAAAATCAGGTCAGTCAGGCTCAACTGCTCAATCCCGATGGAAGCATCGCACAAGAACGTAAGTATGACTTAAATGATCATCAAGCGAATGATCCTGTTCTTTCTGCATTAAAGAATACATCAACCACGCTCAATGATACTGTTGGCAATATCGCTCGGCCTGATCCACAAGGACTCTCTGCTTATAGACTTAATGGACTATTAACCTCGCCTGAGCATTTAAATTGGTCTACTCCTGTACAAACTCAAAATATAGACAAAGACTTCCAAAATCGTTCAACCTATTATTTCTACAATGACTTTGGTGAAATTGTTAAAGTTCAGAGTCCTGTTACAGGGATAACTACCTATCAATACAATGCAAGTGGCTTGGTCGTAGGTCAGCAGCGTCAAGATGGGAGCTCAGCATATTATATTCGTGATGCTGCCCAACGTGTAGTTGAGATCAAATCATTGAATGCTCAAAAGCAGCTTGATGAGCATGGCAAAATTGTTTGGGGAAAATACAATAAACCGAGCCGTATTCAATTTAAAGCAGGGGAAGAACAATTTGCTTATAACGATAACGGCCAACTGTTAAAACATGAACTCATTGTTAATGGTAAACATTTTAATGTTGGCTATGAGTTCAACAATCATGCCCAATTGATTGGACGAACTTTACCAAATGGACAACACCTAGAATATCGCTATAGAACAGAAAATGAAGCTCGAGCTGGTCTACTGGAATCAATTCAGCTTAAGCGTGGTCCGCTTGGTGTCATTTCTCAGTCTGTTATTGAGAATCTAAATAGTGCAACAGACACATCCGTTAATTATGGTTATCAATTTGGCAATGGTCTAGAGCATCGTGAAAAACTTGATAAACAAGGCCGTATTGTTAGTTCAGGTAACGTCTACACGGGTGAAACCGCTCTGGATTATCTCAATCAGGAACCCTCCCCAAATAAAGTCAATTATCATTATAAATCTGAAGTAGGTTCTCAAGCACCGCAACAATTTAATCCAGGATTTTCAGATCGTTTGCTTCAACTCGATCTATTTAGAAAGCAATCAGAAATCCAACTTTTACCTGTCACTGCATCTTCTTCTCAACACTTCAACCATAGCTTTAAAGTGACTGCACAGTATGGCAGTGAATATGATCAGCTTGGTCGTAAGCGTTGGGCAATTGAGAACGATAAGGTCCTGTTCTTTAGTTATGACAGTGTTGATCGTCTAGTTAAAGTGGAATATCTCAAGCCGAATGAACAGGTTAAAACAGTTAGTGATTATGTTACTCAAGATACTCAACTGAATAAACAAACCTTGGCTGAGTATAAATATAATCTATTTGGTCAACGTATCCAGAAAACAGTAGCCTCAACGACAGGGAAAGGCACCAAGACCACTTATTATTTTTACGATGGCAGTCAGCTTCTTGCAGAAGCCGATGACCAAGGCAAAGTAGATAAATCCTATATCTGGATGAATCAAACGCCTGTTGGCATGATTGCCAATAATGAGTTGTACTACATTCATGTCGACCATCGTCAAGCTCCTATTGCTCTGAGTAATGCCCAACGTAAAGTGGTTTGGCAAGCTGAACTCAGTGACAACTTATTTGCTTCTCCCCTTGCCTATAATCACGGTCGATTCGGTTTTATCGAGTTTAATTTACGGGGTTCTAATCAGTACTTTGATGCTGAGACCAATCTGCATTACAACACCAATCGTTATTTTGATGCCAAGAATGAAAAGTACATTACCCCCGACCCATTGGGTTTAGCCGTTGGGCCTGATCTTTATGCTTTTGCTTTAGGGCAGCCTCATAATTTTAGTGATCCTTTGGGGTTGGCTCCATCAAAAGTGTTTACTCCACAAATAACAACAAGTGCCCAAGTACCTAACGCAACATTTGATCAAAAATTGCAATATGTCTTCTGGAGAACAGCTAGAGGAGTACCTACTGCTTTAGCAGATCAATTGATAGAAATGATACAGCCAGCCTCTTTAGCCGTTACCGCTGGCGCTATTGCAATTTTTGCAGCAGCTCAAGCCACACCTTTTGGCTGGGCTGCTGATATCGTAGCTATAGGCATTGCATCTTACTTTATGGGTAAAGCAGCTGTAGAACTTTTAGATGCATTTGTTGATGTTGGTAAAGTTTTATTAAAACCTTGTACATTAAATGAGTTAAATAGTGCTTCTGACCGATTATCAAAAGCTATAGCTAATGCTTTAGTTGTATTTGGTGGAGGTACAGCGGCAGCAAAATTAGGTTCAATGATTAAATCAATGGTAGGAAAAGTAAGTAAAACTTCACCTATCCGACCAGTTAAGACTGAAAAACCATATACTCCTCCTCCACTTGCAACATTGGCAGACCTAATAAAAAGACCGTTTATATTAGGGCCAAAAGTTAAAATGGGATCAAGAAATGATGGCGTACTTGCAGAACGAGAGTCAATCAAAATACTTTCAGTATTGACTGGTAAGAATTTTGTTCCAATTCAAAATAAGTCTGGGAATGGTATCGATTTGGTTTATATTAATCCAACAACCAAGACCATTGAGCATATTGAGGTAAAATCTAGTGCTGGTGGGACACCTGTTTGGCCTAAAGACTTGGCTAACAGATTTAATAAATGGATTACAGATGCAGCAGGAAATGGCACACCTGGAAGTGGTAGTATAGCAGGTAAACCTATTAGTATTGCAGATGAACAGTTAGCAAATAAGATTAAAGATTTGATGAAAAAAGGCTATACAGTAGATAATAAAGTAATGCAGGTTGCTTTACCTAAGTTGAATGAATCAGGAAATTCAATTATGAAATTATTTAACTGGACAGCAAACAAACCAACCGATGCGTTGAAATAAGGATTTGGCATGAGTAACGATTTAATAAAGTCGGGAGTTTATATTAAATTTCCATCACGTATAAAATACATCAAATATTTGAGTCAATTTAATGTAGATATTACAACTAACCAACAAAGTTTAAATAAATATATTAATGAAGGAAAATATCTATATACTGTAGAGATGCCTGAATTTAATTTAATTGAAAATTTTTACTTTGATACTACAAATGTTGAAACATGTTTATTTGGATTATCAAAATCTAAACAACAGATGAACTTATTAAGCATTTTAAATAATTTAATTTATAATGAAAATTATTCAAAATCTTTGTATTACAAAGCTTTCGCAACTCTTTTAGAATTAGAGAACACTAAGCAAAAAATTCAAAAAAGTAAAGAAGGAAAATTTCCAAAAACTAGTATTGTATTGTTCCTAGCAGAATTAGGAAATACAATAGGTGATACACTTTCTCAAGGTTGGTTTGATTTGGCGCTTGATATAGCCAAACAGATAAATTTCCTCATCGACACGGACATAGATATTTTTAATGATGCAAATGACAATTATGGAAGACGACGGACACAATATTTTATTTTACGTTTAATAAACAATTGGCAAGGATGGTCAGATTCAAATTATCCAAATTGTGCTTACGATGAGCCACTCTTTAACGCATTAATTGAAGAATGGCGAACGGATGATATGGCTCGCATAGAACATTTATTGCTTTGCGCACTTGATCGTCATACTCATCAATGCCGCCCAGATAACTCAAAAGCCTTTTTTGATTTTTCATCTGGGTTTTATGAATACATCCCTTATGAAGTATTGAGTGTGCTAAGGCTAAGAGAACACTTAGGTCTTCAAAACCCAGTTTTAGAACATGTGCTAACCAATACACCATTAGGTCAATTACACCCTATTACTAACCCAAATGACTACATGGATGATTTTTTATTGGGTATCTTAAAGCGGGTGCGAGAAGAGTATCCTGATTTTGCAGATGATCTGTTTGCGAAAGGATCACTTTATGCAGATACAGTTCAGCAAACTACTAGTAAAAGGTCTTGGAAGTTTTGGAAAAAATAATGAATACATCCAGTAAAGATTTTGAACTCATTAAAATTATCTTAGAAGATGCAACAGGTTATTTTGAAAATAGAAGCTGTAATGACTTCTATCTTTCGGGTGATGATACCCCAGAACGCCTCAATGTATTTAGAGATGTTATTGAAACTCAAGCAGATGAGGATGAAAAAGAAGAACTTCTAGGAAATTTAAATTGTTGGACTTTCGATTTTTGGGTAGCCAGATATATAACTGAGCTCAGCCCTCAAATTAAATTAAATCAGACCCAATTAGAAATATGCTTACTTTTACTTGAAGAGGTCCAGCAAGTTCCTTTTTTACTACAAGGCGAGTTTAGATTTGAAAAATCCGAACTTTATTTTTTAGAAGATAATCCACTCCTAAATAACCCTAATATTAATGAAGATGTTTATTATATAGATAGTTTAAAAATAACGGAATATTTGATTGAAAAAACAAAAAAATCTCTATTGCTTTTATTATAGATCAATTAAAACCATTATCTTACGGTTTTCATAAAATCAAAATCACACATAAGTCAAATATATTTTAATTATTAACAACTTTTTTAAAAAAACCTATGTCTCTAGAGTTATTTAGCAAGTTAAGGTATATCTAGATAATATTGGAAAGCCTCTTGACCGAGTTATTGTTATGCCAGAAATCATTCCAGTAAAGTAGGAAGAAGACAATGCTAAATTGGTTTAAAAAGAAAGATATTGACTCTGTTAAATTAAGCTGGGATCAGCATCTTTCAAATGCTGTCCAGCATGACATTGAGTACATGAAAGAAAAAGCTAATCTTTGGAAGCTTAATTATAAAAAAGAGTTAGTTGATAGCTACTATCCTTATCTAACGATACAATCCAATTTAGATTGGGCATTAGATTTAGCATTTACCCATTCAAATAAAGATTTATTATCTGAATATTTATTATGGAAT
This sequence comes from Acinetobacter sp. C32I, assembly GCF_023702715.1. Taxonomy (NCBI): domain Bacteria; kingdom Pseudomonadati; phylum Pseudomonadota; class Gammaproteobacteria; order Moraxellales; family Moraxellaceae; genus Acinetobacter; species Acinetobacter sp. C32I. Next base: position 325,078 of record NZ_CP098480.1, on the reverse strand, counting down.
GTATCAGAATGCGAAGAGATACTTAACCCAAACCACCCTAACTGGGATAGTAAATGGAAAGATTTAAATAAATTCATAAAATCAAGAGTTTCAATTTACTACAATTATAGTTATAGTTGGTATCACAATACAGATATAGATTTCAATGAAATAAAAAATAATAGTGTAAATTTACTTGATCACTATCTTAAATTTGACAACAAAAACTGGGATGAAGGTTCGCAAAGCTCATATATTACTTACACCTTAGATTTGATCATATCAGGAGATATAGAAACAGCAAAAAAATATATTCATATTAACAAAAAATTTAAATGGGTTGAAAAACTGCACAATTGGGTAGTTATATTTATCAATCAAATTAGCTCACAAAAAAATGAAAATAGTTCAGATTTAAATACAACCTTCGATGAACCATTCAACATAATAAGAGATTTTAATTGGAAAATTGGAGAAGAATATGAATATCAAATTGGAAATTACAGAACCAATTTATGGTATATAAGTGACACCTCCAATTTAATTCGCTTAAGATTTGCAATACTCCGTTGGATTTATATAGAAAAAAAACAAATAGCGGGAAACTGGGATGAAATATTAAAGCAAATCAATTAAAAATTAAGCTAATATATACGCAAATACATTAAAGGTAATGATTTGCGTTTTAAATTTCTTTTATAATAAAATTATTAAATTAATATCAGAACCTATACAAAAACCTTGGGCCTTAAATGAGTTAAATAGTGCTTCTGAGCGATTATCAAAAGCTATAGCTAATGCTTTAGTTGTATTTGGTGTAGGTACAGCTGCGGCAAAACTGTTGCTGCGTTTTAGTCAATGTAATTTCACTAACAGGAAGTACGACAAATAATGTTCCAGCTTGTTCATTCTGAAGATTTAATTCTTAATAAAGATAACCTCTTCTATTTTAAACGACAACTATTTACCGGTGTATTGCTTGAAGAGAGTGGTGAGTGGATAGAAAACGATCATTTTCTTTGCGCAATTCATTTAACATGTATGCAAGACGGGAAAAGGATTGGACAGTATATTCCTCCTTTATTCCCAAAAGAATTATTTGATATGGAGAATCTACAATATATGTGGATCACAAATACAGAAAATGGAGAATATGGCTTTCCTGATGATTTTAATCATTCTAATTTTACAGGTGTTTTATTTCAAGGAAATTCTGCCAGCATTCCAATACCTCCATTCCCTAACATACAAAATATAGAATGGGAAGAGGAATTAAAAAAATGGAATGAAGAGCACAAGATCAAAGAAAGTATAGATTACCCATTAACTTTAGATGATTTACAAGGAGGAGTAGGTAGATTTTATGCTGTAATTAATGGAGAAAACATGAAAGATAATAAAATTATCTACCAAATAGATAATTTTGGTATAAATTACTTAAACTATATCGTCAATGATACAACAATCAAAACCCTTAAGAACAGTGACCTCTTTGATATTAACAACCATATCTAAGTTATTGCATTATTTTGACTTATATAACTGAGAGTAAAAATGGAAATAGCACAGCTTGTAGATTTTGATGAATTATTACATGAGGAAAATGGAAAAATTTTTTTTAAAAAGCTGCCATTTAACGGAATAATGTATAAAGAGATTGAAGAAAAGCCTCTTTTTGAAGATTGTTTGATCGAACTAGTCTGCGTAAAAAATGGAGAAAAAATTGGAAAATTTCTTCCTCCACTTTTTCCAAAAGAGCTTTTTGACATGTCTAATCTTCAATATATGTGGATTGATACTAATGAAAATGGTGTATATATTTTTCCTGATGATTTCAATCATCAGGAATTTTCAGGCCTACTTTTTCAAGGTCGTACAGCAACAATACCAACACCAAATGAGCCAAAAAGGGCTTGATAGAACAAGTGAAGAATATGATAAATTTTTAGACTTTTCGAATGATGATTATAAAATAAAAAAAGATATTAACTTTCCCATGAAGTTAAGTGATTTAACATGGAGCTATGGGATATTCTATGCTGTTATTAATGGAAAAAACAAAATAGATGGGAAAATCATTTATCAAATAGATAACCTAGGGGGTCCATCCCTGAACTGTATTCTAGATGGGAAAAGTCTAAATATTCTTAAAAATACTGATCTTTTTGATATTAATAATCATGTATAAACAGCTTAAATTATTATTTTAGTGTTATATCAGCTTTTTTAAACAGGATTTAACATGTGGGAAATTGTTGAGAAAAAAGTCCAACTATTAAAACAGTATGATAACCTTTATACTGTTTTTGACTCATCTTTTCATAAATATAAATTTGGAGAAAGGAAAAAAGCTTCAGACTTGCTAATATTTGAAACTAATAATAATATTTTATTGCCTGAGCAATTATGTAGTTTTTTAAAGTATTTTGGTGATGGCGGAGCTGGTCCAGACTGGGGAATGTACAGCCTAAACAAATTTAATATTTATAATCCTCACAACCTTCACGAAGAAGACATCTTTAATGATAATGTAAAAGGCTTTTTAGGTATAATCGACAGATATTATTCTTATGAAAGTTGCATTATCACATCAGGCAATCACTTTGGTAAAATTTATTCATTTGAAGAAAATTCTTTCTTTTTTAAAACACATGATAGTTTATTTGATTTTTATTTAGAATGGTTAAACATTGAATTATCTCAATTTCAATTTATTCTAGATGCAATTAAATTAAATCATTCAATCAACAGCATAATAATTGAACCATTTAATCTAAAAAAAATACAACCTAAAATAACTCTAAAAAAAATATCAAGTTTAATTAACTGGAAAAACTTCAGAAATGCTATAAATATTGACAAAATTCCTGATTATACAACAGAGAATATTTTCAGATTTTTCATTATCAAAAAACATCGAACTTGAAATTAAAGCTCAAATCTTACTTTTCAAATCACACCAAAACCCCATTTAACAATAAGGCTAATTAAACTTCATCCAAAAAATATTTTTAGATAAAATTTAATCACATCTTGCTTAAAGCCAATAAAAATAGCACCATTTAAGCAAGATATAAATCTACCCGTTTAAAAAATACAGATACAATATGAAAATTTAAAGCCACTGAATACTCAAACTTAACCATAAAATTAAACAATAGAAATTTATTTTTATACTTGTTTACTTATTTGATCAAGTTGTTTTAACAAAGTTGGAATCCTATAAATTCCATGCATTTTTAGTATATATTCTTTTGCTAAATCCAACTCCACCCCCACACTTGTAATATATAATTTTTTTACACTAGCTCCTCTTAACACTCCACATTCAATGTGGTGTATTCTTATAATAGTTTTTTGCAACACCAATAATAGGTGTTTTACCCCCTAACGAATTCCATAAATGCATCCCCAACCCTACATCCCTATTTTCGCCTAGAGAAACATATCCATCAATAACAATAAAATCTATAGATTCTTGAACCTCATCTAAAACAGATAAAATACAAGGTAACTCACGTTTATAAAAAGCGCCTGACTCATAGTCAGCAATAGAATCTACTCTTTTAGTATAAACTTTTTCAAAACTAGAGCTCTCCCAAGTTTCAAACAAAATTCCTGCAACAAAAGCACTATCCTCATGATAAGCAACATCTACGGCAAAAATCATAAAAACGTCTACCACTCTACCTAAAATCTTTTTGCAACTATACTACAAGTATAAAATTATATCATTTAAATCAAAATAATTAGCAAGAACAGCCTTTCAATGATTATATTTGAGCCGAATGCATTAAATTTTACTGTTCATACTACATGAGCAAAAACAAAGTGCTTTTAGAATTACTTTTTCTTATAAAATTAATGAAAAATTAACTAAATCAATCCGACTTGAAGCAAAAAGTTCTTATGTAAAAAAACCACCAAAAGGTCAAGACAAATTGGATTAAATAAAATAAATTTTGAATAAAGTTGGATACACCATATGTGAAGTTTTTTTTAAAACTAAACATATAATTTGAACAAAAGTTCATTAAAAATAGTTTAACAACCATTAAGTTTTAAAAAATATCTATAATTTTCAATAGTATAAAAATAGGATCAAAAATAACTTTATTCGATAAAATAGATATTTCACATCTAAAACAAATACTAAAATGACAAAAAAATGAGGATAAAGTCACATAAAAACAAAACTCACCAACTTCATTATTAAATCAAATTAAAAAATAAAATTTTCTTTAAAAAATTGATTTAAATTGGATTAAAATATATTATTACCAAGCTATTACTATTATCAATAAAAAGAATGCAATATGAAAAATACGATTCTCAAAGTAGGGTTATTTAACCTTGGACTTTCTATTTTAGGATTAAATTCAACATTAACTCAGGCTGGGGTTGTAGATTTTAGCAAATGTGGTGTTAACTCCTCCTTCGCAGTTGTCACTCAAAGCGAAGGACCAACCTATGCCTGTGGTGGTATCGATAATGGTGTCGGAAACCCGATCAATGTACTCAATGGTAATAAGTTTGAAGCTGTTGAAGATTTTAAAGAACTTCCTGCTTTTAAAGGTCTCTCTTTTTCTCGTTTTTATAATAGCCAAAGTCATGCAGATACCGCTCTAGGCTATGGTTGGTATAGCTCTTTTGATATCAAACTGTATGAACAACCCGATATTATTCAGATCCGTCTCGATTCAGGCCAACGTATCAATTTCAAAAAAAATAAGATTCCTCTGGGTAATAATCAATTTGTCGTTCGTGCCCTGCCCTTAAATCCTGCTGATGGTTGGATTGAGAAAAAAATCGATGGCTCAGGATGGATTTGGCATAAAACTAAATCCAATCAGGATTATTCCTTTCAATATTTAGGTGGTAAAGATCCTAATCTTGCTCATATCACTAAAATCACCGCTCAGGCAGATATTGAAAAAAATAACCCTCAGCTCAATTTTAATTTCTATTATGACCAGCAACAGCGTCTTAGCGTCGTTAAGAATTTAAAAGGTGACCAACTTTCTTTTCAATACTCAACAACTCAATTTGGATTACCCCAAATCACCTTAACCACACCTGTCGGACGTTATTATTATTTCTTAGACAAACATCATAATCTTGCTCAAGTACTCTACCCTGATGGACGTCGGTTTAAGTATAGTTATGATCCTAAATTCCAAGGTGGGGATATTCATAACCTCACTGCTAAGTGGTCTTTTGATCAGACTCAGAACACGTTTAAATTAATTTCTCAGTGGCAATATGATCAGCAAGATCGTGCCATCCTCAGCCAGCATGCCAATGGGGTGGAGAAAGTCTCTATACAGTTTGATGCGCGTACTCATAAGAATATGCCAGCAAATTACAGCAACAGCAAAGCCGTTTTTAAAAATATTGTCACCAATAGTTTAGGCCAGAAAACCACATACACTTATCAAATTGATGGAACTCAATTTCAGTTATTAGAAAGTCTGGGTGCTGGGTGTGCCAGTTGTGGCGAAGTCAATAAGCGTTATCGGTTTAATTCGCAAGGTTTAGTCGCTTATGCCTCTGATCTTGATCCGGCTGGAAAAGTGATTCGTGCCATTGAACTCAAATATAACGATTTGGGGGAAGTCATCACCAGAACTGTTTCTGGTATCGGGATCGAAGCTCAAACCACATCGTATGAATATGAGTCTTATCAGATTCAACAAACTACTTTTTTGGAAAATGCATCCTATTCTCTGCTGAGTCAATTGAATCAACAGAACTATCGTCGCCTAAAAACTGAATCACGCAATAGTGTTGTCGCGGGTAAACAATATCGTAAACAGTATCTTTACAATCAAAACAATCAACTGATCTCTGTTAAGGAATCTGGATTTTCTCCTTTAGGAGACTCATTGGTTCGGGAAACCAAATATGGGTATGATCAACAAGGTCGTTTGAGCTGGGAGGATGGTCCTTTACCAAATGGTCCAACTAACTCTCCTCAGGATAGTGATATTACGACCTATGCTTATAATATTAGTGGACAGCTCAAACAGCTTCAGTTACCAGGTCAGCAACAATTACAAGTTCTATTATTTGATCAAATGAGCCGACCTCATCGGCTTGAGTTCAAGGATGGTAAACGAGTTGTATGGGTAGATCTGAATTATCAAGGAAGTGGCGTAAATATTTCAAAATATACTTATTCTACAACTGACCTTCAAAAACATACGATCGAAAACAAATTTGATGAACAAGGAAGACTGATCTCAACCAAAGATGGACTGCAACAAACAGACTTGATTTATGATGCTATTGGCCGTCTTACCCAAAGAACAGATTTCACAGGCTTAATTACTCAAAACCAGTATAATACTGAGAGCCTTCTGACCGATGAAACGTTAATAGCACCAGATGGCAAACCTCTCAGAAAAACGACGAATAAAGTTGATCTTAATCATCAACAGATATCAATAGAATCTTCTGATCAATTGGGATTATTGCAAAACATAACTCAAAGTGGTCTTGTTTCTACACGTAAAGATGCTCTGAATAGATTTCTTACTCAGCAAGTGGATGGTCTAGGACGTACAATTACTTCACAACTAGAAAATTCAAATCACCAACTTGTCAGCTCAACGGTATCCTCTTTTAGACAAGGATATGCAGCTCAGTCCTCTTCTGGCCTACAACAAAATAAATGGATGGATGACTTTGGAAGAACGATAGCAACCCTGTCTCCTGCAATAGGTGTAAAATTATATCGCTTTAACGAGGCAGACTTAGCTGTAGAAATAATTGATGAAAAAGGCCTGATTCAGAAAAACAAATATGATCATGCACACCGCCTCATTGAATCTTCAATTAAAAATCCTCGAATCCAAGCTGAAACAATAATTCAGAAAACTGAATTTGATGGTTCAAAACCAATTCGTCAGATTAGTCAAGATGAAGTACAGCTATGGCAATATGCTCAAGATGGGAAATTGCTCCACCACACGACAGCTCAACTCGACACACCTGCCAATAACCAACATATTCAAGCGATTAACTTTATTACTCAACCTCAATACCTGAATAAAATTGATAGTCTTTTATCAGGAAAAAACATAAATAGAAATAATGATCTATCAATAAACTCATGGTCTGAAAATTATGAATATGATGAAAATGGGTTACTTATTAAAGAAACACGTCATGATTTAACAATCCAATATAAAAGGGATGATCTAGGTAAAATTATTGCTTTGCAACTTAATAAAAATGGTGAAAAAGCTTATGTAGATCAAATCCAGTGGAATAATTTTGGCCAACTCATTCATTATCGTTTGTCCTCTGGACAGCAATTATGGCGCAAATATGATAGCCGGGGGCGACTGACAGAACAACGTTGGTATCATCCCCAAACGCAGTCTTGGTGGGAACAGATTATCCGTAAATTCAAATATGAATGGATGGGCTATGATTTACCGCTATCAGATATTCAAACGAGTAACTATGCTTATGATCATGTTAATCGCTTAATTTATAGCAATGAGTCAGGTCATCAATTCTATCAATATGATGATAAAGATCAGCTTTTAGCCTTATGGAAAAGTGATACTAAACCTCAATTATCTCAGTCTTGGTACCCTGCTCAAGTCTTCGCTTATGACGCCCAAGGAAATCGTCGTTTGAACTGGCAAAAAGCAGCTGAACAACTGCCTGAAACCATTAATCTTTATCGTTATGGTGAAAATCTTGATGCTTCTGTGCAGTTGTTAGGGGTTTCTCAACATACAGTCAATAAAGATAAAGTTGAAACTGGGAAGCTCACTCGCATCGCCTCTTATACTCAAACGGGGCAACCGCATGCTTGGTGGCAGGCTGAAGCTGAAATAAATACTGTTTTAGATTATGTACCCTCTGCAAATCGTGGTGCACCGCTCTGGAACCTATCTTCTGCTTCGTGGCGTGGGGTAAATGATCAAAATCAAAATATTTCAATAGATCAAAAATTTAATCAACAAGGTTTGATCTCTAAACGATCTGTATCATTTAATACTCACAATCAACAACGCGAATTTTCTCAACGTAATAGCTATGTAAATAATATTCGTGTCTGGGAACAGCAGCGTTTACGCATGCCAACTGAGCAGTATTCAGATATCCAATCAACAGAACTGAAAGATATCGTTGTTGATCGCGATTATGTGATGTTCGCAGGTTTACCTGTGATGCAGTTTAGTCAAATTTCTACACAAAAACAGAATGAGCAGTTAAATATAGCTTCCGCTTCGTTTAATGCTGTTCAATTCAATCGTATTGGTGCACCAGTAAAAGTCTATGATGAAAATCAAAACATACGTTGGCAAACTGATTATTCACCTTTCGGTGAACGTTTAAATACGATTAGTACACATAATAACGAGGCAAAGTTGATTCGAGTCACTGATCATTTACCGATCTCCCAGTCGATGGATGATCTGCGTTATGCAATTTCAATTCGTTTACCAGGACAAAATGAAGATCCTATTACTGGCTTGTATGACAATGGCTATCGTCAGTATGACCCAAGTATAGGACGATATCTAACGCCTGATCCAATGGGAACAGTTGATGGCCTAAATCCTTATTTGTATGTGGGAAATAATCCTTTAAATAAAGTTGACCCTTATGGGCTATATCAAACCGATATGCATTATTACATGACTTACTTCTTAGCCATTACCGCAGGTATTGATTCTGATAATGCAAGACGTATTGCTTTGGCAACTCAGTTTGTTGATACCAATGATAATACTAGTCCATTTGATGATGAAGGAGGTGCTGGGGTAAGTTATATTAATAACTTTAAATCCGAACGCTTAGAGTGGTATCACTTTACCAATAATCGCTTTGCTACGAATGAACCATTATCGGGGAAAGAACTTGGTAGTTGGGACTTAGAAAAACCTAAAGGAATGTCAGATACAGAATATTTAAAATGGCGTCTGACCTCAAATTTAAATAATATTCCTCAACTGAGAACGCTCACCAGAAATTACAATAGAGCAGCAGAATGTGGAAATCTAAATTTAAGCATGCAGTTTTTTGGTGAATATTTACACGCATTTGAAGATACATTCGCCCATCGTGATCAGAATAATGATCCTTTTGGTGTGAATACTGGAGCTGGTCACGGTACACATGGTTCGCATCCTGACTATACTTACAATCATTATGGACAGTTTGAGATTCCAGGCAATTTAGTTGGTTATGGAAATTGGTTGGTCAATGAAACGCGCTCTATTATTGAGCAGGAACAAGTTTATAAAAAACTGGTTGAATACCGAGAGAAGGTATTAAAAACACCAGCCAATAAGGTTAAGGCTGTGCCTTGGAGTGAGCTAAAAGGTTACTTATCTATTTACAATGCTATCCCAGAGCACTTAAATCATGAAACTGAGGTGGGTTCTTTAGACAGTATTAAAGAAAAAATTACCTACTTACAAGATTTACTCAATGGTAAATCGACCTCCCAAAAAATCTATGTTTATGATGCAAAAAATAGGACTAATCCTGAAACGAAGGAAACTAAATCATTTAAGACCAATTGGGGATATAAACCTAAAGCTGAGGATAAATTTGAGTTAATTGATCCAGTCAGCGTAGCTGATAATAGATTAAAAGACAATAAAGGGAATGCTGCTAAAGGTCATATTGCTGGTATACACGGCTATTCAATTCCTCAAGCTATTACTAATCGAATCGGTGTATTTAAAGATCTAACCAAAGAGCAAAAAGATCAATATAACAATTTAATTTGGGATACGTCTGTCTCCAAATATAAATCTAAAGATGGTGAGAATGCCAATATTGTTGCAGCAGTTCGAGGCTATAAGCTTACAGTTAGAACGAGCAGCATAATGATTGCTTTGGGTGCTAGCCCTTTCTTAATCAATGGTACGGCACCTGTTCAATAAAAGAGGAAAAGTACAATGAAAAAATATTTAATCTTAATTAGTTGTTTAAGCATTTCTGCCTGTTCTATAGCAAAAGAGAGACCAGAATTGGAATACCAGTTCCCCAATTGCGGTATTAGTGAACTGAATGGAAAAACCATCAACAAAGTTTGCGCCACCAGAGACTTTATCGCTCCAGAACCCAGAAAAAGAAAACGTGACTGGTTAGCTTTTTTAGCTGCTGAAGGTAGTAGTGGCTATAAAGGCCCCATAGATCCTACAGGTGGTATTTTAGAATTTAAGAATAAAGAATTAGATATGCAAGGCCATGTCTGGGATTTTTCTAAACAGGGTAATCCTGGTTTAGTGCTAGAAGGGCATGATAGCACCATTAAAAATGGTATTATTTTAAATGCCAATATAGTTTTAGGTAACTTATACTCACCGCCTAACTTTTCAAAAAAGAATCAAAGCAGAAATTTAAATATAGAGCAATATGGATTCTTATACGCCAATAACGATTACAATTGTAAAAGACTAGGGAAAAAAATTTGTGAAGATAGTAACTTATTAGAAAATATTTTTATTAAAAACCTTAAAACACAAGCAGATACTTTAAATTTACGTTCATGGGGAGGAGGCGTTTTAAGCTCACAACTTATCATTAAAAACAAATTTAGTATCAATGGCTCTAAAGCAGATATAAGTAACAATAAAATATTATCATCTGCCACTTTAAACCAATATAGTCATTTTCCTTTAATAAGATTTAATCAGTCCAAATTTATTGATAATTCACAGCAAATATTTCCCGATGCAAACGATGATGATACTGCTATTCCCTCCACTCTTTATCTCAAATTCTCCCCAGATACAGTCATTGATGGAAACACCTTCACCCTCACCAATAAAAATGACCAAGCCTACGCGATTGTTCTTGACCACTCCCCTCGAGTACGGATTACCAACAATACCTTTAATGGTTTTAAAGTCCCAATTCTGATGGATCAATGGAGTTCAATCGTTGATGAAAAAGGTAATGAAATTAAACCTCAACAATTCACTGGTTATGGAAATGTTATTAATCCAAATAAATATGCTGGTGAAGTAACCATGAATCGCAAAGGTGAAGTCGTCATGGCAAAATGAATAAGATTTATGATTTTCTATAACAATTAGATATCTTAAAAACAACGCTTATCGCGATAAGGAAGCAGTTAGTGATTAGGGTAAATTCTGTACTTCATAGAATCACACCCTAATCCTCTTTCCAAACTAGTCGATCTCCTCGCGATCCATTACAATCACTTCTTTTTTGTTCAGCGCAGCGTATTTTGAGTAATTCCTCTCCCCAATTAAAACGTGGGCTAAAAAACCGTCATATCCAATTGATTGCGATGGGCGGTGCTGTGGGCACAGGTCTGTTTTTAGGCTCAGCTCAGGCAATCCAGTCCGCAGGCCCTTCGATTATCCTAGGCTATGCCATTGTCGGTTTGATCGCATTTCTGATCATGCGACAAATGGGTGAAATGATTGTTGAAGAACCTGTCGCGGGTTCGTTCAGCTATTTCTCACAAAAATATTGGGGAAGATTTCCAGGCTTTTTATCTGGCTGGAATTATTGGGTGGTCTATATTCTAGTGGCCATGACAGAGCTGACAGCGATTGCTAAATACGTTCATTATTGGTGGCCACATATTCCGGCTTGGGTCTCGACCTTATTTTTCTTCATTGTTGTCACCTGCCTCAACTTAGGCAATGTGAAGTTTTACGGTGAATCTGAATTTTGGTTGGCCATTATCAAAGTCGTTGCCGTCATTTCAATGATTTTATTCGGTTTGTATCTCTTGCTGACCGCAGGGGCTGATTCAACCGCAAGCTTTAGCAATTTATGGCAACACGGCGGATTTTTTCCGCATGGCTTCTCCGGCTTGTTTTATATGCTGGCGTTCTTGATGTTTGCCTTTGGCGGCATTGAACTGATTGGTATGACCGCAGCTGAAGCAGAAAATCCAGAAAAAAGTATCCCTCAAGCCATTAATCAGGTGATTTTTCGGATATTGGTGTTTTATGTGGCTTCACTTGCGATCATCATGTCATTGATTCCTTGGAATCAACTTGATCTGGGTGGTTTGGACAAAAGCCCTTTCGTGATGATTTTCAGTCAATTGGGGATTGATTGGGCCGCGCATTTACTCAATTTTATTATCTTGACCGCAGCACTCTCGGTGTATAACAGTGGCATGTATGCCAATAGTCGTATGCTGTTTGGACTGGCTGTACAAGGCAATGCGCCCAAGGTTTTTGCAAAAGTCAGCAAGCAAGGTGTACCAATGCCAGCGGTGATCTTTTCATCAATCTTGATTTTTGGTTGTGTCTTACTGAACTATTTTGTGCCAGAACAAGCGCTAAGCCACCTGATGTATATGGCTGTCGCTGCCTTGGTTCTAAACTGGGCGATTATTAGCTTTACCCATTTAAAATTTAAACAGACTATTCGATTAGAAGGCAAAACTGTAAAATTTCCAGCCTTGTTCTCGCCACTTAGCAACTATCTGGTTCTCGCCTTTATTGTCATGATTCTATACATCATGTGGACCCAAGGCTTTAAAGAGTCTGTGATTCTAATTCCAGTTTGGATCATGTTTATGTTCGGATTATTTAAAGTCTTGAAATGGAATAAATCACTTTAAAACATGGCCACTCATTCGCATCTACAGGATTCAACACGAATACGCTGTAGATGCGTTATCTGCCGATCTGAAGCATAAGTTTCAACATCTTAGGCCTGATTTGTTATCAGTTGACTCAATTTGCTACTATAGTGCTGTCCCCTTTATCACTCAATCCAATGTCCGAACCTCAATTCTCTCTTAGCGATTATCTCTCTGCAGTACAGGAAGTCATTCGCCTGTCTTTTGATGAGCCTGTCTGGGTCAAAGCCGAGATTCGGAATTTAAACATTAAAGGTGGGCATTACTATCTTGAACTGGCTGAAAAAGAACAAGATACCGATAAAGTCATCGCAAGCTGTAAAGCCACGATTTGGAAATTCACTGCGGCCAAAATGGTGCTCAAGTTTGAGCGCGAAAGTGGTATTGAACTATCAAAAGATTTAAATGTGCTAATTAAAATCAAGGCTCGTTTTGATCCTCAATATGGCTTTTCAGTCAATATTGAAGATATCGACTCAAGCTTTACCTTGGGCGATATTGCAAAGCGTTATCAACAGATTCTTGCGCGATTAAGCAGTGAAGGATTGGTTCATCTTAATAAGGAACTACCCGCCCCATTTGATATTGAAAATGTACTGGTGATTGCTCCGGAAAATGCAGCAGGTTTAGGTGACTTCAAGAAAGATGCCGATGCATTACATCAAGCTGGTGTCTGTCATTTTGTTTATCACACCGCGACTTTTCAAGGTAATACCGCCGCACACAGTATTATGGAGTCTTTAGGCTCAGGGCTACGCCAGTGGGCAAAAGATTATACCCTACCGCCAGATCTGATCGTGATCATTCGTGGTGGTGGTGCAGTCAACGATTTAGCTTATTTAAATGACTATGATCTGGCTGCCCTGCTGTGTAAACGCAAAGTCCCGATCTGGGTGGGTATTGGACATGAAAAAGACCGAACCATTTTAGATGAGATCGCACATCGTTCCTTTGATACACCCAGTAAAGTCATTGCAGGAATTCGGAATCTGATCGCAGAACGCTCACAAGATGTCGTCAATCATCTCCAAACCATCAAACTACTGTCTCAACATCAGATTACTGCCTATCAAAGTCAAAATGATCGTTTGATGAGTGTCATCAAATCACAAGCTGAGAATCAAATCAGCGCCAGTAATTTACACCTTCAAGTTGCTAAATCAACCCTGCAATATTTTGCGAAACAGCAACTTAAAACAGCCTCGACCCAAATCGAAGCCTTGATGCGGGAAACATTACTGCAAAATCCCAAACATGTTTTAGCCAAAGGCTATGCCATTGTGCGTAGTGAAAACAAAGCAATTCGCTCTGTGCAACAAGTCGGCTCAAGCATTGCGGTTGAAATGCATGATGGTTATATCCATGCCAATGTAAGTCATATCAAAGAGGTCATTGATCATGAGTAAAAAAGAATTAAGCTTTAAAGACGGTTATAGCCTGCTCAAAAAAAATGCAGCGCTGCTCGAAGCTCAGGAAGAGCCTGATATTGATAACTTAATGAAGATTGTTGAGGAGTCCATGAATGCATACAAAGCCTGTAAATCACGTGTAGATGCAGTGCAACAAGCATTGAATGAAACCTTTAAAGAGAGTTAATTTTTAGTATAAAGAAGTCAGTTTGATCATGAATCGTATAAAACCATGATATGGCCGAAAAACGATGCTGCGCTGGCTCGGCCCCTCTATTTTAAATCGTGAACAATTTTATAAACGAAGAAGTGTTGTAGCAACCGTACTGACAACACCTTCATACGTGCTTGATTTACGACACAGACTTTAAAGGTCTGCTATCGGTTCAAACAGCAAAATTACTGAGCCTTACGCTCTTTATTCACTAGATATTCAACAACTTGAACAACTTTATTATCCCCGCCTTGGACGATATATTTACCATTGACTACAACAGCTGGAACGCCCGTAAGTTGATATTTTTGCGCCAATTGGTTTGATTCTGCAATTTTTGCTGTAATCGGGAAAGAATCATAGCTGCTATTAAATTTAGCCTCAGGAATGCCATATTGAGTAAAAAACTTAGCAAAAGCCTCTTTTTGTAAAACCTTTTCCTTACCTGAAAAATTGATATGGAATAAAGGTAGATGGGTACGTTTACGTACACCTAAAGCCTCACTCACATAATATGCACGCGCACCTTGTTCCCACATCGGGTTCATTGCCGCTGGTGTACGCAGAAAGTAAACATCTTTCGGAATGGTCTTTAACCAAGATTGCATATGTGGTTCTAATTTAAAGCAATAAGAACATCCATACCAGAAAAACTCTCTCACTTCGATTGTATTGGCTGGTGCTGATGTTTTTACTGGATTTTGAACCACGGTATAATCTTTACCAGCAACAAAATCTGCGGCCATGCTCTGTGTTGAACATACGGCAACAATTGCAGCCGCGCTGGTTAAAATAAAATTTTTCATTAAATTTATAGCTCTTACAGTCACTTCTAATCCAGTTAATATACGCATCAAAATAAATATTTTAATCAGACATTAACCCCGACTTAATGATTACTCATTTAAAAAATCCCAAACACTTCGCAAAGTGAATGGGATAACGATATAAATATTTCACTGGAGGAATGTATATCGTGAAGCTGCTATTTTTATCACACCTTCGCCATTAAAATAAATATTACATCACAAAAATAAACAAATTCATCTGTTTAATTAACTTTACGCGCTATGGATGAACAAGTCGCCAGCATATCCGTTTCAGCATCAATAACTTTCGTTTTTATATCCAATAAACTTAACATGGTTGGAAATAAATTATCCTGACTCAATACTTTATTTTTTTGATTCGACAAGCATTTTATCTGCTCAGGATTGGAGTGTTTCCAAAGTGCAGAAAACCACATAATCATCGGAATATGTGTTTGTTGTTGAGGTGCAATCATATAAGGGGCTCCGTGTAAATACATCCCACTTTCACCTGTGGATTCCCCATGATCCGACAAATACCATAAGCCTGTTTCATATTGTGTATTCTGTTTTAAAGTTTCAACCAGTTGGCTCAAGATATAATCGGTATATAACAAAGTATTGTCATAGGTATTTTGCAAAGCTTCACGGCTACACCCCTGAATGGCATTGGTATCACATGTGGGCCTAAAAACTTTAAATTGGGGTGGGACACGCTTGTAATACGCTGGACCATGACTGCCTAATTGATGCAATACAAGCAAACGAGGTTGTGTATCCCCTTGAGGAATAGATTTTAGATAGGATTGCAAACTATCAATTAAAATCTCATCAAAACACTCCCCGCCTTTACACCATTTTTTCTGAATCGGTTCTGCAATCTTATACATCTCAACCCGGTCACAAACACCTTTACAACCAGAATTATTATCAATCCAAGTGACCTGATAACCAGCACGTTGTGCAATATCAAGTAAGCCCTCTCTACGAATGGCTAAGCGCTCATCATAGAATTTACGTGGCATCCCTGAAAACATACAGGGAACAGAAACAGCCGTTGCCGTGCCACACGAACTCACTTTAGAAAAATTCAAGATGTCTTGTTGAGCCATTTCAGGATTGGTGAGTTTGCTGTACCCATTTAAAGAGAAATTTTCAGCTCTGGCTGTTTCACCCACCACAAGCACCATCAGTTTGGGTAATGCATTTTCACGTTGTAAAAGCTTGGCATCTTCACCATAACTGACGAAGGGTTGATTCTTCTTTGGTGCCTTCTTTTTGTAATATGAAACAAAAGAGCTAATCATATTTTGTGGCGAAATCATTCCTTTTAAACTGCGATTTTCACGGAAAATAGCTGCAAAATCGACATAGAAAATGAACAGCATCATAATAACAATCGATAAAGAGACAACAGCAGTTAGAATTTTTTGAGTAAATTGAAAAATAAAGGGTTTGGTTTCATGTCTAATTTTAACCACAGCAACAACAGAAATAGGCAGAATGATCAGTCCCAATATCCAGATCAAAAGATACCAAGACCAAAGATCCCGTGCTTCTGTAAAATTGGTTTGCATCAGATTCTGGATTTGATCTGAAGTAATCCATACACCAAGCGAAGTCACCGTGTAGGATGAAAATCCACCAATTAAGATCAGACCAATCGCAATGGGTTTTGCTGTCCAGCGCCAGTTAAAAATCTGAAATATAAAATTATATGTAAAGACCACAACTAATACAGAAGCAATCAAAAACAAAATGCTTTGGATACCAAAATAAGGGGTTAGGTCTTGAATTTTCATAAAGAATGAAAAATTTAAAAACAGACCTAACCAGATTGCCAATATAAAATTAAATGTTAATAATGAAACATCTCTTCCAAGTGTTTTTTTAAGCCAAAGCATTTTAAAATCCCGAAAAAATCCACCCCAGCTTTTTTAAAAATAAATAAAAATTAAAATCCGAAAAATAAATCACTCTACTTAAAAAAGTATATCTCAAATTCAATCTATTTTTTTAATATGACAAAAATGTAATTTACCCGTCATATTTTAAAAAATTAAGCACTAAATTAAATATAAGAATAAATAAAAAATTTTATATCCCTATTAATTTAACCATGATTATTTAATGCACTCCATGCAGTGTAAAAAGTTGGAACAGCAAAAAATTGGCATAAAAAAACCACATCTGAGGATGTGGCAAAAGGTGTAGCGATGTTTGTATGGCTTTACGATGCTTTTAGAATAGAACGGTTTGCTTAAATGAAACTGAAATGAAAGCATCATGCTTGGACATTCTCATATTGAATATCATGCTCTTCCCTCAAGCCTGTGTTAGCATTCATGAGGATTGGAAAGCACAAGCAAGAAAAAGCCCTTGTTATCACAAGGGCTTTTTGAGTTTGGCTCATATAATCACAATCAGATTATAAGAATTGAGATATATTTTTAAATTTCAATCTGGCTACCCAGTTCCACTACGCGGTTGGTCGGGATTTGATAAAAATCACTGACTGGACTGGTATTACGTTGCATTGAAATAAATAAATGCTCCCGCCAAGGTGCCATGCCATCCCCGACACTATGCATGATACGTTCACGTGAGATAAAGAAGCTAATCTGCATCAAATCGTATTCAAACTCTAGCTGTTCATAGGCTTGAGCCAATGCACGAGGCACATTCGGTTCATCTTTAAAGCCATAGAAAATTTTGATGCGATAGAATTGCTGATCTAAAGTTTCAACATGAATACGCTCTTCTTGCGGGACAAAAGGAACATCTTCAATTACCACAGTCGCCAGAATATTGCGCTCATGTAATACTTTATTGTGCTTAATATTATGCAACATGGCATGTGGAACCACATTTGGCGTACCTGTCAGGAATACGGCATCTCCAGGTACACGATATACACTATCACCAATACTTCTTATGAATAAGTCGAGTGACAATGTGTCATGTTCAAGCTTGGTAAAAGTGAGCTCTCGGCCTCGCTTCCAAGTCATTAAAATAATCATTGCAACAGCACCAATTAATAATGGAACCCAACCACCTGAGAATATTTTTAAAGATGCAGCGGCAACCAAAACTGACTCTAGAATGAAAAATGGAATAATAAGTAGAAATACCTTTGGTAGACTCCATTTCCAAGCATAGTAAATAAAGACTGCAACCAAAATCGTATCGCACAGCATGGTTAATGTAACCGCTAGACCATAAGCACTGGCAAGGTTTGAACTGGTCTGGAAGATTAAAATTAGAATTAAAATTGCAATCAGTAATAGCCAGTTTAGAAAAGGCACATAAATCTGCCCTTCTTCTGAATCAGAAGTATGTTTAATCGCTAATCTTGGTAAATAACCCAATTGAATTGCTTGGCGTGCCAAGGAAAACACCCCAGAAATAACCGCTTGTGAAGCAATCACCGCGGCCATAGTCGCCAAGATAATCATCGGGTATAACGCCCAACTTGGCACCAATAAATAGAATGGGTTTTCAATCGCTGCGGGATTTCGCAGTAATAGTGCACCTTGGCCGGCATAGTTTAAAACCAAGCAAGGTAACACGACACTGAACCATCCAAAACGAATCGGACGTGGGCCAAAGTGCCCCATATCCGCATACAGCGCTTCTCCACCAGTGACGGTTAACACCACGGCCCCCATAATAAAGAAAGACTGAACTGGATGAGTGAAAATAAACTGTATTGCCCAATGTGGACTCACCATCCCCAATACAACTGGTGTCTGTATCACACTGGCAATACCTAAAATGCCAAGTGACAAAAACCAGACTAAGGTGATTGGTCCAAAAAACTTACCGACAAAGGCTGTGCCATGTTTTTGCATCAAAAACAGCGTGGTCACAATCACAATCGCAATGGGCACAATGAAAGGGTCAAGCACATTGGTGGCAATGGATAAACCTTCAACTGCGGAAAGAACGGATATGGCTGGGGTGATAATCCCATCTCCAAAGAATAAAGATGCCCCAATAAAACCAATTGCGATGAGATAGATTTTTTTTGTTTCTGATAATTTCGCTTTACGCAGGTTCAAGGCCAATAAAGCCATGATCCCACCTTCACCATTATTGTCTGCACGCATGACAATCGCGATATATTTAATACTGATGATCAGCATTAAGCACCAGAAGATAATCGACAAAATACCTAATACATTTTCAGGTTGAATCCCCAAACCATGAGCCGCATGGAAGGATTCCTTTAATGCATAGAGAGGACTTGTTCCGATATCTCCAAAGACCACCCCGAGCGCTGCCAACGCTGTGGCAGGCAATGCTGCTTTTTTTGTAGTATTTTGCATAATGAGCTTTCTTTATTAACTGTTATAGGGCAAGACTTTGGTCATTTATTTTCTTTAAGCATATGCTCTATTTCTCGTGAAGAATACCCTCTCTCTTTAAGAATCTGAACAATAATCTGCTGTATTTCTTTTGATGCACCGACATATTTTTCAACCAGCACATCTACGCTATACCCCATCAGTATGTCTTTTTGATTAAGAAGCAAGTTATGAACATGATTGTCTTGATCAGATGTATTAAAGAAACCCATTAACCTATCCATAAGAATGATTGCAAAGTGTATTTTAATAAACTTAAAAAAATGGCCGCGTAAAATTTGCGTAAATTTTTAGACAACGTCATCTGCGCTCATAATGGCTCACCTCTTTTTTAAAACGATATATGGCGATGTGAGTTTAAAGAAACCTATCTGGCTTTATAAAAATTTAAGTTAAAATTTTACAGATTAATGCAAGTGGTCCTTTGATATCGTCTATCAATAAAGGCTGTTTTGATTGATTACATTTCATTGCCAAAGCAAATCCATGCAAATAGTCAACCAGTAAATTCAAACTTTGCACCTTAGTCTCATCATCTAAATTTAGGCCCGAAATAATTTTTAAGTAGCGATTTTGAAAAACGATAGCAGGACCAGTGCTTGTCATGCCTAATAGCGTTTCTAATAAACCTGAATATTGTTTTAATAAATTTAGGTAACTCAAACAAAGCTGCTCTAGTTCTCCTTGCCAGCAACTGCTATTTGACGGACGATATATGTCACTGATTAAAGATATGGTTACAGCTTCAAGTAAATCCTCTTTATTTTTAAAATAATGATACATCGCCATGGCATCGACTTGGAGAAGCGATGCCAATTGCCGAATACTGGGTATTTTACCTGTATCCAGCATCAATACTTTGACTGTATTTATAATCACCTCTTTATCCAAGCCCTCTTGACCTCT
Source organism: Acinetobacter sp. C32I (assembly GCF_023702715.1). Lineage (NCBI taxonomy): Bacteria > Pseudomonadati > Pseudomonadota > Gammaproteobacteria > Moraxellales > Moraxellaceae > Acinetobacter > Acinetobacter sp. C32I. The sequence continues at coordinate 304,784 of NZ_CP098480.1, read as the reverse complement.
AGTTGGCCGACCTCTTTTTTTATCCTTGACATCCATTCTAAATTCTCAATAAACTAGACATATAAATTCTACAATGTAGAATTATTCTATTCGTTTTCAGCTACTTTGCCAATAGACGATGCAATAAGGAAAAAATTATGAGTAATATCGTATATATAGCAACAAGCTTGGATGGCTATATTGCTGATAAGAATCATCAACTTGATTGGTTGCATGAGGCCACACCAGCAGATCAATCAGATTTTGGTTTTTCAGAATTTTTACAAAGAATTGATGCAATGATTATGGGTAGGAAGACATTAGAGACTATTTTAGGTTTTGGTTGTGAGTGGCCTTATCAAAAACCCGTCTTTATTTTAAGTCATACCTTAACAGATGTTCCTTCTGCTCTACAGGGTAAGGTTTTTCTTGAAAAGGGTAAGCTTCAAGATATTGTCGACCGCTTAAATAAAAATGGATATCACAATCTCTATATTGATGGTGGCATCACCATTCAAAGCTTCCTGAAAGAAGACATGATCGATGAACTCATCATTTCAACAATTCCGACTTTACTTGGCGGCGGCATTCCACTGTTCTGTGATTTGAAAACTCCGTTAAAATTTAAATATTTAAAAACGGAAGTTTATCTTGATGCTATCGTTAAAAATTATTATGTCCGCAAGTAAATAACTCAAATCCAATCTATGTTGCGCCTCAGCTTGGTCATCGTGTGGTGATGCTCAAGAAGCGTACACGTAGTGGATTAACGCTGATAAGAACAAAGCAGAGATCGCTAAAATATCGAATAGTACCAAAATTGTGCCAAAGAAAAAGGGAATCAAACATATGTTTGATTCCCTTTAAGATATTTGGCGGAAGCGGTGAGATTCGAACTCACGGAGGACTCACACCCTCGTCGGTTTTCAAGACCGGTGCATTAAACCGCTCTGCCACGCTTCCATGTGCGTAAGAATACAAAGCTTGCCCTCTTTATACAAGAGAAATTTAATTGCAATGTATTCAAATGCATAATGTTTCATCAATTTTAGAGTTTTGCGGCTAATTCAGCACCATCTCGGATCGCACGCTTGGCATCTAGCTCTGCTGCGAGCTTTGCCCCACCAATAATGTGGTAGTTCGCAGAAGTATTTTCACCATCTTTAGGCATTAAATCTTTTACTGACTCTTGCCCAGCACATACGACAATGGTATCTACACGCAATAATTGATCATGGCCATTATGCTCAACCCACAAACCTTCATCGGTCACCGCTTTATATTGCACACCACGTAACATACGTACTGCATGCTTTTTTAACTGTGCACGATGCACCCAACCAGAGGTTTTACCTAAACCAATTCCAAGCGGTGTGGTTTTGCGCTGCAATAAATAAATCTGACGCACTGGAACTTCAACTTCTGGGCGCTGCATTCCACCTTCAGAGATATAGTTAGGATCTGGATCTACACCCCACTCACGTTGCCATTCTGCTAAGGGTTGTGGCTGAGGTTGATGTGGTGGTTTTAACAGAAATTCTGATACATCAAAGCCAATCCCGCCTGCACCAATCACAGCAACCTTATGACCCACTTCTGCGCCTCGTAATACTTCTGCATATGACAACACTTGAGGTGCAGTACTGCCCTGAATCTTCAATGCACGTGGTACAACACCCGTAGCCACAACCACTTCATCAAAACCTTCACGTTCTAACTGTTCACGGTTTACACGTGTATTTAAACGAACATCTACACCCGTTTGTTTCAGCTGCACTTTAAAGTAACGGATGGTCTCATGGAATTCTTCTTTTCCAGGTACCACTTTGGCTAAATTAAACTGACCGCCAACATCATGATTTGCTTCAAATAAAGTTACGGCGTGACCACGGCTTGCAGCCACTGTCGCAGCAGACATACCAGCGACACCACCACCGACAACCGCAATACGTTTTGGTTTTTTAGTTTTGATATAAACCAATTCTGTTTCATGACATGCTTGTGGATTGACTAGACAGCTGACACGCTCATTTTTAAATGCATGATCTAAACAGGCTTGGTTACACGCGATACAGGTATTAATTTCATCCACACGATTGGTTGCAGTCTTATTCACCCAATAAGCATCTGCCAAGAATGGACGTGCCATTTGCACCATATCCGCCTTGCCTGAAGCAATAATATCTTCAGCGACATCAGGCATATTAATACGGTTTGATGCAATCACGGGAACAGAAACGTGCTGTTTTACCGCAGCGGTATAATCCACAAAAGCGGCACGCGGCACAGAGGTTACAATCGTTGGAACACGTGCTTCATGCCAACCAATCCCTGTATTTAACAGCGTAATCCCTGCTTTTTCTAATGCTTTGGCAACCACAATCACTTCTTGCATGGTATTGCCATCATGTACTAGATCAAGCAAAGACAAACGGAATGCAATAATGAATTTTTCACCGACTTTAGCGCGAATCGCTTTGACAATTTCGACAGGGAAACGCATACGATTGTCGATATCACCGCCCCAACGGTCAGTACGCTTATTCACATGGCTACTTAAAAACTGGTTAATTAGATAACCTTCCGACCCCATGATTTCGACGCCATCATAACCAGCTTTTTTCGCTAAGCTCGCACAACGTACATAATCTTCAATGGTCGCCAATATCTGAGAGTCAGACATTTGACGTGGCTTAAATGGGTTGATCGGTGCTTGAATCGGAGAAGAAGATACCGAAAATGGATGATAACCATAACGACCAGAATGCAGGATTTGCATCAAAATCTTCGCGCCATGCTTATGTACTGCATGGGTGACTAAACGATGATGAGGAATATCTGCCAAACTATTCATGGTTCCGCCCGCTGGCAACAACCAGCCTTGACGGTTTGGAGAAATACCACCAGTGATAATTAGACCTACACCGCCCTTTGCTCGCTCACCAAAATAAGCAGCGAGTTTAGGATAGTTAAAGAAGCGGTCTTCTAAACCGGAGTGCATCGAACCCATTACCACACGGTTTTTAATGGTAGTAAAACCCAAATGTAATGGCTTTAAGATATTTGCATAGCTAGTCATGGTATTCCTTCTCTAATTTTGGCTTTGCAACTTGTTGCATAGTACTTTAATACTTTTTTATTGATTTGGGATGACTCTATCTAAAAATTTAGCTGTTGAAAGTGTCAATTTGGCTTAAACCTACTTAAGATTCTGCTACATCCTCTATAAAGATTGCTGAATTACAGAAGCAGGTCGACATAAAAAAGCAGCCACAATAATAGTGACTGCTTTTATTCAATCTAAAACATTAAGCTCCGACTTATTGATAGTCGCTTCGGCTTATCCTCATGCTGACCAATGCTGCCCAATTTAATGTTGTTGATTACCTGAATAAGCTAAGCGACTTTTCTGTACTTTCATTTTGAGTGAACTCATCACAATACCCATACAGATAAAAGCAGCACCAATTAAGATGTTAAGCGTCAAAGCTTCATGCCAGATCAGAGAACCAAAAAATAGACTCAAAATCGGGATACACATAATCGAAATCGAAGCGACAAAAGTATCCACCTGACTGACAATCCAGTTCCAAAGCACAAAGGCAAAACCAGTGCCTACCACCGCAATATAGAATAAAGCAGATTCATTCAGCGGATTCAGCCAAACCTGAGCATCTACAGGCTCAAACAATAAGGCCATAACAAACATTAAGCTTCCGCCTAGCAGAAGCTGCCAAATGGTGAGTTTGATTTTGTCATAAGCCGCAAAATTCTTTTTGATGTAAACCGTCGATAATGCCCAGAAAAAGCCTGAACCGATGAGTAACACCTGCCCCAGCAATGACATATTCATATGCACATGATGTAATTGCGGCCATAAAATTGCGATGAGTCCCAAGGTTCCTAAAACGAGCCCCAAGATTTTCTGGGTATTCAACCTTTCATTTAAAAAATAATGCGCTAATACAGCAATAAAAATCGGCATGGTAAATACCAGTACAGCTGATAAACCTGAACCCACAAATTGCATGGCAAAGGTCTGCGTGGCATAAAAACCAAAACAGATCAATACACTTAAAATGATTAAGGGCTTCCACTCAGCTTGCTCAGGCAAAATGGATTTTTTTAAAATCCGTTGTACCAGCATTAATGTCAATGCAGCTAAAATCAACCGTGTAGAGATAAATAGAAATGGTGGAAACACTTGTAAGCTATGTTTGACCAAGCCCCATAACGAACCCCAAACCAGACACAGCAACGCGATTGCACTCACGACTCGAATATTCACGTGTTGTACTCAACCGATAAAAAGTAAGCTTAGTGTATAAAATAAATGACATCATGAATAATGCTATGTTTTAATAGATACATCATTTTTTTTGATACCTAATTCAATTCATTCTTTTTGATAACACCTTTCGAACTGAAATATTGAGGACTTGCCGTGAATATTGATATTAGCGATATCCGATCATTTGTGACTGTGGCAGAGCTGAAAAGCATTACTGCCGCGGCAAATAAGCTCAATTATTTACAGTCCAATATGACTGCGAAAATTAAAAAGATTGAAAATCACTATAAACGCCAACTGTTTATTCGTAAGCCTAAAGGCGTTGAACTGACTGAATCAGGTATGAATTTATACGCCCAATACAAAAAAATGATTTTTACTTGGGAAGAAACTGAAAATAAAATCTATCAGCAAGAAAGCGTTTTACGCTTTGGCACCAATACTAGTCTAGGCGGGATGCGTTTCTACCCTTCATTTAGTCAGCTCTATGAAGCCTACCCTGATCTTTCCATCACCATGAAAACAGGCCCAACAGGTTATATTGAGGATGAGATTTTAGCGGGCAATTTGGATATTGCTTATGCCCTAGGACATCCTAAACATAAAAATCTGCAATATATTCAAAAAGCGGATGATCAACTGGTAATTATTGGTAAAAACATGATCAACCATGACAGTCTCGAAGAATCTCTGAATCATCAAAATATCTTGCTGGCTTCTGAACAATGCTGCTACGCCACCACCTTAGACAGCATCTACACAGACTATAACCTTAAAAAGGGTGAACTCACCCATATTTACGATCATGAAGCTCTAATTCACTTTACCCAATTAGGTATGGGCATCTCGATGATTGCCAAATCTTTGATTGAAAAATATAACATCCAATACTATCGAGAAACGCCTGAACAGTATCGGGATATCGGTCTTTATCTAATTGCACGTCACGATCATGTATTTACCCCAATTGAGAAGCAATTTATTGGTTTAAATGATTCACTTTAACTAAGACACTTTTTTATAAAGAGTGCTTGCAACCTCTTGATGTACTTTTCATGTGAGATTTTTTAAAGTTCAGGGTCTGTTAACGCCTTATTGTGAATGCTTATCGTAAAACTTTATATTTTTCTGATGTTAATCTATTTTTCAAATGAAAAAAAAAGAATTCCTTTCCTAACAGAAAAAAAATCGATTTGAAAAGTGATATAGTACGGGACGTATAAATTCTCTTTGGTCACCGAAGTATTAGGGTGCCTATTTCGAAATAGTTAGGACTAGCAATGACTGATAATGCAACGATCTTGCAGCATGTACCAGTAGGTAAAAAAGTTGGGATTGCCTTCTCTGGTGGTTTAGACACTTCAGCAGCTTTATTATGGATGAAACAGAAAGGCGCAGAGCCTTATGCATATACTGCAAATCTGGGTCAACCTGATGAAGATGACTATGATGCTATTCCAAAGAAAGCTGAACAGTACGGCGCAGTCAAAGCTCGATTAATCGATTGTCGTTTACAACTTGCACTTGAAGGTATTGCTGCAATTCAATGTGGCGCGTTCCACATCAGCACTGGTGGTGTACCTTACTTCAATACCACACCTTTAGGTCGTGCAGTGACAGGTACGATGCTTGTTACCGCGATGAAAGAAGATGACGTCAATATTTGGGGTGACGGTTCGACTTATAAAGGTAACGATATTGAACGTTTCTATCGTTACGGTTTATTGACCAACCCTGCGCTTAAAATCTATAAGCCTTGGTTAGACCAAACCTTTATTGATGAGTTAGGCGGCCGTGCCGAAATGTCGCAATTCTTAATCGACAACGGTTTTGACTATAAAATGTCAAAAGAAAAGGCGTATTCAACTGACTCAAATATGTTGGGCGCGACGCACGAAGCCAAAGATTTAGAATACCTCAATGCGGGTATTAAAATCGTAGATCCGATCATGGGCGTTGCATTCTGGAAAGATGACGTTGAAATCCAACCAGAAGAAGTGAGCATCACTTTTGAACAAGGTATGCCAGTTGCGCTGAATGGTCAACGTATCGAAGATCCTGTTGAATTCATTCTTGAAGCAAACCGTATCGGTGGTCGTCATGGTCTAGGTATGTCTGACCAAATTGAAAACCGTATCATCGAAGCGAAATCTCGTGGTATCTATGAAGCACCAGGTATGGCTTTATTACATATCGCTTATGAGCGTTTGGTGACTGGTATTCATAACGAAGACACGATTGAACAATACCGTATTAACGGTTTGCGTTTAGGTCGCTTACTCTACCAAGGTCGTTGGTTCGATTCTCAAGCATTAATGCTGCGTGAAACTTCACAACGTTGGGTTGCTAAAGCAATTACAGGTACGGTGACTTTAGAATTACGTCGTGGTAATGACTACACCATCATGAACACTGAATCTCCTAACCTCACGTATGAAGCTGAGCGTTTAACGATGGAGAAAGGTGATTCAATGTTTACGCCAATGGATCGTATCGGTCAGTTAACTATGCGTAACCTCGACATTACCGATACCCGTGCAAAATTGGGTATCTATACCGAAACAGGTTTGCTTGCAGTGGGTCAAGGCTCTGCAATTCCGCAATTGGAAAACAAATCTAAATAAAAGATGGGTAAATTAATTTACCTACTTGAAAAGGCTGAATATTTTTATTCAGCCTTTTTTATTCTATTCAAGAAAATACGCATTATCGAATCATTGCATTTATAGAACAATATGTCGCAATTAAAGACTATTTATCGTCATAATGAATCGATAATATAAGCATTAAGCAAAACACAATAATTTGGGAGATGAAAGATGAATGCTTATCTACATCGTAGTGAAAACCGTGGTCATGTCAAAGCAGGCTGGTTAGACACCTATCATAGCTTTTCATTTGGTAGCTGGTATAACCCTAAATATATGGGCGTCAGTGCGCTTCGCGTGATTAACGATGATACGGTTGCTGCGCATAATGGTTTCGGTACTCATCCCCATGACAACATGGAAATCTTGACCTGTGTACTTGATGGCACCATTTCCCATAAAGACAGCATGGGTAATGAAGGCCAGATCAATGCCGGTGAATGGCAGTTGATGAGCGCTGGAACTGGGGTCACCCACAGTGAAATGAACAAGCATGATAAAGCGGTGCATCTATTACAGATTTGGATTCAACCGAATGTACAAGATGCTGAACCAACTTATCAGCAAATTCAGCTGAATCCGAAAGATCATCCAAACCAGTGGCACTTGATTGCTGGTGATGGATCTGCGCCAATGTCGATCCGTCAAAATGCTGAAGTGAAAACTGCAGTCATTGAGAAAGATCAACATTTAGAGATTACAGCACAGAAAAAAGTAAACTATGTGCATGTGATTTCAGGTGAAGTAATGATTGCCGATCATTTGGTTAAAGCAGGCGATGCTTTACTATTTGATGAGACTGCAACCATTACTGCATTACAAGACAGTCAAATGATTTGGTTTGACCTACCTTAAGCTCGGTTTAACGTGTACCTCTTACCCTCAAGGGGTACACGTTTTTTTTAATCATTATTGCTACGACTATCACAACCGCTTGAGTCTGAACTCTAGAACCACAATCATCTATACGTTGATCATTATTGTCCTGAAATGAATCACAGTTCGAAGTTGTGGAAGAATAAGGATAACTATAATCAGATGTATCCTGTGTAGCATCTGTTTTCTTTGCGAAGAACACTAATAAAACCAAACCAATCACGATGACCAAAATAATAAACATCAGCATCACAATCCCCTATTGCTCCTCCAATCTTTATTTCACTATAGTCTAAATTTCATTCAAAAATAATCGGCATTAAAAAAGCCCGATTAACGGGCTTTTCTACAACCTTGAACATTTTTAAAAACGATCTAAACCGTTTCGTTCGTTGTTAGCTGTGTGTTCAGGTTGTCATATCTTTGTTCATTTAGGCAAGATTTCTCTTAAATCCCAAATAGTATATGACTTCCTTATTGATTAAATTAGCACCAATATTAGGCTTGGTCAAGCCCTCAAAATTATGAACTATAAGAAGCCCACCATATACATGTCACTTGCTGATATTTTTTAATTTCTAACTATACCTCGTCACCCTACCCAAGTATCAACAGCTAGATTAAATCTTTATGGAATTACATTTTCAATAGATTGCATATTCATTCCGATAAAACCAATTACACAAGGTCAGTTGTACATATCAATTCAAAATAGCTTTGTCTAATTTATGACTTTGGGTCTTTCTCAACGACCAATCCATAAAGCTCTTTATTTGTAATGTACAATCGATTGGCGACATCTTTCTTATTTATAGCTATTGCATCATCCACAAATTTTTCTAAAGAAGATTTTACAGGCTCATCTTTTTTAATTTTATATGTTTTCTTACTCATAGTAAGAATATAAGGCTGATTCATAAAATTTGAGCTGTTGTAACGAATTGCTGTTATAATGACTACATCTCTATCACTAGTAACTGTTGCAATATCATAGCTAATTTTTTCACTTTCAGGAGAGTCAATGAATATAAGTTTCATTTTTCTTTCCATAGCCTCTTTTTAGCTTCGAAAAAACTTCCTTGATTTAAAACAACATCATAATCTTGATGCCCAGAAAAACCATCAATCTCAACTGTCATTAAAACAGATTCAGCAAATACTTGACCTAAATTTACAGAACCATAATTTGTTTCAATCAAAGTTTTAGGTTCTTGTTTTAAGTAATAAGCTGAACCACCAATTGAGACAATAATTGATATACATAATAAAGCTGTACTCAATATTTTCATGTTATTCCACCCCTTTAAAATAATAAAGATCAAATTCAAACATCATTCAAGACCTAATTCCAATCAATCTCATTTAGGAATTTTTATAGTCAATTCATTATATCAGACGTTAATTTTCTTATTAAAATTTCATAATTATTTTTAAATAAGACAAGATTCTCTAAAAAAGAAAAACCCACCTATTGAGGTGGGTTATAAATCGCTGATAAAGCGAGAATCTTGGTAGGTATATCCAGACTCGAACTGGAGACCTCTACGATGTCAAGATTGCGCCCTAAATGATACAAACCATTGAATAATATTAAAATAGTGTCATTTTAAAGCATATAAAAACACACGAAAACTATAAAACTAATATCAATATAATCAGACCTTTACGGAACCATTCCCCGAAGGGATTTCATAGAATGAATTAAAAAAATACACATGGTCACTCAACAAACAAACATTTAGCGGGCGCATAATATTTATTCAAAACATGGAGAGTAACATGTGCGCTAACTATGAACCTATTTCACGAAGTCGAGCACAATTATTAAACTTATATGAGCCGACCTTTGACTATAAAGCGGACCTATTCCCTGGCTATGATGGCCCAATCATTATTTCTACTGATCACGGTTTAGAATGGCGAGCGGCTAGGTTTGGTCTGGTACCGAACTGGGTTGATGATCTAAAAAAAATAAAAAACACATATAACGCTAGATCGGAAACTGTGGCCACAAAACCAAGCTTCCGCCATGCCTGGGCAAAGCATCAATTTTGCTTGATTCCAGTAGAAACGATTTTCGAGCCGAAATATATTGACGGAAAATCACACTGGTACGGGATCTATCGTGAAGATGACATGCCTTTCACCGTAGCCGGTATTTATGAACATGCCACAGTAAACGGCGAACCGATTATCTCCATGAGCATGTTAACGATCAATGCAGATGATCATCCCCTTATGAATCAATTTCACGCGCCAGACGATGAAAAGCGCTCAATTGTGGTTATTCCGAAAGGTAGACGCAATGATTGGCTAGGATGCAGTCATGAACAAGCTAAAGACTTTTTAATTGAGATACCACGAGAAGAATATAAAGCAGCGCCTAAATCCCAAATTATTAAATAAGAATTTCCTTTTTCTACATTTTTTTATAAAATCCAAAAATTATTTTTAAAACCTAATCTCTAATGAAAGACCAATTCTCTTCTTTTTATAGCAACGTAGATGACAAAAAATTAAAAGATATTTGGTTAAGTCCAAATACTCGTTTCATCTTTGATACAAGTGTACTTTTGAATTTATATTCTTATAATGACCAGACTAGAAAAGATTTTTTCCAAGTACTTTCACAAATAGATGAAAAAGTATGGATCCCTTACCATGTTGCCCTAGAATATCAAAGAAATAGAGCAGGTGTAATTGTTCGTCGAAGCCAATACTTTACTGACTTGCAAAACAAGATAAGTGAATATAATAAGCTCTTTCAGTTAAATAATAATTTATTATCTGATATTCAAAAAACTTACTCCATTCAAAAAACTTTTCCAGATGTCTATTCCGCTTTATCGGATTTAGTTGGTGAAATTGAAAAAAGTATAAAAGAAATCAATTCAAAAATAAAAGAAAAAACAATAGAAATAAATAAGTTAGTATCAGCACATGAAGGTAAAAGAATATTTGTTACTTCTTCTGACTCCATAAGAGATAAACTTGATTTAATTTTCAAAGGAAATGCTATAGGTCAAAATATATTTCAAAATCAACTTGAGTTAGATAAGTTATTCGAAGAAGGGGAAGAAAGGTATCTATATAAAACTCCACCAGGCTTCCAAGACAATGACAAGAATGAAATATTTTCATTTGATAATTTAAACTACAAATCTAAATTCGGCGACTTAATTATTTTCAAACAAATGATTAATTATTCTCAAGATAAAAATATCCAAAATATAGTATTTATTACTGATGATAAAAAAATAGATTGGTTAAGTATTATTAATCAAAGCGGAGATAAAATTCTAGGTGCACGCCCTGAGTTAAAACAAGAAATATTATCTAACGCTAATATAAATGATTTTCACATTTTTGATTCTGTAGGATTTCTTAAAAAATCAGACGACTTTTTGAATGTACAAATCAAAATAGAATCTTATAGTGATATTAATCAGTCTTTAGAGATAGATCATCAAGCTCATAAAGAACAAAATTTCAAGAATCTTGCAGCAAAGCTCAATGAACATAATTTTTTCTCTTTGTCCAATCAGCTTAATCAAATTCTTTTTAAAATTAATATTATTAATTTAGCACTAATAAAATTAAACGACTTAAATGATTATAATTTCACTCTAATCCCCGAAATATCTAAGCGTACAAACGACCTTAATTTTGAGTTAATTTTAGAAAGATTGGATAAGATTAATCAGTCTGTTTTTGCTCTTAAAACACTCAGCGAATCAACTGTAAGATCTTTTGGGCAAATAGCTGTTGCTGAGCAAATCAAAAATAATATTCAAGATATTTCGAAGCTCTTAGAGTAATGAGCCGAACCTTTCCCGACCAAACACACATTAACCCGCGACAACTTTTGACTTGTTCTTGTTTATCCACAGATAAATAAATTTGAAATTCTAATGGTAAAAACCTTATCCTAAAAAGGTAAATCCAAACACGCCTTGTAGCGTAGGAGAAACCAAATGTCTAAGAAGTTGCCAATCTACTTCTCGGAAGGCGCATGGACGAGTCTACAGACTCTCATGGGCCAAGACGGGAAACCTAGCCCGACTATCAATACCTTGCTAGAACAGATCTCAATGCAAACGGATCTGATTGATAAGCTTGGGCTTACACCTATCCTGCCAAAATCAAAAACCTCTATTCCGATGGCATTAGAGCGCATACCTGCAGGTCCTGCATTCGCCACCAAAGATGATTTAGATACAACGGTTGATCTAAATGAATACCTCATTCACAACCCAATATCCTCTTTCATGGCCCGCGTAGACAGTGAGTCAATGCTTGGTGCTGGTCTTGAAATTGATGATCCAATTATCATCGATCGCAGCATAGAGGCTGCTCACCAGGATATCGTAGTTGCCTTAATCGATAATAAAGACTCAACGATTAAGCGGCTTATGATCACCTCTAAAATGTCCAAGAACGAGATTAAAGAGATCTTTGGTGATGAGGATTACCCTCTACCGAAAGTCTGGCTAAAAGCTGAAAATCCCGCTTATGAACACATCATCCCTGCAGACAACCAAACCGTGGTTGTATGGGGCGTGGTGACATTCAACTTAAAGCGTATGCATTACCGGTCATAACAAGAAGAATAAACATGAAAAGTAATACCAGGATATTCGCGCTAGTGGATGTCAATAACATGTACGCCTCATGCGAACGTGTTTTTAATCCTGCGCTCAATGATCGGCCAGTAATTGTGCTCAGTAATAATGATGGCTGCGCCGTTGCACGTAGCCAAGAATCGAAGGATCTAGGCATCAAGATGGGTGTGCCATTGTTCCAGATCGAGGACATCGTAAAAAAACATAACATTCAAGTTCTATCAAGCAATTACGCACTATACGCCGAAATGTCACGGCGCTTTATGTTGATGCTTGGCCAGTATGTCGCACCAGGCGAACAAGAAATTTATAGTATTGATGAGTGCTTTTTAGAGCTTACAACCTTCGAGAAGAACTTTGATTTAACTGCATACGCTCAAGAAATGAGAATTAAGGCCCAACAATGGTTAGGATTGCCCTGTTGTATTGGAATTGGCCGTAGTAAAACAGAGGCTAAAATTTCCAACCATATAGCTAAGAAATACAAGTATTTCAATGGGGTATGTAATTTAGCAGAAATGGACCCATGTTCAGCAGAACAATTACTTGCTGCAGTGGACGTTGGTGAAGTTTGGGGAGTAGGCCGACAAAACTGTAAGAAACTAAACTTAATGAACATTAAGTCTGTATTGGATCTGATTGAGTCAAATCCGAAAGAGATTAAAAAATCATTTTCTATCGTAATGGAAAAAACTGTACGTGAGCTGCAAGGCGTTTCATGCATTGATATCGAAAATGAGAATCCCTCTAAGCAGCAGATTATTAGCAGTAGATCATATGGCCAGCCAGTTTACGAGAAAGACGACATAAAATCTTCGGTGCGTTTATTTGTGACTCGAGGCGTTGAACGTATGCGGCATGATGGCTCTATATGCAAGATGATTGGCGTGTTTATACAGACTGGAAAGTTTAATAAGGATGAGCGTTATTCGCCGTACATCATCGTACAAATGCCTGAACATACAGATGATTTACTCGAAATCACACGTGCTGCAATGAAAGGTATCGATCAGATCTACAAGAAGGGATTCAAATACAAAAAGGCAGGAATTGTTCTGCTCGAGTTAATTCCTAAGTCTAAATTTGTACCTGATCTTTTCACTGACTACACGCATCGAAAGCAACGTGAAAAGCTTTCACAAACGATGGAAGCAATCAAAGAGAAATACGGAAAAGATCATGTTTCGCTTGGCCTTTGCAATGACACGAAAGCTATTTGGCAAATGAATCAAAACCGCCGCTCCCCCTCATATCTCACCAACTGGAACGAACTTTTTAGAATCGGATAATCACTATGCATATATTTAATTTGTCGAACCAACAACTTGCACAGATCCTTATTCCTAAGCGTTTTGTACCAGAAAAACCGCCCGAGCTTAAAGGAAAGAATGTTGAGTATTTTTTTGATAGTGAAGATAAGTTTGAATTAACTTATGATGAACTTTTAGAAATAATTGGAAAGGCCAGATTGGCTGGACCGCAATTAATACCAGTAGTTGGTACAGTTGATTAAATTTTATCATTAAGAATTTAAATATGAAAAATGACCTGAAGATTTTTTTAATTGATACAGTAGGTTGGATTGTATCTGTTAGCGTAATTGTATTCTTTTTCACTTTATGGCTTTTCTCATTCAATGATGTTGAAAATGCTCTAAAAGAATCATGGTCGATAACCTTTTCAGCACTAGCTGCATTTACGACAATTGGCACAGCAATTATTGCTGCGTATTTATTCAATGACTGGAAAGACCAACATAATCATCAAGCCAGAAAAGAATTTATTGTAGGCATTAAACAAGACTTTAATAACTATAAAAATTTTGTAAATGATAAAACCCATAGGATGCATTTTTTGAGATTTGAATATTTTAACAAGCAATCTTTACCTACAGAACACAGAAATTATATGATTGAAATTCTTCAATATAATAGCTCAATTTCAAAACATATTCTTGATTTAAAGTTAGGTGTGCAAAATCTGGATATTATTTCTAACAATACAGAATTAACTGTATCAAAAAAAATCAATGCTAAAATTACTGAAATTGAGGAAAGAATAGATCAATTATATAGTTGTATAACAATGAATTTAAGCAATACAAATCCTAGCACTTTCCATCAATATATTTCTGAATATCATAATTATATTTCTACAGAGTCAATTGCTAGAATATATGAAGTGGCCATTTGTGAACTTTTAGAATCAATTCCAGCAAAGAGTTAATTTTTTGAAGCCCTCGTTAAAGGGCTTTTACACATATCCCAACATGAATATTATTGTTTATTGTGTGGGCAGTACAACCAGGTAAAAGGAACAAAATACAGGCGCTCATGATTAATGAAACCACTGAGCGCCTACAGTGATAAATTACTTTTTTAAGAACAGCTCTCGTTCTGCGGCACGACGGCGTTCCAATCCTTTCATTACCTTTCCGCCACCCTTATTCCATACCAAGAACTGATCGGCTGCAGCAGTAAATTTATTGGCATTCAGCAACTCAACCAAAGTTGAACCTTTAAATGCTTTCTCGCCAATGTTGTAGACCAGCGATACAAGCGCATCGAATTGGTTTTGATTTACAACAACAGTTAAAGCATTGTTAACAGCATTTTCAAATCGCTTTAAATCATGAGCAAAATATGACTTAGCCTGCTCCATAGTGCACACATCGCCTTTTTTGACTTTAACGCCGTTTGGATAAACAGTTGTACCTTTGCCAATGGTCCACACTCCAACGCCATCATCGTAAGCATTCAGCCTTATATCTTCAAAGCTTGTGATTAAGTCAATGCCTGTTTTACTGGTAAGCATGCTGCTAGGTTGAAATCCATCGATTACCTGATTGAGCTTATCCACTTGCGGTTGAGTAAGCTTACCGCCTAGCAAATCTCTGGCTGCATCAAAAAATGGTTTTCTGTCCATTTCACTATCCTCTTGATATGAAAAAGCCGCCAGTAACGGCGGCATTGAATTTCTGGATCTATTAAAAGTTGTCTTTAAAATCTTTTAGCTCTTTGCCGACTTCTAAAATGTTTTTCCCTTCACGGTCATTCACATATTTAAAGAACCACCGAGCAACAGCCCAAAACGGCAAACCTGATGCGAAGAACAAGCCGCCAATTGCACACATCCCCGCCCACGTACCAGAATAGTCATGCATCCCAAAATACTGAATGATAAAACCACCGCCCCCAATACTTCCAATCACTGTTGTAACAAGACTAACCACCCATTCATTACGTGAACGCGGCATGCGCGTCATCACAACAACCAGATACCCCAATGCAATCACAACAGCGATCATTACCCCTAGACCATACATCTTGATTGCTACGGCGCTTGCACCGCTACTTACTGGCTCTGCCATTTTTACTTACTCCAGATATAAAAAAAGCGACCAATGGCCGCATTATTGAACGATTATTTATAAAATTTATATTTCAAGACTTTTTAAGACTTAAAGTGCCCGACCCAAACAAAACATTGGTATTCCAAAAATACCTGCACCAACAAAAGAGGCATTTAGTTTTAAAAAAGTACCATTGTTGATGAGTGCAAGTTGTTGTTCGCAGCTCAATGTATTCGGTGTTGTTGATGAAACGGTTGAAGTAACAGTTATGCCTGCCGCAACATAATAATAGCTAGAACCCAATCCTAGCCCACTAACATCAACCTGCCATGAAGCTTGCGTCCAAAGCACTATCGGAACGTTCCCAGGTATATTTGCTGTACTTCTAATCCATCCCCTTAACCACAACATTCCATTAATCTTTGCTAGCTCAATTGTGCTATTTGCTACATCTACACTCGAATGCCAAGTGATGCCGGCTAGGGTTTTTACGCTTACCCAAGTTGGTGGCCCAACAGCTGCTAATGTTCCAACAATTTTGTTAAACCCCACCAAAAAGCTGTCTGCTGCATTTACTGTTCCTGTGGTTGGAGTTAAGCCGGTTAAGTCTGTGGCTCGTACACGCGCAGGAGTGAAATATTGTCTATTTCCCTCTGGTATTTCACTCGTCGTAGAGTTGTGCGGATTGCCCTGTGATTGACTGTGATCGAAAGCAGCTTTACCTCTATCCCCGCGATATGCAGTTTCTGAGGTTTCACCTAAAGCAACACCTCCACCACCAATAACAACATACAGCATGCCACTCCAGCGATATGTCTTATTGGTGTCTACATCAACGTAAACTTTGCCTGATTCTGGTGTGTAGGGATTACCATTAAGATCATTGAATTGGCTTGGATTTACATAGCGACCATCAAGCACATCATCCACATAGGAAGGCAATTGTGATGCAGGAACTTTGCCGCTTTCATCTAAATCAGCTTTGGTCGATAAGGCTTGATTAACTGCCTGTGCATTAGCTTTTAAATCAATCTGTTCACGTAGCAGTTGATTTTCTTCGTCAACATAGTCCTTATTGGCCTTTAGAGCATCTTGGCCATCAACATAAGCTTTTAGATTAGCAACACTACCTAGCGGCTCAGCATCCACATCAATCGCATCAAGAATAACAGCTCCTGTTTTACCTTGCACTGATTGAACGGCGCCACCCGTAACAACGATTGAACCTGTATTAAGCTTTAAAACAATATTTTCTGTTTTGATTGTCAGCTTATCCATATCACCCCCGTTGCACAGTTATTGGGATTAATACACTTAATCGAGCAGTGCCTATAATCCGCGTTAATTTGATCTGTAGATCACCTATCATCCAACCTGTCGTACTATCAGCGGACATTAAAAAATCGCCTCTGTGTGCGATCTGATCAGCTTTGGTGATAATTAAGGGTTGTTGCCATGAATGGCTTAGTGTCTCTAAAGAAGCCTCTATTTCCACATTTGTTAAATCAATTGGCTCGTCATTTTCATTATCGAAGTGACATTGGCAACCAAATGAATCACCACGGATAATGTTGAGAGATTCGTATTCACAGCTCATATCTGAATTATCCTTTTTTAATTACCAATTGCCATCCAATAAAAACTCGTATTTGGAGTTGCTGAACTACCTTCATAAATTTTGAATTCGCTGTTACTCACAATTTCAACATAAACCTTACTGGTTCCCTCACCCGTAATCTGCTGTGCGACCAAGGAAAAAGCATTGTTTGGAAATTCGATCGGGAAATATTTCATATTCCCATCATCATCAGCACGGCCCCATTGAAAAATTAATCCGTTTGGTAACGCCGTCCAACCATTTTGAGCTGCTGAGTAGTTCCCAAGATACATAGATGCGGCTGTCAAAACATTGTTAACAGTTAAATTTCCTGTGATTGTTCCGCCTGATAGACCTAGTTTCCCATTAATTTGGGACTGCAGGTTGTTATCCGCACTTATACGCGCATTCTCCTCACCATAGATATTTTGCTGAAGGTTGTAATCAGCATTTGAACGAGTATTGGATTCATTGTCGATTGCTTGCTGTAAGTTGGTATCTGCATTAGACCGTGTTGCTGCTTCATCGCTAATAGATTGTTGAACTGATGCTATTTGATCTTGTCGAGTGGTAATTTCAAGGTCAATCTTGTCATTAAGCAGATTATCGCTATAAATTCGGTCTGCTTTCTCAATTGTGATTTGATCTTGCAAACTGTTTAGAATGTTCTCTAATTGATCTGTAGAGAAAAGAGCCCAACCTGATAAATCACTGTTTGGATCATTCAGGTTTCCATCGATCTTGCAGACATAAAGACGCATCCCATCATTTGAAGCAATGACGGCGCCCTTTGCATAACCCCCAACAGCATTCGCTAAATCTGCATTAAACTTATATTGACCACCGCCGTTTAACCAAACTTGATGCTGTGACAAAAAGTTTAGAATCCCATTCATGTCGCGGCCACTAGGTGGAATGCCGCCCAGTGTGATCTTTTTCATCGTTAATTCAGGGAATCCCAATTCCATTGATGCCGCCGCTTCAGCATCAGGATCTGGATTAGTTGGAATTGCATTTCTTAAACCATTTTTTGCAAAAGGAGTTGCATTTAGTGCTGGTTGAATAAGTGGCATAGTTATTAATTCCCACAAAAAAACCGCATCACGCGGTTTGTTTAATATTGATCTTTACGCCTGCGGGCTTCTGAACAACCCCTGACTGCGCCAAAATTGCATACTCAAGGTTGGTTAATGCAAACTCAAAAACGTAATTGACCTGCATGCCGCCCACCTCCTCTACATAACAGCGCCTATTGTTAAAGAGTTGTCTAAGCAAAGCATTCAAGGCTTGTGCATTTGTGGCTGAAATGTTAGCCAAGGCTTTGGTGATAATTAAAATTCGATATTGCACATCATCAAGAATATAGACTGTACCGATTGGGATCGTTTCATCATAAAATGGCGCTTGATCGAAAGGCTGATATTCAGAGTCCTTAAAGCCAAAATAGTCCTCTGGATCTGTCACTCTTAGCGACCGACTAACACCAACAATCTTGCCCCAAATATCCAAGCCAAAACCCTGCGCCGTGTTCAAGTCCCAAACGAAATCATAGAAATTCTCCATATTGGTCCTAGGATCAATATATTCATTCATGGATTCGATGAGTTGATTTATAGATGGGCTATTGGCGTACTGGCTGATAATTGTCTGTTGTACGTTTTCCATATCACACCTGCACTACAGTAATTTGAGACTCTGAGATTGTTGGTGCTTGATCGATGCCAAGTGCAACTGATGTGGCATTGGGTGAGGTTAAGCCAAGCAGTACCTGAAGAATCTCCACCCGTGCATCAATCTTACTAATCCCCGCATAAAACCGACTGGCAAAAATGGTGCCGCCAATCCTTGCACGTGCTCCGCCGTCACTGCCGTTAAAAGTGCTGATTACGGCGGCTTTAACCAGGTCATTAATGTTTGAGGGCAACAGTGCATTCATCGCTATCTGGACCTCAATTAATACAGGCGTTAATGCAGGACGTTGAAACTTAACCTCATAAGTCGGCTTAGGATAACTATAGCTATCATCAGTTACAGTGACGGCTGTGTTGCCGTTATAGTCACAACCAACATTTTTTTTAGTCCAGATTGTTAGTCCAATATCATCACTATCACCACCGACCACGGCCACGTAAATTGAATGTGGTTGCATTTGATAATTGGTCGCTCCCACTGTGGCAACACTTCCCCGTGTATTTTCGATGGCATAAACATCAATAACATTATCCAAATCAAAAACAGCACCATAGATCGAAGGCAGGGAGCCATGAGCATTTTTTGCTACAGACTGTCTACGGCGAAATTCAAAATCCGATCTGTTCTCTACATCTGAACCAGTGATACCTGCACTTGGGTTGTCTACATTCTCCCAACCAACAACAGCACGATAAATTTTCACTGCATTTTCTGGACAAACGATTGGACCAGTTTCCAAGCATTCAAAATTTACTGTAGCCTGCCCGCTTGCATTCAGAACTGCAAGTTCAAGGCTTTGATAGATATTGCCTGATTGATCTGTAATTAATGAGCCTTGTGGGATTGTAGTTCCAATAACACCAGTACAAATACATTGAACAACCGTTGATGTTGCTGGATGACGATTAAGGAAGTAAATGCGGCCAATTGCGTCTTGCATAAACCCACTTGCCACATCTGGATCTACTTGATTGACAAACTCCGCAAAAGCACTGTTATGGTCGCCAATAATTGCCGTGGTGCTGCTGATTAATTGCCCCTGTGGTGTCTCTAAAGCAGGATTTAGATTGCCACCTAGTGCAGCATTATAGTCTTGGTATACGCCGTCTAAAATGACTGATTCTTGAGGCAATACAAGGCCGCTTGGTGTGAATTGTATCTTTGGAACGCTAGATGTTGACACTTCCTTTTGCTCCCGATGTATCTGTAAATTGAATTTGACCTGTTACTGTCCGATCATCCAAAGGATTTAAAACAACCTTTGCGGTCGTCACAGTTGCAACAGATAAGGCTGCATTTTTAAAATAGCTATAGAGAAGTGACGGCGGTGGTAAATATCCCAGTACTTGAGAAAAGTATGGAATCCCTTTGGATGTGTCGTACCACAACTCACTCTCAAAAAGTTTTACCGCACTGGCCACATCTTGGGCTACTGCGTAGGGTTCAGCAGCTAAAGCAAAATTACCTTCAGCATCCAACACTAAATCCCACGTATCTTGGTCTAAAAGTAAAGTTTTCATTGTTGTGGTGGTCCTGAGTTGCTGGTACCTGATTGCACACCAGTTGTAATATGTGTAAGCAAGCTAACAGTCTTGGCGAATACATCGATTAAGGATTTCATGACACCCTTCACAGTCAATGTTTTTTCAATTTCCACATCACCGCTGAAACTCACTTTCGATGAAACTATGTTGATACCATCGTCAGTAAACTCGATGTACTGAGACGGCGCACCATTTAGAAATCCACCAAAGTAAAGACCATCGGACCAATCAAACTTACGATATGAACCAGGATTGGCGACTTTCTTGGTTGCTACTACTGACGAAATATCACGGCTGCAAAAGCCGCACATCCCAATATCACCTACTTTTGGATCAATAATGATTGCACTCGCACCGCCTTGGATTCTGAAATATGGGATTTTATAAATCACCCCATGCTCAACCGCCTTTCTATCTCCTGTCATTTGGTTTACTAATGGCTGAACATCAACAAACCCTACAGGAGCAGTGCCACCTGCATTAACGCCAACTACTTTTACCAATGAAACAGTCTGAATATCATTAAGCATCTGACTGATAAAAAACCGCTGAGCTATGGCCGAGTCTAAAGTGGTGGAGCTATTTTGTTGTCCAAAATTCTCATGCTGTTGCTGCATACTGGAATCTCCTAGCCTCGACTTGGCAGAACCATGCGCCGTTTGGCTTTTCACTTTCAAGCTGATAAGAAAGACTAATTACAAGCCATTCACCGTTTACAATGTCCAAGGTGTTTTCTAATTTGATTCTTCCTCGATATTGAATACGTGGATCAAACAAGGTGTTTATACAAATCCCATTCTTGTTGTATGTGGGATAACCTACTAATCCAGTGGACGGCGAAATAACTGGAATTTCAGCCTGATCGATTACGCCGTTTTCCTCTGGCATGATTATTAAAGAATCATCTTCAATAAACATTGCAATGCCGGCATGTTCTGCAATGGCACGGGCCTGTTTCATTAATGTGCCACTGAAATAGCGGCTTGTAATACGTCCTTGAACACCTTTGTTGCTAAATGAATAACCCATGCTATCTGCAAGGGTTTTCATTACTGCTGAAATTTCCACATCATCAAGATATGAACTAGGCAAAGCTGCTTTGATCTGGTCCGTATAACCTGCCGTAGCATCAATTACCAAACAGGTGTCAGGGGCAACCGAATAATCCGCCCAAGCATTTGCGATCTGGCCGCCGAATACCATAGCCATTCCAGATTCTTCGTCACCTGCAAAAACTGAAATTGTATTTCGATTTACGCCCAAAACCTCCCAAGCCAAAATGCTCAATGCATTCATGTCAGCTTGTTTCATGCCATAGATTTTGATACGTGAACAAAAACCCTCACCAAATACACCAACCTTTTTGATTTCAGCAATTACACGAAAACCTGATAGATCGATGGTGTTTGCGTCACCTTGATTACTAAACACCTTATTGGCCATAGTGATGCGTACATCTATTTTTTTCTTTGTAAAGCTGCTCATAAATCGGTAGCCTCCAAGTAATAGAGCATGTATCGAGTGCCTAGGCCTGTATATTCAGGATCTTTATTTCCCTGCATGTCCATCACTATAAGATCACCAACAAAGCCTAAATATCGTTGCCTCACCAGTGGCACGGCGTTTCTTACTAATCGAGTTGTTACCACTGGCCTATCATTCACGCGTAGATCA
The DNA here is from genome assembly GCF_023702715.1 of Acinetobacter sp. C32I. Taxonomy (NCBI): domain Bacteria; kingdom Pseudomonadati; phylum Pseudomonadota; class Gammaproteobacteria; order Moraxellales; family Moraxellaceae; genus Acinetobacter; species Acinetobacter sp. C32I. Next base: position 282,509 of record NZ_CP098480.1, on the reverse strand, counting down.
AAAAAAATCCCTGTGCTTTTCTGGTACAGGGATATTTGACAGTTTTGGTTCGCAAGAATCACGCTTACAACCTGCGATGGTATGGATTGAATCGGAATTTGTTGCATAGTCTTAATCCCACAAGCCTAAGATTTTATTTATAAGAGAATCTTTTTTTACTGCCTGCGGTTGAACCTTTCCAATGTTTATTGGCGGTTTGGCATCAGGTTGCTTTGAATTTACGGTTGCAGTTGGTGCATCAGATTTAGTGTAGGTCACTTTGGTTTGTCGCACCTCAACCAGACTAATATCAACAATCAACATGTGTGCGCCGTTGCTTTGCTCACGGCGATAATTGTATTCAGCAATATTGCAACTGGTGTATGTTTTCTCGGGGGTTACTACATGCACAAGGGTTAATGATTTAGATAGCTCGTCAATGGTGTCTAAAAATTCAGACCTAGCATTTAATGCGCCCTTTCCAAAAGCACTAGCGCCGTCCTCCAGCACATTAGCAAGCTCACCCAATGTTTTTAATCCACTGCCTTTGCATAGCCGAACTGTGGTTTCAAAAGGGCTTGCCACTTTGTTGTAACTTGCAAATGCGCCTTCAGCTACTGGATGTTGAGAAACTTTACTTGAGTTTTTAAAGGACAAATCAATAACGGTGTCAGCAATAACTAGCGCCTCTCCACTTTCGCTGAAAATACCCCAATTGCTTTCGGTGGTTAATGCCCGCCATATCTCGCCCTGAACCTTTCCCAGTACGGCGCGTACTGTTGTTGACTGGTTATTTAACCGTTTTAGTGTTGGCACACCTGGTAAATTTGGAACATTTGGGAATGGTGGTTTTGGAATAGGTGTTAATGCCATTGTTTGCTCCAATAAAAAAACCCGCACTTGGCGGGTTTGGGTTTGAATAAGTCATCTATGCGATGAATAACTTCTTATGGATCAGCAATCCTCAGCTTAACGATTTCTAAGTCATCTGCGCGATGAATAACGATGTTGCTTTACTTGCACAAGCAAATCTGAGTCTCTAAATCATCTGTGCGATGAGTAAAAAAAAACCCTCAGGGCTTTCAATATTAAAATCCTTGCTTGATTAACTCTTTTTAAATAAATTATTGATTTATTAAAAAGGGGGAAGAATATGAGAAAAATACTGTTAGCTTTACTTCTAGGCCAGTGTATCTATGGTCATGCAGAAAATGTAGATATGGACGGTTGCACAAAAGTGGAAAGTATTGATAACCTCTCGTTCATGCGTGCTGTATTTCAAACCTGTGGTTTTAATAATCAACCCAAGCAGAAATTGTTATTAAAAACAATAGAACAGATGGAGAGTGAACGATGCAATTTCTCACCAAATGAAATAAAACCAGATCAAAATTTAGTTCAACAGAAAATCAAAGAATTAGAGAAGGAAAACTTCACTTCTGCAAAAAAATTGGAAGCGTGTAAAAAAACAAGTAATTTGCTTCAATCAGTAGTTAAAGAATACGAAGATAGTAAAAAGCCCAACTATAAGGTAGGAAGTTTTGATGACCCAAACATCCCAGGTGGATATAAACAACGCTGTGGAATGATCGTGGGTCATTTAAATCGAACCATTTCAGATTATCAAGATGCTTTTTACGGGAAAATGCCATTAGACTTGATGGATGAGGACCGTACAATCATGTCAAGTGATGATAGTATTCCTTACACACCTTATCAAATTTATGATTTAGACAAGAAAATCAAAAAGTTGATTTTTTCAGATAAAAAATACGCTTCAAAACTCAACACCTTTATGAATAATTTCAAGAAACAATGCTTGGTGGATATTCAGAAATATGACAAGGAAAGAACTAAAAGAAATTCACTCCATGACTATTCTAAAGATTAGAATCATAAATGGACTATTACCTACAACAACATATGGAATAATGTCATGAAACCAATTTTTCTGTTAATTATCCTATTAGCACCTACCACTGTATTTGCTCAATATTTTCCACCAGCGAAAATCCAAAAGGACATCGAAAAGTTAGAGATACTCACTGATCAATGTCGCGGTGGATCTGGGGATAAGCCGCAGACATGGACGGCTTGTAAAGAGCAAGAAAAATTAGCAGAAAAGATTAAAAAGAACGGTTGGTGCTGGGGTGCAAACTTTGAAGATGCCCATGAGTATCAAAAATACTGGCTCCCGTGTAAGCTCAATAAAAATTAACTCATACCAGAATCAAATCTATAAACTTCAAAAGCCCGATTTTTTTCAGTGATAGTACTGGAAATATCTTGGGCTATCATATTTGCATCAGTAGCTTGTGTGTGAATATGAATCTGACCAATATGGGTTTCAGCGCTAAAAGCATTAGCGCGATTATTCACACTTGCAGTACCACCTAGTCCAGCTTGCTTAATGTCTTGTTGCCCCCTTGCACCTGCTCCACGCGGAGAAAACCCTCCACCTGCCATCCTGTTGGCTAAATCAGCCCGCTTCCTTGCTTCCTCCTCAACATATTTGGGACGCTCGTAATATCGCGATACTATTGATCCAGCATCACTTGCCGATCGTGCGTTTCTCAATCGGTTACCTGCAGCAATTTCACCACCTTTTGTTAGTTCATATTGAACAGCAGAAAGTTGTTCTTGAAAACTAGCACTTAAAATTGGTTTGCCCAAATACTTTTCTAAATCAGCACGGCGTGCAGGATGCCATTGTGCAAGACCATGGGCTTTTCCACCATCACCTACAGCATTCGTTTTCATGGCGCTTTCACTTAGTAAATTAGCTGCAAGTCCAATCGCCTGTTCCCTTGTCCACCCTTTACTAACAAAGTAATCAATTGCTATTTTAGTTCTATTTTCAGTTTCCCCTTTTGGTAATTGCGATTGCTGTTGTGGCGCATAAGGAAGGGCTGGTTGTTCTGGTGGTCGATCCACTAGATGACTACGAAGAAACCTAAGCACATTTGCGGGGTTCATTGGGTTATTGGCTAAACCTTTTTTAATTAGGCCCCACCCACCCATGGAAGCGTCCAAATTTTGTTTTGGGACAGGCTGATTTAGCTGTTCATCAGTTAAATTTCTGATGGCCTCATTGCTTTCTGTAGAAATCAGAACACGGGCTGCACGTTTCCAATCGCCGTTAAACAGAAACTCTAAAGCAGTCGCTACATTAGTGATTGTTCTCAAAACACCGTGAAGAATATCTCCAATTTCACCGAACGCGCTTTTAAGCACACTTTTGAAACTAAAAACTTTATCAGTAGAACCTGTGAGTCGCATTAAAGATTCCCACATTTTATCCAAAGCTTCAGTTGCGTCCTTAATCTCTTTTTCCCAAACTGCCCAATTGATGAAGGAATTACTGCCTTTTTTCCATGCTTGGTAATCATCCCAAAGCAGGCCAATAGCTGCCGCTAGTGCCGCAACCGGTGCAGTCAGCGCCACTGCGGCTGCAAGTGCAGGGACCAGCGTTAAGGCTATTACACCACCAATTGCGGCCAAAGCACCCACAACGAAATCCTCGTTTTCTTCAAGCCACCCAAACACCTCTTTTAAGGTACCAAGAAACTCATGCAGATACGGTGCCACAAAATCTACAAACTCACGGGATGTTGAAGCTACATTTTGCTTTAACTCTGTGAATGAGCGCATTAATTCACGCGCCGTTTCCGCTTGTTTCTGTGTGATTAAAGAGTTCTTTTGCTGAGTTTCAATCATCTTTTGAAGCTCAACACGCCCTTTCATAATCGCATCAACTTCACCAGCACCGAAACCCGCATTTGTAGTAAGACTAAAGAACTGCTCTTTACTAAATTTGCCGCTGTCATACTTCGACGCTAGATCCAAATAGATGGCACTCAAGTCACGCGCCTTGCCTTGAGCATCAGCAAACTGGATATTCATCATAGAAAGGAAATCGGTCATTGGACCTGATTCACCCTTATAGAATATCCCTGTAATTTCCTGAGCCAAACGGCTAGCGCTTTGCCCAGTTTCGTCAGCTTTACCGCCAATCTGCTCGACGATATTACTAAGCGCATGTAATTCCTGTGTTGTTTGCCCTGTATGAGACGATAAGCGCCCCAAAGCTGCTTCAACCAGAATTACATCTGTTACTAGGTCTTTGAGTCCAGAAGTGCCCGCCACGGCGACAAAAGCACTAGTCATCACCTTCTTAAATTCATTTACGCTAGAAATGACTTTTTTGAAACCGTCCTCGATCTGCTTTGCTTGCTTTCGGCTTTCTTCAGTAAGTTCACGACCACCCTTTTTAACCAGGTCCTTATTCTTATTGAAGTCAGAGGCATCTAGCCCAAGGGTCATTACTAGAGCATCAATCACTGTTGCCATTAATTTTCGCCTCATTGTAATTGTTAATACTGATGATTTCTAAAAAGTTATAGGCATCTTCAGCACTATAAACAGACTGCAATTCCGCTAAGGTTGCCAACCGACTAGAGACGATCGTGCCAATGATTGCGGGTACATTAAGATATTCAAGAAGGGCAATATTGCTGCCGATACTTACTCCGAAATCGGGGCTTTCTCGGCTTTGGAAAAATTTACATGCAACATGAACGCTTCCTTTTTAAGCTTCATATATGTTGAAATTTCTTCAATATCGCCATCATCGCCGTGGATAAGCGGTCGTGTGATTGCAGGCATAATGATCTGCACACAATCCATAAGCTCATCTAAAAGCGGCTTTGCATCATCATATTGCAACTTTGACAACGCACTAAAGCCAACGTTAGCAATCCCTGCTAAGCCCATCTCAGCAACGTTATCTGGAATTTCTGCCCCTGCATTTGTTAATGCAAGTAGTGCACGGGTTGCCCAAGCTTCAGCTTGATATGCTGACATCTCTGTGATTAAAAACTTTTTGCCCTTATCACGATTATCCTGGTCAATAAGTACTGTGCCGGTCTTACGCATGTCTGCCTCTGCTATTAAAAAAGCCTGTGATTTATGGTCACAGGCTTAATGAATGTTTTTGATGTGTGGGGTTATACAATTGCCTTGGTTACTGACTCAAAAGTGATTTGATACTTTTGAGGTTGCAATGTTTTCTTTGCATCTGGCAATTGGTTTGCATTGGTAATGACACCGCGAGTAAATGTATAGTTGGTACCAGTTGCAGGTAAGCCAATAACAGCGTCTAAAAAGATCACTTCACGGGCTGCTTTTGTAGCCGCAATGATAGCATCAAACACGGCGATGCTTGGACTATCAGCTTGTAATGCCACGTTGATCTTTGTTGGATTCGGTGTATAACCAGCACTTAGGCGACCATCCACACCCATAATCGCCTCAGCCAGATCAATTGCGTCAACGGCGAAAGCGTCATCAGTTGCATAGCCTTGCAAGTTTTGCGGTGCAGGGAAAACCTCTGTAGCTGTTAAGCTGAATGTGCTATTCGCACTTGTAATAGTTGCCATTTATATAATTCTCCCCTGCCTACATCACATCAATAGATGCAAGATCAATTTTTTGAATGCTTCCGCCGTCTGTGTACCAAAGTTTCATTGGTGGTGATGTGCGGTTGCCACGGACCTGAGCTGTTGCTGGTAAAATCTGTAAGTACCAACCAACGTTTGTAAGAATGTCATCTACACGCTTTCCTGCTGCGTTATTGATTTCAGACTTCTGTTCCTCGGACAATGGAATGCCTGTTCGGATAGAGCCGAAATTCAAGCCTTCCTTAATTGGATCTAAACAGGCTGCTCGAATCAAACCATAACCATCATTGTTATATGGCAATGACTTAATACTTTTAAGCATGATCAAGATTGCTTGTTGCAATTGACTGTTCAGGTAGATTTGGTTGATGTAGGTATCCGCCCAACGCCATACACCAGTAATCTGCCCATTCTGGAACAAGTTGAATTGTTCTGTTGCCGTTGCATACGCGCCATAAAAGTTGTAACCATTGGCTAGCAGGTTTTGGGCTGTGGTTGTATCGGTGACATTTGGGGCAATGCCTGCTTGTCCTTTATAGGCAAAGGTAATGCGCCCATTAAACTCAGTGAAATCGATACTAGCTGCAGTACCACAGACAAAAGCACCTTTATCTAGCTCACCGTAAACAGGGATTGTTCCATCATAATTTAAGGTGGTTAGATATGCCCCTACTGATTGGCCATCAGCTTGAGTCGCTTGAATGTCTGTATCCCACATGACATAGGCATAACGTAATTCCTGATTATTGGTCCATTCAGCAAATGCAACTTTATTATCTGAATCAGGCTCAAATAAGGTTGTGAATGTTCCCCAATTCTGCGTCTGTTGAGTCACATTGTCCATAGCGGTTGCAGGTGTATCAGCTTCAGCACCTTGTGACAGAATCGCACCTTTATCTTGTGTTAAAAGCAAGGAGCTAGCTAGAGTTCCAGTTGCGAAATCAATAGTTGAATCTGCAATCGACTCACTTGTTGAGCGAATCACAAAGGCTTTGTAAAACTCATCATAGGTAACGTTGGCGCTAATCGCCGTGCCGATGATGGTTGCAGCATTCGCAAAGCTAGTCGCAGCTGAAAGGTTGATATTTGCTGCTGTTTTGGTTTGCCCATCAATATCGATGCTCAAGCTTCCAGACAGTGCTTTTAATTGAACCAATGTGAAGTTTAAGCTATTACCACGGGTCCAAGCTTCTACATCTGTGGCTAAGTAAGTGGCAAAGTAAATTTTACCGGGTTTAATGTTTGAACCATCGAAGCCTTTGAAGTAAATAGTCGCTGCTGCGTACTCCTCAGATTCAATGCCAAAGTAGGTTTTAACATCGTCGCGAGTTGCAAACGGCGTTACCGACTTTGCGGGCAATGATTCATTGGTTGTTAAAATAACCCCATTGAGAGATAGCGCTGAACCACCAGTTCCCACAACGGATGGCAGAACATTCACTAACTGATTTGCAGGAATGGTTTTCATAGTTTCCTCTTTGTTTAGGCAATAAAAAACCACCCGTAGGTGGTTGAGTTTAGTTTTTTAAACTGGTGTTGGTGATAGGCAAGCTGTTAGTTCGTAATCTTCACCCTCGACATTAGTTATCCAATTTACTGGTGTAGATCCATCTCTGACCCAAAACTCAATTGTTAGGTCCTCGCCATCATCTATTAGCTCAATAAACTTTAATTTCATTCTCACATCACTACCTGATACATTCTGAATAATAGTGTTGTAATCAATTTCGTTTTCGAGGCTGAACTCAAACGGACATTCAGGGGTTTTGTTCTTGGTTAATGAAACACTTAAATGGTCAGGTTCCACAACAGATAAATTGGTCAACGATGTAAATAAAACACCTGTAACAGCATCAGTAATCTCCATTTTCCAACGTTCATCAGGAAATGGGTCAACACTATAAGATGCTGAAATAACTAGCTGATTCGTTGCACCATCACAACTGATCTGATTTGACATTGGGGATAGGCAGAACTGAAACTGACCTTCATTTGGACTTAATATTGTTGGATTTTCATTTTCTGGATGAATTTCAAAATCACATGCACTTGTCCAAGGGGCAATAAGTATTCTAAGATTTTCATTAGAAATATTCTTAATTGTCCAATCGGTTGGCCATGTAGCACCATCATATATCCAAGCTTCAATTTCTAGTGTGTTAGGCGGAACAACCGTATTTATCACATGTTCCAGATATGATGTTTCTCCTAGGCTATCCCAATTAAAATCTCTGTAAAAAACATCATTAATGACCAAGTTATAACCTGAATTATTAATATTATTACCAGTTGATGAAAATCTTGCGCTTGGAGTAGCACCATCACAGCTGATCAGCGGCGGTTGAGTGCTGTCATATTCATAAACACCTGGTGTGACTCTTTGCTTTGCCACCACAACACTTGGCATTATTTGTACCAAGGACTTAGCACCAATTACTTTCATAAACTAACACTCATTTTCGGATTTACCTGAAAACACGCCGTAATCATCCAGCGCTTTTCGTACTGCTGCTCAGAATTGACTATAGGCAAATGTTTTGGATCGTCCGCATAAAGCGGCTTGATATTTTCAGGAAATTGACTGGTGGAATATTCATCACGAAACAATGTGGTCAGCAAGGTTGCCCATGCATTTGATGGTTCGCCGTAGCAATCAATCTGGACTGTCCATTTTTGAGGCTGGACAATATCCTTTTTGCCCACATCGTAATCAAAGTGATTGGTTGCTATTCGATCATTAAACAATGTCGTCATTGCTATAAACGCCTTATCAGGCATAGCAATCTGATTCTGTAATCCTTGAATTACGTCCTCTGATTCAGGAATTACAGACAAAATAAAACGGCGAATCGCCGTATATAAATCTTGTTCTGTTAAGTCTGGTTGGTTTGTTGACATACAATCACCTTACACCAATCTGGCCACACTTCAGCAACCTGAACAACAAGCCATTTCTTTTGCTCACAGCAACCAACATCGGCGAACTCAATTAAATCACCGCCTTTCTGATTGGATCTAACAATACCGCTTAACTCGCCATAAAGATAAACAGTGCGGAATATACCCTGCATGTTCAAATTGTTTAGGCGCTCAAGGTCACGACCATTCACACCCTGAACTTGTATTTTCCCTTTCGAGATTCTGTACTTAGGGGTGCGGATACCTGCGTCATTTGTCTCATATTCGCCTGTAGCCTTATGCAAGCATGCTGGAATATCTGGATTGACTGCATTGATTGCACCACGCACTAAACCATGTAAATTCATTCAATATCCCACCCTGTAGCTCGTTGCATTGTTCCTGTTTCCACCAAGGGTTTATTAAAGCCTTTCTTACGCACCGTGGACGGCGCATTAGGTGGGTCTGAGAACTCCACAATTGATTGAGTTAATTGGTCCTTGATACCCTCACCCATTAAGGCAAATACCTTAGGAACATCACCATTGTGTATTTTCATCAGGTTTCCGAAAGCTAATGACCAGCCTGATTTATTTTTTTCGATCATGCTTCTGAAAAATGGCCTTGGCGGGATAACGACTTGATGAGCTGGTACTGTGTGCTCTGTTGCAAAATTTGATTGGCTTTTTCTAACAAACTTGCCATTTTTATTAAAGGTACCGTCTTTGCGTATAGAACGGTAAATCGTTGTTTTACTTTCAGGCACATTTATTGTTGGTCCGTATTCATTCCAAAAGGCAACTTGAGCCACTGGCAAGCCATCCTCTGGATATGTTTCTGTCTCTAAAAAGCCAACTCTTAGGGTTGCATCTTGTTCTAGTCTCTTGGCTAATTCATCCAGATACCTTTCAAACCTATCACCACCCAATACATCAGCCATTTAATGATACCTCCGTGGAGCAGGTACATATCGCATAGTTCTGTATTTTGCAGTTAAGGCCCAATATTCAGAACCATAAACAGTTTGCATATACCACGCTTGGGATTTGGTTACTGGCCCCGCATCTGTCGAAACAGATACAGAACCTTCACTTGCTGAACTAATACGACCAACCAAATTACCGTTACCCTTCGCCGTTTGCTGCCCCAATTGAGCGATATGAGCTGTTAAAAGGTAAAGTAAGATACGGCGTTCCTTTTCATCCTTAACAATACTGCTATCAGTGTTTTTAAGTTTTAAGCAAGCCTCATCAAAATACATTTCCAGCAATTCGCTATTGGTACCTGAAAACTCAGGGAATCGAGCAACAAAATTGTCTGCATTAAAGATAACGGTCATTGTTCAGTCCTTATTTTTCTAGTGCTTCAATACCTTCTGGCTTTTTACCTGGATCAAGCGGCTCTAAACCAGTCTTTTCCCCTGCCTTTTCTTTGGCTTCAGATTTAACCGAAGCTGCTTCAGTGTGTGCAAAAACAAAGCCACCCTTCACATAAGGCATGTGTTTATTCTGCTCAAGCCAAACATCCCAAAATTCGGTTTCTACATTTTCGGTGATACCGAATCCACCAACGATGTGAGATGTATTCAAGCCGTTAAATTTGACTTCTACGCCGTCAACCTCAGCAATCAAGCCGTTTGGTAATTTGCAGCCTACAATAACTACGCTGCCTTTCTTTGCTGTTGCCATTGGTTTATACCCCTAACATTTGAACGAATGCGAACGGACGGAAAATCACAGTACCGAAAGTACCTTGTGACTTCTTCTGCTCATAGCTTGATGTCTTAACAACGATGTTGTGTGCACGTAGCTTTTCAGTGAATGCACACGTTGCGCTTTCCTGCCCTTCAATTTCAGGAGCAAACAATTGAACTAACTCACCTGAAGCGGTTGAGTATTCAGGCGCTGTTTCCAATTCAAGGTTGGGGAAGTTTGTTTTGAGCTGAGTTCGTACATTTACGTTGTACTGATTGGTCTTGTTAAAGGCCAATGATGTTGTTGGAGATGTCACCAACTTCAAAGGTGTGTCTTGATCAATTGAACCATTACCTTGAGAAATTAAACGGCGTACTAAGCGAGCCACATCGTTATAAACAGTCAAGGCATCAGTCGCATCTAAGGACCACTGAGCGGTTGGTGTGATTGGTGCTGATAATGTTGGATCATTCAGCAATCCATAACACTGCAAACCTGCAACACCGTAAAAGTACGTTTTGTTCTGATACTTATTCAGAGTCAGGATTGATGCGATATTGGTACGGGTTGCCCAGTCAATACCAGCTAAACCAGCCTTTGCAAGTTGACGTTCACCCCAAGCTGTGGTTGTTTGGTAATGGTAGCTTTGACGCATCGGGAAATTGGCATTTACGCCTGAAGAACCGTTGTCGTTGAAGTCGCCGTAACTTGACGTTTCTCCTGTTGACTCAACAACTGGAAAGGTTGCTGTTTCAGTGGTCCAATCGCCTTTCTTTGTTTCACCTACAATTACAGCTGCTTTCATAGGAGCAACCAAAGTTTCGATAACTTTAGGGTCCATGTAGTTTGCTAGGAATGCAGGAATACCCGCATTGGCACCTGTGACCATGACAGGCTGAGCATCCATTGCAAGGTGTGGATCTGTAATCTGAGTGCCAAACGGCAGGATTACACCCACTGTTGCTAAATATTCTAATTCATCCATCGTTTACGCGCCCCATGTTGTGATTTTGATTAATTCATTGGCTGATGCTGCACTTGCAACTAACCAGTCTGTTTCGATATACCCGGCTACTGTGGCACCTGCAGCTTCTGTTTTTACATCACCTGTTGTAAGTGATGCATAAACCTTTTGGCCAACCGTTGCATTGGTTAATGTCTGCGCCCAAAAGTCACCAGCAACATGAATCGTCAGCGACAAACCTTGTGGAATAACGTTTGATGCCTCATCCAGCCAAGTTGTGATAAGCGCTTGGTTTTCGCGATGAATAAAGCCCTGTGGCTTGCCTGAACCTGCGTTACTAACAACGCCGTTCACCGCCCATGCGAAACGACCTACAACGGCGCCAGTTGCACCTGCCACCAATGCACCTTCTCCAGCAAGCAAAGCTGCACGTGGGTTATTTGATGCAAAGTCACCAGCAACCGCAGGAGCTTGTTGTAATTGAACTTGTTTTTGGAAACCCATGTTATTTACCCCTGTTTGATTCGAGAAATTGTTGGGAATTTAGCTTGCACGGCGGAAACTGATTTAGCGTCCATGGCTGTTTTGGCTTTTGGCTCGGGACTGTTCTTAAGCATTTGAACCATTGAACGGTATGCCGAAGGATGTACGCCTTTGGTATCAATCCCTTTCTGATCTAGTGCGAACTTATAGACTGATTCAGCACTATCAAGAGCAACTTGGCCCACCAATGGCTTAACATCTTCACGCGCTTGAAATAGCGCCTCAATGCGTTTGGTGGCATTCGCTTCTGCACGATCAGAAGCAACTTTAATCGCTGCATCCATAGCCGCCTTGGTTGGCTTATCATCATCGCTGTCATCTTCATCATCAGCAGGCTTTTTCTTGCCATCATCAGAATCATCGTCCTCATCGTCAGCGGGATTCTTTTTTTCATCCTCATCGCCTTCATCTTCCGCTGGCTTTTTAGGTTCAGATTCTGCCGCTTCTGCTGAGTCTTGAGCCAATTGAGCAATGATTGCGTCAATGTCCTCGGGTTTGGCATCACTTGCTAATTTCGCCTGTAATGCTTGTTTCGCTTTGGCTTTCGCCTGAGCAAGTTTTTGTTCTTTACTCATTGAAGTTCCCTCAATAAAAGGATTTTTGTCATGTACAACCACATCAGGCCCAGCCCGACCAATGTCGACCAAAGCAACGTGATTGCCCTTGATATTTCGCATTACACCGTCATAGCGCATGCCCTGATACTCGCCTGGTGTCATATCTGCATCGTAGTAATACGAGCTAGACAACTCGGCTTGTTCTTGGGATTCAATACCTGCAATCCCCACCGCATCCCAAACCATCAAATCAACATTGATGTATGGGTCACACCACTCGGTGTTACTTCCTGTTGTACCAACCACTAAGTCTTTTTTATGATCATCCGCCGATGTGCGTATATGCTTGATCATTAGTGGAAGGTTTTTAAATGTGCTAACTGCTCGTTCTAGTTCCAGTGGATCTCGGAACAAGTAGTAGACTTTGTCTCGAATCAGGCCTAAGCCTTCATAATTTGGGATTTCATATCCGTGGTAAGGGTTTACTGTGGCCTTGGTGATGGGTGAAACTTCTACACGTAGTCGCCCATCTTGGTCATAACTACGGACAGATCGGTCAAATGCTAATTTGCTCATTGTTATATCCATTAAAAAAGCACCCGAAGGTGCTAAGAGTTGAATCCTGGTATCACGGCGCGGCTTGTGCACCGACAATTGATGAGTTCGCCTGGTTGAATCCATTCGCCGTCAATGTACATGCCTTGTTCGATATCAAACTCTTTGCCATCTGCATGTACATGGCTAATCCGTGGCTTTTTACCCGCATGGGAGTGTTGCCATATTGCCTTTGTAATCCCAAGCTCTAAACGCCGTTCACGCTCAATAACAGCCTTGGCCTTGTTGTTTTGGTCTCGTGCAATGAAATCAGCACGGCGCTTTGAAATTTCATATTTGGCTTGGAGTGTTTTTGAGAGGGTATGCATATCATGGCCTGCTTTAATCGCTTGCCACACTGATTGCTGAACATCGTCAAGGTATTGACTGCCAATAGACTTGATTAAGCTAACATTCTCACCAATCGCCGCCTCTGTTTGCTCCTCTACGCGCTCACTCATATTGAAGCGCACTGTAAAACCAGCTTTTTTAAAAGCTTGCATCATTGCGCGTTCAGTATGTTGGGTTGAGCTTTTTGCAAATATCTTTGCTATTTGAGGCGCTAAGTCATTCAAACGGCGTTGCCAAAAACTTGTGAGGTTTTTAAATAGTCGCTGCATAACCAAAGCAATGTTAATGTCTTGAGCAACCTCTGACTGGTGAATGGTGTATTCAGAAATTACCTCACTCAATACATCTGAATGAATTTCATTAAGAATGCCCCGCAAAGCTTTTCTATAGGCTACTTCCACCCCGACATTGGCGTGAATAGCACGTAATGTTTTAGGTTTCATAAATTGCCTTTGGCTAAATAATAGGCTAAAATAGGAACTTGGAGATTTAGACAGAAGTCCTACTTAGTAGATGAACCTGTGTAACTAAATCTCCTTTTTTTATTTCTCAATTTCTAGCTTATGAAAATAATAAGCCCCGCTTCTTGGTGCATTCCCTTCTTTATCTGGATGCGGTACATCAACACCAATGCGAACCAAATGCTTATTACCACCTACCTCAGCATGTACTAGATAATTTCTATATCCAGCAATACCGGGTTTTTGCTCTGGTTTCGTGTTTGGCTCAAAATGGGGATCGTCTGGAATAGACTTCTCATACAATTCTGGTAAAGCAGGATAAAGACTACGTAATAGCCGCTCCTTTTCATTGTCTTTACCGTTTTTGGCTAAAGATGCTTTTAGATTGGTTGTAGTGAAAATCATTTTATGTCCTGTTGCCTTATTCACAACTGGATTAGATTCTCCATGTTTCCCAACCAAAATCTCTTTTAATGCCTCTCGAACCGTTGGTGTATGTAAGCTATTCGCTGGCATTTGCTCAGAATGCTGACTTGTGATTGTTACCGCATTTTCCTCGGTAAGTTTGCTAGCCTGCATTTTTGTATTACTAGAGCCACCACCACTACCAAACTGCCCATTATCTGCTCTTGGATGTTTAGATTCATCCCATTCGCCGTCAGCATCCATTGCTGGATCATCCTCACGGCGTTCTGGCAAAGTTTCAGCGTCAAGACTGTTATAACCACTAAAAGAATCATCAGCTAAACGTGTGCGCTCTTCTTCTTGGCTAATAATATTAGCCTCTACAAGTGTTGCACCTGTTTCCGCTTTGGTTTTATTGATAATGGCAATTTGTTCTTCTGTCATTTGCTCTAATGGAACAAACTCAAAAGTAATGTCGTCATATATCTGACCAAAAAGGTGTAACTGTATAATTTTTAGGATTGTCACCAATGGATCTGTGTAAACGCTCTGTTGTTGAGCAGCTACATAGTCATAGTAAACCTTGATTTCACCCTCAGAGGATGCATTTAAACCACTTGGGGTGACGCCAAAAAGTTTTACCAGTGGAATGTGACAAGGTGCAGCCATTTGCTCTTGCGCTTGAGCTTGAAGCTTATCCAACCCCGATAAGGGTGTGTTGTACTGGAAAAAATCCTCTGTTTCCTGGTCAAGCATCATCAAGCCACGATTATCACGCATGCGGTTAAACAGCTCTGCACGATTGATAATATCGGTTGCATCCCCATCCTCTTGTAGAATTGCATCCATATTGGTTTTGATGCCGCTAGTAGAGAATGAGTGAATCAAGTCACTAACTGAATCGCGCGTGCTTAGCCAATTATCCACGTATGGCATCATCATCTGAGTCATGCTTAAACCACTAAAGTTGTATGACGGCTTAAGCATGTCTGAAACAGGGTGACTGATAAGCGTAAATAAGCGTGTGCTATGTACTGGCTTACCCATCACATACCACATATTAGGCTTATAGAAATACTTGTTTGTTGGATCAATTGAATCGTAATTAACCGGCGTGGTCCATATCGGCTCAATCACTTTCAATTGTTTAAGGCTACCCTTTTTAATTGTGGCTTTATCAACAATCAACGGCGTTTCACGATCATCATTCCCGTCAATTTCAATAAACAAGTTCCCACGACCAAAAAAACCATCGTGCTCAGTTGCCAACTTGAACGCATCACGAATTTTGAATTGGTCAAAAGCAACCTCAATCTGTTTAATTTCATCTGACAGATCATCCGAACCAATACTTTTAAACTGAATCCACTTACGAGTCATTTCAGTAGCAAGTGTCTGAACTGGTGCGCGGTACTCGCTTCGCTGCGACAATTCAGACAGAATCGGATAGCCTAAAAAGTTCATGCTTACGCCTGCGGCATTTGCATAACCAACCATGCCGCCGCTGTCCATCGCTAGACCTTCGCCGTCTGGGACTACGCCTTTGGGCAATACTGGCATTTTGAACTTTGTCACAACTTCCTGAGGCTTTGTGCCTACGGCGTTCAATGCCATTAAACTGATTCTTTTACGCTTTGGTTTTTCGCCCTGAGAAGCAGTATTTTCACTTTCTACGGGCGTGGCGAATCGGAGCCAACGGATGAGAAGGCTCAATAATTTTTCACGAAATTTCATATCTGGCTCAATACTTTGTTTGATACTTTAAGAGCGCCTTTGCGCTTCATGATTGGCTCAAGGGCATAGCGAATGCTGTCAATGTAGTGGTTAAATTCATCAAGAATGATCGGCAACACCTCATCAGTAAGGCGATCTTTTTTGTATGAATACTTTTTAAATTCTTGGTAGGTCTCTTTACAGCGACTATGGATGTAAACCTTCCTGAAGGAACGAATGTGGGCAATCCCATCCTCTACGGAACCTTTACCCTTTTCACAAGCTTTGATGCGCCGTAATCCCTTTTTCTTGAGATGGCTAATGGACTCAGGCCGTGCGTTATCAGCTAAAACCACATATTTTTCTATACCTGGTATTTTTGCCTTTAAAAAATCAACCGTGTCATCTAACTCAAGACCGACTTTGCCTCCTTCATGCTCGATATATAGGCAATCATCATATATCCATGATTTAGTACCTGCAGTTGGGTCATTGGCAAAACCGAAGTCTAGACCATGATATGGCCCATCCCATTTATCTGTATCTGGAACAAAATCCAATTTCTGAAATTTACCATTAAAGATTTGAGCCTCGGATGCTTCAAGATATGCACCCTCCCAAATCCATTCATAATCCGTTATAGATAGGTTTTTCTGATCTTGACGGCGTTCCTTTTCCAATTCTTCAGGGAACCAAGGATTGTCGGTGTAGTTCATCTCTACACCCATGCCAATCAACTCGCCCGTTACAGGATCATGCATCAACTCATGTCTAAATCGCTTATCAGTGGCACTGCCGCGCTTTTCAGGGTTCCATGTAATCCAGATTTCTGAACCAGCTTCACGGACCGTAGGCTGTAATTTACGCCATGCAACCTCACTAACTGTTTCGGCCTCATCAACCCAACACAATAAAATACGTGCTTTAGATTTGATGCTATCCAAATTATGTCGTAAACCACAAAATCCGTATGAGACACGGCGGTTTTTAGTCCGAATATAGTTTTCACCTATATCGTAGTAATCATTTAGAAAGGGAACTGCACGGATTGCCTGCTTAATCTCCTCCATTGAAGAATCAGCAAGAGTATTCATATACTCACGACCACAAAGAATCATGCCGCTTATATTTGCCTCAGCAAATACATAACCCTTAACCGCCGTCATCACAGCAAATGTTCTTGTCTTACTCGAACCACGGCCACCCCATGATTGTCTATAACGTAAATTTGGTTCGGCAAATAAGGGAATAAGTTTAGGTGGCAGTTCGATCTGTACCTTGGACATTAGGCGCTACCAGTTCAATTGTTGTGGGCTTGTTTATCGACTCGCCCTTACTTGTGTGGTCCACCTCTTGTTTATTGGTATATAAACCACCCATCTCTTTTGCGGCTTGTTCAGCCCATTTGGGAATTAACACAGGATTGTCAGGGTATTTATCAACTAAGCCCTGAAGTAGTTGTAATCGATACCGCATATTTGCAATGGGTATTGCTTCAAGTTCTTGGTTTGCTATACGGCGGTATTCAAAGAATTTATCTCGTAATTCCTGGCTTAAATCTTGACCAGTTCTTTTTGTAGGGTCATATGCCTCACATTGCTGGGCTGTTACTTCAACATTAAAAATATCTTTAACTGTTTTAGATGTTTGAGTTGGAGATTCAAACTCAGCAAGCATCCTCACGATGAACAGTTTCACCTTTTTGGTAATACGTGCCATTTCAACCATTCCATCCAAGTACATCCAAGAAGAATGGTAAAAAAATTTAAACCACTCTTAGAAAGCAAGTCCCACAGGCATGATAGATATCAGCCTTAGCCACTGTTGGCCTTTGATTTGCAGCATTCACCATTTCTTGTACTTCCTTATTTGCCCCATAACGGCGAACTACGCCCGTGAACTCTTCTACATCATGTCCTTGTATCGTCAGCTTAGGCTTACCCGTTTCACGGTTATAGGATGGGATGCCCCATTCATCTTTCTTATGCGCGATGTGATAAAGCTCATGTTCGATCAAAGCACAGAAATCAATATCATTAGCATGCTGGGCATACGTTGCATCAATCGTGATTAAGTAATCAGGCAAATCATTGAACCATTGATAAAACTGCTCTTCCTGCCGTTCTTTCTTCCATCCACCTGCATTGATCATGATCTTTTCAGTTTGGCCAACCACAAATCGACCTTGTTTCTGAAATCCACCTTTAGCCCACATTACGGCGATCTGTGGATAGTGGAACGCTCCAAGATGTGCATGATCAGGGTTAAAAAGCTTATGGTCAGGATTTAGAAAAATAGTCTTAATCCATCGCCATAATTCTGGTGCCGGTGCAAAGTTTGGTGTGTCTTGGGCAAAAATCCAATCAGGGGGATATGGTCTTTGCTGAATTACAAAACCGACTTCTTTCATAAATTTTACCCATTAAAAAACCGCCACTAAGGCGGTTTCTTTTAAACATGTTTGGTGAAATTAATAAATGCTACTTCCCGTCCATTTTCCTCCGGAAAGAAAGTGAACTCAAAACTACTGTCAAGATTTCTTTTTGTTGTCACACTTGAAGTATGAACATCTTTAAAACCAAAGACTTCAACCAGCTTTTTTCCTTTTGTTACTTCTTCATCTTCTGTTAAGAAATACAACTCTAAATCTTGGTCAAGATTTTGCAATTCACTTATTAAATCTTTTACTTTCATTAATTAGTCTATCATTTGTTATGGATAGATAATAATAATTGGCATTCAACAGAAACACCACCTTAAATCTTCAGGTGTTTTTAATCCATCTCGATCCTATTAAATAATAAACACAATCAAAGGCTTATATTCAAATTTCGCCTTGCTATAGTTTGTATGCAGATAAGATAGTGTTTTAGTTATGTCTGAGAGATCTTTAATTGTGAATGTCTCAGAACTCATACCCACCTCTTATGTAATTCAATCTCAACTATTCAATAAGTTTTTATACAATTCCTTATCCCTATCATACATTTCACGTGTGACTTTTAACGATTTTAAGACCTCTGGAATACTTAAAAAATTCTTAAAGGGTATTTTTAGGAATCGTTTATTTGTCTTAATGAATCCGACTTCAAGTCGTTCATTTGAGTTTAGGCATCCACAAAAAAACTCAAAATAATATCCGCCAAAAACCATTGAGTATGAAAACCCACTCTTATGATTAACTCTTAATGTAGGGGGTAAAATAAAATTCTCTAGGATTCTTTCTTTGTAATAACCTCTATTACAATAGAGCTTTGAAATTTTCACATTGAAAAATTTTTCATCAATTTTTATCTTTCCATTTATACAATTTTTAAAATAATTACTTAGTTCTTCTGATAAAACTGAATTCTTAAAAACTACATGTTCTGAAACCATTGAACGCCAAAAAATGGATACAACATACATTGCCAATCTATATTGGTTGACATCTTTAAATTGCCAATAATCGGACTTTTTATGAATTTTTACTCCTGGTTGCTTATTTTTCAAAACCCAATAAGAATAATTTTCATATTTCGCGTTTAATAGACTCTCACAATCCCTGCAAAGCATTGGTGTTGCAAACTGATCGTTTGATTTTTTTATTATATTTTCATTCACACTTGTAGCAATAAGATAATGTGAGTTCGAACTCTTCATCATTGCCCTGAAAACAGCCTTTCCTATTACATGAGAATTCTGCAATTCTGATTCTTTATCACAAAGTTTACAAATACCAATCTTCATTGTTTAATTTTACGGTGTATGTAGAGATTTCATAATTTTAGAATAATTTACAATATAAAAAATTAAAAAATTATCACCCTGTTCCTATTTTTTTAAGTTCAGCATCCGCTCAATCTTTTCTAGCATCTTTACCACTTAATAAAAAGCCCCATTTGGATAGGGCTTTAAAGGCATTACATTTATTGAATTCCTAATCTCGATCTCAATCTATTTCTAATTTCTTTTGAAAAATCTTTTTGCTTTTTAAGAATTCTTTGATTTACATCATCATCTTCTTTTAATCCCAATTCGTCTCTAAGTGTTATTTGCAAATTCATAGCATTTAAACCTATAGGTTCAACATATTCCATAAAGTCCAAAACCACCTGAGGTCTTTCATTGGAACTTCCACCTAATGCGTACCAACGTTCAATATATTCTATAAATTTGAAATTTGCTTTTGATAAGTCCATTGTAAAGTCTAAAATTTTTTCTTTTGTTAAAGGATCCGAAATGAAACTAGCTTTATGTAAAGAACCAAGTACTTTTGATAAAGATTCTTGAAATTTTACTAAGTAATTCTCTTTTAACTCAATTGATTGGTAACTACTTAAGTCCATTAAAAAACTTTGCCAATCTTGTACTAGATCTAGATAAACATCTCTTTTTGCTTCTGTAAGCTTATCAACCTTGTGTGAAATCAAAGTATTTTTAGCTTGTTCAACTATTGACTTAACAATTACATAAGCTCCAATCAATGCTGCAATAATTGCACATACCCCTTGTATATATGCTGCATCTAAAACAGCCCTTATTTCATTCACTTTTTATTATCCCTTATAAAATTAAAGCCCATCAATTTGATGAGCTCAGAATGCTTGGTCATGGTTAAACCGTAATACGACCAGTATAGAAAAACTATACCCTAGTTATCAGAATAATGCTAACTATTATTTTTAATTGCTTTGTAAGTATCTTTCTTATAATTTTCAATTGATTTCGATGCCTCATCAATTGCAGATTCAATTGACATTGTTATTAGGTTTTCGTATGGCTTCCATGTTTGACGATATGAACTTTCTGTCATTTGGTTTTTACCAATACCCGCATACATTAACCGACCTTTCGCCGTGTAGTTTTCCTCTAATTCAGGATTTAATGCAAAATCAATAACCATTCGAGAAATGAGCCACGCCAAGTGATACATTGCAATTCCTTCTGGTTCTCTTTTCTTATCAGCAACGGCGTTTTTTAAAAGAATATTTGCTAAGTGCTGGCGAACATATTCATAGTCACTTTGCGCTTTACCTTCAAACACAATCAAAGCTGTAACTGACTTTGCAAGCTGGGTATCCATAGAAGCAATAGCACCCAATCGATCTTGATAATCCAATGGCTTCTCTCCCGTTCCACGGACATTAGGTTCTAAGTTTGGTGAACTCGCCGTCAGACCATGAGTCAACCATTCAAATTGTTCAAATTTAGCTGCTACTGTATTCATGCTCATACCTCTGTAATATCAATGCCGTGAACCGTTTTCATTAAGTGTTTTTTGGTGCGATAACTTGGAAGCTTTCTTGTTGCTGCTGACTTCACATCTTCAACGATGTATGTGCCTTCGCCGTTGTAGTAAGTGAAATCAGCAAAGTATCTAACAGCTGGCTTTGCCCTTTTCTCTCCCTCTAATTTGGTCTTAGGCGCCAATTCAAATTTATTGTGATGTTCTAGCCTAGTAATCTCCCCACGTTGCTGCATAGCCTTGAGCTCGATGTACCGCTTGTGCTCCTTCTTACTATCAAACGTCATACCGTCAAGCTCAACCTTCTGTGCGTTAAACTTGTTGCGTTTAGCTGCCTTAGGCTTATCGCATTGCTTGAGAATTTCACGGCGGTACTGATCGATGCTCATTGATGTCATAGGTTATTCACCCATCACATAAACATAAGATTCAAGGCGTTTTGACCAGTACACTGTTTTGCCTTGCTTGCTTAATTTGCGTTTGCGTCTTCGGGAAACTGGGCGCTCTTTAGTCCATGAGTGATAAATACGCTTCCCATTTACAGTGCCAAATCCACAAAGCAGACAAGCAATGTCATAACCGTGTGGGCATTTCTCGTGGTTTATTTGATACTTTTCCGAGATTTCCTTTAATTCCTCAATCGTAATTTCTCGGCCATGCTTATCTTGTGGGTAATCATCAATAGCTCTATGGCTCCATTGGATATGCCTGCAGTCGCTTGGTAGAAACAATGTCTTAACATGAGGGATATACTTAAACTCTAATTCGTTGTAATAGCCCATAGACTTAGCAAGTGCCATCACACTATTAAATTCAGACTCATTGTTTATTCTTGATTTATATTCACTCACGGGCTTTGCTCCTCTGGACGTTTTTCTAATGATTCTTTCCAGTCGCCTCGAAAATGGTTTAAATAATTGTCTCTAGCATTGATATTGAAAAAGGCTGAAAGATGAGATTGGTGTCTCCAAGCATCACCCATGATTTTTGGCTCTACTAACCAACCACATGCCATACCATCCTCATCTGTGGCCATGAACTGAACATGCTCAGGAATTAATGACCAATTGTATTTCCCCTTTGGCTGTTGCTCCCACTTTTCAAAATGAAAGACAATCTGGCTTGTTGTCTCTTGAACTTGACCAAACATTAAAGCTAGACGGTAATTAGCCACGTAATCACGTAACTTTCGATTTGAATCTTCAAGTTGCTTACGCCAGAACTCCAAAGTGAATGAGTGCTTATTTTTGTTGCAGATAGTGCAAGCAGGCATAAGGTTTTCAATCACATCATGCTCAGGATTCATGCAAGTGCCATCGCCATTTCTACGGATTGGAATCAAATGATCAGCTTGCCATTTCTCGCCAAGCAACTCACCGCAGTAAGAACACATGCCGCCAAACTTCATTTTTATACCAGCTCTTTGAGCTTTGGTTAATTTCATCGCCCTTCTCCCGCACGTCTGCTCAAATCAGCCAGACTTAATATTTCTGTTTTAAGTTGATGTTCTGTGTTGTTGTGAAATGCGTTGATCACTTGGCGAACAACGATAATTTCGTAGTGTGGACGGCGTTTCATATTGGCCAACCACACTAAAAAGAAACGGATGTCTGCGTTGGTTAAGATTATGTTCATAGGCCACCACCAGTACGCGCATCCATCCAATTGCACTCAACCACGGTTAGGCCGTCATGCTGGAAGCGTGACCACAAACGATCACCCAAACTTTCTTTTAATTGAGCTTCAGTCCAGTTTGAAATTAAAACTGTCGGTTTTTTAGCGTCATAGCGTGAATAAAGAACTTTGTGGACCAATTGCAATCGGCTTTCGTGCTGGTCATGCAATCCATACTCATCAATGATTAAAAGATCGTAATCAGTGAAACGCCACACTGCGCTTGCTTCGCTGTCGTCTGTCTTTTTCCACGCAGAAGCAATTTCATTTGCCATATCTTCGCTTGTGACATAACGGGCATAACTACGCTTATCCAGAACGTTTCGAGCGATAGCACAAGCCAAATGTGTTTTTCCTGTTCCCGTGCGGCCATACATAATCAGATTGCGTTTTTGCTTGATTTCAGGATTGTTAAAATCCTTCGCATATGCATGACATGCTGCCTTTGCATCACGCTGCCCTTCATGGGTCACGTTGTAATTTTTGAAACCACTTTCAGCATGTCGGACTGGAAGCAATGCACCTGCAAAGTGTTTCTCACGAACTGAGGTATTTACAGAAACCATGTGTTCAGATTGAGCCTTTTCCACCGCCTTAATCGCACAGGTTTTACAGAAATCACGGCCAGCAATTAAAATCATTCGCTCTTTGTGGATTTCACAAAAACGGTTTGAATTACGAATCTCTGGTTTTAAAAAATTGGTCATAGCGTTCACAGTGAATCTCCTGTGTCTACGTCATCAGCACATGTGGCGTATTGTTTAACTTGGCCATGAGCAGCATTGACGTTGAGATTATTTTGTTTGTTATTCGGTGTTGTATTTCGTTGTGGTTTTTTGAACTCAAGAATTAACCACTGAGCAAATTTCCGAGTCTTTTGGTTTTCAGTGAGGTCAATCTTGTTTTCCCAGTGAGCATTGAAATTACCCAAATGAAAATCGTAATCAGGCATAGCGATTACTTGCTCAGCTTGAACACCCATGCTTTGGCGAATTACGCTCAAAAGAATTTCAGGATTTGGAGACCAAGAATTTTCGACAACGGTTTGAGTCTGTGCGCCTAACTCAGGATTCAGTGAATCAGGATTCAGATTAAAGGATTCAGGATTCAGGGCGTTTTGATCTGAGATAAAAACAGTTTCAGAACAGTTATTACCTTGTTCATTGTTGTTTGCATCACTGTTTTTGATTTCAGTATTCGTATCAATAAAACCGTTATTAGTTGTAATAATTGGGTTGAATGCACCAGTTTTATTATAGAAATCAGTTAATTCAGATTTCTTAACAAGCTTAGGTTTGCCAATAACAGTTTTGTTTTTTGGGTTACGATCATAAACAGTGTAAAGCCCATTAACGTCTGGAAGCTCACTGTCTTTCTCTAAACCATGTGGGTTTTGATGTTTGATAAAGTTTGCAATCTGGATTACATCTGTATCATCAATGTTGTATAACTCGATAAATCCATATTTTGAAATGTTAGATAACTGTTCCGAAACGTTTATTTCATCCGCTGGAAATAAAGACATTTTGATCTTTTTAGGGCGATTTTCTAAACGCCCCTCTCGATCTGCTAATGTCCATAACCCAATGAACAATAATCTCGCTTCAACAGAAAGCTCGACTATGTCCTCATTCATAAAGAATGATGGTTTAATGTTTCTTGCTCTAGCCATGAATTAACCCTCTAGCTTTACCAAACCACGGTATGCAAGCTGACGAATAATTCTTGGTGGAATAAACTCGTTGTTGATCTTGTATCGTGTACGTGACTTTTCTTTTACTTGAATCAATAAATGCCCATCTTCCATAAGACGGCGAACACTTATGGCTTGCCCCCCCATATGGGTTGTTTCTTCAAGCATGTAAAATTTTTCTTGAGCCTCAATTGCTGCATTCATAACAGTTAAAGGCATAGCAGCAAGCTCTTTCGCCGTATAGATTTTCACTGGCTGTTCAAGCGGTATCGCTGTTTCGATAGGAGTAGCTGAAACAGTGATATCCTGTTTTTTAGCTTTCAGTTTTTTCATGTTTCACTATCCTTTGGCTTAATGTAGCCACCAAATGCTTGAACACAATCAGCCTTAACAAGACTTGCTATAACCTGCTGAGCTAACCACTGAGTTATCCTGAAGTGATGCGCCATGGCTTGCATAAGTTCTTCTTTAGAGACAGCAGCGTTGTTTTCGTCATAGCCTTTGCTGCGTAAACTAAGTTTCTTTTGTTCAAAAATATGACCAAGCAAATGCAAAGCTGGCTCATGAAATGATTGGATTTCACTTTGTTGGCGTGAATCCTTCATTTGTTGTGTGAAGCTAGTCATATAGCCTCCTGAACCAAGCGCTTTTTTGCTTCACGCTCTGCTCTTGTAGCTAGACGAATTTCAGTACTTGATACCGTTAAAATTTGCCCATCAGTTAAAATCGTGATTCCACTGGGCTGAACTTTTAAAACCATAAAAATTTCTTCCGAGTCGAATGAGCGATCCACAAATTCAATTGCCTTTTTAATCACTACTGCGTTACCAGGGCGAAATTCACTACCCTTGTCCACCGTGTTTTGATTTGATATATTGGTCATGTTCTTTGGTTCCTAAGATTAATGAACACTGCTCAAAGCTCGAACTGCAATTTCGGGCTTTTTGCTTATCTGGAATACAGAAAAAATACTTTTTAGAAAATTCATGTATTCGCTTGAATACTTTGTATTCTTTGCCTTTTTGAACATTTCAACTGATGATTGGCCTAAATCAATTTGTAGCTTTAAATCTATGGCCTCTCTCAACCATTTCGCTCGATTGCCATCTGCTAAATCATCTACTAACTGCTTAACTTCAACCGGTACACGCGTTGTCATTGGCTCAAGTAGCTTTTCACCTGGTTTGATTGCATTACTTAAGTTCTGCATTGACTCACCTCTAATTCTTTTTCCTGCTGAACGAGAGCATCAAGGGCACACCCTTTTTCATACTTCACACTTTGTTGAAGCCCTTTGCTGATTCTTGATACTGAACTTTGCTCAATTCCACTTTTTTCACTAATGAATTGCTGGGTGTAATTTCTTGCTAGCAAATAATTAATCTTTTCTTGAAGTGTCAGTGGCATCATTTAATAGCTCCTGTGGTATGCACACTTTCATTTTATGCAAACTTGCATAATAGTCAATGCAAAAGTGAATTATTTTAAACAAATTATGATTATTTGCATAAAATGGGAATGCATTCCGAGGGGTATTTTTTATGAGTTTTTTACAGTCGAATATCGAATACTTATTAAAAAAGTTTGATACCAATCCAACCAAACTTGAGAAAATTCACCCTGAGATTGAACAATCAACGTTATTCCGTATTCAAAATGGCTTAACAAAAAATCCTAGGTATACAACTTTAGCCCCTTTTGCGAAGTGGGCAGGCGTGGAAGTTGGTGATTTATTTGAGAAAGATTTAAGCAAAGAAGATACCAGTCGAACAGTTATTGAAAATAAATCCACTTCTAATCTCACATCTGGATATGCAAAATTAGCACCCGTCTTATCTTGGGTTCAGGCTGGTGAATTCACGAATGTAGAAGCTATAGATTTATCTCAGATTGAGGAATGGTTGCCACTTCCAGATGAATGCACAAATTGTTTTTATTTGAAAGTTCAGGGTGTTAGTAACAGTCCTGTTTTCCTTGAAGGTGACTATATTCTGGTAGATCCGGATGTATATTATGGCGATATGCAATCAGGTGATATTATTGTTGTGCGAAGATTTGAAGAAGCAACATTTAAGAAGTTAGTTATTGAATCTGACAATACACGTTATTTACAAGCACTTAATCCAGATTTCAAACCAAACATTATACCTTTGGATGAAAATTGCGTTTTCATCGGTGAGGTTGTCGATTCTATTCGCTACATGTACAAATCGCGAAGAAGGTCCAAAACTAGACATAGTTAATAAGTTCTCCAATAAATAGCCCGCTTTTTAAGTGGGCTTTTTAATGCATTTAAAAAATATTAATGCAAATATGCATAAAAATATATTGCATAGAATAATGCAAATATGCATAATCTTTCTCATGGACAGCAAAAAGCCCTGAACAC
Organism: Acinetobacter sp. C32I; assembly: GCF_023702715.1. NCBI lineage: Bacteria > Pseudomonadati > Pseudomonadota > Gammaproteobacteria > Moraxellales > Moraxellaceae > Acinetobacter > Acinetobacter sp. C32I. The sequence goes on along the minus strand of NZ_CP098480.1, from coordinate 255,908 downwards.
TTACGACGGCGAACAGGGCTTCTCACTTACTTGAGGTAGATTATGAAACAAATCGCTATTAACAACAACCCTTCTTTCCAGTTCGGTAAAGTAATGCTCACTTCATGGGCATTAGCCACTGGTGTAATTAGCGGTACTGCTTTAATTGGTACCAAGCTAACTCACTCTCAACCGCAGCCTGAAGCATCGATTTACAGCTTTGATAACACCAAATCTGATTACGGCGTTCTAGCTGTTCAAATCACTTCTGATTCAACTGGTACCGCTGTGGTCAACCTTGATGGCTTCCGTGTCTACACCAGTTTCGATTTTGATTCTTTCCAAGATTCCAATGGCCAACTTGGTGGTGACTTCACTGCGATCGATATCAAGAACCTAGCAGTTGACCAAGTATTTGATGCAAACGGCAACAATTACGGCGACTTCACCAATTCTGATGATATCCGAAACATGATCTCGATCATTACCGCTCACGTTGTTAAAAACAAAATGGTTGAGGGGGTGTAATCATGGCTATCAATATCATTAGTGCTGATCAACCTTTACAAGTTAATGCAATCATCACCTACATCTACGCCGATCCCGGTCTTGGTAAAACTTCTATGGGCTTTACGGCGGACAAGGCAATTTCATTCGACTTTGACCGTGGTTCTCATCGTACCGGTGAACTACGCCGTGGTGCGGTAGTTCAGGTTCAGCAATGGAAAGATGTTGCTGATCTAACTCCAAGTGATTTGGCGGCATATAACACCGTGGTAATCGATACTGTTGGGGCAATGCTTGAAAGCATTAAGACTCACCTACTCTTAACTGCAAACAATCGTCAGAAAGATGGTGCACTTAAATTAAAAGCTCAGGGCTTGGCTAATCAAACCTTTAAGCAATACATCAATACTCTGATCAGTCTTGGCAAAGACGTTGTATTCATTGCCCACGCCTCAGAAGATCAAAACGGCGATCAAGTTATCTATCGTCCAGATTTAGGTGGTAAAAACCGTAATGAGCTTTACCGCATTGCAGACATCATGGGTTATCTAACAACTGTTACCACTGGCGAAGGTAAAAATGCTCGTGTTATCAGCTTCAAGCCATCGCCTACTCACCATGCAAAAAACTCTGGTGCATTAGGCGGTGAGACTGGTGAAGTTTGGGTACCAGATCTCAAAGCTAATCCAACATTCCTTGCTGATCTGATTAAGGCTGCTAAGGACCATATCAACACGCTCACGCCTGAACAACTTGCATTGACTAAAGCTGTTGAGGATCTCACAAACTGGCAACAAAGCTGTGCTGAAGCTGAGCATGCTGGCGATTTAAACCAGCTCACCGAGTCATTAATCAAAGATCATATGTATTACCAGAACATGCGCCAGATCATGCTTGCCCGATCTAAAGAACTTGGGTGCACATTTGATAAGAATCAAAACAAGTGGATTGGTCAACCTGAGTTCCAAGGCATCTCGACTGATCAACGTGATCAACTATTAAGCTTTATTGATGAGCGTGGTCTGGATACTAAAACAGTCTGCGAACATTTGGGTATTGATAGCCTTCTGCAAATAGAAATTAAAACCCTTAACGCCGTTAAGGAAGATATCGAAAAGATGGCCAAAGAAGGTGTTAAGTCATGAAAGTAAGAATTAAAACAGTCAATGGTGACATTGGTTTGCCTTCAAATCTTCAACTCGATGTTGTTTACCAGGCAACACGTATTGATGCAGATCGAATGAAAGTTGTTTGTGATGATGGGCAAGAGATTACAACCTCAATTTCCAAGTCTGGTTATTTAGGTGCGTTTGGAGAATGGGAAATTATTGAAGAGGTGGCAGCATGAAAATTTTATCTATCGAATTTAGTTCTAATCTAATTTGTCCAAAGTGTAGTAGTAGCCAAGTTTCATTTGGTTGTAGTCATAGTGGTTCAGGCCTACAAGCAGAATGTCGCTCGTGTAGTTATTGCTGGGAGTAAACCCCGTGCACCAAAAATTTAATAATTAATACCCTACGATTGGAGGATATATGTCTAGCAATATTAAACGCATAAAACTCGCAATCTTCGCTAAAAATTACTGGAGCGACGAAGATTCACGCCCATGCCGTGCAACGTTAGTAAGTCACATTGAGCGAGGTTGGTTAAGCGGGAAAAAGATCGGGACCCACTGGTATGTTGAATGCACAACATGGGGCGCTCCACTATTTTACAGTAGCGAGACACCAAAGATTGCACTGCAATCACCTCCAGTCACAGGGAACTCTATAGCCGATAGAATTTTAGCTGAGATTTAACATGACACCACGACCAAGGGGCAAAGGGAGTTTAGACCTCCCACCCCATGTTGAAACAGATAAAAAGGCCAATGGTACTACTTACTTCCGTTATGTTCTGCCAAACGGACAACGTAAATCACTTGGTAAAGATCGTAACGAAGCAATTATTGCTGCTATGGCTTTGAATGCGGCGCTTAAACGACACCCTGATATAGTTTCAAAAATCCTTGAAGTAAATCGCAAAGTTGAGAATAACATCCCAACTTTTGAGAATGGCTTAAAAGAATTTCTCGATCTACGATTAACTGAGAAAACTTATGCTGTATCCACAATGGAAATTATTAACGCTAATTGCGACAAGTACATTGAAAAATGGGGTGACCTAAGTTGCGCTGAAATGACTTTGAATATGTTGGCCACTTATTTAAAAGAACAAACACCTTACCAAGCTGAAAAGCATCGGTCTTTGTTGATCGATATTTTTAAATACTTTGTAGCAAATGGCTGGGCAACTGAAAACATTGCTGAAAAAACACTTAAACCAATACGTCCTAAAAAAATACGTCAACGTTTAAGTAATGAGATGCTGGCACTGATTTATGCAGTTTGCCCAGAGTGGCTAAAACTTGCTATTGATTTGGCTTTGCATTCTATTCAGCGCCGTGGCGATTTGGTAATGCTGTTACGCACGGCGGTTAATGTGAAAGAAAATACATTTACAGTGCTGCAGCATAAATCACTCAACTATGACAAGCCGATCTATATTGAGGTTGATATGCATCCAGAGTTGGCAGAGACAGTTGTCAAATGTATTGCAAATTCATTCCGTTTAAATTGCCCCCATTTGATAGCAACACGGCCTGAGCGAATTACTGAACACAACCGGATTGCAAAGCCACACCCTTATGCAGTGACTGAGGACCACTTAACAAAGCAATTTCAAAAATACCGCGATTTGTCTGGAGCATGTGACCATTTAGAACCAAGACAAAGACCGTCATTCCATGACCTTCGAGCACTCGGTATTTTTAATATTACTGAGAAATATGGCAAACCATATGCCCAAGCTTTGGCAGGCCATGCAACTGAGAAAATGACTGATCACTACTTACAAGGCCATGAAGAACCAAAGCCGCAAAAGGTAAGTTTCCGATAACACTAATAGTTTGAGTATTAAATACTCAAACTATTTGCCATCATCAACTTCTAATTTAAACTCAACACCAGTTACACGGTTATTATAATCTACGGCTAATTTTAAGACTTTCAAAGTTGCCGTTTTAGAAGTATCGTTTTTGAAAGGTGCTAAAATATCGTCAGCTTCTTTTTGAATCAATCTAATATTATAAGTATACAAAACAGTATGTTCATAAGGATGGCCGCTTATAGATTTCCCACCATTATATGGTTCATAAGCGGTACCATCTTGAAGGATAATTGGTTTAATCGCTCCAATATCTCTAAATGATTTAATTTCATGAACAGTAGTTGGATCACCCTTTATTTCTAAATATTCAACTTTTGAATGTTCAATTAGATCAGGTCGTTCAGAGTGAAGTATCTCCAAAACATCAGGTTCATACCAAACATCTTCAAAACCTATTCCATGCATTTTAGAGATGATGAAGAAAACCTCATCGTCCGTTATTATTGCTAAGGCAACTTCTCCAGTGCGCTCAATATAATCTGACCCATTTTCTTGTTGCGCCCCCAGATGAAAATGCTTAATACCGAAATCATTGTACATTCCATCTAAAAAGTTGCCTTGAATTGTTGTTTTATTCTGGTATGGATTGATATCTCCACCACTTTCAATACAAGCAACAAGATTAACGAAACCAGCTTGATTCTCATCCGACACAGCAAAACTACTAGATAAACTTACTGTACGTGGCTTAATTGCCGTTAATTTTGACAAAGCATTCAAATACTGAAAAAAATAAAGAGTTGAATATTTGTCTTTCCTTTTTTTGTATTTTAAATTTTCAGCAATAAGTTGACTCTCTGCCCAATCTTCTAAAGCTTGAGTTGCATCATCCATCGAAAAATCATTTACCATATCTACTCCTTATTTTTGTATTCCAATTTTATATTCTAACTTATCGTTATAAGAGCGTGAATTAGTTCCCCGAAAATACCCCTAAATAGCCACTAAAAGAAAAACCCACCTTTTGAAGTGGGTTATAAATCGCTGATAAAGCGTAAATTTTGGTAGGTATATCCAGACTCGAACTGGAGACCTCTACGATGTCAACGTAGCGCTCTAACCAACTGAGCTATACACCTAGAATGAGAAGCATCATATTCATTTTTTATCAGCTTCACAAGTTTTTTTGTGACTGTTTCAGTGCAATCGCACAGTCTTTAAGCAAGCGCTTAAATTCTTCAATATTTGCACCATCTTGCTGCTCTAAAAAAACAATTTGTTGATATAACACAATTGCTTGTTCGAACACCTGTTTGTTTTCAAACTGACTTGCCAAACGCTGCATCCATACTTGAAAAGTCTCTGCGTGTTGCTTATGCAAATTTCTAGGTAGTTGCTTCTGAAACTTAAGTACAGCTCTTTGATAATCAGCTTGTTGCCGTCTTTGTCGCCACCAATAAATCCCCACATAGACCATCAAAATAGCGAATACACCAACAATCAAAACAATCGCATATGCATAACTTGAATCCAGTCCTAAGCGAGACAACCAGTTTTTCTGTTTCTCTGCATCATAACCGACAACTTTGCTTTGCCATTGATAACTTAGATAATCACTCCAAATCCGCATATTTTTTAGAAATTTAAATTGTTGTAGTTGCCAAGCCTTACTTTCATCTCCCCATACAGTTTGATCTTGTGCCAAATAATCCTGCATGCCCGTATCAATTCGTTGCGGTGCAATCATTGCGGTTGGATCTATTCTTTGCCATTTCCCATTGAGATAGACTTCACTCCAGGCGTGTGCATCCAGTTGGCGAACTTCCCAACTTTGTCCATCAGGTGCCAGTTGTCCGCCTTGATAGCCAGTCACTACGCGTGCTGGAATACCTGCATAACGCATCAGCATCACAAAGCTAGACGCATAATGCTCGCAAAAGCCCTTGCGGCTGGAAAACAAGAACTGATCAATACGATCACCACCCAATATCCCCGGTGCTAGGGTATAAACAAAGCCATTTTTTCTATACCAAGCAAGAACGGACTGTAAATACTTTTCAGGTTGCTTTTGACTTTGTTCAAAAAGCATATGCGCCAATTGCTGGGCTTTTGCATCTCGATCCGGGTCAAATTTAAGATTCAACTCCAGTTGGCGCGGTAACAAGACTACCGCTTCGGCTGGTAACCGACCCAACCACAACATCTGTATAGGTACATTGCGTTTAACCAATTTAGTAGGACGAATACTATTGTCTTGATACAACTGCAAATAACGTTCTTGCGGAATCGAGTATTCCAAACCCATAATCCAGTTGGCTTGCTCATCCGCCGCTAAATATTGATAAGGTACGCTTCTTTGGGTAGACTGCACATTTTTAATTTGTTGATTAAAAAAGCTGCTGGTCCATGTGGCTCCATCATATTGATCTAAGACTAAAGCTCGCCAGTACAGTTCTGGTCGACTTGGAAACTGCGACATATTCGCCACAACTCTAAACGCCAAGGCTGAAGATTGTGATAATTGTGCAATATCCCCCGGCGACATCCGGTCACTAATCCCAGTCGTGGCTTGATTAGTCTGAATTGGAACTGCCCACAGTGGCGGTAAGCGTGGGAAAAAAATAAATAAGATCAGAAAGAAAGGTATTGCAATGCCTACAAATTTAAAAATTTGCTTCACATCTTGTTTAAATTGATTGGATGATAGTTTCGTTTGATTAAATAATCCCGTCTGTATGCGATACAAACCCAATAAACACATCACGAAGGCTGTAAATACAATCAACGCCATCCAAAACGCTTGGCTATGTAATAACAGACTCGCACTGACGAACAAGGCAAAATTAAAAATGATTAATAAATCTCGGGTGTTTTTCGCTTCTAAACATTTGGCAAATAAACAGGTACTTAAAAAGGCGACGCCCGCTTCTACTCCAAGGATGGTTTGATAATTGAGATAAACGACACCTAAAGACAATAGAATAAAGATCACCAAAAACCATTTCGGAAAAGCTGCCCAGCTCTGTTTACGATATCTCCGAACCAAGAGCAGCCAAACTACCGCCCATAATCCCGTTAAAGCAGCAGGTGCAAAAGCGGTTTGCCCAAGTAATACGAGCGCCAAGACAGCTAAAACACAGAAATAGATTTGTTTAGTCATCATTATGCCTGCGCCAATAAAAGTTTTGCCTGAATTAACTGAGATTGTCCCTGTCCGCTTTCCAAGCGTGTATGCGGCAAAATAAGTGCATAATCATCACCTAACTGTTCACATTGCTCGACCAAACCCATCATAAAGCTTAATTTTTCTTCGTGGCCTAGTGCGGGAATCTGTTGATAATCAATCTCCAGATGTTGATGATTAACTTGAGCTTCAAACATTTTGATTAAAAAACCCTGCCCGCGTGCAACTTGTTTCCACGCCACATTCTGATAGGAATCTCCGTGTTGAAAGCCGCGAAGTTCTTTGAACTCATCTAGACTATCTTGAGCAGAAGTCGGCTGGTTTTTATGTTCTTTTTGCCAATCATAGGCTTTGGGTGCAATCCAGACTGTTTGTTTTGGCGATAAATACGTCCAAGCACGGACTAAACCAAGAGGATAAGTAGAATAGATTTTAAGGGTCTCAAATGCATACAAACCTCGTTTGTCTGGCATAACTGCTAGTTCAACACTGTGTTGAGTTTGATCAATAAAAACCAATTGCTCTTGAGTTTGCCACTGGATTCTTAGATAACGTGCAGAAGCAACCGATTGTTTAAACAACAGCTTTAAACTGAGAGCTTGATCAAGCTGCCCGACCTCAGGTACCACAACATCAATTTGTAAATCATGTAATTGCTTAAAGGTCAGATAAAAACTAATGCACAGAATGGCACTGATTAAAAAGCAAAACCCTAAAATCAGATTATTGGCATAGTTAATTCCAGCAATAAAGGTAATTAGAATCAGGACCAGATATAGAAAACCTTGTTTATAGATAAAAACCAAAACGTCCTTTTGTCGCAGGGTTTTACTGCGATCCACTTGGAAACGTTTTGCGATCCATTGATTGACCTGTTGTTTAAGTCCAGCTTGCATAGTCTGTACTCACTTATACAGCTTCAACCGACTGCAACAGTTGTTTTACCTCAACTTCGCCTAGACTGAGACGATGCGCTGCAACAGCGACAAATACGGTCTGCACATCATCCGTGGTCACAAAACTACGCCCTTCAACCAACGCATAAGCTTGTGCTGCGGATTTCAGTGCTAACACCCCGCGTGTTGATAGGCCATGACGTTGCTTACGTGTTTCAGCAGCCAAGTCTAAAATATAATTGAGTACAGCGTCACTGAGGAAAATCTGTTTTGCCAATTCACGTAAATGTAAAATATCGGCTTGGTTAAACACAGCATCTAATTGATGGATCAGGACTTGGCGTGAGCTTTGTTGTAACAGTAATTTTTCTGCTTGACGAGATGGATAACCCAATGACAATCGCATCAAAAAGCGGTCTAGTTGAGACTCTGGCAATGCATAAGTGCCACTTTGAAAGAGCGGGTTTTGCGTCGCCAACACCCAGAAAGGTTGTGGCAATTCATAATGCACGCCATCTACCGTAACAGCTCCTTCTTCCATCGCTTCCAACAAAGCACTTTGAGTTTTGGGACTACAGCGGTTAATTTCATCTGCGAGGAGGATTTGGGTAAAAACAGGACCTTGCTTAAATTCAAATATATGTTCTTTCTGATTAAAAATATTGATGCCGATGACGTCGCTGGCCAACATATCATTGGTAAATTGAATGCGCTGAAAATGTAATCCAGCCAACCGAGCCAAGGCACTGGCTAAGGTGGTTTTCCCTAATCCAGGTAGATCTTCAAACAATACATGTCCACCAGCCAATAGACAGGTCAAAGCCAGTTTGGTTTGTTGTGGCTTATCTAAAATCAGCTGATTCACTTCAATTAAAAAGTGTTCAATCTTTTGACCAAAGCTTTTAATATCTTGTTCTAATGCTTGGTTTTGTCGTTTTTTGTCTTGAATTGAAGCCTGATCCGTGCCCCACATAATTTTATCCCCAAAATAAAACAGTGCATGTTTCAACATACACTGTTTTGGTTTTTTTTCAACGAAATCAAATGATTTCTAGCAAGGACATTTTTTCATATTACCGCCCGCTGAAGGATAACGCGCATCGATACAATGACGATAAAAAGTCTTGGCATCCATCGGGGTTAGATCAGGATGATGCGCTTTCATATGCTGTACATAAGTTTCGTAATCAGGCACACCCACCATTAGACGAAAACTCTGCTGCAAACGTTGCCATAACACTGCAATCCGTGACCAATTTTTCGGTGATAAAAGCAAATGTTTTTGCGACATGATGGTGAATTTAATAATTTTCACAATCACCGCACTGCCTTGTCGAGCAATTTTAAAATCCATCGCTACTCTCCTTTGATGCTATTCGCCGTCATCGGGGTTTCTGAATAAACGGCTGGTGCCTCGTTCACTGTTGGTGTAGGACTCGCCAATGCTCTGCGAATAATGCCTATAGAAGCAATCACCATTACAATCGCAACAATCATAAAGAAGCCACACAGTGCCGCATTGATCTGATTCGACATCACAATGGTTTGCATTTCAGCAATGGTTTTGGCTGGTGCAAGCACCTCGCCACGCGCAATTGCATCCGAAAAACGATTCGCTTGTGCGAGGAAGCCGATTTTTGGATTTTCATGGAAAATCTTTTGCCAGCCTGCTGTCATTGAGGTAATGAACAAGAAAATCGTCGGGACAATGGTGACCCAAACATACTTCTCTTTTTTCATCTTGAATAGAATGACTGTACCTAAGATCAAGGCCATCGAGGCAAGAATCTGGTTACCAATACCAAATAACGGCCACAATGAGTTAATCCCACCAAGTGGGTCAACCACACCTTGATAGACGAAGAAGCCCCAACCTGCCACCGCGACAAAGGTCCCAACCAAGTTCCCAAAGAATGAACTCGATTGTTTAATCGCTGGAACCACGATACCTACTGTATCCTGTACCATGAAACGACAAGCACGTGTACCCGCATCTACCGCAGTTAGAATAAATAATGCTTCAAACAGAATCGCAAAGTGATACCAGAATGCCATCATTGAGCGGTTGTTGAAAATCTCTGAAATGATATGTGCCATACCAATTGCAAATGTAGGCGCACCACCTGTACGAGATAAGATTGAACTCTCACCGACTTCCTGAGCCAGTAAAGTCAACATTTCTGGACTCACCACGAAACCAAGATTTCGCACTGCTTCTGCAGCGGTCTCTACCGAGGTCCCTAAAACTGCTGCTGGTGCATTAATTGCAAAATAAATACCTGGATCAAGCACGGTCGCACAGATCATTGCCATGATGCCGACGAATGATTCCATCAACATACCACCATAACCGATCATACGAATATTGACTTCGTTATCGACCAGTTTAGGTGTCGTTCCTGATGCAACCAAGGCATGGAAGCCTGAAATCGCACCACAGGCAATGGTAATAAAGAGGAAAGGAAATAAACTACCCGCAAATACAGGACCTGTACCATCAACAAAATGGGTTACTGCTGGCATTTTCAAATCAGGCATCGCAAAGATAATCCCGATGGCCAAGCCTGCAATCACACCAATTTTAAGGAAGGTTGATAAGTAGTCACGTGGTGCTAATAACAACCAAACCGGTAAAACAGAGGCGATAAAACCATAAATAATTAAGGCCCATGTCAATTGAGTACCACTCAGGGTAAATAACTGCCCCCAATAGGGATCTTTTGCAACATCACCTCCATACACAATTGCCGCCATCATCAGTACAAAACCGATAATCGACACCTCTGCAATTTTTCCTGGGCGTAGATAACGCATGTAGATACCCATGAATAATGCAATAGGAATGGTGGCTGCAATACTGAATACACCCCATGGGCTATGCGCCAATGCTTTGACGACGACCAATGCCAGTACTGCAAGGATGATGATCATGACCCCCAGCGTACCCAGCATCACAATCACACCCGCAAAGGTACCCAATTCCTGTTTGGCCATTTCGCCTAGAGAGCGACCATCACGACGTGTTGAAATAAATAGAACCAGAAAATCTTGTACCGCACCTGCAATCACTACCCCGACCAAAAGCCAGATCGTCCCAGGTAAGTAACCCATTTGTGCTGCGAGAATTGGACCAACTAACGGCCCTGCACCGGCAATCGCGGCAAAGTGATGACCAAATAGAACAAATTTATTGGTCGGAACATAATCCAGACCATCGGCAAGGCGATGTGCTGGAGTTAACCGTTTAGGATTTAATTCAAAAACTTTGTTTGCAATAAATAAACTGTAGAACCGATATGCAATGCTATATACACAGACCGCAGCAAGAACCAACCAGACTGCATTGACATGCTCACCACGGCTAACCGCCAATATCCCAAATGAAATTGCCCCAACAATGGCAACCAAACTCCATAGGAGTTTTGAGGGAAGTGATGACTTTGCTTGTGTTGTCTCCATTCAAAACCTCTCAAATACATAACGCGTGGCTAGGGTCTGTTGATATTTCACTTTACGAGCGATAGCTCTCATTGCGACAGAAGACATTTTATAGATGGCACAAGGCATGTTTTATGCAATTTAGCTATTCTAAATAATGAGTAGCGATTACAGCTACGCAAGATAATGCAGTGGCAACAAAAAATGTCAACAAACCCTATTAGATTTCCCTTTCCATATTTTCTGTAGAAGAAATATCTTTGTAAGTTTACCTTCTAGCTTCAATTATTTATCTAATACTTTGGCATAAAAAAAGGGATGATTGTTTAATCATCCCTTCGATAATTGTATGTCTTGAGTAGCTCTGCCACTCATTCACAATTATGCACGTTCTAGGTAGTCACCAGTACGCGTGTCTACACGAACACTTTCTTCTTGCTGTACGAACAATGGAACACGTACAACTGCACCTGTTTCAAGTTTCGCAGGCTTACCGCCACCGCCAGAAGTATCACCACGTACACCTGGATCAGTCTCAACAATTTTGAGCACAACGAAGTTCGGTGGGCTTACAGTCAAAGGTACGCCATTGAATAACATGATCGTACATTTTTCATTAGAATCGTCTTTTAACCATTTCGAAGCATCACCCATAGCTGTTTTATCAGCAGCGATTTGCTCAAAAGATACAGGATCCATGAAGTTCCACATTTCGCCATCGTTGTAGAGGTAATCCATTTCTACTTCTACAATATCAGCTGCTTCTAAAGAGTCACCTGACTTGAAAGTTTTTTCTAATACTTTACCAGAGCGAAGGTTACGTAATTTCACACGGTTAAATGCTTGACCCTTACCTGGTTTTACATATTCATTTTCCATGATTGAACATGGGTTGCCATCAAGCATAACCTTAAGGCCTGCTTTAAAATCATTTGTAGAATAATAGGCCATGAAAGGCGCACTCCAAACTTAAAAATCAAATCTTATGGGCTTGTTTAACATTCATATTTGGTTGCGACAGAGGAGATTTTTTCGACGATACAAGGCATGGATGGTGAAATTTAGTTATTCTAAATGAACCATACATAACGCAGTAGCTACAAAAAATCTCCCTGTCCCGTAGGGTTATGGCTAAAATTTCCTCATACTTCGTTATGAAACTTGGCAAGGGAATAGCCATTCCCTGCGTTTCACGCCTCGCATGATTAAATTTTAACCGATAACGCAATTCATATATGAACGTTAAACAAGCCCCAATGCTAGACTAGGCACACAGCTGCGGCTAACACTATTTTTACGTATGGCATGATAAACTATTTACATCAAGAGCAAAACTGGCAATCACAACTCAGTGATCTAATTACTGATCCTTTAGAGCTGTTAAATCTGCTTGAGTTATCTACCGATCAACTATTATCAGGGGCAATCCTCGCCTCTGAACAGTTTAAATTGCGCGTCCCGCGCGCATTCGTCGGAAAAATGAGCGTTGGTGATCCATTCGACCCTCTGCTACTGCAAGTCTTACCACATCATCTAGAACTGGAACAACATCCTGAATTTGTTACCGACCCGCTAGGCGAAGAAGCAGCCAATCAAATGGCTGGGGTTTTACACAAGTATCAATCACGTTTTTTGCTGACCTTAACAGGTGCCTGTGCCATTCACTGTCGCTACTGTTTCCGTCGTCATTTTCCCTATCAGGAGAATCTGCCTAAAAATGACGACTGGATCAATATCAAGCAATATATTGAGCAAAATCCGCAAATCAATGAAGTGATTTTAAGTGGCGGTGATCCGCTGACGCTGAACAACCGAAAAATTTCGTTGTGGCTAGAACGTCTAGCATCTCTCCCTCAGATCAAGATACTGAGAATTCATTCACGAGTTCCGATTGTAATCCCGAATCGTATTGATGAAGAGCTGATTTCTATATTAAAAAACAGTAGGCTACGCATTGTAGTAGTGGTACACTCAAATCACGCAGCTGAACTCGATGATTTCACTTGCTCAAAGTTATTACAGTTATCACTTCACCATATTACCGTGCTCAATCAGGCGGTTTTACTCAAAGGTGTGAATGATGCTGCAGAAACTTTAAATGACTTGAGTCACCGTTTATTTGACGCACGAGTAATGCCCTATTACCTTCATGTTTTAGATAAAGTCAAAGGTGCTCAGCATTTTGATTTAAGATCTTCAGAGATAGATCAAATATACAGTGATGTATTAGCGAGTTTACCCGGATATCTCGTCCCAAAACTCGTCAGGGAAATTGCGGGCGAAAAAAATAAAACACCGCTTTTTGGGGTTCAAACGTTCTGAGATTGATAACACAATGATGAATAATGCTTTTTCGGATATTTTTCAAATTCCAACGGTCTTAAGACGAGACAAACTGAGTTTTTGCGATACCAATTCAAAAAGCCTGAATGAATGGATTTCCAACCTATCCATCATGCAATTAGGCGATACCTCCAAAGCACTGTTTGCTGCTTTATTAGAACTCAGTGAATTAGAATGTTCTGAAACTTTAAGATTCGATTTAATCCAGGTTCTGCACCCAACCATTGAAAATGTTTTGGGAAGTCTGGAAAAGAACTTTTTTAATCAGGGTGTGATCAGCTCTGACCGTAATGAACATATCATCGAATTGGCAATGCTATTACGTTGTTACTTTGCAGCGATTTACATCAATATCGTACGTCGTAGCAATGATCAGCTCGATCAGCAAAAGTTTTCTATTTTCGCACTGAATCAAAAGAAAAATCTGCAAACTGCAAGAACACTTGCCACCTTCCAATCTTTGCAGCAACTCACCCAATTACTCTATCAACAGCATATGTTGTATAGCGAACCTGTTGCAGGACAGTGGTTAATTGCCCATCAGCTCTATGATGCGGCAGTGACACATAAATATCAGCATACCAATTTGGATCAGTCTCAAGGTAAGCCAAGTTCAATTACCAATATTACTCAGGCCTATGCTCAGCTGATTTTGATGGATATTTTTAATACCAATCAAATTCGTCAATCTGAAATACAGGCGCTGTTCCAATGTAGTTTTGACTGGGCCAAAATGGTCCAAATCTTGGCTAAAGAAACTGATTTAACCAAGTATGTTGTAGATACCAGCAAAGACCATCCACCCATTTATAATAAAAAACAAAGCTCTGGCTTTAATCCAAACATTTTTATCAGTACACATAGCCTACTCGATCATGTCACGGCAACCCTACACAAAAATGCGGAATATATTTCAAAGAATGAAAAAATTTATTTAACCCCTGCACTTAAATTCCATGTACAAACTATTTTAGGTACTACTGCAGAACGCCGTCATGAGCGTTATGAATACTCAGCGCAACTGCATATTTGCTTTGGTTTACTGACTGCGCACTTCTATCTCTCTAAAGCCAAGAATTTCGCAGAGACTTTATTGCTAGATCATAGTTATGGTCTACAAAATGAATCAAAATTTATGTCTGCTTGGGACAAAAAAAGCGCCTCTGACAACCAAGAGTCTGCGATTCAACGTTTAAGTCGTGAAAGTAAAGCCGTTTATCAAGCCGATATTCTAGATATTAGTGTCAATGGTTATCGAATTAAATGGTCAGGAGAAGCACCCAAAAATCTAAGAACAGGCGAATATATTTTAGTCAAAGAAACATCACATGGGCATTGGCGTGGAGGCGTAATTCGTTGGCTTAAACAATCAAGCGAAAAAAGTCTGGAACTCGGTTTAGAAGTATTGGCACAAGAGATCTTCCCTTGTGCTGTTCGCATACAGGCTGACCGACATATTAGCAATTATCATCCAACACTTTTATTAAAAAACCAAAATCTGGATGAAACAAAAACAACTTTAATTTTACCAGGTTCACAAATTTTTAGAGAACACCAAGCTGTTCATTTAAGATTGGGGAAAGAGGAAGTCAAAGTGTATTTATTAAACGCACAATTAATTACCCAGAGTTTTGTTCAATTTGAGTTTGAACTGCTAAATGATGAGGAACTTCCGGTTCTTCAAAGATATATGGCACAAAAAAATATGGACACAATTGATCAAGATTTATGGGAAGCATTGAAGTGAGAAATTCTTTACTCTCTAAAAAACTCAAACGGACAGAGACCCGTTTACTGATTATCGATGATAACCAACTTCGTTATAATCAGATTGCAGCGATATTCAATGCACAGGATCATCAAATCAAGGCAACGTTATTAGATGATCTTAAAACATTTGAAAAACAGTTAAATTTACCCTGGGATATTGTGATTTTTGGTCGTGCTTATGACTTAAAAATCGAACAAACCCTATCTTTGATTCAAGCTTCATCACTGCCAAGCTTACCTGTGTTGTTACTGGAACCTGATGACTACAATGCTGATCAATATCAAACCTATATTCATAAAGGCATTTATGATGTTTTGAATCTCAAAGTACCTGAAACGTTCTATATCAGCATGATCCGTGCATTGTCTTATAGTCGTCTGGTTCAAGCTGAACACCGCTTGCTCAATGAGCTTGAAGCAGCACAAACGCAAGCTCAATCCTTAGTGGCCGAGACGCATAAAGCTGTTGCGATTTTACAAGAAGGGATTCATCTCAGTGCCAATACTGAATATGCGAACCTATTTGGATTTGCGAGTGAAGATGAACTGATTGGCTTACCGATCCTAGATGTATTGCAACCAGAAGATTTAGCTCAATTTAAACTGCGCTTTAAAAAGATTTCTCAAGGCCAGTTCGAGCAAGGACGTTTTGAGTTGCGCACTCAAAATCCAACGGTAAAAAATAATCCATTGCACATTGAATTTTTACCATCAGGCAATGAAGAAGAAATTCAACTCAATATTGAGTGTGGATCATCACAAGTAACTGCAGCACCTGCAACTGTCGTTTCATCTGAGAAAGTATCCAATTTAAATAGCGCTTTACAACAGATTAATCGACAGCTGACCAATCATCCAGCCAATGCCAATGCCGTTGTGCTGTTTAGCCTGAGCAGTTGTCCAAATGAGGTTTTTCAAAGTGATTGGCGTAGCACCAAAGCGTATTTTGCCAATATCCAAAACTTTATCAAAGAACAAGTCAGCGTTCCTGTTTATCAAGTCGATAACACTCTCTACGTTGCATTGTTTCAAGCTGAATCCAAGAATGTTTTAAATTCACTGCTGATCGGTTTAAATAGCTTGCAGAAACCACAACTGTTAGCAACCGCTCAACATACCTTCCCTTTGCATCTTAAATTGGGTTATTACGAGCTTGCACAAGCCATTCCGGATGAAGCGGTTTTTGAGCAAGTCCTAAGCAAAGCATTCACTGCGACCTTACCAGTATTCAATAGCCCTAAAATTGATACTGATATTGGTTTAACAACCGAGCACATTCCAACAAAAGTCCAGTTGAGCCTGTTACAAGAGCTTAAACAAAAACTGGATGCAGGTGATATCCATCTTAAATATCAGCAGCTTTATGATAAACAAGATCAGCATACGCATACTTATGAGGTTTCTGGCGGCTTTATCTATAACAATCAATGGCAAGACTTAAGTGATCTGGCTGATCTTAAAGATGATGTTGAATTATCAGTTCAACTAGACCGCTGGATTTTGGTAGAAGCCTGCAAGCAATTGCATAACTTTATTACTCAATATCCGAAGGCTAAACTAATTGTAAACCTCAATCATCACGTGTTATTGAATGATAAAAAATTGCCAGAATTGGTTGCCAAATTACTCACTATTATCGGCAGTAAACAAGCACACCCATTAATTCTGCAATTTTCTGAACAAGCACTGCAACAGAACCTGTCACAAGCACAGCCACAAATTGCCCTGCTGCGTCAGCATGGTGCAGAGGTTTCGATTCGTGGTTTTGGCGATTCACTCTATAGTGACTCGATGCTGCAACAGATTGATGCCCAATATTTAAGTCTACATGGCAAATTGACCAAAATGCTTGCCTCTGAAAAAGACATGGCAAGCTTACAAGAAAAAATCCTGCATTTTATTGGCCAAAAACCAGTGGAAATTTTCTTGATGGAACTGAACGACATGAACTTGTTTGCCAATGCATGGAATGTAGAAGCGCGCTTCTTGCAAGGAAACTACTTCCAGAAAAAGCTTGATCGCCTAACCGATGTACAAGACCAATAAGGTCTTGTACATCACGGTCTATATACATTATCGATAAAAATATAGGCACAAAAAAACGGGCAAAATGCCCGTTTTTTTCTTTCTTGATATTAACGTTTGATAGAACGTGACATACCAGAGAAACGTTGTTTGAATTTGTCGATACGGCCGCCTGTATCCACATTCTTTTGTTTACCAGTATAGAATGGGTGGCAAGCTGAACATACGTCAAGGTAAATCGTTTCTTTACCAAGAGCAGAACGAGTTTCGATTACGTTACCACATGAACAAGTAGCAACTAATTTTTCATATTTAGGGTGAATATCGGCGCGCATAGTCGATGCTCCTATTTAGTAAGAAAGGCTTAAGCTGTTATCGCAATTGATCACTCTCAATTTGAGGAAAGCAAAGTGTTTTCACACTTGCAGATCAACACCACAACAGACCATTTCTTTTGACCCACCGAGACGCTAACGGTCAGAGCAAAGCCAACAAGTGGCGAGCATTATACGCCAAAAAATTTAATTTTGCGAACTATTCCTGATTTGATTTTGACCAATGGTTAGCAATCATGCCACAGACCATCAACTGGATTTGATGAAAAATCATAATCGGCAGCACAATCATCCCTAATGGCTGTCCAATGAACAGAATTTGTGCCATTGGCACTCCGCTCGCCAAGGTTTTCTTGGAGCTACAGAAGAAGATGGTGACTTGATCAGCATGATTAAAGCCCAACCACTTAGGAATATACAAAGCAAGCAGCATCACGATAGTCAATAACACCGAACAGGCCAGCACTAGATACAACAAGGTTAAACCACTGACTTGATGCCACAAACCGGCCACCACCGCACTACTGAATGCCCCATAGACCACCATTAAGATTGATCCCTGATCAAACGCTTTGACGATACTTGGCACTTTAACCATATACGGGAAAACATAAGGTCGAAGTAGTTGACCCAGAATAAAAGGAACCAACAATAACAAAGTGATTTGAACAATTGATTTGGTTGGATCAAAGCCATGTTGACTTTGGCCTAAGATAAAATAACTCACTAAAATCGGGGTAATGAACATCCCGATAATATTAGAAAAGGAAGCACTACAGACTGCAGCAGCTACATTTCCCTTGGCCATCGAGGTAAATGCAATAGAGGATTGTACTGTTGATGGCAAGAAGCACATAAACAGGAAGCCCCAATACAGTTGCTGTCCTAACATTGGTTCCAACACAGGTTTAGCCAGCAACCCGATTGCAGGGAAAATCAAAAAAGTAAAGGCGAAGACTAAAGCGTGCATTTTCCAATGCAGCATCCCCTCAACCACGGCTTCACGTGATAACTTGGCGCCATGTAAAAAGAACAGCACAGCAATCGCGACTGTCGTGAGGATATTAAAATAATGTGCAATCTGCCCCGAGACTGGCAAGAAAGTCGCCAGTGCCACCATTGCAACTAATAATAGTGTAAAGCGGTCCAATGCCAATAGCTTCAACATAACTTATCCTTACCTATTCACTAAAAATTATAAAGCCCAATATGATGTTGTTGACCATTTGATCGACTCATCATACTGGGCTATATAAATAAAGCTAGGGCTTTAGATTAGAAATCTTGGACTCAATAGACCAAAGATTAATTATTACGTGCGTTTTGATCCTGTTGAATCAATTCAACTTTATAACCATCTGGATCTTCAACAAAGGCAATCACTGTAACACCACCTTTCATTGGACCTGCTTCACGTACGACTTTTCCACCACGTGCTTTGATTTCTTCACATGCTTTATAAGCATCATCTACACCAATGGCGATATGACCATAGGCATTACCTAAATCATAGCTGACTGTGTCCCAGTTATGCGTGAGCTCGAGTACAGTATTGTTTTCTTCATCACCATAACCCACAAAAGCCAAGGTAAAACGCCCTTCTTCGTAATCACGTTGGCGTAGCAATTTCATACCAAGTACCTCAGTGTAGAACTTCAAAGATTGTTCTAAATTACCTACTCGTAGCATCGTATGTAACATGCGCATAGTTATTCACCTGTCTGTTGAGTTGTTTGTTTTTCATGATCGCGTAACAGTTTTGCCACCCAGACCACTAAAACTAAAATTGGAATACCAATTAAAGTCGTCATTAAAAAGAAATTCGGATAACCGATATTGCTGACAATCGTTCCTGAATAACCACCCAATAATTTTGGTGTTAAAGTCATTAATGAACTGAAAATCGCATATTGAACTGCGGTAAATGATACGCTGGTTAAACTCGATAAAAAGGCAATAAATGCCGCACCAGCCAAACCTGAGGCTAAATTATCGACAATAATGGCAAAATATAACCATAATGAACTATAGCTTTTAATCACTTTACCAGAAAGCTCGATGCTACCTTGCTGAGCTGGGTCAATTACAGCAATCGGTTGAATATCTACATTTAGATCCGTCTCTGCATGAGATCCTGTATCGACACGATATTGTCGAGTTGCCAACAATTCATTGCCCGTATTGTTGTTTAAATTAGCAAAAGCGGTAATGGTCTTGGTCGGTGATGCTTGCAGAATTTTGCCATCAATCACACCTGTGAATAAGCCATTTTGATCCACTTTCGCTACAAACTCCTGCCCATCTAATGTTAAAACAACAGGACGTTCTGCATTGAGTTGCTCTGCTTTTACCCCAGCTAACTGACCTTTGATTACCAGACTTTGTTTTAACTCTTTCGGTGTGAGTTGATCATCACCACTCATTGGTAGCAGTTGAATCTGGGCGTGTTGGGCATTCACCAAATAAGGAACTTCAAACTGAGTCTTAGAGTCTGCTTGGTTTTGATATTGAGTACTGACCTGAACCGTATTTGCTTTAGCTAAAACTTCATTTGGGACTTGCAACTTCCAATATCCCACCTCGTCGGTCTGCACTTGATAATGCTGATCACCTACTTGAACTTCAACTTGGTCCAGTGGTTTACCAGATTTAACCAGCCCGATAAAGATCAAATTGGTTGAGCTTGCTAATACAGCACCCACAAACATGAGTTTCATAATGTTCATACGCTGGGCAAGCAAACCTCCCAAGAAGCCGCCAACCAAGCTAAATATTACACCGTAAATTTTAACAGCTTCAGCAATCTGTTCCTTACTAAAATTTAGATCTTGATAGAACACATTGGAAATTACCCCTGCAATAATGTCAGAGATCCGGAAGAAACCAATCAAAAGTAATAAAACTAATGCCAGTTTCACCCCATAGCGTTTAAAGAAATCCAGAATGGGTGCGACCCATGTTTCTTTCGCCATTTGCTGATTGACAACACCCATTTTGACCAGCCCAAAACCGATCAATAAGGCAGTTGCGGTTGCAGTTAAAAAGCGCAGCGCTTCTAAACCAAATAATGCAGCTGTGTCTTTAATTGCCGCTGCCTTGGCAATGGCTTCAGTAATGTTACCTGAATAAATATAGCTAACCACAAACGTTGCAACCGCGATAAAAAACACAAACACTAAACGGTAGTAATCTGTGGTTTTATAATGCTTATACACACGATTGACTTGTGGCTCACGCACACATAAGGTGGTGATAATCCCCACCACCATCACTGCGGCCATGGTTAAATAGGTATATTTCCAAGCTTCGTAGATATAATTGCCTTTGGCTGTTCCAAGATACGCTGCCAAAAACAGAGCCCCCGCACCCGCCACGATCATCCCGATACGATAACCAGCATTATAAGTTGAGGCCAAAACCGTTTGCATTTCAGTCTCAGCCAGCTCAATACGGTAAGCGTCAATCACAATATCTTGTGTTGCAGCGGAGAAGCCCAGCAATACTGCACCAAAAGCCATTTGAATTAAATAGCTTCGCCCAAGGGCTGGATCTGAAAAAGCCATGATACAAATTGCACAGATAATCAAACATTGCGCTATCAGCAACCAGGCACGACGACGACCTAAACTCTTGGTTAAAAATGGGACGGGTAATTCATCAATTAATGGCGCCCAAACAAATTTAAAGGAATAACCTAACGCAGCCCAACTAAAAAAAGTGACCGCACTTTTATCAATACCAGCCTCACCTAGCCATAGCGATAAGCTAGAAAAAATCAATAAAATTGGAATCCCCGCAGAGAAACCAAGAAATAACATAATCAGCGCACGGCGATCTAAAAATGCTTTAAATGCCGACGCCCAACCAGAGGCTTGAGTTGTCATTGGTTATTATTTTCCATGAACATTCGCGAATGTGCTTATTCAATCGTTTCTTGCCCTTGCTTGCAAGTTGCTTTATGCAACCATTCTTTTGTTTTGTCGATAAAAAACACAAGTTCGCTTGATCTTTGGGGCTAAAACTGTATACCTTTAATTACTCAACTTTAGTTTATTTGTTGGATAGCAACAGTGACCCAAAAACTCGATCAGATGACTGCAACAACTTTATCTTTAACACCAACAAACACTATCACCGCAAATATAAATTCTTTACCTAGTGCCTTTGAGCAGACGGACATACAAGCAACACTGATTAAAACCGCATTACGTGCCGATCAACTGACACATATTCCAGATCTCGCAGAAATTCCGAGTTCAACCAAACGAATCAAACCGCTCAATAATTTTTTGGGGCAAGACCGAGCGCGCGCTTCTGTTGAAGCAGGGATCTCACTCCCTTACTCAGGCTATAACATTTTTGCTGTCGGTACAGCTGGCCTTGGTAAACGAACAATGATCAAGCGTTTACTCCAGCAACACGCCAAAACCATGCCGACGCCAAACGACTGGGTCTACGTCAATAACTTTAAAAATCCAAGACAACCGATTGCGCTACGCTTCCCTGCGGGACAAGGCAGCAAGTTTCAAAATGCCTTACAACAAGCATGGCAAATCATTTTAAAACAACTCGAACGCCGCTTTAGCGCAGAAAGTTATCACAACCGTATTGAACGTATTCGTCAGGATACTGGCGATGTGCAGCAACAAGCTTTGGTTGAGCTCACCAAAGAAGGTGAAGGACTTGATCTAAAGTTGGTTTCTCGCAATGACAAGCATGTGTTTATTCCCATGCAATTACGTGATGATGAATATCACGAGTTAAGCCCAAATGATCTGAATGCATTACCAACCAAAGAGCGTACAGAAATTAATTCTAATATTCGCTATATGGAGAAAAAACTCGAACGCTTGGGCCTGCATCTAGGCGATTTGGAAGATGATGCCCGCGACCAAGTATCAAGTTTGAATCGTGATATTGCCACTCAAGTGGTCATGCCACGTGTTGAGTCACTATTAAACAAAAACAAAGAGGTGAAAGGCTTAGATTTGTTCCTAAAACACTATGCTGAAGACATTATTGATAATGTTGAGCTGATTTTAGAGCAAGAAGAAGATGACTTCACTCCTGCTTTATTTAACCGTGTACCTTCACGCTATCAGGCCAATGTCATTGTTGCCAATAAACCGAATAGCGGCGCTCCCGTTATTTTCGAAGACTTTCCAACCCATTACAACCTATTGGGTCATGTTGAGCAATTGACACATAACGGCACCATTACCACTGATTTCACATTAATTCGCCCAGGCTCTTTACATCAAGCCAATGGTGGCTTTCTCATGCTGGAAGCAGAACAGTTACTGGAACAGCCTTATGCATGGCAAGGTCTAAAACGTGCTTTAAAATCTGGGCAGCTCAAGCTTTCATCACTGGAACACATGCTAACCTTAACTGGAAGCATTTCTATAGAGCCAGCTTCTGTTCCACTTGATATTAAAGTGGTTTTATTGGCAGAACCTGAAATTTATTATGAAATTTTGGAAGTCGAACCTGAACTGGGCAGCGTCTTTAAAATCCGTGCCGACTTTACCGATACATTACAACGTAATGACAGTAATGAGCAGGCCTATATGCAGCTGATTGCCGATTATGTGCAAGCAGACAAACTCCTGCCTTTTGATCGCTCTGCGCTTGCAGCTTTGTTGACTGATTCAAGTCGTCAGGCTGAAGACCAGAGTTCATTATCGCTGCATGCGTCCACCCTCGGTGATCTCATTCGTGAAGCGCATCATCATGCATTTAAAGCCGATGACAAGATTGTGACTGATCAACATGTCAACCAAGCCTTACATCATCGTCAATATCGCTTAGGCTATTTACGTGAGTTGTATTGGCAGGATCTATCACGTGGTACTCAACTGATTGAGACCTCAGGACACCGACTTGGTCAAATCAATGCCCTCTCTGTCATTCACTATGCCGATGTTGAGTTTGGTCTGCCTTCTCGTCTGACTGCATCTGTGTATCAAGGCGGCGGCGACATTTTGGATATCGAGCGCAGTGTTGAACTTGGTGGCTCCCTGCACGCCAAAGGCGTCTTGCTGATGTCAAGCTTCTTGAAAGCCCATTTTGGTCGTGAGCAAATACTACACTTCTCTGCTGCTTTGGCCTTTGAACAAAGTTATGGACAAGTCGATGGTGACAGCGCTACGGTTGCAGAACTTTCAGCGTTAATCTCTGCGATCTGCCAAATCCCAATTGATCAGTCTTGGGCAATCACTGGCTCGATGAACCAGTTGGGTCAGGTGCAGCCGATTGGCGGCGTCAATGCCAAAATTGAAGGCTTCTACGATGCATGTAAATTACAAGGCTTAACTGGCAAACAAGGGGTCATCATTCCGCGTCAAAACATGCAGCACTTGATGTTACGCCAAGATGTGAGTGACGCCGTGCAAGCAGGTCAATTCCATGTTCATGCGATTGATACCATTGATCAAGCCTTAGAAATCTTAATGGCACGTCCAGTCGGAACACTTGACAAAAAAGGCCGTTATAGCAAGAACTCAATTTATGCAGCAGTAATGGAGCAACTTGAGTATTGGCAAGCGATTGAAGACGGCGAAGCTGTTGAAGATGATGAGCCAAAGAAAAAGAAAAAGCGTAAAAAGACCAAGAAAGATGAGCTTGCAGCAAAAACCTCCGAAGAGACTGCGGTTGAAGCAAAGAGCTTAAAATCCCTCAGCAAAAAGAAACGAAAATAAAGTTAAAGAAAAAGCCATGTTCCTTTCGGAGCATGGCTTTTTTTATTAGGCTACGCCCTGCAAGGAGCGTCCACCAGGAAGTTGAGCAAAGTATTGCTTCAGCGCATCAATACAGCGATGCACTTTCATTGGATACTGCTCACGTTTAGAGGTTAAAGCATGCAAGGTATAGGCTGGTAATTGCCAATCAGGTAAAACTTCAACCAAAGAGCCGTTTACCAATTCTTTTTGAATATCCATATACAGAATACGTGCGACACCATGTCCTTGTTGGCATAGTGATTTTGCGACAAAGACATTATTGGTGCCTAAACGGGATTTCATATCCACATTGACAACTTCACCACTGGTACCATGACGGAATGCAAAATGTTGATAGCCTTGCATTAACGTGATTGGCAGTAATTCATGGTGACGTAAGTCTTCTGGGCGCGTGATCGGCTGAGCTTGATTGAGATAACTGGGTGAAGCAACCAATACCTGATCTACTCGTGCCAAAGGCACAGCAGAAAGTTGATGATCATCAACTTTGAGACTCATACGAATCGCAATATCAATTCGCTCTTCGATCAGATCAATATAACGGTGATCCGCTTCAAAATGAATAGCCAAGCCTTTATGCGCTGACATCCAATGGGAAAGTGCAGGAATGACATGCAATGCACCCAATTCTGGTGTAGTGGCAATACGTAAATCCCCAACCAGATCATCTCTTAATTCATTAATTCGAATCTTGCCACGTTCAGCAGCCGCCAACATTTCTTGGCAACTTAAAAAGAATGCTTGTCCTGCTTCGGTGAGACTGAGTTTTCGTGTTGAGCGATGGAGTAAGGTGACATCCATTTCTTGTTCTAAAGAACGGATTTGTTGACTGACTGCGCTGGTTGTAATTCCCAACTCTCTAGCCGCACCGCTAAACGAGCTTCTTTCCACAACACAGGCGAACACCCCCATTGCACGCAATTGATCTAGCATAGACTTCCCTCTTACCTTAATTTATTAATATGCTTATTGTTCTAATGAAAGCAATCTCATTTCAGTATACAAGGAAGTCTATTTACGCACTAGAGGATTATTAATAAATAATTGAAATATTGTTAATAATCTTAAGGTTAATTTGGTAAAACTGTGACAGGATTCACAGGTTTTCCATCTAAACGGACTTGGAACTCCATCATGACGCGCGAAGCACCAGAAGAACCCATCTCTGCAATTTTTTGTCCAGCCGTTACCGTATCGCCACTCTTCACTAGCATTTTGCTGTTATGCGCATAAGCGGTGATATAGCCATCAATATGTTTAACCAAAACTAGGTTGCCGTACTCTTTTAAGCCATCTGCTGCATAGACCACTTGACCATTCGCTGCGGCAAAAATTGGATCACCCTCATTACCACCGTAACGCGTACCTTTTACATTACTCGCCATATTATAGCTTTGAATAATTGGCCCATTCGACGGCTTCACCCAACGTAAACTTGATGCCAAGGTCGTAGATGGATTCACGGGTACAACTGGAGCAACAGGTCTCGGTACCACAGGCTGTGTTTTTGGAGCAACAGGCTGCTGAGTTGGTAAGTTAATGCTTTGACGTTGAATTGGTGTGGTCTGTGTCATGGCTTGCGTAGAAGTTGTACGCTGTGCCACAGAGCCTTTGAGACGCAAAGACTGATTGACATAAATTCGATACGGCGGCGCAATACCATTCAATGCAGCAACATCTAGATAGTTCAAGCCATAACGGTTTGAAATTGCACTTAAAGTATCACCCGAACGAACGGTGTAATAGTTTGGTGCTTGCACATGGCGAGCCCCACCATTTACTTGCGGTTTAGATGCACAACCTGTCATAACTGCCACTGTCGCAACCGCCATAGACAAAACGATTGTTTTAATCATCTTCTGTGATAGAAAAACCGAGACATGGTTTAAGTGCATCTTCGCCCTCATCGAAAAAAACCTTAATTCATTATTACATTTGCGCCTAAGAGTACCAAAAAAGTGAGAAAAAACGAGCTCTCACATTCTATATTCACAAAGTTATAACATTCATACGCCTAACCATTTACATGAGCATGTAAATTTTCAAGCACCGCATAGTTGGTTGCATCCATCTGAATCGGTGTAATGCTGACATAACCGTTCGAAACCGCAAAGAAATCGGACTGAATATCACTCGATACCGCTTGTGGATCGGTAATCGCCTCTCCTGCCAAACCAATCCAGTACACCTGACGACCACGCGGATCGACATGGCTACTAATCGGTTTAGATTGAGCACGACGCCCCTGATAGGTTACCTGTGCACCCTTAAGCTGTTCAATATCTGGAATGTTAATATTAAAGATATGACGTGGTGGCAATACAGGAAGGCCCTTAGCAATAAAATCATGTACCCATTGTGCAGCAACGGCATAGTGCTGTGGATGTTCATAAGAACGTACATTTGAACCAGCCAATGAGACGGCAATCGCAGGATGCTTCATTAAACGCCCTTCAAAAGCTGCACCCACCGTACCTGAATAGAGCACATCATCGCCAAGATTTGCACCACTATTGATGCCACTCACCACCAGATCAAATTCAAAATCGAATAGCCCGTTCGTGGATAAATAAACACAGTCAGCAGGCGTTCCATTGACTGCCCAAACATCTTCAGAAATTTGTATTGGTCGTAAAGGACGATCTAAAGTCAAAGCACTGGAATAACCACTGCGTTCACTTTCTGGCGCAACCACCACGACACGACCCAAAGGTTTTAATGCTTGCGCTAAAGCTTGTAGCCCAGGTGCAAACACACCATCATCATTTGCTATTAAGATATTCACTAAAATCTATTCTCTATTAGAGGACAACTGATATTTCAGTCATCCCTTACGTTTAGGCCAACATAATTTAAATCTGGCGTGAAACCTAGGCAATGACACAACTTTTGTCAAGTTTCATCATGAGCTTTGAGCCAATTCTAACCGTCGCTGAGCGGTGAACATAGTGCAAATTGATTTCAATTCCCAACAATAATTGAGAACATAAATGCAAGACGATGCTTTGCCAGCAACGTCATAAAAGTGTCAACAGCGTTCAGCTTACTCGACAGTTTTTTCAATTGAATTATTCCTTGAATTATATATATTTAGGTCTTCATAGTATTAGAAATTTATATAGCCATGAGACATTTATCTAATTTTATTCGAATTTTCGGGGTGAGTTTCACACTTTTAGCAGCACCCGTTGTTTTTGCTGATGAAGCGGTTTCAGTAAAAGAAGCAGATGCTTTAATTAAAGATGACATTGCCAATGCCCAAGTGCTTATTGAAATGTGTCCAAACCTGATTGGCAAGAATGCTAAATTTGACCAGAATATCAAAAAGATGGTGGGCTCATATCTCAGCAATTATTCTGATAAAACAGCTTCTTTAGACAGCTTGCAGAACGACGCTGAGTTTAAAACCTTACTAAAAGATGCGCGTGAAGCAGCATCAGAAGTGGATAAAGCAGAGCAAAAATCAGTTTGTGATGAAGTCCTTAACTTTGAAGGTTAATTACTTTTAGAAATCTGATGTGGTTTTAACAATTGAATGAGTTAAAACCACATCACTATTCTAATTAATCAAAAGTATTGATGTTACTCGAATAACCATTACCAAGCATCCGGTTCACGAACCATATGAATAATATTGGCTGGACTGCTAATCCACCCTCCTCGAAATCCCTCTGCTAAGGGTTCAATCGCATCACAACGAATCACGCCTGCGGCTTCCAAATATTCAGCAGCTTCAGGAAAATTATCGGTAAATAATTCAAGCCAAAGCTCAGCTTGACTCATCTCAGGTGCCGCAGCGATCCATAATTTAACAGGTCCAAGTTCAAAACCGATATCAGGCAATTTGTCTGTAATTTGTTTAAGGCCAATCACATCACGATAAAATGCAACGGTGGCTTCGAATTGATGTGGTGGAAGTTTAAGCGCGATATCAACACCGCCTGTGAATTTTGTCTTCATCTTATTACTCCTGTTCTATACAGACTTCTTATTTTCTCTCGCATTTTACTTTGCGAACGCATCCTGCAGTGTTAGCTCTGCCCTCCACGCTCATCCTAATTCGATAAGAGCAACCCACTTCAAACAGCCTACTTTTTATGCAAATCTTTGGCAAGCCTAGATGCCAAGACAAGGCACAGCAAACCTCAATCAGATCATTAGGTTTTATATTCTGTACATCTATCCCCACATTTTCTCCACGCTTCCTACAGCAAACATACATTTTTTAACATGCTTTTATGCTATAAGTTATTCAAATTCTTTAAGTCTTGTTTTTGAGTTTGATTTCTTATGAAGAAAAATGTTTTTAAAACACTAGGTTTATCATTGCTCATCGCTTCGAGCGCTTTAGCTCCTACAGCCTTTGCAGCAGATAAAAAAGCCGCTGAAGCAGAAAAGATTGAAGTCACCCCAACTTCTGATACTGTGACCAAACAAGAACTTGCAGCGATCTATGTACTTTCCGAAATTTGTCCAAGCTTAATCGGCAAAGATTTAAAATTTAATAAAGCCTATGACAATCTCGTCAAAGCTTATTTAAACAACGATGGTAATGCCGTTGAGACCCTCAATAAACGAGTCAAAGGCAAAGACTATCAAGAAGCATTAAAAGAAGCACGTGCAGATGCAAAAGCGGCTTCTGACAATGACAATCGTCAAATTTGCGATGATGTTCGTAATTATTATTCGAAATAATCCGACCAATTAAGCTTCAGGTTACAATACTGTATGAAAAAGCCGACTTCCCCCGTAGAAGTCGGCTTTGCTTTGTCCTAAAATGCTAGGCTCGTCTGCTTCATACAAGATATTGGAACCACCTAGAATGACTCAAAAAAGCGCTCTTGCTGCATTACTCCTTTTGCCAAGCTTTTCATATGCAGCAACTGTCCTATCTGCTCCACCAGAATTAAATAATAAATCCTATGTACTCATGGATTACGAGACAGGACAGATTCTCGCTGCCAAAAACGAAAATGAAAAACTTGCACCTGCTTCAATGACAAAAATGATGACAAGCTACATCATTGAGCAGAAACTTTTAAAGGGTGAATTGACTGAAAACGAACAGGTACGCATGAATGAATCAGCGTGGTGTCGTGGTAGTAGCTCTGAATCATGTATGTACGTTCCTTTAAATGGCACGGCAACAGTTTTAGAAATGCTACGTGGTATTATTATCCAGTCAGGTAATGATGCTTCTAAAGCAATGGCTGAGCACATTGCGGGCAATGAAGGTACTTTTGCCCACATGATGAACCAAGAAGCAAAACGTGTAGGTATGGTGAATACACATTTCATCAACTCTACAGGTATGCCTGCTGATGGTCATTACTCAACTGCAAAAGATATGGCGATTCTTGCTCAGCATATTATTAAAGATAGCTCGAAATACTACCCAATCTATTCTGAAAAAGAATTTACGTTCAACGGGATTAAGCAAGGTAACCGTAATGCCCTGCTTTATACCGATCCAAGTGTTGATGGATTAAAAACAGGTCATACCAATGAAGCAGGCTTCTGCTTAACCACATCAAGTAAACGCGGTCCAATGCGTTTGATTTCGGTAATCTTTGGTACACCAAGCATGAATGAACGTGCCAGCCAGACACGTACCTTATTGGCTTGGGGTTTTGCAAACTTTGAAACTGCAAACGTTCAACCTGCCAACCAAGTTCTTGCTAAAGCAAAAGTATGGTTCGGTAAACAAGACGAAGTTCAAATTGGCCTAGCTGAAAACTTCAATGTGACCATGCCTAAAGGTCAAGCAGACAAGATCAAAACTCAGCTTGTAGTTCAACCTAAACTGAATGCACCTTTAGCCAAAGGTCAAGTGGTTGGTAAATTAGTGGCGAGTCTTGATGGCAAAGTGATTGCAGAAAAACCACTTGTGGCATTAAAACCGGTTGAAGAAGCTGGCTTCTTTGCCCGCATGATTGACCATGTCAAAATGTTCTTCAGTAACTTATTCTAAGTTTTAGAAGAGTACGATTAAGCATTCATGCTCTTGGGCATGAATGCTTTTTTATTTTATAATTCCTTTAAATTTTCCGATCGAAAGCCCTTATGCCAAAGAACATCCGTCCTTATTTAGACCAAAAACCTGACGTTGATTCAAGCTGCTACATTGATGACATGTCAGTGGTAATTGGTGATGTCCAGCTCGCAGAGAATGTTTCGGTCTGGCCTTTTGCTGTGATTCGTGGTGATGTAAATTCGATTCAGATCGGCAAAAATAGTAATGTACAAGATCACTGTATGTTACATGTCAGCCACAAAAATCAATCTAAACCGAATGGTTCTCCACTGGTCATTGGTGAAGATGTGACGGTTGGACATCATGTAACTTTACATGGATGCACCATTGGTAATCGTGTCTTGATCGGGATTAATACCGTTGTTTTAGATGATGTCATCATTGAAGATGATGTGATGATTGGTGCCAGTAGTCTGGTGCCGCCACGTAAAGTTCTAAAAAGCGGTTATCTCTATGTCGGTAGTCCAGTACAGCAAGTTCGTGCATTGACTGAAAAAGAAATGGAGTTCCTTCCTTATTCAGCACATCATTATGTGAAAGTGAAGGATAATTATAAGAATAGCGAAGCCTAGCTTCGTTATTATTTTCTTCACGCCTTTATGCATAATAAAAAATAATGAACTTTTAGAGATATCTAATGAATACTGATCATCCACATAATTGCCCTACTCCTGATGCACTCATTAATACAATTAAGCTCAATATTGAAAAGTACGGACTGCAAGTTATAGGAATTAGCGCGACAGACTATTTACCCTCTTTTAGTTATAGTATTGGTTTATATGAAAGCTATCAGCACCCTGAAATCATATGCTTTGGGTTACCAACGGACTTAGCGCATACCATCATCAATGATGTCGCCAATCTGATCAAAAATGGAGAAACAATTACTCTCAATCAAGAGTATGGCGATCAAATTTTTAAAGAAACTCGTGCTCAATTTTTGCCTGTAGATGTTAAAAATATTGAAGATTATTTTGGTGCTGCTTTAAATTACTATCAACACGACAATTTTTCCGCTTTGCAATTGGTTTGGGCAGATCGTAATAATAAATTGCCTTGGGAAGATGGGTTTGAGGAAGAATTTATTCATGATCAACCACTCTTAGACCGAAATGCTGATTTTAAGTTCAGAGAAGCTAAAAACCTCGGTATTTTTACCACTCGGCAATGGCTAGAGTACAATCAACCCATCTTACGTGTTGTTCACGATACCGATGGTGATTGGCAGTTTTTAACTGGAGATCAAGAACCCGATGATATTCGCTTAGTTGCCTTGGAACAAATGATTTTAAAAGACCCGAGTCTGAATAACATTTTTGATCTTGGTTACGGTCAAGTGGCTGAAAGAGATTTCATCGGCGATGCATGGAAAAAATTAGATCTTGAGGAATATCAGGAAGAATGACGTTATCCCTAGAGGCATATCATCAAGCTTAGATAGAGGCCATCCAATACAACAAAAGACAGGATGGCAATATCTCTTACTTTTAAAGTGCAGAGGTTCAAAGCTCACATAAAGAACAATTCACACCTCGGCAGTTATGCAACACTGAAGTCCGAGCACTTTTTTTACTGGTTCCAGGTCCTTCAACCAAGGGCCCTGCCAATTGCTCGGCACTCGATGAGGGTCGCCATTTATTTTTGACTGAGATCTTTTGATGCCCTGTTATCATCGGTTTTAATAACATGGATTGCTGGCAATATGGGCAAGATGTATTATCCCTTGCAATACTGGCCATTGGGACATTCTGCTCGAAAATCCCTTCACAACATTCACATCTAAAATCATACAGTGGCATCTTAAAATCCTTCTTTAACGATCAATCTTGCACTCATCCAAGACTAACGATGTCCCCAAAACTTATTCTCGTTTAAGGCACCTTGCGGCAAAATATTCTTCTCAAAGATCGAGGTTGGTAAAGAAATTGTGCAAGCACAGTTTGGAATATCCACAATGCCACCGATACGCCCTTCAACAGGTGCAGCGGTCAATAACATATAGGCTTGAGATCCTGTAAATCCAAAATTCTCAAGATATTTAATCGCCTTTAAACAGGCCTGACGATAGGCAACCGTGGCATCCAAATAATGATTTACCCCATTTTCCACACTAATGCCTTCAAAGGTTAACCACTGATCGTAATTAGGTCTGACATTGCTTGGAACAAAGATAGGTGAATCAATATTATATTTTTCCATTCCACCTTTAATTAGGTCAAAGCCAACACGTGTTACCCCATCCATTTCAATCGCACCACAGAATCCGATTTCGCCATCACCTTGCGAAAAATGCAGATCGCCCATCGAGAAGCCAGCACCTTTCTGATACACAGGAAAATAAATACGACTGCCCGCAGCTAGATCTTTAATATCGGTATTACCACCATGTTCACGTGGTGGTACCGTACGAGCCGCTTCAACTGCCATCCGATCAAACTCAGCCCCTGTCACACCTCGTAACACTGCAGTTCTAGGATCAGGTGGATTTGCCTGTCCCTTAGGAACCAATAAAGCCTCTCTACGATTCCACTCTTTTAAAAGCTCATGCGAGGGAAGCGTCCCCATTAATCCAGGATGTTTTAAGCCCGCAATACGAACACCAGGGATATGACGTGACGTTGCAAATAATCCTTTTAAATCCCAAATTGCCTTATCCGCTTCAGGGAAATAATCCGCTAAAAAGCCACCGCCATTTTCTTTCGCAAAAACGCCAGAAAAACCCACATCGGAGATTGGCTGAATATCCAGAAGATCAATCACCAATAAATCGCCTGGCTCAGCACCTTCAACATAAAAAGGTCCTGTCAATGGATGTGCTCGAGTGAGATCAACATGTTTTACATCAGAAACATCATCGGTATCTTTAATTTGAGCGTCCAAAAAATCTAGACTTTCAATGAGAATTTCTTCGCCTGGTTTCACCGATGTTAAAAATGGAATATCTGGATGCCAGCGATTATGGCCAATCTCTGCTTGTTCTGCTAAAGCGACACCAGGTTTAATTTTAATATGCTGCATAATATTTTAACTCCGTGTGCTGTCTATCAATCTAATAAATTATCTGTTCTACTTCTAAATCATTGAAAGGCCATCACAAATATGACTTTTCTTGGCAGGGATTATTATTTTTACCTTGCGGTCAAAAAACACACTAGCATATTCTGTTTTTTTGAAGCAATTCCTTTTCGATTCTCAACACATCAAATACACACTGATGGCAGCAAATATTTTTCTTCCACTTTAGTGAATTAGCCTTCCTGTGTAGCCAAAAACAGTCAAATTTTGTAGAATACGTTTTTTAAAACCTTGGTGCTTTCTATGACCGCTTGGACACCTCATGTCACAGTCGCCACTGTAGTCGAAAAAGACGGACGTTTTCTGTTTGTTGAAGAACACAGCGAAGGCTTTGTACATACCGTGTTTAATCAACCTGCGGGTCATGTCGAATGTGGTGAAACCATTATCGAAGCAGCCATCCGTGAGACCTTAGAAGAAACAGGTCATCACGTCGAAATTGATCATCTGCTTGGGATCTATACCTATACGCCACCAATGTTTCCAGACCGCACTTATTACCGTTTTTGCTTCTTGGCCCATGTGTCGGCAGTTGAAGAAAATGCACAACTGGATACAGGCATTGTCGCTGCAGTATGGATGAGTTTAGATGAGCTACAAGAATCTGCACGTGCGCGCAGTCCACTGGTTTTAAAAGCTGTTAAAGATGCCCTTGCTGGCAAAAAATATCCTTTATCGCTTATTTATGAGCACCCATTTTCTCCCTCATTAACTTCTCATTTGGACGCTTAATTAGATGCAACAACGTGTCATCGTCGGTATGTCTGGTGGTGTAGACTCCTCCGTTTCTGCCGCATTATTACTTCAACAAGGATATCAAGTTGAAGGTCTTTTCATGAAAAACTGGGAAGAAGATGATGGTACGGAATACTGCACAGCACTCGAAGACTTGGCAGATGCTCAAGCCGTTGCAGATAAGATTGGCATCAAGCTACATACAGCTAACTTTGCGATGGAATATTGGGATCGTGTCTTTGAGCATTTCTTAGCTGAATATGCTGCAGGCCGCACACCAAACCCAGATATTTTGTGTAATAAAGAAATTAAATTCCGTGCTTTCCTCGATCATGCCATGACCTTAGGTGCAGACTTTATTGCCACAGGTCACTATGCACGTCGTGGTGCAAGCACACAAAACTCACGCGGCGAGACTTATGCCCCATTGCTCCGTGGTGTCGATAATAATAAAGACCAAACCTATTTCTTACATGCGGTACATGGTCGTGAAATTAACAAGACCTTGTTCCCTGTTGGCGAAATTGAAAAGCCAGAAGTTCGTCGTATTGCAGAACAGCTTGATTTAGCAACTGCCAAGAAGAAAGACTCAACGGGTATTTGTTTTATTGGTGAACGTCGCTTTACCGACTTCCTTAAACAATACTTACCTGCACAAGCCGGAAAAATTGTTTTGGAATCAGGTAAAGAAGTTGGTGAACATCATGGCTTGATGTACTATACGCTGGGTCAGCGCGGTGGTATCGGTATCGGTGGTATGAAAGGTGTGCAAGAAGGTGCATGGTTCGTACTCCATAAAGATATTGCCAATAATCGCTTGGTGATTGGTCAAGGACATGAGCATCCACTGATGCAAAGTACGCAACTTTGGAGCGAGTCGATTGATTGGGTTGCAGGTGAACAGGACATTCCATCGGCTGGATTCCGCTGCACAGCGAAAACCCGTTATCGTCAGCCAGATCAAGCGTGTACTATCTATCGTGATGAACAGACTGAACATGGCATCCGTGTTGAGTTTGATGAGCCGCAACGCGCTGTGACTCCAGGACAAAGCGTGGTGTTCTATTCTGGAGAGGTCTGCTTAGGTGGTGGTGTCATTCACCATACCAATGCACCTGAACCAGATTTTATTTAAGGAAATTGGAAGCGAAGCATGGTCGAGTTACCCTTTCAGCACACTCAAGCGTTGAATGTTAGACAGAACCGTGCTCTAGCATTGGCCGCAGTCTTTCAGTCAACTCAGTTAACACATATGACTGCCATGGCGGGCCAGCAAAGCATTGGCGACAGTGGTAATTTCTATTTTGAGCTCTTGATTAAAGCCAGCCTGAATATACGTCCTACCGCCAACAATGCCACTCAGACCTTAGATTTTTTTAATCAACTTGCAGATATTTCACTCGGTTTAAAAACATTAGAAGGCTGTATTACCCAGCCTTTTAATACTGCACCGAAATCCCGTGTTCCGAAGATGTCCACTGCCAAACTGCCAATGTCCTATGCGATGGCCTTATTGCAGTTGGAAAAGAAAGTCTACAGCAACCCTGAATACGTCAAAATCATTGAAACAGCCCAACAAAAAATCTTAAAACAACTGTCTTTTTTCGATAATAATTATTTACACCCAAGCATCATTGCCAATCTCGCACAGACTTATGTCGAAACTGCAGGACAGATTAATCCGCGTATTTTAGTCCGCGGTAATGCCGAAGCATTTAAAGATATCAATCATACCAACCGTATTCGTGCATGCCTCTTTACAGGCTTACAACTTGCACATTTATGGAAGCAGCTCGGTGGCAGCTCCTGGAGTATGATCTTTAGTAAACGCAAATTATTGCAAGATATTCAAGCTCTCGCTCGTTTGCAGTATCAGGTGGTATAGACCGATGCTACAACGAATTTATTTTTATGTTTATTCCAAAATTAAGGAATCTGTATGAATGCTTTAACCGCACTCTCGCCACTTGATGGACGTTACGCTAGCAAATGCGATGCCCTACGCCCTTTTTTGTCTGAGTTTGGTTTAATCCACGCTCGTGTCACGGTTGAAGTGCGTTGGTTACAAGCACTTGCAAATCGTGCAGAAATTATTGAAGTTGCGCCGTTTTCAAATGAAACCAATGCTGCTTTAGATGCAATCGTTTCAAACTTCTCAGAAGAAGATGCAAACCGCATTAAAGAAATTGAACGCACTACGAACCACGATGTAAAAGCAGTTGAATATTTCCTTAAAGAAAAAATTGCCAACATTGATGAATTACAAAATGCAGGCGAATTTATTCACTTTGCATGTACCTCTGAAGACATCAATAACTTGTCTCATGCGCTAATGTTGAAAAATGGTCGTGAAGTTTTAGTTGCAAGTATGAAGCAACTTCTCAATGCGATTTCAGCTTTGGCAACAACACATGCTGAACAACCAATGTTGTCGCGTACACACGGTCAAACTGCAAGCCCTACTACTTTGGGTAAAGAGATGGCAAACGTTGCGTATCGTTTAGCACGTCAAATCAAGCAATTTGAAAATGTTGAGTTACTCGGCAAAATCAATGGTGCTGTAGGTAACTATAATGCTCACCTTTCTGCATACCCAGAAATTGATTGGGCTGCACATGCACAAGCATTTGTTGAATCTTTAGGCCTAAGCTTCAACCCATACACCACTCAAATCGAGCCACATGATTATATGGCTGAATTGTTTGATGCTTTACGTCGCTACAACACCATCTTGATCGACTTTAACCGTGACGTATGGGGTTATATCTCGCTGGGTTACTTCAAACAAAAGTTAAAAGATGGTGAAGTTGGTTCTTCAACTATGCCGCACAAAGTCAACCCAATTGACTTCGAAAACTCAGAAGGTAACTTAGGTATTGCCAATGCTGTTTTAGGTCACCTAGGTGAAAAGCTTCCTGTTTCTCGCTGGCAGCGTGACTTAACTGACTCAACTGTATTACGTAATATGGGTGTTGGTTTTGCGCAAAGCTTAATTGCTTTTGATGCTTGCTTAAAAGGTGTTGGCAAACTTGAGTTGAATGCTACACGTTTAGATGAAGATTTAAACCAAGCACAAGAAGTTCTTGCAGAGCCAATCCAGACTGTTATGCGTCGTTATAACGTTGAGAAGCCATACGAAAAATTAAAAGCGCTTACTCGTGGTCAAGCAATGACACGAGAAATGATGGTGAACTTCGTCAATGGTGATGAACTTGCACAAGTGCCAGCAGACGAACGTACTCGTTTAGCTGAGTTAACACCTGCAACTTATACGGGTAATGCAGCTGAGCAAGCAAAACAAATCAATGATTTGATCAGCAAGATCTAAAACTGATTGGCTTAAAAAAGCAGAGCTTCGGCTCTGCTTTTTATTTTATGGCAATATTGTTATTTTTTATAGGGTAATTCTCACACCCCCCCCGAGAATAGGATGATTCCTATCAGGACCTTCACAAAATTCTTTACGCTGTCTTTCTTTTTCCTCATCACTAATTGAATCAAAGTAATTATAAAAATACATATGATCAATCACTTCGGGATCATTAAAACTGGTGCTTAACTCAATTCCAAATGACTCACCTTTTTGATTTTCATTACAATCTGCCGTAAGATTGTAGCTCACCCGGGTTTTTGAATGGAATTTACTTCTAATTTCATCATGCATTGGATAAGCGCCGACAAGTACGCCATCTACATCGATCGCATCTTTAAATATACTTCGCACTTGTTCCGTATCAGGTTTCTTTAGCTCTTTTTCTATTTCTGCATCTGTTTCTTTCTTTATATCGTGCTCTGGTCGTTCTAAACGGAAACGAAAACTATCGATTTGCTTATCATTTTTTCTCTCAACCAATCGAACCCCTATATCATCATAAATATATAAATTGGTTAAGTTAGCTCCATCCGTACTATCCACTTTTCTATAATTTTTCCCCAAGGCTTTAATCCAAGGTTCAACAGTCGAGTTCATATAAAGATCTGTACCATTATAATTAATTGCACAGCCATGAACCTTAAACTGATGTTGTGGATTTAATTTCTTCACAAACCCTTCACCTTCAGTATCTGCATTAGCCTGAGCAGCTGACTGACCATTACTGCAACTCATACATAAGATAATAGGTAAAAAACTGCATAGAATCTTTTTAGAGTAACTCATAACTTTTTATTGCCAAATACGTTTGCTGTATTGCTCACCCTCCTTTACAGAAATAATTTATTGAGAAAGGGTTATTTATTAGCATTTTGCCTTTCCTCTTCTAACTCCTCTGGCGTACAGTAACTTGGAACAATTTTCATAGTTTTTACATCCATATAATCACCACAAATTTCTCTACCATTTTCATCAGTTCTACGTCCTAATGCCTTTTTTTGCTCTTCGGTCATCGAATCTAAATAGTTATAAAAATACATATGATCAATCACTTCGGGATCATTAAAACTGGTGCTTAACTCAATTCCAAATGACTCACCTTTTTGATTTTCATTACAATCTGCCGTAAGGTTGTAGCTCACCCGGGTTTTTGAATGGAATTTACTTCTAATTTCATCATGCATTGGATAAGCACCGACAAGTACGCCATCTACATCGATCGCATCTTTAAATATACTTCGCACTTGTTCCGTATCAGGTTTCTTTAGCTCTTCTTCTATTTCTGCATCTGTTTCTTTCTTTATATCGTGCTCTGGTCGTTCCAAACGGAAACGAAAACTATCTATTTGCTTATCATTTTTTCTCTCAACCAATCGCACCCCTATATCATCATAAATATATAAATTGGTTAAATTAGCCCCATCCGTACTATCCACTTTTCTATAATTTTTCCCCAAGGCTTTAATCCAAGGTTCAACAGTCGAGTTCATATAAAGATCTGTACCATTATAATTAATTGCACAGCCATGAACCTTAAACTGATGTTGTGGATTTAATTTCTTCACAAACCCTTCACCTTCAGTATCTGCATTAGCCTGAGCAGCTGACTGACCATTACTGCAACTCATACATAAAATAACGGGTAAAAAGCCTAGTAGAACCTTTTTAGAATAATTCATCTTTTTTTACCACCGAATACTTTGTC
This sequence comes from Acinetobacter sp. C32I, assembly GCF_023702715.1. Taxonomy (NCBI): domain Bacteria; kingdom Pseudomonadati; phylum Pseudomonadota; class Gammaproteobacteria; order Moraxellales; family Moraxellaceae; genus Acinetobacter; species Acinetobacter sp. C32I. The sequence goes on along the minus strand of NZ_CP098480.1, from coordinate 216,835 downwards.
TAAACCTTCTTGCACAGATTTACTCGCATCATTGTATGCACCTTGCACCGCTTTGCCTCCCTTATATACGCCCTGTTTAGTTCCATCCCATGCTTTCTGCCCAACACCATCACTTGCTTGGCTAATTTTATCACCATTCTTTCTAGCCCATTGTTTGATTGTTTCATCCATCCAATTACATCGACTTGGATGTCTAAAGTAACTTTTAGCGGTATCTAGAACAGCTTGACGATTGACTGCGGTTGGATGTTTAAACCAATCACGCCATTTAATCCCAACATCTCTCACCGCGATAATCGCCAAATTAGCAGCTAGCATATGTAAAGAACTACCTCGTTCATCCTTTCCAACTTGAGTATGACTTGGGTTATCACCATGTATAACAGGATTAACACCCTGTTTTACAGAAACAATTTCATGGGCATGATTGAAGACAGAACTTGCACCCCATTTTAATAAAAAGCTTAATAAAGGCTTAATTACAGCTTGTACCAAATTGGTTTGTTTCCTGAATTCCAAGAATGTTTTTGTTGCTTTTAGTGCAAGATCAGCATAACCAGCTTCATATAAACTACTCACCTCATCTCTCAACTCTAAATATCTGAACCAGATATTAGTAAAATATTTATCTTTCGAAGGCGCATCAATTGCAAATATAAACTCCTGAATAATAAGATCAGCAAGGGTACGCTCCCCTGAAACCATCCCTTCGTATTCACTCCATTTCTTAACAGGATCGATTAACTCACCTATGTGTCCACCAACACTCGCAAAAGTATCCCAAGAGTCAAAAGTACCTGTAACTAAAGGAATCTTTGCATAATCATTAAAGTCATTTTTCCTGAGTACCCAATGTCTAACATTCGCATGACCATTTTTAATCAATGCAATTTCGACGAAATTACTATGTGAGAAAAAATCTTCTAAAACGTGAAAGGCATTTCCTAAATGCCTTAAAGGAACATCCGAATTACTATTTTTTTCCATACTCTTACTTAATTGCTCCAACATATATTCTAAAGCTGTTGGAAATGCAGAATCAGTTTTATCATTTGGCGTATTATCTGCAATATAGTTTTTTAAATTATATTGTGCAGATTTTGTATCACTATTCGTTTGGAAGGTTTTATCATTTGATTTAGGATTTAACGACCTATCCGTAGAGGTATACACATCTGCACCGAAAGGATTATCAATATGTTCCTCAAAACGATAAACTCCTAAGACATTGACTCCATTTGGACCCATCAAATCGCTATATAATCGATGAGGCAATGAAGACTGTACTTTATATGCGAATAATGCTAAAGCTTTATATCTTCTTTGGTTCTTTTCACTTAATCGTTCATAAGGCACATTCTTCAAAAGTTTTTGCATCTGATTTCTAAATTTCGCAGCATTATCATTTTTTAACTCTAAATGTTTTAATTTTTTTAAATCAGAAGCGACACTTTCATCAAAAAAATGATCATAGGCTAGTACTGCTAAAATATTTGTAATTAACTTTCGAGTAGGTTTGATTGATGTTACTTTACCATTTCGATTAACAGCTACATCAATTTTCATATTTAGAATAGCACCGCACACTAGCTGTGAGTGATCTCGCAACCAGTTACCCACATAAATTCCATTAACGGTATTAGGTGTAAAAATTGCTCCTCTCGGGTTATCTTCGCCAATTGCTTCTTTCTCAATAGACTGGTGTCCATGCTCGACACGTACGCCTTTATTGTCAGTTTTCTTTATATATTTACCAGTTTTAGGGTCCAATGTTCCTCTATTGGCAATCATTCTAGTTTCGTTGGCAAATTTACCTTCTCCTGCACCAAAATACTCATATTGAGCGTCAACTGTTTCATCTAGCTGCGCTTGGAAATCCGCATGCATTTTTGCAGCATTTTTACCTGAGATGAATGTTATCTTTAAATCTCCTGAATATTTTTTAGATGTAATCTGAGCAAAAATAAACTCTGTATTCCCACCTAAATTTTTACCCTCACTTAGTTGCCCGAAATTGTATGCATAGACAGCACCTTCGTCATTTGGCGCATCCAGAGATAGGGATTCAATTTTAGTTGGGATCTTTAAGACATCGCCGATATAAATCACATTTGGATCTTCGATTGAGTTCAGCGAGCAAAGCTCATCTACAGTTGTTTCAAATTTCTCAGCGATAGCAGCTAGTGTATTTCCTTTATTAATTACATATAAATTATAACTATTTAATATTGGATATTTGCCACTTTTTCTTATGAGATCATCAATGAAATGGCCATATTCATGTAACAGCACGATATACAATCGATCTAAATTGCTATCATTTTCGATTGCAGAAGTTACTGTATCTGCTGCTAAATATATTTTCTTATCAACATGATTAAACCCAGCAGCGCGCCCATTGATGCTTTTAGCAACAACAAGATGCTCTGGTGGACTAACACTACCTTTCTCTATATCTTCTTTTAATTTCAGATAGATACTGTCTGGTATATCAAAGCCAAAAATCGGAGCGACCAAACTGACAAAACTCTCATCAGAGAATGTTCTTGCAATAAAAACTAGTTGCTCGTGGGCATAAGTGCTTTTTAACGTAGGTAATGGTTCTTTTTCAGGTAAACTTACAATTGGCAACAAAGGTAAAACGGGACTAGCTTTCATTCCTGCTGTAAGGAAATGCTGCCCTGCCTTCACCTCAAACTTACCACTGGTCACAGGGAAAATACCCGAACCATTCAGCTTAATCTGAGAACCACCTGCAGTAATCACAATCTCCTTAGGACTGGTAATCTCAATGCGATCTTCAGTCGAAATAATTTGAATCCCTTGCTTGGCAAGCAAATCCATACCATCCGACTGAGCATGGGCTTCAAACTTACCTTTCGCAGCCACTTGCTTGATTCCATTCTGTGCTGCAAACACACTGATTCTGTTTTGCGCATGTGTAATCAGATTCTTTTGTGTACTCAGATTAATACTGTCGCCAGCAAACTGATTGATCTGGCCATCCGCAGATAAATGAATATCTTCATTCGTACTCAGAGCAATGCCCTCTGGTGAATTGAGCAAAAGTACAGCTTTATTAAACTTGGCAATATCCGATTCAATTGACTCGAAAAAAGCTTTTAACTGTGCTAATGATTCAGCCTCATCAGTTTGCTGATTCTTCGCAACTTCGCTGAGTGCCTTGGCATTGTTTTGATTGCCTTCTAGCTGCTGTTTAGCAACTTGGGCATCAAGATGCTGGCCTTGGGCTTGATCCTGTTTATGCGTGGAAAGGAGTAAACCTTCACCTGCACGAACCGCACCCCACTGGTCGGTGCGCAGTTCAAAACCTTCGCCACGGTCTTCACTTTCTGCGGTTGCTTTAGGGTGACTCAGTTTGCCGAGATTGAGTTGACTGGCTGCATGACTACTTTGTAGTTGAGCACTGATCTGACCTGTAGTGTCATCAAAACGCAGTTGGTTAAAACCTTCGCCCTGATATTCTTTTGATTTGATTCCTGCCAGTTTCTTGGTGTCAGGCAGCTTGCCTGCATTATCAAATTTGGTTGGGCTACGATGGCCTTCATGAATTCTTCCCACTACAAAGGGGCGGTCGATATTGCCATCAAAGAAGTCTATGACTACGATTTCATCAATACGTGGCAAGAAGCGTGCGCCATAGCCTTCACCTGCCCAAGGCGTGAGTACATCGACCCAAGCAGAATCGGTGTCGTTGTCATTGGCACCTGCACCACCATCGTGGCTATGATCGTCATTGCGGGTAAATAGGAAACGGACTTTAATCCGCCCCCATTCATCTACATAGATTTCTTCACCGCTTGGCCCAACCACTTTGGCACGTTGTGGTGACGCTGCTGGACGGTGTTGTAATGGGTTAAATTCAGGAACGGTTTTGATATTGCGGCGTTGTAAGGTCAGTTGATTGGCTTGGCGTTCTTCATTATTAGATTGGGTCGGTTGCCAATTGCTTTGGGCCAATAGTTGGTTGATCTGTTGATGTAGATCTTTAGGCAAATTATTTTGGTTATAGAAGTTTTTACCTGTAATCAGGAATTCTTTATCACTGCCATCATGCTGATCAATTTCAGGGTGTTCAGCCAATTCAAACCAGTAACCGACATGGGTATCGCGCACGGTGCTATGGGCGGTAAATTGTTTGGATTGTAAGTCGTAGTATTGACCCAAGTTCCGATTCAGTTTTTCAATTTGGGCATTGCCCGATGGGGTTGCACCATCTTCCCCATTCAAATCTTGCATCCACGCGGGTGAAAAATGCCATGCCTGTTCCAGGCCAAGACTGGCATTGTCATGTTGTTCACTGTGTTTATGTATGCTCTGTACACTGCCTGCACCATCTTCTTGTTCCAGTGCATCGGCTTGCCAGCGTTGTACATGCACGCTGCTCGGCTGTAGAGAGCGTTGTCCAACCAGACTGGTCATACTGTCATATTGTTCAGTGGCACTGCTGCGATGGTAGCGGATCTGTCGACGCTCTAAGGCTTGGTATTGGCTATTGTCGTCAATCAGGCGTAGTTTTTGCGGCTGAATCGCAGCACTGCTTTGCGCGACGGTTCGTTCAGCTTCATCAATGAGCCAGTTAATCGATTCGCTACGCATCAAAGATGTTAAAAAATCTTCATCTGATTGATTATATTGCATAATAAAGGGACGAATGTCGTAGTCTTGGCTCAGTCCGCTTAAATCAAGCGTTAAGCTGGATGCAAACAAGGGGCTTTTTTGTTGCCACTCTTTGAAGATAATTTCCACCACATCACGCACGCTCTTGTTCATAAACACACGGCTGTTACGGCGTTGTTTCCACAGTGCAGTTGGATCTTCTAAAGTCAGCTTATAGACAGTGAGGCTACCGTCTGATTGTCCTTGTAAGGCTTGAGTAATAATCCCTGTGACACGGGTGAGTTGACCTTGATCAGTCACCGTATCAATTGCCACTTGGCTACCAATAAATTGTTTCAGAGGAATGGTCGCATTGGTCGACAGGCAAATCAGTTCTGCCTTAAATCCATCATTCAGTTGATGCTGACCATCAATACGCTGTAGGAAGACTTGAGTATTTAAGTTTTGATTGGAAAACTGAATATGGATTGCACGCTTTTGTGCAGTAAGGCCAAGGCTCTCTAAGGCTTGAAAGATGTTGTTCAACATTTTTATAGATTTTTTTGCTTAAATTTACGGCATTTTACCGATAGCAATACGCCTCTGTCTATACAGTATTGTCTGTTTATGACAATTTCTGTCACTTCCATAAATTACTTTTTAAATATTACGTTTTTATTCATCAAGATAAAGTACAAGGTTTAAAGCATATTTTTTATCATCAATGTAAAAAGCAGAGCTTCGGCTCTGCTTTTTTAAGAGGGTCTTAATCTATAATCACCAATCAACCCAGCTTAAACATAGTCCACTGTTCTGGTTTTTAACAGATCAAGTTGCAGCATTTTTTTCTTTTTACGACGATATGCAATCAACAAACCAATAAACCAGACAGGCGAAAAAGCCAAAGCAATCAACGTATCATGGTCTAAAGCAAGAATCACAATGGTAAATACCAAAAAGGACATGGTCAACCAAGCCATAATCAAACCGCCTGGCATTTTAAACTGAGACTGCTGGTGTAACTCTGGAAATTTCTTTCGATAGCAAATATAAGACAGAATAATCAGCATGAAGGTAAAAATACATAAGATCGACGTTAGTGCTGAAATGATGGTAAATGCCGTCATCACATTTGGCACAATAAATAAAATAGAGGTCCCAATGGTGACGCAGGTCATTGAGAAGATCAAACCACGAATCGGTACCTTTCTTTTAGATAACTTACTAAAACTTTTAGGTGCATCATTGTCTAGAGACAAACCATAAAGCATACGACTGGTCGCAAAAATCCCACTATTTGCAGAAGATAAGGCCGAAGTTGCTACCACAAAATTCACTAAGCCAGCTGCAATCGGTAGCCCAATCAATGAAAACATTTCTACAAATGGGCTTTTCTCTGGTGAAATTTTTGCCCACGATGTAACTGCGATAATACAAACCAAAGCACCTACATAGAACAGTAAAATACGCAATGGAATCGAGTTAATCGCTTTAGGCAACGATTTATGCGGATCTTTAGTTTCAGCGGCGGTCGTTCCGACCAATTCAATTCCAACAAAGGCAAAAATCGCAATTTGAAAACCTGCTAAAAAGCCTGTGACGCCATAAGGAAACATCGACTGAGTTTCAAATACATGACTCATCGATGCTTTAACACCATTCGGTGAAGTAAAGCCCGTACTAATTAAATAGATCCCCGCAAGGATAAACAGAATAATCGCGGAGATCTTAATCAACGAAAACCAGAACTCCAACTCACCAAACATACGAACAGCAACAAAGTTCAGAATGGTTAAAATTGCCAGTGAGGTAAATGCAGGAATCCAAACAGGTACGTCTGGATACCAGAACTGCATATATCCCCCAATCACAATCACATCGGCAATTGCGGTAATAATCCAGTTACACCAATAAGACCACCCCAGAAAGAAACCGGCCCACGGACCAATATAAGCCGTTGCAAAATCGGCAAAGGTCTTAAAATTGGTATTTGCCAGCAATAGTTCACCCATTGCCCGCATCACAAAAAAGAAGAAAAAACCGATAATTAAATAAGTTAAAACAATTGAAGTACCCGAAACACTCAAGGTTTTACCAGAACCCATAAACAGGCCCGTACCAATTGCACCACCAATGGCAATCATTTGAATATGACGATTGGTCAAAGAACGTTGTAACTTTTCTTCATCCTGCTGTGTCATGTGTTGACTGCCAAGCAGATCTCCTTCCAGAAGTTGCTTTTCATTATTCTGAGTCATGTCATCCTTACTCCAATGTATAACAACCGTTATCATTGCCTGATAAAAATAAATTATTTTTAAAATGCCTTAACTTAAAGTTCCATTTTTTAAAAATTATATTTAAATTAATAATTTAACCAATCCACCTCATCTATAAATTGTTCGTATTCGATCCCTTTTTTGCGCGCTAAAATCTATTCTTATTGATCAAAAGTATATTAGCCGCAAGCATCATATCTGATTCACGAAGGAGTTGAAGAGGATGCTTTGCATTTCCGTTTAATTAATACCCAATTAACATGAAACATCATTCATCAACCCATACCGATTTTGTATTCATAATCTTTAAATATAAAGAATACACCAACATCATGCATCGATATAAACAGATAAATATGGCTAAAAAATTACAGCATAAGTATCATAAATTATCATCTAAGTGTGTAAGTTCTCTACCCAAACACAAATCCATCAGCGCTTGCTCTGCTTTGTAATATTAATATTGAGTAAACGTACCGAAGCACCGTCTTTGACATGTAACTGATGAGCTTGTTCTGTCGTCAATGTCACTTTATTTGCATCTGGCTGGCTATAGATCAGAATGGCGCGATAATTTTCATAATCGTCATTAGCAACAATATAAGGCTCATCACCAAGAGTAATACAATCAGATTGTTCAATATGGACGGTGAGCACATGGCTGTCTTTAATGGCTCTTAGATTTTCAATATCAGCTTGTAAAGTGGCACCGGCATCAAAGATATCGACATAGCCCTTATAACGCAGCCCTTCTTCAATCAAAAGGTTATACGCTGGTTCAGTATTAGGATGAACTGCTCCAATTACAGCCTTCGCTTCATCAGGCAACATATCGACATAGAGTGGATGTCGTGGCATCAATTCTGCAATAAAGGCTTTTTTGCCTGTACCGCTTAGATAATCTGCTTTGGTAAATTCCATATCAAAGAATTTATGACCGACTGCATCCCAAAACGGTGAACGACCATTTTCGTCTGAAAAGCCCCGCATTTCAGCCACAATGGTTTCTTCAAAATACTGCCTAAACGCCGATAAGAACAAAAACCGAACCTTAGACAAAAACTTACCATTCTTATTTAAACGATAATCTGGATCTAAAAATAAGGTACATAACTCACTACAGTTGGTGTGGTTATTACTCAGATACAAGGTCGGCAATGATTTATAAACATTTAAAGGTTCGGAAGAATGAACTTGTGTGCCGATATGAAAATTATACCAAGGTTCTTTTAGACCTAAGGCAACCTCGATTCCGCACACACCAACCACTTTATGCAGCGAGGTATCTTCCAATACAAATAAATAGCCCTGCTCCGACTTATCCAGTTTGCCTTCGACCGTTTTAATTGCCCGATCAATTCGTGCGGCCAGTATTTCCATATCTGGTTGCAAAGAGGTTAAACCAAAGCCTGCTTTTTGTGCCAAGTGGTAAAGATCATGAATATCTTTTTGTTTGATATAACGAATCATCATCATGTCTATTCCCCCTTATTTTCAATCAGAACAAACGAGACACAGGCTGAGCTGATTGTGCTCTTGAGTAAGACATCCAATTCATTTTTTCTATGCTGAACCATGCACAATCCCGACATGTGTTATTCCTTAATTCTTAAATTTTTCCCTAGCGCCAGCTCATTGATGGCCGAGCTGGCTTTATTTATCTAAGTCTTTTTTATGACTTCTTTCATCAAGCTGAAATCTAAATTGAATAATCTAAATTGATTAACAGCTCTGCTGATTACTCTATTATTCAAAAACTAATTGGCACAAAAAATTTAAAATTAAGCAAAAAATGAGCTGTTTTTTAGCATTTTATTGATTGACAGTGACAATATGAAAGATTCAAGGATAGGCTTAAAAGGAAAATTCAAGTATTTCTCTGCTCAAACCATTCCTGAATCATCTCTAAAAACAGCTTCATCCCCATTGAGTGAATACTAATCGATTTATAAACTGCACATGCATGCCATAAAAAAGTAGGATTTTGATAATCTAAGACAGCAATATCCCGACTTTCCAGCAAAGACTGGAATAAATGGCTTGGCCCAGCAGTAATCGCATCACTATGCATAACATGATGAATCAATAAATCGTAGTCATTCACAGTTAAGCTAATATGAGCTGTACGTCCGTCATGTGTTTGGCCCTTTAACCATTGCACTTTTTGTTTGGCAACTCTTGGTAAAACAAATGGGTAATCAATTAAATGTTCAAACTTAAGATCTTCTATTTCCAACAAAGGATGTCCAGTTCGCACGACAAAAACGGTTGGATCTTGCAGCAATGGAATCGAGATAAACTCATCAGTAAGATCAACATACTCTGTACTTAATATCCCTAGATCTAGAATGCCATTTTCTATTTTCTCAATAATAGTTTTAGGATGATCAACATATAGATGTACTTCAATTTCAGGATATTGCTTAGTAAATAAGGGGATCACATCTTTCATCAACCCATGAATAATCACAGGCCCTGTCCCGATGTGTATTTCTCCAACTTGACCACTCGAAAGGAGTTTAATCTCCTTATGTAAGGTATCTAACTGCTGCAAAATTTGTGGAGCTTGTTTTAGAATATGTTCGGTATATAAAGTCGGTTTAACGCCTTTACTGGTTCGCTCAAACAAGGTCACACCCAAGTCATGTTCTAATTTTTTAATACTGTTGGTTAAAGATGGCTGAGTCATACAAAGTGCCTCAGCCGCTTGATTGATCGTTCCAATTTCAGTTAACACCATAATTTGCTGTAGATGTCTTGGCTTAATCATTTCTCATCCCTGAATATTTTATTGTGATTCATAACTATATTAAAAAAGCACTTCCATTCACCTTTGCCTAAAAATATACCTTAATTTTATTATTTTAGACGCTATTAGGTATATCTAAAAGCTATAACTTCCATACAAAAAATCCATTACACAATATAACTCAAACTTCCTATGCTGCTTCTAGATTAAGCACCTTTAATCCGTTCTGTTTCGATTCAGAAATTAAAGTCATATGAGCAAGGATGTAAAATGAAACACACTTTAATTCCGCTACTGATCAGCAGCGTCGTGATTTCCGCCCCGTTTGCAACACAAGCACAAGAAACCACAGCTCAAACGACTCCTCAAACACTCGAGGCTATTCCTGGTCCTCGCTCTTGTTTTTGGGCTCGTGGTCCTGTCAGTGCTGATCCATATATCAATATCGCCTACCCAGACGCCAATGTTTATTATTGGGCAGGTACTTTCACCATCCCTCAAGGAGCAAGTCTTAAACTTAAAGGTGAATTTCCACGTTCACGTTATATGTCTTTCATTAGTTATGACGAAGCTGGGAAACCAGTTGAGTCCGTTGCAGACTATTTAATCAAGCCAAATAACAATTCTGGTAATCCCTTCGTTTATGGGCAACAACAGAGTCCATCACAACGTGAGTACAGCTTAAACGTATCTACCACCCCTGTGACAGCACAGCGCAAGGTTGGCCAATTGAGTCAGCCACAAAGTGTTAATCAACTCTATGCGCCTGCTTACGGCAAAAATCAGCAAATGATTTTATATCGAATCTATTTACCTGATAACGGACAAAGCGTCACAGGAGGCGTCAGTTTACCAACACCTCAATTAACGCTTGCAGATGGTCGCGTATTAGAGGGTGATCAAGCCTGTGCACAACTCAAAACCAATCAACCATTACAACTGACTTCTGCTGCGGTCAGCATTCCTTCCAATCAATATCGCCAGTTGATCCACCAAGCAGGAAAGCCAGATACATGGCCAGCACAGAATCCTGCACAATGGTTTATTCAACTTGATAGAGAAAGCCTTTTAGGGATCTTTACGGGCAAGATCAATGAACAAGCAAGACGCTCTGAAGGTGGCTTTTATCCAAATTTAGATAATCAATACATCAGAACAGTTGTGAATAGAAAATATGGCAAGGTCTTTGTCCTTCGTGGAAAAGCACCGACGGTTTCTAAGACCTTCAACAATAAAGGGCTTTTGACGCAGGGCGATTTGCGTTATTGGTCAATCTGTTCAAATCAAGGTTTTGCCAATACACGCGTCAATGATTGCTTATTTGATGAAGAAATTCCAGTTGATCAAAATGGTTATTACACTGTTGTCGTAAGTCGAGTCGCTGACCGCCCGCGCAATGCCAAACCAGAATGTGGTATCGGTTGGTTACCTATGGCAGAAGATGGAGATGGTGCTGTTGACCCAGATATGACTATTGTCCAGATCAGACACATGCTCGCATCAAGCAGTTTTAAAAACACCATTGCTAATGTCGAACAGCAAAAAGATTTAGCTTCGGTGATGGGAGAATACCTACCAAAAACCAACTATCTGATGCCAAATCAAGTCGAAATTTTTAACCCCTGCTTTAAATAATCAATAAAACCAATCCATACAACACCCAAGAACATCATAAAAACTTGAGTGTTGTATCCCCCAAAAGGAATTTGGAGGCTCCAATGTATTCACGTATCAGACATCACACCTTATCAGCTTTAGTCACAACACCATTTATCATCAGTACTGGATACAGCGCAGGCCTAGATCGCTCTGGGCAATCCATTACTGATTTTTTTCAAAATGGAACTTATGCATCCCTCTCTTATAATTATTCTATGCCGGATGTGAGTGGGCAAGATAAAGGATTGAGTAGCCAAGGCAATCCCAACAATATCCCCAATATTAGCACCAATAATAGCGCTCTACGTGGCAGCTTAAAAACAGATTTAAATGAAAAAATAAGCCTAGGACTCATTTATGATCAACCTTTCAATATTAACCTTCAACATCGTGGGTACAGCGACTTTATTTCTCAATTTGAAAATAAACCCGCTGAAGGTACTCAAGCCAAACTAGACAGCCATAATTTGACAGGGCTTATCGGTTTGAATATCAATAGAAATTTAAGTGTATACGCAGGCCCTGCCTTAGAAGAAATTGAAGGTAACATCAAACTTCGTGGACAAATTTATAAAGGTAGCGCCAATTACAATGCCGAACTGCACTCTGATTATGCAATGGGTTGGGTAACAGGATTCAGCCTGAAAAAACCCGAAATTGGGCTAAAAGCAGCACTGACTTATCGCTCCGAAATAAAACATCAGACACGCACCACAGAGCAGTTTTCAGCATTAAGTAATGATCTTTACACGCTACCTGTCACATTTACTTCGCCAGAATCAATAAATTTTGATTTTCAAACAGGTCTAAGTAAACAAACCTTACTCAGCGCCAATATCCGCTGGGTGCCATGGAAAGACTTTGAGTTTAAACCCGCCAAATTGGCAGAGCGAACTGCTCCAGCCAGTCCAGATAAAACAGGACTTCCTCTACTCAGTTATGAAGAAGATCAATGGTCAGCACAAATTGGAATCGCGCAGAAACTTACTGATAAATTTTCAGTCTCAACGTCTGTCAGTTGGGATTCAGGTCTTGGTGATCCTGCTAATGCGCTTGGGCCAGTCAATGGTTACTGGGGAGGCGGGCTCGGCTTCCAATATAATTTTCTACCGAACTGGGCAGTTTCACTGGGCGGAAGATACTTATGGCTTGGAGATGCTCAAGCAAAACGTCAGAATGGTGATTTAGTTGGAAGCTTTAGCGATAATCACAGTACGCTTCTAAGTTTAAAATTGGCATACCAAAAGAAATAGACCATAAAAAAGCCCTTGTTTTCACAAGGGCTTTTTTATTTATTTGGCAGAGGATCAAGGACTCGAACCTTGACGAACGGTTTTGGAGACCGTCATGCTACCATTACACCAATCCTCTATAAGCGCATGATAAAAGTTCTTTAGACTTCATCATAAAGAAAGTTAAAAAACTCTCTTAAATATGGTGGGGGCGAAGAGACTCGAACTCTTACACCTTGCGGCGCTGGAACCTAAATCCAGTGCGTCTACCAATTTCGCCACGCCCCCGATGGGTGTGTATATTAGAGATAAACCCTGCGACTGACAAGCCCTTTTTATAAAAAAACTATGTTTATGAAAGCTAATGCTTTTTTAATATACAGATCAGAAAAATCCAGCAAATAAAAAAGGACCTTCTATCGAGGGCCCTTTTCAAATTTGGCAGAGGATCAAGGACTCGAACCTTGACGAACGGTTTTGGAGACCGTCATGCTACCATTACACCAATCCTCTATAACCACATGGTTAAATCACTTCAGATTTAACCATAAAAAAAGCAAGTTAAACTTGCTTTTTAAATATGGTGGGGGCGAAGAGACTCGAACTCTTACACCTTGCGGCGCTGGAACCTAAATCCAGTGCGTCTACCAATTTCGCCACGCCCCCGATGGGTATGCATATTAGTGAGAAACATGCAGCATGACAAGTCTTTCACCTAAAAAAACCAACCAACTGAACACATAATATTCAAATTCGATATACATGTTTATTTTTGCGACAAATCAATTGCATTTAGACTGTTCTTTGCAGCTAAAACTGAATTAAAACGTTGATTAACATGCTTTTGAGTTAACCCATTGAGCAAAGACAGAAAAGGCTCAAATTCAATTGGAAGCTGAATGTAGAGTTGCTGGCAATGCAAAACGGCCCAATCGTGATAAGTACTTGCCTTTAATCGAGATTGAGTCAACCACTCATACACAATGATCCCCAAAGCATATAAATCACTTTGAATGCTTTTGCTTACCCCTTGGAAAAGTTCAGGGGCCATATAGTGTGGTGTCGCATCCAAGCTCTGCATGGGCTGCCCAACTCTAAAACATTGCTCAAAATCGATTAATCTGCACGAATGACCGTATAAACGGAAATGTTCAGCCTTTAAATCACCATGCACCCACCCGAATTGGTGCAATGCATCCAGTGCATCTAAGGCCAAAAAAATCTTTTGTCTGATCTGTTCAATATTCTCGGAAATAGGAGCTTCAGCAAAAAAATCATGTGAATCAACCGTAATCACCCCTATCCCATCTTGATCTAATTCATCGATAAGATGACGCAATGGAAGCATTTGGAATGGTAATAAAAACTGTTGTTCTGGCTGCTGACAGCGCCGATAAAAAGCTAACTCTCGTTGGAAAGCCTGTGCTAAAACAGGCTGATCATTGGTTTGATGAAATTTCAGCCAATAACATTGTTGATCAACTTGGAAGGTATAGACACGCCGCCCAAAGGCATAGCTTTGCGCTTTAGTCCTTAGCCTTAAATCTTCAAGTTGAATCTTTGGATTAGAGATCCACGTAGTAAAACTCATTCTGCTGCTTTTCGTCCTGCTTTCGCAATGATGTTAAACAATGCTCAATGGTTTTACCAATCCGCGCATGAATTTCAATTGAGGCGATTTTGGGCCACGTTGCCCGCTCACCCTCTTGTTGCAATACTTTAAACAGTTTCGGACGTGGATTTTGCAGCATATAGCTATAGTGTCTGAAACCATATTTGGCAATGATATTCACATCGCCATAATAACGCTGCCCTAAAATCCCGTAACCATGATCAAGCATCCGGCGAATCGGGAAAAAACTGCCCATATAGCTTCGGGTTAAGTCCATCACATCCAAAGCAATGGTTTTGCCTTGATGGCGAATAATTCGCTCTGGCCAACTGAGTACATCGCGACGAAAACGATTACTGTCACTTTGCATAAACGGCACAATATGTGGATTGACCTGACTGGCAATGGTGTAATTAATATTATACAGCCGCGCCATTTTCTCCTGCGGAAAATCACTGCGCATACTGCCATCCACCCATTTGGTATTGGCAAGATACGGGGTGTGTTGTCCATCATAGCGTTTACTGGTCAAATGCACCGGTGGAAATAATACAGGCACAGCACAAGAAGCCAGCACCGCACTCCACACCAACACATTTGGTGCAGTCAATGCATTCATAATGCGCGGGTTTTGTGCCGTATTATAAGGCGCAATCACAATATTAATATGTCGTTTGGACTGCTGATATGCCTCGGCAAAAGTAACATCACCCAAATTCTGCATCAGGAATTTTTTTAAATACATCACATCCGCAACCCCACCACGGCCCCGAATCAATTCACTGATTTTCCTAAACTTAAAGGCATCACTAAAAAAGTGTTCACCTTGCAGCAATTCAGGCACTTTATCCGGTGTAGACACTCCTAACATGCCTGTCATGATTGCCCCAGCACTTGAACCTGATAAAACTTGCGGCATCAAATCCTGCTCCAAGAGCGCCTTACAAACACCAGTATGGAATAAACCCAAAGTTGCACCACCTGAAAACATCAAAGCTGGTTGACCATAGGCTTTTTGGCATTCCTCAAAAAACTGGATTTTCTCTTTTAACTGAAAAGTAATACATTCACTCGAAGCTAAGTAACGTAAACAATCACTCATTTCCTCAACATAGTTTTCGATGATTTTTTTAGTACCAATATAGGTTTCGGCGAACAACATTGGATGCCCAATATTGGCGAAGTCATAAGACAGACCTTCTCGCAATACATAAATCAGATCGAGCGTTCGATGCTGCATACGATATTTTTTTAATAAGTTATAGCGTTTCGAAAGGATTTCCGCATCAAAATAAGGCGATTCATTGTCATATTTCCACGCTTCGTGCCCAGATTCTTCATCCAGTTTTAGTGCAATTTCTTTCCATTCTGTATAAGAGCTTGCATGTCGTAGGCGTTCTTGCAACACATCAACTCTATGTGTCTGATATGTATTCTTTTTCTCTTGAACTCTATTGAACATTTGCAATCCTACATTTCAGCTTATTTTTTATACGCTTGCACCTATACAATGCAAAAAGCTGTAACAACAATCAAGGGTAAAATCGATTTATTTCGATATTTCTGATGATATTTTCTTTATTTCGGTAATAGCAGTGATAGTATCCCTATTCATCATTGAGTTTGGTTTATATGTATGGCTATCCTTGATTTACCCGAATCTATTCTGCAATCTTTATCTAGTGTACTAACACAGCTCCAGCAAGTTCTCCCAGAGCCAAAGCAACCCACGGATTTCTCTGCAATCGCATTCCGTTGGGAAAATCAGCAACTGGTCGCCATACAACAACCCAAGAAAATGTATCTGGAAGACTTAAAGGGAATTGAGCGCCAAAAAGAAAAAATCATTCAAAATACGTTGCAGTTTCTGAATGGCTTACCTGCCAATGATGTGTTGCTGACAGGTTCTCGTGGTACAGGAAAGTCATCGATTGTACGCGCCCTATTGACTGAATATTCTGCTCAGGGTTTACGTTTGATCGAGATTGAACGTGATGATTTATCGGATTTACCTAAAATTCAAAAACTGATTGAGCATCGTCCTGAAAAATTTATTGTCTATTGTGATGATCTCGCCTTCAATGCTGAAGATGAAAACTACCGTAGCTTAAAAAGTGTGTTGGATGGTTCACTGCAATCTGGTTCGAGCAATTTTATTATCTATGCCACCAGTAACCGTCGTCATTTACTGCCTGAGTTTATGCATGAAAATACACCTGTGCGTAAGGTCGATGTGCCGCAATATACAGAACTCCATCCACAGGAAGCCATCGAGGAAAAAATCTCGCTTTCTGATCGTTTTGGTCTATGGCTCTCCTTCTACCCAATGGACCAACAGCTCTATTTAGCCATCGTTGAACATTATATTGTCAAAGCCAATTTGGACTATAACGATCTGGTTCGTGGTGAAAGTTTGAAATGGTGTCAGGCACGAGGGCAACGCTCTGGTCGTGCTGCCTATCAGTTCTCAAAGCACTGGATTGGTTCACAAAACCTAGAAAAACTGTCAAACAAAGCAACTGCGTAAATGTCCTGAAAAGCTGTAGCTTTGTCCTCATTTCCGCTTAGCATCGGCAATTGTTTCTCATACTCTAGCTGTCACAGCATGGATTGAGTTTAGGAAACAAGATGAAGAAACAATTGCCACCAACATCCCTGACCAGCAAAATTTTGGGTAAAAGCTTATTGCTTGCGCAAGGGACGCTTGATAAAGCCGTAAAATATTCTACCCTGCCGTTTTCAGAACCTGAAATTATTCGCCCACGCACAGAAGAAAAATTTTATACGTGGACGCATTATGGAATTTTCTTTCCACTCCTGCCTGAGCCTCATCGTTATTTAAATATTATGATCTTACTGGGTACACCTGGCGCATTGGCCTTTGACCACGATGATATTACCCTAGGTGACCCGAGACAAAGTGCAACCTTCTTTTCCAGTACTGCGGCTGTAGAGGAACACCTGTTAAAAGCCTATATCATGCCCGAAACTGCCAATATTCAACAAGATGGCACACTGATCGAACTGGGTCAGGAAGTTTCAATTCAAGGTACATTACCAAATATTCATCTCAAAGGTGCCTATCATGGGCTTAGCTTTGAGTTTGAGTTAGATGTCAGCGATCAAATTTCATGGTTTATCAAAACCCCGATTTACGATCATTTTAGTTTATTGGCAAGCTTTAAGGGTCAACTTGAATATCAAGGGAAAATCACGCCTGCCGAAGGCTTATGTACCTATGAATATGCCCGTGCAACAGGCGCACATGGCGTGGTGAAAAAACTTCTGCCTGAACCCTATAAATTACCACTCGATTTCTTTACCTATCAAATTATTAACTTAACTGAGACCACCCAATTACTGCTCACCAAAGCCGATATACTGGGGCAACCTGCCGCCTATAGTCTGCATGTTCGCCATACTGACCAGCCAGCCGAAGTCTATACAAATGTAGAGTTCAAAGTGATTGCTCATCAAGTTGATGATTATGTTTCACCAAGCGGCAAGAAAATGCGTTTACCACAATTGTTCTCTTGGTCAGTCAAAGATAATGCCGATCAAAAGGTACTCGAGATCACTGCAGAAATTGACAGCCCATTCCGTTATGGTCATGGTGTTGGTTATGCCAGTGCCTACACGTTTACAGGTGAATATTTAAACAACCCCGTTCAAGGTCGTGGTTATATCGAATATGTGGATGTAGAAGATCAAAGCACATTTAAACAATAAATAACAACCGTAAGCCTTTGCACTTGATCAAAGGCTTACTCACATAAGATGAAAAGGAGTTTGCAAACAATCTTTACAGTGCTGTTGGCTTAAACGCATCAATCATTTGATTAATTGAATCCTTAATCTCGGCTGCCACCTTTGCATCATAACCTTCCACCAAAAATCGGCTAATGAGTCCTTCAATCAGCGTATACGTCACTTCAACCAACATTTCTGCCTTTGAATAAGATTGCAGATATGCTGTGATTAAGTTTCTAATCCAAACCTTGTGTTCTTTTGACACGGAGATAATGTCTTGATCGCCCAAATGCGACTCCGCTACCGCTCTGACAAATAAGCAGCCTTTAAAATTATCTTCTTGAAACCATAATAAATGCCAATCGATCAGCCTGTTCAATGCCTCTCGCCCTGTTGCATCTGCAACATAATCCAACAGACGCTGTCTGAACTTTTCATCCCGCGCTTCTAAGACCGATTTCACCAATTGATTCTTGTTTTTGAAATAGGTGTACATGGTAGTTTTTGAACAGCCTGACTCATCCCGAATCAGGTCAACCCCCACCCCAACAAAACTATTTTCATAAAATAATTTTTCTGCAGTATGCAAAATTTTATTGGCTGACTTTGACATAAAAATTTACTCAATCAAAATAGTACAGATCTGTACTATTTATAATTTTAGTTCTATTATCGACGTAAAGCAACCTCGCAGAGAGATCACCATGTTATCTTTATTCAACGGTAGAGAACATCTTTCCCCCATACCCCAATCCATTGATATTATAAGAAGTTTAATAGGTGGCACATTAAGCATCTTGATCTTAATCCTGCTCAGTAAATTCACCCACAATTTATTCATCATGGCACCATTCGGTGCAAGCTGCGTCATTCTATATGCCGTATCTCAATCTCCCTTGGCGCAACCTCGCAATGTGATTTTAGGGCATTTTGTTTCGGCTTTTATTGGTTTACTGTTCCTTAAAGTTTTTGGTGTCACGACTCTGAGCATTGCTCTATCAGTTGGCTGTGCCATCGCTGCCATGCAACTTCTACGTTGCGTTCATCCACCTGCTGGCGCAAATCCATTGGTGATTTTGCTAACGGCCAATACCATTCAATATCACTGGAGTTTCTTATTCTTCCCGGTGCTGCTCGGTTCAATTGCATTGGTACTGGTTGCATGGCTGGTCAACAACCTTAAATCAGAAAAGAAATGGCCTGTGTATGGATTGGCTTTTATCCACAGTAAGAAAAATATTGAATAATCCATCTATCGATTAAAGCGCAATGTCGGCGTTTTAATCGATGCCATCCTGTTCATCAGAATTCAATGAAATTCCAATTTTTCCTTGCAAATAATTTACTTTTCCATAAAATTAGGTAGGTCGGTATACATAAATATATGTTCTTATGAGCTCGAAATCAGCAAAACAAAAAATCTTGGATGCAGCATCTACTCTGTTTTATAACGATGGCATCAGTAGTACAGGTATCAACAGCATCACAGAGAAAGCTAACGTCGCCAAAATGTCGTTGTACAATAACTTTGCCACTAAATCAGATCTGATCACCTGCTATATCGAAGCCCGCCATCAAGAATGGCTAGATTTATACGAAAAGAGAAAAGCTCAAATCCAAACCCCGATTGACGGTATTTTGGCAGTTTTTGATGCCTATCAAGATCATGCCGAATTCGCTTATGAAAAAGGTTTCCGTGGTTGTGGGCTACTCAATGCAGCCGCAGAATTCCCCGCACATAGCCCCGAACGTTTGGCGGTTAAACAGCATAAAGATGAAATCGAAGCCATTTTAGCGGGTCATTTGCAGCAACTCAGCATTAAGCCACAACGGGTCAGAGAACTGGCATTACTGCTTTCATTTATCTTGGAAGGTTCTATTGCCCGTGCCGGTTTAGAAAGTTCCAGCGACAAAGTATTTGCCGCAAAACAAATGGTTCACAACCTATTAGAACAAGAGGTTTCAAAGTGAGTAATACATCTTTAAAGCTCAGTTCTCACTCTGGTTTTATTGCGGTTTTAGTTGCTTCTATTTTATGGGGAACGACTGGTACCGCCGCCTCTTATGCACCAAATTTAAGCCCTTTAGCGATTGGCGCAATCGCAATGGGCGGCGGTGGATTGTTACAAGCTCTATTGGCCCATAAAAATATCCGCAGTCATTTACCACAAATTCGCGCTTACTATCCATTATTGTTGATTGGCATGGTCTCGGTTGCGATTTATCCATTGGCATTCTATTCGTCAATGCGTATGGCAGGGATTACCATTGGTACCGTGGTTTCAATCGGTTCAGCCCCGTTATTTACTGCATTACTGGAAAAGTTCTTTGATAAAAAAGCACTGTCAGGCAAGTGGTTTATTAGCTTTATTTTTGGTGTCGCTGGTGTCCTTTTGCTCTCTCTAGGAGAGTCACACTCCCAAGCATCTGCACAAACAATTGCGGCAGACCAAAAAAGCATTGGCATTATTCTTGGAATGATCGCTGCCCTAACCTATTCGTTATATTCTTGGGCTGCAAAAAAGATGATTGACCGTGGGGTCGACTCAAAGGCTTCGATGGGATTAATTTTTGGCTTCGGCGCTTTAATCTTATTACCTACCTTATTTTTTACAGGTTCGAATCTTTTTGACGAGCCTGTGAATTTATATGTAGTGGGCTATATGATGCTGATTCCAATGTTTCTCGGTTATCTGTTATTTGGTTATGCCTTAAAGACCATTTCAGCCAGTACCGCCACCACACTGACCCTGTTTGAACCACTGGTTGCCGCACTATTTGCAGTATTATTAGTCGGTGAACAACTCGCCCTGATTGGTTGGGTTGGCATGGCTTTGATTTTTGTTTGTCTGGCGGTATTGTCTAAAGCAGATCGTTCAAAACAAATCAGCTAAAAGGTGTTCTAGACCATTAAAATAAAAAGCAGGAATAGCGTACATACCAAGTTAAATGCAATCACTTTCCCATTAAAAAACAATGCTGCTTTTGCTGATTCTTTAATGGGTTGCTCATCCTCCTTTGCTATCGCCGACAGTACCATGCCGATAAGATTACAAACAGTCGAGACCAACAGTATCAAAAAAAAGAATAAATGAATTGGGGGCATTTCACAGATTCGATCCGTTGTACATGGAATACTGAGAACATAAATTGAAAAGCCTGTAGCCGCAACTATAAGCAGAATACTTAACCATGCACAGCCATTGGCTGCTTTAACCACCCACATGATTCACTCCTTTTTATTTATATATTATTAAAAAATACAATATAATTATTTGATAATTAAAATATTAATGAGTAGAGATGCAGAGCAATAGTTTTCCTCTGCATCCATTTCAAGATCAATACTCTCTGGCTAATTTTTCCAATGTCGTGAGCATTTTTTTCACCACACTTCTTTTATGATGCAACATATTCTTAATGTTGCTTGGATTGAAACCTGTCAATTTTGCGATACCACGACTGGTCATGTATTCACCTGTTTTCGCAAAGTGCTTTTCACTTAACTCAGTTTTCGCATTAGAGAATCGAACTGCCAGCTTATAATCACTAAACTCAGACCATGCACCTGTCTTATATTCATCTGCATCAAAGCTACCCTTCTGCTGAGTAGGTTTTTCTCGAAGAATATTACTTAGGCGGTTAATGACAATTTTTTCTTCACTTTGCTCAATTATTTGATAAAGTTCAGTTTCTTCAAAAGGACGCCCTAAAGCGATATCTTTTCTATATTGTTCAACGACTTTTTCTTTTGACTCGACCTTTTTCTCACCTTGTTGAGTGAGGCAGAGAATCTTAAATAAAGACTCTAATCGGCCACATGTAAAAATATAAGAAATTTTCAACTTACAACTCCATTATGAACGGTAGTTCATAAAAATATTTTCAAAAAAAATTTTGACCTATAAATTCACTATAGAATTCATTTAAAGGCAAATCAAAATCAGCAACTAACTGCCTTCTTGTCGTTTGTGTAATTTCACCAGTTTTCGGATTCAGACCCGTTTTTTCAACGTCTTTCCAATAAACACCTGTGCCACGTTTTTGCCATGCAGGGAGTTCATTAAAATTAATCTGCTGTGAAAAGAGTAAATCATGCTTTTCTTGACGATTTAACCCTTTAACTTGTTCCGTTGCTTCTGCTACTGCATGACCCGATTTTCTTAACATCCAATAACAGTGTGCATTTAATGCATTTCGATGAGCATCCTCTTGTCGCCAACGGAAGTAGTCATCTACCAATTGCGAATTGGGTAAAACACAAACTCGAGCATCAAAAGTAGCAATTTGGCCATGCATAACAGAGAATTTTGCACTGGCTTCACCAGCTAAAATAGAAAGAATTTTACGTTCCTTGCGGTTAAAACTTTCATCACGATAATGGAATAAAAGAGAAATTTCATCGCTCTGGGTATAACCATAGATGATATTAAAACCACACTGTAATAAATGGGTTGTGGTTTCTACCATTAAATCTCTAAAATGTACATCAAATGGCGCTTCGAATTGCCAAATCTCTTTGGTTAAGCGTGTAAATCCACGACCATCCAACCTAACGACAATATAATTTTCTGGTGGAATACAGAAATCGTAAGCCGTCTCATATTTTCTTAGTCTGGTATCTAAATCTTCAAATCTCATTATTGTTCTCTTTGATACAGCAAGCTCACATTAAAATCATTTTCTTGATCAATTGAAACGCTGTAAATTTCATCAAAATCTTCATTAGACTCAGGGATTTCTAACTTTTTAAACGTAGAAATCACACCAACCCTAGGAATTTTCGCCTTACCTACTCGTTGTTCATTCCGCAAAAGAGCATCATCCAGACCACTATCAAAATAGTAAGCAATCACTTTAAAGTGAGCATTTTTTGCATCTTGAACATATACCTTTCGATCAAGTTTAGTCGGATTGGTATTATCAACAACAACCTTCTGTTTTGCGTCCAAACAAGCCTGAAACAATATTTTCTCACGATGTCTGGTTTTCAACATATCAAGATTGAGACGAATATGCGTGTCAGAGAAATATTGCTTAAAGAATGTTGATTTACCTGAAGCTTGCCCACCTACAAAAATGATAAGCTCCATTTTAGGTTGGTTGTAACTCAGTCATTGGCCATCTTGGTGTTGTCGTCACCGCCAAACCATCATGTTGCCCTGCTTTTAAACGTTGATATCCAGCAAAGGCAATCATGGCGCCATTGTCTGTGCACAATGCGGGCTCGGCATAATAAACATGTGCCTTGATCTTTGCCAGTGACGTTTCTAATTGTTCACGCAAACGCAGATTAGCACTGACACCACCAGCAATCACCAAACGTTTTAAACCCGTTTGTTTTAAAGCTTTCACGGATTTTTTAGCGAGCGTATCGACAACCGCCTCTTGGAAAGAGGCAGCCACATCCGCATCACGATTTTCTTCACCTAACTTTTTCAGTTGTACTGAAACTGCAGTTTTAAGACCGCTAAAAGAAAAATCCAAACCTTGATGCAAGATTGGTCGCGGAAAGTCAAATGCTTTGGCATCGCCCTGTAACGCCAATTTCGCAATATTCGGCCCACCTGGATAAGGTAGTTTCATCATTTTTGCGACTTTATCAAAGGCTTCACCCGCTGCATCGTCAATCGATTCACCAAGCAATTCATATTGACCGATGCCATAGGCCGCCATTAATTGAGTATGCCCACCTGAAACCAATAAAGCCACAAACGGAAATTCCGGTGGAGTTTCCGAGAGTAATGGTGCAAGCATATGACCTTCCATATGATGCACACCAATCGCAGGTTTATTAAATGCAAATGCCAAACTGCGGCCAAATAAAGCACCTGTCATTAGTGCGCCCATCAGTCCAGGACCACGAGTATAGGCAACTGCATCAATTTCTTGTTTTTTGACACCACTTTGTTCAAGCAGCTGATTAATCAAAGGAATCATCTTGCGAACATGGTCACGTGAAGCCAATTCAGGAACGACACCACCATATTCAGCATGTAATTTGATCTGGCTATATAAAACCTGTCCACGTAAGCCGAGCTCGCTATCATAGAGTGCTAACCCAGTTTCATCACACGAAGTTTCTAAGCCCAAAACAATCATTAAACTGCCTTTACAACGATCAAAAATAATATCAGAGCTATTATAGACTTGTGATCTGAGTTGTAAATGAGTAAAATACTGACCTTCACTTGCGATCTAGTGCAATCGTGCGTTAGATCTTATCCATAATCTTAGAGGATTTTACATGCCACAAGTTAAGTTGAAAGAAGGCGAACCAGTAGACGTAGCTATCCGTCGTTTCAAACGTTCATGCGAAAAAGCGGGTGTTTTAGCTGACGTTCGTAAGCGCGAATTCTATGAGAAACCAACTCAAGAACGTAAGCGTAAAAAAGCTGCTGCAGTTAAGCGTTATCAAAAGAAATTGACTCGCGAATCTGTACGTACTACTCGCCTTTACTAATTAATTTGTGATTGACTGCTGAAGAGACTATGAATACTTTAAAAAACCAAATTACTGACGTGTTAAAAAACTCAATGCGTGCCAAAGATATGGCAACAGTAACGGTTATTCGTGGTGTACAAGCAGCAATTAAGCAAATCGAAGTCGATGAGCGCATAGAGCTTGACGATGCTCAGGTTCTTGCGATCATTGAAAAGCAAATTAAACAACGTAAAGAATCGATCAAGGCCTTTTCTGGCGCTGGTCGAGATGATTTAGCTAGTAAGGAACAAGCCGAAGTTGAGGTTATTTCTCAATTTCTACCAGCAGCTATGACTGAGGAAGAACTTGATTCCATCATTGAGCAAACGATTGCTGCTCAAGAAGCTACTAGCATGAAAGATATGGGTAAGGTGATGAATTCTCTACGTCCGATCATAGCCGGGCGTGCCGATCCTGCACAAGTATCTGCTAAAATTAAAGCAAAATTAAGCTAATCTGCTTAATTCTCCCCTTTATATCATCTATTCAATTAAAAATTGGATTCATTGCAATAATGAACCCAAAGTGTTTTTATTATTTAAAATCACACTGAACATCATATTTCGTAAGCATTTGCATTTCTTTTGATTCAACCACCTGCTTGATTAAATCCTGCTTGGTCATACTGGCATATTGCGCTGGTAATGATGAGCGATTTTGTTCAATCGCATCAGACATATCCTGAATATAACGCTGATTAATCTGACAGTACTTTGCTTGTTGCTCAGGTGTAAATTGTGACGTTTGAGGATTCAGACTCCGTAAAAAACTACGAATATCCTGCGCATATACACTACGAATTTTATCCACTGAGTTTGCATATTGCTCAATCGATGCTGCTGAGCTGATCCCCACACTACTGATCGCAAAAATAAAAACTAAAATTTTCTTCATAAATGTTCTAACTTCTTAGCGATTGCTTACGCTCGTCATCTTATCTTAATTCAATAAATTTTGGTTTGTGCTCAAGAAAAAATTCTTCCTTCGGTGCAGGTATATCACCTTCTGTCACAGTGCCTAGGCGTAAACGAATTACATCTGGCAAATCCTTTCGATAAGAATAGAGCGGACTGGCACAATTTTGACAAAATACACGCGCCTTGTTGGGTGTATGAAAATATTCTTTCAGTTGCTCTTGCCCAGAAATCAGCTCAAATTTGCTGCGCTCAATCGGACTGTTCCACCCTGCAATTGAACCTTGAGCCTGTTGGCAATGGCTGCAATAACATAAAATGCTGTTTTCAATTTCTCCATGATATTGATACTGCACAGCACCACACAAACATTGCCCTTGAATCATGTGTCTTCCTTGAATTGTTTTAATCGGAATTAGAGTCGCATACGGCGTTCATCTTGCATCTGTTTTAAACGCGAGTCAATCTTAGCTGACATGGCTAGATTGCCTTTCGCCAACCGTTGTGCGTGTAACATCGACTTAATCGCATTTTCTTCATAACCCGACCAATACTCTGCCTCTGCACGATAACCCAATACATTGACTGCTTGTAATGGTGAGCTCTTATCTAAATTGGTGGCTTGTTGCAGCAGTTGCCAGCCTTCTATATCACGCTGGTTTTTATGGATAAAACGCTGTACCAAGGTTTGTGCCTGCGCAACTTGCCCTTGGCGAATCAAAACTTCTGCCAGTTTATAGGATAAAGCTCGATTTTCTGGCATAATTTTCTGAATCGAATTAATACTACTATAAGCTTGATCTAGCTTGTTTTGTCCCAAATAAATATCCGTTTGAATCAATGGAACCAGTACATGATTCTTGAGTTTAGCCTTCACTAAATCCAAATTGGCTTGTGCTTGTGCATAATCACCTTGTTCAAGATAGAACTTGCTCAGTGCTAATTGTGCAGCTGTATTTTTCTGATTGGCCAGTGACTGTAATTGAATTTCAGTGGCCTGATTTGAAACCACTAAGGTATAGAGTTTTAAAATTTCAAAATCGAGATCGTAAATTTTTGATTTCACTTTCGGTAATTGATTAGCACGTAAACGTGCTTCGCTCATCCGTTCAGTGGTTAAAGGATGGGTAAACCAGAAGTCTGGTAAAAAGCTGACCCGACTGGTGGCACGATGCATGGTTTCAAAATAATCTGCCATGCTTTGTGGGTTATAACCTGCAGCATACATAAACTGCATGCCAATACGATCCGCTTCACGCTCCTGATTACGGCTATAACTCAACTGCTTATCCATCAATGCTGCTTGAGTCCCCATCATTACCGCTGCACCGGCATTGCCATCGGCTTGCGATGCAATGGCTGCCCCGACAAGAATCCCCGCCAATGCGAGCAAACCCTGGCCCTTAAATGCTTCTTGAGAACGGCTATAATGACGCTGTGATACGTGTGCAATCTCATGCGCCATGACCCCTGCAATCTCATCCAGATTCTTAGCAGAAGTAATCAAACCTGTATTCAAGGCAAATAAACCACCTGGAACGGCAAAGGCATTAATTTGAGGATCTTTGATAATGACTAAGCCAATCGGTTGACCAAGTTGGGTCTGACTTAAAATGCCTGAAAAAACCTGAAAAAACTGGTCTTCCAACCATGCATCTTGCACCGTTGGCATTTGACGATGCACTTCACGATAGACTTTTTCACCGATAAATTTTTCTTTTTGTTGATCAAGTAAACCTATACCGCTGCCAATTTCAGGCACTTCTGTTTGCCCAGCACTATGCACAGGCAAAAAAACCTCAGTGTGACTCAGTTGAGTTGTGGCGAAAAGGCCACAGGCGAGCAGGAACGATCTCAAGTGGTTTCTCTATGATTTTAATAAAGAAATTTAATATAGCATTGAAAAAAGGAGAAATTTGCAACAAAGTGTTATAAAAGGCAGGAAAATCCTGCCTTACTTTATGATTTTTGAAATCAACTGAATTACTCTGCCGCGACGTAACGCTGATCTACACTAAATTTCTCTGGGAATTTGGCATTGATCGTCGCATAAAAAGACATGATCTCGGTCATATCCTTTTCATAATCCCCTGTAGGATAAACAATTTTTCCTACGCCTGTTTTTTTCTTGGCATAGTCCATATACGCAAGCGCAATCGGTACACCCGCTGTTATTGCCACATGATAAAAACCAGTTTTCCATTGCTCTTGTTTAGCACGTGTTCCTTCTGGAGTCACCAGCATGACTAACTTAGGATGCGTCTTAAATAAATCACTCATCAGCTGAACCATACTTGGACGTTCTTGACCTTCATGCTTGGCACGACGATCAATGCCAATGCCGCCCATGGCACGAACAAAAGGACCAAATGGCAATTTCATATAACTGTCTTTGATGGTCAGGCGCACATTAACACCCAAGGCTTTTAACGCCAAACGCGCATATAAAGCATCCCAGTTGCTGGTATGCGGGGCCGCGATCATGACACATTGATCAATATTTAAATCCCAATGATTGTCAATTTCCCAACCCATTAAGCCCAAACTTTGTTCAGCTAATTTTTCAAACACCAGACGCCCCAAGACGAAGTCACAAAGGGCGCAAGTGTACCAATATTAATCAACTTAAAAAGATGGGGCCGCACAATAATGCAGCAATTAAATGATCAGCATTGTAAGCAATTATTCGAATTTCGGATTCACTAAATAGCGAGGTGTACGATCTTCTAATGCATCAATCAGGTTCTGATAAGCAAGGTTGACCATCTTCTGACGTGTTTCAGCAGTTGCCGAACCGATATGTGGCGCAGTCACTGCATTGGGTAGCTCAAATAATGGAGAACTTTGTAGTGGTTCCTTGGCATAGACATCCAAACCCGCGGCAAAGATTTTGTTTTGTTGCAATGCTTCAATTAATGCATGTTCATCCACCACCGAACCACGCGCGATATTGACGAAGACAGCATGTTTTTGCATCAAATCGAATTGCTCAGCCCCAATCAATGCTTTTGACTCACTATTTAAGTCAACAGCCACTACAATAAAATCAGATTGCTGCAATAACTGATCTAAATCACGATACTGTGCATTGAAGGCCTGAGCCACTTCAATCTTTTCACGGCGATTATGATACAAAATATTCATATTGAAACCATAGAAACCGCGGCGGGCAATGGCAGCTCCAATATTACCCAAACCAATAATACCTAAGGTTTTCCCAAACACATCAACACCGAATTGTTCTGTCGCAACGGTACGCTTCCACTGCCCTTGCTTGGTCCAAGCATCTAATTGTGGAATCTTACGTGCGGCACTCAGTAACAAGCTAAAGGCTAGATCGGCTGTGGTTTCTGTCAGTACATGTGGCGTGTTGGCGAGCCAAATTTTCTTTTGATTGAGATAGTCAACATCGTAGTTGTCGTAGCCAACCGACACGGTCGAAATAATTTTAAGTTTTTGTGCAGGCGCTAAGTTGCTTTCATTGAGTAAACGCCCTGCGCCAATCATGGCATCGGCATCAACCACTTCGGTCCGAATCTGTTCATTGATATCACCAAGCTTAGGATTGAGCACCACCACTTGATAATCTTGCTGTAACTGCGCTATCACGTCCTGATCTATTTGGCTGAATACAACGACTTTCTTCATGATTCGATTTCCGTTCTTTATTGCATGAGCTGCCACAATCGTCTTTTCAAGACAGGTTGAGCCAGCATTTCTTCTAAACTCGCTAAATGTAATATATTAGAATGCTGAATAAAGTCCAGTTGACCTAAGCATAATATCTTTCTGCCGCTTGCCGTAGCATCCAGAAAGCCTTGAATATAGGATGGTAGTCCTCTGCTCTCTTGAAATGCAGCCAAGGGAAATGGCCATTTCAACTCTGCGTATTGACCCAATCGTGCCTTTTGAATATTTTGCCAGAGCTGCCGTTGTGCATCGCTGAGCTGACTGCTTTCCAACAAAATGGCACAGTTTTCTAAAACATACATTTGCAGTTCAAATGCCTGAATCTGCGTTGTAATAACAATCTGTTCTTTTTCAACAACAGCTTCTTTTACAATAGGCTTGGCAATAATTTCTGTAGGCTGAGGAATTTCTTTTTCAGTGATCGCTAATGTTGGTCGCGATGCAACTTGAATTTCTTGTGGCGTTGGTACGACATCTAATATTGGTGTCAGTGGCTGTGAAGCTTCTTCAACAATTTGATCTCGCCATAGGTTCGGTGCAGTATTTTTTTGACATACCACTTCTCTAGGAATCCAAACATCTATTCCTAAAGTTGCCAATATGTTTCTTTGCTGCCCGATCATGCTACCTACTCGTTGTCTTGACTCACAGTGATTTACAACACTGTAACCTTGCATAGTCTAGCATAAACCAAGTCCTGCTAAATGACTTCCTTTTGCTCAATCACATCAATACACATTCAATTCTCGTTCGTTTAGGCAAATATTCAATAACAATAGGCAAGTTTTCATTCATCGACTTTTAGACAATATTTCATCATTTTGTCGCTTTTAGTTTTTATTAATATCGTATCGAATGCTCAAATGAAAAGGTTGACTCCATTTATGCTTATTCTTTTTGTTGCGATCGCCGTGGCCCTGCTTATTGCAGCGAGTGTTATATATGCACAACAACCCTTATTCGGTAAAATTCCTTCTGGTGAACGACTACAAGTCATTGAAAGCTCTCCCAACTATCGCCAAGGTCAATTTCGAAATTTAATTGAAAAATCAGGCATGAGCGAAGGCTCTAGTATTGCAGTTGAACTCTATAAAACCTTTATTAAAACCATTCCGCATCGTAATCCGATTGATCCCATTCCTTCCATTAAAACCAATCTACTTGCTCTTGATCCAAAACAAGATGTCATGATCTGGTTTGGACACTCATCGGTATTTATGCAGTTGCATGGTAAAACCTTTTTGATCGACCCTGTCATGAGTGGCAAAGCCTCTCCTTTCCCTTGGGGCACACGCGCCTATAAAGGGACTGATATCTATCGGGTTGAGGATTTACCCGAGATTGATTATTTGCTGATTTCGCATGATCACTATGACCACCTCGATTATGAAACGGCACTTAAACTCAAAGACAAAGTTAAATACGTGATTACAGGTCTAGGCGTCGGCGAACACTTTGAATACTGGGGTTACCCAAAAAATAAACTGATCGAGCGAGATTGGGGTGATCGAATCGAGTTTGATGATGGGATTAGCATTATCACTGAAACCACCCATCATGATTCACGACGTGCCTTTGATGGTGGTAAGAATTTATGGGTTTCTTTCGTGATTCAATCCCCGAATAAAAAGATTTTCTATACGGGTGATGGTGGTTATGACAAGCACTTTGTCGAGATCGGACAGAAATACGGTCCCTTTGATTGGGCCTTAATGGAAAATGGGCAATATGACGCCGCTTGGCGTTCAGTACATTGCCATCCTGATGAGGTTGCCCAAGCCACTGAAGAACTGAATGCGCGTAATATGATTCCTGTACATCATTCAAAATTCAGTTTGGCCAAGCATGCTTGGTATGAACCGATTACCCGTATTGTTGAATATTCAAAAAGCAGAAAATATCGCCTTGCGACGCCGATGATTGGAGAATTGGTTGAACTGGATAATGAACAGCAACCGTTTAAACAGTGGTGGAAGAATATTCGCTAATTCAATCATGATTGTTATATCAGCCTCATTTCGATGGGGCTTTTTTATGGATACTGCAAAAATCGACAAGCTCATCAAATTAGGCAAACAACTGAGCATTTCAGGTCAATCCGTTTCGTATTTTTAAGCTTAAATAAAATCATCAAAGATCAAGAAAATGACATTCATATGTGTTTTCTTGAATGAAAAAGTGAAATAAAGGTAGTTTAAAATGAAAAATGTATTAATTCTTGGCGCATCAGGTCAAATTGCTCAATGGGTCATTAACATGTTGGCCAACGCGCCTGAACTAACTCAAACGCTATTGCTCCGTGATGCAAAAAAATTAGGCACTGATTTGCCGAGCAATGCAAAAGTCATTGAAGCGGATGTTTTAGATCTGGAAAAATTAAAACAGATCGTCCAAGGGCAAGATATTGTTTATGCCAACCTTGCTGGTGAATTAGAACAGCAAACACGGAATATCATTGAAGCCATGCACGGCGCAGGCGTTAAACGTATTATTCTGATCAACTCCTTAGGCATCTATGATGAAGTCACAGGTAAATTTGGTGAATGGAATCGCAATGAAATCGGCAAATACCTTGGCCCATATCGTAAAGCAGCGGATTTATTAGAAGCCTCTGATCTGGATTATAGTATTTTGCGTGCAGCGTGGCTCATGGATGAAGATGAGATTGACTATGAAACAACGGAACGCCATGAGCATTTTAAAGGCACGGTCATCTCACGTAAAAGTGTCGCTGCCTTCGTGGTTAAAATTATTCAAACACCAGCATTAGCCTCTAGAAAAAACTTAGGGCTCAATAAACCACACTCAGATGCCGATCAACCTTATTTCATCTAAATATGAAAAAATCGGACAAACAGGCACCCTGCTTGTCCGATCCTACCAAGTTCAGTAGTAAGGGGTATTTTTTTAAACAGCAGCTTGCTGGGCTTTTAGATGCGCATCTTTTAATGCATCCACCTTTAAAGCAGGAATATCCAGACCTTCCGCATAAACGAAGCGCACCTCATGAATCCCCATTAAGCCTAAAACAGACTGTAGATAAGGCGTTACTGCATCCGTCACTTGTCCAAGGTGAATACCACCACGACTGCTCATCACGATTGCCTTGACACCTTCAACCAGACCTTGAGGATAAGTTTCGGTATATCTAAAAGTGTGGCGAGCACGCGCGACCAAATCGAACCAGTTCTTCAACTGTGTTGGCACATTCAAGTTGTACATCGGCGCGCCGATCAGCAATAGATCCGTTGCTTTAAGTTCTGCAATCAACTCATCCGATAACTGGACAATCTTTTGTATCGGCGCTGCAACGTGCTCTGCACCACGCAGCGCATGGAAAATTTCAGCATCCAGTACAGGTAAGTTAAGCGTGGTTAAATCACGAATGATCACTTCATCCTGTACGCCTGCTTCTGCACGTTGTTTTAAGAATGCATCGATCAAACGGCTCGTCTGTGATTGATCACCCATAATGCTTGATTTCAATACCAACACTTTCGCCATGTTTGTTCTCCATATCTTGATGGAGCTATCTTACTATTACATTTTAATCGCCAGTAGTGATACTATTTCAATCAATTGATTCCAAAAATTCTACAATCATGCAAACTGAGCTGAGTACGATTTCAATCTTTGTGACAGTGGTCGAGGCAGGAAGCTTTAGCAATGCTGCTGAACAACTACATCTGACCCGCTCGGCGGTGAGTAAAAGCATTGCGCGTTTAGAACAACGTTTGGGCGTGACTTTATTTAAGCGTACTACTCGAACCCTCAGCTTAACAGCCGAAGGTACGCTGTTTTATGAGCACAGTCAGCGTGCTATTGCAGAAATCCATGCTGCTGAAAGCTTTTTAGATCAGGGTAAAATCAGTGCAACGGGCTTATTAAGAATTTCGGCCCCAGTTTTGTTTGGACAACTCTATGTTGCCCCAATGATGATTGAACTGGCACAACAGCATGCTGATTTGCAGGTAGAATTCTCTTTTAATGACCGAACTGTCGATTTGGTCGAAGATGGTTTTGATTTAGCGATTCGTATTGGTGCTTTACCAGATAGCCATCATTTGATTGCGAGAAAGCTAGGTGATCATCGGATGCTACTCTGTGCCACACCCGAATATCTACAGCAATCAGGCACAGTGAAGGACTTGGATGATCTACAACAGCACACGGCCATTGCTTATCCTTATTCTGGGTCCCCACCGAAATGGCATCTTCAAGATGAACACAAACAACTGTATACCATTCGACCCCAAGCAAAATTGCTGTTAAATGATATGCTGGCGATTAAAAATACCGTGTTGTCACATCATGGAATTGCATGGCTTCCCGATTGGCTCATTCATAAAGAACTACAGGATGGCAGTTTAGTTCAAGTCTTACCCGAGTTTTCCAGTGTCGACTTTCCAATCCATGTGGTTTGGCCGAGTTTATCTTATATGCCATTAAAAACACGTTTGGCAATTGATCGACTCATTCAGCATTTACCAGCAACCCTATCGAACAATCGAAATACCCCCTAAGAAAAAAATAAAGGCTAAATTCCTTTAGCCTTTGCTTCATATCAATACCGCGATCTCTTTCTACTTACAATAAAGTGACCTGTGGGAAAATTGCATCTTTGAGTTCGAATTCATTGTTAGGATTGACTATCCCTACGGTTTTATCACTTAAATAAAGTTGATAAGCACTTTCAGCAAGTTGCTCTGCTGTCATTAAAACTGCGCCGTTATATAACTTATTAATATCGATACCACTGCCTACGGCAGCCACGGTATGGAATTCGCTTTGGGTTCCAGCGGGAGCAAGTACTTTGGCACGCAATTTTTTCCCTTGCGTCCGCAAGCTAAAATCAATACCTTCGGTAAATGATGAGACGTAAAATTTAGTGGCACAATAAGGAATCGCGACATCCACTTCAGCGTATCCTCCTACAGATGACACATTGATTAATACCGCATCTTCATCCACATAGTCTTTGATATAACGTAAAGATAAGTCTGTTAATGCACGAACATTCAAATCCACCATATTCATCACTTTGTTTAGATCTGCATCCCAAGCTAAGTCATAGTCACCAAAGCCTGCATTATTAATCATTACATCAATTTTATGATGTTTGACGGTGTCATATAACGCAGCCGTTTGCCCAGATACAGCTAAATCAAAGATCTGATTTTCGACTTGAATTGAATAACGGTTTTCTAAATCTTGCTTAATTTGCTCTAAAGCTTCACTGCGACGTGCAACTAAAATCAAATTGAAACCTTGTTGCGCGAATTGATCAGCAAGTGCTTTACCAATACCCGCACTTGCGCCTGTAATTAATGCTGTTTTCATTTTAAGTCTTACCTATTGAGTTAATAATCAGTGCTTCTTGTCAGCTTCTGAAAGCTTTGGATTTCGTCAAGATGAGCGTTCAGTGTCGGCGTAACAAACTCTATTGCATCATTGCCAATCAATAACTGTCTCGGTGGTGGTTGCATATCCGCTAACTGCATCACTACTTGTGCCAATTTGGCAGGACTACCTTGTTGCTGCCCATCCGCAGCCGACATCAAGGCCTTGGTATTACCCAATGCTTCATAATCGTCGTGTAACTGCGTCCCATATTCTGTTGAACTTTCACTTAAAAATTCAGTACGGAAAAAGCCTGGCTCAATCGCAGTAACCTTAATTCCAAATGGTGCAACTTCATCTAATAAAGCCAAACTAATCGCTTCGACTGCGAACTTTGAAGCTGAATAAAACACGGCATTCGAAACTGCTTTTACTCCAGCAATTGAAGACGTATTGATGATATGACCTGAACGTTGCTGGCGTATGATCGGCAAGACTGTACGGAGTACGTTGGATGTGCCAAAAACATTGGTGGCAAATTGCTGTTCAATTTGTGCTGCGGTTACTTCTTCAAAACGGCCCAATAACGGATAACCAGCGTTATTGACTAAGACATCTATACGACTAAAACGCTTTAATCCAATCTCTACAGTAGTTTTAACCTGCTGTTCATCACGAATATCAAGCTCCACCAACTCAATCTGATCACTCGGTAAATTTGAATAAATCGCTTTGAGTTTGCTTAAACTTCTCCCTGTCGCAATCACCGAGTCCCCTTGCTGAATCGCTGCTTTAACAATTTCAACACCCATTCCGCGTGTTGTACCTGTCACAAACCCAATACGTTTCATTGTGCTACTCCAACATCTCGAAAAAAAACAGGCCACTTTAAAGTGACCTGTTGAGTTACTTTAAGTACAGTGTGATTAAAGTTTTGTGCTAAAGAATGGAACCAATTGAGCGACCGCTTCATCAACAAAATTTAGTTTGTCGTAGAGAGACATATGGTTGGCTCCGACTACTACATAAAGTTGTTTATCGGTACTTGCTGCACGATTAATCAAGTCCTCACTCATCCACTTACTGCCTGCTACACTGCCTGCAATGGCCAATAAAGGTTGAGTAAAGAAGGCTTCAGCTTTGTTATAGGCATCATAAGTAATGATCTGGGTTAGGCTGCGTGCAGTAGCAAAACCTGGTGCATTTGGATGTTCCGCACGTGGGGTATGGTAATACTCCCATGCTTCACGCAATTCTTCATTTGGTGCATCTTCTTCTCTTAATGGTGCAAGTGGAATTGTTGCAATCTCGGCACCACTGGCATCTGAAGTTCGAGCATCTGTACCTGCTTGGATATAAGGGATTGCATCTGCATCTTTAACATTGTTCTCCCAGCCATTACGGAACATTTGACCAATGTTAACGGCACTCACCATACCCACCGCTTTAATACGACGATCATTGATGGCGGCATTTGCGGTATAACCTGCACCTGCACAAATCCCCATCGCACCAATACGGTTATTGTCGACATAAGGCAGTGTTGTTAAATAATCAATCACAGCACTGACATCTTCCGTACGGACATACGGGTTTTCTAACTGACGAGGCAAACCTGTACTCGCACCTTGATAAGAAGCATCGTAGGCAATCGTGACAAAGCCATGTTCAGCTAACTTACGCGCATATAAACCAGCAGTTTGCTCTTTAACACCACCGCCTGGATGGCTCACCACCACTGCAGGATAAGTTTTACTTTCATCAAAACCTTCAGGGAAGTTGATTACTGCTGCAAGGGTAATCCCTTGACCATTATGATTTTGGATACTGATTTCTTTTGACATTTTCATATTCCTCTATTGAGATTCTTTGTGTTTCAAATTTAAAGATGTGCTTTAAAAAATGGGATTACTTTTGCCAGTGCTTTAGCAACAGGCTCAGGTTGGTCGTACAATTCGTAATGCGAGGTATTTTCTAAAACAAGCAGCTCTTTTTGTGTCGATGCCGCGCGACGTACAATTTCATGACCATCACGATAAGCACCGAATGCTCCCGGCTTGTCACCGATCACGACTAAGATCGGTTGTGTTAATAAGACTTCAGCCAAGTGAAAAGCATCCCAGCCCAAAGCCACACTCATACGAGAGAATAAGGCACTGGTTGCGCCATTCGGTTGCTGACCACGCGCAGTTTTGTAGTATTCCGTCGCTTCGAGTGGATCAATATCGGTAATTCCCGCTTTTTTACCTTCTTCTACAGATGGTGGCAGTAAATCATTCACTAACAATGCTGCACCACGAGCTTCGGCAGTACGTTGCTGTGCAATCGCCTCAAGCCCTTCAATTAAAGCCTCACCTGTGCCACCATAACCTTCACGGGTCATACGGCCAAAGTTCACGCCAGTGATTGAAGTCACCGCTTTAATCCGTTTCTCGGTCATCGCCGTGTTGAGTACATAAGCACCACCACCACAGACACCTAAAGCACCGATTCGATTTTCATCGACAAAATCTTGAGTAACCAAATAATCGACGGCATAACGAATATCTTCAACACGGTGGTATGGGTTTTCGATAAAACGTGGTTCACCACCACTTTCACCTTGGAATGATGCATCGATCACCAGTACCACAAAACCTGCATCCGCTAGGGCTTGACCATAAATATTGCCTGAAGTCTGTTCTTTACAACTTCCAATTGGATGAACACTGACAATGGCAGGATACTTTTTGCTTTTATCAAAATCATTTGGGAACAGGATATTGGCTGCTGATTCCCATGCTAGGTTTTTATATTTCACAGTTTGCATATTGAGTACCTCACTCGTTAATTATGCGTAATGACAATCCGTTTCAACTTGGATTTCTATCTTTCTATGTCCTCAGTATAGGAGGATCGAATGTGATTGAATTGCCTATTCCAACAGGAATTTTGCCTATTTTGTTTATTCATATTTATTAAAATTTTAATAATATTTTCAATCATATATAAAATAAAAAAGCCTATCTCCCCATAAGAAATCAGGCTAAATCTTTATAAAAGATAAAACATTTAAATGAGTTGTAATTCCTGAATATCTCGTTGCGGTGCAGTACCAAATAAACGTGAGTATTCACGGCTAAATTGTGATGCACTTTCATAACCAACCAAGCCCGCGGCATGCCCGACATCAAAGTGTTGATTCAGCATTAAATGTCGAGCCTCCTGTAAACGAAGTTGCTTTTGGTACTGCAACGGGCTCATACCTGTAATTTCACGAAAATGCTGCCTAAAAGCTGAGGGGCTCATATAGACCTGCTCAGCTAAATCATCCATACGAATTGCCTGTACGAAATTGTGCTTTAACCAAGCGACAGCCTTCGCAATTTTTTGACTGACTGAACCAGTTTTAATCAATTGACGCAGATACACCCCATTCGGCCCAGTCAATAAACGAATCATGATCTCTTGTTGCAAGATTGGCGCAAGCTGTGGCAATAACACAGGTTCATCCAATAAATTTACCAATCGACTAATCGCTTCAAGCAGTGTGTAATCCATCGTTTGAATACCAAATGAGGGCTGAACTTTTTCTTTTAAATGAATCTGCCCCATCTCGGCAACCATGGCGGTAATCATCGGCACATCAAGTAACAACATCAAACCTAAAAAAGGCTGGTGATGACTAGTTTGGCGTGTATGGCTAATCACAGGAATATCGATTGTGGTCAACATGGATTGACCTGCGCTATAGGTCAAAATCTGATCCCCAATCATAATCTGCTTTTCACCCTGTAATACAATCCCCAACCCTAAGTTATAGATACAATGTGTCGCACTGGCTGCTGAACGGCGATGTAGAGATAAAGTAGGAATCGCTGTTTGATGATCACCATCAGTTTGAATCAGACGATTTACGCTATTTGATAATAAAGCGATTACATCATGGGTGTTTTCTGCAATCATCGTCTGATCCTCTCGAGTGGCTTAATTCGTTTCAGTACTGCTAATGTTGAACCAACCTTCTCTGACCTGTATTTCCTGCCAGAGATGCTCAGGAATACTCAATTCAGGAACATCAGCAGGATTTAGTTCAAGGGCAATCTCATCGAATTGTCCAAGCTGTGCCAACGCGACCCAGTTCGGATTCATCACCAAGGCCTTACCAATGGCAATCAATGGTAAACCCAGACCCAAAGCTTGTTCAGCCTGTTGAGGTGTGCGTAACAAACCTGCGGCAATCACCGGAATTCGATCTGCCACCCGCTTTAATACATGTTGAATACTAAGCGGTTGCTGAAGATCATGTTTAGGCACCGAATGCAGTACATCGGCTAAAGACACATGTAAATAGTCAATCTCTGTTGCAATTAACTGATCAATCAGCTCCAGACTGTCTGCAATAGACAAACCATTGTCTTCATACTCTTCAACAGAAATACGATAACCCAATGCAAAAGGACCTTGCGCATGTTGTTGGATAACACGCTGCACTTCCGCGACCACGGCTAACGGAAATGCCATTCGTTTTTCGAGTGAACCGCCCCATGCATCATCACGTTGGTTATATAAAGGTGAAAAAAAGTTTTGAATGATAAAGCCATGTGCACCATGCAACTCAACCCCATCAAATCCAGCTTCAATCGCTCGACGGGTTGCTTCACCAAAATCATCAATCAACTGCAGAACTTCATCGTGAGATAATGCTCGACTGGAAAGTTGTTCAGTTTTAAACGGACCCGCAGTAATTGCCAAGCTACTTGCACTGACAATATCTGCATCAGCAATCAAGTTTGGAATCGCTTTGATACCTGCATGAAAAATTTGTAGGATTGCAGGTGCTCCGCCACTTTTTGCTGCTTGAGCCAATTGGGTCAGACTGGGTATAAAGCGATCATCAAAGCCAGCAAACTCGCGGGTAAAGCCAATCCCATTTTCTTGTACATGGGTACAGCCTGTGATCACCAAGCCGACATCTTTTACACGCTTATGCATATACTCAAGTTCCTGAGCTGAAATCGTACCGTCCTCATTTGCTGACCAAGTTGTCATTGGTGCCATAACGATTCGATTGCGTAAGTTCAAATCTGGAGTTAATTGAAAAGACTGGAATAATTTAGGATTCACTGAACACACCATGATTCACCTCCAATAGGAGATTTTGCAAAAATAGAAAGTTGATCAGTCACCTAACCAACTCAAAACACCGTTTTTTGAACAACAAGCCAGAATTAAAGATTGGCTTGATAGAATGGAATGAGCTTATCTAAAGCAATTTTGACTGGCTCGGCTTTGTCATATAGATCGTAATGAGACCAACCTTCGACAACCACCAACTCTTTATTTTTTGATGCAGCGCGATTGATGATTTCAAAACCATCACGATAGGCACCGAAACCACCAGGCTTACTCCCCACAATAATCATCAAGGGCTGAGTTAATAGGATTTCGGCCAAGTGGAAAGCATCCCAACCCACAGCAACTGCATTGTGAGAGAACACCGTTTTATTGACGCCATTTGGCTTTTCGCCACGTGCTGTACGGTAATATTCGGTTGCTTCTAATGGGTCGATATCGGCATGATCGGCTTTTGCTGCTTCAACCGTTGGATATAGACCTTGATCAACGCGAAGTGCTGCACCTCTTGCTTCAGCTGTTCTTTGAGCTGCAATAGCTTCTAAAAAAGCAATCGGATTACCACCACTGGCTTCACGCATGACCCGTCCATAGTTCGCACCTGTAATGGTTCCTACAGCTTTAATACGGCGTTCAGTCATGGCTGCATTGATCGAGTAGCCCCCACCACCACAGATGCCCAAAACGCCAATTCGATTTTCATCGACATAATCCAGTGTGACCAGATAATCCACAACAACACGAAAGTCTTCAACACGGAGTGACGGATCTTCAATATAACGTGGCTCTCCTCCACTTTCGCCTTGGAAACTGGCATCAAATGCAATCACCACAAAACCCGCTTTAGCGAGCGCTTCGCCATAAACATTACCAGAGGTCTGCTCTTTGCAACTACCAATCGGATGTGCACTAATAATGGTTGGATATTTTTTAGTTTGATCAAATGCGGGTGGAAAATATAAATCTGCGGCAATATCCCAATAGGTATTTTTGATTTTGACTGCTTCCATTTCTTCACCTCTTGAATGTAGGAAAGAGTAAGCAAAGATCTCTTTGCTGATAACATCAGTTTAGAGATTCGCTGCAAATCAAAGTTGCCTATTTTTAAAAATAGTTTGCCTATTCTGAGGTTTTATTGTTGTAAATCTCGGCTGGGCGTACTGCCAAATAATCCTCCATCTGCCTTCATACAAAAGAGCAGTTTATAAACCTTGTCGCATACGTTGGATATCGCGTTGCGGAGACTCACCAAATAAACGGCTATATTCACGGCTAAACTGTGAGGCACTTTCATAACCGACCAAACCAGCTGCTCGCCCTGCATCAACATTTTGGTTAAACATCAAATGCCGTGCTTCCTGTAAACGTAACTGCTTTTGGTATTGCAACGGACTCATCCCCGTTACGGCACGGAAATGCTGCCTAAATGTCGATGGACTCATAAATGCTTGATTGGCTAGATCGTCCATACGCATTGGCTGCACATAATTATGCTTTAACCAATTCACCACTTGGTGGATCTTTTGATTGGCCGAACCCGATTTCACCAACTGACGTAAATATGTGCCATGCGGACCATTTAGCACACGGACAATAATTTCTTTCTGAATCAAAGGTACTAAATGAGGCAACATCAGCGGTTCATCTAATACCTTGATCAATCTTAAAAAAGCATCAATCAAGGGGGTATCAACAGCTTCCACCGTAAAAGAATGATGTATATCTTCTACAGCCGTGCTGTTTTGTGTAGGCATTTCTGCCACAACCTGATTCACCATTTGTAAATCAAGCAATAATAGAACCGCTAAAAATGGTTTTTGTGGCGAAGCTTGCACGATATGCGAGGTAACAGGCAAATCAATGGTGGTCAACATACTTTGCCCTTCAACGCATTGATAAACTTGATCACCAATAACAACTTGTTTTTGCCCCTGCAAAATAATGCCAATTCCCAAGTTATAAATACAATGGGTACTGTCAGTCGGATGCATTCGACTGTGAAACGAAAGTTGAGAAATCACAGAAATGTGATCACCAGATTGCTCAGCAAAATGCGAAACTGCCTGAGTCAACTGATCCATATTTACATGTCTTTCAACAGAGGTCGCCATAGCAAATTTATTTATCCCGATGAAGTTTAAAAATAGAAGCAATTCATTGATAATAAAACATTAAGCTATAGCATCAAATACACTTTTTGCTTCAATAAAATGCGCTGACTCAAGATTTATCATGCAGCTCAAAATGAGTAAATAAGGGTTTAGTAATGATGAGCCGTAAATAGCCAGCTTATCCGATCTTTAAAACTTGATCCCAGTTAGTCAAATAACTTGGTGATTTATGATTTTGCGTCATACGCCATGCCCGCCCATGAGGTGTGATTAAACGCCCCAACGTCATGGTGTCTCGTCCGAACTTTTCATTTATGCCATCAAAAGCCACTGAAAGATTTCTTCGAGCAATCAGTTCATCAGTATCATGGAATAAATCGACAGCATGACTATGTTGTGGAATGATGTCTAACAAAATCACTTCCGCTTTTTTATAACGATGTCCAGCCTGAAAAATGCGATCAAGCCCCTGCTGTACCGCTTTAATAATCTCTAAACGATCATCACTGTAGTCAGGCAAATAGACGACCGTATAAGGTCGATAATATTGATCCTTATTAAAACGGTTGGTACGAATACTTACCCCAACCGCCTTACATAATAGTTTCTGATGGCGTAAGCGCTCTATGGCACGTAAACTAAATTCAGTCAATGCACCACTTAAATCATTTTTCTCCTGAATCGGCTGTCCAAATGAACGGCTACTCAACACCTGTTGACGATCCGTCACGACATCCTCAAGTTCTAAGCAAGCCATACCTTGTAATTCTTTGACGGTATTTTCCATCAGCACTGAAAAATACTTTCCCATCATTTTTGCATCTGCTTGCAGCAAATCCATCACCGAGTAGACATTCATTTTTTCCAAGCGTTGTCGAATCTTACGCCCCACACCCCATACCTCTCCCACAGGCATATGCTGCAACAAATCTTCAATCACGCAGGGATCTTCCGCAACGATATTACAGACACTATTAAAACAGGCATGGGTTTTGGCGAGATTATTGGCAAGTTTGGCCTGAGTTTTGGAATAGCCGATGCCGATACAGCACGGCAAGCCTAACCAGTTTTTGACGGTATCTAAAATCTGATGCGCATATGCCGTCAGATCATAACTTTGTTGATAGGCGGTTAACTCTAGAAAGCATTCATCTATTGAATACACTTCCTGCTCACAGGGATCGACAAAGCTGCCCAATATATTCATGAAACGACGCGACATTTCCGCATATAAGGCATAATTACTGGAAAACACCTCAACCTGATGTTGTTGGACAATGTCCTCAATCTGAAAAAAAGGCACCGCCATCCGAATACCGAGCTGTTTCGCCTCATAAGAACGGGAAACCACACAACCATCGTTATTGGACAACACCACCACAGGACGATTTTCCAGCTTTGGATTAAACACGCGCTCACAACTGACATAACAGTTATTCACATCAATCAAAGCAAAAATACGTTGTGGCAGACTCATGGGCTTATCTCATCGGTTTCAAGTTATAGGTCACAACACCCCAGATTAGTAACTCTTGCCCCTCACTAATATAAATATTCTGATAGTCAGGATTCTCAGCTTTCAACCACACTTTTGGTGGACTGAAATGGTGATCAACCATTAAACGCTTCACGGTAAAATCATTGTCAATCAAGGCAATCACTATATCCCCTGATTTGGCAGGAAGACTCCGATCCACCACCAAAGGATCATCGATATCAATGCCCGCATCTAACATCGAAAGTGAATTTGCTTTCACAATGAAAGTAGAATTTTCGTTACGAATTAAAAATTCATTTAAATCTAAGGCTTGTTCAACATGGTCTTGGGCAGGCGACGGGAAACCGGCGGCAACACGTTCCGTTGCCAGTGGAATATGATAAAGTCGATCATTCTTGGCTTGGACATTCTGTATTTTCATTGATGTCGTCAAATCAGTTTGAGTACCCGTTTTGACATTATTCAGTAACCAATTTTTGATGAAATCAACTTGAGATTCGGGAACACGAATGACCTTGGTCGGTTCAGTGAACTGTGCCTTCCGCCCAGCATTGGTTCTTGCTCCCCCATGCTCAAATTCAGTTTTTTTGGACATAACTTCCCCCTACCCAAGCTTAAAATACTTTCAAATAATTTAACTTGAAAAAGTTACAAATTCAAGTTGACGTACAATTAATTTTGCATAACAATGAGTCCATAGATCAGATTTTAGCTTGTTTAACTTAGACAAGGATGTATAAGACAAACTAAAATTAATGTTTTAAATGAATGACTTATCGTATTTTTATTCAATTTAAAAATGTTAAGTTATTGATCTGATTCACTAATCTATTTGATCTCTCGGCAGTTAGGTTCTATTCAAATATTTTTGATGTGGAGACATGAAAAATGAACAATCGACGTGATGCTATTCTTGGTTATGCTGACGAACAACATGCTTTCTTTATTCGCCTGATCGAGAACAATACCGTTCTA
This sequence comes from Acinetobacter sp. C32I, assembly GCF_023702715.1. Lineage (NCBI taxonomy): Bacteria > Pseudomonadati > Pseudomonadota > Gammaproteobacteria > Moraxellales > Moraxellaceae > Acinetobacter > Acinetobacter sp. C32I. Next base: position 172,807 of record NZ_CP098480.1, on the reverse strand, counting down.
GGTGAGAGCTACGGACTATTTTGTGACAACCAAAATAGCGAAGCCGCAGAAAGTATTATGACCACACTTTTTTTAAAGAAATCTTTTTGGCTCAATGGTTCAGAATTTAATGACATTGTTAAAGGGCTTAACCCCATTCATTGATAAAAGCATAGTAAGTCAAGATGACCTTGCCATAAAAGAGCTTGTCGCATGATATCACTCAACAAGCTCTTTATTTTTCAGCCTTAATACGCTGCTTCAACATGTACATTATTTTAATACTCTCAAATAAAAACCCACCGATTACAATCGCATCAGTGGGCCTTTTTATAAGGTTGAATCATCGGGTTAAATTCAGATAAATCTTTTGTCATTCACAGGTGCAACCAACTTATAAATTTTACCGTCAGTATCACTTTCAAAAAGTAAGTCAATATTTGGAAAAATGATATTTCCTTCTACTTCAATATGTTCAACCCGTTTAAAAAAAGGAATATCACGGTCTTCTAAATCATTCAGCTGTGCAACGACAATCGATTCGTTTTCTTCTTGGTCCTTGACGATGACTGTAATCTTATCCATAACAGTTCTCCCAATATTTATAGGTTCATAGGACTATGGGAAATTTTCGATAACTTGTCGATAAAATCGTTGTAACAAGAATTATAAGTATTATCTTTTTATTGTTTAAACTGCTAAGCCATTGAAATTAACTTTTAATTTATAAATTTCGTTAATATTTAATTAACCATCGAGTTACATTCACGCTTAAAACGTTTCAAAATAATTCACCTCTCGTCATCCTTTAAATGAATCGCAGATCTTTTTAAAATATTAGTTTCTGAATTGCCAAATTGTATTGAGAAATTTTTGCTCCGTGCCCCAAGGGGTAATATGTAGCTCAATCTCATGGCGCAACAATATAAAATCTTTGTCTAGTTTGTGACTCAACTTAGCCAAACTATAACGCTCTACCATTAAGCCACTGCATTGTGTTGGCCCATCTTCAGCAAAAGTAGACAAAATCAGATATCCGCTTGGCTTTAATGTTTGACGTACATTGTGTAGATATTGTTCCTGTTGTACCTCTGTCAGCATAAAATGAAATACCGCACGATCATGCCACACATCAAAAAATTGAGGCGCAAGCTCAACCGTACACACATCTGCAACTAACCAATGAATATGGCTACCATCTAGATGCTTTGTACATAACCTTGCATGGGTTGTATGTAATGCAGTTTCAGATAAATCAAGCACATGCAAATATTGATATCCAGCTTCAAGCAGATAATCAATCAGGAGAGAAGCGCCACTGCCCACATCAATCAGCTTAGCATCAAGCGGCAAATTTAGAGATTCAATAATAGCGAGTGTTTGACTTGGCTGCTGTTGATACCAGCTTACTTGGTCAGCTTGTTTGGATTGATACACTTCTTCCCAGTAATTTCTGCTCATTTGAGTTCCTCCTCAGCGCTGATCGGACACTCCAGCATCAGCGAAATGAAAAATCATCTTGTGATTATGGCACTGGCGTGAACAGCGTGATAGCTACAGAATTAATTTGTCCCCAGACATCAAACAAAATCTACTTCTGTGTCACCACATTGGATATTTCTTTCTGATTTTTGGTTTTATCATCCACCTGCTCAGCATTTTGCTCAACTTGATTTTTCAACTCAAGGTATTGTCTGGCATCTTCTCGACGATGAATCCCGCCTAATTTCAAAGCCTGAGTAGCAACTTCTTCATCAATATCTGCTTTTTTCGTAGACTGTTTAATCAAAGAATCCTTGCTTTTTTGTACTGCTGAATTAATGGGAGCAACTGGCTCCCCCTGCTGTTCCACGGGTAGTTCAGTTGCAAAAATTCCCATTGATGCGATAAGAACAGATATCAACCCCAATATTCTTCTCATGCTCACGCCCTGACTTATTTTTAATTTTAGTGTCTGATCTTAACATACGTACTTGAGTTTATTACTGTACATACGTCTCAAAGCTTTGCATATTTAACTATCTTTCTAGACTTTCTAGAAAAAAACTGGTTCAGTCGCCATCATGCAGATGAGCTAGAAATACCGTTCTTTTATAATACTTGCAAAATAATCCACTTCATTTAAATGACGCTGATCCGCATAAACAATCCCCACATTGACACTGATATTAAAATCTTCGACCGCCACAATTTCAAGGTCCGAATTAAAGGCCAGATGCTGATCTATAAAAGGCTTTGGGAAAATCCCCAGACCATCTCCATTTAAAATACTGTGTAACTGCGGTTCTATCCCGAAGATTTCTTTATTGGCATATAGGAACAATTTTCGTTCCTTTAGTTCTTTATTTAAACACTCTCTAAAGCAACATCCTTCAGGATGGATCACCCAACCTTTCTTACTGCACCGCTCCAAACTGCTATGTTCTTTCACGCCCGTTCTGACCGAAACCACAACTAAGGGCAAAGTCCCAATATTCAAGAAAAACAAATGGCTAGAAAGATTAAGATTGGAAGGAATCATCACAATTGCAAGTGGTAACTCACTCTCAGCAACTTGCTGAATCAGACTTCGCCCCCAACCACTGTGTATTTCTACCCCTGCCAAATAATGGTCATGCTTATACCTTTCATAAATATACTCCGAGAGATCATCCACCAAGGTAATTGGAACCCCGATGTTCATTTTTTCTTGATTGGGAATAACCTCCTGCTGATGAAAATACTCTAATTGTTCCATTTGTTCGAGGATATAACGACCTTTAAAGTATACTTGCTCTCCCAAATGCGTAAGCTGCAAAGGTCGGCTTTTACGATTGAATAGCTTTCCTTTTAGTTTTTTCTCAATATTATTGATGCGTTTGGTTACCGTAGATTGATCAATACCTAGCTTTTCTGAGGTTACAGTTAAGGAAGAATTTTCAACAGCATATATAAACGTTTCTAGATCTCTAATTTCTAACACTTTAATACTCTTTCATCGATTAATCAGACCCGTTCTAAATCAATTAAAACTCTTTCATCACTGGTTTTACATTCCACTATAATGCACCATATGAATTGGCCCTTTCATACGACATCAACTTGATATAAGTGGCTACTGCTCTTTCTCAACAGAAAAGCCTTATTTTTATGATTACCAATTCCCTCGACGATGATTGCTTACCCAACGATACATACCTTGAATATTCGGTATTTTCATCGTACTGAAACCGATCCAATCCTGAACTTCTGGGCTAAATTTGACATTCCGATAGAGCTGATCCCATGACTGCCCTGCACGAACCAAGTCCAAAACTTGTTGATGTAAATCGACAATGTAATGACGCAATGCGATCTGATCTTCACGTGTGGCAGGGCTATAATGTCCAACATCAATAAAATCGACATCTTGCTTGATCACCCAATCCAAAGTATCAATCCAGCCTGTGTAATAAAAATCTAAAAAATCATTGTATGGCATGCTTTTACTTTCACACACATCAGTGCATTGCAAGGCTTTGTATTTAGGAAACAGTACCATGACCATACTGTCTGAATGGCTCGGTGCAACATAATGTAAAAGTACGTCCTCGCCTCCTAGGCTAATCTTCATGTCCTGATCAAAAACGCGATCTGGTAATGCTGTGGCTAACTTTTCCCCCACGATCGGTTCAAGACTACGTTGATTGGCGATAATGGTTGCCCCATCTGCTTTAAAAACTTGCCCACCACTAATATGGTCCGCATGTGCATGGGTATAGACCACATATTTTACAGGCACATCAAAACGTTTCTTGATTTCATCTTTTAGCCATGTCGATGTACAGGTCATCGCTGGATCAATCACCAAAGCACCTTCTTTAGTGATCAAAACTAAACCGCTATGTACGGCTAATCCTGCACCCGTAGTATGTCGGTACAGATTGCCTTTGACTTGCGTTAAGCTTCTTGGGTTATCTGGGCAGGATGCCGCGGTGAAATCCGCTAATACAGTACGATTCTGATAGATTGATTGATCTACGGCAGTCCCATTATCTTTCGCAAAAACAGGGCTTAGAGGCAATGACAGCAATAATGCTACAAAAAATTTATAGCTCAAAAATGTCCTAATTATTTGATTTTTAAACATGCTCAACAACAAACCCTGCATAGATTTCACGGAGATCAATCTAACAAGTTCAGACCTCTGACAAAACCCATAAAATCCACAATATACTGTCCTAAAATTAGCAACAATAATGGGTTGGGCCACCATGCAAAAACTTGATGATCTCTTATTATTTGCAGAAGTAGTCGAACATGCAGGGTTTTCAGCTGCGGCACGTAATTTAGGCGTACAGCGCTCTAAACTCAGTCGACATATTGCAGAGCTAGAAAATAGGATTGGCGTCCGCTTATTACATCGGAATACACGAAGTGTTGTTCTGACCCCCGCAGGAGAAGAAGTCTATATTCATGCCAAAGCATTAAAACAGGCTGCACAAAATGCTTTTGCGGTTGCTACCGAGCTTGCAGGTGATCCGAAAGGGACATTAAGAGTGGGTTGCTCCTCTACTTTTGCACAAGAGGCATTACTGCCTATTCTTGATTTGTTTTTGCGTCAATACCCTAACATACGCGTGACCATCAACACATCAGATCAGAATATTGATTTAATCAGCGCGCAAGTCGATCTGGTTTTTCGAATTTCCTCCAAACTCCTCAATGACTCAAGTTTAATTATTCGTCCAGTCTGTGATTTACCGATGGTACTGGTTGCCAGTCAGAATTATATGAGTAATAAAGAAAAAATTAAGTTTCCAGAGCAACTCAAACAGTTAAACTTCATTGCTTTAGGGGTGCAAAAGAACCTGATTTCTCAGATATTCACCAGTCAAAATAATGATTTAAATACCGTACTGCTTGAGCCTTATATCAGTTGTGGCAATATGTCAGTACTTAAATCGGCTGTGCAACAAGACATGGGGGTTGCGGTTCTGCCCAGATATTTATGCGTTAATGAATTAAAGTCTGGTCAATTTGTAAATGTCCTTGAATCTGACTCTCCATGGTCACCTCAAGCATCTTTAGTGAATGCACTTATTCCAACACGGCAAAATATTTTATTGGCGACCAAGCTCTTTTTAGATTTTTCAATACCACGACTACGACACAAATTAAATCCTGCATTAAGCAACTAAACCACTCACTTTTTTAAAACTTTATTATTCTTATTGTTCATATAAACATCGACACTTACCGAACATATTATAAATAAAGTCTACAGGTGCATCGATAGGATATACATCCCGATCAAGCAAATAGAAAATTTCTCCATTATCCAATATGGTTAAAATTGCGTTTTTCCGTTTTAAAATTATGCCTTGTTTTATTATTCTCTGAATTTCTTCTGCATCAATTTTAAACTGGTAAAAGCAAACAATTTGCCCTGTTTTCAAATGCTCTGGAGCAATCTTTTTGTACTTTCCACAGGTCAAGCAAATCCACTTTTTCATTATCAATGCTCTGTAAAAAGCTCCCCTTATTGTATAAAAATTAGGCATTAAAAAATTAACAGCAAAGCATTAAAAAATTATCATTTAGTGAAAATTTAAATATAATTCTAAGTCTGACTCTATAATTTATAACTCCATTATTAAATTAATAAAGAATATAAAAGCTTAGACATCATCTATGCTAAGTTTTGATTCAATCCGAATCATTTTATGATATATTATAACATATCAAAACATACTTATTTATATATGTCGATCATAAATCAACGTTTACAGGCAATTGATGCCCTAAGAGGGCTAGTTATTTTGATAATGATGGTAGATCATGTTCGTGAAACCTTCTATCTTCATCATCAAGTTCCCGATCCGATGCTGATCTCTGAAACAGATAAAGGCCTATTCCTAAGTCGTACACTTGCTCATTTATGTGCTCCAGTCTTCATTCTGTTAACAGGTTTATCAGCCTATTTATACCAAACTAAAAATAACATTGTGAAAACACGAGAATTCTTGCTAAAGCGCGGATTTTTTTTGATTTTTCTCGAATTAATTGTCATTAATTTTGCTTGGACTGGAACTTTTCCACCTAATGTTATTTATTTACAAGTTATTTGGGCAATTGGCTTAAGTATGTTGGCTTTAGCAGTATTAGTTGGTTTACCAAAAAGAGTTCTCTGGTGGATAAGCCTACTGATCATTTTTGGTCATAACCTCTTAGATCAAGTGACATTTTCGAATATGCCCATATTTAATCATCTATGGCATATTTTACATGCGCGTGGTTGGATTGAATTCGATGGATTCATTCGTTTTCGGACCTCCTATCCAGTTTTACCATGGATAGGAGTGATCACACTTGGATACTGTATTGGTACCACCATATTTAATCGTTCCATAGATACTGGACAGCGAAATCGAATCTTACTTAACTTTGGTTTAGGCAGTATTGGTCTATTTTTAGCCTTAAGATGGATTAATATTTATGGTGATCAACCATGGTCAGCCATGTCCACATTTTCTGAAACTGCAATGAGTTTTATCAATTTAACCAAATATCCACCTTCTCTACTTTTTATTTTATGGAATGTCGGTATAGGACTGGTCTTATTAGTATGGTTGGAGAAAATTACCAACAAGCATTGGATAAAACCGTTGATCATTTTTGGCTCAGTCCCCATGTTTTTCTACATTATTCACTTATATGTACTCAAGGTTTTATATCTTATTGCCATTAAGGTTTTTGGAAAGAATCACGGAGAATACTTTGGTGTAGATCATGTTGCAACGCTTTGGCTTATCGCAATCACGGTCAGCATCCTACTTTATCCTTTAGTGCTGAAATTTTCTGAATTTAAGCATAGAAACAAACATATTGCTTGGCTAAAATACTTTTAGCGTTAAGACATGCGATTTTAAATCCGTATAGATGTTAAAAATAAAATAACATCTATACGAATTAAATAAGATCTAACATTCAGCTTTTAAAAAAGCCCTTCGCTACAATTAGAACTTTTGTGAAATACTGAGCTTATAATCGCGCCCTGTACCAGTCATATATTCGCCTAAATACATTTTATAGTCTCGATTAAATAGATTATCGATTGAAAAGTTTAAAGTAGGGCCCTTTTCTCCAACAGGTTGCCAATCCGCATAAATACCATGCAGTGAATACCCTTTGGTTTTAGGCAAAGAAAAAGAGGATGCAGCAATCGATTTATCATTATCAGACAGGCTTCGATCTTGTTTAGCCACAAAGATCCCTCGCCAGCCCATCGTTAAATGATGTTCAGGCACATTCACACCTAAAGTTGCTGTTGCTTTTTTCGGAGGGATATCCGTCATCCAGGTTTTTTGTTCAAACCATGGATTCACAGGAGAATTGTCGCGTTGGCCACGGATATAAGAATAGGTTAAACCTGTAAACCAAGTCGGCTGATTGTAGAAAATCTCGGCTTCATAGGCTTTGATGGTATAGTCAGTGACATTACGATAAAAACCATGCTTATAGTTTCCATTACAGTCATCGATGCTGCCATTTCCACCATTGGCATTGTTTTCCGCTTGTGCCTTACAGAAGGTTGATCGATTTCGGAAAATTTCATCGCCACCCCGATTATGGTGATAAGTCAAACGAACTTGCAAGTGATCTTGCTCTGCAAAAACATCATCAAAATTCATCTCATTGCCGAGGCGGATCGCTCGCATTTTTTCAGGCAATAAATAACGACTGGTTGATGGTACAGAGGTTATTGCTGATTGCACATAATATTGCTCGTCGACACGAGGGGCACGCCATGTTTTACTGATATTGGCAAACCAAGTGAGATAATCTGCTTGCTTCCACGCCAAGGCCAAACGTGGTGACCAGCCAGCATAGGTCTTGCTGGAATAATCATGCCCTGCACTTGGATCATTATAACGTGATGCTCGGTTTGGATGACCTGTATTGGTAATATGATCATAGCGCAGCGATGGTGTAATTGTGAAATTATCAATCTGGTATTGATCTTCTACAAATGCACTCAACATCTGCTGTTTGCCTGAAGGCATATAATTTGGCTCATAATAACCAAAATTATAATCTGGTTTTTTGGCGTTGTTCTTATCATAAATGAGTGAGTTCTGCTCCATCTTCTGATATTGAGCCCCGACCTTTAATTTATGCGTACCATAATCAGTTACAATATCACTGATATTACTGAGCTTAAACGCTGTATTGGTATAGGTTACCCAGCTTTCATTGCCCAGTGTAGCCGCCGATCCAGTCACGCTCGGTAATCTCTGATCATGTTGATCGGTCTTTGAATACGATGCTGTAGCCTTCAAATTTACATAGGGGTTTGATTCAGGATTTAATTCATATCCGACTGAATAGCTGCTATCGTTTTGATCGCGATAGACCAAACGACGTTTCCATGCCTCCTCATATCCATATTTTTTAATATCCGCTTCTGTTGGAACAGCATCTTGATCACGCATTGCAGCAAATGGTTCCCAGCCCTTATGCCCACTTTGCATCGCATTCAAACTAATTTTTTGGCTGTCTGTCGGATGAAAATTGAGTTTGGCCAAATAAGTATCCTGCTGCTGCGCAGAATACAAAAACTTGCTGCCATCAGGACGTTGAACATCGCCACTATCTCGATTGGTATAGTAGAACATCCCATCAACGACACCATTTTCACTTTTTCCATACACAGCACCTGTATAGGTATTTTGTGAATTATTGGAAAATCGCGAATATTTCAAAAAAGCCCCAATATTTTTATCATCAACCAATAAATCAGTGGCATCTTTGGTTTCTAAGGTGACTTTCCCTCCAAAACCACCATTTCCAACCTCAACATTATGCGGACCTTTATCGACCGTAATTTTTTTTAACAGTTCAGGTTCAATAAAAACTGAACCTTGTCGATATTTATCAAAACTTTTGACCGAGTCATCTAAGGTAATCGGAACATCCTCAACACCTCCCATACCTAAGATATTAATGGTTTGCCCACCTGGTCGTGGAGAACCGGCAGAACCCACACTCGGCATGTGGTCCAATAATTGTGCAACATTGTTGGCTTGATAACGGTCAATGGCTTTTTGATTTAACACACTCTGACCAAACTGGATGGTATCTTCCTTATCTGCCTGCACGACAATTGGCGTCATTTGATAAATTTGATTCTGAGCATTGCTCTTAGACAATGTGTCTTGTACAGTCGGTACTTCTGTGACGGTGTTTGCCAAAACAACCTTAGTATTATCTGCATAAACAGGCATGGTCAAGGCATACATAGATAAAGCAATAGCCAGTACAAGCGGCTTAATCACCTTTGTTTGAGAGGGAGATCGGGACATAAACTTCACCAGAAGATAAAAATCATCAGCAACCTAAACGAGGTCCTAAAATAATCGACGTTTTAACTATATAAAAAATAATAAAAATTAAGCTTCAATAAATCGCTTGCAGCATACGCCAAATCATTCAGACTGCAAACCTAATTGACTGGAGTCTGACAGCAGCATGACGTCGCCCTGTGGAAAACAACGATGAGTCAACTGCTGTCGAGGAGGATTGAGGAAACATTTCTCATTCAATTCAATAAAACAACACAAACAATATTGATTATCACTTGCATTTAAATAAATGTAAATGGATGGGTAGAATTTTTAAGACATCTAAAATGCTCTCATCCGTTGTACTGCAATTGTTTTTGTTTCAATCATTGAAGTCGAGATTGAATATTTTCAGAATGTAATTTATGCCCCACTTATGATGATTTTGATATATAGCCAATAAGTGATGATTAGGACAAGTATTGGCTAGATAAGTTAAAAGTTGGGCCTCCAGCACTTCAGCATTGCAGTAGGAACACGCCAGAATCACGAACGATGATTTAAGATTTTTTTCTTCCGATATTGTAACGGACTCATCCCAGTCCATGACTTAAATGCTCGGATAAACGAGGTTTGTTCTTGGTAGGCCAATAACATTGAAATGTCCAGAATGCTCAAATTGAGATCGGCAAGATAATCAAAAGCTAAATCTCTACGAACCTGATTCAATCTTTCTTTAAAGGTATATCCTTGCTGCTTTAATTTCAGTTGAAATATCCGAGCTGGTAAGCCCAATTTATTTGCAACCTCCTCCACGCTGATATTCCCCTTACTTACAGCTTGAATAATTGTTTTCTGTATTAACTCATCAAAAAGATCAAGCTTAGGACGTTTTGACAGCAATACATTTGCCTGCTTTATTAAAATATCATTTAACACTGGATCAGCATTAAAAACTTCTAAATCAAGACTGGCCATAGAAATATATATTTCAACATCTTCACTTTCAAACTCGACAGGACAACCAAAAAAATTTTCGTAATTATAAAAAAATTTGGTTTTCTCTGTACTAAAACTAACTTTTTTCACCTCTATTCTATTTGGATGCACTAATTGATCTAAAAGTGTATAAAAAACCCCCATTAATAATTCATCTACCAAATGATTATTTTTAAGATAAGGGTCAAATCCCCACCGAATAACAATAAATTGATCTGAAATAGACATCTTTGCGAGCTTAGCCTCACAGAAGAGCCTTTGGTATTTTATAAATACATTTAATACATCTAATATATTTTCACATGATGAAGCAATATAGCCTAAAATACCAAGATGTTTAGGTTGAGTATATTTTGATATTTCTAGTCCAAGTGTTGGTTTAGTCTGTTTTTGATTAATTTCCTCCAATAGTTCAATCCATTCCCCGATTGGAATCAGTTCACTCGTTTTATAATCACTCAAATATTTTGCATTTTTAAGATTATTTTTTACACAAAAATTAATCAATAAATTAAGCATCGAACTTGATATTAATTTAACCTGATTAGGATGACTCAAAACCATTGCTCCCCACTCATATCATATCTAAAAGCCCACCTCAGAGAAGGAATCAAAAAACCAGTTACACAAGTACATTATTTAATCGACCTTAAAAATTAACGATAATCCAGTTTTCAGCTTTTCATACTAATGCGGCAAAAAATCCATTTTTTGTGATATTAGTCACAGATAATGCTCAGAATCTACTTTAAAATTCAATAAAAAAATTATCATTTCTATAAAAAAACTTATCATTTCAAGGAAAGTTTCAAGATTGCAAAAGTCTCTTCACTAACGAAAGAGTTAAAAGTGATTTTTTATTCAACAATTAGATTTTTATTTTTTTAAATTTCCTTTTTATCATCTACATTATTTCATATTTATGAATACTGACTATTTTCAAAAAATTTTTAATTATTTTAAAGCGCTAAAATGACGACAAACCGCCTCAATTTGGTGCAAAAATTTAAACATATCAAGACCAGTTAAAGTCCTGTTTATTCCCCTATATGATAAATTCAAAATTATTTTGACGAAAAAAAAAGCTCAACAACAAACATTAAAAAGAAAATAGAAACGATCAAGCCAAAGCTAAATAATAGAGAAAATCCAACCAAAAAGTAGTAATCACTCATTTTCTCAAAAATATAATTTACAAAGTATAAAAACAGAAAAACATAGCCAACATTTGAATTCCACAAGCACATGACCAGTAAAAAAAACAAATCATAATTCAGATATTTTTTACTTACTTTAACTTCACTTTCTCTATTTATCTTCCGATAGTCGGATACTGTAATTTTCTTATATACCACATCTACGCCTTGGTTATATAATATAAAAATAAAATAACGCCTTTACCTATAAAATAATTATCATTTAACACATCAAAGTTAGCATTTTTTCACAAATCCCGTTTATCTAATTTCCAGAATAAGTAATATTCTATATAAAATTCAAATAGATACAGAATCATCCATTGAAAAAATCTTTAGCTACGCGCTTCAGCAGCGGTCATTTCCTGAAAATAAAACTTATAAAAAACTTAAATAAATATAAAATACAAATATTTAAAGTGTTAAATGGAGTTAAATTAAAAACAGAATAGGTTTATTTTTTGTAATTATAAAGCAAAGGCAAAGTTAATTTATATTTATGATTTTCGTTGACTCAATGTTTCATCTAGAGCAGACATATACACATCAAATAAACATCACAATTACATGATTTTACTTAAAAATATATTTATTAAAACTTCACTATATATCTTAAATATTATTATTTAACTTATTTTCCCACTCAGTTATTCATCTTTTTTATTCAATCGACACGACTCAAATACAAAACATAAAATACACAAATGCATGAACAGAAAAAACATAATAGCCGTGTGAAAATCTAGATTTTGAAAACCAATAAATAAACAACATACTGATTAATATATATTTATTTAAATAAAAATCAATCAATATTGCCGTACACAAGCAAAACAATATGTGAATTAAGTCACATATTAAAATAAAAAAGATAATTAACACTCACTTAAAACACTTTATGCAAAATCTTCACTCACTATTCCCAGCCAGCCTGTTATTTTTTTTTATGTCTAATATTTCGCATGCACATCCATCTGATTTTTTAAGAGAAAAAGCAGTTTCGCAAATTAAAAATGGACAAACTATACAAGGGTTAACAGCACTTGAATCTTTATTACGACAATACCCAGATCAACAGAACATCTTAGCTGACTATCTATTGTCAGTCTCACGCATTCAAGCTCTGCCACAAACCACCCTAACTGATTTAACCCAACGCATTCAGCCAAGGCACTTCCCAGAATATGCTCAACTCGCAACAGTTAAACTTTTACGGGATCAAAAGCAATTTGCTGCCGCATTGGCACTATTAGATAAATTTGAACCTTATCAAACGCATAACCGCATGCAGGTCACTATTCTTAAAGCAGCGCTATTTGCAGAAAATAAACAACCAATTGAAGCAGCACAGCAATTAAAGAATCTTGGTACAACGCAAATGAATACTGAACAGCTAGCCTTAGCCGCTTATGTTCATCGGCTATTGCAACAATACACTTATGCCTTACAAGCCATTCAGTTGGCCTATACCCAACAACCCAACAATGAAGCCATTCAACATGAGTATTTGAATATTTTGGTGGCACTGGGGAGCTATGAAATGGCAACTGCTTTTTCTGAAAAGCACCACCTATCTGATAAAAACCAGAATTTTATTTGGCAGAATAAAATCGGAGGCTTTTCACAGAATGTGAATGAGGCGATTAAACAACAGAAATATTTATCCTCCCGTGCGGAAAGTGACCGTAAAAGCTTTGCTCAACTCGATCAAGTCTTAAAGCAGGCAGAACAAATCGCGCAACAGATTCCAACTGATCAAGCCATGTTTAATCGCTTCTATTATGACTATCTCTACGCCTTAAGTTATCGAGGCAAAACACAACAGCTTTTGAGTCTATTAAATCAAGTCACCTTACCCCCAGTTGAACAAATGCCTGCCTATACACGCCATGCGATTGCAAATACATACCTTGCAAATCAACAACCTGCCGAAGCCGAGAGAATCTACCGCAGCTTGCTCACGGAGAAAAACTATCCCGATATCAGCCTGTATACATCACTTTATTATGCATTAATCGAACAGGAAAAATATAAAGATGCAAATATCTTGATTCAGCTCATTGATGACCTGATTCCCACATATGAATACAGTGAAGCGAAAGGTGTCGACAAAAGTGTACATGCAGATCGAAATGAATATTTGTCTTTGCTGGCTTTAAATATGGCTTATCGCAACCGCCTGGATTTATCAGAACAATATCTAAATAACACCGTAGCCAAAGCTCCGAATAATGCGCAATTTTTAAATGACCAGGCCAAAATCCAACGTTGGCGCGAAAAACCTCGTCAAGCTCAACAAACGATTGAGCGTTTAAATGGTTTACAACCTCAATCAAAATACACACGCATTAATGTCATGCAAAACACTCAAGCACTTGGCGATATCCAAGCTTGGCAGCAACAAACTCAAGCACTTATTGAAGACTACCCAAACGATAGCAGCGTCATAAAAAGTCGTAAAGAATTGAATGATCGTAATCGCGCCAGTATGAGCCATGAAAGCCGCTTTTCACGTAGCCGCTCTGAGCAAAACCAATTACTCCAATCACTCAAAGGAACGCGTGATCGTGAATCCAACACCAGCTTATATTCTCCTTGGCTCGCAGACAATTATCGTCTCTTGGTTGAACATCAAGATATTTGGGGAAAATACGCCGATGGTGATTTACAAGAACAACGCTTTGGTTTAGGCCTGCAATGGCAAGACAAAGGTAAAAATTTGGTGCTGCTTGCCTCTCAAAATACTGAGGGGCAGCGTCAAGGCCTAAGAGCAGATTGGTCACAGCAACTCAATGATTATTGGCAGTACGCATTATCCATCAATACCCAAGCCAATATTCCATTACAAGCCATTGAACAAGACGAAAATGGTCAGTCTTATGGCGCTGCAATTCGATGGCAACAACATGAATCGCGGCAAGTCGATGCAGGATATAGCTATACCAAGATCAGTGACGGCAACACACGCCAAGACTTTTTTGCAAACTACCAGCAACGTATTTTCCAAGCTGCTCATCACACCACTCAAGCAGGCTTGTCTGCATTTCTAGGAAAAAATCGTTTAGATAATGTTGCTTATTTTAGTCCCAAACAAAGTTATAGCCTTGCGATTAACCTGAGTCATGACTGGTTAACTTGGCGAAGTTATGAACGCCATTTCAATCAAAATATTTCTATTGATGCAGGACTATTCCAGCAGCAGGATTACGCTGCCAAACCGATTTTTGATGTGCAATATCGACATGAATGGCAATTGTCACGGATCTGGGCATTGCATTATGGCATTGGTTGGAAACTACATCCCTATGATGGCATCAATGAAAAACAAAGTTATGCCCTATTCGGTTTTGGAGGGCGATTCTAATGAATTTTTTGAATATTTTTAAAATACTCTGCGCTTGTGCAGTTCTGCTTCCAGTTCAGCTTGTTGCAGCGAAACCTGCTAAATTCGACGCTCATCATTTTGTCAGTTTGACCTTCCATGATGTGCGTGATGATGTTTTGAAGAATGGTGACCGAGATATCTATGCAATTAATACCCAAAACTTAGTGCAATTTTTTGAATGGCTGAAACGTTCTGAATGGACTCCAATTACCCTCAAACAAATTATGGCATCTCGAGAACATGGTGTTCCATTACCGAAAAATGCAATTTTAATTAGTTTTGATGATGGTGCCCTAAGTGGCTACAGCCATGTTTATCCTTTAGTAAAACAATATCAAATCCCTGTGGTCTTTGCTTTGGTGACCAGCTGGACTGAAGGCAATACTCAAGCGGCTTATGAAGCCTATGGTCAAAATAATTTGATGAGTTGGAAACAATTACAAGACATCCAAAAATCAGGTTTGGTTGAATTTGCCAGTCATAGCCATGATTTGCATAAAGGTGTATTGGCCAATATACAGAAAAATGAAAAGCCTGCCGCCTTGACCCGACAATACAATGTAAACCAACAACGCTATGAAACAGAGTCAGAGTATCAGCAGCGGATCTACACCGATCTGGTGAAATCCAAGCAAATCTTACAACAAAAATTAGGAATCGATTCGCTTGCAATCATTTGGCCCTATGGTGCGGTCAATCAACAAGTCACTGAGATTGCCAATCAAGCGGGCTTCCCACTGTCCTTTAGTTTAGGAACAGAAAAATTAAATGACAGCAATGATGCAACCTTTCAACGTGGCATTATTTCAAATAACCCAACAGCAGAAAATTTACGTGAGCAACTCACTGGCTTCATGGAGTACGGTCAACGACAAGTGCATGAACCCATTCGGGCTGTGCAATTTGATCTGGCCCAATTTTCACAAGACAATACACAGTTTAATCAGCAGTTAGGCAACTTATTAAATAATTTAAGTGCCTTAAAAACCAATACCTTAATTGTTAATGCATTCACTGATCAAAATAATGCTGCCTATGCTCAGAGCTACTTCCCAACAACACATTTAAAGCTGGCTCAAGATATTTTAAGCCGTACCCATTGGCAGACACGCACACGAGTTTTTCATCGAGTTTATGCACAGATGCCGACTCCCCGCGACCCAGTGCAAGCGCACCGAGTGATCGATTTAGGCAAAGATCTGATCCGAAATAATCCCAATCTGGATGGCATTATTTTAACAACAGATCAACAACTGGCTTGTCGTTATAGCACGCTGGTGAACCCACCATGTCTGGAAAAAGAAGCTCAAATTTTAAAGTTAACCCAACAGCTCAAAGCAGCCGTTCGGCCTTATCTCAATCAGAGTAATTCCTTCCAATTAATTTTACAGCTCTCTCTGACTGACTTAACAGATCAGGGACTAGAGCAAATGGTTAACACCTATCTGCCCTTCGTATCTTTATTGAATATTGAAATTGACAGTCTAGACAATCTCAATAGCTATCAAAAATTTATACAACAGGTAGATCATTTAACTGCCTCACAAAAAGCCAGACTGATGGTGACTTTAGTGAATCACAATCAATCTTCCCCAGAGCAGTTACAACGCTTGCAGCAACACTATTTAAATTTACAAAGACATGGAATCCAAAAATTGGTTTTAAGCAATTACCGCTTTGATAATGCAAAAGCGGTGCATGAACAACTATTTACACCACTCAGCTTAAATGACAGTCCAATCAGTTATCGCAACCCATTTATCCAGCAGCACGTAAATGGAGAACAACCATGACCTTAATGGAAATTCTTTTCCTATTTGCCTTTATCTATCCCTTAGTCATGGCATGGACATGGATGGTTGGTGGTTTATGGTTCTACTTTAAACGCGAATATAAGCAAAACCAATTACCCGAAATTTCAGAACAAGGATGCAGCATTATCATTCCTTGTTTTAATGAACAAGCTCAAGTTCGAGAAACCATACGGTTTGCACTACAAACCCAATATCCAAAATTTGAAGTCATTGCCGTCAATGATGGCAGTTCAGACGATACCGCAAAAATTTTAGATGAGCTGGCGCTTGAACATCCAGATTTACGGGTTGTGCATCTGGCCGAAAATCAAGGCAAAGCTTTTGCCTTACGTTCAGGCATGATGGTCAGCCAATATGAATATTTGATTTGTATTGATGGAGATGCCTTGCTGCACCCCCATGCTGCAATTTGGATGATGCATCAACTCACAGCTTTTAATCAGGTCGGCGCCGTGACTGGCAATCCACGGATTTTAAATCGCTCCAGTATTTTAGGAAAACTACAGGTCGGTGAGTTTTCATCCATTATTGGTTTAATTAAACGTGCCCAACGGACTTATGGACGTATTTTTACAGTCTCAGGTGTGATTGCAGGCTTTAGAAAAACGGCACTCATGCAAGTAGGATTATGGTCAGAAGATAAGATCACTGAAGACATTGATATTTCATGGAAACTTCAGCTCGCTGAATGGGATATTCACTATGTTCCCAATGCGCTGTGCTACATCTATATGCCTGAAACATTTAAAGGGCTGTGGAAACAAAGATTGCGCTGGGCTCAAGGTGGTGTCGAAGTCATTAAAACCTATTTTCCCAAACTCTTTAAGATTTCAGCACTCAAAATGTGGCCTGTCGCGCTTGAAGCGATCATCAGCATGGTCTGGGCCTATGTCATTTTGCTGATCATTATCCTGTTTTTCCTCGGGTTGTTTGTTCCGCTATCCGCAGAATGGCACATCAAATCATTATTTCCACAGTGGTACGGCGTAATTCTAGCCATCACCTGTCTGATTCAATTTTTTGTGAGCTTGTTCATTGACAAACGATATGACGGAAACCGTTTCCTTAGAAATTACTTTTGGGTGATTTGGTATCCCCTGTTTTTTTGGATGCTCGGTGCAGCAACAACTGTGGTTGCTGTTCCCAAAGCTTTATTTACACGTAACAAAAGAGCGAGATGGGTCAGCCCAGATCGTGGTTTTAAAGGTGAGGCCGAATGAACAAACAATATTTAAATATCATTGAGGATGTTTCACAGCTAGATATTCCTGAATATATCGACCAACATCAGTATGTAAAAAACAAAGGCGCGCATTATTTGCTGCAAGGGATAGGTTGGGCACTCTGGACAGTGCTATTTTTACCGTTATTGGCGATATTTTTATGGCTATACCAAGGTAAACTGATCAAAAACTATATTTTTGCAGAACAGATGAGTGTACAGATCCACAATTTCTTTTGGCTCGCCTTGATGGTGATGATCTGTTGTGCCTCTTTGTTGTTATGGGCGAGCTATAACTGGTTGCGATACCGAAACACGGAAAAAATGACTGTGGTTAACGTGAGCCATTCCATTCTTGCTGAGGGATTTTTGATTCCAAAGGATGAACTATCCAAAATTCAACGCTCAAAAAACATTGTACTGCACTATAACCATGAAGGTATTTTAGCTGACTATGAACTGAGATAAATATTCACGAACGAAAATGAAAAGAGGCAAGCAATTGCCTCTTTTCATCGCTTCAATTTCAAGCATATCGACTGGTGTCGAGCATCATTCGATCATGCCAATAATCGATTCAGCCTGATAACTGCTTCCCTGTTCTGCCACAATTTGAATGACCCCACTTCGATGTGCAAGTACGGGCACTTCCATTTTCATGGCTTCCATAATCGCGACAACCTGACCTTCGGTCACCTGCTCACCCTGTGTAACTTTCCATGCACTCATCACACCATTGATCGGGGCCAGTAAATGCTCTGCACTCACTTCAAACTCGGCAGTTTGTGCTTGAATTTCGATTGCTGGGCCTTGTGCAAACATGCCCGCAGGTAGACCTAAACGATGTAATTTGCCATCAATTTCAATATAGCTCAGCAACATGGGTTGTTGATGGTTTGGAATACCGCGTTTAGTTGGCTTCAACTGTTGTTTAAAGTCGTTTTCGATCCAACGGGTATGGACCTTAAACTCATCACTAAAATCAGGTTCATTGAGTACCGCACGGTGAAAGTCCAAAACCGATGCAATACCTTCAATTTTAAATTGCTTTAACGCACGTTTAGCACGGGCAATGGCAACTTCACGGGTTGGGCCTGTTACAATCAGTTTTGCCATGAGAGAGTCAAAATGACTGGAGACCAATGACCCAGTTCGAACCCCTGTATCGACGCGTACGCCATGACCAAACGGCGCTTCAAATAAGCTCAGCACACCAAATGCAGGAATAAAACCACGTGCTGGGTCTTCGGCATTGATACGAAACTCAATCGCATGGCCTTGTGTTTTTGGAGTTTCTTTAATCGATAAGGTATGGCCTTGTGCAACACGGATTTGTTCTACCACCAAATCAACTTTTGCTGTTTCTTCAGTAACAGGATGCTCGACTTGCAAACGAGTGTTTACTTCTAAAAATGATAGCTTTCCATCTCGACTGAGTAAGTATTCAACTGTCCCCGCACCGACATAGTTTGCCGCCTGACAAATATTTTTTGCCGAACTTAAGATTTGTTGATAGATCTCATCGCTAATAAATGGCGCTGGCGCTTCTTCAACTAACTTCTGGTTACGACGTTGCAAAGAGCAATCACGCGTTCCAAGTACCACAATATTGCCATGTTGGTCGGCTATCACCTGTGCTTCGACATGGCGGGGTTGATCGAGATATTGCTCGACAAAACATTCACCACGACCAAAAGCAGCTTTTGCCTCACGTACTGCCGACTCATAAAGCTCTTTGACTTCTTCGAGTTTCCACGCCACTTTTAAACCGCGGCCACCGCCACCAAATGCCGCCTTAATCGCAATTGGCAAACCAAATTGTTTGGCAAACTCTAAAGCTTCCTCTGCATTATTAAGTGGGTCTTGTGTACCCTGAACTAAGGGCGCACCAACTGAAGCAGCAATTTTACGTGCTTCGATTTTATCGCCTAGCTTTTCAATGGCACTTGGTGATGGCCCGACCCATTTTAAACCTGCCTCAATCACGGCTTGGGCAAACTCAGCACGTTCAGATAAAAAGCCATAACCGGGATGTACCATGGTTGCTTTTGATTTCTTAGCAATCTCGATAATGGCAACAATATTTAAATAAGTTTCGCTCGCGGTTGCACCAGCCAAACCCCATGCTTCATCTGCAAGTTCAACATGCATGCTGCCAATGTCGTCATCAGCATATAATGCGACCGATGCAATTCCCATATCACGGCAAGCATGGATAATACGAACGGCAATTTCACCACGATTGGCAATCAGTAATTTTTCATTTTTCATCATTTATTCTCAAAATCTGTAAATTCGGCAATTTTTTTAAATTTAATCCAGCAACCCGCAGGAATCTGTGCCACCAAATCCCAATGATGTTTTGCAACAGCAGCAATGACAGGATAGCCACCCGTTAAAGGGTGATCATTCATAAACAAAACGGGTTGACCACTGGGTGGAATCTGCAACGCACCGATACACGTGCCTTCACTTTCCAATTCATGGGTAATTTTGCGAGTTAGAGACTGCTCACCTGACAATCTGAGCCCAATGCGATTGCTTTCATTGGTCACCAACCATTCTTGCTGACAGAGCAGTTCAATACTGTCTTGTTCGAACCAGTCGGTACGCGGTCCCATCACAATATCGAGCTCAACCACTTCACCCACTTTGGGCAAATTGTTTTTGCCCACTTCGTTGACACTAATGTTGGCCGCCTTCACTTGCCCTTGATAAATCGTATCCCCAAGCTTTAAAGGTTCTGGCCCTAATACCGCTAAACTGTCAAATGAAGCACTATTCAGTACAGGCTGAACATCGATACCACCGCGAACTGCCAGATAGTTCCTTAAGCCTGATGTGGGTGGCTGAATGTGAAACTCATCGCCTGCGTCCAGATCAATCAGTTGGTCGCTTGCAAAGTCTGCGCTTTGACCATCGGCAAATTTCACACGAATATTTGAAATCGCACCTGCAACCGCTATAACACCTGCATGCTGCATTTTGGCCTTTAAGCCACCATTTAAAACTTCAATGACAGGTGTATCGGTTGGATTACCGACAATACGGTTGGCACTATGCATGGCAGATAAGTCCATTGCACCTGCCATTCCAACACCAATCTTGGTCTGGTTTAAACGCCCTTCATCTTGAATCAGCATTTGTAAGCTTGGTGCAGTGATCGTAAACAGCGGTACCGATTGTTGAGGTTCAACTGTGCTCGTGATCTGCTGTGATACAGTCACTGTGGTTGGACGATGCGTGACATCTTCAAAATGTACGGTCATGCCCGGTAACAATAGTGCTGGATTTTTCCGCTCCAAATCCCACATTTTTTCCGATGTGCTCCCAATCAATTGCCAACCACCTGGACTGTCTTTCGGGTAAATACCAGAGTATTTCCCAGCCAAGCCCAAAGAGCCCGAGGGTATTTTTTTACGCGGAACCGTTAAGCGTGGAATATCGGTAAAAGGTTTGTCAGGACTGCTCATATAGGCAAAGCCTGGTGCAAAACCAATAAAAGCCACATTCCACACGCTTTGCTGATGCGTTCTAATCACATCCGAGATCGATAACCCTTGCAACTCTGCCACCTGAGCAAGGTCTTCGCCATCGTAACGAATCGGTACAATCACTTCTTGGTTGTTACGCTCAAATCCAGCATCAATTTTGAGGCTCTGTATTGAAGCAACCAATGTTTTAAAGTTGGTTTCGATCTCATTAAAGAAAACCAAAATTGTTTTTGCAGCAGGGACTAAGTCTTTAATTCCATTCAATTGCGTATGTTGCAATTTATTGTACAACGCCAAAGTTTCTTCGAGGCTCGCAAGCTCAATCAGAAAACAATCGGCGTTTACCGATAAAAAACGCATTTGCTTATCCTTTTTAATGGTTCTTTAGCCCAATTAGCCCATCCAAGCACGGTCAGGAATGTCGGTAATCAACATATGACCTGGTGCATGACTAATCGCAAAAGGAATTTTCGAGTTCATGACTGCCGCTTGCGGGGTGACACCACACGCCCAGAACACAGGAATCTCACCTGCTTCGATACGAGAGGCCTCACCAAAATCAGGCTGATTTACATCCAAAATTCCTAGGCTTTCAGGGTGCCCGATATGTACAGGTGCACCATGCACGCTCGGCATCCGTGCGGTGATTTTTACTGCTTCACTAATTTGATGCGATGGAATGGGGCGCATGGAAACCACCATATTGCCTGAAATACGTCCTGCTGGCTGGCACTGAATATTACTGAGATACATCGGCACATTGGTGTTGTCATGAATATGACGAACTTCAATCCCCGCTTCTTGCAAAGCGGTTTCAAACGAAAAACTGCAACCAATCAGGAAAGTCACCAAATCAGGATGGGCATTATAAATCTCGCTGGCATCAGTCACTTCTTCAACCATTTCACCCTCTTTCCAAATACGATAACGAGGAAAATCGGTGCGGATGTCTGAGTCTGCGGCAAGCTGAGTTACATAGATACCTTCTTCGAGCACATCAAGTACTGGGCTGCTTTGCGGGTTACGATGCGCATAGAGTAAAAAATCATAGGCCCACGCTTTTGGCACTGAAATCATGTTGACCTGCGTCATGCCCGCCGCCATGCCTGCTGTCGGCTGATCAAAACCTGCACGGATTTTTAAACGCGCATCTAAAGCGGCTTCAAGCTGAGCTGGGTCGACTTTAAGATCCTTATACATGGTGCTCATCCTTATGCTTTATTTACAAATGGGCGGATTTCAATCTTGTTTTTTACAAGCTCGGCTTTAATCGCTGCTGACATTTCTAGTGCACCGTCGGTGTCGCCATGTAGGCAAATCGTGTCGGCTTGAATTGGGGTAAAGACACCGTCAATTGACTCGACCCCACCATTTTTAAGCATTGAAACTACACGACTGGCAACAAATGCCGAGTCATGTAAAACCGCCCCTTCTAGACGACGAGATACCAATGAGCCATCGCTGTTATATGCACGATCTGCAAATGCTTCAGACACCACGTTTAAACCAGCAGCACGTGCCTGCTCGACCAAGTTCGACCCCGCCAAAGCCACTAAAACCAGTTCAGGATTGTACATTTTAATCGCATCAATCACTGCGGCTGCCTGAGCTTGATCATGGGCAATGGTGTTGTAGAGTGCACCATGCGGTTTTACATATTGCACTTTTGAGCCTGCCACTTTTGCCAAACCATCCAGTGCAGAAATTTGATACAGCACATCGGCAATCAGTTCGTCACGTGACACATCCATATTACGGCGGCCAAAACCAACCAGATCGGGATAAGACACATGCGCCCCAATCTTGACGCCCAATTCAACGGCTTTACCAACCGTTTTTAAAATCCCCAAAGGATCGCCTGCATGAAAACCACATGCGATATTAGCACTGGTCACCACAGGTAAAATCTGGTCATCATTGCCCATTTTCCATGAGCCAAAGCTTTCGCCCAAATCACTGTTTAAATCTACAAACATGGCATCATTCCTTTTTCGCTGTACGATTATCTGGCTTAAAGTTTGGTCAAATAGTTAAACACGGTCGTAAATGACATATAGCCCATCCACCACGTCAATACACAGGTGAGTGCACCTAAAACAATTAACCATTTTGGATAATTATAATTGCCCATCAAGTCTCTACGGCAAGCTGCAACATACACAAAAATTGTAAGGCCAATCGGCAACACTAAACCATTAAAACCACCGACAAAAATGAGTAGACCTGCTGGCGTTGCCCCCAATACCACATAGAGTAATAAGGCTAAGGCAATAAAAGTGATGGTGGTATAGTTGCTTTGTTTTGGGGTTAAATTCTTTTTAAATGCACTAAAGAATGAAACCGAGGTATAGGCTGCACCAATGGTGCTACTAATACCCGCTGCCCAAAAGATCAGGCCAAATAATTTATAACCAAATGTGCCCGCAGCATACTGGAATGCTTGTGCCGCTGGATTGGCATTATGACTAGCAAGATCGATGCTTGCACCGCTCACCACCACACCCAAGAAGGCTAAAAATAAGACATAGCGCATGATGCCAACCACGACAATACCCTTGGTCGCAGCTTTTGCTACTTCATCAATATTTTCAGGGCCAACTGCACCTTTATCGAGTAGACGATGCGCGCCTGCATAGCAGATATAGCCCCCCACCGTGCCACCAACAATGGTGGTAATAATGGCAAAGTCAATCTGATCTGGCGCAAAGGTTTGCTGTACCGCTTGTCCAACAGGCGGCATCACAATCACAGCCACAATGATGATCAGGATGATTTTCAACAATCCCAATACGATCATGCTTTTATCCATGGCAAGCGTGGCTTTTCTGGAAGCGAAAATCAAAATCGCCAATGCACCACTGAGGATACCACCCCATTTGGTATCCAGACCAAACAGTGCATTCAAACCTAATGCAGCACCTGCAATATTTCCGATACTAAAGAAGAAACCGCCTAGAATCACCAGAAATGCAAGTAAATAGCCACTGCCTGGTAAAGCCTTATTGGCAATATCGGATGCACGCATTTGCGTGAGCGTCACTACACGCCAAATATTTTGCTGCACCACATAATCAATCAAAATTGACACTAAAATGGCAAAACCAAATGCAGCCCCTAGTTTCACTGTAAATACAGCAGTTTGGGTTAAAAACCCAGGTCCCATGGCAGAGGTTGCCATCATAAAAATCGAGGCGACAATGGCCCATTGGCGATCTGATAGCAAAGAAGATTTCAGTAAAGACATATTGATGCGTTCCTCATCCATTTGAGCTCAATAACGCGATTTTCAACTTGATCCAAGAGCATCATTTTGTTTATAAACGATCTTCTTTAATCCTTTTTAAATCACAAAGATTCCCTGTTCTCCCACTCAGCGATGGGTAATCAAATCTTCTCGTTCAAATAAAAACATATGCAAGCCAACTGAACAATACGACTTTTTAGATATAAAATTAAAACCAATCCATTGAATTTAATTACTTTTTATTTATGATTAGTTCGAAGATAAATTTTACTTATCACTCCTGATAAGCTGCTTTTATAATTTTTTTACTCAGCAGCTGTTGGACTCCACATACACGGTTCTTACAGAAGCTTACTTTAAGCACCTCAAATTTTTATTTTCTGATTCAAGTTTTTCATTGCGCTCTCAGAAACCATCACGGCGACATCGGTTAATTTCTCTTTCAATGCAGCATCATTGCCTTGAATATAAATCGAGGTAAAGTGGAAGGTCTTTAGCTTAATCGGCGTATTTAATATTTCCAATCGACCCTCGGTAATTTCTTTTAAAGCGGTTAAGGTCGGCACCACAGCGATCCCCAAGCCTTGCTCGGCAAGACGTAACAAGGTTGCCAAAGAATAACTGGTGATCGAAAGTGGCTCATCCAGCCCCTGTTCCTTCATTTTGGCTTTCAGCTCTTTATAGGGATAGGTAATTTTCGGATAGGTTAAAATGGTATGTGACATTAAGGTCTTAAAGGACATTTGAGCAATCCCTCCTTTAAATGAAGGTGAAGCCAAGAAGCTGAGTTCAAAATCACACAGTGCCTGTTCAATACATTCAAAAGCCAGCGTCGGCCCGAGTAAAAAGGCCATATCCAGATCACCTGTACGGACGCCTTCTTGTAAATTCGGCGTCAGATCAACCACGATTTCTACAGAAACTTTAGGGAATTCCTGCTGAACTTTCTCGATATATTCCACCAACCATGTATAGACAATGGTTTCCGAAACGCCCAAACGAATTGTGCCAGTCAAATGCTGATTTTCTGTTAATTCTGCAATGAGTTCAGTTTCTAAACGCATCAACTTTTCAGCATATTTAAATAGGGTCATCCCCTTGTGCGTTGGTTTGAGTTGGCGAAAACTTCGATCTAAAACTTTAAATCCAAGGTCATTTTCAATCGCGGTGATTTTCTGTGATACCGCTGGCTGGGTGGTTTGTAATTTTGTCGCTGCCTTATTAAAACTATTCAGCGTCACCACCCAGTAAAATGCTTCCAGATTCTTTAAATTCACTTTAAACCAAAGCTCGCTATCCTTTTCTCGCTATATAGTATGGGAGTGATCCGCCTGATTAAGCTACCTATTTATTGATTTTTGTTGCAGTCATTTGCAAACCGACTTATTTCACACTCACAAAGATGATATCTAAATCCTGTTTGGGAACGAAGTTGCGCTTGGTCATCTGAAATTGCGTTGGACTAATTTTTTCGACTTTGCCATTCCAGCAAAATGAGACCAATTCATTCTTATCACGCTCAATCGTTAATTTAAAATTTTCAATCGGTTTAGCCCAGTTTGCCCCTGTGGTCAGAATATAGCTTAAAGCATTAAACGGTGAATTCTCTGCTTTGGCTTTTTTTAAGCCCTGCTTAAATTGTGCATCCATACAAAAGTTCTGATTATATTCATCAGGATATAGGGCAACCGCGCCCCCCACCAAAGGTTGATATTGATGCTGAATTTTGGTCAACGCATTGGCTTTAAAGGTTTGCTTCCAACTATAAATCACTTGAGATGACCATGGAATTTCATCATCTTTTTTAAAGCTCGCCAATATCTCCTGCATTTGTGGCTGCTTACATTGCTTTAATTTATCGACAAAATAGCGATCGTCATCATTGTTACGCATCCAAGGATTAAGCATGTCGGTTTGGCTAAAACCACATTGTTTAAATAGATCTGTTGCATCAATCAACGGCGACTTTTCATCCTTTTGGATAAAAGTACGCACATGCATTTCTGGCTGAATATTTTGACCATCAACAATAATTTTAAAGCTTTTTAGCAATGCTTCGGTATGGGCAAAATCCGCTTCAAAGAAGTTATCGATACGTGGTAAGGGAAACAAAATGGTTTCCGTCACATCTTTATTGCTTAAGTTTTTATAAAGATAATTTACTTTAATCAGTTTTTTGCTAATAAATAAGTCTTCACTTTGCATCGCAACATGCGCATTTTTAAGATAGGCCACTCCGCCCGTTCCCACATAGCCCGTTGAATCATTGGCTAGGCTATAGGTCGGTATTTGCAGCAAAATAGAACATGCCAAGATGATTTTTTTCATTTTTAAGTGTCCAATTTAAGATTGTCATTATCAGGATCAATCATAGCGGCTTAAAGCCTCAGATATTCACTTTTTTACTCATTGTACATTTAAAAAAGGAGTAGCCTGTTACTCGCAGACTACTCCCCTAATTCAGACTTTTACATCCAAGTTCAAGGTTTTCTCAAACCATAAACTCTACTTTTAGCAAGATAAATTACTTTAATCGAATCATCACCGTTTTAATCCGATTGCTCTCCATCTCGACCACTTCAAATTGTAGGTCTTGATAGTCCAGCATTGAGCCGACTTCCACTAGGCCATTACACTTATCGAGAATAAGTCCTGACACAGTAATATAGCCAGTCTCTTCATCAACGAGATCAACACCCAGCTGTAATTCAAGTTGATACAGATCCAAGGTGCCTGCAGCTTTCCAAGTATGTTCATCGACTTGCATCAAATCAAGCTGCTCATCTGCATCTGGAAACTCACCTGCAATGGCTTCAAAAACATCCAGCGGTGAAATTAATCCCTGCACATTTCCAAATTCATCATTAACCAGTACCAATGAGCCTTTAGAAGTTCGCAATGTATTGATCACATCAATCACTTTCATTTTTTCAAAAATAAAGATCGGACGTTGTGCTTTGATCAACGATTTTAATTGTGCTTCATCATCCAGTACATCCAAGATTTCCTTGGCACGAACCACACTTAATACTTTATCCAAACTGCCACGACACACAGGAAATAAGCTATGCGGTACAGATAAAATCTGTTCGCGTATTTTTTCAGACGTTTCGTTGATGTTAATCCAAGAAATTTGACTACGTGGCGTCATAATTGAAGCCACAGATCGTTCTGCCAGTGTTAATACACCGCCGATCATATAACGTTCTTGGTCATCAAATGTTTGTTGTGCTTGCAAATGTTGCAGCGGATTGGTCGCAGTGGTTTCGGCCTTGCCACCCATAAGCTTTAAAATCGTATCCGCAGTTCGATTCCGTAACGGGATCTTCGACTCATGCTTTGAACGATTACGTTGCGTAAACTGATTAAATGCCTCAATCACAATCGCAACACCAATACCCGAGTAGATATAGCCTTTAGGAATATGAAAACCAAAGCCTTCAGCAATCAAGCTAATACCAATTAACAGTAAGAAACTTAAGCAGAGAATGATAACGGTTGGATGTCGATTGACGAACTCCGTTAAGGGTTTAGAAGCCAGCAACATCACCAACATGGCTACAACCATTGCTACCATCATGACGTAGATATTATCCACCATACCAATGGCGGTAATCACCGAGTCTAATGAGAATACGGCATCCAATACCACAATCTGGGCGACAACGGCTGTAAAGCTTGCATAGACCACATTGGTGGTAATTTTGACTTCCGCTTTACCTTCCATCCGTTCATGTAATTCACTTACCGCTTTATAGAGTAAGAATAAACCACCGAATAAAAGAATCAGATCTCGGCCCGAAAAAGACCAGTCAAAAATAAAAATAAGCGGTTTGGTTAAGGTGACTAACCAAGAAATGGCGAACAGTAAGCCCAAGCGCATGATCAAGGCGAGAGATAAACCAATGACTCTGGCTTTATCACGTTGGGAAGGAGGAAGTTTATCTGCCAAAATGGCAATAAAGACGAGATTATCAATCCCTAAAACAATCTCTAAAACGATCAGAGTAAGCAAACCTACCCAAATCCCTGGATCTAATAAAAATTCCATTATTTACTCCTTAAACAAAAACAAGGAGTCATGAAATTGTATTTTAACTTTGTACCCGGCGAGGGATCCATTTATGTTAACCTTTTTGACAATAGTTGCTCTGATTATGCCTAATCTTTAACAATTGGGTTTAATTTTTTTAAGATTCAAACAAAGATAGAACCAACACAACAAAATATTTTAAATATCAAAATATTAAATCAATAAAAGCACTATAACCTAGTTGGATTTTGAATAATTTGTTACACATTTAAAGTGTTAAAAACCACCTTCAGCATGATCGGAAGACAGCTATACACTTCTCAGCCATCGGCTATGTTTTTAAGCTCTGACATCAAATTTGCCAACTTTCACTCTCGATTTAATCAACAAACCAATAACTCAGATTAAATTTATGTACCTTAGTTATGATGCGACCAATCTAACTCGGTGCATAAACGCTTATTCAAGGCATAAAATTGAATCGACCTGCTCCATCTACTTTATTTTTTCTTTCGGATGCAGTTTCAAAATTCGTCTTAGCTCAAGAATTGCTTCTGGTTGTTCCTGAATCGAATGCCCTCCTTGAATTATTTTTTCGGATAAGGCCCCATCTAAATGTGAACTGGTATACGGCACAATTCCATCGGTCATTTTATTCGGATCTTGGCTTTGTGTCAGATTGCCAATAATCGAATGGTAGGCCAAACCTTGAGCAGGTTGAATGTTCTGACTCATCTTCATAAATTTCGACTGATAACTTAAATCACTCGGTCCGTTTTCAATAATGCCTGAAGCAAGGCTGTTTTTCATTTGGTGAATATTAATTTTCTTTTCCGTCACGGCCAACTCAGCCGCACTTAAAAACTTATGTGGCAAATGAATTACTTTACGTAAGGCCAAGGTAAACCATCGATCCGCATATGCCGTTCCCTTATGCGGTGTTGCAATAAAAATCACACGGTTAATCTGATCAATGGGCTGGAAGATAAAACGCTTACTCACCGCAGGTGAATAAATAAAATCATGTGCCTCATCTGTATTAATTGCCTGCACAGCCTGCTGACGGATATCCCCCTGTCCCATAATCAAGCGGCTAATAATTCCGCCCATGCTATGTCCAATCAATACCGCATCTTTCATTGCAGCATCATTTGAGTCATGCATGGCAAAAGCCTGTTTTAATAAGGCATAAATCTGAGCTCGACTTTCTAAAATCGGCATATTGGTCGAATAAAAAACCTGCCAAACCTGATAATGCTGACGTAGACTCTCATCGCCCAAAATATCATTGGTCAGTGCAATCCATGCCTCAGGGCTACTGGCAAGGCCATGAATAAAAATAATGATTTTTTTGTTCGGATTATACGGTTCCAACATAAACAAATGCGGCATACTGAGTTGTTCTTTACGATCAATTAAGGTCTTATAACCTGTTCCCCCCAAGTTGTTCTCAGCCAACCACAGACCATATGGAGCAGAATAATTTGCAGTCAATAGATACCCCTGTCCTGCAACCTTGACTTCGTCATAGCGAAAAGGATCAATCAGCTGAATTTCTAAGGGTGCATCTTTAAGTAGCTGCTGAACCGATGTTTTCGCATTCGGCTGTGCCACAGCGGTCACAGACAAATATCTTGCAGCATGAATATAAGGATTTACTTTGCCCGTATAATAGCTTTCTGGATCATAAATATAATCAGGGCTCAATGGATGCTGATTCTTGGCCACCAACACAAATTCTGAACCCAGGCCATCTCGTCGGTTAACACTATAAAAACCAGAAAACCGCATATTGTAGCTCGACCGCAATAATTGAATCTCAGTCGTTGCCAATTCTGGATAATCATCGAAATTGAACTGATAACGATGCTGATTCAACTGTAATTGTTTTGGAAAATGCGTAAATTGATGACGTAAATAGGCCATCGTGATCAAGCGTGAAAGGGCCACATTATAAAAAAGCCGAACTTGAGTTTGTCTCTGGTCAAAAATACGTTGTTGAGGCGTATGCTCAGTTTCAAATAAATAGACAAAACTAAAACGGATACTTTGATCAAGTAAAGTCAGTACTTGATCTAAACACTGATTTTGTTGTGGTGAATGCTGGGTTTGCGACAAGGGAATATCACACTGTTTTTCAAGACTGAGTTGCAATGCACCTGCTAGATAAATCTCGCTGGCTGCGGCGTAAGCTTGCTCATGATTATCAGTTAATTTCTGCTGTAGGGTTTGTACACATTGATCAGGCTGCTTTAGACATTGATCAAGGTTAAGGCCCGACAATAGCAAGCTATTCTGGGTAGCATCACTTAATTGAGGTCGAGTTAAGATGCTTTGCGTTTTATCGGCTAAAGAAGCACTCAAACTCCGTTGTTGCAGTTTGACGAGCTGACAGGCGGACAAGCTGTACATCAAACAGAGTAGAACAATCGTTTTTGTTAGGCTTTTTATATTGATTACCATACTACCAACCTCACTGATCACCCTTCAAAAAAATAAACCATGTTGATCAAACACCGTCAGCGCTATGCTTTAGGCTGAACAAAACGATGATGAGCAGCAAGATAAGCCAAATAAAGCACAGGAATAATAAAGAAAGCGACACTCCAAAAATCTAGATAGACATACAGAATTGCTCCCAAGAATGCTCCCACAATAAAGCCCATCACAATGCTGAAACTTTGTAGCAACTTCTGTTTGTTTTCAGGATTCGGTTGCTGAATATAATTCGAAATATCAATGCCTAACTGAGTCGTATTTCCAGTCATCATGGTGCTTGGACTAATATGTTTAATCAGGGTTTTGCTGGAGGTGTTCCGAATCGCCAAGGCAATTAAGCCCAAACCACCCGTAACAGCGACACTAAGACTATTTGCATTTTTAAAAGGCTCAAAATAAAGTCCCGACAGCATAAAACCCATTAAAAAAATGGCTTCACCCAGAAATAGGTAACTGAGTGTTTTACTCTTTTGACGACTACGATCGATACAAAACTTCGTGATCGCAACCGTCACAATGAACAATGGGATCGCAGCCAGTTTAATCCAGATACCAGACCCACCACTCACCCATGCAGCCCCAGCTAATACCAAGTTTCCAGTGACATGGGCAGTAAAAAATCCGAACAAAGCGATAAAACCAATGGTATCAATCGCACCACCAACCACTGTGAGTAACACAGGATCTCGACAACTATCCCAGAAGCTCAATGGTTTGCTTTGAATACTCTCATCCATTTTCTTATTCCTTATATTGTGAGTGATAGCTCAACTTATCCAGTTTTTTATATAGGGAATCAATTGCTCACCAGCTACCATACCCAGCAAACCACATAGTGCGACTAAAGGTGGTGCGGGTGATTTAACATTTAATAGGTAATACAAAGCGCCAACCAATAGCCCTGCAGCTAAAGAGATCAGATACATTTTCATGGATTATTTCCTTAGATTTCACCCTGTTTTCAGGTGAAATCTATGACCGAGTCCTGGACTAAAAGGCAAAACAAGAACAGCCCAATGCACCCCAAAAAGACTTTTTGTCTTTGTCATTAATGGGCACATCCAGCATCCATGCATGGCTATGCCCATGCATACCGCAACGACTAGAACACGCACACGCTGCCGAGCTGCTTTGTAAAGGTGTTCGCGAAGGTGCATTGCGATTTTCAGATCGTCGCCATTGCCCACCGAAACGTTTCACTGGTGACCAATCTGGTGATGCTGGTGGAATCGATGGATCTTGATCCTTAAACTCTGCGCCTGCATAGACAATTTTGCCATTCATCACGGTCAGGACAGATTCAATCCACTGAATTTCATCATCTTCCACAGCAAAGTAGTCATCTGAAAGTACAACCAGATCAGCCAGCTCACCTGAGCTTAAAGCTCCTTTGTGCTGATGTTCTCCTGAGAACCATGCAGAACCTTTGGTCCAGAGCTTTAACGCTGTTTTTCTGTCTAATAGATTTTGTTCATCATAAAGTGGTAAACCACCGACTGTTTTGCCTGTACTTAACCAACTTAAACAGACCCACGGATTATATGAAGCAACACGTGTCGCATCCGTACCCGCACCAACAGGTACGCCTAACTCCAGCATTTTTTTCACAGGCGGAGTCGATTTGGCAGCATCTAAACCATAACGCTGAACAAAGATTTCTCCTTGGTAGGCCATCCGATGTTGAATCGCAATACCACCACCCAAAGCACCAATTCGCTCAATATTTCGATCTGAAACAGTTTCGGCATGGTCGATAATGAACCGTGTCGCAAAAGGCTGTTTACTGTTGACGCGTTCGAAAACATTCAATAAGCGATTGATACTTTCATCATAGGTGGCATGAATACGAAATGGCCATTTCTTTTCAGCCAGTAGCTCAACGATGCTTTCTAGTTCCGCTTCCATCTTTTCAGGTAAGTCGGGTCGAGGTTCGTAGAAATTTTCAAAATCTCCCGCAGACCAAGTCAGATTCTCACCCGCACCATTGACCATAAGCACATCATCGCCATCACCAGGGAATGTCATCTCGGTCCATTTTTTATAATCTTCAAGTTCTTCTCCTGCTTTTTGCGCAAACAGGTTATACGCAATCCGAACTGTCATTTGATCATTGTTATGCAGGGCTTGAATCACTTCATAATCATCAGGATAATTTTGGCCGCCCCCACCCGCATCAATTGCGGAGGTAATTCCTAAACGATTTAACTCACGCATAAAGTGACGTGTAGAATTGACCTGATCTTCAAGTGGCAGTTTCGGTGCCTTGCCTAAAGTGGAATAGAGAATCATTGCGGATGGTGTCGCAAGAAGCAGTCCAGTCGGCTCACCCCGCTCATTTCTCTGAATCTTTCCACCTGGTGGGTCTGGTGTATCTTTATTAAAACCCAGTACCTCAAGTGCAGCACGATTCAGCATGGCGCTGGCATAAAGATGTAAAACGAATACGGGGGTATCTGGAGCGGCTCGATTCAGCTCATCCAGCGTTGGCATTCTTTTTTCCACAAACTGAAATTCCGTCCAACCACCCACGACTCTTACCCATTGTGGTGCTGGCGTATTCTCTGCCTGCTCTTTTAACAGTCTCAATGCATCCGAGAGCGAAGGAACGCCCTCCCAACGCAACTCCATGTTGTAGTTCAAACCACCTCTAATAATATGCAAGTGGCTATCATTTAAACCAGGAATGACTCGACGGCCATTTAAATCAATCACCTTGGTTGTACTGTTTGATAAGCGCATGATGTCATCATCACTGCCCGTTTTTACAACTTTTCCATCAGCAATTGCAATTGCTTGCGCCTCTGAAACCTGTTCATCAAGGGTGGTTATTTTAGCATTTCTTAAAATCAGTTGAACGTCTGACATTCGTCATTCCCTCCGAGCCTAGCCTTATTGTTTTCAGTTTTAGGTGGTAGAGCCCACCATTTTTAATTATTTCGCTGCAATCGGCGCCAATACTTCGTGTGCTGAAGTGGTCCGTTCTGCTGCCTTATGCACCATGGTATAGGCATAGTCCACACCCATCCCGTATGCACCTGAATGTTCCCGAACAATATCCATCACTGCATTATAGGTATCGCGTTTTGCCCAATCACGTTGCCATTCGAGTAAAACTTGTTGCCATGTCACTGGAATGACACCCGCTTGAATCATGCGTTGCATTGCATAGTCATGTGCTTCTTTGCTGGTGCCACCTGAAGCATCTGCAACCATATAAATTTCATAACCACCTTCTAGCATGGCACTTAAAGCAAATGAGTTATTACACACCTCTGTCCATAAGCCTGAAACAATCACTTTTTTGCGCTTATTATTTGCCAATGCATCACGTACTTTCTGATCATCCCAAGAGTTCATCGAAGTACGTTCTAATAAAGGTGCTTGTGGGAATACATCTAAAAGCTCTGGATAGGTATGGCCTGAAAAACTTTCCGTTTCAACGGTTGTAATGATGCTTGGAATATTAAAAACCTTAGCGGCTTTTGCTAAACCGACTGTATTGTTTTTAAGCACTTGACGATCGATCGACTGTACACCAAAAGCCATTTGTGGCTGATGGTCGATAAAAATAATTTGGCAGTTTTGTGCAGTTAAGAGTTCTAAGTTTGAATGGCTCATTTTTAATTTCCTTGTTTGTTGGTGTTTCCTGAACACAGGATTAATATTGCAAATTCAGGAAAAGAACACAGCTGTATTATTAAGACATATCGTTTTATTATTGGAACAAAAAATATCAATTAACCTTAAAAATCATATTTATTAGAACAATTAACATATTATAGGTTTAATACTGCAAATAACTGTGTTTTTGTTGTTTATTTCCACATCTCATTCAGTATTCCTTTTTGTGAATCTTTCTCAATTTGTTAAGATGACCATACCGAGGAAGTCATTCAATTTCTCCTACCCTGTTGACTCAATTTTGACAGAAAAGAAGTCCTTTGAAAGGTATACTTCCTTCGCAATTAAGTCGAATTTTACAGTGGTTGTTAGAATTGGCGAGACAGCCAAAAGCTCAAATTAAACTTATTTATTATTTAAATTTAAGGATTTAACATACATGAATAGCGCTGAAATCATGGCTGACCTTTCATCTCATACGCCGATGATGCAGCAGTATCTCAAAGTCAAAACGGACTATCAGCATGCATTGCTGTTCTACCGTATGGGTGACTTTTATGAGCTATTCTTTGAAGATGCACATTTAGCAGCCAAACTCCTTGGCATCACCTTGACACATCGGGGTAAGGCCAGTGGTCAACCCATCCCGATGGCGGGTGTTCCTTATCATGCAGCTGAAGGTTATCTTGCTCGTTTAGTCAAAGCTGGACGTACTGTTGCTATTTGCGAACAAGTTGGCGAAGTCACAGGCAAAGGTCCTGTAGAACGTAAAGTTGTGCGTATCTTAACCCCAGGAACCTTAACTGATGATGCATTATTAGGGAGCTATCAGTCGTCGAATCTGGTCGCGCTCTGTATCCAACAAAATCAAATTGGTTTTGCCTTACTCGATTTGAGTGCAGGTATTTTTAAAGTTCAACAACAAGACTATAAACCTGAACAGCTACCAATTGAGCTGGCGCGTTTAATGCCAAGCGAAATTTTGATTGATGAAGATCTCGTTGATCAAAATATTATTGAACAGATTAAGAAAAATCTGGACTGTCCAATTACCAAACGTCCAAATGTTGATTTTAATTTAAATAATGCACAAAAAACGTTGTGCGATCAGTTTAGTGTTTCAACCTTATCAGGATTTGGTTTAGACCCATTTCCATTGGCAAGAGCCGCTGCTGCTGCTTTAATTCACTATGCCAAAGAAACCCAGAAGACAGCCTTACCGCATATTCGCTCGATTCAAATTGAACAAAGTACTGACTTTATCGCACTCGATCCCATCACGCGTCGCAATTTAGAAATTATTGAACCGTTGTTCGATCATGGTACATCGCTGTTCCAATTGATTAATGATTGCCAAACCGCAATGGGTGGACGCCTATTGAGTCGTACCCTCATGCAGCCCATTCGGGACACTGCAGTTTTAGATGCGCGTCTTGACGCGACTGAACAATTACTCAAAGGCTATCATGAAGCACCATTACGTTTAGTGCTCAAAGAAATTGGCGATATTGAACGTGTACTCAGCCGTGTCGCTTTAGGTAGTGCTCGTCCACGCGACTTGGTGCAACTGCGTCAAGCTTGTGCACAAATTCCTTTCCTTCGTCATGCCTTAGAACCAGTTTTAAAGACCCAGCAATCTAAGTTGCTCATGCAATTGAATGATGAGCTTGGCGATTTTAAAAGTCTGCATCAGCACTTAATGGCGGCAATTGTTGAAAGCCCACCTGTATTACTACGTGATGGCAATGTAATTGCAGAGGGGTATGATGATGAGCTGGATGAACTCCGTAAAATTCGCGATCATGCAGGACAATTCCTGATTGATTTAGAGATCAAAGAGCGTGAACGTACCGGTATTAATACACTGAAAATCGGCTATAACCGTGTTAGTGGTTATTATATCGAGTTAACTCGCGCCCAAGCAGAACAAGCTCCAGCGGACTATATTCGTCGTCAAACCCTTAAAAATGCAGAGCGTTATATCACGCCTGAACTGAAAGGCTTTGAAGATAAAGTCCTGTCTAGTGAATCTCGTGCCCTCGCCCGTGAAAAGCTTTTGTTTGAATCATTACTGGATGAGTTACGTCAAAACATTGCGCATTTACAGATGATGAGTGCAGCAATTGCATCGATTGATGTATTGGCAAACTTTGCCCACCAAGCTCGACTCAACAATTGGGCTAGACCTGAATATACACCTGAAACCAGTATCAAAATTCAGGCTGGTCGCCACCCAGTGGTTGAAGCTTTAAATAAAACACCATTTACCCCAAATGATACCTTCCTAGATACACAGCATCGCATGGCAATCATTACTGGTCCCAATATGGGCGGTAAATCGACCTTTATGCGCCAAACTGCATTGATCAGTTTGCTCGCCTATTGTGGTAGTTTTGTACCTGCCAAAGCAGCAAAACTAGGGTCGATTGATCGTATCTTTACCCGTATTGGTTCTGCTGATGATTTATCGACCGGGAAATCGACCTTTATGGTCGAGATGACTGAAACTTCTCAGATTTTGCACCATGCCACCAGTCAATCTCTCGTTCTGATGGATGAAGTGGGCCGTGGTACCAGTACCTATGACGGCCTTTCTTTGGCTTGGGCCTGTGTGGTTGATTTAACCAAACGGGTGAAATGCCTGTGCCTATTCGCAACACATTACTTTGAGCTAACTGAACTGGGTGGCGAAGCTGGCATTGATAACTATCATGTCACTGCGCAAGAACTGAATGGTAATTTGATTTTGCTGCATAAAGTTCAACATGGTCCAGCCAGCCAAAGCCATGGTTTACAGGTTGCTAAGTTGGCCGGTATCCCTGCCAATGTCATTAAAGAAGCACAAAAGCGTTTGAAGATTCTGGAAAAACAACAGCATCAACATTTGCAAAGTAGTGTACAAAATGACTTATTCAGCGCCGTTGAGCATGAAATCGAAACTCAAGTGGTCGAGAGAATTATTGAAGTTGAAACCCAATCTCCTGCATTAACTTTGCTACAGCAGATTGATGTGGATGATCTAACACCGCGGCAGGCATTGGAACAGCTCTATTCACTCAAAGCGGCCTTAAAATCATAAAAACAGCAGGCTCAAATCAGTTAATAATAATTAATCGATTTGAGCCTCATTTTAACCCATTCCTCTATCAATGAGATGATGCTGACTCACCTTCTGATTCAACATAAAAGTTAAGGACAAGACCATCAATATTCAGTTTAAAACCCTACAATTTTCAGAAATTGATCTAATCTGGCAACAGATTAGTCGGCGTGAACTGATCACCCAAATGTATGTCCAACAGGGTTTAGATTTGAAACTCATTGATTGTTTTTATGATGAGCAAAATTGGGATGCCTATCACTTGGAAAATGACCCACCTTTGCTCAAACAGTTGCATCAACAAGGGGCGCTATGCGTAGGTGGATTTGATTCAGACAATCAGCTGATTGCGATACAGGTCGTTTCCAATCAGTATATTGCTGACTACCCTGAAGCCAAGTTACTGCAATATTTTTATGTAGATGCTGATCATCAAGGTTTAGGGATTGGCACTCAGTTGATGTTATCAGCTCTTGACTCGGCGCGACAACTCAATGCCAAGCAACTGTATATTTCTGCCACCCCGAGTCAGCGCACAGTGGATTTTTACCTGAAACAAGGCGCTCAACTGTTAGTGCAAGCTGATCAACAACTGTTTGAACGAGAGCCCGAAGACATTCACTTGCTCTACACCCTTTAACTGCGGACCCAACCAAGCAGAAATGAAAGCGTGGAGATGACTCAACCTGATTAATTCGCTGTTTTAACTGAGAATAAAAATAAGATTCAGTTGCGATCATTGGGTAAATTGAGCTGACCATCACTTTATTTTTTAGTCAAAAACCGTGAAAGCTTATAATATTTTCTTTATTATCAACATATTAATCTATTTTTCATATGTATAAATAAACAATATCAATAAAAGCAATTGTTTGTTTACCCCTTTTTTGCCTACAATACCTCATTCCAAACAAAAAACCGTATTTTTAGGTAGCTGTCGCCATGACCTTTGTTGTCACTGAAAATTGTATTAAATGTAAATATCAAGATTGTGTTGAAGTTTGTCCTGTAGACTGTTTCTACGAAGGTCCGAACTTCCTTGTTATCAATCCAGATGAATGTATCGACTGTGCACTTTGTGAACCAGAATGCCCAGCAAATGCAATTTTCTCTGAAGATGAATTACCAGAAGGTCAAGAAGTCTTTATCGAACTCAATGCTGAATTATCAGAGAAATGGGCGGGTAATAACATCACACAGATTGGTGAGCAGCCAGCAGACCGTGAAGAATGGAATGGTAAGCCAGACAAGCTACAATATTTAGAAAAATAATTCAAAAGGCCAGTTTTACTGGTCTTTTTTATACCTGAACCACACATTTCTTTGCAATTACATCATTATTCATGCGCTATTTTGCATTAAAATAGTACGCCTACAGATTTTGAACTGCCTTTTTATGATGCGAAATAAATTACAGGGTCTATTATCATTATTTATCATCCCTGTGATGATGGCGGGCTGTACCAGCTCAACAACAAAAGTAAATCAGCAGCAAGGTAAAAGAATTTACATTCCCCAAGAACAAGTCACGATTACCCGCCCCATCCCAAACAAAGTTGAGCCAGCCTCTTATCGCCAATGGCTGAATCAAGGTGAGAACTATGCCCGTGTTCGGGAATATGAACAATTTCTAACCCGTAATAATGTGGCGCATATTATTCCAAGTTTTGAATTATTACGTACCGCCCGAGACTGGCAGAAATGCGGCCGTACTGAATATATGGTGCCTAACCGTGAATTATGGAACAACTCCCTTTCGACCTTGCGTGTCTTTAAGTATTTAATCGCAGCCAAAATCCTGACCGATTTTGAAGTGACTTCTGTCTATCGAGACTTGCCACTCAACCAATGTGCCGGTGGTGCGGGCTCTTCAAAGCACTTATTCAATTCGGCCATCGATTTCCGTATTGGGCCTGAATATCCTCAGCCTCAAGATTATGCCTATATTGAGCAAACTAAGTTTAAGCTATGTCAGTTCTGGGCACAGCATGGCCAAAGCCTAGATTTGGGAATTGGCTTATATAGCTCTGGTCAGATTCATATTGATACCCAAGGTTATCGTACTTGGGGCCCTGACCTCACCCGTAACAGCTCAATGTGTAATTTCTAAAAATAAATCACATTCTTAAAAAGAGATCAAAATGATCTCTTTTTTGTTTCAATTATACGGATTCATTCTGCAATAAAATTGCACTCTGAGCATAAACGTTTAAAATGCAGAGCTAACAAATTGGTAGGTAAACTTGATTATGCAACAGATGTGGACCGAGATTGATGACTATATCAATTCACATTTAATTCCCACAGACCCTAGACTTCAACATGCATTAGATAATACTGATACTCAGGGCTTTTCTAATCATTTGGCTGTTGCACCCAATCAAGGCATGTTTTTGCAAATGTTGATTCAGATGAATCAATGCAAACGGGTATTAGAACTCGGAACCTTCGGTGCTTACAGTACCATTTGGCTTGCCAAAGCCTTGCCTGAAGATGGTTATCTATTGACGGTAGAAGGACGTGATACTCATGTACTCATCGCACAAGAAAACATTGATTATGCCAATATGCCAACGAATATCGAACTCAAAAAAGGCCGTGGTGCAGATATCATGAATCAGCTGATTGCTGAAGGCAGCGAAGCATTTGATTTGATCTTTATTGATGCCGATAAACAAAGTTACCGTGAATATTTCGAACTCAGCCTCAAGCTGTCACACTCAGGGACCATTATCGTCTTGGATAATGTGATTCGTGCAGGTGCGATTCTGGATCAAAATAACAAAAAACCGAGTATTGAAGGGATTCGTGAAGCTTTCACAGCATTGAAAGAGCACCCGCAACTGCTCTCTTGTACAGCTTTACAAACAGTCGGCTCGAAAGGCCATGATGGTTTCGCCATTGCCATTGTAAAATAGAGATCAAAAAACAACC
Source organism: Acinetobacter sp. C32I (assembly GCF_023702715.1). Lineage (NCBI taxonomy): Bacteria > Pseudomonadati > Pseudomonadota > Gammaproteobacteria > Moraxellales > Moraxellaceae > Acinetobacter > Acinetobacter sp. C32I. The sequence goes on along the minus strand of NZ_CP098480.1, from coordinate 131,985 downwards.
TATTAATTTTAGTCGTTCAATATCAAGACATTATATTTATCTGCTCTGCTTTTCCATATAGTTATCCACAGTAATTGCGGATAACTATATGGAACAAAATGAATCACTTAGCAACTAATAGTGGCACATTGGCATTGCGGAAAATGGTTGTGGTGATACTACCCAAGAAAAATTGATGAATTTTACTGTGGCTAAATGCACCTAATACAATCAATTGAATATCGTGTTCTCTTTGATATTCAAGAATATTTTGGGCTACATCACCATAACGATAGACTGAAACAACTTCCAGACCGGCATCAGTCAAATACTTTTCAGGTTCCGCCAACATTTCTGGATGATCACCTACATACAGCAAGTGACATTGCAGTTTTTTTAACAGGTCACTTTGTGCAATCCGTTGCAGCATCTTTTGGCAGGTTGGCGAATATTCATAAGCAAAGATAAAGCGTTTCGGTGGCTGGAAATGTTCCCCAACGGTAATAACCGTACAATTTGCACCACGAATAAAGTTTTCAACATTACTGCCAATCGGCTTGTTCTTCTCAGCAGCACGCTCACCCACTCGACCGATAATCACCACATCATTTTCATTGAGAAGATTAAAGCTTTGCTCAAGAAAGTCGCCTTTTTCCTGAATCTTGGTACTGCTTAGACCGTATTGTTTTTCGATCAACTCAGAAATGTGTTTCAGCAAATTATTACTATAATCGAGTGCTAACTCACTCTGTTTTTGTTCCAACTCTGCGAGTTCTTTAAGTAGCATGGCATTACTTTCAAAGCCAATCACGCCACTGATTTCACCTAAATGGTAGCTAGCTGGGTAATAGTCCAAGATTTGCAACAATACCAACTCTCTTTGCGTTTGTTTCGCAACCCATACTGCCGCTTCAGCAACAGCATCAATGCAGGGTGAAGAATCAATACATGCAATTACACGGTTCATTTTCGCCTCTCTCTAGGTATATACCTTAGGTCTTCTACTTATTTTTAACTTAACATAGATAAAAGCATGGTGGGTTAAATTTATGTATCGAATCTCATACGCTTTTTTATTCGCTTCGGTAACGAATTAATTTTGCAGGATTCCCTGCCACCACAGCATAATCCTCAACATCTTTGGTCACCATACTGTTCATTCCCACCACCGCATGATCGCCAATTTTAATTCCATCCTTGACCCCGACATGAGCGCCTAGCCACACATCACGACCAATCTCAATGCCTTTAGACGTAACGGGTTGTTGATAAATTGGACGATCCATTTCCATGCCATGATCAAATGCATATAGATGACTATAAGCCGCGATTCGAACTTGATCATGCAACTTAATCCCGGTACGACCGCCATCCAAAATACAATGATGGTTAATTGCCACTTCATTACCAATTTCTAAAGGTCCGTGCAAAGTGCAATCTGCAGCAATAAAGGTATTATCTCCGATACTGATCTTGCGACCACGTTCAGCAAAAATATGAGCCAAGGGTGAAATAAAGCAGTTTTGACCGATTTCAACTGTTTCCATATCCATCAAATAGGCTTGGTACTCGGCTTGCCATGCTTCAACCCATTCGCGATGCTTCGGCTTCAAAGACCAATACAGCCAAGGCATATAGTTCAAGCGTTGCTTATGTTGCTCGCGGTATTTTAATAAAGGATCATGTGTCATGTTCTTGTGCCTCTATGACTTTAAGCAATTCACGTCCTCGACTCACATCTTGTAATTTCAATCGTAACGGTTCAATTTGATGCACTTGTAATCGTGCTTGAATCGCAACCCCTATATCGGTATAGCTTTCCTGATACTCAATCTGTTGCTGCATCAATTCATATTGAATAATTGCCCATTCGTTGAACAGACAGGTAAATTGAACGTCTTTCTTTTCAATTAGTTCTATTTTTTCAGCCAAAAGCAGACATTGTCCAGCACAGCCACCATAAGCACGGACCAACCCACCTGTTCCTAACTTGATACCACCATACCAACGATTGACAAGCACAATGACATTGGTCAGTTCGTTGCCTTCAATTGTTGCAAGAATTGGACGGCCTGCTGTACCAGAAGGCTCACCATCATCATTGAAGCGAACCTGATGGCCAATCTTCCACGCCCAACATTGATGGGTCGTTGATAGATCTTTGTGCTGTTCCAGAAAATCTTTAACTTGCTGTTCATTTTCAACAACTGCTGCAATCGCTTGGAAGCGACTTTTTTTAATGTCTTCTTCAAAAGTTACCGAACTGGCAAGGGTGAATGGCATAGAACATGAATAAAAATTTAAAACGCGATTATAGCTTTTTAGCACCCAAATAAAAAACCTCGCATCAAGCGAGGTTTTCAATCAGCACAAGTTAGCGTTCACGCAATGCTTCTTTGGCTTTATTAAACGGTTTCAACAAGTAATCCATAATGGTTTTTTGCCCTGTACGAATATCCACGGTTGCCACCATACCCGGTGTGATGCTAAAGGCTTTACCCGCCTTATTATATAAGCGGTCTGAATCAGTCCGAATATAAACACGATAATAGAACTGATCTTGCTTGACCTCATCACGAATGGTATCTGGTGAAATTACAGTCACTTTACCATCCAAACCACCATAGATTGAATAATCATAAGCCGTGATTTTAACCAAGGCCTCCTGACCAGGACGAATAAAAGCAATGTCTCTTGGTGAAATACGCGCCTCAATCAATAGCTTATCTTCCAAAGGAACAATGGTCATTAACTTACCATTTTGAGGAATCACACCACCTAAAGTCGTAACATCAATTTCTTTCACAACGCCACGTACAGGTGCTTTAAACACTGCGCGTTCTAAACTGTCATTTCGACCATTCACAATCTGTTGCTGAGTTTGAATATCGGTATTTGCCTTAGACAACTCCTCTCGTGCTTTGACATAATATTGGTTGCGTGTATCGTTGATTTTATTGTTTAGATCATTGGCTTCCCGCTTTAAACGCAAGACTTCAACCTCACTGGCCGCCCCTTTGGCAACCAATGGCTCAGTCATGGCCAGTTCTTGTCGTACCAGTTTTGCAGCTTGTTCATAGCCTTCAATGGACTGCTCTAGATTGGCACGGCGGGATAAATACAATGCGGTTTCTTCTTGTACCAATTTAGGACTCTTTTGCACATCTTCAGGAAAACTTAATGGAGAACCCGTCACTTCAGCACGTAAACGTGCTGCGGTAGCCTGTGCAGAAATCAGTAAGGACTTTGACTCCCCAACATTCGAGGCAAAACGTGTAGGATCAAGTTGAGCTAGGATTTGTCCCTTTTCAACCACATCGCCTTCATTGACATCAAGTTTAGTTAAAATCCCCCCTTCAAGCGACTGAATAATTTGCTCTTTTGAAGAAGGAATCACTTTCCCCGTACCTGTTGAAACTTCTTCCAGATTAAATAACCATGCCCAGATTAAGAGTGAAAGTAAACCAATCCCAATCATCCAAACAACAAGCGTCGAACGAGGTAACTTTGGTTCATTATAGGTTACGTTCATGGGACGACTGCTGTTCTGTTGTTGTTCACTCATAAAATTTCCTCAAAGTATTAAACTATTTTTTGTTTTATCGTTGATTGTTGTAAAACTTGATCTACAGGTCCATCCATGACGATCTTGCCTTCATTCATGACAATAATTCGATCTACCAATTCCAAAACAGCACGTCGATGCGTTGCAACAACTAAAGTCCGATAGCCAAGCCAAGTCTTTAAGTGATCAATCAATTGCTTTTCGGCCACATCATCAATGGCAGCAGTTGGTTCATCCAGCAATAAGATATTCGGCTGACGAATCAATAAGCGCGCCAACAATAAGGCTTGTCGTTGTCCCCCAGAAAAGCCCACACCACCTTCCAAGACCAAATGATCTAGGCCTTCTTTCTTTTCATGCACAAAACTCAATGCACCGGTTACTTTTAAAGCTTTAAGAATATCTTCATCACGTGCTAAAGGTGCGCCAAGCGTCAGGTTTTCACGAATAGTGCCATAAAATAAATGTGCATTCTGATTAAGTAAGCCCATATCACGACGTACATCGGCAGGATCAATCAGACTAATATCCAAATCATCCAAATACACCGAACCAGAATTCGGGAACTGCATTGCCGATAAAATCTGTAATAAAGTCGATTTACCCGCACCATTGCGCCCCAAAATCGCAATACGTTCACCCGCACGAATCTTAAGTTGTGGAATCACTAGACTTGGGCGTGGGTCATCTTCCGTATATTGGAACACCACTTTTTTCAGCTCATAATCGCCATGCAACACTTCTTTGTGTACTAAATGCGCTTGATCTGGTTGATCTACCGGCTTCTGCATTAACTCGTCTAGGCTTTTCTTCGCGACTTTTGCCTGTTGCAAACGTCCCAGAATCCCTGTGATCTGTGAAATTGGCGCAAGCATACGTGAAGATAAAATCGAACAGGCCACCAACGCACCAGTGGTCATATCGCCTTTCATGACTGCAAAACATCCCACTAGAATGACAGCAGCATATGTCAAGCCCTGAATCTTTTGTGTCCATGCAGTCAGTACACCTACGATCTTGCGCTGCTGCATACTGATATCAGCAGACACTTCATTCATATGATTCCATTGATTCTGGAAACGAGACTCTGCACGCAATAACTTAATGTCTTCAATACCTTGTACTGCTTCAACCAAAATGGCATTACGAATTGAAGATTCACGCATCCCTTCTTGTGCAAGTTGTGCCAATTTATTCTGGGCTAAAATTGCAGGCAAAATCATTAAAGGAACCACCAGCAGCATCACCCAGAAGAGATTGCCACCAATAATTGCAAAAATAATCAGGAATAAGAAAAAGAAAGGTAAATCGGCAATTGCTCCCATTGTGGTCGACGTCACCAGATCACGAACACCTTCCAACTCACGGATTTGAGAAATAAAGGTACCTGTTGACTTAGAACGTTCACTATTTTTGATTCTTAATGCATGACCAAAGACACGATCAGAGATCCGTAAATCTGCCCGTTTACCAATAATGTCCGAAATATAGACCCGAGAAAGTCTTAATACAAATTCAAAGATAGCGGCAATCAATACACCACCCGCAAGCACCCAGAGTGTAGGAATGGACTGCGATGGAACTACACGGTCGTAGACTTGCATCGAGAAAATAATTGTGGCTAAAGCCAAAATATTGGCAATCATCGATGCCAACATGATGTCGATATAACGTTTCCAATCCTGTAATACAATTGACCAGAACCAGCTTGGTTCATACGGTTTGATATACTCATCGATACGCGCATCAGGTACCGACTGTTCTGGGCGAAGTACATACACATTTTTAATAATATGTTTCAATGCGCCTACTGCAAACTTTTGCGATAAACCTTGATCCCCACTCAGTTGAACACTGACATGGCCTGAACCGTCTGCTTTATCAATAACACCAACTTGACCATCCGCTAATTCCACCAGTACAGGTAAACGCCAAGGGTTAATCACATCATCACTGAAAGCAACCCGTCTAACATTCAAACCAACCTGTCGACTAATCAAAACCAAGACTTCATCGAGATTTTGATTCTGGTTCCAGTCAAGCTGTAAACGAATCCGTTCCTCAGAAGGTTCAATGCGATAATGTTTTGCAATCGTTAGTATGGCCTGTAACCAAGGCTGATAATTTATTTTTGTAGTCATCATGGTTGTACCTCAAATCCTTGGATTTTTATATTATTGAGGTCATAGGCTTGGCGAGAACGTCCAGTCGCAGCAATATATTGTGCAATACTGCTGTAAATGTCATAACGTGCCGTTTCTGCTTCTGAATTCGCACTATGAATTGCCTGTTCTGCATTGAGCAGGTCAACCAAAGTCCGTGTCCCTAACTTATATTGTTCTTGGTAAAGTTCTCTAGTTCGTATTGTTGTTGCTTGTTGCCCTGCCAAAACCTGCATTTGGCGTTGCTTATTTTCGATTTGTTCACGGCTGGTCCGAATTTGATCCAACACTTTTAAATACACAGCATTGACCTGTGCTTTTGCTGCCTCTTCAGCAAAACTAGCTGCCCGAGTTTTTGAGGCGGTTGCTCCACCCTGATAAAACTGACTACTGGCTTCAAACATGATGGCACTATCAAACCCACCTTCTTTATCATTGCTTGGGTTTCTGCCGTGCAAAGCTTGACTCAGTTCACCTTTTACAGCTAGTGTCGGATAATTACTCACCTGTGTCTGTAATTTTTGATTACGCGCAACTTCAATCCCAGCTTGTGCTGCAATCATTTGCGGAATGGTATTGAACTGTGGTGCAGCATATAAATCTGATTGTTTTACGTAGTCTTCTGAAATTGCCCATTGTACATTTCGTGTATCAAAACCCAATAATGTATACAAATGCTGCTGATATTGGCTCAGTAAAGATTGTTGCGCGATCATCGCAGATTGTGCTGATTGCAAATAAGACTGTGCTTGTATCGGATCCGCTTGACTACTAATCCCCGCATTGGCACGCAAATTCGCCATCTCTTGGATACGTTTAATCCCTGCGATTTGCTGATTCGCAATCTGGATCAGTTTTTGATAACGCTGAATATTGATAATCGTCTGTGCGGCATCTAAGGAAATATCATCAATCTTGACCAATACATTGGCTTGACCAACCAAAACTTTGGCTTTTTCGACATCAACACCCGTTTTTACTTTGCCAAAGTCGTACAGCATTTGCGTTGCACTCAATGTCAGCAACTGCTGCCCGCGAGTACTTTTTTTACCTAAATCCCCTGTGCTGACCCCACCACCAATCTGTGGATAATAACCGGATTTGGCGACATCAATATTGGCATTTTGTGAAGCTAATGCGGCAATGCCTTGAGAAATTTCAGGATTACGCTGTACTGCAATCTGTACCGCATCTGTAAGCACTTTGCGTTGGTTCTGCCAAAAAGCTGCTGGAACCGTATCGACTTGGGGGCGACCTGACCCAACCACAGGCAAATCACTTCCCAACGAAGTATCTACAGAAAAATTACTCAATTTCTGCATTTGTGCCACTTTGAACTCATCACTACTTTTTGGGACAAAAAGCTTAGAAATATTGTTCTTTAAAGTGTGATACTGTTCACTCGGTGGTGTTGCATGTGTCATTGGCACAGACAGTGTTGCTACATAGAGTAACCACTTAAAATCCATACTTTTTTTCCATGTTCCATTATTCACTTTTATATCGTTGTGCAAGTTCATATTTTTTTCGTATTGTTATCATTTCAGCATTTTCATTTTAAGCATTTTTTTATAAAAAACACTACGTTCCGCACATAATTTCATCGCTAGATATATGTATATTTTTGTAAAACAGTTCACATTTTAATAGATTATGCCTTGGTAATGGAATAGATAAAATAAATATTTATCAATCAATTAGCCAAATAAATATCAAACTAGCCCCTTCACAGATCAATATTTCACCACCCATCATTTATTTCCGCATAAAAAAAGAACCTCTCGGTTCTTTTCTTAAATACAAATTTTGCTGACTAAACAACAAAATCATCCCCTAGATATACTTTACGGACTTGCTCATTATCCAGAATTTCTTGCGGTGTGCCTTCTGCAATCACAGAGCCCTCACTCACAATATAAGCTTTCTCACAAATGGCTAAGGTCTCACGAACGTTATGATCGGTAATCAGCACGCCAATGCCACGATCTTTGAGTGTTTGAATAATATCTTTAATATCGCCAACAGAAATTGGATCAACCCCCGCAAAAGGTTCATCCAGCAACATAAACTTCGGATCAGCAGCCAAAGCACGTGCAATTTCAGCACGACGACGCTCGCCACCCGATACACTCATGCCCAAGGAGTCCTTGATGTGATTAATTTTAAAATCACTCAATAATTCATTGAGGCGTTGTTGACGCTGCTGTTTATTTAAATCTTTACGTGTTTCTAAAATTGCCATAATGTTTTCGGCAATGGTCAGCTTTCTAAAGATTGAGGCTTCTTGCGGTAAATAGCCAATGCCTTTACGAGCACGTTCATGCATCGCAAGATCAGACAAATCCAGATTGTCTAAGTGAATTTCACCTTTGTCCATGCGAACAAGACCAACGACCATATAGAAGCTTGTGGTTTTACCTGCGCCATTTGGCCCGAGCAGGCCCACAATCTGTCCACTTTGCATTGTAAAAGAAACATCTTTCACAACCCAACGTTTACTATAGTTTTTAGCCAAATGCTTGATACAAAGCGTTTGTGGCTGCTGCACTGATTGCTCCATTAATCACGCGCCCCTGGGAAACTTTTTGAACTTGAAGGTGGAATAATGATTTGCACGCGATTGGTTGAAGAACCTTGTGCTTCTACATCCCCTTTGTTCATACTATATTTTAGGCTGTTACCTCGAATGCTTGAGCCATCCTGATACAGATAAGCCTTACCTGTTAAAGTAATAATACCCGTATCTGCATTATAGACGATGGTTTGTGCTTCACCGCGAGCTAAGCCTTTATTCGCATCCATTTGCTGCTGAAATTTTGCAAGCTGGCCCTTTGCAGTAATGATTTGAATCTCTTTCTTGCTATTTAAATTTGCAACAATTGAATCCGCCTGTAGCTTCATCGTACCTTGCTCAATCACGACATTGCCCGTGTAGGTGGTTACACCTGTTTTATCATTATAGGTTGCGCGATCAGCGACTAAAGAAAGCTGTTGATTACGATCTGAGGGCAAAGCAAAACTTGCAGCAGCAGATAACGCAAGCACAGCAGCACAAGTGGCTTGTTTCAGGAAAGTAGAACGAGATTTAGAATTAAGAGCTTGGCGCATACTTTCCTCGAATTTTATAAAATTCATATTGACCATTATTTAAATTAGCCTTGAGGCCTTGACTCACAAACTGAGCTGATGGTGATTGCACCGTGACCTCATGTTGTGTTTCAAGCTCTCTTGTTTTTGGATAACCCGTGAGTTCATCGGTATGAAACTCCATTTTATTACCCTGATCAGACAATTTCGTTGCAACAACATCACCGAGCAAAACAACTTTTGTATTATCATCATAACCTTGTGCTTGCTTGGCATAAAATGTTGCATCAGGTTTGCCCTGTTTGTACATCACTGCATTTAGTTGATCAAGCTGAGAGGTTTTTTGTTGCATATTTTGTTCTAGCTGTTTGACTTGAGCACGAATATACAAATTACCCTGTTCATCGGTCTGGGTTAAATGCACACCTTGCGCTGAATAGGTCATATTCTTGGCTGAATCAACATCCAACTTTTTTGCTTTGCCGCTGTAATAGTAATAACCACCACTCACAGTAGCGACCACTACAGCAACAACATATAAAACTTTGGTATCCATAAACAGGGTTACCTAACCTTTGAGCGAATCAACACTATATTAATGTGGTACAGCAAGATATTTTTCAAGCAGTTCTTGGTAAACACCTTTTGCCATCAACAACATATCGCAGACTTCACGCACCGCACCACGACCACCCATTGCTTGGGTAACTAGATTCGCACGACGGCGTACCTCTTCATGGCCGTTTGGCACAGTAACTTTCATGCCTGCAATAGCAAAGGCAGATAAATCAGGCCAATCATCACCCATATAGATACAATCTTCAGGTAAAAGACCCAGTTGTGCACAAGCTTCACGCAATGCCACGCCTTTATCTTCACGTCCTTGAAACACCAAATCTACGCCAAGATCAGACATGCGTTTTTCAACAATATTACTTTTCCGCCCAGTGATAATAATCACTTTCATTCCTGCTTGCTGAACCAGTTTCATGCCCAAGCCATCACGAATATCAAATGATTTAATCTCATCGCCTGAATTGGTTAAAGTGACAAAGCCATCGCTTAAGATCCCATCCACATCAAGCACAAGGGCTTGTAAATGACGAGCTTGTTCTTGTAAAGCATAAGATGCCATGGCTTAATTTACTCCTGCCTGAATGAGGTCATGCATACTAATCACACCAATGACTTTATTGGCGTCATCAACAACTACAAATTGATTGACTTTTTTCTCATGCATTTTTTCTAAAGCTTTCACCGCACGAGCTTCCTGAGAAATCGTCAATGGGTTTTTAGTCATGACTGCAGACACGGGTAAATTCACATCAAAACCTTGTTGCTGGTCGATCATACGACGTAAGTCACCGTCGGTAAAAATACCCAATAAAGTATCATTTTCATCCACAACGGTGGTTAAACCCAGACGCTTGTCAGAAATTTCATATAATACTTTGTTCATTGGCGTATCTGGTCGAACTTTAGGTAACTCTGCACCTGTATGCATCAAGTGCTTGACATGCAAAAGTAAACGTTTACCTAAAGCACCTGCCGGATGTGAACGGGCAAAATCATCTGCCGTAAAACCACGCGCTTCTAACAGTGCTACAGCCAAAGCATCACCCAACACCAAAGTCGCAGTGGTGCTTGAGGTTGGTGCTAGACCTAAGGGACAAGCTTCATCTGCTTGACCCAATGTCAAGGCAACATCCGCATTTTGTGGCATTGGTCCCTTATCATCACGACTAATGGTAATTAAAGGTACACCTAAATGCTTGATCAGCGGCATTAACATCATGATTTCATCGCTCTTACCTGAGTTTGAAATCGCGATCAATACATCTCCACGCACCAACATGCCCAGATCCCCATGACCTGCTTCACCAGGATGCATAAAGAAGGATGGCGTTCCTGTCGATGCAAAGGTAGCCGCCATTTTACGACCAATATGCCCCGATTTACCCATCCCTGTCACAACAACACGTCCTTGACATTGCAACAGGATCTCACATGCAAGGTCAAAACGCTCATTAATCTGGGCAGCAAGAACTTCAATCGCTTGTTGTTCGACACGCAACGTTTCTAATGCGCTTTTTTGGAAATCTATGGTTTGTGACATATGAGTTTGACTCAAAATAATACTCTATCCACCTGTACGGTAGATGATTTTAATCAAAAGAATGATGGAGATTCTAGCATATCTGCAAATATTACACGTTTCTAAATGTATAAGTTTTCATGAAAAATGAAGAGATAACGTATGAAATAAGACTCATTATATTTGGGCTAAACACCCATATATTGAATCCTAATTTAGTTAGGCAGATCTACATTCATCCTTAATCGTCCCCCCTTCTAGACTTGATAGAAAAAACTTGCTTATTATTAATTCAAGTTGTATATACATATACAAATAAGATCATACATGACCATACCTAAGTACTCAATTAGGTATTTTTTATGACGATAAGTGCTTCAAGGATGCGGAGTAAAAGATGAACTCATTGGATGAGAAAGAACAACATCAATTTATTGAAAACCGAAGTATTGATTTCATTCCAGAACACGAAAGACATGGCAGTGTTTTCGGTCAATTTACGCTGTGGTTTGGTGCTAATTTACAAATCACAGCAATCGTCACAGGTGCTTTGGCCGTTGTACTGGGTGGTGATGTATTCTGGTCGATTATTGGTTTATTGATTGGGCAATGCTTTGGTGCCATTGTAATGGCATTGCATGCAGCACAAGGTCCTAAACTCGGCCTGCCTCAAATGATTTCAAGTCGCGTTCAATTTGGTGTGTATGGTGCCTGCATTCCGATTTTCTTAGTTTGCTTAATGTACATTGGGTTTACAGCCACGGGGGAAGTCCTTGCAGGTAAAGCAATTGCACAACTCATCAATGTCAGCAATAGCACTGGAATTTTAATCTATGCAGCTTTTATTGTAATCTTCGCCACCATTGGTTATCGATTAATCCACTGGGTGGGGAAAGTTGCAAGCATTATTGGTATTATTGCCTTTGTTATTATTTTGGCTCAGATTTTAACTCATTCAAATTTTTCAGCATTAATTGCCGTTCAGAAATTTAGCTGGTCCTCATTTTTATTGGCAATTTCTCTTTCTGCTTCTTGGCAAATTTCATTTGGCCCTTATGTAGCCGATTATTCTAGATACCTTCCCTCAAACACCTCTTCGACTCGCGTCTTTCTGGCTGTTGGTTTAGGTTCACTCCTCAGTTCGCAAATTTCCATGACCTTGGGTGTCTTGATTGCACAGATTTCGCAAGGCGGCTTTGTCGGAAATGAAGTGCAATATGTCGTTGGTATGAATGCAGTTGCACTGGTGATTACTTTTTTATATTTCAGTATTGCCTTTGGCAAAGTCACTCTATCGACGCTTAACGCCTACGGTTGTTTCATGTGTATTGCGACCATTTGGAATAGCTTCAAACCGCACTATCAAATTTCAAGAATGACGCGTTTAGGTATTGTACTTGCAATGGTCGCCATTTCTACAATCATCGCAATTGCTGGTGAACATACTTTTTTAAACAGCTTTAAAGCATTCATTCTATTCCTACTCACCTTCTTCATTCCTTGGAGTGCAATTAACCTCGTAGACTACTATTTCATCTCTAAAGAAGAATGTGATGTTGATGCCTTATATGATCCAGATGGGAAATATGGGCGGTGGAACCTTATCGGCATTGGCTGTTATATCATGGGTGTGTTACTACAACTTCCGTTTATTCATAGTAAAGTTTACACGGGTCACATCGCAACCATGTTAGGTGGTATTGATATCTCTTGGTTGGTCGGTATTCTGGCAACGGCTGTGATTTATTATTATTTTGCAAAAAAAGTTCAACTTCGAACAGCGAGTCAAATTGGTTTTGAATAAAGAAATATTGCAAATGAAAGCCATCTTTTTTCTACTGATAACTTTATGAAATATGGTGCATACGTTATGATGAATAACGATTTTTGTAGAGTGTTTGAAAACCCTTATGCAACCTTTTGTTCTATATAACTCTGAGCAACGTAAAAAAGTTGAATTTGTCCCACGTAAAGAAGGTCAAATCGATATGTATGTCTGTGGTATGACGGTTTACGATTACTGTCATATCGGGCACGCTCGGGTTATGGTTGCATTTGACTACATCATTCGCTTTCTGCGCAGCCAAGGCTGGAAAGTTCGCTATATTCGCAACATTACCGATATTGATGACAAAATCATTGCGCGTGCCAATGAAAATGGTGAAAGCATTCAACAACTCACTGCTCGTTTTATTCAGGCAATGAATGAAGATGCGGCTAACTTAGGGTGTGCTGAACCCGATGAAGCACCTAAAGCAACTGAATATATTGATCAAATGCAAAATATGATCGGCACCTTGGTTGATAAAGGGGCTGCCTACCCTGCTAGCAATGGCGATGTTTATTTTGAGGTGAGCAAGTTCAATAAATACGGTCGTTTATCTGGTCGTAAATTGGATGATATGCAAGCGGGTGCATCTGAGCGTGTGGATGTTGAAGTTGAAAAGAAACATCCCTTTGACTTTGTACTGTGGAAACATGCCAAAGCAAATGAACCTGCGTGGGCTTCACCTTGGGGCAATGGCCGCCCAGGTTGGCATATCGAATGCTCTGCAATGTCGACTTGCTGCCTAGGCAACCATTTCGATATTCATGGGGGTGGTTCAGATCTGATGTTCCCACACCATGAAAATGAAATCGCACAAAGTGAAGCATCAACGGGTGAACAATATGTCAATTATTGGATGCATGTTGGTTTCATCAATGTTGATGGCGAGAAAATGTCTAAATCTTTAGGCAACTTCTTTACCATTCGCGATGTGATGGAGAAATTCCATCCCGAAGTGATTCGCTACTTCATTGTGTCTTCGCATTACCGCAGCCCAGTCAACTTCTCTGATGTGGCCTTAAAAGAAGCAAAAACTGCGCTAAGCCGTTTTTATCATTCATTTAAAGCCTATCAACAGGTGTATGGTCAAACAACGGTTGAGACATTAGAGCAAAACTTTATTGAACGCTTTAACAATGCGATGTGTGATGATTTCAATACCGCTGAAGCAATGGCAGTATTGTTCGAACTGAATAAAGAACTTAATCGCGCGGTGAAAGAAGAGCAAGCGGAACAAGCGACAACGCTTTACTCTACTCTGCGTCATTTAACCAACATTCTTGGCTTGGTTCAGCATGATGTGGATGAGTTCCTCAAATCAGATATTGGTCAGGAAGCACTTAGCCTTTCCGATGCTGAAATTGAAAGTTTTATTCAACAACGTGTTGATGCGAAAAAAGCCAAAGACTTTGCTCAAGCTGATGGCATTCGCCAGTCTTTACTCGATCAAGGTGTGGTTTTAGAAGATACGCGTCAAGGGACAATCTGGCGACGTGCTGATTAATTAAACACTCAGCATTATAAAGAGTTGACACTTGAATGAAACTCTCTATAATGCGTCCTATTGCGGGAATAGCTCAGTTGGTAGAGCATAACCTTGCCAAGGTTGGGGTCGGGAGTTCGAGTCTCCTTTCCCGCTCCAGATTAAAAAAAGCCCTTATCGAAAGATAAGGGCTTTTTTATTTCCAAAATCCACACCTTCATTTAAGCCCTCCACAATGAGACAAACTTTACAACACAAATCAAATGCAATATTATAACATTACATCAATTATCGAGAATTAAAATGAAAGTCTGCTCATCTCTTAAAAGTGGTAAACGCCGCAGTGCCGATTGCCAGATTGTAAAACGTCGCGGCAAGTTATTTGTGATTTGCAAATCCAATCCTCGCTTCAAAGCAAGACAAGGTTAACTTGTCTTGCTTTACCAAAGATTAAATAACCCTTACATTCCCTTACTACCATTTCTTTTTAAAATCTAATAACTTGGATATTAATGTTTTCACAAGGTTATATCTAAGATGAAAAAATCAATTATCGCCATTTCTTTAGCTTCTATTTTTTTAGTTGCATGTAATAAAGCAGAAACCCCAAAAACTGATGAACAAGCCCCACCTGCAACGAGCTCAGAAAGCAGCACTGAAGTTGTTGATAGCGCACACACCGCAGAGAACTCATTGGATTGGAATGGCACATATAAAGGTGTACTTCCTTGCGCAGATTGCGAAGGAATTGAAACCGAACTTGAACTTAATCTAGATAAAACTTACGAGCTCAAAGAGACTTATCTTGGCAAAGGTGATGGCAAAGCATTTGAAAGCAAAGGTAGCTTTACTTTTGACAGCAAGAATACCTCCATTATTGAACTCGACAAAGCCGGTGATGGCCGCAAATACTTTGTTGCTGAAGGCTACTTAAAAGCCCTCGACACGGAAGGCAAAGAGATTACAGGCGAATTGGCTGACAAATACGAACTCAAGAAAGAAGCTGAATAAGTTATTCCTACCAATAAAAGCCCACTCAATATAGTGGGCTTTTTTACACTGGCAATAAAAAACCCAGTCAAAATGACTGGGTTTTTTAGAAGATACGAATTACTTCGCAGCAGCTTGAGCAGCAGCAACTTCTTCTGCAAAACTCATTTCAGCTTTCTTCTCAATACCTTCACCCACTTCGAAACGAACGAACTGAGCTACAACAGTACCAGTCGCTTTTAATACATCAGCAACTTTCTTGTCGTTATCGATAACATACATTTGACGATCAAGCGCAACTTCGTTCAAGTATTTTTCAACTGAACCCGTTACCATTTTCTCAACGATGTTCGCTGGCTTACCAGATTCTAACGCTTTCGCTTCAGCAATTTCTTTCTCTTTAGCGATCAAGTCAGCTGGAACAGCTTCAGCATTTACAGCAACTGGGTTGAACGCAGCAACATGCATTGCAATACCTTTACCAGTGTCAGCATCACCTGTGTAAGAAACAACAACACCGATTTTTAAACCGTGTTTGTAAACAGCCAAGTTTTCGCCTTCAACGATTTGAGCACGACGAACTTGAATGTTCTCACCGATTTTTTGAACAAGTGCAACACGAGCTTCTTCTACAGTCGCGCCGTCTTCAAGCTTAAGTTCAGCAATTTTTGCAGCATCAGTTTCGCCAGCAGCAAGTGCAGCAGCAGCAACTTTATCAGAGAAGTTTTTGAAGTTTTCGTCTTTAGCAACGAAGTCAGTTTGACAGTTAACTTCAACAAGGATTGCTTTGTTACCGTTTTGAATAATAGTGATCGCACCATCAGCAGCAATGTTACCTGCTTTTTTAGCAGCTTTTGCTTGACCTGATTTACGAAGGTTATCAATCGCAAGTTCGATGTCACCGCCTGCTTCTGTTAATGCTTTTTTGCATTCCATCATTGCAAGACCAGTACGGTCACGTAATTCTTTTACCATGCTCGCAGTAACTGCAGTCATGTTGATCTCCTAAAATCGGTAGAAAATAAATCTGTTCAACAAAAACGGCCCAAAGAAACTCTGGGCCGTTTGCACTCTCGACGCTTTAATTTGCCACCATTACATGTCGCAAAAATGACAAGCTTGCGTCAAAACGCATTAAGCCTCAGATGCGTCTTTCGCAGCATCATCGCCTTTTGCTTGTGCATTAGCTTGTGATTGAGCGTATTCTTTACCAGCAAGAATCGCATCAGCCATAGCTGAAGCATACAAAGTTACTGCACGAATCGCATCGTCGTTACCCGGAATAACGTAATCAACGTTGTCTGGGTTAGAGTTTGTATCAACGATACCGATTACAGGAATACCTAAGTTTTTCGCTTCTTTGATTGCAATCGCTTCGTGATCAACGTCGATTACAAATAATGCGTCAGGTAAACCACCCATGTTCTTAACGCCGCCTAAAGCACGTTCAAGTTTTTCCATCTCACGAGTACGCTCTAAAGCTTCACGTTTAGTAAGCTTAGCAAAAGTACCGTCTTGAGATTGAGTTTGAAGGTCTTTTAAACGGTTGATAGATTGGCGAAGTGTTTTCCAGTTCGTCAACATACCACCTAACCAACGGTGATCTACATATGGTTGACCAGCGCGTTGAGCTTGTTCACGGATGATGTTAGAAGCAGCACGTTTAGTACCAACGAACAATACTTTGTTCTTTTTGCTTGCAAGATTGTTAACAAAGTTCAAAGCATCATTTAACGCAGGAACAGTGTGCTCAAGGTTGATGATGTGAATTTTGTTACGCGCGCCAAAAATGTATTGACGCATTTTTGGGTTCCAGAAACGAGTTTGGTGACCAAAGTGTGCGCCTGCTTGAAGAAGGTCGCGCATGCTTACGTTGTAATCTGCCATTTTCTTTACCTTAAAGTTTGGGTTAGGCCTCCATATATCCGCATTCTCCACCTATTGCTAGGCACCCAGAGTAATGTGTCGATATATGTGCGGATTTTTTTACGACTATTGTTATCAGATATCTTCGTAAAATCTTTTCATAAATAATAAAAGATAGTCACGAAAAGCATTTGATAAAATAGGCGGCTATTTATACCATAGACGCTTGCAAATTACCAAAAGTTTTTAGAGATCATGAATACAACTTATACGGCCCCACGTCGATTAATCAAAACACCTGAAGAAATTGAAAAGATGCGTGTTGCAGGGAAATTGGCGGCTGAAGTTCTAGACATGATTAAACCGCATATTAAAGCGGGTGTAAGCACACTAGAACTCGATACAATCTGTCGCAATCATATTGAAAATGTTCAACAAGCAATTCCTGCATGTGTAGGCTATGGTGCTGCACCAGGCCGCCCTGCATTCCAACATTCTATTTGTACGTCGGTTAACCATGTGGTTTGTCATGGAATTCCCTCTGAAAATAAAATCTTAAAAAATGGCGATATTCTGAATATTGACGTGACTGTGATTAAAGATGGCTATCACGGCGATACCAATATGATGTATGTCATTGGTGGCGAAACATCGATTCTTGCCAATCGTTTATGTTCAGTGGCACAAGAAGCCATGTATCGCGGTATGGCAACGGTAAAAGATGGCTCATATTTAGGTGATGTGGGTTATGCCATTCAACAATATGTTGAATCTGAGCGCTTTAGTGTTGTGCGTGAATATTGTGGTCACGGAATTGGTAATGTGTTCCATGATGAACCACAAGTTTTACATTATGGTCAAAAAGGTACGGGTATGCGTCTAGAGGCTGGCATGACCTTTACCATTGAACCAATGGTCAACGCAGGTGTTTGGCAAACTAAACTTTTAGGTGATAAGTGGACCGTTGTCACAAAAGATCACAAGTTATCTGCTCAATATGAACATACGATTTTGGTAACACAAACAGGGATCGAAGTTTTAACCGCTCGCCCTGAAGAAGACCTATCACGCTTTATGTAATTCATAATCTTTGAATTATTTTAAAAAAGTCACTTCGGTGGCTTTTTTTATCTCTTCACAATTCCTTCATCAATTTATTTAAAGCAAACAATTTTTTTCATAAGCATAACAATTATAAATTCTAACTAAACAAAGCTCGCGCAAAAAAGAGTTATGGTGGGCGCAAGAAAAATCCTAACAAACTTCTGGACATGGAGTCCCAAATGATGAAGAAATCATTCGCTTGCCTGATTACAGGCGTATGTGCCCTACCGACACTTGCTTTCGCAGACTCACCTTATTTCAGCTTAAAAGATGGAGATGGTTTTAAACGCTTTTCCGTTTCCGTAGGTGCTTTGTATGTAAAACCAACAGGTAAAGCACAACCCGTCAAAGTTAACACTGCTGTCGCAAACGGAGAACAATCCAAAGTTGGAGATGTTTCAATAAAAACCGTTAAAGACAGTATATCTAAAGATATGGACCCTAACCTATCAACAGCTTTCATTAATTTTTTAGATGGCTTGGGACAAGAAACCTTACCTGGTTCATTAAGTGGTAATGCCGAAATCTATGGTCTAAACGAATGGAATAACCCAGGTACAGGATTAGAAGCAGATGATGTAATGACTCTTGGCATCATGACAAATTACTTCTTCACTGATAATGTTTCACTTGAAGTTAAAGCTGGTATTCCACCAAAGGTCGACATTCAAGGTAAAGGACAAATTTACGCACCATTAACAGCTACAGCACATCCATCAATAGAACTTCCTATTATTGGAGGGATAGATTTACCTTCAATCGATTTAGAAAAACAAATTTTCATTACTGACCTAGAAGCACATGGTACAGCAGCAACGGCTAGAGCATGGACGCCAGCTTTTGAACTCCAATATCATTTCGGTAAAACAGGTGTAAATAAATTCAGACCCTATGTTGGATTAGGTCTAATGTATGCTTATTTTAATGAGCTGAAAATCAATTCCGCAATCGAAAATGATCTAATCAATGCTGGACATATGATTGTCAATATTAAAGATGGTAAAGCAGGTGCAGCCTTGGATCAAAAGACCAGCTCTGGTGATCCAAAAGTTAAATTAGAAGCTTCAGATGCATTTGCACCTGTTGCCACTGCTGGTTTTACTTATGATTTCAATGATCGTTGGTTTGCCGTTGGTTCTGTTTCATATGCACACCTTACAGGAGAAGCAACAATAACAGTGAATGATGCTAAATATGGAGAGCTCATTCGCGCAAAAACAGATATCGAGATTAACCCTATTTTAGGTTATGCAGGTGTTGGTTACCGCTTCTAAATTTAATTTCATAAAAAAGCAGCACTCGCTGCTTTTTTATTGTGCAATCTTTCAAAGCAGCATGATCAAAAATCACGCACCACGAGAAAGCAATTTTCAGAAGATTGTCTAACATAGTCACCTTCAATCTACCACCCCACATTTATACCAATATTCTTGGTTCACTTAATCCTCTTATAAATACCTTGATGATTAACATTTTAAATTGTTCATTTGGTTAATTTAATTTTCTGGCACGGCACTTGCTATATATCAAACAAATTGAATCAATGACGATTCATAAAACAATTTGATGACGGCCAACGACGTCCGTTCTGTTCGATTTGCTTAAGCAGCGTAATGACTAAGCAAAATAAATGACGTGCAGTTCAGGAGAAAGTTATGTCTTCACCAATGAATATTGATGCAAAAAAAGCCACCGAAATAAAATTATTTAGTTTTTCAACACCTGCCATGCGTGCGTTCCATATGACATGGCTGGCATTCTTTGTCTGTTTCTTCGCATGGTTTGCCTGCGCACCACTTATGCCTGTCATTAAAGGCGAGTTCAATTTAACCAAAGATCAAATTGCCAATATCAACATTGCAGCCGTTGCGATTACCATTTTAATTCGACTCATCGTTGGCCCACTCTGTGATAAATACGGCCCACGCAAAACCTACACTGCCCTTTTACTGCTTGGCAGTATTCCTGTTTTTGGTGTTGCTGCTGCAAATACCTATGAATCCTTCTTATTCTTCCGCTTATTGATTGGTGCAATTGGCGCGAGCTTTGTAATTACCCAATACCATACCAGTGTGATGTTTGCACCAAACGTGGTAGGCACAGCCAATGCAGCTTCTGCTGGTTGGGGAAATGCAGGTGGTGGTGCAACCCAAGCAATTATGCCTCTTATTTTAGGTGCAATCGTCATGTTTGGTGTGGAACAAGCGATGGGATGGAGAATTGCGCTACTTGTACCAGGCATCATGATGCTAATCGTTGGCGTACTATACTGGAAACTCACTCAAGATTGTCCTCAAGGCAATTTTAAAGAGTTGCGTGAACAAGGCATCGAAGTTGGTGCCGGTAAAAAAGGTGGTGTTGCGATTCTGATGCAAGCTGCACGTAATTATCGTGTCTGGATTCTATTTGTTTCTTATGCTGCCTGTTTTGGTATCGAGATTTTTATTCACAACATTGCCGCCATGTACTATGTCGATCACTTCAATATGGGGCTCAAAGAAGCAGGTTTGACTGCGGGTATTTTCGGTCTGCTTGCCCTATTTGCCCGTGCATTGGGAGGTTATCTTTCAGATAAAGTTGCAATATCAAAAGGTTTAGATGGTCGAACAAAAGTATTGTTTATCATGATCCTATGTGAAGGCTTATTCCTCATACTTTTTTCTCAGATGAATACCGTAGCACTTGCAATTATCAGCATGACCGTTTTTGCCTTATTTACCCATATGTCTTGTGGTGCAACTTACGCGCTTGTGCCATTTATTGATCGCAATGCTCTCGGTGGTGTCGCAGGTATCATCGGTGCAGGCGGTAATGTTGGTGCTGTTGCTGCAGGTTTCTTACTCAAAGGTTTACTCGACGTACAAACCTGCCTGATGATTTTAGGTGCTTTGGTGACCGTAGCCGCATTCAGTGTCATCCTCATTCGCTTCTCGGTCGAACATAAAGCCAAAGAACAAAAATTGTTCGAGCAAGCTGTATTGGAACGTAACTCTCTCGCTTAATCACAACATATTTTGTGTGGGATAAACCCTCCCACACGGTTTTCAAATTAAATACTTCAACACCATTTTTCAGGGGTCGCAATATGAAATTGAATCTTCTTGGCTTTGCCATGCTCGGATGTCTAGCCAATACTACTTTTGCAGCAGCAACACTTTATGGGGAAATTGATACCAGTATCGATTACTTACCAGAAAAAAATGCCAACAGCTCAAATAAAGATGTGTGGGAAATCAGCTCCAATAGCTCCTATCTGGGTATTAAAGGAGATGAGAAACTAACTGAGCGTCTAAGCGCAGTTTATGCGATTGAATGGGGATTGAGTGCCGACGGCGATGGAACAGACTGGACGCAACGAAACCGCTTTGTCGGATTAAAGGACAGTCAAT
Organism: Acinetobacter sp. C32I; assembly: GCF_023702715.1. Classification (NCBI taxonomy): domain Bacteria; kingdom Pseudomonadati; phylum Pseudomonadota; class Gammaproteobacteria; order Moraxellales; family Moraxellaceae; genus Acinetobacter; species Acinetobacter sp. C32I. The sequence continues at coordinate 110,437 of NZ_CP098480.1, read as the reverse complement.
TCGGCACCATCAAAGTGGGTAAACATGATACACCTGTCAAACAGCTCTCAAGTACAGTTGATATTTTCAATAATTATGTGGCAAATAAAGCGGATATTGGCGGGATTCTGACTGGAGAAAACCGTATCGATAACGTCGTTCTCTATGAATCGCCAGTTATTCACCTCTCTAAAGGCGTGGTTAAACTCAATGCTCTGCTCGCCACGGGAGAGTCATCTGGCATTAAAACATCCAGCGGCGGTGCAAAAGTCGCAGGTCGTGGTTTAGGTGATGCGTGGTCTGCCAGTCTGGTCTATGAACATCCATTTTTTGTCGCAGGTCTTGGTTATGACAAGGCCATTCCGAGCACCTTTGCAGGGCGTGGCTTTCTTAATGTTGCCACAGGACAGGCATATACAGCCGACGCACAAGCTTTTGCGACAGCAAATACCATACGTGCCATCGGGCGTTTAAATCCGATTGATGGTTTGGCGATTAAAAGCTTGTATCAACGCTCCGAAATGGAACAAACCAGCTATGCAGACCCAGCTGAAGCAATAAAATGGGCCACAAAAGCCAATAATATTGATGATGCTCAAGGTTGGTTAGTGGGTGCCGAATATATTCTTCCAAATGCAAAAAAATGGATGCTCAAAGCACAATATAGCCAGAATGATACCCGCTTTAAAAACACCACAGCTGATTTTAAAGCCAAACAAATCATGGCTGGGGCTGATTATGCCTTTAATAAGCAGGTGAAAAGCTATGGCTATGTAGGTTATTTAACACTTGAACAAGCAGATAAAAAAGACAAGCAACCTGTCGTCGGATTAGGCTTGGAACTTAAGTTCTAAATTATATCCTGCCATTTGAAACAAAACGGTCAACTTACAGTTGACTGTTTTGATGACTTTAAATCTTGTCACAATAATTTTTGCAGGGAATCGAAATATGGCGAGAAGTATTTTAGAATACTTTTCACTTATTCCAAGATTACAACAACAATGTCAAACCCTCAATTTTCCAAACAATTGGTCTATATGCTGATCGGAAGTGCGCTGATTCTTGCCCTTTCATTGGGTGTACGCCATGGCTTTGGTTTATATCTGGTCCCCATGAGCGATAGTTTTGGTTGGGGCCATCATATTTTTAGTTTTGCGATTGCCATGCAAAACCTGATCTGGGGGGCTGCACAACCCTTTACCGGTGCGATTGCTGACAAGTACGGTACTAAAAAAGTCGTGATGGCGGGGGGTGTACTCTATGCTATTGGCTTAGTCCTTATGGCATTTAGCTCTACAGGACTCTTACTTAACCTCAGCTTAGGACTCGTGATTGGACTCGCCTTATCTGCGACCTCTTTTACAGTATTGCTTTCTGCCGTTGGTCGTGCTGCACCACCAGAGAAACGCAGTATGGTCATGGGGATTGCCAGTGCTGCGGGGTCCTTTGGCCAGTTTATTATGCTGCCTTCAACCTTGTTACTCCTTAAAACGATTGGTTGGTCTTCTGCTTTACTGGTGAGTGCCTTTGCTATTGCATTCATTGTTCCCTTGGCTTGGTTATTGAAATCCCCTTCTTCTACCGCACCTAAAGCGCTGAATCAACCAAGCTTAAGCTTTAAACAGGTTTTACATATCGCAAGAAAACACAAACCTTTTTGGTGGTTATCGCTCGGCTTTCTGGTCTGTGGTTTCCAAGTGGTATTTCTAGGCGTACACCTACCTGGTTATTTAATAGATCATGGCTTCGATGCCACAACAGGTACGATATTCTTGGCACTGGTCGGTCTATTTAATATTGTAGGGACCTATGGTGCAGGTTGGTTAGGTGATCGCTATTCAAAACCTAGGCTGCTGATGCTGCTTTACGGTTTACGCGGCATTGCCATTATTGCTTTTCTCTTGCTCCCACTCAGCACATTGACCATTTATAGTTTTGGGATCATTATGGGACTACTCTGGCTTTCCACTGTTCCGCTCACTAACGGGATTGTGGCCAATATGTTTGGGGTCAAATATTTATCCATGCTCAGTGGTATTGTGTTCTTTACTCATCAAATCGGCTCATTCTTTGGTGGCTGGCTTGGTGGGGTCAATCATGATATTGCAGGCAACTACAATATGATCTGGCTCGCCTGTTTAGTGCTGAGTGCTTTTGGTGTTGTTATCCATCTTTTCGTGAATGAAGAGGCTGTGATTCATGACTAATATAGAACGTCATTTTAAGTTGCTATTGTTTGTCACCCTTCTGTGCTTGATGAGTCTTTCGATCTTAATCTGGTTTCAGACCCCTGATTTATTTGAGTACTTCAACCAAGCATTTTGTGCACATTAAGGCAAATAGTGCATATTTGACCTTTGTCATATAAACATCAAAGCGCTGTCATCAAACCATCAAATTTCGATGCTTTAATAAAAAATAAAAACGTCAATAAAATGCAAAAAGCGTGTTGATCAGTCGATCAACACGCTTTTTTTATGACCTGAAATAAATAAGGGCCGCTCATCGGCAGCCCTTATTTATCATCAAAGCCAGCTTACTGTTGTTGACGCTTAGGCAATGGAATATATTGCGATTGTGCATTTTGTTGCGCTTTACGCTCTCCAACTTTAACCTGTAAAGTTTGTTGTTTGCCTTCACGCTCAATCACCACATCAATTAAACTTTCTGGCGCTTGTAACGCAACATAATTGATCAAGTGTGATGCAGTTGAAATTTGCTCATTATTCACTTGAATAATCTTATCACCACGCTTAATGCCTGCAGAATCAGATGGTCCGCCACGTATTACATCTGCAACAGTGACACCAACTGGTTTAGCGGTCAGAACATCTTCATCAATGTTATTTGGAATTAAGCTAATCCCTAACCAACCACGTACCACACGCCCATCTTTCAAAATTGAATTAAGAACTTGCTGACACACTTTGGCAGGTATCGCAAAACCAATTCCAAGTGAACCACCCGATTGCGAGAAGATGGCCGTATTGACCCCAATCAAATTACCCGCAACATCAATCAATGCACCGCCCGAGTTACCTGGGTTAATTGCAGCATCGGTTTGAATAAAGTCTTCATAGGTATTGATGCCCAAATCCGAACGTCCTGTAGCAGAAATAATCCCCTGAGTCACAGTTTGACCAACACCAAATGGATTACCAATCGCGAGCACAACATCACCCACTTCATTACCACTTAATTTAAATGGCAACACTGGTAATTTATCCAATTCAATTTTGATTACCGCCAAATCGGTGTCTGGGTCAGTGCCAACCACGGTCGCTTCAGCACGGCGCCCATCTTGTAAAGCCACGACAATATGTTCGGCCTGCGCAATCACATGATTATTCGTCAGAATATAACCATCCGCACGTACAATTACGCCTGAACCCAAACTGTTTTCGTTTTGGGGTTGTTGTGGCATTTGATTGCCGAAAAACTCACGAAACACAGGATCATTCAATAATGGATGATTCATCTGTTTCACTTTCTGTGTGGTAAAGATATTCACCACAGCAGGTGCCGCCACTTTGACCGCAGCGCTATACGAAACCACCCCACCCGTACGCGTGGTATCAATCAGTGGTTCAACCTTTTCTGCGGGCATTTTTACCCCATCAGCAGCCACCGTTGGTTTCGGTTGATGTGATTTCTGCCAAGCCAGAAAACTAAAAATAACAAGAATGAGTAATACCCAAGGTAACCATGTAAATGCACGGCGCACGTCTATTATCCTCTAGGCGAAATTATGTGATCAACGTAATTTATTGAAGAACTGGAAGTTTCCACCATTGTAAAGTAAATTGCTTAAAATCAATGCAAAAGTTAAAAAAGTTTTGTCTAGCTTTAGTTACATTTGAAAATATGTTCTTATTGTGCTGAGAAAAGATGTAAAAAGATTGAGGAATCACATGGCAAATTTGCATGACATTGTGCAATGGTGTAACCAGACTTTAAAAGCCAATGAATTTAAAGACTACGCACCAAACGGCTTACAGATCGAAGGCAAGTCTGAAGTCAATAAAATTGTATGTGCCGTGACTGCATCTGAAGATGCAATTGATGCTGCAATTGCCCAACAAGCCGATGCACTGCTTGTCCATCATGGCTATTTCTGGAAAGGCGAACCCTACCCAATTACGGGCATGCGTGGCAATCGTATCAAGAAACTGATTCAAAATAATATTTCCTTGATCGCCTACCATTTACCTTTGGATGCACATCCAACTTTAGGCAATAACATCGCCATTGCCGATTTGATCGGTCTCAAAGATTTGGAAGCTTTGGATCCAAGTGAAAAGCATCCAATTGGCAACATTGCCTATTTAGACAACCCACTAAGTCCAGAACAATTTAAAACAAAGTTACAGAGCATTTTTGACTTTAATGTGATTCATCTGCCAAGTGATAAATCGCTCATCAAAAAAGTTGGTTTCTGTACAGGCGGCGCACAAGATTTTATTGCCAAAGCAGCTCAAGCAGATTGTGATGCCTATATTTCGGGTGAAGTCAGCGAACGTACCTTCTATGAAGCAAAAGAACTCGGCGTACATTATTTTGCCTGTGGTCACCATGCCACTGAACGTTATGGTGTACAGCGTTTAGCACAGGCAATTGAAAATCAGTTTTCAATCAAAACCGAATATTTTGAACTCAACAATCCGATTTAACCTGATCCAACTTTGAAAGGCGTGAAATTCGTTTCACTCCTTTTCTTCATAATTTTTAAATGAATCCATTTTCAACTTAAAATTTGCGCTAGCATCACCAGCATTGCAACATCGTTACCCTATCTTTGGGCTTAAAAAGCCTAACTCAGAACACATTCTCTTTCATTGGCAAGTCAATTCAAGCCCCAACAAAAACCAATGATAAATAAAATTTATTTTTTATCCATTTTTATATAGATAAAAGCGAATTAAAAGATATTGATTCTCATTTGCTTTTAAATGAATAATGAAGGCGCTTTAATTTATGCCAAAAAAAATCATTTTGATTAAAAGGAATCAAACACATGGCTTATTCGTTACCGGCGCTTCCTTATGCTTACGATGCACTTGAACCCAATATTGATACCAAAACAATGGAAATTCACCATAGCAAACATCATCAGACCTACATCAATAATATTAATGGTGCAATTGAAGGTACAGAATGGGAAAAACTCCCCGTAGAAGAATTGGTTGCCAGAGTGAATGACGTCCCTGCTGCTCTTAAAAATATGGTGATTAACAATGGTGGCGGACACGCCAATCATTCACTTTTTTGGACGATCATGAGCCCGCAAGGTGGCGGACAACCAACAGGAGCTGTTGCTGAAGCAATTGATCAACAACTGGGTGGTTTCGATGCTTTTAAAGATGCATTCACCAAAGCAGCGATTAGTCGTTTTGGCAGTGGTTGGGCATGGCTGAGTGTGACACCTGAACACAAATTAGTGGTCGAAAGTAGTGGCAATCAAGACTCACCCTTGATGCATGGCAATACGCCTATTTTAGGTCTGGATGTATGGGAACATGCGTATTATTTAAAATACCAAAACCGCCGCCCTGAATATATTGCTGCATTTTATAATGTGGTGGCTTGGGATGAAGTCAATCGTCGTTATCATGATGCATTACAAGCCAAAACTCAGTAATTTTCATAGCAGTCCAAGTTAAATCAGCATCTCTATAAAAATAAGTTAGAGTTTTTTGCAACGTTCACTAACCGAGCTAAAAACTCTAATCATTGTTGTATCGTATATGTCTCATAAAGAAATTTTTTGCATATTTTGTGTATTAAAAGACTGCCCTATTGTCTATAGAATCATTTACAATAAAGGCACTTAATGTAAAACCCAGCAAATTTGCAAGGAATGAAACATGACAACCATTACTTTACCTGCACTTCCATATGGCTATGATGATTTAGCGCCACACATCACTCGCGAAACTTTAGAATACCATCACGACAAACACCACAATACTTATGTTGTTAACTTAAACAACTTAATCAAAGGTACTGACCTTGAAGGTAAATCTTTAGAAGAAATCATCAAAGCGTCTGCTGGTGATGCATCTAAAGCAGGTATCTTTAACAATGCTGCACAAGTATGGAACCACACGTTCTACTGGAACAGCATGAAGCCAAATGGTGGTGGTAAACCGACTGGTGCGATTGCAGCGAAAATTGAAGAAGCTTTTGGTAGCTACGAAAAGTTTGCAGAGGAATTTACTGCTGCTGCAACAACTCAATTCGGTTCAGGTTGGGCTTGGTTAGTTGCTGATGAAGTAAACGGAAAATTATCGATTACTAAAACTGCCAATGCAGATACGCCACTTGCACATGGCCAAGTTGCAGTATTAACTATCGACGTATGGGAACACGCTTACTACATCGACTTCCGTAACTTACGTCCTAAATACATCGCGACTTTCTTAGAAAGCCTAGTAAACTGGGACTATGCAAATGCAAAACTTGCAGGTCAAGCAGCGGGTGTTGAGAAATAATTTATTATTTCTCAAACTAAAAAAACTGCTCATTATGAGCAGTTTTTTTATGCTTATATTTTGATGGAATCATTCAACTCAGCCGTTCAATTCTGTTGCTCTTTTTAAATAAAGTCTCTTTTACATCGCCCTTAGATTCATAAAAATAGACCTATCTCATTGAATAATTTTTCAATAGAAAGTGTCTCATCACTAATAATCAGAAAGGCCATAATTAGTTTTCTTGAAACAAAGATTCAGTCTTAAGTATTTATTTTAAAGCAAAAAAAACCCTGCTTTCGCAGGGTTTCTCTTGAATCAGTTCAGTGCTTAGTGAGCAGCGAATTGGTTCATTGTGTTTTTAGCATCATCGTGTGCTTTAAGAGCGTTGTCACCAGAGAAGATTTCTTTGTGATCATCACCGATGTCAGAACCCGCCATTGCTTGGTGTTTAACACAAGCGATACCACCACGGATTTCTTTACGTTGTACGCCAGCAACATAAGCCAACATACCTTCAGAACCGAAGTAACCTTGTGCAAGCTCATGAGTAGAAAGCGCAGCAGTGTGGTAAGTTGGAAGTGTGATCAAGTGATGGAACACACCCGCTTCACGAGCAGCATCTGCTTGGAATGTACGGATCTTAGCGTCTGCATCAGCAGCTAATTCAGTAGCATCGTACTCAGCGCTCATTAATTTAGCACGGTCGTAAGCAGAAACGTCTTTACCTTCAGCAACCCAACGGTCGTAAGCTTGTTGACGGAAGTTTAAAGTCCAGTTGAACGATGGGCTGTTGTTATAAACAAGCTTCGCATTTGGAACTGTTTCACGTACACGGTTAACCATGTGAGCGATTTCTTCTACGTTTGGAGTCGCAGTTTCGATCCAAAGAAGGTCAGCACCATTTTGAAGGCTAGATACACAGTCAAGTACAACACGGTCAATTTGAGTGTCAGCACGGAACTGATACAAGCCAGAAGCTAAACGCTTAGGACGGTGTAATTTACCATCACGCTTGATGAGGATTTCGTCTTCTTGCGCATCAGCGATGTCGATTTCAGTTGTATCTAAATAGCTGATGTATTGAGAAGCGATGTCACCTGGCTCTTTAACCACTGGGATTTTTTGAGTCAAGTCAGCGCCTTCAGAGTCAGTACGCGCAACGATGATACCGTCATCAAGACCCATTTCTAAGAATGCATAACGTAATGCATGGATTTTAGCGATGAAGTCTTCGTGTGGAACAGTTACTTTACCAGCTTGGTGACCACATTGTTTCGCATCAGATACTTGGTTTTCGATTTGAAGGGCACAAGCACCCGCTTCGATCATTTTCTTAGCAAGTAAGTAAGTTGCTTCTTCGTTACCGAAACCAGCATCGATGTCCGCAATAATTGGCACAACGTGAGTTTCAAAGTTGTCGATTTGAGCAGTGATTTCAGCAGCTTTAGCCGTATCACCCGCTTCGTTTGCTTTTTTAAGTGCGCGGAATAAATCGTTTAATTCTTTCGCATCAGCTTGACGTAAGAACGTGTAGATTTCTTCGATCAATGCAGGAACAGAAGTTTTTTCATGCATAGATTGGTCAGGAAGTGGACCAAATTCTGAACGAAGCGCAGCAACCATCCAACCAGAAAGGTAGATATAACGACGTTCAGTAGTACCAAAGTATTTTTTATTCGCGATCATTTTTTGTTGCGCGATGAAACCGTGCCAGCAACCTAATGATTGAGTATATTTGCTAGAATCAGCATCATAAGCAGCCATATCACGACGCATAATCGCAGCTGTATATTTAGCAATGTCTAAACCAGTTTTGAAACGGTTTTGCAATTGCATACGAGCAGCATCTTCAGGACTAATATCTGCCCAAGTGTTGCCAAATTTTGCTTTTAATTCGCGGATTGCATCAATCGCTGTTTGATATGTAGTCATGATATATTCCTTTGAGGATTGGCATCGAATGAGGGCTAGGAAATCCTGATTTTAGTTAGTCTAGATTTCAAGCGCCCCATCAACATGTCTCAAAGCTTAGTCTTTGGCAAGCGATTTATCCAATATTCTGGCTTAATCTTCAGTATTTTCTAAAAAAATATATGTATAAGCATTTTTCAAAAATGCCAAAAATAACACCTAAACAAATGTTTTTATTAAAATTTTAAAATACACAAACAAGTCAAACAAACCGATTTCAGTACAATTTTCTAGACTCCCCAGTTCATAAAAACCCAGATTTTGGCGATTTAAAAACCTAAAAACACCAATTTTTTTCTGTGATTTTGCTCAATTTGCATCAAATGAACGCCACCGATGAAACCTGCTAAATTAAATAAATCAACCGAATGTGCCAAGTTGCGATACACATAGTGCTACAGTCGCGTTATAGCGGATTAAGTTACACAAATTGCTTTAGATATGTCATAATTCAACACAATTTAAGGATTTTATTTTCGGTATTTTTTTTATGAATCTGGAGCGAGTCGATCTCAATTTATTAATTTATCTTGACGTACTTCTTCGTGAAAAAAATGTCACCCGTGCAGCGGAGCAACTGGGTGTTACCCAACCTGCAATGAGTAATATTTTACGTCGACTACGTAATTTGTTTAATGACCCCCTACTCATTCGCTCTTCTGAAGGCATGACGCCAACTGAACGTGCATTAGAATTACAGCCTCGTATTCGAGATGCATTGTCAGACCTTTCAATGATTCTTGAACCACGTACCGAATTCCGTCCTTATACCAGTAATCGCGTATTCCGGATTATGACCTCCGATTATGCCGAAGCAACACTAGTTCCACGTTTAGTGAAGGCATTACGTTCAGAAGCACCCAATGTGGTCTTGGATTTCTTGACACCAAGCGATGTGTCTTATCGCGACATGGAACAAGGCAAAGTTGATTTAGCCATTAACCGCTTCAATGAAATTCCACAAAGCTTCCACCAAGTTCTGGTATGGCGTGATAGTTTTAGCTGTATTCTGAATGACAAACATCCTGCGGTAACCCACCTTAATTTAAAAAGCTATTTGGATGCACAACATATTTGGGTATCTAAAACAGGTATGGGTGTCGGCTTTGGTGTCAATCCAGAAAAACAAGCTGGATTAGGTTGGATTGATCAAGCTTTAGAGCGTATCGGTCAACGCCGTAAGATCTCGGTCTTTACTCGCCATTATCAAATGCCGGCATTATTGGCACAGAATGTAGATTTAATTGCAACCTTACCAACTCGTATGGCACGTTTGCAAACTCAGAATCCACGACTGGTTATAAAGGATCCTCCTTTTTATATTCCAGAGTTTGAACTGAAAATGGCTTGGTGTCCGTTATTGCATCATCATCCTGCACATCGTTGGCTCAGACAATTAATTTTGTTTGTTGCTCGCCAAATGATTGAGGAAGAAAATCGTGAGTATTTGTTGAATAATGGCAATTCGCAATTACCACACAGCTTTTTTTAATTAAGCAGATTAACAAGATGAAATTTCAGCCATATCTTAGGTGTGGCTGATTGTTTTAATAATAATATCAATAAAAACTTATTTCTTTTACTTATTGATAGATTATATTCTCTTACAGAATAAGCGAGTGAAATAATGCCTAACCAACAATTATTTGCATAAGCGAACGTATAGGCTGTGTCCTACCAACAAAGGTGATGTATGGATATTTTCCAAAGCATGATGATTCTAGTTATTCTAGTCGCATGTTCATTCTTTTTATCCTTATCTGAAATCGCGATTGCTGGATCACGAAAAATCAAACTCAAACTCCTTGCTGAAAGTGGTGAGGAACGTGCTAATAAAGTCATCGAGTTACAAGAGAACTCAGCAGACTTTTTTGCATCAACCCAAGTCGGTGTGAATGCCGTCGCAATCTTAGGGGGTATTGTTGGTGAATCCTCATTACGTCCTTACTTCCACAATTTGGCGACTGAGCTTTATCCAGGACCTTGGGCAGATACCATCGGATTCAGTTTATCCTTTTTAACCGTCACCTCCCTGTTTATCTTATTTGCAGACTTGATGCCAAAACGTCTGGCGATGATCTTTCCAGAAAAACTAGCCATCAAAGTCATCAACCCAATTACCATCTTTATCAAAATCTGCAGACCATTGGCTTGGTTTATTAATATCATTGCCAATTCAATTTTTAGAATCTTTAAAATTGACACCAAACGCGATGACAGCATGACCTTTGATGATATTTCTGCCATCGTCAATGCAGGTGCACAAGCAGGCGTATTACAAAAACAAGAACACCATTTTATTGAGAACGTATTTGAACTTGAAGAACGTACTGTCCCATCCAGTATGACAGCACGGGAAAATATCGTTTATTTTACCCTGAATGAGGCTGAACACAGTATTCGTCAAAAGTTGGCCGATCACCCTTATTCAAAATTCTTAATTTGTAATGAACACATTGACCAAGTCATTGGCTATGTTGATGCCAAAGATATTCTGGTTCGAATTTTAAATAATCAATCTTTTACCCAACTCAATGAATCAATCATCCGTAATGTCCTGATTATTCCTGACACACTAACCTTATCAGAACTACTTGACCGATTCCGCTCAACCAAAGAGAAGTTTGCGGTTGTAATCAACGAGTATGCTCTAGTTGTTGGTGTGATTACGCTGAGTGACATTATGATCACCGTCATGGGCGACTGGGTCACGCCAATGGATGAAGAAAAACAAATTATTAAGCGTGATAACAACTCATGGCTCATTGATGGCAGTACACCAATTGAAGATGTAAAACATGCGCTGGTAATTGACGAATTCCCAGAAAATGAAAATTACGAGACAATTGCTGGCTTTATTATGTATCGTCTGCGCAAGATCCCGCGCCCTGCCGATGCTGTTGAATATGCGGGTTTTAAATTTGAAGTTGTCGATATCGACCACTACAAAATTGACCAGTTACTGGTCACACAAATCATCCCTACTCTAGAAAACGATACTTCTACGACTCAAGAAGATTAAGCAGAACAGTTCATGAAAAAAGCCCCATAATGGGCTTTTTTTATTTCATCATGAACCAGATCACAGCAGCAAAGATCAAGAGCATCAAACTAAAGATTTTAATGCCACCGCGACTACGCTGTGCCAATTGTTCTTGGATCTGTGCCTGTTCCTGCGGATGATCTTGCAGATACTGATCAATTAAATCTTTAGATTCCTTGAGGCCTAAACCTGTTTTTTCCCGTGTGATCTTAATTGCATCAATTAATTGCCCTGCTCTGAGCACATTGAGTGCTTCTGGCGGAATCTTTGGTGCTAAAGTCATAAAATTAACAATCCTTGTTATTTTCTATTGAGAACCGCATCAGAGCAGGATATTTAGAACTCCTTAATTTCCACCATACAATGAAATCAGCTCATCCAACACCGCTTGATAATGAATACCGATATCTTCTGCTAGGATTTTATAAGCATTATCAAACTGAACCATCGGCCAGCCTTCTTTCCAGAATGGGAAAATATTATGCAAATCGTGCGTTACAGTTGCATCTTCACGGCCAATGGCTTGGGCTACCTGAGCCAAGACCTGAGCCGTTTCAGCACCATCAATGGCTAAATAATCAATGCCACGCACTTTGAGAATACGGATACGGTCTTTTTTATAACGGATTTTTTTGGCCTGACCTGCATTTAAGCCCAATGCTAATGTCACCGCTTCTACAAACTTCTCTTCAAAGCTTGTACTGAGAGCGACCAAAGCCTGTTTATGTGCTTCTTGACGCCCAGCTTTACCCCCATTACGGATCATCTCATTTGCTTCCGTATCCAGCTTATCTTTTTTCATAGACTGTAAAATGTCTAAAATTTCGATATCGCTTAAAGATTCAGGAGATTGCTCAATCATGGGAGTCCTAATACACAAAAATAAAAAAGTATTGTCTCATAAAAGCCTATTTAAAACAGAATAAAAATTAAAAATGCGTGGTGATCTTCGTTATTTTTATCACGCCAATCCAACAAGCGATTTGATGAGTAACATACTTTTTTTGTTTATTTATTTGCCATAATTATTTTACCCTGATAATATTATTTTACCCCGATAAAAATATGCGATTATAATGAATCTTCAAACAACCTATACGGCATTCACTGGCAGTAACTTGATTGCAAGTGGTACCCCCACTGATCTTGCACTGAAAATTAAGCTCATTCCCGCGACAGTGGAAAATATCTTATTTTTTAATGATCAAACTGGCCAACAAATAGATCTTGATCTCTCTGGTTCTGAGCAAGAGCTACAGCAACGCTACGCTGAGCCAGAGGCAATTAAAAAAGTTGGGCGACCGAAACTCGGTGTCATTTCTCGTGAAATTACCTTACAGAAGAAACATTGGGACTGGTTAGATCAACAAAGTGCCAGTGCATCGGCTGTGATTCGTAAATTAATTGATAAAGAGCTGAATGATCCAAATTCTGAAAGTAATATTATGCTCGCCAAGCAAGCCACTGATCGTTTTATGTCAACCATGTTGGGTAATATGCCAAATTACGAAGAAGCAACACGTGCTTTATATCAGGGGGATCGCGAGATCTTCTTAAAGATGATTCAAGATTATCCTAAAGATATAAAAAGCTATTTAGTTTTCAAAACACGTCATATTTTCTAAATGCATTCTTTTTATCATTTGTTAAAATAACTTGCTCTATCTGTCTTAGGCGATAGAGCATTTTTATCACCATTGAGTGAAAATCATAATTTAATCATCATATAAAACTGATATTTAAAGACCTAAAAATATAGATATAAAAGGATAAGTAAAATGGTCAAACTTAAGAATGAGAATTTCCTTTATATCAGCCTATTCGTTTTGCTCTGGGGAAGTGCTGCTATTTTTACCAAATGGGGACTTCATCATGGTGCTGCAATTCCTTTTCTGTTTTTTCGTTTTTTGATTGCTACCGCATTAATTTTATCCTTCTGTGTGATTTCAAAACAGCCTTTTTACCCACAAAACACCTCTTTTAAATATGTCATATTGACAGGTTGCTTTTTAATTACGGGTTATACCTTATTTTATTTTTTATCCCTTGAATTTGGAATTTCCCCAGGGCTCCTTTCCACCATTCTTGCATTACAGCCCATTTTGACTTTTTTTATTACTGAAAAGAGTTTTTCCAAAGTGAAGCTTACTGGACTACTGCTTAGTTTTTTTGGAATTATTTGTTTGGTTTATAACAATATGTTTGTCAATAAATTATCTTTATGGGCAACGCTTGCTTCAATTATGTGCCTGACATGTATTACGGCAGGTGTGATTCTACAAAGAAAAATTTCTGAAAAACCATGGCACGTTTTACCACTACAATATACAATTTCTTTGATTTTCATAATCCTAATCACCCCTTTTCAATCATTTAATTTTGAGATGAATTTAGGTTTTTGGATTCCAGTTTTATATCAAGGCATCATTGTTTCTGTGATTGCCCAACTTATTTTCTATAAATTATTACAATCAGGAAATCTGGTGAATACAACCAGCTTATTCTATCTTGTACCCCTTGTGACTTTAATACTCGACTTTATGATTTTTAATACCCAACTTTCTAGTTTCGACTATATTGGAATTGCAGCGATCTTGAGTGGCGTTTATTTAGTGTATAGGAAAGCCACCAAAACAAATCGTTCTCAGACCTTGGACCATACGAAAGATACCTTATAGAATTGATCGAGAAATGTTTTGACGATGATTCAAGATTACCCTAAAGATATAAAAGAATATTTAATTCAAAAACCCAAAATATTTTTTAATTTTTTGATTGTTCCACCTCCTTGATCAGTGGAACAATCAGACATAATCTATAAATCATCTTCATCATTTATTGAAGATGTCATTTTCATATCAATATTTTTATAATCAATTTCCTGCAAACAACTTAGACATCTCTCTTTCAATTCATCAATCATTTGCTGTTGCTTTAGCTCTCCACTATCAAAGCAAGATAAAACATCAATCTCATCAAAACAAGCTATTACATATTTCAGATCATCGGAAATTATTGTGGATTTTAAGAATTCATTAGAAAAGCTCGGCCTTGCTAAAGAACATATTCCAACTTCAGGAGAAAGAATACCTTGTTTCATTGCTTCTAAAACACCCAAAGCTAGTGAAGCCAAATAAAATTCGGCATTTTTATTAAGGGTTTCAAGTTTCATTTATTAGAAATGTCGTTATATAAAATATAGAGTATCCACAATACAATAAAAAAACCCGCTTACGCGGGTTTTTGAAAATCAATCCAGCCGATTAAAGACGAACCAATTCCACCACTTTTTCAGCAGCTTCTTCAACTGTTTCAGCAGTAATGTCTGTATCTGTACTATCCACAGTCGTCGTGATAATTACAACACCTGTTTCACGCAACAATGCAATTTGCTCAACTGTTAAATTTGCTTTCGCAATCGCAACTACACCCTGTTGAATCAACAAGCTTTCTAAAGCTTGAGCTTTCTCAATCAACGATGCAGACACACCAATCACCGCAGGCTTCTGACCTAAACGAGCTGCACGATCTTCCGCAGTCACAGGATTGCTATGCGCTGTCCATTCAACCGCAGCTTCAACCATACCCGCACCAACAGTTACGTTACTTAGACGGTCAATAAAGATAAATGAACCTGTGTAACGGCTGTCTTGGTATTGATCAAACACCACTGGCGCATCAAACTCAACCACAACATCCGCAATTGCATTCAGTTCAAGCTCTTCAACTTGCGTATGCTCCAATGTATTGACATTGACACGGAAGTTAATTGCAGTGACTTTGGCTGGTACAGTCTGTGTACCAATTTTAACATTGTACAGTTTGCCTTTCACCAATGGATGCTCATTCATCCAAACCACTGATGCACGCACACTACGTGAAATCAAAGGTTGCTCGCCTGCACGAACCAAAACGTTACCACGAGAAATATCAATTTCATCGTTTAAAGTTAAAGTCACGGCCTGACCAGCAACAGCTTGCTCAAGGTTACCATCAAAAGTGACGATTTCTTTAACTGTTGATTTCTTACCAGATGGCAAAGCAACAATTTCATCACCGACGTTAATTTCACCCAAGGCAATCGTACCTGCGAAACCACGGAAATCGAGATTTGGACGATTCACATATTGAACAGGGAAACGGAATTCATGTTTATTTGATTCACGTTTAATTTCCACTGATTCAAGAATGCTCATCAAGGTTTGACCCTTGTACCACGGTGTACTTGCTGATGCATTAACAACGTTATCGCCATTCAGTGCTGAAATTGGTACGAACACAATATTTTCAGGACGGCGATCACCGAGTTGGCTGACAAAAGCATCATATTCAACTTGGATTTCATTGAAACGTGCTTCTGAGAATTCCACCAAATCCATTTTGTTAATCGCAACAACGATATTTTTAATGCCCAATAAACTAGCAATAAACGAATGACGACGAGTCTGTGTTTGCACACCATAACGTGCATCAATCAAGATAATCGCAAGATCAGCTGTTGATGCACCTGTTGCCATGTTACGCGTATATTGTTCATGTCCCGGGGTATCTGCAATGATGAACTTACGCTTTTCAGTGGAGAAATAGCGATAAGCCACATCAATGGTAATACCCTGCTCACGTTCAGCCTGTAAGCCATCAACCAATAAAGCAAGGTCAGGCGCATCACCTGTGGTACCCACTTTCTTACTGTCACGGGTCACCGCTTGTAATTGATCTTCATAAATCAATTTTGAATCGTAAAGTAAGCGACCAATTAAGGTACTTTTACCATCATCGACGTTACCGCACGTCAAAAAGCGTAATAAATCTTTTTGTTCATGCTGTTTTAAATATCCCAAGATGTCTTGGCTAATAAGATCTGATTGATGAGACATTGCTCAAAACTCCACAAAATTTGAAATCGAATTTCCTAAACACCCCTCTTTTTTAAAGAGGAGTTGGGGGAGATTGACTAGAAATAACCTTCCTGCTTTTTCTTTTCCATCGAGCCTGCCTCATCATGGTCAATCATACGACCTTGACGCTCTGAGCTAGTGGCTAAAAGCATTTCTTGGATAATTTCAGGCAAGGTATCTGCTTCAGACTCAACTGCACCTGTTAATGGATAACAGCCAAGCGTACGGAAACGTACCGATTTCATTTGTGGAACTTCACCCTCTTTTAAACGCATACGCTCATCATCCACCATGATCAACGTACCACTACGTTCTACCACTGGGCGAACTGCAGAGAAATAAAGAGGAACGATTTGGATATTTTCCAAATAGATATATTGCCAAATGTCTAACTCAGTCCAGTTCGACAATGGGAATACGCGAATACTTTCGCCTTTATTCACTTTACCGTTATAAAGATTCCAAAGCTCTGGACGCTGGTTCTTAGGGTCCCAACGATGTTTATTATCACGGAAAGAATAGACACGCTCTTTGGCGCGCGACTTTTCTTCGTCACGACGCGCACCACCAAAAGCAGCATCGAACTGATATTTATCCAAAGCTTGTTTTAAACCTTGGGTTTTCATGATGTCAGTATATTTTGAACTGCCGTGATCAAACGGGTTAATCCCAGCCTCACGACCTTCTACATTTTGATGCACGATCAAATCAAAGCCATGCGTTTTTGCCATGTTGTCACGGAAAGCAATCATGTCTTTAAACTTCCAACCGGTATCTACATGCAGTAGCGGGAATGGGAGTTTTGCTGGATAGAATGCTTTGAGTGCCAAATGCAGCATCACCGCTGAATCTTTACCGATCGAGTAAAGCATTACAGGGTTTTCAAATTCAGCCGCAACTTCACGAATAATATGAATACTTTCTGCCTCAAGTTGCTTGAGGTGAGTCAATCTATTTTCAGTCATGTACAATTTCCTCCTTATCCATGCTATCCATAAAATCTATAAGTGGAATTACACCACCACTTTGAAGACTGTGTGGAGGAACGAGTGCCATAACAACTCCAATTTTTCATGATATCGATATTCTTACTTGCAGTAGAAAATATGCTACTGAGTAAAGGTTATTCATTATAATAATTTAGATTGAGTTCTTTAGCTTGTTTTTTCATATCAATATGCAAAATTATGATATGAAAATAAGATTCTGGAATATCAATACAACCAATTTCACATAAATCAAATACAAAAAAAAGAAGCCCAAAGGCTTCTTTTCCAATCATTTAGCTTCTATTAGAAACCAAACATTTTACGTTCTAATGGAATTTCTACACCAACAGAAATACCACCATCACGCCCATCCAGATCAGAATCACTGACCCAACCATTCACTTTTAAAGGAATGGTCGGTTTCAGATAATGCGTCCAAGTCAAGTCTAGGCCTTTTACTGTATCTTCTTTTGGAAAGGCTGCATTGATTGCTAAGTTGGATTGGTTTACTTTGGCATAAATTGCACGGCCGCTTAAACGATTCATCACGTCAAAACGGATATCACCACCAACCGAATACATCTGACTATCCCCGCCAATCGCATGACCTAAAGAGAAACCATGTTGATAATAACCATCAGTATATTGATGATGACTATAAGAAACGCCTTTTACTTCACCATTAGTACGGGTATCCGCCCATTCAGCATAGAGTTGATAAGGCATATTTTTATAGCTTGATGAAAAATCTGCACCAGCAAGATAAAGGTACTTCGCTGGTAATCCACCCGCTTCATCTTCACCAACAAATTGAGTATATAAACTTACTGGTACGTTCAGTAAAGGCTGCAGCAATAAACGTCCATCAAAACCAGCAATCTGGTTGGATGCATTGTCATCTCCTACACAGCCACTATCATCACAACCATTGTCTTTACCAATCATTGCATTCCAATAAGCCTTAAAGCTATTCGGCTGGCCTTTACCCCCAATTTGAATTGCGCGAGAAGCGCCAAGCTCCAAATAAGGTAAAGGCTGAGCAGTAAAACGCAGTCCAATCAATTTTGTGTCTGGTACAGCTTTATAATCATCTAATTGCCCAGCAAAAGCTTGATACTGCCATGGACCAATCCAAGACAACCACTTAGTTTCAAATGCATTTTGCACAGCGCGCTGAACAGTGACACCATAAACAGGACGACTCGCATCACCACGAATCAAACTGCCATCATGGCCTGGTCCCCAGTATGTCGGAATCTGACCCGCAATTACCCATTGATTCCAGAGTTTTCCTGCTAAATAAGAACCTTCAACATTGACATCGTGCCCATTGTTAATCAATGGATCCTTCTCTCCATTGACACGCAGTTTGGCATCCCAATTCTCACCACCTGCATTAAATTCTGCAGCAATTTGATATTGTGATTTTTGATTATCACCAAATGTTTGAGGAACCGTTTTAAGATCAGAACCTGCATGTAAACCAATTTTAACCGTTTCATTATCTGCTTTTAACGCATTAACAACTGAATTCACTACCTTTTGCTGAGCATTATTACTCACCTTAGCTTGAGATAGGGCACGTTGAATTTCATCCCCACTGATTGGCCAAGTCGATGTACTAATTTGAATAACACCTTGTTGATTCAGCCAGTTAAGATCTGTTCGCAGGTTTGCATCATTTAAAATAAGACCTTGTGCAAATGTTGCAG
Source organism: Acinetobacter sp. C32I (assembly GCF_023702715.1). Lineage (NCBI taxonomy): Bacteria > Pseudomonadati > Pseudomonadota > Gammaproteobacteria > Moraxellales > Moraxellaceae > Acinetobacter > Acinetobacter sp. C32I. Next base: position 91,369 of record NZ_CP098480.1, on the reverse strand, counting down.
ATGAAAGCGAAGCAAATAATGCGACATAAAGCGATTTTTTTAGAAACATGTCTCAACTGTTCTCAAATTTATTTATGTGCACATGATCGTTTTTTTACGATCTCTTTTCAATCATCAAATGCAATAATTATTTTTTAATGATGAAAATAAAAAAGCCACTTCATTGAAGTGGCTTTTGAATAAACGGTAAATTAATCTTTACGGCGCATATGCGGGAATAATAATACATCACGGATACTTGCTGCATTCGCAAATAACATCACCAAACGGTCAATACCGATACCCTGACCCGCCGTCGGTGGTAAACCATATTCCAAGGCTTCAATAAAGTCTGCATCATAATGCATTGCTTCATCATCACCGGCATCCTTCTCGGCAACCTGTGCTTGGAAACGCTCAGCCTGATCAATTGGATCGTTTAACTCGGAGAAGCCATTTGCCAACTCACGACCACCGATAAAGAACTCAAAACGATCGGTAATGTGTGGATTATCATCATTACGGCGTGCCAATGGAGAAGTTTCCGCTGGATATTCAGTAATGAATGTCGGCTGACGTAATTGGGTTTCTACGGTTTCTTCAAACACAATCGTTTGCAACTTACCTAAACCAAAACCTGGTTTTACTTTCTCTTTCAATACATCTTGCGTGAACCTCGCCAAGAACTCACGGTCATTGACATTTTCAGGCGTGAAAGTCGGGTTGTGTTCAAGAATTGCATCAAACATTGAGATTTTCTTGAATGGGCCTTTGAAGCTATATACTTCTTCACCATAAGGTACATCAGTTGTACCCAAGATATCTAAAGCCAATTTTTCAAGCATGTTTTCAGTCAGTACCATCAAGTCCTTATAATCAGCATAGGCTTGATAGAACTCAATCATGGTAAATTCTGGATTATGACGTGTTGAAACCCCTTCATTACGGAAGTTACGGTTGATTTCAAAGACACGTTCAAAACCACCCACCACAAGGCGTTTTAAATAGAGTTCTGGTGCAACACGTAAATACAGTTCCATGTCCAAAGCATTGTGATGCGTTACAAATGGTTTTGCAGATGCGCCACCAGGAATCACATGCATCATCGGCGTTTCAACTTCCATGAAACGTTCATTGGTCAAGAATGTACGAATACCCGCAACCACTTTGGCACGAATTTCAAAGGTTTTACGCGTTTCTTCGTTTACGATCAAATCTAAATAACGTTTACGATATTTTGCTTCAGTATCCGTTAAACCATGGAATTTGTCTGGAAGTGGACGCAGTGATTTAGTCAGTAATTCAAAACCTTCAAGGTGAACATATAAGTCACCTTTACCAGAACGACCAATATAACCTTCAGCTGCAATAATATCGCCAAGATCTAAACTTTTAATGGTTTCTAAAATGTCAGCTGGCAAACCTTTACGGTCCACATACAATTGGATACGACCTGTCATGTCTTGGATCACAATAAATGATCCACGGTTGAGCATGACACGACCCGCAACTTTTACATAAACTTTTTCAGCGCCTTCAATTTGCGCCTTGTCTTGATCTTTAAATTGTTCTTGCAGATCACCAGTGTAATGCTCACGTTTAAACGTGTTTGGCCACGGGCTCTTACCCGTTTGTTTTGCAGTCTCTTGGATTTGCTTTAATTTGGCATGACGCTGTGCGATTAAATCGTTTTCGGAAAGTGTTTGTTCAGAAGTCGATTGAGCGTTTTGTTGCGTCATCTCTGCCTCGATTAAGTAAAAAATGAAGTGACATAGAATAGCAGATCACAACTCATTTTCGTATTGTTTCAACCAGACAATTCAAAAAAATCAAGATTGATCCGTTTTTGAATCAAGATAACGCAGCAATTCAGTCTCAGAAACCACTCACGAATGAATTATTTTTCAGCCAAATGTTTCACCATGGCAAGTCCCTGATCAAAGCCTTTATTCATAAATTCAGCATGTTCAGGTTGAATGTCGACTTCAACATGCAGTTGCGTTTCACCATTAAAATCAAACAACATATATTTTTCTAAAGCACCCGCCCAAGATTTCACCTCCTCACTGTCAAGATCTTCCTTACCATCTTGAATCATCCCAAGATGTTTAAACACAATCTCTTTAGGTTCGTCTATGCTTTCAATGGTGGAGATCATGCCATTGCCTTTACCATCACCAAAAAAAGTTTTACCACCCACTTTCCAGTCGGTTTTCATGGTTGAGTCGCATGCAAAGAATTTTGTCCATGCCTGATAACTCTCAGGTGTCCACAAAACCTCCCAAACTTTCTCTGGAGTCGCATAAATTTTTATATTATATGACAGAGTTTCCATGCCCTATTCTCCGTTTTCATTGTTGTGATTCATCATAACTTGATTCTGAATGTTTGTTTTTTATACACACTATATTCATACGATTATTCATTTTTAATTACATAAGCATTTATATTGTTGTAAAAAATTAGAGTAATTGCTCAAATAACAAGAGTTTCAGATAGAATTGCCATATCGCTTTTTGAATAAATGATTAAACTCTTGCATTTACTTTACTTAAATGGCGTTCTGCGTAAAAATCTAACTCCCGATCAACACAAGTTAGTTCTATTGCAGCGATCGTAGCGACATTATGGAATAGTTTTACTGAAAGGCAATTTGAGCATACCTATCAGTTTGGAGAGTCACATGAAAAAATATCAATGTATCGTTTGTGGTTGGATTTACGACGAAGCAGAAGGTTGGCCACAAGACGGCATTGCAGCAGGGACCAAATGGGAAGATATCCCAGATGATTGGACTTGCCCAGATTGCGGCGTTTCAAAAGCTGATTTTGAAATGATTGAAATCTAAATAGATCGAGAAGGCCGTGACAATGATCATGGTCTTTTTTTTGCTATCGTTTGTTTTTAAATAAGAAAATATTGGAGAATAGAATGCATCCTATCGTTATCATCGGATCAGGTATGGCGGGTTATACCGTTGCTCGAGAATTTCGTAAACTGAGTCCTGAACAAGAGCTCGTTATGATCTGCGCGGATGATGCGGTAAATTATGCAAAACCAACATTATCCAATGCCTTCGCAGGCAATAAAGCACCTGAACAAATTGCTTTAGGCGATGCCAACAAAATGGCAACCCAACTGAATATGCGCATTGAAGCAGAAACCTGGGTGAAAGAAATCAATGCAGCAAAGCACGAAATCACATTAGAAAAAAATGGTGAAACGCTGACTCAGCCTTATTCAAAACTGGTACTTGCGGTTGGTGCAAATCCAATTCGCTTAGCCATCGCTGGCGATGGCAGTGATGATATTCATGTGGTGAACTCACTGACCGACTATCGTACTTTCCGTGAAAATCTCTCGAAACGTAAAGACAAACGCGTGGTTATTCTTGGTGCGGGTTTAATTGGTTGTGAATTTGCCAATGACCTATTACATAGCAATTATGATGTCACTGTGATTGATCTTGCAGCACAGCCTCTGGGTCGTTTATTACCAAACCATGTTGCCGAAGCCTTCAAAACCAATCTAGAACAAGCAGGTATCAAGTTCGCACTTTCTACGACCGTTGAAAAAGTATCGAAAATCAATGACGGCGAAGACTACGCAGTCACTTTAGCCAATGGTCAGACTTTGGTGGCAGATATTGTACTTTCTGCGATTGGTTTGCAGCCAAATATTGCTTTGGCTAAAGCTGCAGACATCCAAACCAGTCGTGGCATTATTACCAACACCTTATTAGAAACCAATCAGGCTGATGTTTATGCAGTCGGTGACTGTGCTGAAGTGAATGGCACTTTGTTGCCATTTGTCATGCCGATCATGCAACAAGCACGAGCTTTAGCAAAAACTTTGAGTGGTCAAAGTACTTCTGTACATTATCCTGCTATGCCAGTTGCGGTAAAAACACCTGCTGCCCCGTTGACGGTTTTACCCGCTCCACTCGATGTTGATGTGAACTGGGAAACTGAGGAATTCGATGATGGCATGTTGGCAAAAGCGGCTGACGGCGAAGGCACCTTGAGAGGATTTGTCCTACTTGGTGCAACCGCAGCAAAACAGCGTTTAACCTTAACCAAGTTGGTTCCAGACTTGATTCCTGCACAGGTTTAAGGTTTAAATACGGGAGTTTGCTGGGAAAAGAAAATCCAGTAAACTCACAACCAATAAGAAGAATTCAGTTCGGAACGACTACCATGAACAGTGCCCTTCAATTTAACGTGTCGCCTTATGCTTCATTTATGCAAGAAACCAAAGTCACTTTGGGCAATGGGATCGAATTGCATGTTGAAATGGGTGGGAATCCTGAGCATCCAACTATCTTATTGATCATGGGCTTAGGTGCACAAATGCTATTCTGGCCGGATTTTTTTTGTAAGGCTTTAATTGATCAAGGTTTCCGAGTTGTTCGTTTTGATAACCGTGATATCGGTTTATCTTCTAAAATTCGCAACAAAGGAAAACGACTCAACACCATGAAACTGATGGGCCGTTTCATGTTTGGTCTTGGTAATGAAGGTGCGCCGTATACGCTGTATGATATGGCGGATGATGTGTCCATGCTGATTGATCAGTTAGGTATTGAGAAAACTTATATTATTGGCGCCTCTATGGGCGGGATGATCTCACAGATTGTTGCAGCAAAATATCCAGAAAAAGTAGAAAAAATCGGTTTGTTATTTACCAGTAATAATCAGCCTTTTCTTCCGCCCCCTTTTCCAAAGCAACTTTTTAGCTTATTAGGGAAACCCGAAGGACATGATGAAGAAACCATTATTAATCACAGTTTGAATGTTTTCCGTATTATTGGTTCCCCTGGTTATGTCAATCCAGTCGAGTCAATTCAGACCATTCGCAAATTATATCGACGTAGTTTCTATCCAGCGGGTGTACTTCAACAATTTTTAGCAATATTATGTACGGGTTCTTTGTTAGCATTGAACAAGACGATTACTCAGCCGACGTTGGTTGTACATGGCTCAAAAGATCGCCTGTTACCACCGAGTCACGGGAAAGCTGTTGCAAAAGCAATTTCTGGTGCTAAGTTTGAATTAATCCAAGGAATGGGGCATGATATTCCTGCACATTTCATTCCACAACTTAGTGGTTTGTTTGCACACCACTTTAGATCATCACACTAGGACACTATGGCTGCATTACCCTCATTAAGACAGCTATCATATTTAGTTACGTTGTCAGAAACTTTACATTTTACTGAAGCAGCGCGTCGATCCTTTGTCACCCAGTCAACTTTATCGGGCGGCATCATGGAATTAGAGCGTTTATTAGGTGGCGTCTTAGTTGAGCGTGATCGTCAAAACGTCCGTTTAACCCCCTTAGGTGAACAGGTTGTGGCTCGTGCACGGGTATTATTGGCCGATGCTCAAGACCTAATGCGTTTAAGTCGGGAAATGAGTGAACCACTGACCGGTGATTTGCATCTCGGTATTATTCCAACCATTGCACCGTTTATCTTGACGCAATTGCTTGATGAAGTTCATCAACAGTTACCCAAAATCCAACTGCATCTACACGAAGCACAAAGCGAGAAAATTGTAGAGAAGCTGGAACACGGTAATTTAGACATGATCGTGCTTGCACTTCCTTTTGATACGCGTAGTTTGAAAGTTGCTGAAATTGCCAAAGAACACCTGTTCCTTGTGTATAACAAGCAAGATACCAATGCAGCCAATGCAAGTTCTTTAGATGACTTGGATCTGTCTCGTTTGATGCTACTTGAGGAAGGACATTGTCTACGTGATCATGCACTCAGTGCCTGCCCTGTTGGCGAACGCAAAAATGATCACCGCTTAAAAGCAAGCTCATTACCAACCTTGGTGGAAATGGTCTCTTCCGATTTAGGTTTTACCTTGTTACCTGAGATTGCACTGAAAAACAGTATGATTCATTTCAATGAAGATATTGCAGTGAAATCTATTGAAGCAGCACCAAGCCGCACACTGGCTTTAGTGACGCGTAAAAGTACGCCATTGCAAAGTGAATTTGATGTGATCTTGCAGATTCTGCAAAAAATCACCGCTCACTTAGCTTAGGAAAAGTAAAAAGCCTGTAATTAAATTACAGGCTTTTTTCAATCTAAAATAATAACGATTAAATATCTAATAAATTAACCTGTTCAACCTGCACATCGCTCATACGTAGACCTTGATCAAGTAACTCATCGAAATATGATTCCACCACTTTGGCTTGATCAGCCGTATTTTCGACTTTATACATATTTTGACGAAACTCATTACTTGAACGTAAGCCTTTGGTATACCAGGCAATATGTTTACGAGCAATACGACAACCAGAGTACTCACCATAGAACTGGTACAATTCCGCCAAATGCCCCAGTAACACCGTCTTAACTTCGGCAATATCTGGTGCAGCAAGATGCTCACCCGTTTTTAAGTAATGGGCAATTTCTCGAAATATCCAAGGTCGGCCTTGAGCTGCCCGCCCAATCATAATCGCATCCGCACCGGTATAATCGAGTACATATTTGGCTTTTTCAGGGCTATCAATATCACCATTGGCAATCAATGGGATATTAATCAATTCTTTGACCTGCTTAATCAACTCATAACGTGCCGTATTTAAATACATATCTTCACGGGTACGACCATGTAGCGCTAATGCCGCAATTCCAGATTCTTCAGCGCGTTTCGCGACACGTAAAATATTTTCATGGCCATTTAAAAAACCCAAACGAGTTTTTAACGTGACAGGCACATCCACTGCCTCAACCACCGCATCAAGAATCCGCGCGACGAGATCTTCATCTTGTAGCAATGCGGAACCCGCTAACTTGTTACAAACCTTTTTGGCTGGACACCCCATATTGATATCAACAATTTGTGCACCATTCGCAACTTGGTAACGCGCCGCTTCAGCAAGCTGTTCAGGATCAGAACCCGCGATTTGTGCTGAAATTGGCGCAAGTTCGCCATCAAAATTAGCGCGATACAAGCTCTTTTTACTCATGCGTAGTGTCTTGTCAGCAGTCATCATTTCACTGACTGCATGTCCTGCACCAAAGTATTTACATAGCGTCCGGAAAGGCCTATCGGTGACACCTGCCATTGGGGCAACAATCAAATTATTTGACAGTTGATATGAACCAATATACATATATTTTCTTACAATTTCTGATCAACATAGTATACTTCATTCGCCCGTTCGGCTCATCTTTTTGTGCGGTGTTGTCTTCATTATGAACCAATCGTTTTCGACTCGTCCTCTACTTAAAACATTTAGCCTCTTGGCAATCAGCATAAGCTTAACCGCTTGTGGCGATAATGCATGGTGGTCAAATAGTAAAGAACCTGAAATGAAGGCAGAACAAATCAACAAAGTTCTCCCATCTCGTGTCAATGATCGCCAGTCATGGTCGCAAGATATCTTTGATATCATGCAACAGCTGAGCATTCCCAAGACCAAGCAGAATGTCTGCAGCATTGTCGCTGTAGTCGATCAGGAATCAAATTTTGTTGCAGATCCTGCTGTGCCTGGGCTCGGTGAAAAAGCGGTCAAGGAAATCAATACCCGACTCAAAGAGAAGTTTGAAGCGAAACTAGGTGAAACCATTGGCGGCACTGTGGCCGGTTATTTTGAGGATGTACTCAAAAACCAACCCTCACCAGAAAATAATTACATGAGCCAAATGCGTAAAGTGAAAACCGAGCGTGAACTCGACTTACTCTATCGTGAAATTTTTGACTATATGTCGAAGCATTATCATGTCAGTGCACTGACGGGCGCAGCGAAGTTGGTTGGGCAAGATATTGGCGAGAAAATGAATCCGATTACCACACTGGGTTCAATGCAGGTGCATATTAACTATGCCAAAGAGCATAAACGGCAAAGTGGCAATATTGCGGAGTTGCGTAATGATCTTTATACCCAGTATGGCGGCTTATATTACGGTATCCACCGTTTGATGGAATACTCTGCGGATTACGACAAAGCCATCTATCGTTTTGCCGATTATAATTCAGGTATGTATTCAAGTCGCAACGCAGCTTTTCAGAAAATGCTTGAGGTTATCCAAGATAAAGATCTTGATTTAGATGGTGACCTGTTACTTTACAATAAAGATGGCAATCCGCAATCAGCATTAAGCCAATCTGAAAAAGAAGTGATCTCGGCGTTTACCAATAATAAAATTCTGGTCACTCCACGTCAGATCCGTGCCGATTTAAAGAAAGAAAAAGAGCAAAAGTTTGAAGATACACAAACCTATTTAGCTGTTCAAAAACTTTATCAAACTAAAACCAATAAAGAACCAATTTATGCAATGATGCCTGAAGTCGTTATTTCAGGCCCTAAACTGAGTCGTGACTACAATACCAATTGGTTTGCCAGTCGCGTTAATGGACGATATGAAACATGCATGCAAAGAGCGAAACGCATAAAACTCTAAATCTTGCTTTATTTGATTTTGATGGAACACTCTATCCAAGAGACAGTTTCACAGGGTTTATTTTCTTCGCTTTATCAAAACGTCATATTGTCAAAAGAGGCTTGAAAATCCTGCCGTGGATTCAAGCCTACTATTTACGCCTCTACCCTGCACATGCCATGCGCCCACGATTATTCCAGAGCATGTTTAAAGACATTTCTGTCGATGTGGTCGAGCAACTTGCCCACGAATATGCACTAAAGTTGATTAAACGACTCGACCAGGACTTATTACAACAACTTCAACAACACCAACAACGCGGTGACCATATTGTGCTGGTGTCTGCCTCGGTAGATCTTTACCTGACACCTATTTGTGAATTTCTAAATATTGAACTGATCTGTACCCAAACCGAAATTAAAGATGGGCTTTTAACAGGTCGTTATCGCTCAGAAGATTGTAGTCGAGAACAAAAGAAATTGCGTATTTTACAGCAGTATAATTTAGCAGATTACCAAGCAATTTATGCCTATGGTAATAGTGAAGAAGATCTCGATATGCTTTCTTTGGCGGATTATCCCTATATGGTTGGGCGTGATACGACGGTTGCAGTTCAATAGCCGATTATTGAAAATCTCTAGTTTAGTAACGCTTAGAAAAAAGACTATACAAGCAGAATTATTAAGCTATTATTAAATCAATATTTAACAATTTTAATATTTATGTGATTTGACCATGACCACTTCTAGTGCACCTCAGGCCAACATTTTAACCATCCAACAATTGAGCAAAAAATTCGGCAATCGATTTGCAGTTGATCAAGCAACTTGGTCTGCCACAAGCGGTCAAATCATTTGTTTACTCGGACATTCAGGGTGTGGAAAAACCACCATGCTACGTCTAATTGCCGGCCTAGAAACGCCAAGTTCAGGCTCAATTCAACTTGAAAATCAGATGCTCTGGGATAGCCAACAAAACATCCCGGCTGAGCAACGAAATATCGGCTTAGTTTTTCAGGACTATGCGCTGTTCCCGCATCTGAGTGTGCTGGAAAATGTCATGTTTGGCTTAGAGAAATTTCCAAAATCACAACGACAGGATATTGCTGAACAGGCTTTAACACATGTCTCTATGCATCAGCATGCACAGAGTTATCCATACACGCTATCTGGTGGAGAACAGCAACGTGTCGCACTAGCACGTGCACTCGCACCTAAACCGCATGTTCTCTTAATGGATGAACCCTTTTCAAATCTGGATCATCGTCTACGCGACCAAATCCGTCAAAATACCATCAGCCTCTTAAAAAAAACCGCCACCACCACCATTATTGTCACGCATGATCCTGAAGAAGCGTTACAAATCGCTGACCAGATTATTTTGATGCATGAAGGCAAAATCATTCAAATTGGCAGCCCCAAACAACTTTATTTACAACCTAAAACACAATTCGCTGCCCGTTACTTTTCGACTTTAAATGAAATACCCACTCAAAAAAATGATCAGCTACTGACCACTTTATTTGGCTCTATAAATCTCCCACAGCACTTAAGCCACACTCAGCAAAGCATTCACTGCTACTTTCGACCGCATCAAATCCGCATTCAGCATCAGCATCAGCATCAGCAATCTGAAGGCTTTTTAGCAGCAAAAGTCATTTCAACTACCTTTATGGGACATATTCAGCAATTACATTTACAACTGATGGTTGAAGCAGTTAACTTAATTGCTCAGGTTGATCATTTACAACATTTTTCAGAACAAGAAAATGTCTATGTTTCTGTTGATTTAAATACTTGTTTTTACTACGCCACTTAGCATTTAACCATTGCTTTGCTGAATCAGCAGCTTGATATTCAATATCCTAAATATGAGTGAGACAAAATGAAGTTACGGTTTAAGCATCATCTAATTTTAACGAGCCTACTTACACTCGGCAGCGGTTGGGTACATGCCGCCCAAGTCAATCTGTACACCACCCGTGAACCCGCCTTGATTCAACCTCTGCTACAAGAATTTAGCGCTAAGACAGGTGTTAAAGTAAATACGGTTTTTATCAAAGATGGTTTGCTTGAACGCGTAAAAGCCGAAGGGCGTCGCTCTCCAGCAGATGTTCTACTCACCGTTGATTTTGGCAATCTAGTCGATTTAGTTGAAGGCGGTGTGACTCAACCCATTCAATCAAAAATTCTGAATCTGGCCATTCCTGGTAATTTACGCGCTGCAAATGGACATTGGTATGCTCTCTCGATGCGGGCTCGTGCGGTCTATGCATCGAAAGAGCGCGCCCCATTAACTGCGATCAATTATGAAGAACTAGCAAACCCGAAATGGAAAGGTAAAATCTGTATTCGCTCTGGCAGCCATGTCTATAACACTAGCCTGATTGCTGCTTATATTGCGCATCACGGTGAAAAAGCCACTGAACAATGGCTACGTGGGGTCAAAGCCAATTTAGCACGACCAGCCAGTGGCGGTGACCGTGACGTGGCACGTGATATTTTGGGCAAAATCTGTGATATTGGCGTTGCAAATACCTACTATGTGGGGCGTATGCGTACAGGAAACGATGTTGAACAGCAACGTTGGGGCAATGCCATCAACGTGGTTCTCCCCCGTTTTAGCAATGGTGGAACGCATGTCAATGTTTCTGGTGCGGCTGTCGCCAAAAATGCACCCAACGCTAAACAGGCCGTCCAGTTGCTTGAGTTCTTGGTCTCTGACCACGCCCAAGCCATCTATGCACAAAGTGGTTTCGAATATCCAGTTAAACCTGGGGTCAAAATAGATCCTGTGATTGCCAGCTTTGGCAAATTGAACATCGATACGATACGCTTAAGTGAAATCGCTCGATACCGCAAAACAGCCAACCTTTTGGTTGATAAAGTTCAGTTTAATCACTAAATCATGGCAGCAAGGTGGCATTGACTCGCCACCTTGCTTCACCCAGCCTTATATTCCGACAATTGACAGCCTTGATGATCAATAACAAATCTGTATTCCAATCATTATTTTCGCTTAGTGGACTTTTCACGATACTTGCCTGCCTACCGATATTGGCGCTGATTTGGTCCGCATTACAAGGGAATAGTGAGATTTGGGAGCATTTGATTCGATATGTGCTCCCCCCTACATTACTAGATACCGCTTTATTATTATTTGGGGTGGGTCTACTTACAATCTTGATCGGAACAGGAAGTGCATGGTTAGTCACGGCTTATCAGTTTAGAGGCCGCGCTTTTTTAAACTGGGCTTTATTACTGCCATTGGCTGTCCCCACCTATATTATTGCCTACTGTTATATCGACCTGTTACATCCGATTGGTCCAGTACAAAGTGTGCTCGGTGCTTGGTTCGGATGGGATCGACAACCAACTTGGTTTCCGAACATCCGTAGCGTATGGGGATGTATTTTCTTATTAAGCTTTGTGCTGTACCCATACGTTTATTTAAGTACCCGCGCCATGTTTCTAATGCAATCTGCCAGTCTGGTTGAGGTAGCACGTAGTCTTGGCCTCAAACCTAATCAGGTTTTCACTCGTGTCGCCATCCCACTGGCCCGACCAGCCATCGCAGTGGGTGCCAGTTTAGCGTTAATGGAAACCATTAATGATATTGGGGCAACCGAGTTTTTTGGGGTCAAAACGCTGACTTTATCCATTTACTCCACATGGACCAATCAATCCGATTTAGCCAGCGCCGCTCAAATTGCCATTTTTATGCTTATGATTATTACATTGTTGGTGGTGATCGAACGGTTTGGGCGCCGTAAACAACGCTATATGAATTCAGCACAACGTAGCAAACTCATGCCTGCTCAACAGATCACAGGGGCTAAGGCATTATTCTTGTTTGGACTTGGTTTTATTCCTGTTTGTATAGGCTTTCTCATTCCAAGCAGTTATTTAGTCGCTGAATCTTATAAACGTCTGCAATATGCAGGTTTTTCACCTGAATTATTACAGGCTTCAATCAACACCTTAAGCTTGGCAACTATTGCGACCTTCATTACAGTTCTAATCGCTTTTTTGATTGCCAGTGCCGCACGTTTTAATCAGAGCACCTGGTTGAGCCGTATTTCCAGCTTAGGTTATGCCATTCCTGGAACAGTATTGGCCATTGGACTGATGCTTTCTCTTGGTACAATTGACCATGCTGTTGCAGACTTTCTCGAATTTCAACTGGGTATCCATACGGGATTATTATTTTTAGGTACAAGTTTTACTTTAATCTATGCCTATTGCGTTCGCTTTCTCGCCATTGCGATTGGTGGCATTGAATCTGGATACAATCGTATCCACCATGTTTTTGATGATACAGCAAAAAATCTGGGACACAATCGATCAGCAACACTATGGCGAGTACATTTACCTTTATTACGCCCCGCGATGATTTCTGCAGCCTTACTCATCTTTGTCGATTGTATGAAGGAATTACCCGCCACCCTACTACTTCGACCACTCAATCTGGAGACACTGGCCACACAACTCTATGCAGAAGCATCCAGAGGAACCTATGAAGATGGTGCAATTGCTGCTTTATTGATTGTGCTGGTTGGGCTGATTCCGGTCATCTTATTGGCGCGTATAGGGCAATCCATTCAACAAAAATAAAAACTTTGTTTACCTCAAAAAAAGACCTCAAATACTTGAGGTCTTTTTTAACACCATTAGATCATATCGAAATTAATAAATTGCCATATGATCTCGATGAATCATTTCCAGCGAACGCGCTTCACCGAGTACCTGATAGACTTTTTCCGATGATAAACCTTTGATCATTTCTGCTGAACGCGAACTAAAATTCACACGCCCAACGGCAATACGACCACCGTTTTTATCGACACATTCAACCACATCACCACGATCAAAATGCCCTTCAATCGCTTTAACACCAACAGGCAACAAGCTACGATGTTTGAGCTTAATCGCTTCAACAGCGCCATCATCAATCACCAGACGCCCAGCAGTTTGCAAATGCGCAGCCAACCATTGTTGATGTGCAGTGACACGGTCATTGTCCGTGGTAAATAAGGTCCCTAACATCTCACCCGCCATCAAGCGTGCTAATACGTTGTCACTTTCACCACTGGCAATCAAAGTTGGACAGCCTGACTTTGCCGCTAGGCGTGCGGCACGAACTTTGGTGACCATACCACCACGACCAAGCACGCCACCGCCACCCGCCATTTCAAACAAACGATCATCGAGGGCCCGTACAGCAGAGAACAATTTTGCATTTGGATTGCTGCGTGGATCCGAGTCAAACATACCCTGTTGATCCGTTAAGATAATCAACAATTCTGCCTGAACCTGACCCGCAACCATCGCAGCCAAGGTGTCATTATCCCCAAACCGAATTTCGTCAGTAGAGACGGTGTCATTTTCATTAATGACTGGAATGACATGCCAATCAATCAAGTTTTGCAACGCATCACAAGAGTTGAGATAACGACGACGATCAGCAAGATCATCATGTGTGAGTAAGACTTGCGCCGTCTGGATACCATGTTGATCCAGTACACTTGACCATGTATGGATTAAGCCCATTTGGCCAATGGCAGCACAAGCTTGCAAACTGGGTAGATCGGTGGGTCGACTCGCAAGTTTCATGCGTACCATCCCTTCTGCAACTGCACCTGATGACACTAGAATAATCTCATGTCCAGCATTGTGTAGATCTGCAATTTGTTTCGCCCAATGCGAAATTGCATTTAAATCTAAACCTTGCCCGTTTGCAGTGAGTAAAGATGATCCGATTTTAACAACGATTCGTTTACACGCATTGAGCTGACGTTGCCCATCGACCACTTCTATCATTTTTCCCTCGGTTTACTAGTCACGAATGTAGATACTTTCTACATCGCCTTCATCCTCATCGTCATCAAAGTCTTCATCATCGTCCAGACCCGCTTCACGCTGAGCTTTACGCATGGCACGATAGGCTTCTTTTGCTGCGATGGTTTGTTCACGTGTTTCAGCTTCAAGCTGCTCACGGAATGCTTTAATTTCTGCTGCATACTCAGGGTCTTCAAGCTCGCGCTCGCGTTGCTGCTCGATTTGATCCATTAAGTAATACACGACATCCTTGGTTCCTTCAGAGGTTAGGCCTGAGGTTTTAAATACAGGACCTTTCCATTGCAATTCATCCAGAATGTGCTGACACCATTCTTCTTTAGATTCTTCAGGAAGTTGATCCAGCTTATTCAATACAAGGACAACTGGAAGTTTTGCCAAAGTTGGAGAGAATTTTTGTAATTCACCCAAAATTGCTTTTGCATTATGTGCAGGGTCAGAACCATCAATCGGTTGAACATCAACAATATGCAAAAGAATACGCGTACGCGCCAAATGCTTAAGGAAGCGAATTCCTAGGCCAGCACCTTCTGCTGCACCTTCGATCAATCCAGGAATATCGGCCATCACGAATGAACGGTGACGATCCGCATCGACCACACCAAGGTTTGGTACCATCGTGGTAAATGGATAATCTGCAACTTTTGGTTTTGCTGCACTGACTGCACGAATAAATGTTGATTTACCAGCATTCGGCATACCGAGTAAGCCAACATCTGCCAATACTTTCAATTCTAAACGGACTTCGCGATATTCACCTTTAATACCATGCGTACACTTACGAGGCGAACGGTTGGTTGATGATTTAAAGTGAGTATTACCTAAACCACCATCACCGCCATGCGCAACTTTTACACGTTGGCCATCAGCGACCAAGTCACCAATGATATCGCCAGACTCTGTATCCACAATAGTTGTACCAACGGGTACTTTTAAAATAACGTCTTCACCGCCACGGCCAGAGCAATTCGCACCCGAACCATTTTTACCGCGCTCTGCACGATAACGACGTGTATAGCGGTAATCTACCAATGTGCTGGTATCATCATCTGCTTGGATGTAAATACTTCCGCCACGTCCCCCATCTCCGCCATCTGGGCCACCAAAAGGAACAAATTTTTCACGGCGAAAACTGGCTACGCCATTGCCACCGTCGCCAGCCTCTACGGTAATGACTGCTTCATCAACAAAGCGCATGTGCCAATCCTCAAATTCTTAAAAGCGGACTATTTTGCCACATTTTAAGAAAATTCTCGAATAGAAAAATCAGCAAATTGTTTTTTTTAAATTGATTACCCGCTCAAACTTCAATTTCATGATCCGAATTGGCTCATGATACAGCCTATATGAGTGGATTATGGTCTGACATTCTTCAGCGGTAATTGCATCTGCATATCTAAATTAGCTTTGGTTTGCTGTACCGAGTTATACATGATCGCATCGAAAGAAGAAATATTGCTCATATTAATCGCATCATTCATATAGAAGCTTGGCTTAAATTGATGCTTCACAGGTAAATCGACTGTCTCATCAAAAGCAAAATAAACAGGCCCATCAAAAACAATTTTCACTGGCACGGTGTACGTACGTTTCAGTTGAAATGGAATATCTAATTTAACCGGGATATCCAAACTCAAAGGAAACTTGGGTAATAATTTATTTTGATAGATCAAGTCTGTACTGGTCTCAATCGGTACAACTTCATCTACTTTCAGCATAGTTTCGTAGTTGATATCCACGGTAATCGGTGTTTCTACCTCAAAACTGAGATCAGCCAAATACTTACCTTTTAATGGTAAATGCAAAGTCCGATCAATATCTAAAACCGTATTCAACTGACCTTCCGATTTCACTCTTAAATGATCACCGACTTGAATCTTGGTGCCCAAAGACTCAGGTAAACGAATATCCGCTTGCTGGGCAGAAACAATCAAGGACGCCTGAATATTTAAATAGAACCAAAATAAAATCGCCACTAAGGTGGTCACGATCACAAAACTGATCAATAAGCTTTTAAGCGATTTGGTGATATCCATTACTCACCTGCTTTTGCATCATGTTGAACGACTTGTGCTTCAGCAGGTTGGGCTTTGACACGATCCAAATACATGCTAGACAGCGGAATTTTTAACTCTCCCTGTGCAATTTTAACAGGCAAGGTATTTTTAACATCCACCGAGGCATTCAACTCAGATGTAATCGGAACATTCAAATTGCCTTGAATTGGAATATTGGCATTCAGTTGCGCTTTCAATGGAATATTCAAATTTTCTTTGAGTTCGGTGCGCACAGGCGCATCAAATTTTAAATGAACTTTTTGCTGCAAAGGAACCTGAATATCAATCGGTACATCCAGTTGTAAGGGAATTGAACCTTTTAATGGTAAGGTGACATCCCGACCTAAAATCTTGACCTGTACTTTGGTGTCAATCGGCAGGCTTTGATTGACCTTAATCGTTTCCTTTACAGGAATCGTGGTACTGATCGGGACAACATTATCGAAATAAACCCGCGGTGTCAGCGTTTGAGTCAGTGGAACATTGAGTTGTTCATTAATTGGGATCTTGGCATCAACACGCCCATTCACATCAACACTGAGTGCATCTTTAACTTTGACCCGAACCTGTAATGGCTCTTGCAAGTCGATTGCGACATCTTGATTCTTCAAGGGAATATAAATGTTAAAATGCTTAAATACCCACATCGCGATGTATACACCACACAAGTTGGCAACCACAATTAAAGCAAATACCACGAATAAACGTCTGAACTGCAACAATGAACTATCCCTTGATTAATTATTTCCCTTTTCCCCTATTCTTATCGATTTTTATGTTTAATTCAGCATATATTCTGTACAGTCAATAAAAAAGCCCAGTTAAAAACTGGGCTTTTAGCTATCGCTATGCAAACAAATTATGCATTTGTTTCCGCAGGAACTTTCGCATAGCTTACGCCACACATTTGTTCAGCAATACGTAATACTTGGCAGCTATAACCTACTTCGTTATCGTACCAAACATAAGCCGTTAAACGTGTACCAGATGCGATTGTTGCTTGCGCATCAAATACACCCGCTGTACGCGAACCAATAAAATCGCTCGATACAACTTCAGTAGAGTTGGTATAACCGATTTGACCTTGTAACTTCGAGTTGATCGAAATTTGACGAATATATTCGTTCACTTCTTCACGATCAATTTCTTTCTCTAAGTTTAAGTTCAAGATGGCAAGTGAAACGTTTGGTGTCGGTACACGTACCGAGTTACCTGTTAACTTGCCTTTAAGGCCTGGCAATGCTTTTGCAACTGCTTTTGCAGCGCCAGTTTCGGTAATCACCATATTCAATGTTGCAGCACGACCACGACGGTCTGCTTTATGGTAGTTATCAATTAAGTTTTGGTCGTTTGTGAACGAGTGAACTGTTTCAACATGACCATTTAATACTTTGTATTTGTCGTCTAAAACTTTTAATACAGGTGTAATTGCGTTGGTTGTACAGCTTGCAGCAGAGATGATCTTGTCTTCATCTAAGATATCGCCGTTGTTCACACCAAATACAACGTTCTTCATCTCACCTTTACTTGGTGCAGTTAATACGACACGTGCAATACCTGCACATTTCAAGTGTTGGCTTAAGCCTTCAGCATCACGCCATTTACCTGTGTTGTCGATAAGAAGCGCATTATCAATACCATAAGCTGTGTAATCTACTTCGCTTGGGCTTGATGCATAAATCACTTTAATGAATTGACCATTTGCAATGATTGCTTCGTTTTCTTCATCTACAGAAATCGTACCGTCAAAAGTACCGTGAATAGAATCACGACGTAATAAAGAAGCACGTTTCGCCAAGTCACCATCAGATGATTTACGTACTACAATTGCTTTTAAGCTTAAACCACGGCCTAAACCTGATTGGCTGATGATTAAGCGTGCCAAGATACGGCCGATACGACCAAAACCGTAAAGAACAACATCTTTAGGTGTAGCAGTCGCAGCATTGCCTTGAATTGAAGCAACCGCTTGTGCAACAAAAGCGTCTACATCGCCGCCTTGGTTTTTATATTCAACAGCAAGTTTACCGATATCAACTTCAGCAGAACCGATATTGTCAACTTTCATTAACGCTTCCAAAATTGGGAAGGTATTTACCACTGAAAGTTCAACATCAAGCATACGGGTACGACGATGCGTTTTAAGAATTTGAATAACAGAACGGTTAATTAAAGAGCGTCCGTAAACAGAAACAACAATATTTTTCTCACGGTATAATTGACCGATTAAGGTAATCATACGTTCCGCGATTTCTTCACGGTTTTTCCAACGACCTTGGTGTTCAGCGTGTAGGGCAACGATTGTTTCTTTGCTCACAGTTACGTCCTCTAATTTATATATACTGGGCGTGAATTTTTAAAACGCCATTATTGTAATAGAATTATCATCAAGATTGAATCAAAAGCTGTTAAACGAGCTAAGATTTTGTCCTAATTGACTATAAATTCATAAAATACCTATAATTATTTTTGTGAATTTTGGTAAAAATCTTTTCCTATCATCATAATAGCAGTGGTTTAGCTCACAGCAATAACAATTTTACTGATCATTCTGACGATAAAATCAGCTTTTTTGTTCTTTATCGTCTAGATTCACACGTTGCGAATACTGTTTTAAGTTCAATTCTAGATGTTGCTTACGCTTTCTCTGTTGGTACAAATGCATTGCCCCTTCAATCACCAACACCAACACAGCCAACCAAATCGGGATATAAGTCAGCCATTCATCTGCACCGATTTTTTCGCCGATCAGCAAAGAAACCAAAGCCAATAAAACAGGTTCTAAATAACCGAGTAAACCAAAAATGATCAAAGGCAAGTAACGGCTGGCAAGAATATAACTTCCCAAACCAATCGCACTTAACAACCCTAGACCAATTACCACAGCAATTAGACTTGGATGCCCCAGGAATTTGAGTGATGACATCTCTCCTGCCTGGGTAAAGAAAATCGCAATCGGTAGAATCAACATAAGATCCCACCAAAAACCGCCCAAGTGATCGGTTTGAATTTTTTTACGCAATACAAAGTAAGCAGCATACCCCAATGCTACAAAAGCCGTTTCCCAAGCAATACTGCCTAAACGCCATATTTCATGCCCAACCCCAAACACAGCGAGCAATACAGCGACATATTGAAACTTAGAAAGTTTCTCTCCGTATAAAAAACTTCCAGCCAGCACCAAAACCAGAGGTAAAAGAAAATAGCCCAGGGAAACTTGCAACCCTCTGCCATGCATAGGGGCCCACAGAAATAGCCAAAGCTGAGCAGAAGTGAGTACCGAGGTAGTCAATAAAAGCAATAATAAGCTGGGATTGGCAAGAATCCGCTTAAACACGGTTTTGATCAGGGATAAATCACCACTCAACCACATAAATAGGGTCAGAAATGGAATTGTGGCAATAATTCGCCAACCAAAGGTCTGCTCACTATCCAAGGAACCGAGGAACTGGCTATAAAAATACAGGACACCAAAAGTAATAGAAGCCAAAATTGAATAAGCAATTCCTTTAATCATTTTCAGCCTCTGATTGACGATTGTTTAAAAAATACGTGATTTATCCACTATATGGAATAAAAAAAACCATGCATGCATGGTTTTCAACAAGTATAGCTGATTTAGTGATGTTCAGGATAAATAACATCCCCAATATCATAACCTAATGATTTCGCATAATTTAAATATTCATGAATAATTTCTTTCTTCGGATTTGGTATGCGCGAAAGCACCCACAAATATTTACGGCGTGGTTCACCCACCAGTACAGTTTGATAATCTGCATCGAGCTTTAAAATCCAGTAATCACCACGAATTACAGGCACCCAACGCACGACTTCTGGTAAAAAACTCACACGCAATTTACTGTTAAACGGCGCATTGGCGACAAATGCCTCTCCTAAACTTTGCTGTACGTTGCCTTCACCGTCATAGCATTTGTTATTCACAACAATATTGCCATTTTCATTTAGGGTATAAGTTGCGGTAACGTTATAGGCGCACTTACGCTCAAAAAACATCGGCTTTCGGGCCACTTCATACCAAACCCCCAAATATTTATCGAGCTCGACTTTATCGACTGTTGGCAACGGTTTTGCTTGCGCATAAGCAATGGTTCCAACTGCCAACCCTGTTAAGACAGCCCCACCAATCGCAATTTTTGCAAGGCGCCAACTCGCTTTCGGGAAATTTTTAATAAAAGGCATGAGAAATCCTCAAAACAGTAATTTGTTATCAATAGTCATATAGTTAGCAATTTAAAATAGCTTACTTTGTGAACAAAAACTGTTGCGATATGTATCCCCTTTGAGGATTTCTCTGTTTGATTATGACTGCAACATATGCGCTTTAAGACGGACAATCTCATCGCGTAATCTTGCCGCTTGTTCAAACTGGAGCTCTTTCGAGGCTTTTAACATTTCCTTTTCCAGTTTGCCAATATGCTTTGCAAACAGTTTTGGATCAGATAATAAATGCTGTTCATCCGCACTGATCGCCTGCGCTTGCTCAAGCACTTTTTCATCAATTTCATCGTCCGTCAGCACTTCACCGGTATCGATTTCCTTGATCGCTTGGCGTACCGCACTACGTGGGGTAATACCATGTAATTCATTAAATTCAATTTGCTTATTACGACGGCGATCTGTTTCATCCATCGCTTTACGCATTGAATCGGTAATACGATCGGCATATAAAATTGCTTTACCTTTGACATTACGTGCCGCACGACCAATGGTTTGAATCAATGAACGTTCTGAACGTAGGAAGCCTTCTTTATCCGCATCTAAGATTGCAACCAAAGACACTTCTGGCATATCCAGACCTTCACGCAGCAAGTTAATCCCGACCAATACATCATGTACACCAGTACGTAGCTCGTGAATAATTTTGACGCGCTCAACCGTATCGATATCCGAGTGCAAATAAGCCACTTTAACCCCGTACTCTTTCAAGTATGAAGTTAAATCCTCAGCCATACGTTTGGTTAAGGTTGTCACAAGGACACGTTCATTCAGCTGTTTACGAATATTAATTTCAGAAAGTACATCATCCACTTGGGTTAATACCGGACGTACTTCAATTTCAGGATCAATCAAGCCTGTTGGACGAACCACCTGTTCAACAATTTGTTCTGACTTTTCCAATTCATAATGGGCGGGTGTTGCGCTAACGAAAACGGTGGTAGGCACAATCCGCTCCCACTCCTCAAATTTCATTGGACGGTTATCCAAAGCACTTGGTAAGCGAAAACCATAATTCACCAAGTTTTCTTTACGTGAACGGTCACCTTTATACATCGCCCCAATTTGTGGAACGGTCACATGCGATTCATCAATGATCAGCAAGGCATCTTCAGGGATATAATCAAACAAGGTTGGCGGCGCTTCGCCTGCCCCACGACCTGAAAGATGGCGCGAGTAGTTTTCAATCCCATTGGTATAACCCAACTGTTGCATCATCTCTAAATCATAACGCGTACGCTGTTCAATCCGCTGTGCTTCCAATAATTTGTCATGCTCTTTGAAGAATTTCAGCTGATCTTTCAACTCATCTTTAATCGTATCAATCGCGCGGGTCAAATGATCTTTCGGGGTCACGTAATGACTTTTTGGATAAATAGTCACACGCGGCACTTTACGTACCAATTTTCCAGTCAACGGATCAAACCAGCGAATCGAATCCACTTCATCATCAAATAACTCGACCCGAATCGCATCTTTATCCGATTCTGCTGGGAAAATATCAATGATTTCGCCACGAATCCGGTAGGTACCACGTAAGAACTCCAATTCATTACGGGTATATTGCATTTCCACCAAACGACGAATGATCTCATCACGACTGACGCGATCACCTTGCACAATATGCAATAGCATCTGCATATAGGCATTTGGATCACCCAAACCATAGATTGCAGAAACCGAAGCGACAATAATCGCATCACGACGTTCTAACAATGCACGTGTTGCAGAAAGACGCATTTGATCAATGTGATCATTAATCGCCGAATCTTTTTCAATAAAGGTATCGGATGATGGTACATAGGCTTCCGGTTGATAGTAATCGTAATAACTGACGAAATACTCAACCGCATTATTGGGGAAGAATGCCTTAAACTCACCATACAACTGAGCAGCAAGGGTCTTGTTATGTGCCATGATGATGGTTGGTCGTTGTGTTTGCGCAATCACATTGGCCATGGTATAGGTTTTACCCGATCCAGTTACGCCAAGCAGTAATTGATTACGAAAACCTTGGTCAATACCGCTGACCAATTTCTCAATCGCCTGAGGTTGATCTCCTGCAGGTTGATAATTGGTGACTAACTCAAAAGGTTGGTTTTCGCTCACGAGACTTCTCTTTTCTGAATATGTGCTATTAATGGCGTCATTGGATAGAATTTACAATCTATTTTAGCGACTTTAATACGTTTTTAGGTATATAGCTTAAATTTCAATAATTATTTTCAAATTCACATATTTATTGACTTAAAAAGTACGGCTAATTTTATATTTCCAATTAAAAAGATTGAATTTTTATACAAAAGCACCTTAATCTATGCGCTTCAAAAATATCAAGAACTTTATTTTTTTTTGTGAATTCAGTTAATACACAATATTTTATATTAATCGTTCCCAGCTGCCTATTTTTCATAGGTTTGGCATTTACATTCTGCCGCTTAATTTTTAAAGCTGAGATTTTTTTATTATGGATTGGTTTGGCTTACGCGATTCCCTCAATAGCACTTTTTATACAATGCTTAATGAGCAACCCGCAACTAACGATTGCCGCCCCATTCACTGCAATTCTTTATTTATTAGGTAGTTGGCTGGGTGCATATGCCATCAGTGTTAAATTAAAGACCTCTTTCAATCATTACATTGCTTTAACGCTCTCAGTCTTTGCCATTATTACCCTGGCCTACTTTTCCTATGTGAATCCGCAAATATGGTTAAGGTTGATTATTTTGAATGCCACCTTAGGCTTGATTGGCTTTATTGCGATTCCTGCGGTATTAAAAGCTCTGCCCACCAGTAAATCATTTTATCGCTGGATTTTGATTTTCTATTTGCTGAATGTCTCCTATTCTTTTTGTCGTGCCATCATTAATTTTATCTTTTTAGATAGCATTGATCGAGACCATATCATTCTCACCTCTTCAACATGGTGGTTATTGGGGATGTCAGTCAATATTATTTTAAATATTTTATTCGCAATCGTCATCAGTGGCGGTGCGGTCAAGGATGTGATTCAGCATCTTAACAATGAACGTCTACAAGACCCACTAACACAATTGCTGAATCGGCGGGGGTTTTTCGAAAAAAGTGAACAGCTATCTTTCAACAATCACTGTTACTTTCTGGTTTGCTTAGATCTCGATCACTTTAAATCAATTAATGATACTTGGGGGCATTACGTTGGCGATCAGGTCTTGCAAAAAGTAAGCCGAGTGATGTTACAACAGAAAAAACCAGATGATCTAATGGCCCGTTTTGGTGGTGAAGAATTTATTTGTTTAATCTCTGCCAAAGATGCAACTGAGGCATTGTTTCGAACAAAACAACTCAAAAGGCGACTTGAACAAACCACATTTACCAGCCATAAAATTAAAATGACCGCCAGTTATGGCCTCACGCAAATACATCACTTTGATGAAATTGAACAAGGATTGCAGCGCGCAGATGATTTACTTTATCAAGCAAAAGAGAATGGACGCAATCAAATCTCTTTTGATCTGGTCACCTGAACAACCACCTTAGGATTTAAGCTGCCCTGAAATGAATCAGTCGATACGAAATGGAGCTTCAAAATAAAATATAAAAGAAAAATACAAACAGCGCTTGACCCTTTGCATAATCAACTGCAACATGGACTTATACTCAGTTTCAATGATAAGAATATGGCTTACCAATACCATGACGAAACAATCGTAACGGAACTTCCAGAAGATACAGTCTTTGTTTTTGGCAGTAACTTAGCGGGTATCCATGACAGCGGTGCAGCCCGTGTCGCAGCACAACACTTTGCAGCAGTCAAAGGTGTTGGTCGTGGTTGGGCTGGGCAAACTTTTGCGATTCCAACACTGAATGAACATCTACAACAAATGCCATTGGCTCAAATTGAGCATTATGTAGAAGACTTTAAAGTCTATGCAAAACACCATCCCAAAATGAAATATTTTTTAACAGCTTTAGGTTGCGGCATTGCGGGTTATAAAGTGTCTGAAATCGCCCCTTTATTCAAAGGGATTCATTCCAATGTGATTTTCCCAGAATCATTTCGGCCCTATATCGAAGAAGATGCAGTTTCCCAATTTCCAGACTTAACTGCTGAAGCGGTACATGCCTTTATTTCAGATGAGGTTATTTTCTATTTCGATCATGGCTATGAATCTTTTGAAGAAGCACTCGATCAGACCAAACTCACTGCAGCAGAAAAGGCGATTGCCTTAATTGTTTTGAATGAAGAGTTGTACCCCCGTGATCGCTATGGGCGTGGCCGCGAGCATGAAATCAACGATATTTTAGGCAAACTCAATGGCAAGATTTTTAATTTCCATAACAATACAGAAGGTGCCATGACCTTTGTCAGTGTAATTATTGCTTTGATGGAGCTGTATGACATTGATGAGTATGATTTTCTCAAACTCTGGCGTGGTGAGTTAGAAATACAACACCCTCTCAACCGCCGCCATTAACCAAAAAAAGCCAATCAAGATGATTGGCTTTTTTCTTAACGCTTACCCATTGAACGACGGGTACCACGTGGTGGCATCCAAGTACGATCAGCATATTGCTCAGGTTTTGGACGGACCTGATTATGGGTTGCATCCTCGGCATCATCCTGAGCAGATGGCATTGGAAAAGGCAATTTCACCAAAGCTTTTTTGGCTTTAGGTTGTTGGGTACTCATTGGAATTCTCTCGAAATCTAGATTTCTAGCCGCATATTGTAATAGATTTTTGCGCTTTTGATAAAAATAAAATATGTAAAAAAACACAATGATTCTAATGCTTAAAATTTAGTAACTTTTTATGCGTTTCTGGCAAGTTTCAGCCACAAAGAAGTCGATTTAGGCTAAGATAACCTGCTTTTTATTTTTTAATCCCATAAGAAGGAATAATGCCGTGGACGTACGTCTCTCTGATCGTGTCAATGCCATCAAACCGTCCCCTACACTTGCAGTGACCAACAAAGCTGCTGAGCTTAAAGCTGCTGGTAAAAACGTGATTGGTTTAGGTGCAGGCGAACCAGACTTTGATACCCCTCAACACATCAAAGATGCTGCAATTGAAGCGATTAATAAAGGCTTTACAAAATATACAGCTGTAGACGGTACTCCAAGCTTAAAAAAAGCAATTATTGCGAAACTTAAACGTGATAATAATCTAGATTATCAAGCCAACCAGATTTTAGTGTCGTGTGGTGGTAAGCAAAGTTTCTTTAACTTGGCGCTTGCTTTGTTAAATAAAGGCGATGAAGTGATTATCCCTGCACCGTTCTGGGTCAGCTATCCAGATATGGTAATTATCGCTGAAGGCACACCCGTGATCGTCAAATGTGGTGAAGAACAACGCTTCAAAATCACACCTGAACAATTAGAAGCGGCAATCACACCAAATACACGCCTAGTGGTATTAAACAGCCCTTCAAATCCAACAGGTATGATCTACACCAAAGCTGAATTAGAAGCTTTGGCAGAAGTGTTACGTCGTCACCCACAAGTCTTTGTTGCTTCTGATGACATGTATGAACCAATCCGCTGGGAAGATGAGTTCTACAATATCGCAACTGTTGCACCAGACTTATATGACCGCACTATTGTTTTAAATGGTGTATCTAAAGCCTATGCAATGACAGGCTGGCGTATTGGTTATGCGGCAGGTCCTGCAAAAATCATTGGCGCAATGAAAAAAATCCAGTCTCAATCGACTTCAAACCCAACTTCGATTTCGCAAGTTGCAGCTGAAGCAGCATTGAATGGCCCACAAGACGTATTACAGCCAATGATTGAAGCATTCAAACGCCGTCATGACTTAGTGGTAAACGGCTTAAATGACATCAACGGTATTTCTTGCTTACCTGCTGATGGCGCGTTCTATGCCTATGCCAATATCCGCCCGTTAATTCGTGCCAAAGGTTTAAAATCTTGCACAGAATTCTCTGAGTGGTTACTTGAAGAAACTGGCGTTGCGGTTGTTCCTGGCGATGCGTTTGGCTTAGGCGGATTTATGCGTATCTCTTATGCGACTGCTGACGAAGTTTTAGTTGATGCTTTAGCACGTATTAAAAAAGCAGCTGATTCAATTGAAGGCGTTGATGCCGCAATTGCATCGATTGCAGCAGAAAAAGCTGCGAAATAATTTTTCCGCAATAAAAAAGAAGCTTCTCAATGAAGCTTCTTTTTTTATCTCTTGAATTTATACCTTAACTAAAATTGGGATTCCTAAAACGAGTACTATTGAGCTGATTCATCACTAAAAAGTGCAACCACTTCTGCCTCGGTCATCTTCTTGGTCGCATTTTGAAAAGCATAAAACTCAGGTTTGCAATCGATATAGATTTCCAAATCAAGATTTAAATCTTGAGGTGATTCATTCAACGCAAAGGCATTGATATTGCAATAATTCTGATCTTTAGTCCGCCAAAATAAATTGGTACCACAGGCATTACAGAAACCTCGCTCCCCCCAAGCCGATGAATTATAAACAGAAAGGCGGTCTTGTTTTAAAAATTTTAAGCTGCCCTGTTTAACATCGATGGTCATTATCACCCCACTGGTCTGTCGACGACAAATCGAGCAGTGACAGGCATGTACATCATGATTACTTAATTCAACTTCAAATGTGGTTTCACCACAAACACACTGTCCTTTCATTATAAATTTACCTTTTATTCAAAATTGTTATTTATGAATTATCCTTAGCATAAAACAAAGCACGCATGGCGCAATCAATAATTTGTAAAACTTAGGATTCATCGCTGAAGTATTGACAGCCTGTAATGGAAAGACTACGTTATACATAAGTTCCTTTTTAGAACTATACAGGAAAAAACATGAAACACCCGAAAGAAATGAATGGACTTGAGTTTTTAACCGCGATGTGTGAAGGACACATTCCACCAGCCAGCATTAGTGAAACCATTCCAATGCAACCCGTTGAAGTTGCAGCAGGCTTTATCAAATTTGAAGTACAAGCAGATCAACGCCACCTTAACCCGCTAGGAGGCGTTCATGGTGGTTTTGCTGCAACGGTACTCGATTCAGTGACAGGCTGTGCTGTTCATACACTTCTAGAAGCAGGCGTAGGCTATGGCACTATTGATCTGAATATTAAAATGTGCCGCCCTATTCCAAAAAATCAAAAGCTCATAGCGACAGGTAACATCATCAATATCAGTAAAAATTTGGGAATTTCTGAAGGTAAAATTGTCGATGCTGAAGGCAAACTTTATGCCCA
Organism: Acinetobacter sp. C32I; assembly: GCF_023702715.1. Taxonomy (NCBI): domain Bacteria; kingdom Pseudomonadati; phylum Pseudomonadota; class Gammaproteobacteria; order Moraxellales; family Moraxellaceae; genus Acinetobacter; species Acinetobacter sp. C32I. The sequence goes on along the minus strand of NZ_CP098480.1, from coordinate 63,615 downwards.
TGCAACCGCAACCTGTATGATCATTCGCCCATAAGTCTAAACAGAAGCAAATGGGCTATTTCATCATAGCCCTATGCAATGGCTTTATTCGCTTGAAAATTTTTTGGTCGAATACATAAATGACTGAATACTGCGTATTGCCAAATGCTTTTCACTTGTACTGAAACAACCTTTTGCTCTGCCACAGACCAAGCCAAAGCCGTGTTTGCACCTAAAAATAATTCACCACCAAGTTGAAATAAATATAACGGTACATGCTCATCAACAGTCGAGGTATTTTTTTGTGTGAGTAGGTCTTTAGCGGTTTGAATTTTCCACTTATTACCAAACCATAATTGCAATAAATCACCCAGATACAAGGCTTGTTGCTTAAATGGAAAAGTATTGAGAAAAGCATGTTCAACCGGCGTGTAATACTGCGCAGGGTCTTGAATAATTTCGAGATAATGCTCTTGATAAAAAGAAAAATTTGAAAAAATAGATTGAATATTTAGAATAGTCATTTCGACCTCCGGTTTAGCCATTTTAGTGCTGGCAAGTAGGGTTAAATCCACACTGTTTAGATTAATATCTAAACGCTCTTTCTCATTTGAATCTAGCAATAGCCTGCTTAAAGTTCAAGTAATTTTTGCGACTTTCTCGCAATTGTGCAAATAAAAAGCATACGACACAAAAATGAAGAAAACATGACACTTTTATCTTGACCAATTTTAAAAGCTGCCTATAATGGCACTCAGATTCTCCCATAGCTCAGTCGGTAGAGCGACGGACTGTTAATCCGCAGGTCCCTGGTTCGAGCCCAGGTGGGAGAGCCAAGATTCTAAAAAGCCCAGATCATTGATCTGGGCTTTTTATTTTGAATGCATAAAATATCCTTAAAACGATCAATACGATTATTTTGTTCATTTCATGTTGAGTATCGTATAAATTTAAACCACCTCCCTATTTTCAATATAAAATAAAATTTAATTATTATATTAGGGAAAAGATATAATGAAAAAACTTCTGTTGTGTTTAATATTCCTTAGCAGTCCTGTCATGGCTGCCCAAACCACTTGGTATGCAGGTTCTTCTTATAAAGGTAGTGTGACGGTACCCATCGAAAATGGTCCCAATGTGGTCTGGAAATGTAATGGTCGTGTCTGTAGCATGTCTGGCCCTTGGGGTAATGCACTCTCTTTAGATTCTTGCCAAAGTCTAGTGTTACGTATCGGTAAGATTAGTTTTTATAAGAACTCAGCGGGTGCAATCTGGAATGCTGGATCTACTGAATTAGCACAATGTAATCAAGTTGCACGTTAATATGCAATATTTTGCTTAAGCGATTATTATTCATACTGATTTTACTTGACGGACTAGCATTTAAGCCCTAAAATTCGCTCCAGATTCTCCCATAGCTCAGTCGGTAGAGCGACGGACTGTTAATCCGCAGGTCCCTGGTTCGAGCCCAGGTGGGAGAGCCAAGATTCTAAAAACCCACTCTTCATTGAGTGGGTTTTTTATTTGCTCTTTGATAAATACATGTTTGAATCGAATCACTTCTTATTTCTAACGATTGGTTTTATTAGTACAGCGATATTGCTGTTTAGCTGTATACGCCCTTTTTTTCCCAAACAAAAGTTCTTTGCTCGACCTGTCATCACATCCTTTGAATCAAGAATGTTTGCACGATTACAACAAGCCTTTCCGCAGCATCATGTACTTGCACAAGTTGCCTTTAGTGCATTGATTACCAGTGATCACTATAAGATCCGCAGTAAATTCAACCGTAAAGTGACCGACTTTGTGGTTTTAGATCAAGAGATGAATGTGCTGGCGATTATTGAGTTAGATGACCCTAGCCATATTGGAAAAGAATTAGAAGATAAAAAACGAGATCAGATGTTGCAAGAAGCAGGTTATGTCGTACAACGCTATACACAAATTCCATCTGTAAAACAGTTACAGATGGATATTCGATAATAAGCTAATTTAAGAAAGGTTATTCAGCCTTTGTCGCTTGTTCAGCATTTTTCTGCTGTTCAAATTTCTTTGCCATTTCAGCGCGTTGCTGGTCATATTTTTTCTTGGTTTGTGCGTCACTTTTGGCAGCAACAAAGGCCATACCTACAATAAAAATTGGAATCAACAATCCCAAACTCATTAATAACCAAGGGATTGATTTTTTCTCAACAGGTGGCTGGCTCATAAGTGATTTAAACTCAAATTGCATGGCTTTAAACAGTGCAACAATATAACAAAAAAGAGCCTCTATAAAGAGACTCTTTTTTATTAGCTTACAACCACAAAAATTATGGCTTCACACCCGTGCATTGCTCATTTTTACTTGCATCTATCTTAGCTGGGTCAACTACTATATTTGTCTTAGCAGGCATTTTAGCTTGAATAAAGTTATATACATCAAGATTTCTACACACAATTGCTTGGGTATGTGTTGCATTTACAACAGGATCAAGCTTCACATTTGGTGAACCCAATGCTTGCAAATTAGCAACCAATGCTTGTGTAACTGGGAATGGAACATTTGTATCTGCAGTTCCCTGAACAATATAAACTGGTTTATCAATACGTTTCGTTCCTGGTTGGTTTGCAACTAAAAACTTCTGTACTGTTTCATTGTTTTTAAAGTTATTTGTATCCAATCCTGGATAGTCCATTACTTTTTTATCAGGATTATCCGTCATAAACTTAATGATATCAGCTTTAAACTTTTCAATAAGACTTAAGCTTGGATCAGCGTCATTATCTAAACAAAGACCATTTTCACCTGTAGTACCTTCAGCGAATTCTGCAAGAGGTTTTGCACGTTCTTGGAAAATGTCTCGATAATTGAATCTTGGCTCATATGCTTTAATCCCAACACCTGTCAAAGCAGCATAAGCAAGCAAAGTCGCATAGGAATCAACAGATACTCGATTTGCTAACGGTACTCCTGCTGCTATTTCTTTTAATTCAATACCTGTCAAAGCAGCAGGTGCAACCTCTAAGATAATCTTTCCTAAACTCGATGCAGGAGCTCCAGCCACTGCTCCCTTATAGCTTGCATCTGCATTTGCATACTCCGCAGTCCCTAAAGATGCCTGACCACCTTGAGATTGACCAGCAGACATCCACTCCCCATTTAGCTTAGCGCCATAATGATCTTTAGCTGCTTTTACAGCTGCAATCGCAGATTTCGCCTCACTCCCCAAGTTCAGGTAAGGATGAATCCCAGGTGTACCCAAACCCTCATAATCTGGTGCAACAACAACATAGCCTGCTGCTAATAAACTTTCAGCTAAAATTCTAAAGCGAGCACCGATTGCGTTATTACTTGGTGCACAACTATCTGCAACACCAACCGTTCCATGTTCCCAAACTACAACTCGGTAACCATCGGTAGGTTGAGCAGCTTTTGGAAACATCACTAATGCTGTCGCTTTTGTCGTACGCCCTTGGACATTGACCATATTATAAGTCATGACTTTTACCGATGAGGCGTTGTCTACCTTATCCTTGGAATAAGTTGTTTCAGACAGATAGGTTTTATCCGAATCGACCCCAGTGTAATCATCATCATTATCATTACATGCGGTTAAAAATAATGCCGAAATAGAGAATGTCATTGCCAATGCAATTTTAGACCGTTTCATAAAATGTCCTTTTAGTCCTTGTTTTATTTTTGTGCATGAATCTACATGCCAGCTTATTAAGGCATAAAAAAAGTGCCCTGCATAGGACACTTTTCAACTATTCAGTCAATTTAAAAGATGAATTCTAAAAAAATTCCAATGAAAATAATCAGTCCTACCCAACGATTGTGACGGAATGCCCAAAAACAGATTTGTGGATCACGATCTTTAGTTTTGAGTGCTTGATAAGCAAAATCAGCAGCGACGATCAATAATGCGGCCAACCCAAATGGCAATAACAGATTTTCCAAATATAAAGCTCCACCAATAAGGAGCAAGCTTAAAATTTGAAGTAAGCCAATAATCTGTATATCGTAACGACCAAATAAAATCGCTGTCGATTTCACCCCAATTTTTAAATCATATTCTCGATCGGTAATTGCATACTGAGTGTCATAAGCCACCGTCCATGCCAAATTACCAAAATATAAAAGCCAGCAGGTTAAATCTAAGGGCTTCCCCATCGCGGTAAAAGACATGGGAATTCCCCATGAAAATGCCATCCCTAAAACCACTTGTGGCAAATGTGTATAGCGCTTCATAAAAGGATAAATGAATGCCAACACCAAACCTGCTAAGGCGCAATAAAACGTTGCAATCGGGAGGAAAAATAAAGTACATGCACTTGCTGCAACTAATCCCAAAAAAACATAAACCGCTTCGCGTGGGCGTATGACACCTGTCGCCAATGGACGTGTCTTGGTACGCTCTACATGGGCATCGACTTTACGATCAGCAAAGTCATTGATCGCACAACCCGCTGCACGCATAAAAATCGTACCCAAAACCATCGCAATGAGAATCTGCAAGGGCGGTAAACCACCAGCAGCAATCCATAGTGCCCACATGGTTGGCCAAAAGACGAGTTCTGTCCCTACAGGCTTATCAAAACGGCATAAATAATAATAGGCTTCTAAACGTTGCCGCCATGTTGTATGTTGCACTGTTTCCATGATGAATCCTTAGAGTCAATGCTGTCGAATAAACTGTTCAAATGCAGGGAGAAAAGTCTCTTGCACGATAAATTTGCAACCATGCCAAGTATAACAACTTTGTCTGGTCCACCCTTCTTCAAGATAAATCACTCGTCTTTCACAGACAGGGTTGGTTCGTTGAAATAAAAACCAGCCAATTGGCTTATTACGAATATGCCGAAATAAACGCGCTTTCTTGTGTAAGCTTAAAATTGGAAAAATACTTTTCGCCTTCACCCAAGCTTCAGTTTCACTGCCATATAGATTAGTTTCACGCACCCATGCAATATGATGTGCTGGCATCTGCATCCACCGACTATCATTGAAAGTAAGCCGCTGAAAATGTTCTGTAAGACGTTCGACATGAAATTCCCCCTCACCCAGATCAGTCAATTGCTGAGTAAGAGAACCAGATGCATACAACCATTTTTTCATTTCAGTTGGGATCTCTCGTCCCTTAATTCTGTTTGGTCGTAAATTTCGCATGCTTGGCTCACTAAAAACATCGCGATTAGTTTACATGAATTTCTTTGGAAAAAGCGCATGACTTTCAATTGAATCAAAAACATAAAAAAAGCTCGCCGAAGCGAGCTTTTTCAATCTATATGTATTACAGGCTGTAGTACATATCAAATTCAACTGGGTGAGTCGTCGTGTTAAGACGGCGTACATCTTCAGTTTTAAGTTCGATATATGCATCAAGCATTTCTTTAGTGAATACACCACCTTTCAACAGGAACTCATGATCCGCTTCAAGTGCAGCAATCGCCATTTCTAAGTTGTGCGCAACTGTTGGGATTTTTGCTTCTTCTTCAGGAGGAAGATCATACAAGTTCTTGTCAGCAGCTTCACCTGGGTGGATCTTGTTTTGGATACCGTCAAGACCAGCCATTAACAATGCAGCAAAACCTAAGTATGGGTTCATTAATGGATCAGGGAAACGTGCTTCGATACGCTTGCCTTTAGGGCTAGAAACGTAAGGAATACGGATAGAAGCAGAACGGTTACGTGCTGAGTAAGCAAGCATAATTGGCGCTTCGTAGTGTGGAACCAAACGCTTATAAGAGTTTGTACCTGGGTTAGTAATCGCATTTAACGCACGCGCGTGTTTGATTACACCACCGATGAAGAACAATGCCATTTCTGATAAACCAGCATATTCGTCACCAGCAAACAAGTTCTTGCCATCTTTAGAGATTGACATATGAACGTGCATACCAGAACCATTATCACCAACCATTGGCTTAGGCATAAATGTCGCTGTTTTGCCATATTGATGCGCAACGTTCCAAACTGCATATTTGAACTGTTGAACTTCGTCCGCTTTACGAACTAAGGTATTGAAGCTCACACCAATTTCTAATTGGCAAGATGCAACTTCGTGGTGATGTACTTCTACACGACCAGGACCCATGATGTCTTCGATACGTGCACACATTTCAGCACGCATGTCTTGATGAGAGTCAACTGGAGGAACTGGGAAGTAACCGCCTTTAACACGTGGACGGTGACCTGAGTTACCTGCTTCGTAATCTTTACCTGTAGACCAAGCAGCTTCTTCAGCGATCAACGTGTGGCGCGCGCCAGACATGTCGATGTCCCATTTTACTTCGTCAAAAACGAAGAATTCTGGTTCTGGACCGAAGAATGCTGTATCACCAATACCTGTAGATTTTAAATATTCTTCAGCACGACGAGCAATCGAACGTGGGTCACGCTCGTAACCTTGACCAGTTGAAGGCTCGATTACGTCACAAGTCACAACAACTGTAGGCTCAGCAAAGAACGGGTCAAGAAAACCTGTTTCAGCATCTGGACGTAAGATCATGTCAGAAGCTTCAATGCCTTTCCAACCAGCAATTGAAGAACCATCAAACATTTTACCGTCTTCAAATGTATCTTCATCAATGGTATCAGCTGGGTAAGTTACGTGCTGCTCTTTACCCTTAGTATCAGTAAAGCGAAAATCGACCCATTTTGCGCCACTTTCTTTGATGAGTTGAAGGACCTTGTTCGCCATGCTCATTTGCTCCAATGAAGTTTTTATGCACTTGTTAAGTGCGTGTTAGTTGTTGATGTATAATTAGCAATTATCATACCAACAATTTCAAAGCATACCTAAAACATTGAAATTCTTTGCAGAAAAAATGCTTTAGGCTCCCTGTCCTATGCTTACTTTAATGTCTGCATTTTAAAATGCACCATATTTAAACATTCCTATTTCAGTTCGTCCCTAAAAAAGACATAATGAACCAAAATGGTGCAATGCATATAACAAAGAACCAATGTAGTGCCAATTACGCTTTTATTATTCGCGTAAATTGGCTTTTTATATCATTCTTTTCAACATCATTCCAATCAATTCATTTAGACTTTCGATTCACTTTCAGCTTTTTTCCTCAAGTGTTTCAATTACAAAAATTTATGATCAATTACTGGCTCATTTCAACAAACAAAATTGCCCCTTTATTTAAGTGCTGAGATTTCCGAAATATTCAACATTGGCTATTTGTTTTTGCTATGATTATTCGTCTAAGAATTGTGGTCCATCATTCTCCATTTTTCTTAAAGTGAGTAACAATGTGAGCAATATCAGCACTCATTTGTTAAAACCTTAAATATAATCAATAGGTTGAATATAAAATGCTTCTAATAGTCGATAACTATGACTCATTTACTTACAACATCGTTCAATACTTTGGCGAGTTGAATCAAGAAGTAAAAGTTGTTCGTAATGATCAAGTGACATTAGAGGATATTGAGCGATGGCAGCCAAAATATCTGGTGATTGGCCCTGGTCCATGCTCTCCAAGTGAAGCAGGCATTTCAATTCCAGCCATCAATCACTTTGCAGGCAAAATTCCTTTGCTTGGCGTTTGCTTAGGTCATCAAGCCATTGGACAAGCCTTTGGTGGCAATATTATCCGTGCCAAAACAGTGATGCATGGTCGCTTATCCGATATGCACCATAGTGACAAAGGGATTTTTAGCAACTTGCCATCGCCTTTTGCTGCAACACGTTATCATTCATTGGTGATTGAGCAAGAAACTTTGCCAGAGTGCTTAGAAGTGACGTGCTGGACCAATCAAGCAGATGGCACGATTGAAGAAATCATGGGTGTCAAACATAAAACACTGCCTGTGGAAGGTGTGCAATTTCACCCTGAGTCTATTTTGAGCGAACATGGTCATCAAATTTTCAAAAACTTCTTGGATATTTATGCTTAATCTCAAGATTTAACAATACTAAGCATCTAAACAGCCTATTTTTATAAGTAGGCTGTTTTTATTTTGAACATATAAAAACAATATACAACTCATACATACGGTATAAATTTTCAGCATTAAAATTAATCTGAAAACTTACACTTAAAAACAAGTCATTCTTTTTCAATAATTAATCCACTTTTCACACGTTATAAAAAGTAAGTTCAATCCTTAATTTCTGTTTTGCCTGATTGCATTTTACTTTTTTAGATTAACTATAGTCATAGGAATGATTAAGTTTCAGGGCGGCTGGATGATAGAATCTAAGTCATTGTTCTTAGCATTCCCCCTGAATGATCTATCAGGATAACCTATTGTGAATACCTTGGTTTTATTGAATATTATTGTTTTTGTCCTGCTCATGGCAGGATTGTTTTTTACTTATCGAAAAGACTGGAGTCTCTCCAAAAAAGTTCTGATCGGTATGGTGGTTGGTATCTTCTTCGGTTTAGCCCTTAAAGCGATCTACGGCGATAACCCTGTGCTTGAACACTCGGTTGCATGGTTCAACCTTGTAGGTAATGGTTATGTACAACTATTACAAATGGTGATCATGCCACTGATTTTCATCTCGATTCTAAGTGCGGTGGTGAAACTACACCAAACCACCTCTCTTGGAAAAATCAGTGTATTGGTGATTGGTATCTTGTTAGCGACCACAGCAATTGCTGCACTGGTGGGGGCAGGTATCACCAATTTATTTGGCTTAACGGCTGAAGGACTGGTCCAAGGCACCAAAGAAGCAGCACGTCTAGCAACCATCCAAAGTCAATACATTGGGCAAGTAACCGATTTAGATGTTCCAAAACTCTTACTTTCGTTATTCCCTCAAAACCCATTTGCTGATTTAACCGGTGTTCGTCCAACAGCGATCATCAGTGTGGTGATTTTCTCCGCATTTTTAGGTGTAGCAGCACTGAAACTGATGGATAAAGATACCGTCAATGGCGAAAGAATCAGACATGGGATTGAAGCACTGCAAGCTTTAGTGATTAGCCTTGTCCGTTTGGTAATGCAATTTACACCTTATGGTGTATTGGCACTCATGACCAAAATGGTGGCAACAGCAAATGTTGCTGACATCGTTAAATTAGGTGAGTTCCTCGTTGCATCTTATCTTGGCCTTGCAATCATGTTCCTCGTGCATGCACTGATTTTGCTGTTTGTACGCGTCAATCCAATCGACTTTTTCAAGAAAGTTTTTCCTGTTTTAACTTTTGCTTTTACCAGTCGTTCAAGTGCAGCCAGTATTCCACTCAATATCGAAGCACAAACCAAACAATTGGGTGTGCCTGAAGGTATCGCCAGCTTCTCTGCTTCCTTTGGTGCAACCATTGGTCAAAATGGTTGTGCAGGCTTATACCCTGCGATGCTGGCGGTGATGGTTGCGCCAACAGTGGGGATCAACCCACTTGATCCATTATGGATTGCTCAGTTGGTGGTGGTGGTGACTCTCAGTTCGATTGGTGTTGCTGGCGTTGGTGGCGGTGCAACTTTTGCTGCTTTAATCGTCCTCCCGGCCATGGGCTTACCGATTACTTTAGTCGCGTTACTGATTTCGATTGAGCCATTGATTGATATGGGTCGTACTGCTTTAAACGTCAACGGTTCGATGACTGCAGGCACAGCGACCAGTCAATTACTCGGTGTTAGAAATCCACAACCCGATAATGATGCTTAAAACACACTGAAAATAAAAAAGCCAACGCATGATCGTTGGCTTTTTTATAACTGAATAAATTACAACTTCAACTGTTGCACAAGCGAACCATCTTGCTTAGCCACTAAAGACTCACACAGTTGGATTCGCTCCTTAGTCTGATTTAAACCACGCTCGACTCCAACCAACTCTTTGGTTCTCGGTGCAAAGAAGGCATTCAACTGTGTCGCTTCCTGTTGTGAACAGGCTGCTCCACTAAACAATGCGGGGAAGCGTCCTGCAGAAGACTTACCTAGGCGATCAAATACAGCATCGTGATTGGTCTTAAACCATGACCAGAGTCCACCTTGTTCACCACTATAGCTATTGATTGAGTTAATCACGGTACGTACTTCACCGACTTTCACACGTGGATCTAAAACTAACTGACGTGCCTGCTGACGTGTTTCCACCTGATTGGCAGAGCCTAAGGCTGTGAGAATCGCCAAACGTTGGGTCGGTTGCGTGATGTGTTGTAACTCCCCCACTAAACGATCAAATGTAGGCCGCCCTTTTTCTTGCACTCGTACAGCTAAAATCGTTGGTAAAAGCTCGGGGGTTAATGTTGCAAAATTCAATTGCTTTTGAGCGAATAGAGCATCGGATTGTTTTAACAATTGCTCACGCACTTCAGGTACCTGAATTTCCAATGCAAGAAATTGGGCTAACTCACTACGCCACAAGCTATCCTCAGCAGACTCACCTGCTTTGCTCACATAACCCAATTGATTCAATTTAGGTAGATACAAATTGGCGAGTACTTTTCTAAAATGTTCACGTTCTGGCTCTGTCTTCAACACATGACGCTGGATTGTACTGAGCTGCTGAAACAATGCTGTACTAATCTGTCGGCTATTTGAGTTCGCAAATTTTTTCGCCACATCCACTACCGCCAACAGGTTGATATCACCATGGTTAAATGCCGCTGAAACAGCATAGGCATAGGCCAATTGTTCAGTATTGGAGAGTTTCTCCGTAGCGGCAGTCAGACGAGCAAGTTCTGGTTCAGGCAAACTAAATTGGTAATAGCCTGCCGCATCAGCATTTGGAATATACCAACTGTTAATACTTGCACCTTTGAGTTCAATTTTGGCTTCAGCTTGGTCAACCAGTTCACATTGGACTTTACTCGCTGCATTTGGAACTTCATAGCGTACACATAATGGTACCCCCCAAAGGCTATTGGCATTGCCTTTAGAACCAACAGGTAAATAACGCGTTTGTTTTACATTTAAAAAGACTTTATTGCCTTGTTGCTGTAATGAGGTATTCAGCAACGGTACACCAGGTTGATCAATAAAACTTTTCGCCGCTTTGCTAAAACGCTCAGCTTGACCAGACTGTTCTGCGAGGGAGCTAATTAAATCATTAGCGGTAGCACTGCCATATTGATGCTTGTGAATGTAATTACGCACGCCTTGTTTGAATTTTTCTTCGCCTAAATAGCTCTCAAACATATTTAAAACGGCTGCACCTTTTTGATAAGTAATGCCATCAAAAGCCGTTTGAATATCTGCATTACTTAAAATTGGCTGACGGATACGGCGTACACTGACCAAACTATCGCTTTTCATCGCGCCTGCGGTATCAACGGCACGTTCAAGATCAGCATTAAATTCAGGATGTAATTGTTGGGTAATTTTACTTTGCATCCACGTGGCAAAAGATTCATTCAACCACAGGTCATCCCACCACGGCATCGTTACCACATCCCCAAACCATTGATGAGCCAGTTCATGTGCATTAACATTAAATGAACTCTGTACGAAAGACACGGGAGAGTCTTTATCTAGCAGCATCAAATAATCTCTGAATGTGATCAGTCCAGGATTCTCCATCGCACCCGCCGCAAAGTCAGGAGCAGCAAGTAAATCCAGTTTGTCGAATGGATAACCAAAGGCAAAATAATCTTCTAATGTTTTTAAAATCGCTGGGGTTTCAGACAAGGCATGCTGCATTTTTTCAGCCTTAGCATCGGGTGCCAGACCTCGTAATTTGATCGCCTGTTTACGCCACTCAGTCGCACCAATATCAGGACCTTGTTGTACTTGCCAAGGACCAACTGCCAGTGCCAATAGATAGGTTGGTAGCGGTTTGGTCGGTGCAAAGCTTAAAGTTTTCCACCCCGATTTTTCGGCCTGCTCAGAGACTTGATTGGTATTGGCAAAACCTGAATATTTGCTTGGTATGGTTAAGCGAATATTAAAGGGCGTTTTAAAGCGCGGCTCATCAAATGATGGAAAGGATTGACGTGCACTGATCGCCTCCATTTGAGTCATAACATAAGGCTTACCTTCAAACTCAATTTTATAAATACCATCCAGTTGCTGATCATAATCTGCATTAAAATCCAATACTAAGCTGTACTGACCTGCTGGTAATGTCTGGGCAAATTTAATCAGACTAACACCATCGACTTCCGAAGCTTGCTCATATTTGGCCGTGGTTTTCTGCCCATTTGCGGAGAGGATGTTGGCGTCTTTTACCGATAAAGATTTACCATGAATCCAAACATGATCGGTTGCTTGGGTCAGTTTTAAATGAATAGTGGTTTTACCGGTATAACTTTTTTGTGCAGGATCAATTTTAAAGTCTAAATCATAAGATTCAGGTATGGCCCATTCTGGTAATTTGCCGATTGGAATTTGTTCATTGCTATTTGATGCAAAAATCTGTGTTGCAGATAATGAAAGTAATGTTGTCAGTAGCAATTGTTTTTTAAATGAAGGTTTGACCAACATAGGAGATCTGTCCTCTGTAGTTTTTAAAATAAAAAGACGCAGCAAATGGTGTACCACTTCGCTGCATCCACACATCATTGTTAGAATTTATAATTAAACTCCAACCAACCCTGACGGCCGATTGGTGAATATGATCCTATTGGATAATATGGCCATCCGCCTGTGTCATCGTGTTTTACTTTGTCAAATAGGTTATTCACAATAATTGATGCAGAAGCCTTAGGTGAAATTTGATAAGTTCCACTCCAATTGACCAAATAAGTCGGGCTTAAGTAAGCTGTTTGATTACCGTTTGGAATCTTGCCATAGCGATTGACTAATACGGTTGATGCCCAATCACCGAGACTCCAACTGAGACTGGTATTAAAGCGGTCTCGCCAATCTGGAATAGTTAAGTCTTTTAAATAGTTATCTTTCTCACCATCTTTTGATTGTTGATATTCACGTTCCAGCACACGGCTATAATTCACCGTCCACAGAAAGTTACCTAAATTTTCTGTTTTCCAGCGCCATTTGCTGGTGAAATCAACCCCGCGAGTATGGTCTGAAGCTGCATTGATCGGCACAATATTGATATTGTTGATCACATTTGGATCGACCACTGCATTTGTAGGGTTACGTTCTACACGCGCCAACGCATCAACACATTGTGCCGAATTGATATCTTGTGCACCCAAACGGCAATCTGCCTCTAAGCGTAGAATTTTATCTTCACTTAAATTAGTTACCAGATTATCAATTTTGATATCCCAGTAATCGACTGAGATATCAAACTTATTACTAGGTGACCAAACAAACCCTGCGCCATAAGATTTGCCCTCTTCTGGTTTTAAATCTTTGTTGCCCGTTAAGGTGTAGTTCGCGCCAGGCGAATAATCTTTAAAGCTACATTTATCTAATGCTTGTCCCGTTTGGCTACAACGTAAATAATCGGTGGTACTTGGGAAATACCCTCTTTGTTTATTCAAAAACAGATAGTTCATATCTGGTGCACGGAAACTGGTGGCGTAGTTGCCTCGCACCAATAAGGTTGGATGTGGTCTAAATTCTAAACCTGAACCAAAGGTAAATTTATCAATACTGCTATCGGATAAGGCATAACGGTCATAGCGTCCAGATAAGGTGAGATTGAGTGGCTTGGCTAAAGGTAAGAATAATTCCGTACCCAATGCCTGACGGGTACGTGCCCCACCATATTCACCACTGGAAGTGGCATTATAGAAATCACCATTTTCCACTGCCTTATCGGGTTTGATTTTAAAACCTTGGCGTCCAATTTCTGCCACAGCAGCAAGCTTGGCCGTTCCTGCAGGCAACTCAAATACATCACCATTTGCACTCAGGGTTAAGCTCTGTGCCCAGGACTTATCGTTTTCCTCAGTTGTGCCTGAAATACTTCTAAACTCACTCGCAGTCAGTGGCCGACTGATACGATCTAAATGCGGGGAATAAATTGGAATACCATCTTGATCTGTCCCCAATTGCCGACCTAAGAAATATTCATCAACATTCGAACGTACCAGCCCTTGTTTACGCAATTGACTGGTATAAATCGAGCCATTATAGGCTGCTTCATAACGCCAGCTACTGTCCCCAATATCGCCACGGATACCAAAGTTCAAATTGGAGGACAGTTCTTTCCATTTTTTATTGGCTTGCTCGACACCACCGAGTTCTTCTGGCGCAAAACGTCGTGTCCAGATTTCATAATTTCCTGTGTCTTGATTGAGGAAATAGCCACTACTTGCGCCTAAAGAAGTCCATGTCGGGCCACGAGTATTGTTTTCAATTTGATTGGCACCAATCAAAACATCTGCGAATAATTGGGTTTTCTCATTCAGCTCATAATCTAAACCGAGATAACCATTTTGGCTGCGATTCTTGGTTTGAACCGTCCAATAGGTCGGTCGGGCCAGACCACTGGCACAATTATCTGCCCCTGCTTTGCCAATATTTGTTACTGAGCCTTTAAATAGATCATCAAATGCATCACAGCCATTAATTGAAAGATACTGGCCTGTCTTGGCATTTTTACGTCCAATGATCGTGTCTGGCTTTTCCCCTCGAAGCGTTCGGCTCGACATAAAATCTCGGTCAGCCGCCCAAATCGGTTCGCGCCCACTCAGTTCAACCCCATAAACCAGATTAAGCTTGTCCAGTGTTTTACTGCCACTCAATTGTAGACGTAAATTTTCACCACCTTCTTTGGTACCACCTGCCTTAACATTGAATTGTGTTCCATCGGTTTTCTTTCTCAATATGATATTCACCACACCTGCAATCGCATCTGAACCATAGATCGCGGAAGCGCCACCGTTCAAGATTTCAATGCGGTCAATAATCGCAGTCGGAATATTGGCTAAATTGACAAAATTGACGGCGCCATCATAAGGTACGGGATAGTCGGCTACACGATGTCCATTAATTAAGGTTAGAGTATGGTTCGGCCCTAAACCACGCAAACTGATGGCATTGGCTGCAGGCGTAAAGGTATTGCCATAATCCGCTCCTTGTACAAAACCTGTGTTTTGGGTCAGATTATTCAAGGCATCAAAGGCATTACTAAAACCGTGTTTCTCTATATCGGCTGCGGTAATAACCGTTACACTGGTTGGTCCATCTTTCTGGGCTTTGGAGATACGTGAACCTGTCACCGCAACATGCACCACTTTATCTGATGCTGGCTTTGTTTGTGGCTGTTCTACATTTGTCTCAGCATAGGTTTCTAATGGATGAAGACATGCAATAAAGACAAAAACAAAACAGCCTTTGTTTTTAACAGCCCCAAGATATTTCAAGTAATTTAGATACATATTTATGAATGGGTAAAATGAAGACCGCCCTAATATATCTACTTTTATTTAGTTGATTTATACACATTTTTTATAGGGGTATGCGTGAATAAGATATACCAAATGGTTGATTATTTATCATAAAAATTCAAATAACTCTCTCGCAAAATAAAACCTTTTTCACCCAATCACGCTCCGTCACAAATTTACCAACCTGCTTAAACGGGTTAAATTTTAAAAACTCTCTAGCCACAACCTAAATCTTGAGTTATTTTCTGCTAACATAAGCCCTTAGCGAGTGGGACACACACCACAAAAAGCCGAGCCATCCTTCACCACTAACCACTTTCATCCAAATTTTTTAATCATTAAATGCTGTAACTCATGACTATGAATATCCAACAGGCACTCAATAACATTACCAAAAACATCCATCTGACCCAGCCACAAATGGAAGATGTCATGCGCAGTATCATGCAAGGTGAAGCCACTGATGCTCAAATCGGTGCGCTAATGATGGGCTTGCGCATGAAGGGTGAAAGTATTGATGAAATTACAGCTGCTGCACGTATCATGCGTGAATTCGCGATTAAAATTGATGTCAGTGATATTCCTCATCTGGTAGATATCGTGGGTACAGGTGGTGATGGTCAAAACTTATTTAATGTTTCAACGGCTTCAAGTTTTGTGATCGCTGCTGCTGGAGCAACCATTGCGAAACATGGTAACCGTGGTGTATCAAGCAAATCGGGTTCTTCGGATGTGCTGGAACAGATTGGCATTCAACTTGATTTAGACATGCAGCAAACGGAACGTTGTATCCGTGAAATGGGCGTTGGTTTCTTGTTTGCTCCAAATCATCATAAAGCAATGAAATATGCGGTAGCGCCACGGCGTGAATTAGGTATTCGCAGCATTTTCAACTTACTTGGTCCACTCACCAACCCTGCTGGCGTAAATCGTTTTGTAATTGGCGTATTCTCAGATGAATTGTGCCGTCCCATTGCTGAAGTATTAAAACAGCTTGGTGCCGAGCATGTACTGGTGGTGCATTCTAAAGATGGTCTGGACGAAATCAGTCTGGCTGCACCAACTGCAGTTGCTGAGCTTAAAGATGGCGAAGTTACTGAATGGACCCTGAACCCTGAAGACGTTGGTATCGCCTCTCAAACTCTCACCGGTTTAGTCGTCAATAGTTCTGAAGAGAGCTTAAAGCTAATCAAAGATGCTTTGAGTCGTGATAAATCAGACGTAGGCGAAAAAGCAGCAAATATGATTGCACTGAATGCAGGTGCAGGCATTTACGTCGCAGGTATTACCAAAACCTATAAACAAGCCGTTGAGCTAGCTCAAGATATTCTTTATGGCGGACAAGCCTTAGAAAAAATGAGTATCTTGGCTGAATTTACCAAGACATTGAAACAATATCAGGCAGACTAAGGACTTCTCATGATCGATATTCAAAATACCATTTTAGGTAAAATTGTTGACCGCAAACATGAGGAGCTTGCAGTACGTTTAAAACAACGTAGCTTGCATGATGTTGAGCAGTGGGCAAATGCAGCAACACCTGTGCGAGGTTTTGCCAATGCTTTACAGCACAAGCGTCCTGCTGTGATTGCTGAAATTAAAAAAGCATCACCTTCTAAAGGTGTGATCCGTGCAGATTTTAATCCTGCGGAAATTGCACAACAATATGAACAGGCGGGCGCTGCTTGCTTATCGGTATTAACGGATGTGGATTTCTTCCAAGGTACAGACGAAAATATTGCGATTGCGCGTAACCACTGCACCCTACCTGCTTTGCGTAAGGATTTCTTGATTGATCCTTATAATGTGGTGGAAGCACGTGCGCTGCATGCCGATTGTATTTTATTGATCGTGGCATGTTTATCCGATCAACAGCTGGAAGAAATGTCAAAAACGGCATTTGAACAACAGTTGGATGTTTTGGTTGAAGTACATGATGAATATGAATTGGAACGTGCGCTAAAACTTTCTGAGCAATGTATTTTGGGTGTGAACAATCGCAACCTTAAAACCTTTGATGTGGATCTAAATACCTCATTGCGTTTAAAGAAATTATTGCCTGCTTCTCGTGTTTTAGTCACTGAAAGTGGTATCGCCACACCTGCTGATGTAGACATGATGCAAGCCAATGATATTCATACTTTCCTTGTGGGTGAAAGCTTTATGAAACAGCCTCACCCTGATCAAGCATTTCATGCATTGTTTGGGCAACCTAATCTAGTTTAAAAACAAACCCAAATAAAAAGCCCAATTCTTTATCATTGGGCTTTGATAATTATTTAAAAAAATACCATGCCAAAATATGGATTTGAATTGACAATAAAATAAAGAGCTTGAATTTATGTCGAATAAAGAAATTGAATCATTACAAAGAAGCTTATGTAGAAAATATGATACTCATTATTGCCCAACTTTAGAGGGAACGAAGTTAGGAATAACACTGAATATCAAAGAAAATATAACTCCTATTAATGGCTTAAGACATCCTCCTGAAGACAAGACGAATGGATGGTATATCTGGGGCGGTGAAGATTTTTCTGATGATCCTAATTTTTTTAAATCTATACATATAGAACACATCACTGAATGGTGCCCACAAATACAAAAGTTTCTAGCATTACCGCCTGGTTGGAGGTTCTTAATAGCTAATAATTATGAAGACGTTTGGTTTGATGAGTCATTACTTGACATTTAGTTTTATAAAACTTTTTTCTTAACAATCTAATTTTGAATAATCTTATAATTACAACTAATTGACCATTTTTGAACAGCCACTCACCACTTTAGATTATCTACACATTGCATGAATGCAATTCAGTTCAAATCATCACAGTTTCGGACTATAATTTTACATCTCTGGTATCTTGCCTATTTTTCTAAACTTATGAGTAAACACGATTCATCGCTTTCTAAAGATCAGTTTAACTTACTGAAAGCCTTTAAAAAGCAAATTTCCAATCCGCAAGCGAATGCTATTGCCAAACAAGCTGAGTCACAAAAGACTCCAGCCGTTGCTGAAGAGTTGGAAGATACTGAGCTTTTTAAAAAAGCCCTGCTTGGGGTAAAACCAATCGACAATCAAAATATTGCCGATACTCGCGTTGCACGCAGTAAAAAAGTCGATGCCCAAACCTTGGCAAAACGTGCTGCGGCAGAAGGTGATGCAGAACAAGAGCTTACAGAGATTTCGGATACCCAAGCGATCTTAAACCCTGTTGCTAGCCAAGCTGCTTTAAGCTATCGCATTGCAACTTTGCAGCACAAAGTATTTGAAGACTTAAAAGCAGGCAAAATCCGCTGGTTTGAAGCAGTCGATTTGCATGGTTGTACCGTTGAACAAGCCCGTGCGGCTGTTTTACAAGTGATTCAAATGGCAAAAGATGAAAATCAAAATGTCGTTAAAATTGTTCACGGTAAAGGCCCTGAAGCCATTTTAAAAACCTATGTCAATGGTTGGCTCAGACAGCATCGAGATGTGCTTGCTTTCGTCAGTGCGCCAGAAAATCAAGGCGGTACAGGAGCGGTTTTGGTCCTGCTCAAACGCGCCGAAAAGAACCCTAAATACAAGCAATAATCGGCATTTTTATCAAAATTAAGATTTTTAATCGTTTTCTGATACAATTGCCGTTTTTGTTCAACCCACCTAAGTGAACATTGTTATGTCTATGCAGCAATCGTACGCAAATATCTTAACTGCCGTTGGTGAAGATCTAAATCGCCCAGGCTTGAAAGATACGCCAATGCGTGCGGCTAAAGCTTTTTCTTTTTTAACTTCTGGCTATAGCAAAACGCTTGAAGAAGTTACAAATAGCGCGCTCTTCCCTTCCGATAACCATGAAATGGTATTGGTCAAAAATATTGAATTTTATTCACTTTGTGAACATCACCTACTACCATTCTATGGTCGTGTACACATTGCGTATTTACCTGAAGGTCAAGTTTTGGGTTTATCTAAGTTTGCGCGTATTACAGAAATGTTTGCACGTCGTCTACAAGTTCAAGAGAACTTGACACAGCAAATTGCCGAAGCAGTTGCTGAGGTGACTCAAGCACGTGGTGTTGCAGTTGTGATTGACTCTGCGCATATGTGTATGATGATGCGCGGTGTAGGTAAACAAGAATCAACCACACGAACGGTTTCTTTTGTTGGTGATTTTAAAACCGACAAAGATGTACGTCGTGAATTCTTAAGTGCTGTTCCTGAAAACTATTAAGCTGAGCAACCTAGAATGTCATCAGTTCAGTTAGCAGGTTTCGGCGATTTAATCGCAAATGACGCAACTATTGATTATCCTCGTCCCGATCGTTTGGTTCGAGGTAATCCTGAACGTTTAACCTATAGTTTATATGAACATCCACATATGGACTGTGGCATTTGGCAATGTGAAATTGGTGCTTGGAATATTCAGTTTGCTGCCAACAAA
Organism: Acinetobacter sp. C32I; assembly: GCF_023702715.1. Taxonomy (NCBI): domain Bacteria; kingdom Pseudomonadati; phylum Pseudomonadota; class Gammaproteobacteria; order Moraxellales; family Moraxellaceae; genus Acinetobacter; species Acinetobacter sp. C32I. The sequence continues at coordinate 44,017 of NZ_CP098480.1, read as the reverse complement.
CAAGAGTTCTTTCAAGTCATTGAAGGTGCTGTACGTATCCACGATGCCAGAAGCAACACGTTTATTGAAGTGACTGCAGGAAATGCAGGGATTATCCCCCCTGCATTTGTTGGTACTTTTGAAGTGATCGAAGCGGTAAAAAAATACTATGTGATTGTTGAAGTTTGAACCATCCGCTTTAAATCTCAAACTCATCTGGAAAACTTGCAAATTTTTTCATTTCATCCAGTTCAATTGCATATAATTTACAGATCATCAACGCTTCAAAGCGCCATTTTCCCAACAATGCAATTTTGTGAAAAAGTTTCTTAGCCTCATATTTACCTTGCTGCTGATCATGTTCAATCTGTTGCAGATATAAATTCATCGTAGAAACATCGACTGTCGTATTCAATAGGCTATCTAACTGTTTAAACGGATAATCAACTGCGTAATTTTCACTAATCGTTTCAACTTCAAGATAGGAATAGCTAATCAAATCAATGAGCCGATCTGAAGGATAAGCTAACAATCCATCGATTATTTTTATAATATCGGTCTCATCTCCATAACACATTGCGCAACAAAGCAATAACAATGCATGGCTATAATCCGTCGTGAGTTCTATTGCAGCAACTCCAAGCTGTTGTCCATGCGACTGAATGAGAGACAGTAAGTCAGCATAGGCCAACCAGAACTGATAAACAGACAGATAAATTTCTCGGATTTGTGTTGCAGCCAAACCCAAGTCATAAGCAAGACGAATCAGATAGGTCAGCTCCAAACAAAAGTTTTTAAAATATATTTCCTGTTCTAATAACTGATAGACATCCAGATCATCAAGCACATAGGGATCAAAGTATAAGCTTTCATTTTCTTTATACTCTGAAACTTGCGCTTTAATATCATTCCAATGATCTAAAGATCCTGATTGAGAAATTCTCCATTTTGTTCGGTCAGAGATACTTGCTTGGACCTCATCCAATCGTTGTTGTAGTTTTTCAAATTCTTGTGCTTGATCAATATTATTCATTATTAAAAAAACCGTACATAACCCATACCCACTTTATTCCAGTCTTTATGATTCTGTTGCTCATAATCCCAATTTAAACGTAGAGCATTATTTGTATTCAAACTATATTGAAGCTGTGTACCGACTCTTAAGTTCCATTGACTTAGATCTTGCCAATACGGTAACTCAATCTGTATCACGCTGTTAATATTGTCTGTCCACAGATTCATACATCCTACCGTTGGCCCTACTCCAACACGCCAGCCTTTATCTAAATTTTTGCCGCCTTGAATATGACTTTGCAACTGGGCATAACACAAATTTCGACGATCATAATCTGCCACGCTATAGCCAACTTGCATATTTAGATTCATCACACCATGTTGCTGATCTTCACTAAACTGCCCTTTCTCAACTGACTCCTGTTTCCAACCTAAGTTAAAACCCCAAGTGAGTGGTGATTTAAAGGGCTGAATCGGGTTATAGGAGTTTACCGACAGTAGGTCTAAATGTTCTAACTTAAGCTTGTCGTCACGGTATTGCAGACTGCCGTCTAAAAACAAAAGTTGTGTGCCTGTCCGATAGCCACCTTGTGGATCAATCAAATCATGATAGGCCTGACGATGCCCAAGTTCAATAAAGCTCTGCCCTTGTGCTTCACCCATATTCACAGAAAGATTACGCGCATGATGCCCTTCTACAGGCTGCTTTTTTGGGCGTATCGGTTCTTGACGCTGTTTATCAATCTCGATTTGACTACGCTGCGCAAGTAACTGACGTAATTGAGGTTGAGCAAAATCTGCATCTACCTTATGGCTAATATATTGTAGATATAAATCGTCATAGGCCATTTCTAAAATTTTGGCCTGATCCTGCTGCTGATATATGTTTAAAATGGGTTGAGCTTTATCTATTGCGGTAAAAGCAACTTGATGGGCAACTTTGGCTAAAGCGGTGCCATGTTGTTTGGCCTGTGCAAGTAACTGCGTTTCTAATGCAGGACGATAAATCACCTCTTTGACCAGATCTTGCTGATCGACTGCCTTCAAGGTTTCAATTGGAATGGCAGCATAATTAAACTGCTGTTTTAAGTTTAAATTGGGACGTACCAAATCAATTAACCCCAATAAACGATAAGCACAATTATCACTGACAAAATAATAAGGGAAACTCACATGCTGCATTTCCCAAATATGTTCAACCAGAAACCGAGTTTCCTCTGGGGTTAAATTCAGCTCATACTCCCATAGATCACGGCTTTCAAAGTCACCATATTCTTTGACCTTACGATAATACGGCATTAGAGAATACTCACCGGGATACTGTCCAGTTAAGCCCTTCCATGCATAGGACCAGTTATCATCACCTTTCACTGTGGCAGCATAGTTCACGGCATAGGACACTAAATTGAGTTGCTTCTGATCTTTAGGGTCTAGACGTAGCAAGGTATGTCCAAACATTGAACTTGGATTACCCATAAAATCGGTTGCATAAATCAAGGTGGCCTTATACGGCTTGATTTGATTAATCCAGTCCTCAAACTCATCACAACTTACTCTCGGAAGCTGTTGATCATTGATATTGAGCTGTTGCATCAACCAACGGCTACGTGCAGGAAATTTACAACGGAAAGATTGGTTATCTGGAGCTTCAACAAATAAGGCTTTAATATCCGCCTGTAGTTCATTATTTAAATTGGTTTGACCATCTTTCGCGTAAAAATAACCCGCATAAGTGACTTCGCTATTTTGTTTTTGGTCGGCATACATCAAGCGTTGCCATGTGATGTGTTGATCTAGTTGTTTTTGTTTGGCAATGTCCAAATAAGTCTGAATATCTGAATCAACCGCAGCATGTGCAAAGTGGCACATCAAAAACGCAAGCGCAAAAGTAGCTAATTTCATTCAATCGTAATTTTTAAAATAATAGGAAATCGGTATAAGAAAACCCTGCCATTAAGACAGGGTTTTAGCATGAAGCAATTAAACGTATGCTTTAAGCACAGCGTCTTTTGCCATCACGCCTTGTAATGCATCAAGAACTTGCAGTGAGTTGGTATTTTTGCTTGAATAAATTTCAGCAAAGTTTGCTTTAGACACAGCAAAGAAACGTGCTTTGTCATTGGCTTTAATTTGCATTAATTCAGCAAGTACATTTAAGCTTTCGCCTTGACCAACAGCCATATCACGCGCTAAAGACTCAGCATTTTCATTGGTGAAAGTCACCACTTGAGCTGTAACAGTACCACCTTGACGGCATCCTAAAGTACCAAAAGTAATACCTAATAATTGGTTCGTAAAAATACCATTGGTTGTCGCAGCAAGGATTTTAGGTGCAACACCTTTTTTACCTGCCCATACTTGCGTACCAACACCACAACCAACATCATTGTCAGCCATTGCAACAGTTGAGCCAGCGGCTAATAGAACGGCTAAAGCAATTTTTTTTAACATAGGAACGATCTCCAGTATCAATTATTCTTCAATATTTGTTATCACTATTGTGTGTGTAATTGTTCTTACACAAAAGTTAAAATAGCGAGCTTAGCGCGCTTTAGCAAATAAATTTTGAAATATATCTGAAATATTCATAACAAAAGAAAATCAGATGTCCGTTTTAAACGATCTTCGAATGGCCTAATTTAACTGCCAAGCCCCATTTTTATCTCGTGTCCCCAAGATTTTTAATACCAAAACCAAACTCAGTAATAATAAAAGATACCATGACCCGAGCTTACCCCAACCCACCATATGCCAAGCATCGACTTGGCTTGGATAAAGCCAGATTTTATAAAAGGTACTGATGTTTTCTGCAATCCAAATCAAAAACGCAAGTAACAATAAAATGGGCAACATTGGCACCCTAAAACGATGCTGTTGCAATTGAAAATAAAGTTTTGTTTTCCAGAAAATCACAATGCTCCAAATAAATAATGCAATACGAATATCAGGAATAAAAAACTTAGTCATAAAGTTGAGATAAGACAACACTGCCAAACACAACATATTGCCAAAATTCGGCAAACTCTCAAATGAGACGTTATAAAGTCGTAAAGACCGAGCAAAAAAACTCCCCACTGCTGAATACATAAACCCCGCAAACAATGGCACAGTAAATAATTTCAATACCGCTGGTTGCGGATACTGCCATGAGGCAATCGCTGGATGGGTCAAAAATATTTCCATTCCCATCGCCATGATATGGAATAAAGCAATGACTTTTGCTTCTGCCCATGACTCGAGCTTTAAATAGATCAGGCAAATTTGAATAATCAGTGCATAAAACAACAAGTAGTCATAACGGAAAAAACCATAATACTCATGACTCCCCATCGGTGCGGTGACTGCAAATGCAATCAAAAGCAACAATCCAAATAAGGCAGCCGAAGCTGCCTTAAAGATAAAGTTGAGCGGTAATACAATCAACTGCACAAAACAAATCCTAGCGTGTTTATCTTGAAATGCTTAAAAATATCAACCTAAATATTTAGCACTGTATTCATGAACAGTATCTACAAAAATCTTCGGTTGTGCTGGGTCGACCCATTGGGTAATACCGTGACCTAAATTCGCAACATAACCTGTTTTTTCACCATTGGCATAAGCATCATCCAACATGGCTTTCACTGATTTTTCAATTGAAGCGGCTGAACCATAAAGCACAGCAGGATCTAAATTGCCTTGTAATGCAGCTCGTCCTGTAACCACATCACGCGCTGTATAAAGCGGCGTGGTCCAGTCTAGACCAAATGCATCGGCACCTGTCGTGAGCATGGTTTCTAACCACTGACCACCACCTTTAGTGAACACAATGATCGGAATACGTTGACCATCTTTTTCACGTTGAAGCCCTGCAATAATCTTGGTCATATAATTCAATGAAAATTCAACATATTCTCTATGCGCAAGCGTACCACCCCAGCTATCAAAAATCTGAATCGCTTGTGCACCTGCATCAATTTGCGCATTCAAATAATCAATCACTGAATCAGCTAAATGATCTAGCAAAGCATGTAACACTTCTGGCTGCGCGTACATCATATTTTTAATGAATCGAAAATCTTTACTTGATCCACCTTCAACCATATAAGTTGCTAAAGTCCACGGACTTCCAGAGAAACCAATCAAAGGAACTTGGCCATTTAAAGCAGAACGAATGGTCGAAACGGCATTCATGACATAGGCCAGATCAGACTTGGCATTGAGTTTAGGTAAATTTGCCACATCTTGTTCAGTACGTACTGTTTTATGAAACTTTGGCCCTTCGCCTGTTTCAAAATACAAACCTAAACCTAAAGCATCAGGAACCGTTAAAATATCTGAAAATAAAATTGCAGCATCAAGCTCATAACGGCGTAGAGGCTGCAAAGTCACTTCACAAGCAAATTCGGTATTTTTACATAAAGACAAGAAATCCCCTGCTTGTGCACGAGTTTCACGATATTCTGGTAAATAACGTCCTGCTTGACGCATCATCCATACAGGTGTGGTGTCTACAGGTTCACGTAATAAAGCTCGTAAAAAACGATCATTTTTCAACGTTGTCATTACCCATCTCTAAATTCTTTCATGTAGGGCGCATCATAACAAAGTTAGCTTGGAATTTATAACTTCAATCGTATTCAAATTTATGCGCTCAAATAAATTTCGCTTTTACACAAAACTGCTACTGCAAGTGACATTATTTTCTGTAATACTTGCAACATCTTATATCCCAATATGAATAATTCTTAAGGTTGAATTACATGTTTGTTCGCTCATTACTCGCTATGAGTTTAAGTTGTATTCTTGCTAATGTTGCTTTTGCTGCTCCAACAACTGAGCAACCATTAAATCCAAAACAAATTTCGGGTTCAGTACAAGATCCTATTGATCCATTAGCGATTGAACGCACAGCTTCCAGTGTTGTTGCTGATCCAGCTTCAAGTGTTGCCGCACCAGCAGTATCTGAACCGCAAATCAATACAGGCGCAGCATCAGCGGTATCGCAAAAATTAGAAAGCACACCTGATACCACGACAACAACAGCAACTCCAGCGGCTAAAATTTCATGGACACTCGATAGCATGAATAATGCTGAGTACCCTGAAGCTTTACCCAAAGGACAACTTCCAGCCTATGCACGTGCGCATGTGATGCTGAATAATGCCCATGCATCCCCAGGGGCGATTGATGGCTCAAATGGTAAAAATACTTTAAAAGCGATTGCATCATTTCAGCAAATGAATGGTTTAACACCAACAGGTCAGTTAACCAAAGAAACATGGGATGCCTTGGTTGCGAAACAAACCAAACCAGCTTATGTCGAGTACACCATCACTGATGCCGACTTAAAAGGCCCATACGCGGATTCAATCCCTTCTGACTATGCTTTACAAGCAAAAATGAAAGGCTTGTATTACACCCGTGTTACTGAAATGTTGGGTGAAAAATTCCATATGGATGAAAATTTCTTAAAGAAATTAAATCCAACAGCGACGTTCAAAAAAGCAGGTGAAAAGATTATTGTGGCCAATGTCCGCAATGACTTACCAGAAGATATTCATTTAATTGTTGCACATAAAGGCGCAAGACAGCTGTATTTATTCAACAGCCGCAATCAAATGATTGCGTCATTTCCTGCAACAATTGGCAGTACTGACACGCCATCTCCAACAGGTACTTATAAAGTAGTTGGTGTGGCAAAAAATCCTTGGTATAGCTATTCACCATCTAACTTTGTGCAAGGTAAAAACCTTAAACCGCTTTCTTTACCACCAGGTCCAAATGCACCAGTCGGTAATATTTGGATTGGTTTGAGCAAAAAATCATTTGGTATTCATGGTACGCCAAACCCATCTTTAATTTCTAAGACAGCATCACATGGTTGTATTCGTTTAACCAACTGGGATGCCAATGACTTAGGCGCCAAAGTACGTTCAGGTGTAACGGTAAAATTCTTGGAATAATCTGAGTATTTTCGATAAAAAAACCGAATATCAGTCATGATATTCGGTTTTTTTAATTTTAAATATTTTCTTCTATATTTGGCAAAGGCTGATAATAAATTTGATTTCGTCCGAGTTGCTTGGCCCGATATAGCGCCTTATCTGCTGTATGTATCAACATCTCTTGGCTAATTTTAGGATTACCATTAAAAACCGTGATCCCCAAACTAATGGTCACATGGTTAGACACCAAAGATTTATCATGCGGAATCATTAAGCGGTCAATGGCACGATAAATATTGGTTGCGACCGCATAAGCCCCTTGTGCAGAGGTTTCCGGTAACAACACCACAAACTCTTCTCCACCATAGCGTGCAATAAAATCCATATGTCGAATCGAACTTTTAATGGTTTTTGCAATGGCTGAGATCACTTGATCCCCCATTTGGTGTCCATAAAAATCATTGTAGTTTTTAAAATAATCAATATCGATAAACAGCACCGACAGTGATTTGCGCTCTTTACAGGCTAATTCATAATAATAAGTACACATCTCTTCAAAGGTACGTCGATTCGAGACATCTGTCAGTTCGTCATGCTGACTCAAATGTAATAACTCAGAGGCTTGTATTCGTAAAATTTGCTCATCAATTTCTGAAATTTTGGACTTTATAAATATTTTTCTTTCTTTTGACGTCAACATCACACTAATCGAAAAACCCAGCAGCAAGCTTCCAATTAGTGTGCGCCCAACCATGAGGAAGTCACTTGAGTGATCCAACCAATACGAAACAAACAAGATTGTGATTGCAGCAAATGAACCAATCCACAACATATGCAGAGGACGAATACCACTGAGAATAAATCCCAACATATACAGGAATGCAATGAGCACCATGGCCTGGTTTTGCAGCACCAGATTTGCAACACTCATCATCAAAACTGAGGTCAGCACAATGGTCAGGAACACAATCAAACAGGCAGCAGGATAAAACAAAGTATTGATTTTTTTAAAACGAGAAAAAGCCCAGAATAAAAACAGCGCAATACCAACAACGATCAGACTGAGAATACTGTAGATAAAATCGAGGACAAAATATGCACTGCCACGAATCACGAGAAAATTAGATGGCAAGATCAACAGTACAAATATGGTATAGGTAATGACACCCTGACCGAAGAACTGAATCGCATTGAGACGCGTTCGATCAACATTAAACTTCCAGAATTCATTTTCTAATTTTTGCGGTAAAGTCTGATGGGTATTTTTGGATTTAGAATGTTGGGCAACAAGCTGCTCTAGGTCTTCTTTTGACCTCCGCAATTGATCAAGATCATAGCTGTTGTCCATCCCATCTACTCTTTTTATACTGCACTATTATTGTGCCGCATAAAAAATAACATAATTTCTCATTTTGTCATGTGCTTTGCTTAACCACTTATCCGTAATTGTAGTTACCATTTTCACACTTTATGCATTATTATTTGTATTATTTTTAAGTTTGAAGTAGACCTTGAATACGCTTACTCTTTTGCAACCCGATGATTGGCACGCACACCTGCGTGATGGTTTAGCTTTAAAACGTACTGTCCCTGATTTAGCCAAGCAATTTGCACGCGCAATTTGTATGCCCAATCTTGTTCCACCTGTTAAAACGGTAGAAGAAGCTTTAGCCTATCGCCAGCGTATCCTTGCTCATGTCCCTGAAGGCTTGAATTTTGACCCACGCATGGTGCTTTATTTTACCGATCATACTTCTCCAGATGAAGTTCGTAAAATTAAAGAGTCTGAATTCGTCAATGCCATCAAGCTTTATCCAGCGGGTGCGACCACTAACTCAGATAATGGTGTGAGCGATATTCGTAAGGTATACGCCGTTATCGAGCAACTTGAAGAACACCAAGTACCACTTTTACTACATGGGGAAGTGACGCATAATCACGTTGATATTTTTGATCGTGAAAAAAAATTCTTAGATGAAGTCCTGTCACCTTTATTGAAACAGTTCCCAAAACTAAAAGTCGTGTTAGAACACATTACAACAAGTGATGCGGCGAATTTTGTACTGGAACAAGATCGTAATGTGGCAGCAACCATTACCCCACAACATTTATTATTCAACCGAAATGATATGTTAGTAGGTGGTGTCAAACCACACTTCTATTGCTTACCGATTTTAAAGCGTCAAACGCATCAAACAACATTGCTGGAAGTTGCGACCAGTGGTAATCCAAAATTTTTCTTAGGTACTGACAGTGCACCACATGCACAACATGCCAAAGAGAATGCCTGTGGTTGTGCGGGTTGCTATAGTGCACCAAATGCCATTGAGCTGTATGCACAAGCCTTTGATCAGGTTGGTAAGTTAGAGCGTCTAGAAGGCTTTGCCAGTATGTTTGGTGCTGATTTCTATGGCCTACCACGCAATACCTCAACCATTACCTTAGTGAAAGAAGATATTACCGTAGCTGATTCTTTTGATTATCTTGAAGATCAGAAAATTATTCCACTTCATGCAGGTAAAACTCTGCAATGGAGAAAAGTGTGACCCAAGAAGAAAACAAAGCGCCTGTCATTGGTCAGCGTTTTCGTGGATTTTTACCTGTTGTTGTCGATGTGGAAACAGCAGGCTTTAATTCTCAAACCGATGCGCTACTCGAAATTGCATGCATACCAATTGTCTATGATGAAAATGGGCAATTTGTCCCAGGCCCATCTTTCCAAGCACACATCAATCCTTTTGAGGGTGCAAATCTAGACCGCCGCTCATTAGACTTCATTGGTATTGATCCGTTCAATCCAATGCGTGTTGCAATGGCTGAAGATGAGCGTAGCGCTTTGCGTCGTATTTTCAAATCATTGAATGAAGTGCGTAAAGCCCAGCACTGTACCCATGCGGTACTGGTGGGTCATAATGCCCATTTTGACTTAGGTTTCCTGCAGGCAGCGATTGCACGCTCGGGAACTAAAAATCAAAACCCGTTTCACAGTTTCTCTGTCTTTGATACCGTGACTTTAAGTGCGGTGATGTTTGGGCAAACGGTATTGGCACGTGCCTGTATTCAGGCTGGAATCGAGTTTGATGGCAAAGAAGCCCACTCTGCGTTGTACGATACGCAGAAGACTGCTGAACTGTTTTGCTATATTTTGAACAAACTGTCTCCTCACCTTCTTGACAGTTTGGTGACAGAACCCTAATATACACCCACCTCAAGAAGTCCCTATCGTCTAGAGGCCTAGGACATCGCCCTTTCACGGCGGTAACCGGGGTTCGAATCCCCGTAGGGACGCCAAATTTGAAAAAGCCACTGCATTTTAAGACAGTGGCTTTTTTATTTGCTTTGAATAATAAAAAGGACTCCGAAGAGCCCTAAAATATATTATGCAGACTTCCGTGAATTGACTCGACCTTTCACAACTGCTTTGATATTCCCCTTCGCATAATTTAAGAAGACCAACAGTGGTGATAATTTTGGATTCGGCTTTTTACCTTGTCCAATCGCTTTAAACTGGGCTGCATACCAAATGATTTCCATAATTGCCATTTTATCGACAAATGGAATTCCTGTTTTAATTTGATTCACTGCATAACGGACATCATGCCCTGCAATTAAACGATCTGTTAAATCAACTTCAACCGCCAATGGACGTGCAATACCAATAAAATCACATGCACCACTTTCCAGTGCAGCATTCATTCCCTCTACAGTACGGAAACCACCTGTTACCATCAATTTACAGGCGACATGTTGGCGAATTTTTTCTGCAAATTCTAAGAAATAAGCTTCACGTGCAATGGTACTGGCTTTACGTGACTCTGCTTTTGCACCCGCCATTGCAGGGGCTTCATAGGTTCCCCCAGAAATTTCAATAATATCGATTCCCGCAGCATCAATCGCTTTGAACACGGTAATGACATCTTCTTCTGTGATCCCGCCACGCTGAAAATCTGCCGAGTTCAGTTTCACCGAAATGATGAAGTTTTCAGAAGTTGCATCACGTACTGCCTGATAAGCATCGATCAAGAAACGCATACGATTCTCAATCGAACCACCCCATTGATCCGTACGCTTATTGGTCAAAGGTGATAGAAACTGGCTAATCAGATAACCGTGTGCGCCATGCAGCTGTACACCTTCAAAACCTGCCTTTTCACATACTGCTGCTGCTGTCGCAAAACGCTGGATAATATCTAAAATTTCGTCATGTTTAAGTTCACGCGGCGTACCAAACATAGCTGCAAGCATTGGACTAAATGGTACAGCTGAGGGTGCAACGGTTTCCTTATTTAGACCTTTTGGACATTGGCGACCAGGATGTGACAACTGAATCAATTGCACCATGCCATGTTTCTTGCCCACAGCAGCCCATTGCTTTAATTTTTCCAGATCACGCTCGGTTTCAATTGCAACCACACCTGGTTCATTTTTAGCACCTACATTCACCATCACGTTTCCTGTAATGGCACAACCCAAACCGCCTTTTGACCACGCTTCGTATAAACCGATCAAGAGATCATTGGGTTGTCCTGCATCATTCGCGAGCGCTTCGCTCATTGCCCCTTTGATAATACGATTTTTAAATGTCGTATTGCGAATCTGGATACTGTCTGCAATCTGACTCATGGTCATCCTCTGCTACAATTAGAGTATTTACTCTAATTTAATCTGATTATTGTTACTGTCAAGCATTCTTCCGATGAACTGACAATAGCATATGTCAATTTAATTACAATGCTAATATTCGCTAGCAGAAATAAGCTGACGGGTATATTCAGTCTGAGGCTGGCTAAATAAAAGTGTTGTGGCTTGATATTCCAAGGCTTTGCCCTGATGCATCACCAGAACTTTTTGGCACAGTGCTTTAATGACTTGTAAGTCATGACTGATAAAGATATAGCTGATGTGTTCTTGCTGCTGCAAACGACGTAACAATTGAATGATGGCCAATTGCGTAGTCCGATCCAAGGCGGAGGTCGGTTCATCTAAAATTAGTAGCTTAGGTTTGAGTACCAATGCTCTTGCAAGTGCCACACGTTGCCGTTGCCCACCAGAGAGTTGATGCGGATACTTGTCTTTATCTGTTAAAGATAATTCGACTTTTGCCAAAACAGCGTCAACTTCAACTTGGCACTGTTGCTTTGAAATGGGCTGAAGACAAAGCCCTTCGGCAATGATCTGTTCAACTGACATACGAGGATTCAGGCTACTAAATGGATCCTGAAACACAATCTGAAAATCACGTCGAAGTGGCCGAAGCTGTTTTTGAGTCAACAGGTTTAAATCTTGTGTCTGAAAATGAATAGAACCTTCGCTGCTGATCAGCCTTGCAATTGCAAAAGCCAAAGATGATTTACCTGAACCACTCTCTCCAACGATGCCTAAAGCCTCTCCCTGAAACAGACTCAACTGGATGGATTCTGCTGCAATCTTATAGGTTTTAACTTGATTGAATAAACCATGATGAATCGGATATTTTACTGTGACGTTATTTAATTCAAGCAAGGTTTGCGTCGGCTGTATCGCCAAAGCTTTTCCAAAATTATGATTGAGCAAATGCTGTGTATAGTTCGTTTCAGGATAGGTAAATATCTTCTGAACTGCACCCTGCTCTTCAACTTGTCCTTGATTCAGTACCACAACCTGATCTGCATAATGCTTGACTAAATTCAGGTCATGGCTAATCAAAATGATTGCCATCTTTCGCTGCCGCTGCAAGCCTTTTAACAACGTTAAAATTTGCGCTTGTAACACCACATCTAAAGCCGTGGTTGGTTCATCAGCAATTAAAATCTCTGGCTCTAAAGCCAAAGCCATTGCCAACATAACCCGTTGCCTCTGCCCGCCAGACAGTTCATGGGGATAGCACTTCAGTATATGTGCTGCATCGTGAATTTCGACATCCTGCAACAACGCCATGCAACGCTGTCGAATTTCAGTCTTTGCAATACCAAGTCGCAATAAACTCTCACCCAACATCCGTTCTACTTTATGCAAAGGATTTAAAGCCGTCATCGGCTCTTGGAAAATCATGCCAATACGTTTACCCCGTATCTGCTGTAACTGACTCTGGCTCAAAACCAGCAAGTTCTTTCCATCGAGTTCCACTTTACCTTGTACTATAAAATGTTCAGGCAATAATCCCAACAGAGCCAACGCACTGATGGTTTTACCTGAACCACTTTCACCAACCAGTGCAATCGTCTGCTCTGGATATAAATCAAAACTCAAATTTTCAAGTAAGCACTGACCTATCTGAGTGCTAATACGAAGTTGCTGAATCCTGAATAACGGTGATTGATCAAGCGGGTTATCGTCTTGGGTCAAATGCATCACGTGCAGCCTCCCCGATAAAAATCAATAAAGACAGTACAATCGCCAATGTAAAAAAGCCAGACAGCACCAACCACGGCGCATCTAAGTTATTTTTGCCTTGTAATAATAATTCACCCAATGATGCAGCATCAGGCGGTAGACCATAACCTAAGAAATCCAATGCAGTTAAGGCAATAATATTGGTGGTCAACATAAACGGAATCTGTGACAAACTTGAACTCATTGCATTCGGTAAAATGTGCTTAAAGATAATTTTATGATCCGTTACGCCCAGCGCTTGCGCTGCACGGACATAATCAAAATTGCGCGCCCGCAAGAACTCGGCACGCACCAGCCCAACCAACTGAGTCCAACCAAATAACAACATGATCAAAAATAGCCAATAAATGCTAGGGCTAAACATACTGACCAAGATCATGACAATGAACAACATCGGCAAGCCGCCCCAGACCTCCAAAATCCGCTGCCCAATTAAATCAATCCAGCCCCCATAGTAGCCCTGTATTGCGCCAACCATGATGCCAATCACCGCAGAACACAGCGTTAAAGCAAATCCAAATAAAAGAGAAACACGCAGGCCATACAAAATTCGGGCAAACACATCACGGCCTTGATCATCTGTTCCAAGCCAATTTTGTGAACTCGGCGCTGAAGGCACGGGTACTGCCAATGATAAATTTGGTGTTTGATAAGCAAAAGTCACCGGTGGAGAAATCATCCAGCCCTGTTTTTGAATCAATTGTTTTACAGCTGGGTCTTGATAATCGGTGGCAGTTTCAAAGGTGCCGCCAAAGATCGTTTCTGGATAATCTTTCCAAATCGGGAAATAAAAAGACTGCTGGTAGCGAACCACCAATGGTTTGTCATTGGCAATCAATTCAGCAAATAAGGACAATACAAAGATCGTTAAAAATAAAATCAGACAGCGAAAGCCCAATTTATTTTGCCTAAATCGATCAAAACGCGCACGCATCAAAGGGGACATTATTTACCACCTCTTGATTCAAAATCAATGCGCGGGTCAATCACCTGATACAGTACATCACCGATTAAACGCAAGATCATCCCGAATAAGGTAAATAAAAATAAAGTCCCAAAAATGACAGGATAATCACGCTGAGTAATCGCTTCAAAACCTAATAGACCAATCCCATCTAAATTAAAAATGATTTCGATAAATAAATTACCGACAAAGAAAATACCGACCAAAGCTTCTGGTAAAGCGGCCACAACCACTAAAATTGCATTGCGAAAGACCTGCCCATAAAGAATCTGATTGTCATTCAGTCCTTTTGATCTTGCAGTCAGTACATAAGGTTTTTGCAACTCTTCAACAAATGAATACTTCGTTAAATACGTCAGTGCGGCAAAACTACCCAATACCATACTCAAGATGGGCAAACTCATATGCCATAAATAATCTTGTACTTTGGCCCAGAGGCTCAATTGGGCAAAGTTCTCCGAAACCAGACCTTGTAATGGAAACCATTGTAAATAACTGCCACCAGCAAAGAAAACAATCAACACAATAGCAAATACAAAGGATGGAATGGCATAACTCACGGCTAATAATAAGGAAGTGGATTGATCAAATAGCAAGCCATTATGTTTGGCCTTTTTGATACCCAGCGGGATTGCGATCAGATAGATCAGGAAGATGCTCCACAAGCCCAAAGACAGCGTGACAGGCAGCTTTTCGTATAACAGCTGAGTTACGGGTTTATCTTTAAAAAAGCTGCTACCAAAATCTAGGCTTAAATAGCCTTTCAACATCAACCAAAAGCGTTCTGCGGCAGGCCGATCAAAACCATACTGGGCTTTGATTGTTTCAATCATTTCTGGGCTTAAACCACGCGCACCCTCATATTGTGCCAAGGTGGTCAAACCTGAGGGTGCACTGTTGCCTCCCCCTAAGCCTTGCGCATTTTGAATTTGCTGAATTGCTTGTTCGACAGGTCCGCCTGGGGCAATTTGCACAATACAAAAATTAATCAATAAAATGAAAAATAATGTCGGGATCATCAATAACATTCTTTTTAGAATATAGTGAACCATTGAAGTCGAACCCTTATTAATTTATTTACTAAGTTTTTATGAAATCTAACATGAGATAAAATACGCGGAAACGTCATCCACAACCTGCGTGTTTTAAACAAGATCATGTTTTTGCGAAATAATAAAAGAGGTCCAATAACTAAACAGGTTTTGTGGATGACAATGCCTTTGGTTACTTTGGGCGAAACCAAAGTAACTCCAGCTGAAAGCTTATCTTGAAATTAAGATGAGAACTCGGTAAGACTCCGTTATATTAATCTAACGACTTCATCAAACGCTAGTCCAAACCATTCTAATTAATGCTTTTGTATAGACTGTTCCTGTTTCTTAGCCTTATTGGCATCGACCCACCAATACTCCCACCCTACAGAAAGTTTTGGTTTAACCGAAGGCTGCTGATAGATATCCCAGTAGGCAAACCAACGCTCAGGTTTTCCATAAGTCAGGATCTGGTAATATCCTGCACGTAATAAACGATCAAGCACACGCGTATACAACACCACCTCATCGCGTGTTTTTGCCGCCACAATTTTCGCGATCATCTGATCAATCGCAGGATTCTTGATCCCTGAATAATTATAATTACCCGCCTCATCTGCTGCTGCACTTCCCCAGAATTGAGCTTGTTCTTTTCCAGGCGTTAAAGTCTGTGGCAGTTTCAACATCATCATATCAAAATCTTGATGACGAATCCGCTCCATATATTGCGGTACATCCACTTGCCGTAACTGAACCTGAATGCCTAAACGCTTCAAATTGCGCACAAACGGCATTAATTCACGTTGTGGGTTTTCCTGTTGCATCAATAATTCAATTCGAATGGCTTTGCCAGTTCGATCATATAACTGACCATTGCGAATCAGATAACCTGCATCTTTTAAGATCTGTTGTGCGGTCAATAAATTCTGCCGATTGAAACCACTGCCATCAGAAACAGGATAGCGCCAATCAGCCAAGATGCCTTGTCGCATCACTGGATTGAACTGGGCCAAATATGGTTTTAATAGCTTTAATTCAGCAGCAGTCGGACGGCCAGTTGCTGCTAAATCAGTATTATCAAAGTAACTTTGCAAGCGCCGATTTTGATTAAAGAACAGTGCCTTATTTTGCCACTCAAAATCATAAGCGTAGGTTAATGCCTGACGCAGATAAATATCATTGAGTGGCGCTCGGCGGATATTAAACACCAAGCTTTGAATATCTAGAGGAGTACCTAACTGCGCTTTATACTTTTTGACTAAACCTGATTTCGCTGCTGGAAAGTGATAGGCTGTAACCCAATTACGGATATTTTTTTCTTCGTATAAATTGAATTGTCGAGATTTAAACCCCTCAAAACTAACATCTAAATTTCGATAATACACATATTTGAGTTGATCGAAGTTATAACGGCCTTTGTTTACTGGCAAATCCTTGCCCCAATAGTTTGGACTGCGCTTATAACTAATACTCCGTCCTGCATCTATACGATCTACGACATAAGGCCCCGACCCCACAATCGGTTGAAGGGTGACGCGACCAAAGTCCTTATTCTTCCAATCCAATTTTGAGTAAATCGGTAGGCTTGCCACAATCAGTGGCATTTCCACATTGTTCTTAGACTTAAAAATAAATTTGATTTGATGTTTAGCTAACACTTCAGTTTTAGCCAAATCTGACAAATACATTTGAAAGCCTAAATTGGCTTTGGTCTGATAGGTATCGAAGGTAAATTTCACATCTTCAGCAGTTACAGGCTGACCATTATTAAATCGTGCTTGTGGATTCAAGTGGAAGGTGACCGATTGCAGTTGATCAGGATCGTAACTGACCTGTTCTGCGAGTAGTGGATACATGACACGCGGCTCATCCAGCGAACGATCCATCAAACTATCAAATAAATAATTAACGCCCTCAGTTGAACTGCCCTTACCATTCATGCTGTTTAAATTATCAAATGTCCCCAAACTCGATTGGCTCAGCGTCCCCCCCTTCGGTGCATTCGCATTGGCATAAGGCATCACCTTCAACTGTGTATATTTGGGCTGAACATGCATCGCCAAATACGGCGTGGTTTGCATTGCCGCAAATGAAGACTGAGCAAAAAGGCTTAGTCCAGCATATAGACTAAGCCTTTTGATTAAGCCTAACTGAATCATTTACAATTACAGGTTAGGCACTTTAATCACGTCACCAATACGTAACTGAGTACTTGGCGTTAAATCATTCATTTCTGCCAACGCACTTGTTTCCAAACCATAACGGCTTGCCAAACCAATCAGCGTATCACCACGTTTTACTTTGTATTCACTCACTGTTTTAGGAACTGAAATACTTTGACCACGTTGCAGGCTTGCATTGGCTTTCAGATTATTTAACTCCGCCAATTCACGTCCAGACATCCCAAAACGATTGGCAATACTGTTTAAAGACTCTCCCGCTTTTACGGCATATCTTTCAGTATTACGACTTGATGCTGAAGTCTTGGTCGTTGTTTTGCTGTCATCTACTTTTGCTGTTTCAGTCTTCGGTAGGTCGCCAGTCAATTTGAGCTTTTGACCAATACGAACATTACTGCCGCGCGTTAAACCATTTAAACCGGCAACATAATCGAGCTGTAAATTATGACGACTCGCAATATTACCTAAGGTATCGCCAGATTTAACCGTATAAACATCAGGTGTCGTTTCTTCTCTCGATTTGGTCGTATTGCTTGTTGTATTTTTTGCAGGTACATCACCAGTTAGTTTTAAACGCTGACCAACACGTACACCTGAGGTTCTTTCCAAGCCATTTAGATCGGCAACATAGCTCAGTTGCAAATTGTACTTGGCTGCAATCGCATTCAAGCTATCACCCGACTGCACCACATACTGATCAGGGACAGTTGAACCTGCTGGAATCTTTAAGCTTTGACCCAAACGCACGCCGCTATTTGACTTTAAATTATTTAGCTCAGCCAACTCGCTCAAACTAATTTTCGACTTGGTTGCAATACTCGATAAAGTATCGCCGCGTTGCACGGTATAGTTTTCAGTTTTATAACTAGTCGATGCACTGACATTGTCGTATTTTACATTGCTCTTCGTTGGCTCAACGGTGTCCTGAGTTGAAGACACTTCGTGTAATGGCACATTGATTTTTTGTCCAACGAATAAGCTGCTGCTCGCAGTTAAACCAGAAGTTAAATCAGCCAGTTCCTGATTCGACAACGCATAACGATCCGCAATCAGTTTCAAATATTCACCGCGCTTCACTGTATAGGCTTTAGTCGCAACTTTTTGAGCCGCTGCGGCCTTAGCTTCAGTTGCACGAGCAGCCTGTTGTGTTGTGCGGCTATTATTCTTCGGCTCAATCAAGGTTAATTTTTGCCCAACAAACAAACCATCTGTCACAGACAGATTATTATAATCCGCCAACTGTTTCAGACTTAAATCAAAGCGTGAAGCCAGGTTCGTTAAACTATCCCCTGACTGCACCACATAACTCTCTGGTTTTTCAGCAGCTTTAGGCGCTTCAGGTTTGGCATCATATAAATATAAGCTTGCGCCAACAAATAAGGTGCCGTTTGGATCAATCTGGTTCCACTGTGCGATATCACGCCAGTTCACACCATTTTTTTGCGCAATAATCGCTAAAGTATCACCAGGCTGTACCACATAAGTGCTGCGCTTGCCTTTCGGTGCAACCACGACCACATCGGTATCGGTTTTGATATATGGCTTACCTTGGTTACGTTTGGCATCTTCACTATTGGCCGTCGCACTGTCTTCAACCAAGTTCTTTGGATAAGCAAAGCCCTTACTGACTTCTTGACCTTTCTCATCTGCAACCGACTGGCTGGTCTGAATCGCCGTTAATTTGATCTTGCCGTCAAATGGATCGACAATTTCTGTACCCTTCGGTGCAATCGCTTTGATTTCAGCCACAACCTGATCTCGTTCAGCTTGTGTTGCTTGTGGCTCTAACACTTGAGCCACGGTTTCTTTCTTGCCTTCTTCTTTAATTGCAGCGCTAATTTGCTCACGCTCTTTCAAAGAAATTGGCGGTTCGGTCACCACAGGTTTCACATTGGTTGCAGGTGTAATCGCAACAGGAATACGCGGTGCGCTCGGCACATCCGCAGCTGCGGCAAATGAAGCTAGAGCATTCGAGCCTCTAGGTGTGTTGACTTTGCTGGTATTCGAAATTGACGTCGTTGGACGAGAAGTATTACTCGCCGTTAAATTCGGCGGTGTTACTGTCGATGTACTGGTGCTAGATCCAGTACTGGTCGTGGTACGAACCGTGGTTGAAGTACTCAACGGATTGGTATTCATCGGCGGTGGCGTTTTATTACTTGCCCAGAAACCACCAGAGCTGGTTTTACCTGAACGTAATTTTGCATCAATCGAAGGGCTGAGATCGGCTGGAATTAAGATACGCATCGGGCTCATTGGATCAACCATTTCGCCTCGATAACCCGGGTTCAATGCATAAAGCTCCGCACGACTTAAACCTGTGATTGAAGCAATTTGATTCAATTCTAGAGGTGCAGCCAAACTGACTTCACGAAAGTGAGGACGGTTGGCGATGGGTGGCAAACTCACCCCATAAGCATTTGGATTCTTAATAATTTGTGCCACAGCCAAGAAACGCGGAACATAGTTCATGGTTTCTTGTGGCAATTTCAATGACCAATAATCGGTTGGTAAACCCGCGGCACGGTTACGGTTAATTGCTTGTTGGATACGCCCTGGACCCGCATTATAAGCGGCCAATGCAAGCTCCCAAGAACCAAACTGATTATATAAGCTACCAAAGAATTCATATGCTGCACGTGTCGATTCAACAACGTCACGACGGCCATCATAGAGGCTGGTTTGTTGTAAGCCATAAATTCGGCCCGTACTTGGAATAAACTGCCATAAACCCGCCGCTGCTGCACTACTGGTCGCAGCAGGATCATAGGAACTTTCAATAATTGGCAGTAATGCCAGTTCTGTTGGCATACCACGACGTTCAGCTTCTTTTACTGTGTGATATAAATAGCGGCTGGCACGCGCACTTAAACGATCTAAATACGGTTGACGAGAAATAAACCAGCTACGTTGTGCTTCAATTCGTGAATCCCAATGGTTCAAGTCCATCTTGAATCCAACTGTCATTCGCTTCCACACATCACCGTGTTTCAGAACCAATAAACGATCGCCTTCCACAGCACGCATGTCCGTCGCAGACAATAAGTCTTCAAGTGAGTCTAAACTGCTGGCATCCAAATAACCTGAACCGACTTGCTTTGAAGACGAAGTTTTACTTGATTGAGGTGTTGAAGAACAACCAGTGGTGATTCCCAACGCAACGAGAGCAGAAGTGAGTACAGTAATTTTGAATAATGATGTTGCAGATGTTTGCGACACCAATGTGCTCGATTTATACATAAAAACTTCCAGTCAACTCACGCTAGTTTATTTCTTCGATTTGCCATTGTAGTAAAGCATGGCACTTAGACAAGGCAATAATTTAACGTGATTTGCATGGAAATGTTACAAGAAATTAAAAAAGATGAGTTTTGTAACGTTCAGAATCGGAATTTAGCTTTACAATACAAGACATCGCTCGAAAATGCTAAAATTCTCGATTCATTACAGCTCAATCTAGATTGACTTAAATATTGTGTATTTCTTGTTGGATTGCACATACTCAAATTTTTATTCCGCTTATTGTTCAGGTTCAGATATGTCACAAACAATCACACTTTACGTTGACGGCGCATGCAAAGGTAACCCTGGTCTTGGTGGCTGGGGGGCATATGTCATTACCGAACAAGGTGAGCATAAACTGTTTGGTGGTGAACCTGAGACAACCAACAATCGCATGGAGCTTCAAGCCGCAATCGAAGGCGTTTCATTCTGCCCTGTTGATGCACATTTAATTATCTGGACGGATTCCAATTATGTAAAACAAGGCATCACCGAATGGATTCATGGCTGGAAAAAGAAAAACTGGAAAGATGTAAAAAACCCAGATTTATGGCAAAAACTCGATGCCGTCTGTGCCAACCGTAATATTGAATGGAACTGGATCAAAGGTCATGCAGGACATGCAGGCAATGAAATGGCAGACCAATTGGCCAACCTAGGTGCTGAACAAACCGCCCAACAACTGAAATCTGTAACACAGGCTAACGCTGATACAAAAAAGCCTGAAGCTGACTGGCTTTTAAATGACCCCTTTGGTTTAGATTTAGATGCTGAGGCAGATGAGATGATTGAAGACACAGATCTTGAAATAGAAGTAGACAGTGAAGACGTCATTGACCGTGAAACAAAGAATCAAACGGTAACAACGACAGAAAATCAGCATCCCCACATTGTGATCACCAAAGCAAAATTAGATTTACAGGGTCCGCGCCAACTGATTCTCGATACTGAGACCACCGGTTTTTACTATCAGGATGGTGATCGTATTATCGAAGTAGGTGCGATTGAAATGATTAATCGTAAGCTTACAGGCAGCTCGATTCATATCTATATCAATCCTGAAAAAGCGGTCGGCGACTCAGAAAATGTGCATGGTATCAGCGATGACTTTTTAAAAGACAAGCCTAAATACGCGGAAATTTCTGATGTTCTTTTTGACTATTTAAAAGGCGCTGAAATTATCGCGCATAATGCGACCTTCGATATGAACTTCTTGGATATGGAGTTCAAACGCACTGGATTGCCTCCGCTTTCAGAGGTCTGCGAAGTTACCGATACCTTGGCAATGGCCAAAAATAAGCACCCTGGACAAAAAAACTCTTTGGATGCCTTAGTCCGTCGTTACGAAATTCCAGCGCGAGACCGTACTTTCCATGGTGCTTTACTCGATGCCGAAATCTTGGCCGACGTTTACCTTGCCATGACCGGTGGGCAAGTTTCATTTGATATGGATGCCCTTTCACAAACAGAACAAAACCAAGGTAAAACGACTCGTCAGCGAGTACAAATCGACCTCCCTGTGATCGAGCCATCAGAACATGAATTAAATGAACATGAGACCTGGGTCAAACAATTCGAACAAAAACATGGAGAGCCTTGCCTTTTCGCAAAATAAATTTTCAGCTCACTGTAATTTTTTGTA
The DNA here is from genome assembly GCF_023702715.1 of Acinetobacter sp. C32I. Lineage (NCBI taxonomy): Bacteria > Pseudomonadati > Pseudomonadota > Gammaproteobacteria > Moraxellales > Moraxellaceae > Acinetobacter > Acinetobacter sp. C32I. Next base: position 21,626 of record NZ_CP098480.1, on the reverse strand, counting down.
TTTCAAGGCTCTAAAGTTAAGTTATATTAAGCCTTAAAGATTTAGACCTCCTAAAAAAGGAGGTCCATGGATATAACAACTTAGGAAAGGTGTAGGTCATATGTCTTACCAAACCTCGATTCATTTCGACCCAACGGCATTATTAATAATAAAAAATGAAATCGACAATTCGATTAAATTGGTAGAAACAGCGGTCAATACCCTTGCCGAAGAACAAGCATTACCATTCGGGATTGATGATGCGCTGAACCAATTTGAACAATGTACACAAGTGCTCGCATTAATTGATATGCCACATTTATCGCAAATTACCCAATACTCTGCTGAGTTGATGCGTAAAATTATGGCACAACCCCAACAGATTCAAACCAGTGATGTGATTGCTCTCAGTGAAGGTACCACCATGCTGAAGCGTTATATTGAATTCATTTGCTTACGTGAAGTCAAAGTTCCGCAATTCTTACTCGATACCCTCAATCGTTTAGAGAAAGCATTGGGTAAACCACTTACCAAAGAAGGTCAAACCGTACAGCCACTACTTGAATTCATTACGCCAAGTTTTAATTTGCCACAAGCACCGAGTTTGGAGCAGTCACAATATATTCATCAGCTGTATAAGCTATGTTTAAACAAACTGATTCAGCAATCAGAGACAGCGCTTGATCTACAAGGGATCAAATTGGTCGGTGTTTATCTGGCAGGTTTAGCAACTGGCCAACCAAGTCAGCAATACTGGCAACTGGTGAATGTTGGGCTAAGCCATATCAATGAGCTCTCCATTACCGAAGCGCGCCTGCGCACCCTGATTCAAATTGAAACCAATATTGGTAAATTCTTGCTGCAACCCGCAAGCTTTAAAAATAGTATTGCTGATCTTGCAGACATTCTATGCATCTGTATTAGCCAAGAAGATGATGTATCACACCATATTCGTGAACAACTCAATATTGGCGATGAATTACTCAGCGATACACAGCTACAGGTGTTAAGCCGTCATTTATACGGCCCTGACTATGAAACGGTACACACCATCAGTCAATTGATGACTGATGAAATGGCTCAAATTCGTAATGAGATTGAGTACAACCATCAAAATATGTCGGCTGAAAAAACTCAAGAGTTGCAACAGAAGCTACACCAGCTCTCGAATGTGTTTAAAGTGTTGAATTTAAATGAAGCTGCAAGAGAGTTAACTCAGCAAGCGGAAAAACTAAGTCAGCCGAATACCTTAACCGATGCGACTTCGGTGCAACAGCTGATGAACAGCATTCTGGCTTCAATGAATTCAATCGGCATTCTAGAACGTAATTACACCTCAAGCCGCTTACAGTTACGTGTCAATAATATGCAGATTTCGCTTGATCGCTTAGATGAAGCACATAAAGCATTACTGACCGAAACCAAAACCCTGATTGATACCTTAACTCAGACCCTGAGCCTATATATTCAAGACCCTGCTGCGCATAGTTTGGAAGCCCTGCCTGAGTATCTAAAAGAGCTTTCTGGTGCAGCCCTATTCTTAGGTAGTTCTGCACAACAAACTGCATTATTGGGTGCAGCTCATTTTGCACAGTACCGTTTGGCTCAAAATCAAAGCTTCGATGCTGAACAGATTAATTGCATCTTGAATGTTGTGGCTGGTTTAGATTTACTGGTTGAGAACTTAAAGAACAAGCAACCTGTATTGCAATCTATGTTTGATGTGGCATTATCAAACAGTCAACAATTACAAACTATAGCCGCATAATGACTCAACTATCACTTGCTTATATTTTTCAACACCAAAAACTGTTAGTCGACCAAAACCTTCAGCTTCCTCAAGTTGAAAAATTAGCAAGTGACCTCCCCATTCATCACAATGATCATGTCATTGCACGTGATCTGCTGGAAAATGAATCCATTCCCGAAGGCTATCAATTGGTTCCTATTCGGGAACTGATTCAGTCATGGTCTAGCAGTGACTTCCTACAAGCCAGTCGTGCTGTTCAATTACTGGAGTGGCGTCGTAACCACAAGTTTTGCAGCCATTGCGGCCATGCCACTGAGATCCATCCTAAAGAATATGCCATGGTCTGTCCTGCCTGTGCTTATCATCAGTATCCTCGCGTACAGCCATGTATCATTACCATTATTACCAAAGGTCAGGATGAAGTTCTATTGGCAAGATCTGCACATAATAAAAGTAATATGTATGGGTTAATTGCTGGTTTTGTTGAAGTCGGTGAAACTTTAGAAGAAGCGGTACAACGTGAAGCTTTTGAAGAAGTTGGACTGAAACTCAAAAATATTCGCTATATGTCGAGCCAACCTTGGCCATTTCCAAGTAATTTAATGATTGCCTTTCATGCTGAATATGATTCAGGTGATATTCAGCTACAACTTGAAGAAATCAGCGAAGCGGCGTTTTTTAAATTTGATCAACTCCCAGAAATTCCATTTAAAGGCAGTATTGCCCATAACATGATCATGCAAATGATCGACAATAAAAAAGCATCTTAAACGATGCTTTTTTATTGATTAGGAGTCTAAGGCTTCATCCAAAAAGTGCAGGATCGTCCGTTTGGTTTTAAAATAATGGCTCATTAAACTAGCCAGTGTCGCAACAATGGTAATATGCCCAGTCTTTGGAATCACGGCGATATGACTATGGTTGCCCTTTTCTCTTAACGCCTTATCCAGATCAAAACTATTTTCCTTACCCACCAACTGATCTTGTTCGGCCATCAATAAATAATGCTTAATCTGATTCGGTTCGATGAAGTAATAAGGCATCACTTGCTGATATGACACCTTCTGATCAAAGGCATGCTCTGCCAATGGATCGCCTTTATAGTCAAAATGATAAGGACCGGCCATCCCAACAATCGCACGAATTTTATCTTTGTATTTAAAATTTTGTGAATAGGCTGAATACACCACTGACATCACATTAAAAGCACCCGCAGAATGCCCCATCAAAATGATATTGTCCGTAGAGATATTCAACTTGCCTTGATTCTGGCTGAGGTAGTGAATCGCTTGAGCGATATCATCAATAAAGGTCGGAAAAATATGCTCAGGTGCGAGGTGATAGTTAATCACTGCAACATCATAGCCTTCACGTGCAAAACTTTCTCCAACAAATAGATAATCTCTTTTATTACCATGCTGCCAAGAGCCGCCATGCACAAACACGATTAACGGTCGTTGCTTCTTCGGGCTTTGGGTTCGATACAGATCCAGACGCTGTCTTGCTTTCAGTCCATAAGCAAGATGCTCTTCCTTGTCAAAAGTATCTTTGGGAGTCAGGTAATTAATCGAGTAACTGGCAAAATCATAAAGGCGAAACTCCTGATAAAGAGTTTTCGCCTTAATTACATTTTCTTGTACTTGTTGGATAAGTTGCTTCATAAATTAAGGATTAGTTGGAGTAATGGTCGCAGGGTCCGCCTGATCTGGATCAATTGCAACAGGTGTCTCAACTAAAGGCTGTGTCGTTGCCGTTCCGACCATCGGCGCTGCCGCGGTTGAACTTGCTACAGTACCTGAAGGTTGATCCACATTGTCAATGAGCGTCACAATTTTAGTCACATTTCCAACTTTTTGTAAGACATCATCTAAATCTCTTGATTCAGCAGTATTTAAACGCCCCATTACATAAAGTACGCCATTTTCCGTATGCACAAGCACTTTACTATCAGACACCACAGGTGCTTTCATTAACAGACCACGGGTATTTGCTGTGACTGTAGCATCTTGCATGATGGTGTTATAACCAACCTTGTCACCTACCGTAATATAGTTATGTACGGCCTTCACATCCGACATTGAACGTAAATTGTCTTCTGCCAGTTGTTTTAAATATGGATCAGGAACTTGTCCTGTCAATAAAACATTGCTGTGAAAACTTTCAATGTTGATACGTGACTGTTTGAAACGATGATCTAATTTATATAAATTGATATTTGCAGTGCGTTTGATTGAAGAATCAATAAAAATCTGCCCTAAACTACGTTCACCACTATTCGTTCCAACGGGTGACGTGCCTGTACCACCAGAAATAAAACTTGCACATCCCGATAAACTTGCAGCGCAAAGCAACGTAATCGATAAACGTTTTAACACTTGGCAAGACTCCCTATCTACAAACAAATTTGTTCAATTTTCAATATTTAGCTTTACATTAAACCGATCAATCAATCTAAAGTAAATGCATGTTCAATCCATTGCTGATCATACTGCAATTTTGAAAAATCTGGTTGTACTGTTTTTGCAATTTTCTGTGGAAAATCAAAACAAATCACATCAAAACGACAATCAAACTCCTCATAATGTGGAGATTTCTGTAAAAAGCATTGTGCAGTCTTAATAATTTTACGTTGCTGGGCAAGCGAGATGACTTCACAGGCTTCTGCATAACTCCCCCGTGATCGGGCTTTAACTTCGACAAAAACCAACTGCTTATCCCGCTTTACGATTAAATCGATTTCACCATAGCGTGAATGATAATTCCGTTCTATGCATTCATATTGCTGTGATTGCAAAAGCGTAAGTGCTGCCTGCTCAGCCCATTGCCCTAAATCTTGCCGATGTTGTGACATACCTGCCCAATCTTATTTTAACAGTTGAATGCCTTTTTTCTGCTGTTGATAGCAATAAGGTTGGCGGTAGACTTTTCCGTCTTTCACATCAATTGCCCCAGTTCGACCTTCAAAGGAAAAATGACGATCTGGGCTATTCAAAAACTGCTGACTAATACTCCATGCATCACCACCAAAGGCTAGTAAACGTTGGAACGCCATGTTTTCAGGTTGTTCTTTATATGCAGCGACTAGGTCTGCCCATTGCCCATTATATAAGGCAGGCGTATCACAAAAACTGAGTCCTATCGGAATACTTTTGTCTTGCTCAATACTCAACGCAGTAGCATAAATATTTTTTTCAGGTAATGGGCCTAACTGTTCTAACCATGTTTGATCGCCCAAGAGTAATAAACCTTCCCTACGCGCAAGTTTTTTAGGACGTTCATTGACCACATGAATATCTGAGCCAAATTCAGACATCAGCGCCATCATAAACAATTCCGTCGCCGATTCAGTTCCAGCTTGGCGCAACACCAATAAGCTTTTAATTTTATCTTTCTTGAGTAGTTGATTCAGTGCAACCGCATCATGCTGCTTGGCCAAACTGAATTGCCAGACGTTGGTGGTCTGGCTATTTACATCGTTCAATGCAAGTACAGGGATTGCTGGGTTCAGTTGCATCACGGTTTCAATTTCAGGTCGTGCCAATGGCCCAACAATCAGTCGAGTCTTGTTATTGACCCTTTTCTTAAAAATCGTATCGATGTTGTTTTTGGCAGAATCTACAAAAATGATTTTTTCTTTACTGCCAGATGCTGTATAAGCACTCAAGAAACCACGTTTGATGCTTTGACCCGCTCGCGCCATCGTACCTGATTCGGGTAGAATCACCAGTACGTCCGCATAAACTGGGCTCATACATGCTGCCAAACATAATAGCAGCCAATATTTTTTGTAATACATTAGGGAGTTACCTTTTATGAGTGCTCAATTATTTGTTGTAGCAACCCCGATTGGGCACTTAGATGACATGACCTTTCGTGCAATTGATATTTTAAAATCCGTATCAGTGGTTGCCGCAGAAGACACTCGTCAATCTGCTCAATTATTCAAGCACTATAATATCTCAACTCCACTCACAGCGTGTCATGATCACAACGAAAGTAACAAAATTGATCAACTTCTCCAAAAAATGCTAAATGGTGAGAGTGTTGCCCTCATTAGTGATGCCGGTACGCCTCTGATTAGTGACCCGGGTTTTAAATTGGTTCGTGCAGCACAGGAACGTGGTATTCGTGTGATTCCAGTACCGGGTGCTTGTGCAGCAATTGCAGCCTTAAGTGCAGTGGGTTTACCGAGTGACCGTTTTAGTTTTGAAGGCTTTTTACCCTCTAAAGCATCGCAACGTATCAGCCAGCTTGAAAAACTGAAAGATGAAACTCAAACCCTGATTTTCTATGAAGCACCGCATCGTATTTTGGCCTGTATTCAAGATATGGTGCAGGTTTTTGGTGAAGACCGCCCTGTCGGTTTTGCCCGTGAAATTACCAAGACCTTTGAGACCATCAAGAAAATGACCTTAAAAGAATTGGTCACATTGATTGAAAATGATCACAACCAAGAAAAAGGTGAGATCGTGGTGGTGGTTGGTGGTGCTTCTACCGAAAAAGACATGGAACAAGATAAACTGGATGCGTTGTTAAAACGCCTATTACAGGATTTATCGGTAAAAGCAGCATCACAATTGGCTGCTGATTTGACCGGAATTAAAAAGAAAATCGCTTATCAGCGGGCTTTAGAACTCACCCAACAAGATCAATAAAACATAAGGGGGAGATTACAAAAATCGCCCCCTTATCATTTAATATGAAATAACCATACGCTGCTTTAAGCCTTGGTCATGAGATTTGCTTGATCAATTTTTCTTTCTGCTCTCGCCTGCTTAATCACAGCCAAACCAGAAGAAACACCTAAATACGCAATAACAAAAGCAACGAATAGATCGGGGAACATAGTTCCTGTTCCAAATACACCGATCGCTGCGATGATAATGGCGATATTAGCAATTGCATCATTCCGGCTGCATAACCAGACCGAACGCATATTGGCATCACCATCCCGGAATGCATAGAGCATCAACGCTGAGATAACATTGACAGCCAATGCCAGTACACCAATCGCCCCCATAAGCATTGGTTCAGGTGTTACACCTAGCCACCATGACCAAAATACTTTAACAATCACAAAAACACCAAATGCCGCCATGGTGATTCCTTTGACTAAGGCTGCGGTCGCTCGCCAATACAGGGTCATGGACAATACAGCCAAAGAGATGGCATAGTTTGCAGCATCCCCCGCAAAGTCCAAGGCATCCGCCCAGAGCGACACAGAACGTGCATGTGATCCTCCGATAATTTCGACAAAGAACATCAATGCATTGAGGATCAAAGCAATCCACAAAGCCTTTCTAAACTTTGGACTAATTTTTTGTGTTGGCGAACACGTTGTGTTACATCCACATCCTGCCATGACTTTTCTCACTGAATCTTTTATAGTGATTTAAAACCCTAGAGTAACTCCAGAGTCAAGCATGATCAGTTTTAGCATTGGGCAATTGGCAAAAAAGTCAGGTGTATCTGTAGATACGATTCGCTATTACGAAAAAATTGGGTTGCTGGACAAAGCTCAACGAACGGCGGGAAATTACCGTCTTTATTCGGAACAAATGCTTTCAGAACTATTATTTTTAAAGCACTGCAGAGAACTGGGCATCACCATACAAGATATTCAAAAGCTTAAGGGTCTAGCCGAAGATCCGAATCAAACCTGCATGGAGGTCGATCATCTGATTGATCAATATCTTGCCGAGGTTTCACAGAAAATTAAAAATCTGGAACATCTCAAACAAGATCTCAGCCATTTAAAACAACAATGTTCACAACATCGTACTATTGAACAGTGTGGCATTTTAAAAGAGTTACACCAACCACTTGAGTGTGAGCATGAATCACACCAACATAAAAAAGCACCACAACCGTGATGCTTTTTTATGTCAATTCAGACTTAATCTTGATGCTCACCTGGCGGAACTTCAGTAATGCGCCCACCACGTGCAAGAAACGCAGCCACTTCATCTTCTAAAGCTTGGCGTTGTTTCTGCTTCGCAGTCACGGTTAAAGTTTCCGCTTCAGCAAGATCAGCGTCATTGGCGCTCGATTCTTCACTCTCTGCACCACTTTCTGCCGCTTTCGCCTCTTCGTCGTCTACAGCAGAATCTTCTGTGTTTTCGTCGTAATCATTCATTTCCGTCATCTTCATCTCCCCACAATGACTCAACTCTCATCATCGCTATTTGGCCATCAGAACTAGGTGAAATTTAGCAAGCTCTTCAGATTTAGCAAAGCACAATATTGATTAAAACGTACTTTTTATGACCAAATTCACTCTGATTTATAAATGATTGTTTAAAAAATATCTACTATTTTTTAGCAAACATAGCGTGTCTGCTGTAAAGCACCCAAACCATTGGCTTGCTTCATAAAGCGATCTTTAAACCACTCAAATTGTTCAACCTGTTTTAGTCCAAAATTTCGGGCCCAAACAAAGGGAAATAATTCCGAACTTTCCAACCAGCCAATTGCAGACATACTATGCATCATTGCATCATTCTGGCCTTTACGAAGGTGTTCATAACGTAATAAGGTTTGCTCGTTGGCCCATACCCCACGGTTTAAATCGTGTAATAGCACATCGCAAAGTACCGCTGCATCTAGACAACCAATATTTACACCTTGCCCCGCTAAAGGATGAATCACATGTGCAGCATCACCGATCAATGCCAAACCGGATTTGATATAGCGCTGTGCTGCGCGTGCTTTTAGTGGGAACTGCGCTCTGGAACGGACCTCTACGACTTCTCCCAGCATTTGCAGGCTTTCTTGGGTCAGTAATCGCATAAAGTCTTGATCGCTGAGTGCCGAATATTCATCGGCATAATCATCTGGTAAAGTCCAGACAATCGACTGCCAATAACCATTTTCTTGAGTGTCTAAACTTGCCATCGGCAAATAGGCCAAGGGGCCTGTCGGCAGGAAAATCTGTCGTGCCACATATTGATTCGGCTGCGTGGTTTTAATCGCACAGCTGATCGCGGCCTGTTTATAATCCAGTACATCTAAATCAATATACGCCTGCTCACGCACAAAAGAATTCGCACCATCTGCACCAATGAGCAACTTGGTTTTTAGTGTTGTGCCATCCGCCAATTGAATGGACCAACCTTGTGGAATTTGTTCAATCCGAATGACTTTGACTTGGGTGCGATAGTCTTTGAGCTGTTGCAGCATTTTTTGTTGAATCGCAACATTCAAAACACTAGGTTCGACCATTGAACCTAAAGCCTGATCTGATAGAGGTTGCTGTTCCGACGCATGGCCAAAATTAATTTCACCATAGCCATTTTTATTCCAGACTTGCATGCCTGAATAGGGCATTTGGCGTGCTAAATCATCCCAAACATCGACTGTTTTGAGTAAGTGAATGGTAGCCTGACTGAGTGCCAATACCCGCGGATTCATCACAGCCAAAGTTTTGTCCTGATCAAGTACAGGCGCAGCATCCAGCACGGTAGCTTGTACCCCACCTTGGGCCAACAATAAGGCGGTTAGACCACCAACTAAACCACCACCGACAATGACGACATCTAACATTTCACTCATGCTTTTAGCCCCATTGCATAGTTAGCAACCAAAGGCTTAACCCCCGGAATCACATCAAAAGCAATCAGACCCGTATTGCGTAATAATTTGAGGATTGGATTTTGATTACTGAAACCACGCACCACTGAATCACAGAACTTAATCACCCGTTGCTGGTCTTTCAAACGTGATTGTTCATAGGCCAGTAAATTTTCAGGCGCACCAATATCATCTGACTTCGACAGTTGCTCCATCAAGAAACGAACCAACACATCTGCATCACGCAAACACAGGTTAAAACCTTGCCCTGCCACTGGGTGAATGGTATGCGCTGCATTGCCCATTAACACCACACGCCCTACTGCTTGCTTATGTGCCAACACCTGAGCCAATGGATAGCTAAAGCGCTTACCTGTTTTCTCAAATTTTCCAGCACGATCACCATAGGTTTCCTGTAAGGCATCAAGGAAATGTTGATCATTTTCTTCACCCAACCACTCGCCTTCAGTACCTTTTTTCACAGGCCACACCACTGAACGGCGGTATTCACCCGGTAATGGTAACAATGCCAATGGCCCAAGTGCACTAAAGCGTTCAAAACCAACCTGCTGATGTGGCTTAGAAGTCTGTACGGTGGTCACAATTGCAACTTGGTCATAATCATGCTCATCCACCCCGACGCCAATGGCTTGTCGGCAAAATGAATCACGGCCATCTGCTGCAATCACCAACTTGGATTTTAAGGAATGGATATATTCACCATTGCGCATCGCTTCAATCTGGACTTGATCTGCATCTTGGGTCAGTGAAGTCACTTGCACACCATCAATCAACTCAATTAATGGCTGTTGACGTACTTGGGTCAGTAATACACGACCCAACCATGCGTTCTCAATCACTTGTCCAAAGCTTTCTACTTTTTCTTGTTCTGCGACTAAACGCGCCTTACCAAAACTGCCCTGTTCGGTAATATGCACTTGCAAAATTGGGGTGGCATGTTGCTGTAAGGCTTCCCACAAACCTAACTTTTGGTAAATCTGTACGCTACGGCGTGACAATGCAGTGTTCCGCGCATCAAAGCTGGAATGATAAGCCGCAACATTTTCGTCATCGAAATTTGGATATTTCACAGCTTCTAATAACTTTACTGCGATATTAGATTTTGCCAACATTAAAGCAAGGCTGAGTCCAACCATACCTCCACCGACAATGATGACTTGTTGCTGCATAATATGATTCCTTATCAGTTTTTCATGACTTGATGTTTCGGGACTATCTTACTCTAACTCAAATCAGGAAGGGAATTTGTACTTTGTTTGGTCTATGTTTTTAAAATATATTCAAAAGTTGTTTTGAGTATCGATAAGAAAGAAACACGGCTATCTATCTCAATCAATCTTTTCAGCTTAGTCTGCCTTTTACCAAGCAAGAAAATAGAAATAGCCAAATTAAATATATTTTCTTGGAAGGTAGGCGATAAAAACTGAACTCATCAAGCAAAAATAAATACAGTACAAAGTCCACTCAACAGATCGATATTTAACAACTTTATAAAAAACAGTATAGACAAATAATGCCGTTACACTGACAAAAAATATTAAAGAAATAAACAGCAGGGAAAGAATATCTCGATCTTCATACCACTCCCACTGATTCAAATAAAAGTAATAAAGATGAATCTTTAAATATACATAAATCAATAAAATCAAATAAATGTCAGTGACTATTCGATAAATACAGTTCGATATTTTCATACAAGCACCTTATTTTTCTGAATATTATTATAATTTTTTGTTTGCCTCTTTATACAAAGAGGCATTCATAAAAAATAAAGCTTCTGTTCTGCCAATAGACTGATTAACGGTTCGCCATCAAACATTCAATCTCTTCAACAGTTTTAACCACATTTTGGGTTAGAACCAATGGCCCATTTTCCGTCACGACAATATCGTCTTCGATACGAATGCCGATACCCCGCCATTTTGCATCGACGGTTTCATCATCAGGTGCAACATATAAACCGGGTTCAACAGTGACCACCATGCCTGCTTCATAAACACGCCAGTCTTCGTCGGCCTTGTACGCACCCACATCATGTACATCCATACCAAGCCAATGCCCTGTACCATGCATAAAGAATTGACGGAATGCTTCACTTTCGACCAATTCATCCACATTACCGCTAAGCAAGCCAAGATCAACCAGACCTTGAGTTAAAATCTTGACAGCCACTTCATGTGGATACTTATAGTGATTGCCAATACGGGTTGCATCAATCGCAGCAAGCTGTGCCTCAAGAACAATGTTATATAAAGCCTTTTGTTCAGGGCTAAACTTGCCATTCACAGGGAAAGTGCGGGTAATATCTGATGCGTAGAATTCGTATTCACACGCCGCATCAATCAGGACCAAGTCACCATCGTTCAATGGCTTGTTATTTTCAACATAGTGCAGGATACAGGCATTTTCACCGCCACCAACAATACTGTTATACGACGGTACGCAACCATTTTGACCAAAGATATAATTGAGTTCCGCTTCCAGCGCATACTCCATCATCTCAGGTTTAACCGTTTGCATGGCACGGGTATGCGCTTCAGCACTGATATTAGCTGCGATCTGCATCAACTCGATTTCTTGTGCCGATTTCTTCAAGCGCATCTCATCGACAATACGATCAAGCTGAACCACTTCTGCTGGTGCAGCACCACCACGGCGCTGCTGTGCATCTGCCTTTTGAATCCATTGGCTTACACGTGCATCAAACCCTGCATTTTGACCAATACGATAGTAAAGACGTTGTTTATTTAATAATTTGTCGATAATTTCTTCATCGAGCAGATCAATTGCATAAGCCTCATCTGCATCATAGATTTCAATCGCACCGTCAATTCCAGCACGATAACCATTCCAGATTTCCATTTCACGATTACGTTCACGACAGAACAAGCTATAGCTATATTCCTCACCTTCGTCAAAGGTCTCGATCACGGCAATGGCTTCTGGTTCTGTAAATCCAGTCAGATAATAAAAACTACTGTCTGCACGATATTTATAATCCGCATCCCGATTCCGATACATTTCTGCTCGGGTGGCAATAATTGCTATGCTATTGCTGCCTATCTTGTTCGCAAGAAGATCACGGCGTTGTTTAAAATCGGTTTGACTTAATTTCATATTGCCCTTCTGATGAAGATGAATAATTGTAAGTTTCTTGAATTATAAAGTTTAAGGCATCGCCCGAGTTAACTCGGACGATGTGGGGTAAACATTTCTACCACAGTTTGCGGATCAACAGGGGTATCAGAGTTTCTGCTTTTCGCATGAAAGTTTTGTAATAAAGAACTTTCAGCGACTGGAATCTTCTTACGACCAATTGATAAGCTGACAGGAATCAGACGTACGAACTCATACAGTTCTTGATAGCTTTCTTCGCCCTCTTCATCATTATCCGAGTCTTCAAACTCAACCGCTGCAACATCTTGTAAATGCTCAATCAGCTCTTGTTCCTCACCACGAATATGACCAGAAGCCAAACCAAAACCGAGAACGACGCCAGCACACCAATCTGCCAAAGCTTGCACACGGTCTGCAAGTAAATGACTGTCATCGGGTAGCATCGGTAAATAATCTAATTCATCATCTGACAAAGCATGAGAAACGTCTTCTGCCTCATCGGTTAAACTCTCCAGTGCCTCTGGCTGTAGAGCAGGCACATTCAAGGTGTTTAAGATTTGTGACCATTCATCTGCGGTTGGTGCTTGTGTCACACAAACTATACCTGTTAGTAAACCGTGTAACTCACTTGGACTTGAAATTTCTTCAATCCCATCAAAATGGGCATTCCATTCCGTCCAACCTGAAATATCGTCTTGCATTCGTTTATCCAATCTCTATACTGCTGTATATATTACCTTTGATTGCAACTCTGTGCGACCTTCGTTATGTTAGAACAATTACAGCGTCTACAAGCGCATATTGGTGTTTTAAAAACACGCTTACATCACTTGGAGCGAGAAAACACTTCGCTCACCGAAGCTAAGCAATTAGCTGAAACTGACCACCATGCACAAGTTGTGCAGAAAAATAGCATCATCACGCAAAAGCAGGAAGAAGTTGATAACTTAACTGAACAGCTGACTCAGTTACAAGATCAATTTAAACAACTGAATCAAGATGCAACAACTTTAGCTGAACGCTATAGCCGTTTAGAGAAAAGTACCACTGATTTGAAAAATCGCTTCCAAGAAATTTTGGCAGAGCGTAATGATTTACGTGTGAATAAAGAAAAACTACAAGCACAGCAACGTCATAGTCAGCAAGAGATTCAAGATTTACAACAAGATCGTGATCGCCTGTTGCAGAAAAATGAACTGGCAAAATCTAAAGTTGAAGCGATTATCCAGCGCCTTTCAATTTTAGGCACTGCACAAGATCAACATGCACAAGAAATTCAGCAACTGGCACACCCAAATGCTGAGACTCAAGAGGAAACCTGATCATGAGTGAACCTATTGTTGTTGAGCTTCGCTTAATTGAACAGACCTTCCGTTTAAATACGACTGAAGATAAACGTGAAGAGCTTGAACGCGCGGCAGAGTTGTTAAATCAAAAGTTTCATGACATGCGTCGTAATGCTCCACGGGTTGAGCATAATAAACTGGTGATTATGGTGGCGCTGCAAATGGCTCAAGAAGTGTTTAGCCTAAATAAGTCTTTACAGCAGTACGCCCATTGCGAACGGCTTTTAGAAGCCATACTGGAAGATGTTGAACAAAGCATCTGAATCAAAAAAGCCTGAAATACAAATTTCAGGCTTTTTTATTGAATCAAATTTTACACAAAATTAATTTTTGCCTTCTCTCTTACACTTATTGTAATTGTTTATCTCCCATTCCTCATTTCATCTCAGTCAAAATTATCCCACCAGGTCAATTCATCTATTTATTTTTTAATTAGTATTCAACAAAAGATCAGCAATTCCTACTTTCCGTCGAGCCTAAAGGGCCAAGCATAAATCCATATATTATTAAGTATTATTAATAAATAAATTTAATCCAGAACTTGCTGCATGATCTGAATTCACTATAATTCAATCCATCTCTGGAGTATTCGTCAGCCAGTCTGATTCCCCTGAATCTTGATATTCTTCTTAATCGAAAAGCGTTTCTGAATATTTAGCATGTATGCCTACCTAGAGTAGGAAACTCAGACACTATCTGCACTTTCCATCTTGGACCTTAGTGTTCAAAAGTAAAGGCATACAGCGATACTTCTGGAGATTATTTGCTTTAATAAAGTCCAATTTGTTTATTATATTTTTCAATTCAATGACTTCTATTTAATATTTCAACTGTAAACTTAAACTTACAAATTTCTCTATTTTCTCCCCTTGAGATGACCTCCTTTTTTACTATAATTAAATCATCTCTGAAGTGTACGCCAGCCGATCTGACTCCCCTGAGCCGTGAATTATTTCCTAATTGGAAAGCGTTTATAAATATTTAGCGTGTATGCCTACCCTGAGTAGGAAACCCAGATAATATATAGCGCTCTCCACCTTGAACCTTAGTGTTCAAGGGTAAAGACATGCAGCGGCATTTTGGAGACCCATTTTATTTCAAATAACGATTGATCCCATTTTAGATTTTATAGTCTTATTAAACTTAAATTGCTAATTGTTAGTAAAACATACAAATCTCAATACTTTCCTCTTGTGGTCGTTGTTGATTTAACTATAATAGGAAACATCTCTAGGGTGTTCGCCAGTACGTCTATTCCCCTGCCGATACTTAAATTTATGGATGTGTTCTGTGTATTTTGAGTGTATGCCTACCTCGAGTAGGAAACCCAGTAAGTATGCGTCACCTCCACCTTGAACTCATCGGGTTCAGGGTAACGACCATGCAGCGGCATCTCTGGAGTATCTTTTTTCAAATATAATTAAAATAATAATTTAACTTATACTCATCCTTTTATAAACCATTTATCTCGAATGAACCTTTTAACAATCTCCATTAAATATTTTTTATAATAATTCATCACTATCAATCAAATATTGATTTAAAAATGCTGTGAATGTATCTGCAATTTTTATTTTTTCGGATCCTCCCACTTGGTATACGCCACTATCCAAACCAAACTGATCGAGTTGTACCGCATATCCCCAACACCACACTAAATAGTCCGAAAATACAAAACTGTTAGGATATAAATACTTATCTTTATCATAGAAGCTTGAAATGCTTTCAACTGATTGGAATTCCGTTAGCGACAAAAATGTGAAATATTTTTCATCCATTTCTCGGTCGGCGATACCATTAAATTCTAAAAAATAAGCTCTTAAAATTGGTGACAATTTAACTTGATACTTATATTCAAAAGCTAAAATCTGTTGCCATGTTGCTGGTTTGTTTAGCTTAATATCTTGTTTTATTAACTTATTTTTAATTTTAAAAATTATATCCATGATTAATCCTATAGTTATTCATTCCATAAAATAAACCATTTCTATCAATCTAATGATCAGTTCTTTGCATATGGTGTATCATCAAATGGATTAAAGTTGGAAATACCAAGCTTATAATTTAATCCTAGTATTTCCATGATTCTCTTTTGCTATGATGCAACAGCGCTTAAACATCATTCATCTTTCAAGGCACATTCATAATTGCTTGGGTCTTGTGAGCAACGTACCTGCTTTAACAACTTCATCATATCTTTGTCGTAAAAACCTTCTTTGGTCATTTGGATCCGCGCTTCACGCATTAATCGAACATAACCAGGCTTGTCACTTTCATTTAATTTCAACCAAAATTTATCAGGAATTTTTGCTTCAATCTTGTCAACAAATTCAAAAGCAGGATTCAACTGTTTTGAAATGACTTCTCGTGCGATTGAGCCCATGCCTGCCGGGAATTTATTACGGTGCATAATCAGTGTCCCTGTCACTTGAATGACAGGAAATTTAATAATACCACCAACGACTTTTCCTGATTTATCGGTCATGCCTTTTTGTAATTCTAGCGGTTCAAATAAAATGGCTGGACCCGCCATAATATCCACTTCTTTGTTATTAAATTTTCCGCCCACAGTTACTAAATCAACTGACACAGGTTGTGCACCCACATTTTGTACCAGTTTCTTTTGAGTTTCATCAAATTGGAACACCGCAACTTTCTTGCCTGCAGCTTTAGCCAAAGTATTAATATTGCGATCGGTGACCATGATATAGGCCGCACCTAAGGGTACAATCCCAACCACCTCATAATCTTTATTCACCATCTTTTCATCAAATTTTGGATTAGCCAAAACCTGAATCACAGAACTCAGTTGTTTATAGGTCTGCAAGGCTCCAATTGCATCGACGCTGCCCACGAACTTATTAAACTGTTTCGCACGCAGATTACTAATCCCTGCACCATCACAACGTTTACTACGAAAATCTTCGGTCAATACAGCTTCATTGGTATACACTTTAAGATTGACCAAAGTGGACGCCTGCTTTTTCAATTTTGGATAATCAAAATCTAATTTGAATTGTAGATGTGATGGGCGTGTTACATTCATATTCACGCCAAACTGCTTGGCGACACGAACAATGCTTGGAATTTCGGTAATGTAACTGGTGGCTTGCTCAAAGGCTTCACTATGTTCACCGTTAGGCGAAAAGACGCACAAAGTCACTTGTTTGGGAATCTGCTGCCACGTTTTAGGATCATTCAATAATTGCTTAACTTTATTTTGTGAATGGGGAGAGAGACTTAAATCCAGTTTACCTTCAGGTGCTGCATAGCTTGTATTCACCATGCCCCATGACGATGCTAATACACAGGATAAAAGTACAGATTTTAAAAACTGTGTGAATTTATTATTTTGCATTGTTTGATCCATCCTTAGCGAGCTATTTCCCAATAGTCTTTATTCAATGTAAGAACAACACATAAAAATAGAATTGACTGATTTTATTTGAATAGTGTCAATTTGGTCAAAATTAGAACCAATACTCATTTTATGAAAAGCAAATAGATTAAGAAACCAAAAAAACAATAAAAATAAGCATCTGAATAATAAATATTTTTAATAAATTTATTATTCAGATGCTAGCTGTTCTTACTTTAAATAAATGACCAAATCACATTTTCATCTTGTCGCTTTAATAGAAAACTGGTTTGATGATCATCTTCAACCACAATATGCTGATTCGAAATCATTTTCACTTTAAGCAAAGTGTCATTTTGATAAACCAAATCATGCTTGCCCTCTTTAGTTAAGACTAGCATCTGATCTAGTACAATCAATTTCTTTGATTCCAACATCGTTTTACCCTCTTAAATGGTTTGCAATATTGAGTATTTTTATTAAGCCGATAAGTTCATCTCATCTTGAATAACAGCCCGATTCATACGTAAAAAAATACTCATTTTAATTATTTAAATACATGAAACTGACATTTGAATATGTTATTTCACGTGACACATATTAGATTATTTTTTAAACAAACCAATCGTTTTTGTCAGACAGTTCACATAAAGAGTTTTTTCTGTAAAAAATATTGCAAAAGCAGAAATTAGAAACAAAAATCAGTTTTATTAGATATTTAGCTATGTTATGAGTATTTATCATACCTTCAATACGAAATGATCAATATTGACCATCTGTAAAAATAAATTCTATTTATTTGAAAAATAATACTTTTTAAATGTTAAAAAAAATGGCTACATTAAAGTAGCCATTTTTTTAGATTGCTTTTACCAGCTAATGTTCACACGTCTATTTGGAGCTAAACAACCAACTAATTGGCTATTTGCTTTACGCCCTGCACATTGTTGATATAAATCAGTTTGGCTATTGGCCTGAATTTGAATACGATTTGCATCAATCCCTTCATTCACCAATAGCTTGGCAACCGTATTCGCACGTTGCGCTGACAATTGATGGTTATAGGCAAATTTACCTAAAGGATCTGCAAAACCTGCAACAATCACTGGACTATTCGATGGTGCTTGTTTAATCCGTTGCGCAATTGCAGCAACTGAACTTGAACCCTGCTCAATTGCATTGGCATTCGATCGATCAAATGCAAAGAATACACTCGACGATCGCGAACTATTTAAATTGGCATCAACTGGAACTTGATTATTTGCACCCCAAGCCATTAGACCTTCACATGCCTCACCTTTCCAAGATAAACGCTCAGAAAGCGTATCCTTATTAAAGTCTATACGTAACTGGCAACGTAAATAATCCTGGCTATTCGGCTGACGGACATCTAATACATAGTTCCAGGTTTTAACAAAGAATAAACCTTCACTAAATTGAGGATTTCCCAAGATATGTCGAATTTGGTCTTTAGTTAAGCCAGTGCCTAGACGAGCAACATTGTCGTATTCATAACGTTGCACTTGTTTTAAATAGCTTTTTTCAATAGCTGGAAATTTGATTTCCTCTTGTTGAACCACGACCTCATCATCTGCTGCCAAAGCCATCATTGCACAACTAGAAGCGATCCCGATAACCAATGCTTTTATCATGTTTTTCATATTTTACTCTCTTTATCGATTGGAGATGAGGAGAGCCTAAGGGCTCTCCTACATAACGAGTCCCTTAGTCAATTACACCACTGATACCAATACGTACACTTGGATCGCCTTGTGATGCAGCAGCGACACCGCCCGTGATTGACCAACGCCCATTATCCGCAGTCTTACGTAAGGTTACGCCGACTGCGTTTTCACCGCCATGATAAGAAGCACCTGCGGCATAGGTATATTTACCTGCGATGTATGGCGCTGCTTCTAATGCCATTGCAGCAGCAATACCAGCATTGGCTTTTTTCTCTACATCCTCAATACGTTGATTGGTTGAGTAGAACGCTTGCTCAAGTTTGTTATCAAGGTTATCAATACGATTACCCAAAGCTTGATCGGCTTTGTTTAAGGCATCCACTGCACCACCAACATTGTTGTAATCTTTGCCTCCTACATTGTAGGTTGGATTTGTGAAGCTATTGGTAATGTTGTCATAACCTGCTCCACCTCCCAAGAATTCAACAACTTTCTTGTTGGTTGCATTCAGTTGAGAACCATTGATCGCATCTTTAGATGTTGCACTAATTGCACCATCTTTAACACCCGTTACAACGCGGTCGCCATCTTTACCAGCAACATTGACACTTGTACCACCAGTGTCTTTGGCAACAGTAACTTCAGCGCTACTATTCGCCTGTTTAACCAGGCCAACAGCACCATTATTAATATCATTTTTAATGTTATTAATATCATTAGTATTGTTGGTAATCTGCCCTTGTAAATTATCTCTAATTTGCGCGACTTGACCACCATTCACAGCATCTTTAGAGCCCTGAGCAACATTACCATCTTTCACATTGGTAATTGTTGTGCCATTTGCCCCACCACCAAGCGTGATCTTGTCTTTATTGGCATCGTCATATTTCACAGCATTATTAGCAAGCTCATTCACAGTGTTATTTACATTGCTAATTGCATTATCCAATTGACCTTTGTTCACAGCATCGGTTGCATTCGTACCAGCTGCAACATTGGTCACTTGTTTATTGCCTGCATTGATACCCTGAGTTGTTACACTTGGCCCACCCGCAATCGTTAATCCTGTGTTACTTAAGACAACCGCATTATTACCAATCGTGATTCCAGCATTATTCAGAACTGTGTCACCTGCTTTCACAGAATCAACTGTTAAATCTTTTGCTGTTGCGACTTCGTAGTTATCAGAGCCATCTGCATTTTTGCTCTTATTCACCACAATATTCTGACCATTGGTCACAGTCGTTTTTGATGTTGTTGCAGCAGTTCCAATTGCCTTATCAAGCGCTGTTAATGCATCGCCAACATTACTTTGACTACCTTGAGCAACATTATAGGTCGGTCCTGTAATCGTGCCGTCAGTATTCACTTTAGCACCACCACCCAAACTATTTACAAGTGCGGTTTGAGTCGCCACAACTTGGTTACCCACAGCTTTTAACTGGGCAACGTTCACTGCATCCGCATCGGCGCTACCAGCTGCAACACCCGTAATTTGACGATAAATACCACTTGATGCATCACCTACTGCTACGGCACCTGTGGTGGAAGTTGTCTTGGTAATTGCTGCTTTATCGGCAGTTGTTGCATCGGATAAAGCATAGCCTGCAACCCCTGCACCTGTCGTCGCTGCTGAGCCATTACCTAGTACAACTGAACCAGCAACAGTTTTGGTCACATTATTACCAAGTACAAAGGTATCATCTGTAAGCACTTGGTTATTGTTACCTACAGAATAACTGTTGGCACCATCAACTATCGTTGGATCACCGATCGCACCAGAGTGATCACCTTTCACTTTGTTGCCTGTACCAATACTGATTGACTGCAATCCTGACGCCTCAGCACCCTGACCAATTGCAATTGACTCTTTCCCTCCAGCCTTACTGTTATGACCTAAAGCAACTGCACTGTCTGCACCACTTGCAACAATTGCATTAACGCCAATTGCTGTAGAGTTTAGACCACCTGCGCTTGAATCATTGGTCGTACCCAAGTCACCTTTAGAAGTATCTGCATTGGTATGGAAGAATTTAATACCATCGGTGTTCATCTTCTGAACTGTTTGACCAATCGTTAGGCGATCTGTCGTTTCTTGACCTTGCTTATCATAGGTTAAGAACAATGAGTCTTGGTTTTTATTGTCTGGATTTTTATTCACAATCTGATCAACAATATTCACCTTATTACCATTACCATCTACAACTTCAGTAATATTACTCGTAATCGCACTCTTCAATTGCTCCTCGGTCGCAGCTCTACCTTTGGTTGCAAAATCACCTGCTTGAATGTCTTTATTGCTCAAGCCTTCAATAGTATTGCTTGCTTTATCAACAACCACATTACCTACAGTCACTTTGTCGAAGTTCACATCTTTTGCTGTCGATACTTGGTAGTTGCTTGAACCATCTGCATTGGTTGTTGGAGTAACTACAACGTTATCTCCTGCTGTAACCGTAGTTTTCGCTTTGGTTGCTGCATCTTTAACACTGCTGATTGCACCATCAATCGTATTCGAGCCTGTACCACCAATGTTACTTGTGGTGATTGCACCTGTCGTTGCATCAATGGTCGTGTTGCCACCAATTGCAGTCTTAACGCTGTCAGCTACACCGTGTAATTGACTGCCATTTACTGCATCTGTTGATGCTGCATTTACAGCACCCGCTTTGACGTTAGTGATGGTTGTTCCACCAGCTCCTGCAAGTGTGATCTTATCTTTGGTTGTTGCATTGTCATATTTAACTGCTGCATCGTCCAAACCACCCAACTTGCTATCCACTGCCGCCAATTGATCTTCA